>NZ_ANHY01000005.1 GCF_000315795.1 Caenispirillum salinarum AK4
CGGCGTGACAGGCCGGCACTCTAACCAACTGAGCTACACCCGCAACTCCCGTGGAGGGCGGCCTTATAACAAGGCCTTCAGAGCCGTGCAAGAGGAATTTGACATCGCCCCCGACATCGCGTCATCGCGCTGTCACATCCCCTTGCGGGCGGGCGAAGACTTATGGGGCCGACTGCGATTTGTCAATGCGTTTCGCCGCCGCCCCGTGCTTCCATCACCATGTTGCAGCATCCTCCGTGGTGCGGGTCGTGGCGCGCCTGCCCGGCCCGACGCAATCTCCCAGACTGGGCCGGCCGCCGCCGCTTGCGCGCGACCGGCTCTTTTTTTGTGCCGGATCCTTCGGCGTGCGACTTTCGTCCGAATCGCTCTTGAAAACACTCGACCTTGGCGCTAGGTGACGGACGCCCGGTCTTCGCAGCGCACAACAGCGCCCCGGCGGGCGAAAAATCCACAAGAAAACTCGGAGATTGTGATGCGCTTCCTCCCCCTCGTCCTGGTTGGTTTCATGGCTGCCCCCGTTTTCATCTGGGCACTGGTGGAAACCCTGCTGGTCCAGGGCACGTCCGGCAAGATGTTCGGCTTCGAGAGCGGCCCGACGGTGGCCGTGCTGATCGGCTTCGGCATCGTGGCGCTGGGCCTGCTGGGCACCTGGATGATGCGCTTCATCGCGCGCGACGAGGGTCGAGCCTGAGGCGTTTGCGGTTTCCTCGCGTGCCGCGACGGGATAAGGTAGCGGGTGTATCTTGAATTCGATCGCCCGCTGCCTCACTTCATTTGGGCGATTGTTCAAATATCGATCAAGGACGGGAGCCCGCCCATGACCAGCGTGACGACCCTGCTTACCGATCCGCTGACCGCGGCCATTGCCGCCGTGGGCGCTGCGCTCGCCCTGGGCGCCGCCGCCGCGCGGGCGCTCAGGCCGGAACCGAAGCCGATCCCCGTCCGCATCGACGAGCGCCGCCGCCGCGTGCCGCCGCGCGACTGACGCCACGCGGGTCACGCAGAACCGCAATGTCAGGCGCCCTTCGCGGCGCCGCAGTCGGTGATCGCCGCCCTGAACGACCAAGGCCGCACCCATGGGATGCGGCCTTTTTCGCGTGCGGCGGGCGGGGCGGCCGGACGGCTGCCGTCAGGCCACCCGTTCGAAGCGGTCGCGGTCCAGCAGGGCCTCGATGGCCAGCGTGCGGGCATCCACGGGCGACCGCAGCGACCGCAGCCTGGCGTGCGGAATGCGCACGCCGTCCTGGTAGACGTATTCCACTTCCCACTCGGCACCCCAGGCGGTGCGTTCCCGGAAACGCTGCCCCACTTCAACGCTTTGCTTTTTCATGATCGGTCTCGCTATTCCCACATATGAGACGCCGCCCCCTCGGCGCCGGTGGCAAGTATAGCGCCGCAGCGCAGCGCGGGGAGCGGTTTTCGCACCGGCGGAACCGGTGTGCCGGCCACTGCGGCAGGCCTGCAACACCTGCCGTGAAAGGGGGGCCAGCGCGATGCCCGCCATGGCTGCCGGTCATGCCTTTGCTTGCCGCGCGGCCGCCGAACGATCAGAATGCAACGAAAGAATGGACTCCTCCCAAAGGAGTAGGAAAACCGCAGGCGCATGCCCCGGGGGAAAGACGCGTGAGCCCGAACGAGACCGGCCTGGGATCACAGGCATCCCGCGCCCGCCCCGGCCTCTACGCCGGGCCGGCGGTGGATGTCGCCGGCCGGGCCAACGAACGGCGCTTCAAGGTGCTGTGGGCGAGCGTGCTGGTCATCGTGCTGGCCGGACTCAGCCTGTCGGCCTACAGCGAGTACCGCACGGCCAGCCGCCATGCCGAACGCGCCGTCAGCGACAGCGCACTGGTGCTCAAGCAGCACATGAGCCGCTACTTCGACAGTGCCGACCTCATCATGCGCCACACGGCCTTCGAGGTCTCGCACCACGGGTGGTCCGACTGGAGCGCCATCGACGCCGAGACGGGCCAAACCGTCAACGAAATGCTCGAACTGGATACCATCGCCGCCGACACGGCCTGGGTGGAAAACCTCTGGCTGCTGGACGCCGAGGGCACCGTGCGCCATACCCTGCGCCCCGCGGCGCCGGCCGGACCCGAGCACGCGGCCCTGGCCGACGCGGCCCGCACCGCGATGGCGGAACCGGGCACGCCTGTTTTCGCCGAACCGGTGACGGGCCGCTTCATGGATTGGCCGTCGTTTCTGGTCGCCCGCGCCGTGGTGGGTCGCGAGGGCGCGTCGCCGATGGGGGCCGTCGTGCTGTCGGTCGCCGGCGACAGCCTGGCCGACGTGTTCTCGCAGCAGGTGCTGGGCCCGCGGGGCACCGTCGCGCTGGTGCGCACCGACGGCATGGTGCTGGCGCACTATCCCTCGACTCCGGGCACCTCGGGCTCGGCCCTGAAAGACGGCCCCCTGCGGCAGGCCGTGCGCACCGGCGTTGAAAGCCTGACCCTGCGCAGCGAGGCCCTGCCCGACGGCCGCGACCGCATCGCCTCCTACGCCCGCGTCGACGGTCTGCCGCTGGCGGCTGTGGCGACCCATGCCGCCGCCGACCTGCGGGCGCGGCTGCTGTCGGCGCTGTGGCCGCAGTACCTGCTGGCCGGGCTGATCCTCGCGGGGCTTCTGGGCTTCTATCCCTTCATGATGCGGCGCCTGCGCTTCGAGCGCCGGGCCGCCCGCGACCTGGCGGAGCGCGAGCTTCTCTTCCGCTCCATCCTCAACAACGTGGGCGTGGGACTGGGCCTGACCGCGGCCGACGGCACGGTCCGCTTCGCCAACACCGTGTTCGACCGCCTGCTGGGATACGAGCCGGGCGGGCTGACGGGCCGCAACATCGAGGATCTGACCCACCCCGACGACCGCCTGTCGACCATGTACCGCATCTCCCGCATGGAGGCGCTGGGCCCGGCGGGACTGTCCTATGAAAAGCGCTACCTCCGGCGTGACGGCACGGCGGTGGAGGCGCTGGTGACACTGAGCCTGAAACCGCGCGTCGGCGAACAGGAACCGCTGCTGGTCGGGGTCATCCAGGACCTGACGGACCAGCGCGCCCGTGAGAGGGCCATCGCCTTCCAGAACAGCCTGCTGCGCATCCAGCAGGAGGCTTCGCCCGACGCCCTGCTGGTGACCGATGCCGACGGCCGGCTGCGGTCGTGGAACAGTCGGTTCCGCGCCATGTGGGGGGTGCCCGAGGCGCTGCTGTCGGCGGGCGACCTGCTGCCCGTGCTGCGCCACATCGCAAGCCACGTCGCCCCCGGCACATCCGAGACCACGGACGACGCGGACCAGGCCGGATGGCTGCGCCGGGTGCTGACCGACGGCCGCGTCATCGACACCCTGGAAAGCGAACTGCGCGACGGGACTGGCGCGTCCATCGGCCGGGTGTGGTTCTTCCGCGACGTGTCGGAACGTCTGGCCGCCGAGACCGCCGTGCGCGAGAGCGAGGCCCGCTATCGCGCCCTGGTGGAGCAGTCGCCGGAGGCCATCGTGGTGCACAGCGACGACCGCGTGCTGTTCGCCAACTCCGCCGCCCGCACCCTGTTCGGCTACGCCGATCCGGCGGACTGGCCGGCCGAGCCTACCGTCTCGGCCATGGTGGCGCCGGCAGTGCGCGATCATGTCCGCAGCGCCATCCGCGCCAGCGCCACTGAGTCGTGGAACGGTATTCAGGAGGACCTGCAACGCCGCGACGGCAGCCTGTTCGATGCCTGGATCATCTCGGCCCCCATCCGCGTCAACGACCAGCCGGCCTCGCAGGCCGTCATCCGTCCGCTGGACGCCGGTCAGGGCGTGCGCGGACGCCTGATGCAAACGGCCAAGATGGCGACGCTGGGCCAGATGGCGGCCAGCGTCGCGCACGAGCTGAGCCAGCCGCTCAACATCCTTTCCATGGGGCTGGAGGGCATCCGCCTGCAACAGACCCGCGCCCCCCTGGCGCCCCAGGACCTGGACGCCAGGCTGGAACAGGCCACCCGCCAGTGCGGCCGCATGGCCGAGATCATCGACCATATCCGGGTCTTCAGCCGCTCCAGCAAGGGCCGGCACGTGCGCTTCGACGCCGCCGGGCCGTTGCGCGGAGCCGCCGACATGATGCGCCCGGTCTTCGAGCGCGAAGAGATCGAACTCGTCATCGACCTGCCGACCCAATTGGGTGTGGTGGAAGGCAGCCCGCTGGACCTGGAACAGGTGGTCATCAACCTGCTCAAGAACGCCTTCGATGCGCTCCAGGAATCACGCCAGCGCCTGGCCGCCGAACGGCCGGCGGACTGGCGCCCCCGCGTGACCGTGATCGGCCATCCCGAACCGGAGTCGCGCCGCATCTGCGTGGAAGTCGCCGATACCGGGCCCGGCATCCCCCACGCGCTGCTGGACGACATCTTCGAGCCCTTCTTCACCACCAAGACGGAGGGCCTGGGCACCGGCCTCGGCCTGTCCATCAGCATGTCGACCATTTCCCGCATGGGCGGCACCCTGCGGCCGGCCAACCGTGACGGCGCCGTGTTCACCATCCGCCTGCCGCTGAGCGGGGACCACCGCCCCGGCGCCGAGACACCGGCCACTGCCGCAAGCACGCCGTCACCGGCCGTCGTGCTGCCCGATGCGGGCGGCCTCTCCGCCGCGTCTGCGGCCGGGCCGACCGGCCATGTTCTGCTGATGGAGCCCGAGGACGCCACCCGCCAGACGCTGGCCGTGATCCTCATCGAGCGCGGTTTCCGGGTCACCACCGCCGCTTCCGCACCGGAAGCCGAGGGCAAGGCGCGGCTGGACCCGCCGCAGGTGCTGCTGGCCGCCCTGCCTCCGGCGGCGCACGGTGACGGCGTGACCGACCTGCTGCACCGCCTGAGACACCGCAATCCCGCGCTCGCGGCGGTTCTGCTGGCGGGCGAGGGGACGGCAGAGGATGCGGCCGCCGCCCTGCCCGGCGTGACGGCGGTGCTCGACCGCCCTGTGGCGGGGGCCCGGCTGCTGTCCGCCCTGCACGCGGCATTGGCGACGGAGGCGGGCGCGTCCTGAAGCCCGGACATCCGGCGCCGCCGGCCGTGCGTATCGCCAGCGACGCCACAACAGACCGGGAGCCGTCATGCAATCCTTTCCCACCGGCGGTGTCGCCGCCGTCTTCGGCGCCTCGGGTGGCCTGGGCCGCGCCTTCGTGGCGCATCTCGAAGCCTCGGGCGCCTTTGATCACGTCTTCGCCTTCTCGCGCGCCGGCACGCCGCCGGTGGACGTGACCGACGAGCCCGCCGTCGCCGCCGCCGTGCAAATGGCAGCCGAGGCGGGACCGCTTCGGCTGGTGGTCAACGCCAGCGGCTTCCTGCACGACGGGCGGTTCGGGCCGGAGAAAAGCTGGCGCGCCATCGAGCCGGCGCACATGGCCCGCGCCTTCGCCGTCAACGCCATCGGCCCGGCGCTGATCCTGAAACACGCCCTGCCGGCCCTGCCGCGCAAGGGAAAGGCCGTCGCCGCCACGCTGTCGGCCAAGGTGGGCTCCATCGGCGACAACCACCTGGGCGGCTGGCACAGCTACCGCGCGTCGAAGGCCGCCCAGAACCAGATCGTGCGCACCATGGCGATCGAGTTGGGCCGCAAGCGCCCGGAGGCCGCCGCGGTTGCGCTGCACCCCGGCACCACCGACACAGCCCTGTCCGCGCCGTTCGGCAAGGCGGGCCTGACGGTGCGGACGCCGGAGGAGGCCGTGGCGCGGTTGGCGGCGGTGATCGACCGGCTTACGCCCGACGACAACGGCGCCTTTCTCTCCCACGACGGCAGCCGACTGCCCTGGTAACACCGCCTGAACCCGAGTACAGTCGTCGGATAAATCAAGAAAGTCTCATAAACGACCTCGGGAGGCGTCATCCATGAATTTCAAGTGGTTCTGCGGCGCGGGCACGGCCCTCGCGCTATCCCTCGGGTTGGCGGCCCAGGCCCAGGCGGCGGAGCAGCATCTGCAGATCGAGCTGGCCGGGCTGACCCTCAACGGCTACCTGACCACGCCCGACGACACCGAAGGCGTGCCCGACCGGGTGCTGCTGATGACGCACGGCACGCTGGCGCACGGCGAAATGTCCATCATGGAGAACCTGCAGGCGGCGCTCGCCGAGCGGGGCATCGCGACGCTGGCGCACACCCTGTCGCTGTCGGTGGACGACCGCACAGGCATGGTGGACTGCGGCATGACGCACACCCACAAGGACAGCGACGCCATGGCCGAGATCGGCACCTGGCTCGCCTGGCTGAAGGATCACGGCGCGACCGCCGTGCCCATGCTCGGCCACTCGCGCGGCGGCAATCAGGTGGCACGCTTCGCCGCCGCCGAGGATGATCCGGCGCTGACCCGCCTCGTGCTCATGGCCCCGGGCACCTGGCGCGAGGGCGAGGACGCCACGGCCTACACCGACCGCTTCGGCGCCGACCTGGACACGCTGTATCAGGAAGCCAAAGCGCTGGTCGACGAGGGCAAGGGCGACACGGTGATCGAGGTTCCGGGCTTCGTCTACTGCCAGGACGCCAAGGTGACGGCGGCGTCCTTTGTCGACTACTACGCGCCCAACCCCGACCGCGACACACCGGCGGTGCTGAAGGGCGTCGAGGAACCCACCCTGATCATCGTGGGCGGAGCGGACACGGTGGTGCCCGACCTGCCCGCCAGGCTGGAGGAGACCGGCATCGCCGACAAGGAGACCGTGGAGGTCGCCGTGGTCGACGGCGCCGACCACATGTTCCTGGACTTCTTCACCGAAGACGCCGCCGACGCCATCGAGGCTTTCCTGGCCGAGTAGGCCGGACGGCAGACTTTTTTCCGCGGAGGGCGGGCCGGACGATCCGGCCCGCCTTTTTCGTGCGTAACTGAATTGACAGCGGGCGGCGCTCGCCCTACCGTCCAGACGGTACGAATTTTGCCGCGAGCGGTGCCATGTCTACTTCCCCCGCCCCATCCTCCGATGCCAAGCGCCCCCTGCGCGAGCGGGTGCTCGACGCCGCCGAGCGCGTGGTTTCCCGCGACGGCGCCGCGCATCTGACGCTGGATGCCGTGGTGGCCGAGGCCGGCGTCAGCAAGGGTGGCATGCTCTATCACTTCCGCAGCAAGGAGGCCCTGCTGCAAGGGCTGCTGGCGCGTACGCTGGAGCGACACATGGCGCGGGTCGCGGACCTGCGGGCCGCCCTGCCGGCCAACGCCGCCCACGGCGCCGGCCGCGCCCATCTTGCCGCCTGCATCGAGCGTCAACCGGTGGAGCGGGAGTTCGGCCTGACGCTCATCGCCGCCGCGGCCCACAACCCCGACCTGCTGGCCCCGGGGCGCACGGTGCTGGCCGAGACATCCGCCGCCGTGCGCGACCTGGAGGCCGAGGTTCCCACCGCGCGGCTACTGTGGCTGTCCATGCACGGGCTGCACTTCCTGGACATCCTGGGCATCTCGCCGCTGTCCGACGACGAAAAGACCGAGTTGCGCGCGCAGGCGCACCGCATCCTGACCAAGACGGGAGACCCCCGATGACCGCCCTTCCCCGCCGTCTTTCCGCTGCCGCAGTGCTGCTGCTGTCGGGCCTTGCGCTTGCCGCCTGCGACGATGCCGCCGGCCAGGACGGGGACGCCGCCCGAACCCTGGAACCAGACGTCCGCCCCGTGCGCGTCATGACGGTCGAGCCCGGCGCGGCCACCGACATCCGCCGCTTCCCGGCGCGGGTGGAGGCGGCGCAGACATCCACCGTTTCCTTCCAGGTGCCGGGCAAGATCGCGGAATTTCCCGTCCGCGAAGGCGAAACGGTGGAGGAAGGCGCCCTGATCGCCGCCCTGGACGCCACCGACTACGAACTGGCCCTGCGCGAGGCCCGCGTCCGGGCCGACCAGTTGCGCAAGGAACTGGAGCGCAAGCGCGCCCTGCGCGAGGACGGACACGTTTCCCAGGCCACGCTCGACGATGCCCGCGCCGCTTACGAACTGGCGCGGGTCGCCGTCGACCGGGCGGAGCAGAACCTGGACTACGCCCGTATCGAGGCGCCCTTCAAGGCCCTGGTGGCCGAACGCCTGGTGGACCGATTCACCAATGTGCAGGCGGGCGCGCCCGTGGCCCTGTTGCAGGACATCTCGACGCTGGACGTGGAAGTCAGCGTGCCCGAGATCACCATGGGCCGCACCCGTCAGGAGGATCTGGTGTCTGTCACCGCCTCCCTCTCCGCACGGCCGGAGCGGGAGTTTCCGCTGACCATCAAGGAATGGGCCACCGAACCCGATCCCAGCACGCGGGCCTACAGGGTCACCTTCTCCATGGAAAACCCCGAGGACATCGGGGTGCTGCCCGGCATGTCGGCGACCGTGGAGGTCGCCATCGCCGATGCGGGGGCAGGCGCGCTGGTGGTGCCCGCCGGGGCCGTGGATGCCGGGCCGCAGGGCGATTTCCGCGTCTGGGTCCTGGACGAGGAGAGCAACACCGTTCACCCGCAGCCGGTCAAGGTGGGCTCGCTCGCCGACGGCCGCCTGGAGGTGCTGGAGGGCCTTGAGGGTGGCGAGACCATCGTCTCCGCCGGGGCCGGCTTCCTGTCGGAGGGGCAGAAGGTGCGCCCCGTCGACGCCCGCCCGGCGCGCTGAGACGGGGAGCTTGGGACGTCATGGACATCGCGCGCGCCTCCATCGAGAAGCCGGTCAACACATGGCTCATCATCCTCATCTGCCTGATCGGCGGCATCTGGGGCCTGCTGACCCTCGGCCGCCTGGAAGACCCGGAATTCACCATCAAGGAAGCGGTCATCACCACGCCCTACCCCGGCGCCTCGGCCGTGGAGGTGGAGCAGGAGGTGACCGACCAGCTTGAGACCGCCATCCAGCGCCTGCCCCAGGTGAAGGAGGTGCGATCGCGCTCCACGCCGGGCATGTCGCAGATCACGGTGGAGATGCGCAGCGAGTACGACAGCGACAGCCTGCCGCAGGTGTGGGACGAGCTGCGCCGCAAGGTCAATGACATGCAGGGCGACCTGCCGCCCGGCGCGCAGCCGTCGACCGTCAACGACGACTTCGGCGACGTCTTCGGCCTGTTCTATGCGCTCACGGCCCCGGACTACACCCAGGCCGACCTGCGCGACTTCGCCCGCACCCTGCGGCAGGAACTGCTGCAGGTGCCGGGGGTGGCGAAGGTGTCGCTCGACGGCCTGCGGGAAGAGCGCATCTTCGTGGAAATCCCGCAGTCCGTCATCACCCAGCTGGGCATCCCGCCGACCACCATCGCCGATGCCCTGGCGGTGCAGAACGCCGTGGTGGACAGCGGCGCCATGCGCATCGACGACCAGTATGTCCGCCTGTCGCCGTCGGGCGCCTTCACGTCGGTGGAGCGCATCCAGAACCTGTTCCTGAGCGCCGGGCCGGCGGGCGGCGGCAACACCATCCGCCTGGGCGACATCGCCGACATCACGCGCGGCTACAAGGAGGTGCCGGACAAGCTGATCCGCCATGACGGCGTGCCGGCGGCCACCGTCGGCGTCTCCGCCCAGTCGGGCACCAACATCGTCGAGGTCGGCGAGGCCGTGGAGGCGCGGCTGGCGGAGGTCATGCGCACCCTGCCGGTGGGCGTGCAGATGCAGCCCATCTACGAACAGCACAAGGTGGTCGACCGCGCCGTCAGCGGCTTCATCGTCAACCTGGCAAGCTCGGTGGCCATCGTGATCCTGGTGCTGTGCCTCGCCATGGGCTGGCGCGGCGGTCTTGTCGTCGGCGGCGTGCTGCTGCTGACCGTGCTGGGCACGCTGCTGCTGATGAAGATTTTCGGCATCACCATGCAGCGCATTTCGCTGGGTGCGCTGATCATCGCCATGGGCATGCTGGTGGACAACGCCATCGTCATCGCCGAGGGCATGATGGTCCGCATGAAGCGCGGCGCGTCGGCCAAGGCGGCGGCCAGCGAGATCGCCGGGCAGACGCAGATCCCGCTGCTGGCGGCGACCGTCATCGGCATCCTGGCCTTTTCCGGGATCGGCCTTTCCGACGACGCCACCGGCGAGTTCACCTTCAGCCTGTTCGCCGTCATCGGCATTTCGCTGCTGCTGAGCTGGGTGCTGGCGGTGACGGTGACGCCGCTGCTGGCGTCCTACCTGTTCAAGACGCGCTCGGCCGAAGCGGCGGCGGAGGTCGGAGAGCCGATGCTGCTGCGCGGATACCGCCGCAGCGTCGAGGCCGCCCTGCGCCACCGGCTGGTGACCATCCTGACGCTGGTGGGGCTGACGGTCGCGGCGGTGGCGGGGTTCGGCTTCGTCAAGCAGTCGTTCTTCCCCGACAGCGCCACACCCATCTTCTACATCGACTACTGGCGCCAGCAGGGCACCGACATCCGCGCCACCGCCGAGGACATGGCCGAGATCGAGGACCACCTGCGCGGCATGGACGGCGTGACCAACGTCAGCACCTTCATCGGCGGCGGCGCCGACCGCATGATGCTGGTCTATGCCTCGGAACGGCCCAACGACTCCTACGGCCAGTTCGTCGTGCGGGCGGACGACGCCGAGCAGATTCCCGCCATCGGCGCGCGCGTCCTGCAATGGCTGGCGGAGACCTATCCCGAGGCCGAGGCCAAGATGGAGCGCGTGCAGCTCGGCCCCGGCGGCGGAGCGAAGATCGAGGCGCGCTTTTCCGGCGAGGACCCGGCGGTGCTGCGCCGCCTGGCCGAACAGGCGCAAGGAGTCTTCCGCGAGGCCGGGCTGATCAACGTGCGCCAGGACTGGCGCCAGCGCGAAAAGCTGATCGTGCCGCGCATGGCCGAAGACCGCGCCACCAGCGTCGGCGTCACCCGCCGCGACATCGCCGACGCGCTGGCCGTGGCGACCGAGGGCCGGCAGGTCGGTCTGTACCGCGAGGGTGACCGCCTGATCCCCATCGTCATGCGGGCGCCGGAGGGCGAGCGCGGCGCCAACGCCGACCTGCGCGACCGCCGGGTGTGGGCGCCTGCCTCGCGCTCCTACGTACCGATGAGCGAAGTGGTGGACGGCTTCGAGACGGCGGAGGAAAACGGCATCATCCGCCGCCTGGACAAGCAACGCACCATCACCGCCCAGGCCGACCCGGCCTACGGCGGCAACGCGGCGGCGGCCTTCCAGCGCGTGCGCCCGCTGGTGGAGGCCATCGACCTTCCCGAAGGCTACCAGCTGGAATGGGGTGGCGAACACGAGAACTCGTCGGAGGCGCAGGCCTCGCTGGCCGCCGGCCTGCCGCTCGGCTTCCTCGCCATGGTGCTGATCACCATCGCCCTGTTCGGCAAGGTGCGCCAGCCGCTGATCATCTGGCTGTGCGTGCCCATGGCGATCTGCGGCGTGACCATCGCCTTGCTGGCGACCGGCCTGCCGTTCGGGTTCATGGCGCTGCTGGGCATGCTCAGCCTGTCGGGCATGCTCATCAAGAACGCCATCGTGCTGGTGGACGAGATTGACCTGCGCATCTCGGGCGGACACCATCGCCATGCCGCCATCGTCGACGCCAGCGTCAGCCGGTTCAGCCCGGTGCTGCTGGCGGCGGTGACGACGATCCTGGGCATGGTGCCGCTGCTGTTCGACGTCTTCTTCGCCTCCATGGCCGCGACCATCATGGGCGGCCTGGCGTTCGCCACCGTGCTGACGTTGATCGCGGTGCCGGTGTTCTACGCCCTGTTCTTCCGGGTGCGCGAGGACGAAGACGAACGGGAGGACGCGGCGCAGGCGACCGTGCCGGCGGCCGGAGGGATATGAAGGCAGGGCGACAGCCGATGTGCTTGGATTTCCCGCTTGCGGGGGTTTCAAGAGATCGGCTGGCGGCCTCCAGAGGTGTCGCAAGGGCGGCTGACAGCGTCTGTGGACCCCTGCCGCGTTTCCGTCGAGGGCACGCCCACTTTCTACTTCCGCCTCCGCCACAGGTGCCACCCCAGCGCGCCCCACACGATGACCCCCACCGCGATCCATTTGATGAGGCCTGCCTCCAACTCCACCGCTGCGCTCCTCCCACCGATTGCGAATTAGCAATTACGCATATAAGTGAACCCTGTTATCTTCGCTCCATCCCGTTGGACAAGGAAGGAGCACCCATCCATGCGCAACCTCATCCTGGGCGCCGCCGTGGCGCTGGCGACCGCCTTTGGCGCGCTGGTTTCCCCCGGTACGGCCGCCGCTGCCGAAAAGACCTTCATCGTCGTCACCTCCGACGATCCGCAGACCCAGGCTATGGCCATGATCCTAGGCCACCAGGCCATCGGCCACGGCACCGAAGTGCGCGTCCTGCTGTGCGGCCCCGGCGGCGACATGGCGCTGAAGGGTGCCGAGATGCCGACCCTCAAGGGTCCCGACGCGACACCGCAGCAGCTCCTCTCCGGGCTGGTGAAGAAGGGTGCGACCGCCGAGGTCTGCGGCATCTACCTGCCCAACAGCACCCACACCGCCGAAGACCTGATCGAGGGCGTCTCGCCGGTCAAGCCGCCGGTGATCGGCGAGTACATGGCCCAGCCCGACGTCCGCTACTTCACGTTCTGATGCAAGGGAGCCGCCGCATGACGTCCCCCCTGTTACGCCCGCTCCGCGCGCTCGGCCTGGCCTGCGCGCTGGCCGTCACGGCCGCCGCGCCGCTGGCACTGACCGCCGTCCCGGCGGCGGCGGCCGATGTGCCGGAGAAGAAGACCGCGCAGGTCAAGTCCGGCCTCTACGTCACGGCCGCGGAAGCCTACGAGATGATGCAGGCCGATCCGTCGGTGGTGCTCATCGACGTGCGCGACCCGGTCGAGGTGATGTTCACCGGCTTCGCCGAGGAAACGGACATTCACGTCCCCTACAAGATGGCGAACCGCTCCAAGCTGAACGCCGAGAAGGGCGTGTGGTCCATGGAGACCAACCCCGACTTCGCCGACGAGGTGCAGGCGAAGCTGGAGGCCATGAACGTGCCCAAGGACGCCAAGCTGGTGTTCATGTGCCGCTCGGGCTCCACCCGCAGCGCCCCGGCCGCCGACATGTTGCATGACCGCGGCTGGACCAACGCCTACACCATGGTCGACGGCTTCGAGGGCGGCAAGCGCAAGGACGGCCCCTCGGCCGGCGTGCGCGACGTCTCGGGCTGGCGCAACAGTGGCCTGCCCTGGACCTACAAGCTGCCCGAGGACGTGGTCTACGTCGCCAAGGACTGACCACGCGCCCGTGCGCGCAGATCATGCGGCGGCCGCCGGCTCCCCCCGGCGGCCGCCGTTTTGCGTCCTGCGTCCGCGCGAACAGGTAAGGGTGCTGCACGAATGGATTGACCGCGCGCGCCGGTCGCGCTATGTGCGGGGTCCGGCGTTCTG
The DNA here is from genome assembly GCF_000315795.1 of Caenispirillum salinarum AK4. Classification (GTDB taxonomy): domain Bacteria; phylum Pseudomonadota; class Alphaproteobacteria; order Rhodospirillales; family Rhodospirillaceae; genus Caenispirillum; species Caenispirillum salinarum. Next base: position 13,271 of record NZ_ANHY01000005.1, read on the forward strand.
GGGGCCTGTAGCTCAATGGTTAGAGCTGACCGCTCATAACGGTCTGGTTGGGGGTTCGAGTCCCTCCAGGCCCACCAGCGCCGGCATCCTCCCCCTGCCCCTCTACAGCATGGAATGAATGTCCGACGACGTGGTCGGATAGGCGAACATCACGTCCTTGAGGTCCGAAGTCGTCAGACCCTGGCGGATGGCGAGCGCGAAGACGTTGATGACCTCGTCGGCGTGGGGGCCGACCAGATGGGCGCCCAGCACCCTCTCCGTCCCCTCCTCGATCAGCACCTTGTAGCCGTAGGCCCGTTCCGCGTTGTGGCGGGCGGTGAACCAGTCCGCCGCAAAGCCGCAGGATTGACGCACCGGCTTGACGCGGGCGCGCGCCTCCGCCGCCGTCAGCCCGACAGAGGCGATGGGCGGCAGGCTGAAGGCGACCGTCGGCACCGCCCGGTAGTCGGGGCCGGCGCCTGCGTCCTCCAGCAGGTTCGCCACCACCACCCGCGCGTCATGGCTGGCGACCGGCGTCAGCGGCGGGCCCTTCTGGGCGGCATCACCCACGGCCCAGACGGCCGGGTTGGTCGTGCTGCGGAGCGTCCGGTCAAGCGTGAGCCGCCCTTTCTCTGCCGCGACGCCCGCCGCCTGCAGGTCCAGGTCGGCGACCTGCGCCACCCGGCCGGCGGCGTGGACGACAAGGTCCGCCTTCACCGTCGACGCCCCCTCTTCCTTATGGTCCAGGGTGACGCGGTAGCCGTCCTTGTGCTGCTCGATGCCGGTGACCTGGCTGTCGGTGCGCACATCGATGCCCAGCGCCCGGAACCTTTCCATCAGGATCGCCACCAGGTCGGGGTCGAACCCCTTCAGCATGCGCGGGCCCCGCTGCACCACGGTCACCGCAGCACCGGCCCTGGCGGCGATGCAGGCGAATTCCGCGGCGATGTAGCCGCCGCCGACGAAGACCACGCGCGCGGGCAGGTGCCCCAGGTCCAGGAAATCGTCGCTGGAGCGCATGAGGTCGGCGCCGGGGATGGGCAGCGGCGCCGGCACCGCGCCCGTCGCCAGCACGATGTGGCGGGCGGAAACCTCGCGGTCGTCAATGCGCATCGACGTGGGGCCGGTGAAGCGGGCGGCGCCATGGAGCGTGTCGATGCCGGCCTTGCGGAAACCCGCTTCCACGCCCTTGGGCACGCTGTCCACGAAGGACTGCTTGAAGGCCATCAGGGCAGACCAGTCCAGGCGCAGGGCGCCGTCGACGCCATGACCCTGAAGCCGGGCCGCGTCGTCCACTGCGCGCGCGATGCCCACCATCACCTTCTTCGGGTCGCAACCGCGCTGGGCACAGGTACCGCCGTAGGGCCGCCGGTCCACCACCGCGACGCGCCAGCCGGCCTGCGCGCAGGGCTTGGCGACGCCGCGCGCGCCCGATCCGGTTCCGATGACGAGAAGGTCGTAGTCCGGTGCGCTCATGCGGCGGTCTCCTGGCTGGTGGTCGTCCTCCCGCGTCAACGCGCCGACCTCCGCCCGGGGTCAGGCGGCCGCTTCGGCATGACGGTTGAGGCGCAGCAGGGTGCCGGTGAGGACCATGGCGAAGCTCACCCACAGAAGGTAGGGGACGAACAGCCAGCCGGCCAGCGGGTCTATGGTGAAGAACACCGCCGTGGTGGCCGCGACGGCCGCCCACAGCGCCAGACCTTCCGCCAGGGCCAGGCCGATGCGCTTCATGCCGAAGAAGATGCCCGACCACGCCGCATTGAGCACCAATTGCACGGCGTAGAGGATCAGGGCTGCCTGCGCGCCGGCCCATCCGCCGGCCTCGCGCCAGACCAGCCAGCCGGCCACGGCGATCATCAGGTAGAGGATCGACCACACCGGCGCGAACAGCCAATTGGGCGGGTTCCACGACGGCTTGCGCAGGCGCGCGTACCAGTCGTCCGGCGGGAACAGGGCTCCCGACGAGGCGGCGACGACGTTCACGCCGATGAAAACAAGAAGGCTCCAAACTCCGTCCATGGACCCGGCTCCCGGTCGGTTTTGGTGATCTGGATACCTGCCCTTTACGCGCCGAGGTCGCCCCTGGGTCACCGGCAAAGGCCTGTGGCCCGTCCTCAGATACCGCCGCTGCCGTCGCCGCCGTCGTCCTCCGCCTGCTCGCGCCGGCGGTGGAGCGTCAGGCCGATCTCGTCCAGCACCTCCTGCTCCTTGCGGTCGCGCTCATGCTTTTCCCGAAGGTCGCGGTTGGCCTGGGTGATCTCGTAGGTCTTGAGTTCCTTGAAGGCCTCGGACAGGTCGTCGCGGGCAGCCTCGATGGCCTTGCGAATGTTGGCCAGCGACTGCGCCAGGCGCTCCTGCTGTTCCTTGTGGCGCTGAACGTAGGCGCCGAAGGTCAGGCCCAGCGCCGGGTCCTCGCGCACCGCCGCCTGCTCGCGCACCATTTCCTCGCGCAGGGCCTGCTGGCGGTCCAGGATCTCCTGCTCGGTACGCTCCAGGTCGGCCAGCGCGCGGCGCTTTTCGTCCACCTGGTGCTTGTGCAGGCGGATGAGCCCCCGCAGTCCCTTGTCTGCCATGCCCGCGCTCCGTCAGCCCTCAGCGGCCCTGCTGCTGGCGCTGCGGCCGCTGCTTCTGCTGCGGCGCCTGCTGCGCCGCCTGCTGAGGCTGCTGCTGGGGCGGCACCGGCTCTCCGTCCGGGCCGGGCGCGGTGGACAGCACCTGGACAAGCTGCTGATAGCCGTCATCCAGCGTCGCCCGCTCGGTCTTTTTCTGCGACAGGAACTGTTCCAGCAGCGGGTAATAGAAGATCGCCTCGTCCACCTCGGGGTTCGAGCCCTTGCGGTAGGCGCCCAGGCGGATCAGTTCCGCCATGTCCTCGTAGGTGGACAGCAGGCGGCGGGCCAACTGGACGATCTGGTTCTGCTCCTCGGTGTTGCAGCCGGGCATGGTGCGCGACACCGACCGCAGGATGTTGATGGCCGGGTAGCGGCCGCGCTCGGCGATCTGGCGCTCCAGCACGATATGGCCGTCCAGGATGCCGCGCACGGCATCAGAAATAGGCTCGTTGTGGTCGTCGCCCTCCACCAGCACCGTGAACAGGCCGGTGATGGAGCCCTGCCCCGGCGCCCCCGGCCCGGCGCGCTCCAGCAGCTTGGGCAGTTCGGCGAAGACGGTCGGCGTGTAGCCCTTGGACGCCGGCGGCTCGCCGGCCGACAGGCTGATCTCGCGCTGGGCCATGGCGAAGCGCGTCACGCTGTCCATCAGGCAGAGCACGTTCTTGCCCTGGTCGCGGAAGTATTCCGCCACCGACAGGGTCATGTAGGCCGCCTGGCGGCGCATGAGCGGCGCTTCGTCGGACGTCGCCACCACGACCACCGATCGCGCCATGCCCTCGGGCCCCAGGTCGTCCTCAATGAACTCGCGCGCCTCGCGTCCGCGCTCTCCGATCAGGCCGACGACGATGACGTCGGCGCCGGAATAGCGGGCCAGCATGGACAGGACGGAGCTTTTGCCCACGCCCGAGCCCGCGAAGATGCCCATGCGCTGGCCCAGGCAGCAGGTCAGGAAGGTGTTCATGGCGCGGATGCCCACATCCAGCTTGCCGCCGACGCGCTGGCGCATGGCCGCCGGGGGCGGGGCGTTGCGGATGGGATAGGCCTGCTCGCCGGCCGGCAGGGGGCCCTTGTCGTCCACCGCCTCGCCCATGGCATTGATGACGCGGCCCTGCCATTCCAGCGTCGGGTAGACGGCCGGTTCCGCGTCCTCCACCTCCGCCCGGGCACCGAGCGCGACGCCGCCCAGTCCGCCGAAGGGCAGCAGCAGGGCGCGGCCCTCGCGGAAGCCCACGACCTCGCACGGCAGGCGGCGACCGTCGCGGGCGTGGATGATGACGCGGTCGCCCACCGACACGCTGGTCTGGATGCCGCCCACCTGCACCAGCAGGCCCTGCACGGCGACGACCCGGCCGAAGGACCGGGAATCCGGCAGGCGATCAAGCTCGTTTACGATGTTGCGGACGTGGACGGTCACCTGTTATCACCCCGGTTCGCGGACAGCCGCGCGGACCCTAGCCCGATGCGCCGTGGAACGAAAGAGGCAGTCCGAAACGTTTCCTTCCAACCTACGGAGCGTCGCGGATGCAGCCGTCAGTATGAGGCGGCTCGCTTAACACGGCGTAAAGACTCCGTTGCACAAGGCGGCGGGGCATTCTATCGTAGGCTAATACCGCTCCCCCAACCGAGGCAGGCGAATCAGTATGCGCGTTCTTCTGGTCGAAGACGATCCCCATACGGCTAAGTCGGTGGAGCTGATGCTCCGGCGGGAGAACTGGGTCGTGGATTCCACGGACCTGGGCGAGGACGGCCTGGAAATCGGCCGGTTGTACGATTACGACATCATCATCCTGGACCTGATGCTGCCCGACATGGACGGGCTGGAAGTCATCCGCCGCCTGCGCCAGGCGGGGGTGGAGACGCCGGTGATGATCCTGTCGGGCCTCAACCAGCCGGAAAAGAAGATCAAGGGCCTGGGCTCGGGCGCTGACGACTACCTGACCAAACCCTTCGACACGGGCGAGATGGTGGCGCGCTGCCAGGCCATCGTGCGCCGCGCCAAGGGCCATGCACAGGCCGTGGTGCGCGTGGGCCGGCTGGAGGTCAACCTGGATGCCCGCACCGTCTGCGTCGACGGCGAACCCCTGCACCTGACCGGCAAGGAATACGGCATCCTGGAACTGCTCGCCCTGCGCAAGGGCTCGACCCTGACCAAGGAGCAGTTCCTCAACCACCTCTACGGCGGCATCGACGAGCCGGAGCTGAAGATCATCGACGTCTTCATCTGCAAGCTTCGCAAGAAGCTGACCCAGGCGACCGGCGGCATCAACTACATCGAGACCGTCTGGGGCCGCGGCTACGTTCTGCGCGAGCCCGTCAACCCGGCCGTCACCTCCGGGAAAGCCGGCGGGGCCGCCACGCGCGAGGCCGCGGCGCGGGCCTGAGGCGCACGCCTTCCGACAAATGATCTTTCGGCATGCGCCGGTTCCGCCGGCGTAAATGCCGTCGCGCGTGATCCGGCAACACGAAGGCCCCGTAACGTTTGCAATCGCGATGACGACACCGGGTGGCCACCCCTGTTCCCGCGTCAACCGAACAGAGAGGCATCGACCATGACCTTCGTGACCGCCCTGCGCGCCGCCGCCATTGCGGCGCCCATCGCGCTGTTCGCCGCCCTGCCTGCCAAGGCCGCCGACATCGTCGACACCGCCGCCGGCAACGAGTCCTTTTCCACCCTGGTCGCGGCCGTGAAGGCTGCCGGCCTCGTGGAGACGCTGAAGGGCGAAGGCCCCTTCACTGTTTTCGCGCCGACCAACGAAGCGTTCGAGAAACTTCCCGAGGGCACGGTGGAAACGCTGCTCAAGCCCGAGAACAAGCAGCAGTTGACCGACATCCTCACCTACCACGTGATCCCCGGCAAGGTGATGTCGGGCGACATCGAGGGTGAGATGATGGTGGAGACCGTCAACGGCGCCGAACTGAAGGTCGCCGCCACCGACGGCGGCGTGATGATCGGCGACGCCATGGTCACCCAAGCCGACCTGGAGGCCGACAACGGCGTCATCCACGTCATCGACACCGTGGTGATGCCGCCCGAGAGCATGTAAGGACCGGCCGACCGCCCCGGATGACGGAGCCCGCCGTGATGCCACGGCGGGCTCTTTCCATTCAGCGGTTGATGCCAAGCATATCGACAACCCGATCCCGCGCCGTCCGCACCTCTTCGATCCAAGAGAAGACATCCGCGATGGACGGGTCCGGCGGCGCGTCGGCCTGCGGATAGCGGAACGCCACCCCAAGGTATGTGAATCGCTCAAGCGGAATCAGGATTTACCGCACCGGACTGTCCGAAGGAAGCCTGTCGCACAGCGCTTAGATGTCATGGGTGCGTGGAGGCACCAGTCCGTGTTCGGCAATCGCCGCCTTTACCAGTTTCTCGGCCCCCTGCTGGACATGATAGGCAGATCCCCTGCGCTTGGTGCTGGCCCCGTTGCGCCGTTCAACGCCATCCGCAGGTCATCCTCGGCAACGCCGAGCCATGCCATTGCCGCCTGATGGGCCATGGACCCGGACCCGCTCCTACGTCGCCGTATGATTGAGAAGGCCGGCCATGTGCTTTCCGCGTTCATGTGCGGTCCGTCGGCAGGGCACGATGTCGACGCCCAGCCCCGCCTCGCGCCGAACGCGCGCCGTGTCCTGCCACGCCTGCTGGATGTCGCGATCATCCGGCGCCACCACCGGAAAATCATAATCGCTGTCGGGCCGGGCGTCGCCACGGGCGCGGGAGCCGAACAGCCATACCGCTACGGGCTGGAAGACCGCCACGATGCGGTCCACCAGCGTCTTCAGAACGGATCATCCGTCGGCGGTGCGTGCGTCGTCATGGCGCCAGAATAGCATGACGGCGCCGCCTGGGAAGACGGCGCCGTCATGACGTCTCTACGGCCTGCGCCGCCGGACTTAGCTGCCGGTGCCCAGCGACGGAGCGCCGGCGGGGGCGCCCGGTTTGTTGACGGCGTAAACGCCGCGCTGGCCGGGGATCGGCTTGAACTTGTCGGAAATGCCCAGCACCGTCTCGGCGCCGCCAAGATAGAGCACGCCGTCGTCGGTCAGCTGCCGGGACATGTTTTCCAGCACCTTGCCCTTCGTCGCCTGGTCGAAGTAGATCAGCACGTTGCGGCAGAAGATGACGTCGAAGGTGCCCAGCGCCTTCAGGTCCGACAGCAGGTTCCACTCCTTGTACTGCACCATGGCGCGCAGCGAGGGATCGATCTCCCACTGGTCTTCCTTCTTCTTGAAGTACTTGACCATGAGCTGGATCGGCAGGCCGCGCTGCACCTCGAACTGCGAGTACAGGCCGGCGCGGGCCTTCTGCAGGACCTCGCGGCTGATGTCGGTGCCGACGATGTCGATGCGCCAGCCCGGCATCTTGGCCGCCGCTTCCTTCAGGATGATCGCCAGCGAGTACGGCTCCTGCCCCGACGAGGCCGCGGCACACCAGATGCGGAAGCTTTTCTTGCTGGCGCGGGCCTTCAGCAGGTTCGGCAGCACCACGTCGCGGAACTGCTCGAACGGCTTCATGTCGCGAAAGAAGAACGACTCGTTGGTCGTCATGGCCTCGGTCACGTCCTGGGCCAGCGACTCGTCGCGCCGGCGCAGCTGCGCCACCAGTTCCTCCAGCCCCTTGAAGCCGCGCTTGCGGGCGACCGGCATCAGCCGGCTCTCCAGCAGGTAGGACTTGTCCTTGGTGAGAACCAGCCCGGACCGCGTCTTGAGCATCTGGGCGACGTAGTCGAAATCGTCCGGCTTCATGTCACACCCGCCTGTTGGCGATCTTGTGGAGGTAAGGGGCGATGTCGGACAGCGGGAGCACCGCGCTGCACGCCCCGCCCTGCGCCGTGGCGCCGGGCATGCCCCAAACCACGCTGGTCGCCTCGTCCTGCGCGACGACGGTGCCACCCGCGTCGGCGATGATCTTGCCGCCCTTGGCCCCGTCGGCGCCCATGCCGGTCAGCACCACGGCCAGCGCACGGCGGCCGTAGACCTTCGCCACGGAACGGAACATCGGGTCCACCGCCGGGCGGCAGAAGTTTTCCGGCGGCGCCTGGTTGAGCGTCAGCACGCGGTTCGTGCCCTTGCTCTCCACCAGCATGTGGTAGTCGCCCGGCGCGATGTAGACGACGCCCGGCTTCAGCACCTCGCCGTTCTCGGCCTCCTTGGCGGTCAGCCCGGCCAGGCGGTTGATGTGCTCGGCCAGGATGGTGGTGAAGGTGGCCGGCATGTGCTGGGTGATGATGATCGGCTGCTGCACGCCGCCGCACTTGCGCAAGCCCCCAAGCAGGTTGAACAGCGCCTGCGGACCGCCGGTCGAGGACCCGATCGCGATGATGTCGGGACGCTCCTTCGACGGCTCGCGCAGCACGATGTTGGCACCGGCCTGATGCAGCGAAGGCTGGCCGGCCGATCGCGGGGTGGCGGCCGGTGCGGCGGCGGCGCGCGGCGCCGGCGAGGCCACCCGCGGCGTGCCGCCCGAGGCCTTGCGCGCGGCGGCGCCCAGCGCCTTGACCTTGGCCACCAGTTCGGCCTTGAAGTCCTGACCGCCCGTCAACTCGCGCGAGGACGACGGCTTGGTCACGTATTCCGAGGCGCCGGCCTCCAGCGCCTTCATGCTGATTTCGGCGTTGCGCAGGGTCAGGGTCGACGACATGACGATCTTGACCTTCGGCGCCTTCTTCAGCAGAAGCGGCAGCGCCGTGATGCCGTCCATGACGGGCATTTCAATGTCGAGGACGATGACTTCCACATCGTGCCGGTCCAGCGCCTGCACGGCAGCCTGGCCGTTGCCGACCGACGCGATCACGGTGATGGCCGGGTCACTCTCCAGGATGCGCGTCTCCAGGCCTCGCACCACGGCGGAGTCGTCGACGACCATCACGCGGAACGGCTCGGACTGTGCGCTCGCGGACCGCGCGGTTCCGGCACCCTGGCTTAACGACAATGCAACAATCCCCCAAAAATAAGAGCGTCGGCCGATCGGCCCCGTTAGTCGAGCAGCCCGACCTGGGCGAACTTCGCCTGCAGGATTTCGCTGTCGAAGGGCTTCATGATGTATTCGTTGGCGCCGGCCTCGATGGCTTCCTGGATATGCTCGATGTCGTTCTCCGTCGTGCAGAAGACGACCACCGGCTTGTCGCCACCCGGCAGCTTGCGCAGCTCGCGCAGGTAGTCGATGCCGTTCATGACCGGCATGTTCCAGTCGAGCAGAACGGCGTCGGGCATTTCGGCCTTGCAGGCGTCCAGGGCCTGCTGGCCGTCCTCGGCCTCCACCGTGGCGAACTCCAGCTCCGAGAGGATCTTCTTCGCCACCATGCGAATGACCTTGGAGTCATCGACGATCAGACAAGACTTCATGCCAGCACTTCCACCCCTGGATGATCTCCGCCGCCGCGGCGGTGGCTTTGGACCTAAACCGAACGAGGGAGACTTAACGCCACAACCGCCGGTCCCGTCAAGCCGTAGGGCTTTTTGTGCACCATCGTGGGCCGGCCTTGCCTCTCCCCTCGCAAAGCCCGACGCATCATAAGGAAAAGCCCGTGAAAAACGCAACCTCGGCGTGAGCGGGACGGACGATTGACCGTCCCGCCCGCCGGGATCACGAACGGCTGCCCAGCGTCGCCTTCAGGGTTTCCAGAAGGGCGTCGCGGTCGAACTTGGTCACGTAGTCGTCGAACCCGACCTGGCGGCCGCGCTCGAAATCCTTCTGAGTCGCATGGCTGGACAGCGCCACCATGGGCAGGTCGGCCCAGCGGCCGTCGGCCCGCACGGCCTCGGCGAACCCGAAGCCGTCCATGCCGGGCATCTCGATGTCGCTGATGATGGCATCGAAGTCGTGCCCCTGCTCGCGCATCTCGAGGGCCCGCTGCGGTCCGTCCACCGAAGTGACGTCATAGCCCGCGACGCTCAGCAGCGGCGTCAGCAGGTTGCGGAAGAACGGGCTGTCATCCACCAGCAGCACGCGCTTCTTGCCGCTTGCCAGCGACGGTGCCGATTCGTCCGGATTGCCGAACCAGTCGCCGAACGCCTGGGTCAGGTAGTAGCCCGTATCGATGACGTCGGTGGCCTTCTCGCCGATGATGGCGGTGCCGATGACGCCCGGCTTGTCGGCCTTCAACTCCACCTTCAGGCGGTCTTCCACGATATCGACGATCTCGTCGACCACCAGACCCATGCTGCGGTCGCGGTCCGAGAACACCAGCACCGGCTGGCGGCCCTCGTCGGGGATCTCGTAGCCCTGGTTCACGGTCACCAGCGGCATGAGCTGGCCGCGGTACTGCACCACCGGCTTGCCGTAGGAGTGCTCGACGGTCGCGCAGTCCACTTCCTCCAGGCGTGCGACCAGGGCCAGCGGCACGGCCTTGAGGTCCTTGCCGCCGGCGCGGAACACCAGCAGAGAGGTGCGGTCGTCGCCGCGCGCGTCGTGCTGCGCCGTGCTCTCGGCCGCCGTGCCCGTGCCCATGGTGACCTCGCCGGTCGCCGTGGCGATGCCGTTGGGGTCCAGGATCATGATGACCGAGCCGTCACCCAGGATGGTGTTGCCCGAGAACATGCTGATGTGACGCAGGATCGGCGCCACCGGCTTGACGACGATTTCCTCGGTGTCGAACACGCGGTCGACGATAATGCCGAAGGTGTAGGTGCCCACCTGGGTGACCACGATGAAGGTCTCGGCGATGTCGCCGTCGGCGTTGGTCGCGGCGCCGACCTTGTCCAGCGCCGACCCATTGCCCTTGCCCTTGCCCTTGCCCTTGGCCTGTCCGGCCGGCACGCCGTCGTGGGCGTCGATGAGGTCCTCGACCTCCTCGTGCACGGTCTTTTTGCGCAGCTTGAGCAGGTTGCCCAGCGACACCAGGGGCAGCAGGCGGTCGCGCAGGCGCAGCACCGGCGCGTCCGAGATCATCTCGATGCCGGTCTCGCTGTTCTTGGTGACGCGCACCAGTTCCAGCACGCTGATCTGCGGAATGGCGAAGCGTTCGTGCGCGCACTCGACGATGAGCGCAGAGACGATGGCCAGCGTCAGCGGAATCTTGATGGTGAAGGTCGACCCCTTGCCCGGCCAGGTCTTCAGCTCCACCGTGCCGCCGATGCGCTCGATGTTGGTGCGCACCACGTCCATGCCGACGCCGCGGCCCGAGACACTGGTGACCTTCTCGGCCGTCGACAGGCCCGCCTTGAAGATGAACTGCGCGACCTGCTGGTCGGTCAGGTTGTCCATCTCCGCTTCGGTCGCCAAGCCGTTCATGATGGCCTTGTCGCGGATCTTGTCGATGTTCAGGCCGCGGCCGTCATCGCTGATCTCGATGATGATGTGGCCGCCTTCGTGATAGGCGTTCAGCTTCACCACGCCCGTCTCGGGCTTTCCGGCGGCGATGCGGCCCTCGGTGTCCTCCAGCCCGTGGTCGGCGGAGTTGCGGACCATGTGGGTCAGCGGGTCCTTGATCAGCTCCAGCACCTGGCGGTCGAGTTCGGTCTCGGCGCCGTACATCTGAAGGTCGATCTTCTTGCCCATTTCAATGGACAGGTCGCGGACGATTCGCGGCAGCTTGGCCCAGGCATTGCCGATCGGCTGCATGCGCGTCTTCATCACGCCTTCCTGCAGGTCCGACGTGATGTGCGACAGGCGCTGCAGCGGCGCCGTGAATTCGCTGTCATCGCGGCCGCGCACCATCTGCAGCAGCTGGTTGCGCGTCAGCACCAGCTCGGACACCAAGGTCATCAGGTTCTCCAGCAGCTCCACCGACACGCGGATGGACTGGCTGGCGATGGACGGCTCGGACCCCTTCTTCTCGGGTCCGGCACCGCCGCCACCGCCGGCGCCCTGCTTGGCCGGCGGCTGGGCGGCCTTGGCGGGCGGCTTGGCCGCCGGCGCCGGAGGCTTGGCCTCGGACTTCTGTTCCTTCTTGGCCTCTTCCTTGGGCGGAGGCGCGGCCGCGGCGCCTTCCTTGGCGGCCGCTTCCTTCTCCATCTCGGCGGCCATTTCGGCGGCGAGTTCGTCCTCGGACGCCGCCTTCTTGCCCGACGCCGTCGCGGCCTCCACCTCGGCCAGAAGCTCGGCGGCCACGGGGAAGCCGGCATCCGACAGAACCGGCCCGCCGCCGGCCTCGTCCCCGCCGGCATCGGCGGCGGCATCGTCGCCCGCGCCGCCCTCGGGTTCGGCGGAGGCGCCGACGTCCTCGCCCGCCTGATGCTCTTCCAGGCGGCCCTCGGCGGCGGCGTTCAGCTGCGTCTTGAGGTCCTCGTCGGTCCCCTCGGGCTCCTGCTCGGTCTGCTCGAGGTGGGCCAGGATTTCCTTGATGCGGTCGATGGACGTGAGGATGAGCGTCACCGCCGCCGGCGTGACCTCAAGCTCGCCATCGCGGAACTTGCCCAGCACGTTCTCGGCGGCGTGCGCCAGGCTTTCCAGGCGCGGCAGGCCGAGGAACCCGCAGGTGCCCTTGATGGTGTGCACCAGGCGGAAGATGTTGGAGAGGATGTCCCGGTCGTTCGGGTTCTGCTCCAGGTTCACGAGTTCCACGTCGAGCGTGCTGAGGCTTTCCGACGTTTCCGTCAAAAATTCACTGAGCAGATCATCCATTCTCTTTCTCCCGTCAGGCAGCCCGCGTTCCGTGCGCGGATCCACCAGCGCGCGTGGCGTCCCACGACCCTTCCACCTTCCCGTGCCGGAGCCCGGCAGGACGGGGCGTTCCTGGCAAATTTCGGATGGGAACGCTACCACTTCTCGCCCGCCCATAGAAGCGCTCTTTACGCATGAAGTGGTATGCCGGCATCAGCCGTCGGGCAGCGGCAGAGTCCCGGTCAGGCGCACGCCGCCGGCGATCTCGGCGTAGGCGACCTGCCCCCCGCGCTGACGGGCCAGGGCGCCGACCAGCCAGCCCTGCACCGTGCGCGGTCCGAGGCCCTCGGGCGCGCCGGCCACGGCCTCGGCCAGCCCCTGCTCGGCACGGGCGCCGCGGCCGGTGGCCTCGGCGGTCATGACCACGGTCGCGCCCGGCTCGACCGTGACGGTCAGCGCCGTCGGGGCCAGCGCCGCGTCATGGGCGACCAGTGCCAGGTTCAGCAGCACCTGAAGGTCGTCGGCCGGCAGGCGCGTCAGCGTTTCGGGGGCCGGCGGCACGACGGTGGTACGGGTCGCCACCCAGCCCTGAATCAGCCGGGGAACATCGGCGGCCTCCAGCGCGCCGCCCAGGCCGAAAGCGGCCCGCAGGGTGCGCAGGCGCAGGCTCGCCGCCGCCGCGCTGTCGGTCAGCAGGCCAAGCGTTTCGGCGTCCACCATGGCCGGATCGCCGCCCATCAGCTCCGCCCCGTTGGCCACGGCGCCCACCGGCGCGGCCATGTCGTGGCACAGCCGTGTGCACAAGAGTCGGGCCAGAAGAAGAGGATCAAGCTGGTCGGGATGCGGGTCGTTCATGGAAACCCCATATCGGGACTGACGTTGACCTGTTGAGGACCTGCCGCGAAAGGCCCCGGAAACGCTAGCGTTTCTCCGCCCCGCCGGCAACCGCAGGACAGACTGTTACAGGAGGTGCCCCATGTTCACCGATTTCGTTCCCGGCGTCTTCGTGCGCCATCCCGGCCAGCCCGACTGGGGCATCGGCCAGGTGCAGTCGGCCGTCGGCTCGCGCGTGACCGTCAACTTCGAGAACGCCGGCAAGCGCACCATCAACACCATCGTCGTGGACCTTGAACAGGTGACCGAGGACGACACCACCCTGCCCCACCACTGACCGGCGCCCGCCGCGCGCACCGGAGCCGCGCGCCCACCATACTTGGCCCGGCCGGTTTCCGTACCGAATGCCGTCCGGGAGCGGCCCTTTCGCTTTGCGCGCAGGGGTGGCTATACTGCGCGGCCCAGCATCGAACGGCCAGACATGATCGACACCGACCATCCCGCCATCGCCTTCGTCGCCGCGCAGTCGGAACTCGCGCAGGAGGCCCTGATGCGCCTGCGCCACCGCTACGGCCACACCCCGCCGGAGCACGCCGACATGGTGGTGGCCCTGGGCGGCGACGGGTTCATGCTGGAAACTCTGCACCGCTACATCCGCCTCAACAAGCCCATCTACGGCATGAACCGCGGCACGGTCGGCTTCCTCATGAACGTCTACCTTGAGGACGGGCTGCCCGAACGCCTCGCGCGGGCGCAGAAGGTCAACCTGCACCCTCTGCGCATGAAGGCCGTCGACAAGCACGGAGAGCACATCGAGGCGGTGGCCATCAACGAGGTCTCCATGCTGCGTGAGACCCGTCAGGCGGCCAAGATCCGCATCAGCATCGACGGCAAGGTGCGCCTGCCCGAGCTGATCTGCGACGGGGCCCTCGTGTGCACGGCGGCGGGATCGACCGCCTACAACCTGTCGGCCCACGGCCCCATCCTGCCCATGGGCGCCAACGTCATGGCGCTGACGCCCATTTCCGCCTTCCGGCCACGGCGCTGGCGCGGCGCCATCCTGCCTCACCGCACCACCGTCGCCTTCGAAATCCTGGAAAGCGACAAGCGCCCCGTCTCGGCCGTCGCCGACTATACCGAGGTGCGCGACGTCGCCAGCGTTGAGGTGCACGAGGCGCGCGACGTCACGCTCACCATGCTGTTCGATCCCGAGCACAACCTCGAAGAACGCATCCTGTCCGAGCAGTTCACCCCATGACCATGCCCGACCGCCACACGCTGGCGGCCTGGGCGCTGGCCCTGGTCCTGGGGTCGGCCGGCGGGTGGGTGTTCTCGGTGATCGGGGCGCCCCTGCCATGGATGCTGGGCGCCATCTTCGCCAACCTGATCGCCGCCATGAGCGGCCTGACGCCGAAAGTGCCGCAGACCCTGCGCATGGCCATGGTGACCGTGCTGGGCGTCATGCTGGGCAGCGCCTTCACGCCCGATATCCTGGACAGCCTGGGCAACTGGGTGTGGAGCCTGGCCGGCCTGTTCGTCTACGTCATCGCGGCGACGGGGCTGGTGATCCTGTTCTTCCGCCGCGTCGTGCGGTACGGGCCGGTGACCAGTTATTTCTCGGCCGCGCCGGGCGGGCTGACGGAAATGATTCTGGTCGGCACCTCCATGGGCGGCGACGAGAAGGTGATCAGCCTGGTGCATTCCATCCGCATCCTGATCACCGTCTTCACCCTGCCCTTCCTCTACCAGCTGTTCGCCGGCTACGAACGGCCGGCGGGCGGCCTGCCGCCGGTGGAGGAGACCCTGACCGCCGCCGACCTGGGCCTGCTGCTGGCGTCGGCCGTGGTGGGGGCGCTGGCGGCCAAGGCGGTGCGGATGCCGGCCTACTTCCTGACGGGTCCCATGATCGGCAGCGCCATCGTCCATCTGGCGGGGCTGACGGCCGCCCATCCGCCGCCGGTGGCGGTCGGCCTGGCGCAGGTGGTGATCGGCGCGGCCATCGGCAGCCGGTTTGTCGGCGTGCCGCTGAAATCCATGCGCGACACCTTCTTCGCGGCGCTCGGCTCGACCTCGCTGATCCTGGCGACGGGCGCGGTGTTCGCGCTGGGCATCCAGGCGCTGACGGGAATCCCGTTCAGTTCGCTGATCCTGGCGCTCAGCCCCGGCGGCGTGGCGGAGATGTCGCTGATCGCCATCTCGCTGGGCCGCGACGTGGCGTTCGTCTCCACGCACCATCTGGTGCGCATCATCATCGTGGTGATGCTGGCCCCCATGGCCTTCCGCCTGTTGCGCGGCTGGTTCGGAGAGGAGCGCCAGCCGGCCGGGTCGGACGCTCAGGCCGAGGCCGACCGGGAGAAGGCCTGATGCGTTCCGGCTACCAGCGGAAGGCCGCGATGTGCCCCACCGGCGCCGGAGCAACACCCTCGCGCCGCGCCAGGCCGGCGACCGCGCGCGGATCGGCGGGTTCGCCGTAGCGCACGCCCAGGTCCTCGGCATGGATGCCGCCGGTGCACAGCACGGCGTCGATCCCGGCCGCCGCGGCGCCGGCGATATCGGTGTGGAAGCTGTCGCCGATGGTGCACACGCGGCTCTTGTCGGACACCCCCAGCCGCTCCAGGCAGAGCGCGTAGACGGCGCGGTCGGGCTTGCCGCGCCAGCTGACGGGGCCGCCGCCGATCTCCTCGTACCGTTCCGCCATCAGCCCGGCGCAGATGATGCGCTCGCCGGCGCGGATCACCACCCGGTCGGGATTGGCGCAGACCATGGGCAGCTTTTCCGCCGCCAGGTCCCGCAGCACCGGCTCCAGGTCGTCCAGCGTTTCGGTAAAGTTGCGCGGGCCGGTGTTGAGCACCCAGTCCGCCGCCGCCGGATCGGCCACCTTCTCGAACCGGTCGCCCAGGCCCTCCAGCACGCTGTCGTCGTCGGACCGGCCCAGGAAGAACACCTTCGGCCCCAGGTCGCGATAGAAGGGATCGCGCGGCTCCAGCAGTTCCATGCGCACCGCCTCGCCCGACGTCAGGGCATCGCCGTAGAGGTCGCCGGACAGCCCCATGCGCTCCATGGCCGCCGCCACGGTGTGGGCGCGGCGCGGGGCATTGGACAAAAGGATGGTCTTGCGCCCGGCCTCGCGCAGGGCCGCGAGGGTTTCGGCGGCATCGGGATAGGCCGTCTGCCCGTCGTGGATCACGCCCCACAGGTCCAGGATGAAGGCGTCATAGCGCTCCGCCAGGGCGCGGACGCCGTCGATCAGCGGAATCTCGGCGGGAAGCTGTGCGGTGTCGGGCATCGGGTCGGTCGCCTGGGTCAGTCGAAGAGGAAGGGGATGTCGTGGCGCTCCCCCGTCCAGCGCAGGAATTCCACCGCCGTCACCGCCATCAGCGGCACCCGGCCATAGATGTGCGGAAAGACGCCGCGGGGGTTTTCCTCCCACTTGACCTCGCCCTCCACCTGGGTCGAGTCGATGGTCAGCAGCATCAGGTCGGTGCCGGGGAAATAGCGGGCGGCGGTCTCGGCCACTTGGTCGCCGGTGGAACAGTGGATGAAGCCGTCGCGGCGGTCGAGGTCCGATCCCTCGTACACGCCGGCGGCGGCCGCGTCCTGCCAGGCATCCTGGAGGCAGAGGTGGTAGATGGGGCGCATTGTATCCATGCGGCGGACCCTAGCCCGGTTCGGCCGGGTCATCAACGATGTCGGCAGCATGCGGTCGCCTCCCGTTCAGCCCCACCGCGCCCCCGCGCGTGAGGGACCAACGCCTTCAAACGCCGCCGTGACCGAATTTTTCATGGTTCCAAACCGCGCCCCGCCTTGCCGTTGCCGCTTTCCTGTGGAATAGATGCCTCCTTTCCCGATCCGCGCAAGGAGGCCCCGCCGGGTTTCGGCACAGGCACCCATGATCGACATCGAACACCTGAAGCACATCTACCCCGGCAGCCGGCGGCAGCCCGCGCGCACCGCCATCCATGACCTGTCCATGACGGTCGGGGACGGATCGTTCTGCATCCTCTCGGGCCCCAACGGCAGCGGCAAGTCGACCCTGTTCCGCATCCTCTGCGGGTTGGCCGCACCCAGCGCCGGGCGCGTGCGCGTCGCCGGCCACGACATGGCGACCGACGCCGCCGAGGTACGCCGCATCATGGGCGTGGTGTTCCAGAGCCCCGCCGTCGACAAGCACCTGAGCGTCGGCGAGAACATCGCCCTGCACGCCAGCCTCTACGGCATCCGCGGGACCGAGCTTCAGGAGCGCATGGCCGACGCCCTGTCGTGGACCGACCTCAAGGACCGCCTGGGCGACCGGGTGGAGACCCTGTCGGGCGGCCTGGCCCGCCAGGTGGAGCTTGCCAAGTGCCTGCTCACCCGTCCCCGCGTGCTGCTGCTGGACGAGCCGACAACGGGCCTGGACCCCGCCAGCCGCTGGTCGTTCCTGACCGTGCTGCGCCGGGTGCAGCGCGAGCGCGGCATGACGGTGCTGATGACCAGCCACGTCTTCGGCGAGGCCGAGGACGCCGACAGCGTCGCGATCATGCGCGACGGCCGTCTTATCGCCCACGACACGCCCGCCGGGCTGCGCGCCCGCGTCGGACAGGAGGTGCTGGTGATCCAGACCCGCGATGCCGAGGCCCTGCGCCCCAGGCTGGCGGAAACCCTGGGCCTCGCCGTCGGGCGCTATGGCGACGAGTTGCGCGTCGACGACCTGCCGCCGGCCGAGGTGCCGCGCATCGTCGAGAAGGCGCTGAACGCCCACCGGGCCGACATTCAGTCCATCGCCGTCAAGCAGCCGACGCTGGAGGACGTGTTCATTCACATCACCGGCAAGCGTCCCGCCGAGGCCGGCGCGGCCTCCGACGCCGGGGGCGCCGACGCCAAGGCCCGCAGGGAAGGAGCCCCGGCATGATGCGCTTCGCCCTGTCGCTGGCCCGCCGCGAGTTCGTTCGCTTCATCCGCCAGCCCCAGCGCGTGGTCGGGTCCATCGGCCAGCCGCTGCTGTTCTGGGCCTTCCTGGGTGCGGGGCTGACGCCGTCCTTCAACCCGCCGGGGATGGAGGGGATGACGTACCTGGAGTACTTCTACCCCGGCGTGCTGATGATGCTGATCCTGTTCGCCAGCATCTTTTCCACCATCACCGTGATCGAGGACCGCGACCAGGGATTCCTGCAGGGTGTGCTGGTTGCGCCCGTGCCGCGCCTGTCCATCGTGGTCGGCAAGGTGGGCGGGGCGGCGGCCATCGCCATGTTCCAGGCGCTGATCCTGCTGATCGCGGCACCCTTCATCGGGCTGATGCCGGGGATCGGCGGATCGCTGATGGTGGTCGCCGCGCTGGCCTTGACGTCGTTGGGCTTTGCGGGCCTGGGCTTTTCCATTGCCTGGACCATGAAGTCGACCGCGGGCTTCCACGCCATCATGATGGTGTTCCTGTTTCCGCTGTGGCTGCTGTCGGGCGCGCTGTTCCCCATGAACAACGTGCCGGCGTGGCTGGACTTCGTCATGACCATCAATCCGGTGACCCACGCCCTGAACGTCGTGCGCGGCCCCTTCTACGAGGCGCCGGGCGCGCTGTTCTCCTCGGGCGAGTGGCTGACCAGCCTGGCGGTGCTGCTGGCCTGGGTGGTGCTGGTGCTGTGGCTGAGCGTCAAGCGCGTCAACAAGCGGGAAATGGGCGCCAAACCTAGCGCCGCGACTGCCTGAGGCGCTTGACCGCCACCGGGGCGAGCGCCACCACCGCCAGCCCCACCAGCGGCAGCAGCACGTCCGCCGACAGCAGGATGTCCGCCGGCACGGTCTCGGCTTCCGCCAGGGTCGCCAGGCCGTCGCCGATGCTGCCCAGCACGAAGCTGATGGGCAGCAGGCCCAGAAGCGTGGCGACGAACACCTTCCACAGCGGAATGGGAAAGACCACCGGCACCAGGTTCACCAGCCACGCCGGCAGGACGGGCAGCAGGCGCGCGGCCAGCAGCCAGTTGAAGCCGTCCTCGGCCACCACCTCCTCAAGGTGGGAGATGCGGTGCCCGAACCGCCGGTCAATGGCGTCGGCGATCAGCACGCGGCCCAGCGCGCCGACCAGCAGCGCGCTCAACGCCGCCCCCAGGGCCGACATGAGCGGCCCCAGAATGGGCCCGAACAGGGTTCCGGCGGTCAGCATGATCGCGATGCCGCCGGGAAACGGGGTCACCTTGCCGAGCGTCGCAATGACGATGAACCCAGCGGCGGCCGCCAGGGGTCGGGCGTCCACCCACCCCGCGATCACGCCCTGCGCCTCGCGCAGCCAATTGCCGATATCGCCGTGGAAATGCAGCACAAACCACGCGCAGGCGGCCGCAAGCAGGATCAGGAACAGGACCAGAAAGCGGCGTTTCATGGCCGCCGCGCCGGCCGGCGGCGGATGTACCGGGTCACGGACACGTCCTCACTTCTCGGTATGCAGCGCTTCGGCCTGGGCCAGCAGCTTTTCCATCTCGTTCATGCTGTCGTGGGCGTCCGCGTGGGAGGCCAGGCGGGGGCCTTCGGGCTCCGGTGCCTCGCCGTCCTCGGCCAGGTAGTGGCGCACGCGGGCGTGTTCGCCCCACAGGTCCTGGAGCAGGCTGGCGACGTCGTGGTCGCTGGGCGCCACCGGGTGCGCCGCCTGCTCTACCTTGCGGATGCGGGTTTCCAGGGTGTTCAGGCGCTGCTTGAGCTGGTCGGTTTCGGCCATTGCGGTCTTTCCTCCTCTGACTCTCGAACGTCCGTCTCTCCTGTTGAACGCGAGCCACCGCCGATGCGTGCCATCGGCGGTGGCATGCGCGCGCCCCATCAGCCCGGTCAGGCGTTCACGTCGACCACGACGCGGCCCTGCATGCCGCCCTTGAGGATCTTGGTCCCCAGGTCCGGCAGATCCTTGAGCGTGGCGTCGTGGATCATGGCGTCCAGCTTGTCCATGGGCAGGTCCGAGGTCAGGCGGGTCCACGCCTCTTCGCGTTCCGCCTTGGGGCACATGACCGAGTCGATGCCCAGCAGGTTCACGCCGCGCAGCAGGAACGGCACCACGGTGGTCTCCAGCTTGTTGCCGCCCGCCAGGCCGACGGCGGCGACGGAGCCGCGGTACATCATCTGCGGCAGCACATTGGCGAGCATCTGACCGCCGACGGCGTCGACGCAGCCCTGCCACCGCTCCTTCAGCAGCGGCTTGGTCACCGGCTCGGCCAGTTCACCGCGCGAGATGATGTTGGTGGCCCCCAGGCTTTTCAGATAATCGGCGCTTTCGGCCTTGCCGGTCACCGCGTCGACGTCGTAGCCCAGCTTGCCCAGGATCGCCGTCGCCACCGAGCCGACGCCGCCCGTCGCACCGGTGACCAGCACCGGGCCGCCACCGGTGGTCGCGCCATGCTTTTCCAGCGCCAGAACGGCGAGCATGGCGGTGAAGCCGGCGGTGCCGATGGCCATGGCCCGCTTCGGGCTCAGCCCGTCGGGCAGCTTGACCAGCCAGTCGCCCTTGACGCGCGCCTTCTGGGCATAGCCGCCCCAGTGTACCTCGCCGACGCGCCAGCCGGTCAGCACCACGGCGTCGCCGTCCTTGTAGTCGGGGTGGGAGGACTGCTCGACGGTCCCGGCGAAGTCGATGCCGGGCACGTGCGGATAGGTGCGCACCAGACCGCCCAGGCCGTTCAGCACCAGGCCGTCCTTGTAGTTCAGGGTGGAATGGCTGACGCGCACCACCACGTCGCCTTCCGGCAGATCGGCGTCCGACAGGGTCTTGATGGTGGACGCCACCTTGCCGTCGTCGGACTTGTCGAGCACAAGCGCCTGAAACTCGCTGGACTGGCTCATGAAACGCAACCTCCCTTGTCTGATGAATCGGCTGGGGCAACCATAACAGACGCAGGCCCTTCGCCGCCATTTACGCAAGGCCCGCGCCCCGCTACAACAACGCCGTGACGACGACACCGACCGCACCCGCATATCCGGGGCTCTATGACGACGGCGACGGCCAGGGGCCGCGCGACGTCCTGGTCCGCCCCGCGCCGACGCGCCTGGAGATCCGCGATCGCCGGGGGCTGCCGGTCGCCCTGTGGCCCTATGCCGAGATCGCGCTGGACCCCGGCCGCGACGGCGAGGCCCTGTCGCGCGCCATCCACCTGACGCGCCGGGGCCAGGGCGGGACCACACTCAGCGTCTTCGACCCGGCCCTCGCCACCGACCTGCGGCCGCGCCTGAAGGCCGCCCGCGCGGCCGCCGCGGCCCGGCGCCCGAAGCGGCGTGCGCCGGGCCTGGCCGACTGGCGCCGCCTGACGGCCGCACCGCGCCTGCAACGGACGCTGCGGGCGTCGGCCTGGGCGCTCGGCCTGATGACGGCGGGCATCGGCCTCTACGCCGCCGTCGCCGCCACCGCGCCGGTCGTGGCCGCCCGCATGGCGCCGTCCGTCCCGGCGGACTGGAGCCTCACCTGGGGTGCGACGCTGGCCGCCGCCGCCGGGTCGCGCTGCGAGGCCCCGGCCGGGCGCGAGGCACTGGAATCGCTGGTCGGCCGGCTGGAAGCCTCCGCCGGTCCCGACGCGCCGGCGCTGGAGGTGACGGTGGTCGACGATCCCGCCGTGGAGGCGCGTGCCCTGCCCGGCGGCCACATCCTGCTGACGCGCGGCATGATCGACACCCTTCGCACGCCCGACGAACTGGCCGGTGTATTGGCCCACGCCATCGCCGATGCCGGCGGGCACGGTCCGACGCGCACCCTGCTCGGCCACCTGCGGCCGGGCGAACTGGTGACGGTGTGGCAGGACGGCGCCCAGAGCGCGCCGGAACTTCTTTCTGCCGCGTTGACCCGCGCCCGCCCCGCTCCGGCAGACTTGGCGGAAACGGACGCTGCCGCCATCGCGCTCCTCCGCGACGCCGGCCTGCGCACACGCGGACTGGCTGGCGTGCACGACGTCCTGAACAGCCGGGCGGACCGCGACGGGCGGCCCGCCCTCTACCTGCGCAGCCATCCCGCCGACGCCGCCCGCATGGACCGCCTGCGCGACGTGCCCGCCGGCGGCGCCATGGCGCTGTCGTGGGAGCGCTGGCTGGCGGTGAAGGCCTTGTGCGGGGCGCCGGCCCCGGTCTTGCGGGGCATCACGGGGTAAGAGCAAGAGGACGGAGGCTGAATGCGCCCCCGTCCCGTCGCCCTCTCAGGACACCACGTCCTGGCCGATCGTTTCCTGGAAGCGGACGGGCACGCCCTGGGGCTGGCCGGCAACCTCGTCCTCGCGCATCACGACGCGGCCGCGGATGATGGTGTGGGTCGGCCAGCCGGTGACCTTCATGCCGTCGAACGGCGTCCAGCCGCAGCGCGCGGCGATCCACTTGTCCTCGATCACGCGCTCGGCCTTCAGGTCGACCAGGGTGAAGTCGGCGTCGTAGCCGACCGCAATGCGCCCCTTGCCGGCGATGCCGAACACGCGGGCCGGGCCGGCGCTGGTCAGGTCGACGAAGCGCTGGAGCGTCAGGCGCCCCGCGGCCACGTGGTTGAGCATGACGGGCACCAGCGTCTGCACGCCGGTCATGCCGGCCGGGCTGGACGGATAGGGCTTGGCCTTTTCCTCCAGCGTGTGCGGCGCATGGTCGGACCCGATGCAGTCCACCACGCCCTGCTGGATGCCCCACCACAGGCCCGCCTGATGCTCGGCGGAGCGGATGGGCGGGTTCATCTGGGCGCGGGTGCCGATCCGTTCATAGGCCTCGTCGGTCAGCGTCAGGTGCTGGGGCAGGACTTCCACCGTCACCAACTCCTTGTGCTCGGCCAGGAAGCGCATTTCGTCGGCGGTGGTGATGTGCAGGGTGTGGACGCGGCGGCCGGCGGCCTCGGCCAGCCTGACCAGGCGCTTGGTCGCCCGCAGGGCCGTCTCGGCGTCGCGCCAGACGGGGTGGGCGCGGGGGTGGCCGGCTTCTTCGGCCAAGTGCTTGCGCTCGCGCAGGCGGGCCTCGTCCTCGCAGTGAACGGCGACGCGGCGGCGCCCGTTGGCGAGCACCTCGGCGATCATCTCGTCCTGCTCCACCAGCAGGCTGCCGGTGGACGATCCCATGAAGATCTTCACGCCGGAACAGCCGGGCAGCAGTTCCCAGCCGCCCAGGTTCTTGGCGTTCTCGGGGCTGGCGCCGATGAAGAAGGCATGGTCGCACCACATGCGACCGCGCGCCCGGTTCAGCTTGTCGGCGATCGCGTCGGGCGTGGTGGTCGACGGGTTGGTGTTGGGCATCTCGAAGACGGCCGTAACGCCGCCCTTCACCGCGCCCAGCGAGCCCGTCGCAAGGTCCTCCTTGTACTCCAGGCCGGGCTCGCGCATGTGCACCTGGCTGTCGATGACGCCCGGCAGCACGTGCAGGCCCGAGGCATCCACGACCTCGGCGGCGTCGGCGGTGCCCAGCGCGCCGATGGCGACGATGCGGCCGTCGCGCACGCCGACGTCGCCCCCCGCCGCGCCAGAGGGGGTCATCACGGTGCCGTTCTGAATGATCAGGTCGTAACGGTCGGCCACGGCGGCAATCTCCTTCACGGGGCGGTGGTCAGGGTTTCGAAAACGTCGCCGGCGGGCGGCCGGCCCAGCACGTGGCGACGATACCAAAGAGCATAGTAAAGCAACGTCCAGGCTGCGAACCGCGCTCGGCGGTCGGAACTGGTGAACAGATGGCGCGCGGCCTCGGGATCGACGGCCTCCACCACGCCCGGCTGGGCGGCGACCATGGGACCGAGCATCGCGCCCTTGGCCGCGATCCACTCGCCAACGGGAACGGTGAAGCCGCGCTTGGGCGTGAACGGCTGCGCGACGGGCAGCGCCTCGGACAGCCACTGCTTGACCACCCATTTGCCGTGCCGGCCGCGCATCTTCAAGCGGTCGGGCAGCGGCATGGCGAAGGCGGCCAGCGCCACGTCCAGGAACGGCACGCGGCCCTCCATGCCGTGCGCCATGAGGCAGCGGTCCAGCTTGGTCAGCAGGTCGTGGGGCAGCCAGTCGGCCATGTCCAGCACCTGCGCCCGTTGCAGGCGGCTGCGCCAGCCCGACCGTGCCGCCGCGTCCTCCGCCGCCGCGAAGCCGTCGCGCCAGCGGCTGCCGGCCTCGCGCCGCAGGACGCCCAGCCCCTCGAACATGCCCTTGCGGCGCACGGCCTTGGTGAAGGGCCAGGGGCGCATGGCGCCGCGGTAGCGCCCGTAGCCGCCGAACAACTCGTCGCCGCCCTCGCCCGACAGGATCACCTTGACGGACGCCCGCGCCTCCCGCGCCAGCAGCCAGGTGGGCACGATGGCGTAGTCGGCGCACGGGTCATCCACGGCGGCGGCGATCTCGGGGAGGTGGGCCCAGAAGTCCTCCTCGGTGACCGTGACCTCCACATGCTCCGCCCCCGCCGCCCGGGCCACGGCACGGGCGTGGTCCCGCTCGTCGTGGGCGCCGGAGCCGGGAAAGCCGGCGGTGAAGGCCAGCACCGGATCGGGATTGAGCCGCGCCATCATCGCCAGCACCGCGGAACTGTCCACGCCGCCCGACAGGAACATGCCATAGGGCACGTCGGCGCGCTGGTGCAGGTCGACGCTTTCGGCGAACAGGCGGTCGAACAGCTTGACCGCCGCCGCCCCGTCGCGCGCCGCCGGCCTGGTGTCCGGCGGCGGCAGGGCGTTGAGTCGGCGCTTTTCGGTGATGCGCCCGGCCTCCACCACCAGCGTCTCGCCGGGCAGGACGCGGCGGATGCCCTGGAAAGCGGTGTCCGCGCCGGTGGTGAACTGCAGGCCGAACAGCTCGTCGCGCTTCGCGTCGTTCACCCGCGCGGGCACGATGCCGGCCGCAATCAGCACGGCCGGCTCGCTGGCGAAGGCGAACAGGGTCTCGGTCTCGGCGTAGTACAGCGGCTTGATGCCGAAGGGATCGCGCGCCAGAACCAGGCGCTTTTCCGCCGGGTCGTGCAGGGCGATGGCGTACATGCCGCGCAGCACGTCGGTGAAGGCCAGTCCGCGCCGGCGGTAGAGCGCCAGCGGCGGCTCGCAGTCCGACCCCGTGCGAAACACCTCTCCGGCCAGGTCGGCGCGCAGTTCGCGGTAGTTGTAGATTTCCCCGTTAGCGACAAGCGCCAGGGCGTCGTCGGGCCCGAACAGCGGCTGGTCGCCGCCGTCGAGGTCGATGATCGCCAGCCGCGCGTGCGCCAGCCCCACGTCGCCCGCCAGATGCACGCCCGACCCGTCCGGCCCGCGATGCGCCAGGGCGTCGGCCATGCGGTTGAGCAGGGCGGGTTCGACGGCGCTGCCGTCGCGGGTCATGGCGCCGGCGATGCCGCACATCGGGGCGCTACTCCGCCGCCTCGGGGAACTTCTCCGCCACCACGCGGGCGAAGAAGGCGCGATACTGGGCGACCACCTTTTCCTCGGTGAACGCGGCCTCGTAATCCGCCCGCCCCGCCGCGGCCAGACGGTCGCGCAGGGCCTCGTCGCGCAGGGCCCGCTTGATGGCGTCGGCCAGGGGAATGTGCTCGTCGACCGGCGTCAGCAGGCCGTTCTCGCCGTCGCGGATCAGCATGGACGGCCCCTGGCTGGCCGTCGCCACCACCGGGCGGTCGTGCGCCCAGGCCTCGATCACCACGTTGCCCAGCGGCTCGTGGCGGGACGGGCAGACGAACAGGTCGGCGGCGGCATGCAGGGCGGCCACGTCCTCGCGCCAGCCCAGGAAGCGCACCCGCGGCTTCACGCCCAGTTCGTGCGCCAGGTCGTCCAGCGCCTGGCGCTCCGGCCCGTCGCCGGCGATCCACAGATACACGTCGGGCAGCCGGGCGATGGCCCGCAACAGGGTGTCGAAGCCCTTGTTGACGTGCAGCCGCCCCAGCGCGAACACCAGCGGCACCGATCCCGGCGTGTAGTTGGCCTTGCGCGAGGCCGGCTCGGCCGCCTGTTCCTCGTTGACGAAGTTGGGCAGGTAATGCGCCCGCTCCTCCGGCCAGCCCTGCTTGACCAGATAGTCGACGATGTCGGGCGTGTTGCCGATCAGGTGGTCGCAGTGGCGGTAGTATTTCAGGTCGTAGTAGCCGCCCAGCCGCGCGCATTTGACGAAGGGGCCGTCCTTGGGCACGAAACGTGTCGCACGGTTCATCCAACTCAGCACCACGTGCGGCTGGAACCGGGCGATCTCCTTCTTCAGGCCGCGCCCGGTCTTCAGGTCGAGCCGCCCGCCGAAGGGCAGTTCCACCGGGCGCAGGCCGGCCTCGCGCAGCTTTTCCGTGCGGACGCCGTTCTCGCGCAGCACCACGTGCTGCTGCACGCCGGCGCGGTGGAGCGCGGTGACGAGGCGTTCGAAGAACAGCTCCGCCCCGCCGTTCTCGGCGCCGGCCATGGCTTGCAGGACGCGCAGGGTCTCCATGGGATCAGGCTCCGCCGGTCAGCAGCGTGTGGAAGTCGGCCGCCGCAGCGCTCCACGGGCGGCGGCGGTGCGCGGCGCGGGCGGCCTCGCCCAAGGAGTCGCGCACGGCGTCGTTGGTCAGAAGCTCGACCGCCACGTTGGCGAAGGCAGCCGCATCGGGCACCAGATATCCGGTCTGGCCGGTGTCCACGCGCTCCGCCACCGCTGGGAAGCCGCGCGCGATGGCGGGGCAGCCGGCGGCCTGGCTGTCGGCGAGCGTCCAGCAGGCCATGTCGTCGGGATGGCCGGGGTACAGATGCACGCGGGCATCGGCATAGGCCTTCGCCATGCCTTCGTCGCCCAGCGGCGCCAGCACCGCCACGCCGTGCTGACGGCCGGCCATGCAGCGGGCCACCAGCGGCTCCAGCGCGTCGGGCGCGCTTTCGGGGTCCTGCATGGCGCGGTCCAGGCTGGCGGAGTAGATGTCCAGTTCCGCGTCGGGCACCTTGGGGCGGACCTCGTTGATCCAGAGATCGATGAGCCAGTCGAGGCCGTGGCTCGGGTGCGTGGTCACCACCGCGCGGGGCGGGGCGTCTGCGTCGCGGGCCAGTTCCTCGCGCAGGTAGGCCTTGGCCACGCCGGGGCGGATCACCGTCGCCGCCCGGTCGCCCTGGTAACGGGCGGCTTGCGCCTCGGACACGAAGACAAGTTCCGCCTCGCGGTCTGCCAGGAACTGGCGCGCGGCCTTCTTGTCCAGGTATTCCGGCGCCGCCGTCGCCCACAGGATGCGCCGTCGCGGGGTGCGAAGCGCCTCCAGCAGGGTCGGCTTGCGGAACGCGATCAGCGCCTCGGCATCCACCGGGCGGGGGCCGTCTGGGGAGTGCCAGCGGGCGCCCTCGATGGGCATGGAGTACTTGCACTGATTGTAGACGTGCACCTCGTGCCCCTGCGCGGACAGAGGCCCCGGCAGCAGCGCGAAGGCCTTTTCCGCCCCGCCGAGCGGGCGGCGGCCAGGGGTCCAGGCATCGAAGGGGACGGAGTCGTCGAAAAGGCAGATCTTCATGGGATTCCGGCTTATGGGGCGCGCCGTCCGTTATAGGGCGCCAACCCCCATCTGCCAAGCGGACTTGCCAAGCGCGCGCCGGCGCGCCACCTTCTGGACACGTTGATTTTTCAAGGCAGAGGACGGGGTCCATGGCCGACGCCTTCTACACCATCCTGGAACACCGCGGCCTGCTGGCGGTCGCCGGGGAGGATCGCAAGACCTTCCTGCAGGGCATGCTCACCAACGACATCACCGCCGTCGCCCCCGACCGCGCGGTGTGGGCGGCGCTGCTCACCCCGCAGGGCAAGTTCCTGCACGACGTGTTCGCCGTGGAGATGGGCGAGACGCTTTATCTGGAGGGCGAGCAGGCACGGCTGGAGGATTTGAAGGCCCGCCTGTCCAAGTACAAGCTGCGCGCCAAGGTGAAACTGGCCGTCGCCGAGGGCTGGGAGGTCGCCGCGGTGTTCGGGCCGGGCGCCGAGTCGCGCCTCGGCCTGCCCGAAAACAACCCCGGCGCCGCCATGCCCTTCGCTGGCGGCGAGGGGCTGGCCTTCACTGATCCGCGTCTGCCCGGCGCCGGCGTTCGCGTGCTGGTGCCCACCGAAAAGGCCGGACCGCTGCTGGAGGACGCCGGCTTCACCGCCGCCGAGTTCACCCGCTGGGACGCCCATCGCATCGCGCTCGGCCTGCCCGACGGAAGCCGCGACATCGAGGTGGAAAAGGGTACGGCGCTCGAGTCGGGCTTCGACGAGTTGCATGGCGTCGACTTCAAGAAGGGCTGCTACGTCGGCCAGGAGCTGACTGCCCGCATGAAGTACCGGGGCCTGGCGAAGAAGCGCCTCGTCCCCCTGACCGTCACCGAAGGGCCGACGCCCGCCGCCGGCACGCCGCTGCTCACGCCCGAGGGCAAGGAGGCCGGTACCGTGCGTTCCGCCGTCGAGGGCCACGCGCTGGCGCTGGTGCGGCTGGAGCACCTTGAGGCGCCGCTTTCGGCGGGTGCCGCAACGCTCAGGGTCGATCTGCCGGACTGGGTCGCCCTGCCCGCCCCCAAGGAAGCCACCGGCGGTTGAGCCGAGTGTAAGGACCGCGCGCCCTTCATGCCCCTCCCCCGCCTCCTGACGCGGCGCCTGTCGCTGCCCATCGCCGCGCTGCTCGGCCTCGGCCTCGGCGCGCTGGCGTCGTCGTGCGGCCACCAGCCGCCGGGCTTCGACAGCGGACGCGGCGAGGAATACGGCGCGCGGCTGGCCGCCCGCCTGGACAACCCTGCCCCGCCGCCCGTCTACGACACGCCGCCCGAGGGCTGGGTGTGGACGGCCTGGCTGCCCGAGTTCCTGCCCGCCGTCACCGCCTGCCTGGCGGCGGCGAGCGAGCCGGAAGCCGTCGCCGTGCAGGCCTGGCCCGTCGCCAAGGGGCAGGTCGGCGTCCACCTGCGCGGCCCCGACGGCACCCGCTGGGAATGCGTGGCGCCCGACCAGGGCATGGGCGTCTCCCGCCTCGACCGGCTGCCCGACGACTACGGCCCGGAAGGCCCCGTCTTCGCGCCGGCCGGGATCGAGGCGCCCGCCGCCTGCGGTCCTCCCGCCGCCGCCGTGGACGCCGCCGGGCGCCGCATCGGATCGGTGCTGCCCGGCCCCTGCTGAGCGTCCGGCTGACCGCTGATGGGGCGACAGACTGTTTCCGCGAAGGCGCTTTAACCGGCGGGGCCGCCGCGCCATCTTGCGCATCAGGAAACAGTTCACTCCATGGAGAGCGCAGCCATGTCCACCAGCACCATGCCCAGCGGCCGCTCCGTTGCCCGCGTCGTCGACGGCATGCCGGCCCAGGACGGCGCCGGCGTCAAGCTGACCCGCATGATCGGCCAGCCGAAACTGGACGTCATCGATCCCATCCTGATGCTCGACCGCATCCGCAGCGACGACCCCAAGGCCTACATCGCCGGCTTCCCGCCGCATCCGCACCGGGGATTCGAGACGGTGACCTACATGGTCCAGGGCCGCATGCGCCACCGCGACAACCACGGCGGCGAGGGCCTGATCGTCGACGGCGGCGTGCAGTGGATGACCGCCGGGCGGGGCATCGAGCATTCCGAGATGCCCGAGCAGACCGACGGCCTGCTGTTCGGCTTTCAACTCTGGCTGAACCTGCCGGCCGACGAGAAGATGCGCGAGCCATGGTACGCCGACATCCCGGCGGACCGGCTGGCGGCGGTCGAGCCCGCGCCGGGGGTTTCCGTCAAGCTGATCGCCGGCACCTGGGGCGAGGCCGCCGGCCCGGCACCCGAGCGCGCGACGCGGCCCTTCATCGCCGACGTGACGCTGGAGGAAAACGCACCGGTAGACCTGCCCCTGCCCGACGGCCATGCCGGCTTCGTCCTGCCGTTTTCCGGCACGGTGGCCCTGGGGCCGGGCGAGTCTGCGGAGATGGTGCCCGAGGGGCGCGTCGCGGTGGTCGAGGAAGGGGAAGGGTCCCTGCGCGCCGTCGGCGGCCCGGACGGGGCGCGACTGCTGGTGGTGGCGGCCAAACCACTGAAGGAGCCCATCGCCAAGTACGGCCCCTTCGTCATGACCACGCGAGAGCAGTTGATGCAGGCCGTGGAAGACTACCGCGCCGGGCGGTTCTGAACGAAGAACGGCGGAGAGGGCTCAGCCTTCCTCCGCCGGTTTCACCTTGTTGATGACGGCATCCAGGCCGCGCACCAGGTTGCTGCCGGCGCGGCCGCCGTCGCCCTCCAGGCGCTGGGCGATGACCAGGCGCAGGGCGTCGATGTGGACCTTCACCACCTCCATCTGGCCCCTGCTGACCTGTTCGGGCAGCTTTTCGATGAAACGGCAGAGCTGGTTTCCGATGGTGGTCATGAGGTGGTAGTTGAAGCTGCCGCCCTGGCCCTTGACGTCGTGGGCGACGGAAAAGACGTCGCGCAGCTTTTCGCGCCGGTCGGCGGGTTCGGCGGCCTCGGCGGCCTTGTAGAACTCCTGGAGCTTTTCCAGGTCGCCCTCCACCCACGACAGGTAATCGCCCTGCAGGCCGGCAATCAGCGCCTCGGCCTTTTCCAGCGCGTCCAGATCGACGCCCCCGGCGGTGACGTCCACCTTGTCCTTCAGGGTGTCGGGCGGCTGGATGAACTCGGGCTGCTCACTGCTCATGCGAACGGCTCCCTGGCTGGGCGCTTCGGATAGGACCTCCGGGATATGATCGGAGGGCGTAATCCGTTCATCCTAACCGTAAGCGGCGGCCGGGGAAAGCCACGGTTGCGGCGCGCCATGCCCGGCGTCAGCCGTTCAGCAGCGCCTCGACCTCGGCCTGGCTCAGCCCGCCCTCGTCCTCGGCCACCTGGGCGTTGCCGGCGCCGGACTTGCGGCGCTCCGGGCCCTTCCAGTCGATCTGGCGGCGGCGGCGGTCGGGGCCGAAGTACAGGCCGGCGCGGATGAAGGGGCGCGGGCGCTCGATGATCGAGCGGATGCGCGAGAACAGGCCCTTGGCGGAGATGGGCTTGGCCAGGAATTCATGCACGCCGGCGTCGCGCGCCTCGATCACGCGGTGCATTTCCGTGTGGCCGGTCAGCATGATGATGGGGACGAAGGGATTGGGGCTGTCCTTGCCCGTGCGCACCAGCCGGACGAAGTCAAGCCCGTCCAGCGGCGACATGTTCCAGTCGCAGATGATGATATCCGCCGGAAAGTGCCGCAGTTCCTTGAAGGCGTCCGCCCCGTCGGCAGCCTCGTGCACGTTTTTCGAGCCCAAGGCGTGCAGGATCGTCTTGACCAACGCGCGCATATGCTTGTTGTCGTCGACGACGAGGAAGTTCAAACGCTCCAGATTGTAGCCAGACATGCACAGTACCTTCGCCGGACCAAGTTCCGTCGCCATCCCGCCGGCAGCGGATGTCCTGCCTGTATACCGCGAAAAAGAAGCGTGCGGAAAGCGGTAATTATACGCCCGAAGAATGAAGCGGGATCACCGCACTGCACAATTTCGCGCCCTTCACGCCTCGTCGCAGCGGCGGCGTTCCGGGTGGGCGATGGGCGTCTGGCGCCGGCGGCGGTCAGGGCCGAAGTAGTCGGACGCCGAGACGAAGGCGCGCGGCGTCTGCAACACCTGGACGATGCGCGACAGCAGCATCTTCGCCGAGATGGGTTTCGCCAGGAACTCGTTCACGCCGGCGTCGCGCGCCTGCGCCACCAGCTTGGGCTCGGTGTAGCCCGTGACCATCAGTACGGGGACGTATGGATTGGCCCGCCCCGGCTCGCGGCGCAGGCGGCGGGTGAACTCCAGCCCGTCCATGGGGGTCATCCGGTAGTCGACGATGACCAGATCCGCCGGGTATGCCGCCAGCGCGGCAAGACCGGCGCCGCCGTCCGCTTCCTCGCGGACATCCGTGATGCCCAGGGCCTGAAGCACCGTGCGGATCAGGCGGCGGAAGTGCTCGTTGTCCTCCACCAGCAGGACCTTCAACTGCCCGCCGTCGAAACCGATCATGACCCCTCCCCCTCGACCTGCATCCTGAGGATGCGAAGCATGATCATACTAACGTCGAAGCGCATGGTGCAATGCCGCGAATCACAGCAGGCCGAGCCACACCCACCACAGAAGCGTCACCGGCCACGCCACCAGCACCGAGGCACAGGCGACGGCCAGGCTCGCCCGCACGCCCTGGCGGAAAGGCACGCCGGCCATGCTCATGGCGACCAGCAGCGGCGGCACCTGGTAGGGCAGAAGCGCCGTGGCGTAGCCCATGACCTCGGCCATCAGCACGGTGTCGAGCGGCAGGCCCGAGGCATCCGCCAGGCGCCCGGCGGCGGGCGTGACCACCGCCGCCACGCCGGGCGTGGTCACCGCCACCGACGCCACCATGGCAAGGCCGCCGATCACCAGCGCGTTCAGCCACCCCGGCTGGCCGGGGTCCAGCGGCAGGGTCTCCGCCGCCCAGCCGCCCAGGCCGGCGGCCATGCCGCTCTGCGCCACGCCGGCCCCCAGCCCCACCAGGGCGGCGACCATGATGAGCGCCTTGACGTTCACCTTCCGGTGCAGGCCCTTGAGCGGCAGGATGGGGTTCGGCGGCAGGAAACAGAGGACGGCGGCGCCGACGGCGATCCAGGCCGGCGAGATGTGGTGGAGGCTGTCGGTCGCCCAGAGGCCCAGTGCCGCGGCCAGGATGACCGCGAGGCGCCGCTCCCGCCGGCTCATGGGCCCGGGGCGGGCGGCCTCGGGCTCGCGCGCCGGGCGCTGGCGATAAAGCGCCCAGACGACCAGCGCGATCACCACCGCCCGGGCGAGGCCGGTTCCGGGGAACTGCGCCTTGAGAAAGGTGAAGAACCGCAGGGTCTCGCCGAACTGGGCTTCCGCTGCGCCCAGCATGACCACGTTGGGCACGGTCGCGGGCAGGATTGCCATGGCGGGCACGATGCACACCAGCCCCGTCGCCAGAATCAGCCCGTCATAGCCGCGCGTGCCGTGGCGGTAGCCGAGCGCCGCCGCCAGGCTGAGCACGATGGGGGTCAGCAGAACCACGCGCCCCATGCTCGACGGCATGACGAAGGCCAGCACCAGCCCCACCACCATGATGCCGCCGATGAGCGCGCCGTAGGACCCGCCGATGCGGCTGACCAGCCCGCGCGCCAGCCGCTCGCCCAGGCCGGTGGCCTTCACCGCGACGCCGATCACCAGTCCGCCGGCCACCAGCCACAGCGCGGTGGACGTGACGACCTCTTGCTGCAGGGGGAGGGGCGCGGCGGCGACGGCCAGCGTGCCCAGCAGCCACGGCCGGGCGGCGGCGGGCGTGGCCGAGCGCCACGGGCTCGCCCACAGCGCGCCGGCCAGGACCAGCACGCCGAGAGGGCGAACGGCTTCCGGCGGCAAGGCGGGCCATGCGAGCGCGGGAACGGCCGCCAGCGCGAGGCCGAGGAGAATCGCGCCGATGCGGGCGATGGACGCGGCGGGACCCGTCATGCCACCCGCAACCGCCCTGACCTCACGCCGCCTTGGCGCGGGCGACCTTGGAGCCCGACGGGCGGTTCAGGTGCTCGCCGATGTAGGCGCCGGCGGCCATCAGCTTTTCCAGGTCGACGCCCGTCTCGATGCCCAGGCCGTTGAGCATGTACAGCACGTCCTCGCTGGCGACGTTGCCCGAAGCCCCCTTGGCATAGGGGCAGCCGCCCAGGCCAGAGACCGAGCTGTCGACCACCGCCACGCCGCGCTCCAGCACGGCGTAGATGTTCGCCAGCGCCTGGCCGTAGGTGTCGTGGAAGTGGGCCGCCAGCTTTTCCACCGGCACCTTGGCCGCCACGGCATCGACCATGGCCTGCGCCTTGGCGGGCGTGCCGGTGCCGATGGTGTCGCCCAGGCTGATCTCGTAGCAGCCCATGGTCAGCAGCGCCGCGGCGACCTCGGCGACCTTTTCCGGCGCGATTTCCCCCTCGTAGGGGCAGCCGAGCACGCAGGAGACATAGCCCCGCACCTTCCAGCCATTCGCCAGCGCGCGCTCGGCGACGGGCTTGAAGCGGTCCAGGCTCTCGGCGATGGAGCAGTTGATGTTCTTCTTCGAGAAGCTTTCCGACGCCGCGCCGAACACAGCGATTTCGTGCACGCCCTCGGCGGCCTCGGCGGCCTCCATGCCCTTCAGGTTGGGCACCAGCACCGGATAGCTGACGCCCGGCTTGCGGTGGATGAGGCTTAAGACCTCCGCCGTCCCGGCCATCTGCGGCACCCACTTGGGGCTGACGAAGGAGCCCGCCTCGATGGCCGTCAGCCCGGCGTCGGCCAGCATGTCGATGAGCCTGGCCTTGACCTCGGGCGGCACCGGGGTCGGCTCGTTCTGCAGGCCGTCGCGCGGCCCCATCTCCACCATCTTCACGGCCTTGGGCAGGGTCATGAACGTGTCCTCTGTTTATTCTTGAAGGGCATCGAGACGCGCCCCGGCATCACCCACCATGATGACGAGAGGCG
Source organism: Caenispirillum salinarum AK4 (assembly GCF_000315795.1). Lineage (GTDB taxonomy): Bacteria > Pseudomonadota > Alphaproteobacteria > Rhodospirillales > Rhodospirillaceae > Caenispirillum > Caenispirillum salinarum. Next base: position 47,549 of record NZ_ANHY01000005.1, read on the forward strand.
CGCCCTCGGTATGCGGCGCGGACCCACTAGCGAAGCGTTGCGCGAAGCGGCGGTCGGCGGTCACTACGAAGGCCGCCTGAAGGCGCTCGGCCAGCGCGACATACACGCAGTCATAGACAGGGTGATCCATCTCCGCCGCAAGGGCGAGCGCCCGCAGCCAAAGCCCGGCTTCGGCGCCGCGCTCAAGCGGCGCATTTTCCAGAACGATTGCGGCTTCCTCGGCCTCGTCTGCGGTCAACTCGCCCTTGCGCCGTTTGCGCCACAGAATATTCCCCAGCTCGGCGTCAAGAAGACGGGGGGCGGCAAGCCGAGCCCGCCGCGTCAACAAACGAGCAGCGGCCGTTTCCTCAACCGGCTCCTCCGTCACCACCCATTTGACGGCCACGGACGCATCGACGACGATCAGCGTCACGCGTCACCGTCCCGTTCTCGCCGGGCGTCCGCCAGATCATCCACGCTGCTGGACAGAACCCGCTGATCCAGCTTGCGGCGGATCATGGCGGCAGCCGCATCGAAACGGTCCCACGCCTCATCCGTACTGACCGACTCGGTCAGGATCGCGCGCACTTCCTTTTCGCGGGAGCGTCCAGCCGCCGCCGCTCGCTGGTCAAGCCGCCGCAACACATCCTCGGGAAGGTCCCGAACGGTCATCGAGGGCATGAACTCTCTCCTTCAACACGGCGGTGATATCAATGATATCGCGCGCGACCGCCGCCCCGTCAATCCTCCTCGCCGACCTCGGCCAGGATGGCGTAGGCGCGGTCCAGGACCTTGCGGCCCTCCTTGATGTCGGCGCGCAGGGTGTGGAGCTTTTCGCGGGCCTCGCGGGCGACCACGTCGGCGTTGTCGCGGTCGATGCGGTGGTCGACGAAGAAGCTGTAGACCAGCCGATCGCGCGCCCCCTTCAACCGCTTGAGCACCGCCTTGTCGTCGGCCGTCAACTGCTCCAGCAGCGCGCGGTGGCCGCGGCTTTCGGCGGCAGCCATGGTCAGCGCCTCGACGTCGGAATAGAAATTCCGCTCCTCGAACTCGTCGGCGTTGATGGCCGCCGTCAGCAGCGACAGGCTGTGCGCCAGGTGCTGGAAATCGTGGACCGTCCAGGCGTATTCCAGCATCAGGGCATCGATGGTCGCGGTGGTCACGGGCTCTTCCCCTCCGGTTGATCGGCCGGTCGAGCCCGCGCCCCCACGACGCGGGCCTTGGCCGGCCCTACTCGTCCCGCTCGATCACCAGCAACTCGGCGCCGTCGGCCACCTGGTCGCCGGGACCGTAGTGAACCGCCGCCACCGTGCCGTCGGCGGGCGCGGTGATTGTATGCTCCATCTTCATGGCTTCAAGCACGACAAGCGCCTGGCCCTTGGAAACCTTGTCACCCTCCTTGACCGAAACGTCGATCACCTTGCCCGGCATGGGCGCGGTGAGCGCGCCGCCCGCACCTTCCTGCTCCCCGGCAGCGGCGGCGGGATCGAACACCGTCAGGCGGTGCTGGCGGCCCTCGTGCATGATGACAAGCTCATCGCCCAGGCGCACCACCGTCGCCCGCTGGCGCACGCCGGCCAGGTCGATGAGCAGGTCGCCGTGGTCATCGCGCGAGACCCGCGCCGGCACGCGGCCCTCCGACAGCTCCAGCTCGTAGCCGTCGCGGGTGTAGTGGACCACCACCACATGCTCCGCCTCGCCGTCGATGAAGCGCAGGTCCACGTGGCCCTCGTCGTTCATCCGCCAGCCGGTGGTGCCGTGCCAGGGCGAGTACGGGTCGCCGGACGCCAGCGCGAAAGCCTGCGACTCGGCATCGCGGGTCGACAGCACCTCCAGCGCCGCGATCGCCAGGATGCGGTCGTCGGCCGGCTTGGCCTCTGGGATCAGTTCGTCGCGGTGGCGGTCGATGAAGTTGGTCGACAGCTCCAGGTTCTCGAACGCCTCGTGGCTGGCGCAGGCGGTGAGGAAGGCGTTGTTGGTCGCCACGCCCACCACCTGATACCGCTCCAGCGCGCCCTTGAGCTTGCGCAGCGCCGACAGGCGGTCGTGGTCCCAGACGATCAGCTTGGCGATCATCGGGTCGTAGTGGATGGAGACGGCATCGCCCTCGCGCACGCCGGTATCGACGCGCACGCCGCCCTCCTCCACCGGCGGGCGCAGGTGGCCCAGCGTGCCGGTGGCGGGCAGGAAGTCGCGCTGCGGGTCCTCGGCATACAGGCGCGCCTCGAAGGCATGGCCCTTCACCGAAATCTGGTCCTGCGACAGCGGGATGGGCTCGCCGGCCGCGACACGCAGCTGCCATTCCACCAGGTCCAGGCCGGTGACCATTTCCGTCACCGGATGCTCCACCTGAAGGCGGGTGTTCATCTCGATGAAATAGAACGCCTCGTCCTGGTAGAGGAATTCCACCGTGCCGGCACCCACGTAATCCACCGCGCGAGCGGCGGCGACGGCGGCGTCGTGCAGCTTGGCGCGCACGTCGTCGGGCAGCGCCGGAGCCGGGGCTTCCTCGATCACCTTCTGGTGGCGGCGCTGCAGGGAGCAGTCGCGCTCATAGAGGTGGACGTAGTTGCCGTGGGTGTCGCCGAAGACCTGCATTTCCACGTGGCGCGGATGATCCAGGAACTTCTCGATCAGCAGGTGGTCGTCGCCGAAGGCCGCCTTGGCCTCGCGGCGGGCACCGGCCACGGCGGCGTCGAACTCGGACGCCTCGCGGACGACACGCATCCCCTTGCCGCCGCCGCCGGCCGACGCCTTGACCAGCACGGGGTAGCCGATGCGCTCGGCCTCGGAGCGCAGAAGCTCAAGGTCCTGGTCGGCGCCGTGGTAGCCGGGCACCAGCGGCACGCCGGCGGCTTCCATGATCCGCTTGGACTCGGACTTCGACCCCATGGAGATGATGGCGTTGGTCGGCGGGCCGATGAAGACGATGTCGTTCGCCTTGCAGGCCTCGGCGAATTCGGCGTTTTCCGACAGGAAGCCGTAGCCGGGGTGGACGGCCTCGGCGCCGGACGCCTCGCAGACGGCGAGGATCTTGTCGCCGCGCAGGTAGCTTTCGGCGGCGGCGGCCGGGCCGATGCAGTACGCCTCGTCGGCCATGTGGACGTGCATGGCCTCCACGTCGGCTTCCGAGTAGACCGCGACGGTCTTCACGCCTAGGCGCTTGGCGGTCTTGATGACGCGGCAGGCGATCTCGCCGCGGTTGGCGATGAGGATTTTCGAGAACACGTTTCGGTCTCCCTCTGCCCTTATGCCTGACCGTCGGTCCAGGTGGGCTTGCGCTTTTCAAGGAACGCCGTCACGCCCTCGCGGCCTTCGTCGGAGGCGCGGGTGTCGGCGATGCGTTCGGCGGTGTCGCGGATGACGGTGTCGTCAATGGTGCGGTCGGCCACGGCGTCGACCAGGGCCTTGCTCTCGGCCATGGCGCGCGGACCATTCGCCAGCAGCACCGTCACCAGACGGTCGCAGGCGTTGTGCAGGTCCGTCTCGTCCTCCACCACCTCGTGCAGCAGGCCCAGGCGGTAGGCTTCCTGCGCCTCGATCCGCTCCGCCGTCAGGAAGTAGCGGCGGGCGGCGCGGGCGCCCATGGCGCGGACCACGTAGGGCGAAATCACCGCCGGGATGAGGCCCAGCTTGACCTCGCTCAGCATGAACTTGGCGTGCGTGGTGCCCACCGCGATGTCGCAGGCGGCCACCAGGCCGACGCCGCCGCCGAAGGTCGCGCCCTGGACCAGCGCGATCACCGGCTTGGGGCACTTGTCGATGGCCTGGCACATGGCGCCCAGGCCCATGGCGTCTTCCACGTTTTCGTCGCGCGAGTAGCCGGCCATGCGCTTCATCCAGTTGAGGTCCGCGCCGGCGGAGAAGCTGGGGCCGCTGCCCGCCAGCACCACCACGCGCACCGACGGATCGGCGCCCACTTCCTCGAACGCCGCCTTGATGCGGCCGATCAGCACGTCGTCGAAGGCGTTGTGCTTCTCGGGCTTGTTCATGGTGATGGTGGCGACGCCGCGGTCGTCGCGCTCGATCAGGAGCGTGTCATCATTTGTCATCGTTGCGCGTCCTCACCTTACATCCGGAAGATGCCGAAGTCGGTCTTGGGGATCGGCGCGTTCAGCGACGCCGACAGCCCCAGGCCGAGCGACATGCGGGTGTCCGCCGGGTCGAGGATGCCGTCGTCCCACAGGCGCGCGCTGGCGTAGTAGGGGTGGCCCTGGTGCTCGTACTGCTCTCGGATGGGCTGCTTGAAGGCTTCTTCCTCCTCCGCCGACCATTGCTTGCCGCGCGCCTCCATGCCGTCGCGGCGCACGGTCGCGAGCACGCCGGCCGCCTGCTCCCCGCCCATGACGGAGATGCGGGAGTTGGGCCACATCCACATGAGGCGCGGGCTGTACGCACGGCCGCACATGCCGTAGTTGCCGGCACCGAAGCTGCCGCCGATCAGCACGGTGAACTTGGGCACCTGGGCGCAGGACACCGCCGTCACCATCTTGGCGCCGTCCTTGGCGATGCCGCCGTTCTCGTACTTGCGGCCGACCATGAAGCCCGTGATGTTCTGCAGGAACACCAGCGGAATGCCGCGCTGGCTGCACAGTTCCACGAAGTGCGCGCCCTTCAGTGCGCTCTCGGAGAACAGGATGCCGTTGTTCGCCACGATCCCGACCGGGTAGCCGAAGATGCGGGCGAAGCCGGTGACCAGCGAGGTGCCGTAGTTGGCCTTGAACTCATCGAAGCGCGAGCCGTCCACAAGGCGCATGATGACCTCGCGCACGTCCCAGGGTTTGCGGGTGTCCTTGGGGATGACGCCGTAGATTTCGCGCGGGTCGTACAGCGGCTCTTCCGGCGCGACCACGTCCAGCGCCACCTGCTTGCGGCGGTTGAGGTTGGCGACCACCCGGCGCGCCATGTGCAGGGCGTGGGTGTCGTCCATGGCGTAGTGGTCGGTGACGCCGGAGATCTTGCAGTGCACATCGGCGCCGCCCAGGTCCTCGGCCGAGACTTCCTCGCCGGTCGCCGCCTTCACCAGCGGCGGGCCGCCGAGGAAGATGGTGCCCTGGTTGCGCACGATGATGCTCTCGTCCGACATGGCGGGCACGTAGGCGCCGCCGGCGGTGCACGAGCCCATCACCACCGCGATCTGCGGGATGCCCATGGCCGACATGCTGGCCTGGTTGTAGAAGATGCGGCCGAAGTGCTCCTTGTCGGGGAAGACCTCGTCCTGCTTGGGCAGGAAGGCGCCGCCACTGTCCACCAGGTAGATGCAGGGCAGCCGGTTTTCCTTGGCGATCTCCTGCGCGCGCAGGTGCTTCTTGACCGTCATGGGGTAGTAGGTGCCGCCCTTGACGGTGGCGTCGTTGGCGACGATGACGCATTCGACGCCCGAGACGCGGCCGATGCCGGTGATGACACCGGCGGCGGGCACCTCGTCCTCGCCGTACATCTTGTAGGCGGCGAGCTGGCTGAATTCGAGGAACGGCGAGCCGACGTCCAGCAGGGTGCGGACGCGGTCGCGCGGCAGCAGCTTGCCGCGCGAGACGTGCTTGTCGCGGGCCTTCTCGCCGCCGCCCTGCTTGACGCGGGAGACCACGTCGCGCAGGTCGCTGACGAGGCTTTCCATGTGGGCGGCGTTGGCGCGGAACTCGTCGGAACGAGGATTGAGAGCGCTTTTCAGGACGGTCATGGGGTGGGGAACCTCAGCCGGTCTTCTTGGACGAAGGGTGGGATGACGGGGACGACGACGGGCGCGGCGCGGTGGGCAGTTGTGCCTCTTGCCACGCGGCGAAGCCGCCGCCGATGTGGGCCACGGGCGCAAGGCCCATGTCCTGCAGTGTCTTGGCCGCCAAGGCCGAGCGCAGGCCGCCCGCGCAATACAGCACGAAGGTCTGGCCGGTGGCGAAGGCGGGCTTGTGGTAGGGGCTTTCCGGATCGACCCAGAATTCGAGCATCCCGCGCGGCGCGTGCAGGGCGCCGGGAATCATGCCCTTGCGGTCCAGCTCGCGCACGTCGCGGATGTCGACAAGCTGGACGTCCGGATCGTCCATCATGGCGTGCGCCTCGGCCGGGGAGAGCGTGCTGATTTCCGCCTCGGCCTCCTCGACAAGCTGCATGGCGCCCTTCTTCATCACCATCCGCCGCGCTCCAGCCAGGCCGACAGCATGGGCAGGCGGTCGGAGCCCCAGAACGGCTCGCCGTCGACGATGAAGAACGGGCTGCCGCACACACCCTTGTCGACGGCGGCTTGCGTCTCGTCCTTCAGGCGCTGCTTGATCTCGGGCGCCTGGATGGCCTCCAGAAAGGCCGCCCGGTCGACGCCCAGCGCATGGGCGATGTCGGCCGCGACCTCGGGGCTGGAGACGTCCTTGTCCTCGACGAAATAGGCGTTGAAGACGGCCAGCGAGAACCGCTTGGCAAGGCCCTTGTCCTGTTCCTCCAGCCAGTAGTGCCCGCGCGCCGGCGCTTGGCTGGCGATGGGGAACTTGGACGGCAGCTTGTAGGGCACGTTGTAGTACCGCGCCGTGCGGGCGAAGTCGTGCTTGGAGTACTCGCCTTTCAGCGGCACGTGCATCAGCGGCGCGCTGTTGGTCGCCTTGAAGATGACGCCCAGCAGGATCGGCCGCCAGAGTATCTCCCGGTCATGGGCGGCGGCGATGTCCTCGATGCGCATGGCCCCGATGTAGCCGTAGGGCGAGGAGAAATCGTAATAGAACTCGATGGGACCCTTGCTCATGACGCGAATGCCTCCCTGGTGGCCGGAACGCTCTTTTTTGTCTTTGTAATGAGCGGCTTAGTCTTCGTTGGCGATGGCGCGGGCGATGACCATCTTCTGCACGTCGCTGGTGCCTTCGTAGATCTGGCAGACGCGGACGTCGCGGTAGATGCGCTCCACCGGGTAGTCGGCCAGGTAGCCGTAGCCGCCCAGCGTCTGGATGGCCGCCGAGCAGACCTCTTCCGCCGCCTCGGAGGCGAACAGCTTGGCCATGCAGGCTTCCTCCAGGCAGGGCTCGCCGGCGTCGCGCTTGGCGGCGGCGGCGTGGACCAGGCCGCGCGCGGCGTTGATCTTGGTCTTCATCTCGGCCAGCCGGAAGGCGACCGCCTGGTGGTTGATGATCTCGGTGCCGAAGCTCTTGCGCTCGCGGGCGTAGTCGCGCGCCGCCTCGTAGGCCGCGCGGGCCATGCCGACGGACTGCGACGCGATGCCGATGCGCCCGCCCTCCAGGTTCGACAGGGCGATCTTGTAGCCGTCGCCTTCCTTGCCCAGCATCAGGTCGGTCGGAATGCGGCAGTCGGTAAAGGCGATGGAGCAGGTGTCGGAGGCATGCTGGCCCAGCTTGTCCTCCACGCGCACGACCTCGTAACCCGGCGTGTCGGTGGGGACGATGAAGGCCGAAATGCCCTTCTTGCCCTTGGACGGGTCGGTCACGGCGAAGACGATGGCGACATGGCCGTGCTTGCCGGACGTGATGAACTGCTTGGCGCCGTTCAGCACCCAGTGGTCGCCGTCCTTCACCGCGCGGGTCTTGAGCGCGGCGGCGTCGGACCCGGCCTGCGGCTCGGTCAGGCAGAAGGCGCCGATCATGCGGCCCTCGGCCATGGGGGTGAGGAACCGCTGCTTCTGCTCGTCCGTGCCGAACTTCAGGATCGGCATGCAGCCGACGGAGTTGTGCACGCTCATGATGGTGGAGACCGCGCCGTTGCCGACGGCGATTTCCTCCAGGGCCATGGCGTAGGTGACGTTGTCGGCGCCGACCCCGCCCCACTCTTCCGGCACGAGCATGCCCATGAAGCCCAGCTCGCCCATCTGCTTGACCGCATCGGCGGGGAACTGGTGCTTGCGGTCCCACTCCTCGGAATGGGGGGCCAGTTCGTTGCGGGCGAAGTTGCGGGCCGTGTCGACGATCAGCCGCTGCGCATCATGTTCCATGGTGGCCGTCCTCCAAAGACTTGAGCCGTGCCCCGTTGGCGGGACTTGTTGGTTCAGGTGGCGTGCGCAAGCCTGCGGGGCTTACACGCGCTGTTCGTACTCGCCGGTTTCCTCGTCGAGTTCCCACAGGTTGCCGGTCTCGATCTTGAACCACCAGCCGTGCAGGGACAGGGTCCCGGCCTCGACCCGCTCCCGCACCCACGGGAAGGTCATGAGGTTGTTGATGGAGCCCTTGATGGCGCCGCGCTCCACCTCGTCGCTGTCGGTCTTGCCGCCGGCGCAGTGGCAGATGGACACCCAGGGCCCGATGAATTCCCGCTCGCTGGAGCGCCCGGAGCTGGCATCCATAAAGGCGCGAATGCCGCCGCAGCGCGAATGCCCCAGCACCACGATGTGCTCCACCTTCAGGTCGCGCACCGCGAACTCCAGCGCCGCACTGGTGCTGTGGTAGTTGCCGTCGGGCATGTAGGGCGGCACCAGGTTGGCGACGTTGCGCACGATGAACAGCTCGCCGGGCTCGGCATTGGTGACGATGGCCGGGTCGACGCGGCTGTCGGAGCACGCGATCATCAGGATCTTGGGCTTCTGCCCCACCTCCACCAGGTCGCGAATGCGCTCGGGGCGCTGTTCGTAGTACAGGGCGTGGAAACCGCGGAAGCCGGCCACGAGACGATCGATCGGTGTCTGGCTGCTCACCACGGTATCTCCTTGCCGGCGTAGTCGTAGAAGTGGCCCGACTGGTCGGGGCCCGCGTCGCCGATGACCTTGCGCAGGCCGCTGACGCTCTCGGCCGTGTCGATCAGGCCGTTGGGCCCGCCCATGTCGGTGCGCACCCAGCCGGGGTGCAGCAGCAGCACCGGAATGTCGCCCAACTCCAGCGCCAGGTTCTTGCCCACCATGTTCACCGCCGCCTTGGAGGTGCGGTAGGCATAGTTGCCGCCCGAGCCGTTGTCGGCCACCGATCCCACCTTGCTCGACAGGATCGCGATCTTGGCGCCGTCGGCCTTCTGCAGGGCCGGCAGCAGGGCCTCCACCATCTTCACCGGCGCGATGGTGTTGACCTTCAGAACCTCCATCCAGGCGTCGGCGTCGATGGCGCCGAACGCTTGCGCGCCGCGCTTGCCGTAGACGCCCGCGTTGTTGATGAACAGGTCGACGGGCGTGTCGGCCACGGCCTTGCCGAAGGCCTCGACACCCGCGAAATCGGCCACGTCCAGCCCGCGCACCTCCACGCCATCGGCACCTGTCAGTTCGGCCGGAGCCTTCTCCGGCGACCGGCAGGTGGCGATGACGCGCCAGCCGTCGGCGGCGTACTGCCGCGCGAATTCAAGTCCGATGCCGCGGTTGGCGCCGGTTATGACGACGGTCGGCATGGTCCTCCTCCTTTCCTTTTAGTCCACATTTCCCGGCGGGGAGAATGGGGGACCGGCCCGCCGCTGGCAAGCCGGTCCCCAAGGTGTCCGCCACAGGGAGAGACGGGCGGAAAGGCGCGCACGCGCGCTGGGGGAGCTTCACGGCGCCGCCGATCCGGCGGAATCAGAGGCGCCAAGGGGACTTGACGATGCGCTTAGGAGGCCAGCTCCAGCGCCACGGCGGTGGCTTCGCCGCCGCCGATGCAAAGGCTGGCGACGCCCTTCCTGCCGCCGGTCTTCTTCAGCGCGTTGATGAGCGTGACCAGGATTCGCGCACCCGACGCGCCGATGGGATGACCCAGCGCGCAGGCGCCGCCGTGGATGTTCACCTTGTCCGCCGGCAGGTCCAGGTCGCGCATGGCGGCCATGGCGACGACGGCGAAGGCCTCGTTGATTTCCCACAGGTCCACGTCCTTGGTGGACCAGCCCACCTTCTCCATCAGCTTCTCGATGGAGCCGATGGGGGCGGTGGTGAACCAGTTGGGCTCACGCGCGTCGGTGGCGTGGCCGATGATGGTCGCCAGCGGCGTCAGGCCGCGCTTCTCGGCCTCGCTGCGGCGCATCAGCACCAGCGCGGCGGCGCCGTCGGAGATGGAGGACGAGTTGGCGGCCGTCACCGTGCCGTCCTTGCGGAAGGCGGGCTTGAGGCTCGGGATCTTCTCGATGTTGGCCTTGAAGGGCTGCTCGTCGGTATCCACCACCGTCTCGCCCTTGCGGGTCTTGACGGTGACCGGCGTGATCTCGGCCTTGAAGGTGCCGTCCTCGTTGGCCTTCTTGGCGCGCTCCAGCGAGCGGATGGCGAAATCGTCCATGCTCTCGCGGGTGAACTGGTAGTGCTGCGCTGTGTCCTCGGCGAAGGTGCCCATCAGGCGGCCCTTGTCGTAGGCGTCTTCCAGGCCGTCGAGGAACATGTGGTCCTTCACCTCGCCGTGGCCCATGCGCATGCCGCCGCGGGCCTTGGGCAGGATGTAGGGGCTGTTGGTCATGCTCTCCATGCCGCCCGCGACCATCACCGTGTTGGTGCCGGCCATGAGGACATCGTGGGCGAACATGGCCGCCTTCATGCCCGAGCCGCACATCTTGTTGATGGTGGTGCAGCCGGCGGCATCCGGAATGCCGGCGAAGCGCGACGCCTGCCGCGCCGGGGCCTGCCCCAGGCCGGCGGGCAGCACGAGGCCCATGATGACCTCGTCGATGTCTTCGGCCGGCACGCCGGAGTCGGCCAGCGCGGCCTTGATGGCGACGGCGCCCAGGTCCGGGGCGCTCATGTCCTTCAGGTCACCCTGGAACCCGCCCATGGGCGTGCGGGCGGCGGAAACGATGACGACGGGATCGGAAGCGGTCATGGCTGGTCTCTCTCGTGAGTGACGGCGTCAACAGATGCATGGAACCACCAAGACACCAAGGCACCAAGGGAGCGGGTAAATGCGGATCATCGTCCGCCGCCGGAGAATGTGAATGCGGCTCCGCCGCCATCCTCTCCGTTTTCCCGCTGGTGCAAGGCGTCTCCGTCAGCACATCCTCTTGGTGTCTTTGTGCCTTGGTGGTTCGAAAAGTCGGTCGTGTCGGCCCTCAGGCGGTCTCGTTGAACAGTTCGCGGCCGATCAGCATGCGGCGGATCTCGCTGGTGCCGGCGCCGATCTCATACAGCTTGGCGTCGCGCAGCAGGCGGCCCGTCGGGTACTCGTTGATGTAGCCGTTGCCGCCCAGCGCCTGGATGGCGTCCAGGGCCATCTGGGTCGCCTTCTCCGCCGAGTACAGGATGGCGCCGGCGGCGTCCTTGCGGGTGGTCTGGTCACGGTCGCAAGCCTGGCCGACGGCGTAGACGTAGGCCTTGCAGGCGTTGGTCGTCACGTACATGTCGGCGACCTTGCCCTGCATCAGCTGGAACTCGCCGATGGCCTGGCCGAACTGCTTGCGCTCGTGGATGTAGGGCACCACCACGTCCAGGCAGGCCACCATGATGCCCAGCGGGCCACCGGCCAGCACCGCGCGCTCGTAGTCCAGGCCGCTCATCAGGACGCGCACGCCCTTGTTGACCTCGCCCAGCACGTTCTCTTCCGGCACCTCGCAGTCCTCGAACACCAGCTCGCAGGTGTTGGAGCCGCGCATGCCCAGCTTGTCCAGCTTCTGCGCGGTGGAGAAGCCCTTCATGCCCTTCTCGATCAGGAAGGCCGTGATGCCCTTGGGGCCGGCGTCCGGGTCGGTCTTGGCGTAGACCACCAGGGTGTCGGCGTCGGGGCCGTTGGTGATCCACATCTTGTTGCCGTTCAGGATGTAGCGGTCGCCCTGCTTCACCGCGCGGGTGCGCATCCCCACCACGTCCGACCCGGCACCCGGCTCGGACATGGCCAGCGCGCCGACGTGCTCGCCCGAGATCAGCTTGGGCAGGTACTTTTCCTTCTGGGCGGCAGTGCCGTTGCGCTTGATCTGGTTGACGCAGAGGTTGGAGTGCGCGCCGTAGGACAGGCCCACCGAGGCGGACGCCCGCGAGATTTCCTCCATGGCGACGATATGGGCGACGTAGCCCATGTCGGACCCGCCGTATTCCTCGCCGACCGTGATGCCGAGCAGACCCATGTCGCCGAACTTGCGCCACAGGTCGTTGGGGAACTCGTTCTTCTGGTCGATCTCGGCGGCGCGCGGGGCGATTTCCGCCTGCGCGAAGTTGCGCACGCTGTCGCGCAGCATCTCGATGTCTTCACCGAGGTCGAAGGTCAGGCTGGGAAAGCTGATGGCGGTCATGGCGTATCTCGGTCCTTCCGTCGTGCCTTGTCTTGGCGCCCTGTGGTCATGCGTGGCCGTGTGATCCGGCGTTGGGAAAGGACCATAGTTTACGTTAACGTAAACGTCAACAGCGCGATGGGCGTGGGACGTCGGTTTCGGGCCGTCCGATGGGCATAGGCGGCGTTTCCGACAAAGGAAGGCGGGAAAACCTTGTTTCGAGTAACGCCTTTCGGTTGATTTATCCTTCCGAGTCGGTCAGACTTTCGACGGAAAGACGAACAGGGAACGCGCGGCCGCGACTCGGCTGCGTGCAAGGGCGGGATGGCAACGGACGTGCAGCAGCGCGCGGCAGAGGACGAACCGGCGGCAGAGAAACCTGCACCGCCGGCACCAAAGCGCCGCGCCCGCTTCACCGTCAACGCGGCCATGGGCGACGGCAAGGCGATCGCTCCCCTGCCCGGCTCGCTGCGCCAGCCCTTCCGCTCGCTCGGCACTCTGCTGTCGGTCGGACGCAAGGCGCGCCTGATGCACACGGCGGCGCGGCTCTATCCCATTCTCCAGCGCATCGAGCAGAAGCTCTACCCCGAACAGCAGCGCCTGCTCGAGGACATGACATTCGACGACGCCGTGGAAGACGCCAGCGCGGTGGAACGCGGCCTGCGCATGTTCGACGGCGCCTGGGCGGCCCGCCTCATCGCCGTGCGGGCCGCCGACGGCAAGCCCATCGCCCCCGGCAACCGCAAGCGCACCGCCGCCGCCTGCGGTCTGACGGTGGCCGAGGCCGAACGGCTGTTCATCGACCGCGCCGTCGACGCCGCCTTCCGCGAAAACCCCACCATGGGCGCCAAGCTCAAGGGCGCCGTCGGCGACCTGGAGGGCCTGCGCAAGGTGCGCCTGATCGCCAACCTCGACGCGCTGACGGTGGAGGAGTTCTCCAAGGGCCTTGGCCAGAACTTCATGCCCCAGCTGGCACGGCTGCCCGGCGACCAGCTGGCCGCGGTGGTGAAGCTCAAGCCCTATCACATCCGGCCGCTGCGCATGATCCTGGCGCGGGACTTCCACAAGGTGCTGCAATGGACGCCGGAGTTCCTGACGGCGGTGGCCGAAAGCTTCACCTGCGTCGAGCAGATCCGCGACCTGGACGACAGCATCCTCGACATCGAGGACCCGGAGGCCATCCGCGTCCTGGGCGCGTGGACCATCATCGACATCACCGACAAGGTGAACGAGGAACGCCGCGCCCGCGGCCAGTCGCGCCTGAAGGGCCGCCGCTTCGAGACCGACATCGGCGCGCTCCGCCGCATCCTGGGCGGGTCGTTCTCGGAACTGGTGCAGCGCGGACCGGCGCTGCTGGCGGCCTATGCGCAGATCATGGACGACCTGCGCGCCCTGCCCCCCGAGAAGCGGCCCGACCGCATCGACCAGATGCGCGTCTTCACCGAACGCTATGTCGAATACATGACGCCGCAGGTGCTGGTGGCGCTGAAGATCGTCGGGCCCAACAACACCCGCGTCACCGACCGCCAGCCCACCGACCCCACCTTCGGCGAGGCGCTGAACCTGCTGGAAGGCCTGTGGAACAAGGACCGCCTGGGCCGCAAGTTCTTCGAAGGCCCCTTGCAGGAGCCCAAGGGCGCCGGTGCCATCGCCGTGCTGGTGAAGCAGTTCGCCGAGATGAAACAGCGCGGCTCCATCAAGGGCGAAGGCGAGATCGTCCAGATCGTCGCCCACAGCGACCTGCTCGACGGCCCGCTGCGGCCATTCATGAAGCTGAAATAGAGACTGGCGGAAACGCTTGAGCGGCGGATGCCGCGCGGGCTGCCGCCCGCACCCGCTGTGCGAGGACGACGCGCCCTCGCGCTCCCGGTTCGTCCGAAGGCAGCGAGGCGCGCGGCTCCGAACCCTCTCCGGGACGACCCGTCAGTCCTGCGAATGCGGCTGCAAGGAAGCCGGTGGACCTATCCGACGGGAGCACGGCAAGACGTCAGGCACCGTATGCGGATTCCTGCTTTCGCAGGAGTGACGGTCTTTTTCGTGACGTAAAACAGTGTCTTACAAAACCCCGTTGCCCCAGCGAACGCAGGGGCCCCACACACTGTGTTAGCCGCCCTTGCGACACCTCTGGTGGCAGCCAGCCAAAGTCTTGACCCCCTCGGAAGCAGGAATCAGCAGTCGCCGTCCGCCATCCGCCCTGCTCATCGCGGCGGGAGCGCGAGGGGGTCTTGGCGGGTCCCCTCGCACGCTGGCATCTCGACGCCTTGCTAAGCCACCACCGCGTTGGCGTCCAGCGCGTAGCCGGCGGCGCGGACGGTGCGGATGACGTCCTGCTCCTTTTCGCCGTTCAGCGCCTTGCGCAGGCGGCGGATGTGGACGTCGACGGTGCGGGGCTCGACATAGATGTCCGGCCCCCAGACGGCGTTCAGCAGTTCCTCGCGCGAGAACACGCAGCCCGGATGCTCCATGAGGAACTGGAGCAGGCGGAATTCCGTCGGGCCGAGGTGGACGTAGCGGCCGCCGCGGGTGACGCGGTGGGCCGACAGGTCCATGGTGATGTCCTCGTAGGCCAGCACGCCCTTGCTCTGCTGCACCGGCTGCGAGCGGCGCAGCAGGGCCGAGATGCGGGCCATCAGCTCGGGCATGGAAAACGGCTTGGTCAGGTAGTCGTCGGCGCCGGTGTTCAGGCCGCGCACCTTGTCGCTTTCCTCGCCGCGCGCCGTCAGCATGATGACCGGCGTGTCCTTGGTGGCAGGCTTGCGGCGCAGCTGGCGGCAGACCTCGATGCCCGACATCATGGGCAGCATCCAGTCCAGCAGGATAAGCTGCGGCGTGTTCTCGGCGGCGACGGTGAGGGCTTCCTCGCCGTCGGTGGCCTCGACCACGCGATAGCCTTCCTTCTCCAGGTTGTACCGAAGCATGGTGACGAGGGCGATTTCGTCCTCGACGATCATCACGAGCGGCTTCATCGGTTGTGCTACTCCGTCCCTTCCCCGGCCGGCTGCCGGGTCGTCAGGCTGTAATCCTGGTCGTTGCCCTTGGGGCGGCGGCCGCGCAGGGGCGTCCCCTGGACCAGGAAGTGAATGGTCTCGGCCACGTTGGTGGCGTGGTCGCCGATGCGTTCGATGTTCTTGGCGATGAACATCAGATGGGTCGCCGCGGTGATGTTGCGCGGGTCCTCCATCATGTAGGTCACCAGTTCGCGGAACAGGCTGGTGTGAAGCTCGTCCACTTCCTCGTCGCGCTGCCAGACGTCGATGGCCTTGCGCACGTCGCGTTCCACATAGGAATCGAGGATGTCGTTGATGAGTTCCTGCACGATCCGGCCCATGCTGGGCATGGCGGCAATGTGGCGCACCGGGGCCAACTGGTTGAGCACCATGGCCCGCTTGGCAACGTTGGCCGCATAGTCGCCGATGCGCTCGATGTCGGCGGCGATCTTCAGCGCGCTGACGCAGTTGCGCAGGTCGTCGGCCACCGGCTGGCGCAGGGCGATGAGGCGCACGACGAAGGCGTGCACCTCCTGCTCCATCTCGTCGATGCGCTGGTCGGACGTGATGACCCGCCCCGCCAGTTCGCTGTCCCGGCGCGCCAGCGCCTGCAGCGCCGAGGCCAGTTGCGCCTCCGCCAAGCCGCCCATGCGGACGATCATGTCGGTCAGCTTCTGAAGGTCCTCGCCGAAGGCGCTGACGGTGTGCTCGGCTTTCTTGATCGACTCGTCGGTCACGACTGCTACTCCCGCGGCGGGATCACGGCCGATTACGCCGCGGTGCCGCCCGCTGTGCCTGCCGTCGGCGCCCTGGCCGGCGTCTGGGACCGATCCCCTTGGTCCCGCGCCGCCGCCGGCCTGCGCCGTCTCTCCCCCACGCCCCCGCGCGGGCTTGCCCGTCAGCCGAAGCGGCCGGTGATGTAGCCCTGCGTGAGGCGGTGCTGCGGGTTGGTGAAGATCTGCTCGGTGTCGCCGCACTCCACCAGGTTGCCCAGGTGGAAGAAGGCCGTGCGCTGCGAGACGCGGGCGGCCTGCTGCATGGAGTGGGTGACGATGACGATGGTGTAGTTCTCGCGCAGCTCGTCGATCAGCTCCTCGATCTTGGCCGTCGCGATGGGGTCGAGCGCCGAACAGGGCTCGTCCATCAGGATGACCTCGGGGCTGACGGCGATGGCGCGCGCGATGCACAGACGCTGCTGCTGGCCGCCGGACAGGCCGGTGCCGGGCTGGTCGAGGTAGTCCTTGACCTCGTTCAGCAGGCCGGCGCGGTCCAGCGACGACATGACGATGTCCTCGATCTCGTCCTTGCCGCGGGCGATGCCGTGGATGCGCGGGCCATAGGCGACGTTCTCGAAGATGGACTTCGGGAAGGGGTTGGGCTTCTGGAACACCATGCCGACGCGGGCACGCAACTGCACGACGTCCACGCGCTTGTCATAGACGTCCTGCCCGTCCAGCGTGATCCGGCCGGTGACGCGGGCGATGTCGATGGTGTCGTTCATGCGGTTCAGACAGCGCAGGAACGTGGACTTGCCGCAGCCCGAGGGACCGATGAAGGCGGTCACCTCGTTCTCCTTGATGTCCAGGTTGACGCCCTTGATCGCGTGTTTCTCGCCGTAGTGCACATGCACGTCGCGGCTCGCGATCTTCGGCGTCTCGCCCGGACCCAGCAGCGGCGCACCGGCAGTCTCCTGCGGGGCGGGCGGCTGTTGGGCGTCGGCCTGCGGCGCGGACTGGGCGGCGGCGGGGGCTTGCGTGTTCATGTCGAGTCGGGTCCTACCAGCGACGTTCGAACTTTTTGCGGAGAAGCACGGCGGCGGCATTCATGAAGACCAGGAAGGCCAGCAGCACCATGATCGCGGCCGAGGTCTTGGCGACGAAGGCACGCTCGGGACTGTCCGCCCACAGGTAGATCTGCACGGGCAGCACGGTGGCCGGGTCCATGGGGCCGCCGGGAATGTCCACGACGAAGGCGACCATGCCGATCATCAGAAGCGGCGCGGTTTCGCCAAGGGCCTGCGCCATGCCGATGATGGTGCCGGTCAGCATGCCGGGCATGGCCAGCGGCAGCACGTGGTGGGTAATCATCTGGAGTTTGGAGGCGCCGACGCCAAGAGCGGCCTCGCGAATGGAGGGCGGCACCGACTTCAACGCCGCGCGGCTGGCGATGATGATCGTCGGCAGGGTCATCAGCGTCAGCACCAGGCCGCCCACCACCGGTGCCGAGCGCGGCAGCCCGAAGACCTGGAGGAACACCGCGAGGCCCAGCAGACCGAACACGATCGACGGCACGGCCGCGAGGTTGTTGATGTTCACCTCGATCAGGTCGGTCCACTTGTTCTTGGGCGCGAACTCTTCCAGGTAGACCGCCGCGGCGACACCGATGGGGAAGGACAGCAGCAGCGTCACCATCAGGGTGTAGAAGCTGCCGACCACGGCACCCCAGATGCCGGCCAGCTCGGGCTGGCGGCTGTCGCCGTTGGTGAACAGGTTGGTGTTGAACGTGGTCTCGATCAGGCCGCGTTCCTGCAGCGCCTCGAACCAGCCCGCCTGGGCGTCGGACACGCGGCGCATGTTCTCGGGCACCGTCAGGTCGATCTGGCCCTTGTTCAGCACGTCGAAGTCCGAGGAGACCGGCGAGGTCATGGTGAACTCGCGGCCGATCAGGTCGGGGTTCTCCTCGATCATGCGCTGAAGCTGGAAGCTGGCGCCGTCCGAGAGGATCTCGTACAGGGCACGGCGCTCCGAGCGGCTCTCGACCTCGGGGAACTGGGCCTCAAGGGCGGCCCGCAGCGGCGCCGCGTAGTTGGCGAAGGCGATGCTGCGGTCGGTGATCTCGCCCTCGGCGTTGGCCACCAGATCGCGCTCCACCGTCACCGGCAGGCTGATGGAGGTGATGGCAAACGCCGTATAGCCCTTGGAGACGATGCTGACGAACAGCGTCGTCACCATCATCAGGGCCGCCGCGATGGCAATGACGCCATACATGCGGAAGCGCTTCTCGGCCCGGTAGCGGCCCTTCAGGCCGGCGTTGACGATATCGGCGGTGGTCCTGGTACGGGTGCTCACGGCGGTTCCTTCGGCTGCGGCGGCGGCGGCCGGATCATAGGCGTTCGGGTTCGGCGATGCCATGGTCCGATCCCTCCCTTACTCGTACTGCTCGCGGTACTTCCGTACCACGCGCAGGGCGATGACGTTGAGGACCAGCGTGATGGTGAACAGCACCAGGCCCAGCGCGAAGGCGGCCAGCGTCTTGGGGCTGTCGAACTCCTGGTCGCCGACCAGCAGGGTGACGATCTGCACGGTGACGGTCGTGACCGCCTCGAACGGGTTGGCCGTCAGGTTCGCGGCCAGGCCGGCGGCCATCACCACGATCATGGTTTCGCCGATGGCGCGGGAAACGGCCAGCAGGATGCCGCCGACGATGCCGGGCAGCGCCGCCGGCAGGACCACGCGCTTGATGGTCTCGGAATGGGTCGCGCCCAGACCGTAGGAGCCTTCGCGCATGGCGTTGGGCACGGCGGTGATGACGTCGTCGGACAGCGAGCTGACGAAGGGAATGATCATGATGCCCATGACCAGGCCGGCGGCCAGCGCGCTTTCCGAGCTGATGGACAGGCCGAACAGCTGGCCGGAGTCGCGGAAGAAGGGCGCGACCGTCAGGGCGGCGAAGAAGCCGTAGACCACCGTCGGGATGCCGGCCAGGATTTCCAGCATCGGCTTGACGATGCCGCGCACCTTGCGGGGCGCGTATTCCGCCATGTAGATGGCCGACAGCAGGCCGATGGGCACGGCGACGGCCATGGCGATGGCCGAGATCAGGAAGGTGCCGGCGAACAGCGGAATGGCGCCGAAGCTGCCCGAGCTGCCCACCTGGTCGGCGCGCAGGGAAATCTGCGGGCTCCAGTGCGTGCCGAACAGGAATTCGGTCACCGGAACCTTCGAGAAGAACCGCAGGCTTTCGAACAGCAGCGACAGGATGATGCCGATGGTGGTGAAGATGGCGATGGTCGAGCAGATGACCATGAACACCTTGACCGCCAGCTCCACGCCGTTGCGGGCGCGCAGGTCCGGCGACACGCGCTTCCACGCCCAACCGGCGCCGCCGACCGCAAGGGCGAGGACGACGACCGTGAGCAGCCAGCCGCCCGTGGCCTTCAGGCTGTTGTAGTAGGCCGCGGCCTCGCGCACGATTTCGGTGCTGGCCGACGCAATGTTGCCCTGGGCGGTGTTGCGGATGTCGTTGAGCAGCAGCCCGATGCGGGAGTCGGACATGCGCTCGCCGTCCGGCCCCACCAGCGCGGTGTCAGGCAGGGACGCCAGGGTCATCTGGGTCAGGATGGTGTCCTGGAAGGCCAGCCACAGGCCCAGCATGAGGAAGGCGGGAATGCCGCACCACAGCGCGACGTACATGCCGTAATAGCTGGGCAGCGAGTGGAGCTTGCGCGTCTCGCCACCGACCACGGAGACGGCGCGACCGCGCCCCAGCCGGAAGCCGACGACGGTCAGCACCAGCAGGACGAGGATGAGCGTGAACGATTGCATGGGCTCTCGCTAAACCGACGATGGGGAAAGGGTGCCCGCAAAGGGCGGCGTCAACCTGTGGACGCTGCGTCGTGACTATGGATCAACGAAGGATTTGTCGAGTCTGAAATGACCGGCGCCGCCAAGGTTCCGCCCCTGGAATGAGGGGCCGCCGGCAAGCCGTGATGGCCGGCCCCGAAGGGCCGGCCACCAGAGCCGTGGACCGAAGCGATTACTTCAGGTCGTCCATGGTCAGGCCCTTCAGGTTCGTGGCCTGGTCACGGAACTTCTCGCGCTCGGCCTCGTCCATCGGGATCAGGCCCTTGTCGGCCAGGTACCCGTCCGGACCCCAGGCGCGGGGGCTGGTGAACTCGTCCAGGTAGGCGTCCATGCCGGGGATGGTGCCGACGTGGGCGTTCTTGACGTAGAAGAACAGCGGACGGGAAACCGGGTAGGCGCCCGAGGCGATGTTCTCGAAGGTCGGCTTCTCGCCGTCGATCGAGGCACCCTTGATGGCGTCGCTGTTCTGCTCCAGGAAGGAGTAGCCGAAGATGCCCAGGGCGTTCGGGTTGGCCTGCAGCTTCTGGACGATCAGGTTGTCGTTCTCGCCGGCCTCGATGAAGGCACCGTCTTCACGCATGGTGGCGCAGGCGGCCTCGTGGGCGTCCTCGGACAGCTCGATGCCTTCCAGCGGAGCCTCGCAACCCTCTTCCATCACCAGCTCGACGAAGGCGTCGCGGGTGCCGGAGGTCGGCGGCGGGCCCAGCACCTCGATCTCGGCGTTCGGCAGGTCGCTGGAGATGTCCGACCACTTGGTGTTGGGGTTGTCGACCAGCTTGCCGTCCACCGGCACCTGGGCGGCCAGGGCCTGCCACAGCTGCTCGCGGCTCACGGAGAATTCCGGCGCGCTCTTGTCGCTGGCCAGCACGATGCCGTCGTAGCCGACGCGGACCTCGGTCACGCCCTCGACGCCGTTGTTCTTGCACATCTCCAGCTCGCTGGCCTTGATGCGGCGCGAGGCGTTGGTGATGTCGGGGTGCTCGGTGCCGACGCCGGCGCAGAACAGCTTCAGACCGCCGCCCGAGCCCGTGGACTCGATGACCGGGGTCGGGAACTCGGTGGTCTTGCCGAAGTTCTCGGCCACCACGGTGGCGAACGGATAGACCGTCGACGAACCGACGATGCGGATCTGGTCGCGGGCCTCGGCGGCGCCGGCAGCGGCGACGGTGGCCAGAGCGGCCAGGGCGATGGTCTTCTTGATCACGTGGACCTCCAAGAGTCAGTCGAGCGGTAATGGGCTCTAACGAATACAGAGCCGGCGACGGGAAACAGGCCCCGGCCTCGGCACGCGCTGACTTTAGTCAGGAACGGAGACCCCTTTGTGACAGAAGCTTTAAAGTTATGTGACAACGGCGGCCGTTGAAAAAACTTGAGAATTTCCAACGGCTTAGACCTCATCGGCGCCTTGTCTGATGCGCCTTTCGGATGAGGCGGGACGCGCCTTTCCGCCCGCCGGTCGCGATTCTGTAACAGACTCGCCCGCAGCGGCTTCCCGCAGTGCAGCGCGCGACCCAAAGCGGAACCGGTGCGGCGGACGCAGCTGGCCCTGGCGGCACCGCAACGGCCGCCGCCTCATGCCTCCCTGGCGAGGGTGCGCAGGGCGGTGCGGGTGGACTCGGCGTCGGCGCGCAGCCCTTCCAGGTCCTTGCGCACGTCCCCCGGCAGGTCCTCAAGCGCCAAGGCGTCGTCGACGGCCTTGATCAGTTCGATCTCGTCATCGATGGCGGCCTCCGTCAGCGTGCGCGCCTCGGTCCCCAGAAGCCCCGACATCAGGCGCGTCGCCAGATGCGACCACGCCTGGCGGTCGGCATCAGGCGTGGACGGCAGGTCGCCCATGGCGCGCACCGCGTCCTCCAGCCTCTCCAGAACGGGTTCCCGCCGGGCGGAGGCCTCGCGCAGCAGATTGGCCAGCTTGGGCTGGTGATGGTCGGCGTGGATTTCCTCCGCCATGTCCTCCAGCGACCGTTTCAGGGCGACGATCACGTCGTCGACGGCCACCACGCGCGCATCCCGCAGCATGTCTTCATCCTCCCCCGCGTCCATCAGCCGGCCCGCCTCGTACTCCACCGGCACCATGATCTCCAATGCCTCGGGCAGCACCTCGAAGACGGCCGGCGTGCAGGTGGTGACCTCGCCGTCGGTGCTGACGTCCATCGGCGGATCGGTGGAAATCGTGAACCGCCGCCCGGACATCTTCACCGAGCTTTCCAGTTGGTCGTGCCGGCCGGCCCGGATGAGCGGCGCCGTCAGCACCAGCCGCCACAGGCTCTGCGGTTCCAGGCTGTAGAGGTCCAGGCGCCCGTCGTCGATGGCGGCTTCCGGCGCCACCCGCATTCCCCCACCGTAGCAGCGGCCATTGCCCACCGCCACCTGGATCGATTGCACATCGGCCGTGTTGCCCTCGTCGTCTTCGATGTGCGCGTCGAAGGCGTGGCTTTCGTCCAGCACCTCGCGCACCCGGATGGGGTAGCTGAGCACCCCCCAGCGCCGCTTCAGCGCGCCGTCCAGGTTCTTGGACAGTTGCGCCGCGGCGCCGATGGACGCGACGTTGAAGAACAGCTTGCCGTTGACCCGCCCCAGGTCGATGCGATGGCGCCGGCCGCGCGCGATCACCCGTGCCGCCTCCACCGGATCGGGCGGGATCTCCAGCGTGCGCGCCAGGTCGTTCGCGGTGCCCAGCGGCATCACCCCGAACACGAGGCCCTGGGCATGAACGTGATCGACCGCGGCATTCATGGTGCCGTCGCCGCCGGCCATGATGACCATGGCGGCATCCTGGCCGTGCTCGGCGATAAGGTCGCGGACGTGGTCGGGGGACCGGCTTTCCAGCACCTGGACATCCAGATCGCCCTCGTCGCGCAGCACGGCGAGGCAGTCGTCCAGCTCGGCGAAGGCGCGCGAGGCATTGCCGTTGATGATGAGAAGGGCGCGGCGGCGGGCGGTGGTCATCGTCTGGTCGCGCTCCGCCGCCGGTATGACGGAACGGCTGGCATGGGCGGCGTCACTCCTGGCCCGGCTTGCCCTTGGAGCGCACGCCCTCCTCGAACACCTTGACCTCCTTGCGCAGGGTGTCCAGGCGTTCCTGCTGGGCCTGACTGCGGTCGGGCATGGCCTCAAGGCGCTGCAGCTCGCCCCGGGCGGCGTGATATTCGGCTTCGTTCACGGCGGCGTCTCCCTCACTGCTGTCACGGGGGCTTCTTGTCGCAAGAAACGGGGAAGCGCGCCCGCACGTTGCCGGTCGCGCGCTTTTGTTCTTTTTTTGTTCGCAGCACCGTGGCATGATGCGGGCCATGGATACGCGCCCCGACTCTCCCACGCCCCGCCGCGGGGCGGTCAGCAATGCCGTCGGCCGGTTCGAGCGCCACGCGCGCCACCGCGAGGACGACGGCTGGAACCGCCCGCCCGCCGCCGAGGACTGGGAGGAACCGCCGCCCCTGCGCACGCACGTGCAGCGGGACGCCTCGCGGTCGATCCTTGTGCGCAACACGTCGCCGGACATTCCCTTCGACCGCTCCATCAACCCCTACCGGGGCTGCGAGCACGGCTGCGTCTACTGCTTCGCGCGGCCGACCCATGCCTATCTGGGGCTGTCGCCGGGGCTGGACTTCGAGACACACCTGTTCGAGAAACCCGACGCTCCGGCCCTGCTGGAGGCGGAGTTGCGCAAGCCCGCCTACCGTCCGGCGCCCATCGCGATCGGCACCAACACCGACCCCTACCAGCCCATCGAGCGCACGCGGCGCATCATGCGCGACATCCTGGAGGTGCTGTGGGACTACCGCCACCCGGTGACCATCGTCACCAAGTCGGCCCTGGTGACCCGTGACATCGACATCCTGGCGCCCATGGCGGCGGCTAACCTGGCGCGGGTGGCGGTCTCCATCACCAGCCTGGACCGCACCCTGCAATCGACGCTGGAACCCCGCGCCGCCACGCCCGGCGCCCGGCTGGCGACGGTCAAGGCGCTGTCGGAGGCCGGCATTCCGACGGCGGTCATGGTGGCGCCCGTCATTCCGGCGCTGACCGACCACGAGATCGAGGCACTGCTGACCAAGGCGGCCGAGGCGGGGGCGGAGGCCGCCGGATGGATCTTCCTGCGCCTGCCGCTGGAGGTCCGCGACCTGTTCGGGGAATGGCTGCGCGAACACCATCCGGCCCGGGCCGAGCGGGTGCTGTCGCTGGTCCGCCAGGCGCGTGACGGGCAGCTCTACCAGTCCGCGTTCGCCAGCCGCATGCGAGGATCGGGCCCGGTGGCGGAGTTGATCGGCCAGCGCTTCCGCATCGCCGCCCGCCGCCTGAACCTGACCCCGCGCGACGCGGCCCTGGACGTCAGCCAGTTCCGCCGGCCGCCGCGCAAGGGGGATCAGATGGCGCTGTTCTAGGGAAAGGCCGTCGACGCTGCGCGGCGGTGAATGCCCGAGGGAGGGAGGCCCGGTACTCCTGGCGCTGCCGCGGTCAGCCGCCTTCGTCGACCGGAGCGGCACGAAGCTGGTGCAGGGGAAAGGCCTCGACGTCGCCGATCAGCTCCACAAGCTGGCGGGCGATGTGGTCGACGATCTCCGCCCCGCGCTCGGCGTCGGCGTCCTCGGCGTCGCCCACCGCGCCCTCGGGGTTGAGGTCCTGCGCGGCCCAGGCGAAGCCCGCCGGGCGGTCGGTGCGCAGGACGGCGCAGTCGGTCGCCAGCTCCTCGCCCAGGCTGTGGAAGCGCTCGATGGCCTCGGTGCGCACCAGGTCGGCGCGCAGGTGCAGCATCATGCTGGTCTCCACCGCGCCGCCGTGAATGCCGTTGGCCAGTTCGTCCTCCGGGAACAGGCCGTCGGGCACGCCCAGGCGATAGGAATTGACCCGCGCCACCAGCATCCCGTGATCGCGGCGCAGGCGGCTGGCGACGATGTCGACGATCTGCCCCTGGCCGCCGTGGGTGTTGAAGATCACCAGCTTGCGGATGCCCGCGCGCGCCACGCAGGCGCCCACTTCCTCCCACATGCGGATCAGCGTTTCAGCCGACAGCGACAGCGTGCCCGCGAAGCCGGTGTGCTCGATGGAATGACCCACCGGCAGGGTCGGCAGCACCAGCACCGTGCGCTCGTCGGGCAGCAGTTCCAGGGTGCGCTCGACGATGCCCTCGTTCAGGCAGGCGTCGGTGTAGAGCGGCAGGTGCGGCCCGTGCTGCTCGATTGCCGCGACGGGCAGCAGCGCGATGACGCGCTCGGGATCGACCGTCGCGAAGTCCTCGGTGGTGAGGTCCTGCCAGAAGCCGCTCTGCAATCCGTTCACACCAGCCTCGTCTGTTCGTGGCATCGGGGCTTTCGCCCATGATTACCGCGTTTTGGCGGCAAAGTCGCGTGTTGTCACCGAAGAAGCCGCCCGGAACGGCCCGCCCCACCGCGGCGTTTGCGAGGGCAGAACGGGCGCCCGGCGCCCCGCACCCTTTTCAAACACCAAGGAGGTCCGCCGTGGAGAACCTGAACGGCAAGACCATCGCCATTCTCGCGACCGACGGTTTCGAGCAGACCGAACTGACCGAACCCCGCAAGATGCTCAAGGACGCCGGGGCGACGGTCCATGTCGTCTCGCCCCAGCCCGGCGAGATCCGGGGCTGGGACCACACCGACTGGGGCGGCAGCGTCCCCGTCGACAAGACCCTGGACGAGGCAAGCGCCGCCGACTACGACGCCGTCGTGCTGCCGGGCGGGCAGATCAATCCCGACCTTCTGCGCGTCGAGCCCAAGGCCATCGCCTTCATCAAGGCCTTCCACGACGCCGGCAAGCCCATCGGCGCCATCTGCCACGCGCCGTGGCTGCTGATCGAGGCGGGCATCGTCAAGGGCCGCAGGATGACGTCCTACCACTCCATCCGCACCGACCTGGCCAATGCCGGCGCGGACGTGAAGGACGAGGCGGCCGTGGTCGACGAGGGCATCGTCACCAGCCGCAATCCCAGGGACATCGGGGCCTTCGCCAACGCGGTGGCGGCCGAGGTGGCCTCGGGCAAGACCTACCAGCGGGCCGCCTGAGCACGGCGTGCCGATGCGAGGCGGTCGAACAGCGGCCGGGCCTGAGGCCCACCGCCGCCGGACCCGGGCCCGGGGAGGTAAGGGGACATGATCCTGGACCTCTCCGGGCTCGCGCTCGTCTGGGTATGGGCGATGTTCGCCGGCTGCGCGGTGGTGATCCTCGTCGCCGGCTCGCGGCTTGCCCTGACCGCCGACGAACTGGCCGACCGCACCGGCCTGGGCGAGGCCATCACAGGCGCCGTCTTCCTGGGCGCCTCCACCAGCCTTCCCGGCATCATCACGTCGGTGACCACCGCCGGCTTCGGCATGTCGGAACTGGCGGCGTCCAACGCCCTGGGCGGCATCGCCGCGCAGACGGTGTTCCTGGCCGTCGGCGACTTCTTCTTCCGCCGTGCCAACCTGGAGCATGCGGCGGCGTCCCTGTCGAACCTGACCCAGGGCACGCTCCTGCTCAGCCTGCTCGCCCTGCCGCTGGCCGCGGCCTCGGCGCCCGAGTTCACCCTGTTCGGCGTCCACCCCGCCACGCCCGTGATGTTCGGCGTGTGGATCTACGTCATGAAGGTCATCCGCGGCATGCAGGATGAACCCATGTGGCGTCCCGCCAAGACCTCCGACACCGTGGCCGAGGAAGACCAGCCGGAGGAGGACTCCGGCCGCAGCATGCGCTGGCTGTGGATCAAGTTTGGTCTTCTGGCCGTGACATCGGGCACGGCGGGCTATTTCCTGGCTGAATCCGGTGTGTCCATCAGCCAGCGCACGGGCCTGGGGGAAACCGCCGTCGGCGCCCTCATGACCGGCGTCGCCACCAGCTTCCCGGAATTGGTCACCACCATCACCGCCATCCGCAACAAGGCCCTGACACTGGCGGTGGCGGGCATCATCGGCGGCAATGCCTTCGACGTGCTGTTCCTGGGCATGGCCGACGTGGCCTATCTGGACGGGTCGCTGTACCACGCCATGGGCGACCGCACGCAGTTCGTCACCGCGCTGACGATCATGATGACGGGCGCGCTGTTGTTCGGCATGCTGCGACGGGAGAAGCAGGGCCCCATGGGCATCGGCTTCGAGAGCATGGCCATCCTGGCGCTGTACATCGCCGGACTGCCCGTCATCCTGAGTTAAGGTCCCGCTGTCGGAGTCTTATCGTCCCGTGATTACCGCGTACTGCTACCGCGCCGGCGGCATTCACCGCCGCGTCATCGGCCCCGGCGACCCGCTGCCCGAGGGCTGCACCTGGATCGATGCCCTCAAGCCGACGGAGGAGGAACGCGCCGCGCTGACCGGCGCGCTGAACGTCGACCTGCCCAGCTTCGAAGACATGATGGAGATCGAGGCGTCAAGCCGCCTCTACACAGAAGAGTCCTGCGCCTACATGACTGCGCCGGTCGTCGCCAACGCCGAGACGGCCACGCCCGAGGCCAATGCCCTGACGCTGGTGCTGACGCCGACGACGCTCGTCACGCTGCGCTATATCGAGCCCAAGTCCATCGGCATCTTCGCCGACCGCCTGAGCCGCAACGCGCACCTGGCCTCCAGCAACATGGCCGCGCTGGTGGGACTGCTGGACACCATGGTGGACCGCACCGCCGACGTGCTGGAGGTCATCGCGAGCCGCCTGGAACGCCTGTCGGCGGACGTCTTCGACCGCTCCTGGCCGCAGGAAACCCGCGGCCCCGCCGCCGAGCGCAAGCGCCCACCGGCGGAGCGAGACCTGCAGGAAGTGCTCCGCGGCATCGGCAAGGCCGGCGACCTGGCGGGGAAGGTGCGCGACAGCCTGGCGGGACTGGGGCGTGTCGTGGCCTATGTTCACGCCGTCAACCTGACGCTCACCAACGACCAGAAGCGCACGCTGAAAACCGTTCAGCGCGACATCCAGTCGCTGACCGAGCATGCCGATTTCCAGGCCCAGCGCGTCAGCTTCCTGCTGGACGCGACGCTGGGCGCCATCAACATCGAGCAGAACAACATCGTGAAGATCTTCTCGATCGTGTCGTCGGCCTTCATCCCGCCGACGCTGATCGCGAGCATCTACGGCATGAACTTCGAATACATGCCGGAACTGTCCTGGCCCTTCGGCTACCCGCTGGCCATCGGCGTGATGCTGGCCTCGGGCGGGCTGCCGCTGCTCTATTTCAAGCGCCGGGGCTGGCTGTAAACGGCATGTGCGTGATGGCCGAGAGCGCCGTGTTCGCGCGGAAGACCTTGGCCTCGATGCCCGTGATGCCGAATTCCGCCAGCCGGTTGGTGTGCTTGGTCAGGTAGGCGTGGGCCTGTTCCTCGGTCTCGAAGGCATAGACGCCGCCGGCGCGGCCGGCTTCGGCGTTCTCCGTCCAGACCTTCCAGATCAGGCCGGGTTCGGCGGCGATATCGCGGGCCAGCCCCTCAAGCTGGGCGGCCATCTCCTCGCCCCAGGGGCCGGAAAAGGGGAAATCCATCTGAAGGATGACGGGAGCGGTTTCAGGCATGGCGGCGGGCCTTCAGCGGCTGGGGTGGTCGATGAGGGCGAGCAGGGCGGCGTCGGAGCTGGCGGTGAGGGCGGCCTCTGCGAGGCGATCGAGAGTCGCCTTATTGCACCTGTCGAGGGCCGACACCAGAGACGGGTCTGTTCCCAATCCTCGGCTACGCAGGACGCTGATCACAACATCTCTGGAACTTTGAAGAGTTCCCTCAAGAAACCCAAGAAGGTAAAATAGCCGATAGCTTTCCTTGAAACAGCGGTCCTGAAACTCGCGCCACTTCCGCTGTTCCTGAGGGTCAAGGTAAAACGGCACTGCGGTCGTCCCTCAAAGCTATCTCCGCGATTGCGTCAGAAGCGCGAGCAAGGCTTCATCGCTATCAGCGGTCGCCGCTCCGTTCATTAGATGCTTCAAAGCGCCTTCGTCCGCCGCTTCGATCGCGTCCTGAAGGGCCGGCGATTTGCCAAGGCCACGCGCCGACAGGCTGTCGCGAACCACTTCTCGCAGCATCTGAACGCGCCCATATTCCACGGCCTGCCGGAAGAAGGCGTTCCTCTCGAAATCCACGGCGATGGGCATTGGCAGGGCTCCCAGTATCCAGTCACTCAAGCGGCGGAGGTCCGCCGTCACGGCCAGCTTGCTCACGGCGTCGGCGCGGGCCTTGCCCTCCAGCGGCATGATCCGCTCCGCCAGGTTCAGGACCACCGACGGATCGCGGCCGCCGGCGCGGGTGAGCACCGCCAGCACGGCGTCGTCGAAGCGCGGGCTCGCCAGAAAAATATCGGGCGACAGCGCCCCGATGTCCAGCAGCGGCACGGCGTAGGACAACTGGCCGTCCTCCAGCACCAGGCGCTCGGCACGGGCCGGCGCATCCCCAACATATAGCACGCCCTGGTGAAGATCGGCAGAGCCATCCACGTGGCGGCGGATCAGCCGCCGATAGTTGACCATGCGCCAGCCGAGCGCCGGCGGCAGGTCCACCTGGATTTCCACGTGCAGCACGCCGCCGTCGGACAGCCGCGCGACCATGTCCGCCCGGCGGTTCTCCACCTCGTTGAACTCGCTCGGCAGCAACGCCCCGAAATCGGCGCCGGCAAACAGGCGCGCCAGCACGTCGCTCTCCAGCGCCAGCCCCTTCAACGAGCCATCAAAGTCCCGCCGCTCCCCCTCGACCAACCGCCCCTCCCGCGCAACCTGAAGCTGAATTCTAGCAGGGCGCGCGCCGGAGGCAAGGAAAGCTTCAGCCGCCCTTCTTCTTGAGGCGCGCCGTCGGGTCGGCGGTCAGCGGGTCGTCGGGCCAGGGGTGGCGGATGTAGCGGCCGCGGTTCTCGGCCTTCACGCCGGGATAGACCTCGCGCCAGAAGAACGGCAGATCCTGCGTCACCGCCAGCGGACGTCCCGCCGGCGACAGCAGGTGGATGACCACCGGCACCCGGCCGCCGGCGATGCGCGGGGTGTCCCGGGCCCCGAACATCTCCTGCAGCTTCACCGGCAGGACCGGACGCTCGCCGGAATAGTCGAGCCGGTGGCGGTTGCCCGAGGGCACGCGCAGATGCGTCGGGGCCTCGGCGTCCAGGCGCTGGCGCATGTCCCACGGCAGCAGGCCTTCCAGCGCCGATTTCAGGTCGATCGTCTTGAACTGAGACCGCCTGGCGATACCGGAGAGGAACGGCGCCAGCCAATCCTCCAGCCCCGCCAGCAGGGCGTCGTCGGACACATCCGGCCAGCCCTCGTCCGCCCCTTCCACTTCGCGCAGGAAGCGGAGGCGGGCGCGCAAGGACTCCGTCTCCTTCGTCCAGGGCAGCGCGTGCAGGCCGATCTGGCGGATGCCGTCGCACACCGCCCCCACCGCATCGGCCCCGCCGGCGTCCGACAGCGCCCGGTCGTCCAGCACCAGCGCCCGGAACCGCCGCTGGTGGCGGGCGGCGACCTGTTCGGCCGGGCGGTCCCAGACCACGAAGGCGCCCTCGGTGATCCCGTCCGGGAAGGCGGCCTCGATATCCGCCGGCGTGACGGGCGCGGCGAGCCAGATTTTTGCGCGCGGACCGGTGCCGGCGTCCACGTCCGCGATCGCCAGCCAGTCCTCCGCCGCCAGCGGATCGTCCTCGGGCAGCGCCGCCCCGCGTCCCTGGGCGAGCCGGTACTGGCCGCCGCGCCGCTGCGCCACGCGGTCGGGCCACGCCAGCGCCACCAGAAGCCCGGTCGCGGATGCACTGTCGGCCTGCCCCTTCACATCGGCGGCGCGGGCGATCTGCCGCGCCACCTCCCGCACCCGGCGCACGGCACCCGGGTCCACGTCGGCCGGCGCGTCCCCCTCCTTCAGCAGCACCGCCATGCGCGCCCGCAGGTCGCGGTTGGAGCGTCCGCCGCGCAGCACATCGCGCTCCGACACCACGGCGGCCAGCAGGCAGGCGAGCGGCCCCTCCCCCAGGGCCTTGGCCCGCAGGATCATGTGGGCGAGGCGCGGATGCACCGGCAGCGCCGCCACCGCCTGCCCGTGCGGGGTGATGCGGCCGCCCTCGTCCAGCGCGCCCAGATCCTGCAGCAGGTCGCGGGCCTGGGCGAAGTGGGCCGCCGGCGGCGGGTCGAGCCAGGGCAGCGCGTCGGGATCGCTGGCGCCCCAGCGGGCCAGTTCCAGGGCCAGCGGCGCCAGGTCGGCTTCCATGATCTCCGGCCGGCCGAAGGCGGGCAGTGCCTTGTGCCCGGCCTCGGCCCAGCAGCGGTAGCACGCTCCCGGCTCCAGGCGTCCGGCGCGACCCCGGCGCTGTTCGGCGGCGGCCTGCGAGACGGGAACGGTGGCAAGACGGGACATGCCGCTGCGGGGCTCGAACCGGGGCACGCGGACGAGGCCCGCGTCCACCACCACGCGGATGCCCTCGATGGTCAGACTGGTCTCGGCGATGGTGGTCGCCAGTACCACCTTGCGGCGGCCCGGCGGCGGGGGCTCGATGGCAGCATCCTGTTTCGCCTGCGGCAGGTCGCCGAACAGCGGGTGCACGTCCACGTCCTTCGCCACCGCCCCCGACAGCGCCGAGGCCACGCGGCGGATTTCCGCCTGTCCGGGCAGGAACACCAGCACCGATCCCGGCTCGTCCTCCAGCGCCCGGCGCACGACGCCCGCCACGTGATCCTCCAGGCGGTGGCGCGGCCCGCGGCTTGGCGGCGGCGGGTCATAGCGGACCTCCACCGGATAGGCCCGGCCTTCGCTGGTCAGGACCGGGCAGCCGCCCATCAGGTCCGCCACGGGCGCGGCGTCCAGCGTCGCCGACATGACCAGCACCCGCAGGTCGTCGCGCAGCGCCCCTTGCGCCTCCAGGGCCAGGGCGAGGCCCAGGTCGGCGTTCAGGCTGCGCTCGTGGAATTCGTCGAAGATGACGCAGGCGTACCCGGACAGCTCCGGGTCGGCCTGGATCATGCGGGTGAGGATGCCCTCCGTCACCACCTCGATGCGGGTCTTGGGACCGACCTTGGTGTCGAGCCGGATGCGGTAGCCCACCGTCTCCCCCACGGCCTCCCCCAGCGTCGCGGCCATGCGGTGTGCGGCGGCGCGGGCGGCCAGGCGGCGGGGCTCCAGCATGACGATCCGGCGCCCGGCCAGCCAGTCGGCCTCCAGCAGCGCCAGCGGCACGCGGGTGGTCTTGCCCGCGCCCGGCGGCGCCTGGAGCACCACGTTGGTGGAGGCCGACAGCGCGTGCCGCAGGTCGGGCAGAAGAGGGTCTATGGGCAGGGCCTGGTCCGGTCGCATGGGCGGTCCTTAAGCCGGAAGCGCGCGCGCGTCAACGGCTCCGGCGGAAACCGGCGGCCACCCGCGCCCGTTGTGCCGTCAGCCACCGAAATCAACGGAACGGGAGGATACGTCACCATGCGCCGCTTCACCCTTGCCGCCTCCGCCGCCGCCCTTGCCCTGTCCGCCGGCGTCCTCGCCCTGCCCGCGCAGGCCGACCAGCACATGAAGGGCTGGACCGTCGACCTGAACGAGGTCACCGACGACGGCGTCGGCGACAAGATGGGCACGGTCACCATCATGGCCGCCGAGGGCGGCGGCACGTCCTTCACGGTGCGCGCCGAAGGGTTCGAACCCGGCGAGCACGGATTCCACGTTCACGAGAACGCGAGCTGCCAGCCGTCACAGAACGACCAGGGCGAGGTGGTGCCCGGCGGTGCCGCCGGCAGCCACTGGGACCCCGAAGGCACCGGCACCCACCGCGGCCCCACCGGCGACGGGCACCTGGGCGATCTGCCGGCGCTGGAGGCCGATGAAGACGGCTCTATCGACCAGGTGGTGACGGCCCCGCGCATCGACGACATGAGCCGCCTCGCAGAACACGCCCTGATCGTCCACGCCGGCGGCGACACCTACAGTGACGAGCCCAGCCTGGGTGGCGGCGGCGCCCGGGTGGCCTGCGCGCTCATTCCGGCCCAGCAGGAGCAGTAGAGGCCGGCACACGTCCGCAGCAGTCCTCAACCGCGTCGCGCAGCCACGCGCGGAAGGCCCGGAAGGCCTTCCGCCGGGCGGTGCGGCGCGGCCATACCAGCCAGTAGGCATAGGGCGACGGCAGCCGCAGGTCGAAGGGCGCGACGAGCAGCCCCCGGCTCAAGGCGTCCGCAGCGATCAGGCTGCGCCCCATGAGCACCCCCTGCCCCGCAATGGCCGCCTGCACGGCCACGGTCGATTCCGAATACGAGGCCGCCGTCACGCGGTTCCAGTCCAGGCCGTCGACCCCAGCTTCCTTCAGCCACAGTTCCCAACTGTCGTCGGGCGTGCCGTCGGGATAGACGGTGCGGAACAGCGGCACATCGCGCAGGTCCTCGGGCCGCGTCAGCCGGTACTTCTCGGCCACTGACGGCGCGCAGACCGGAAAGATGCTTTCGCTGATGATCTTCTCGCACTCCACCCCCGCGGGTGCGTTGCGGGCGTGGCGGATGGCAAGGTCGGCACCGTCGTTGAAGTCGGTCACCGCCGTCGTCGCCAGCAGTGTCAGGCGCACGTCCGGGTGCGCATCCGAAAAGGCCGGCAGGCGCGGCACCAGCCACGAGGCCGAAAAGCTGGGCAGGGCGGACACCGCCAGCGTGCCGTCGTCGGCGGGAGCGGCCACCGTGGTCACGGCCTCCGCCAGCCGGTCGAACCCCTCGGTCAGGCCGGGCAGCAGGATGCGGCCGGCCGGCGTAAGGCGCAGGCCCCGCGTCACCCGCTTGAACAGTTCCAGCCCCAAACGATCCTCCAGTCCCTTCACCTGCTGACTGATGGCGGCGGGGGTCACCGACAGTTCGTCGGCGGCCTTGGCGAAGGAGAGATGCCGGGCTGCGGCCTCGAACGCGCGCAGGCCATTGAGCGGCGGCAGGTTCCGTCCCATGCTGCACCCTTTCATGGATTAGGTTTCCTAAACCATACCGCAGGCAATCCCGTTTGTCGCGGCCGGCGGGATCGGCTGAAATCCGTACATGGCACAAGACACGGAGACGATCCATGACGCATCTTTTCTACGCCATCTCGCTCATGACCCGCGACGTCGGCCGGCTGTTCCTGGGTGTCGGAATGTCGCCCGAACTGGCGCGGCTGGCGGCAAAGGAACGGCGGGAGCTAGGCCTTCCTTACTAATCCCAACTCCCACCCAAAGGATGATGCCTAAGCCATCCGAGGCGACCTTCATCGGGAACCCGGTGCGCCCCTCAGCCCTTAAGTCAGATATGACGCTTTCGACGCTTCTGCTAGCGTTTCCCGTTGGGGGACGTTCGGCCACGGACTGGGGATAGAGGACGATGCGCAAGACGATTGCTTTGGGAGCCCGCCGCGATACGGTGGAAATCATTCAGACCCCCGCCCCCAACCAGCCGGGCCGCATCATGTGGCCCGACGGGATGGTGACGGAAATCACCTTCGACGACATGAACGCGCTGGCCTACATGGCCGAGCGGGCGCGGATATCCCCCGTCGCCATGGCCCGCGCGGCCGACGGCGCGGCGGTGGAGCGCGCGATCCGCTCTCATCAGGCGGTGTGAGCCGCCGCTGCCGCTAAAGCCCCGCCTCATCCAGAAGGCCGAGGATGCGTTCGATCCACGCATCCTTGGCCTTCTGCATCATCGGGCTGGGGTGGGCGTAGGCGAGCGGCCCTTCCGGCGCCCGGACGCCCACCGTCACCCGGCCCTTGAGCGCCGCCAGGCACTTTTCGGCCAGCGGGAACAGCGTCTTGTGGCGGCCCCAGCCCAGGATCACCGGCGGCGAGCCCTGCGCCGGGCCGATGTGGCCCAGCAGTTCGTCGCGGCGGGCATCGCTGAAGATGGAATGCGCATCGCCGTCGGGCAGCCCCGCCAGCGCCTGGACATGGCGGAACAGGTTGGGGCTCTTGGTCTCGCGCAGGTCCGACAGGTTCAGCACGCGCGCATGCCGCCAGCCGCGCGCCGCCATGACCTTCATCACCTGGTATTGCGTCGTGTCTGGAACGGTTTCCACCAGCGTCCGCACGGCCTTGATGGCGCGCGGCCCGTCGACGCGCGGCGGCGTGAACGACGGCTCGACGGAGCGCGACGACCCCGGGTTCATCATCACCACCAGCAGGTCCGGCCGGCGGCTCAGCACCGGCGAGGGATCACCCGCCGGCACCAGGTCGTGTGCGATCAGTTCCAGCACCGACCGGCAGGACCACGTCGCGCCGCCGATGGGCACGTCGTAGAACAGCCCGTGGACCGCGAACATCCGCTTGCAGTCAGCCGCGCGCAAGGCCTGCGCGCCAGCCACGTCCAGCACCGGCGCCGGAAACAGACCACCTTCCATCATGTCTCCCCTGTCACCCCATCACCGCCAGCGGCCGGGTGGCCTCCACCAGCCAGCGCTGCACCGCCGGGCTGTCGGCCAGTTGCGGCGCGATCTCGTCATGGACGCGCTGGTGATAGGCATCCACCCACGCGACCTCTTCCGGTGTCAGAAGGGCGGGTTCGATGAGCATGCGGTCGATGGGGGCCAGCGTCAGGGTCTCGAAGCCCAGCATGGCGCGCTCCGCTCCCTCGACCTGCGCCTCGCGCACCGCCACCAGGTTCTCAATGCGGATGCCGTAGGCGCCCGTCTTGTAGTAGCCGGGCTCGTTGGACAGGATCATGCCCGGCCGCAGGGCGATGCGGTTGCCCATCTTGCTGATGCGCTGCGGGCCTTCGTGCACCGACAGATAGCTGCCGACGCCGTGGCCGGTGCCGTGGTCGTAGTCCACGCCGTCCTGCCACAGGGCATGGCGCGCCAGGACGTCGAGCTGGCTCCCCGTGGTGCCCTCGGGGAACACCGCCGAGGCCAGCGCGATGTGGCCCTTCAGCACCTGGGTGAAGCGCTTGCGCTCCTCTGGCCCCGCCGCGCCCACCGACAGGGTACGGGTGACGTCGGTGGTGCCGTCCAGGTACTGCGCGCCGCTGTCGAGCAGGAACAGGCCGCCGGGCTCGATGGTGCGCGTGGTCTCCGGCGTCACCCGATAGTGCACGATGGCGCCGTTGGGCCCGGCACCGGCGATGGTGGGGAAGCTCAGCCCCCGGAACCGGTCGCCGCTCTTGCGGTATTCCTCCAGCTTGTCGGACACTGTCAGTTCGTCCAGCCGGCCGCCCGGCGCCTCCTCGGAGAACCAGCAGAGGAACCGCGCCAGCGCCGCCCCGTCGCGGCGGTGCGCGGCGCGCGCCCCCTCCAGTTCGACCGGGTTCTTGCAGGCCTTGGGCAGGGCACAGGGGTCGTCGTCGCGAAGCACCTTGGCGCCGGCCGCCGCCAGACGCTCGCGCACCGCCGCCGGGGCCACGGCATGGTCGAGCACCACCCGCGCCCCGTCGCCGCCCAGGCGGTCGAGCATGCGCGGCAGGTCGGCGGGCGGCATGACCGTCACCGCCTCGCCCAGGTGCGCCCGCGTGGCGTCGGACAGCTTGCGCTCATCCATGAACAGGTCGACGGACGGCGCCGCCCCGCCCGCCGCGCCGGCATGCACGATGGCGAACCCCAGCGGAAACGGCGCATAGGGAACGTCGCCGCCCCGGATGTTCAGAAGCCATGCCAGGCTGTCGGGCGTGGTGATGACGGCGGCGTCGGCGCGCTGCCTGCGCAGGGTCGCGGCCACCTCATCCAGCTTCTCGGCGGCGGGCTTGCCGGAGACCTCCGGGGCGTGCGGCACCACCGGCGCAAGCGGCACGTCCGGCTGGTCGGACCACACCGCATCCACCGGGTTGGAGCCGTCCGCCACCGCCAGCAGGCGCGCGTCCACCGCCTCCAGCGCCTTGCCGACGCGCGCCACACCGTCGGGCGTGTGCAGCCAGGCATCAAAGCCGATGCGGGCGCCGGGCCTCACCTGGTCGGCCAGCCATTCGTGCGGCGGCGTCTCGGTGACATGCAGGATCTCGAACGCTTCGGTGTCCACCTCCTGCGCCGCCTGCAGGGTGTAGCGCCCGTCGACGAACAGCGCCGCCTTGTCCGCCAGCACCACCGCCACGCCCGCCGATCCGGTGAAGCCGGTCAGCCACGCCAGGCGCTCGGCGCGGGGCGGGACGTATTCGCCCTGGTGCTCGTCGGCGCGCGGCACGATGAAGCCGTCCAGCCCCAGGCGCGTCAGTTCACCGCGCAGAAGGCGAAGCCGGTCGGCCGGGTCGGGGGCGGGTGCGGTCATGGGGAATCCTTTATCGGCGAGCAGGCTCTGCGCTGAAGCTAAGCCGTGGCGGGCGCCGGGGCAAGGACGCGCCCCGAGACAAGCGATGGGGCCATTGTGGCCGGGCGTATCCATCCATGCGATGCCGGCATTGCTGCGATGCAACAAATCCACTGGTCGCGAACCGACGGCGGATCGATATTCCGCCCAACCGCCGGTTTGAACGCCGGCGCTTTCCTTTTCAAAAAGACGAACCGAAGGACAAGGTCCATGTGGCCGTACGATAACGCCGAGGCCAGCTGGCTGGCCGCCGGCACCCCGTCTTCAAACGACAGCACCCCCCGCGAAGATCAGAAGGCGGCCGCCGAAACGGCGACCGTGACCGCCATGACCAACACGACCCGCACCGCGTCCGCCACCTCCTCGCTTCCGGCGCCGGCCAACTGCAACGCGCCGGCCGCGCGCGGCGGCATGGTGGGACGCCTGTTCGGCCGCCTGCGCGCCTGGCGTGCCCGCCAGGATGCGCGCGAGACGCTGTACGGCATGTCCGACCGCGAGTTGCGCGACATCGGCCTGAGCCGCGACGACATCCTGTCCGTCACCGCCCGCCGCACCCCGGCGATGCCCGCCGCCGTCGCCACCCGTCCGGTGTCCGGCACGGCCATGGGCGCCGGCGTCATGGGCAACGCCCTTATGGGCCTGACCCGCGGCGCCACCGGCTGGGATCACGCCGCCTGACCGGCGCCCCCGGCTGAAACAAGAAAGGGCCCGGACGCGGCACGCCGCCGCCTCCGGGTCCTTTTTCGTGGCTGGCCGGCGGCAGTGACGGCCGTCACGGGCAACGATGCGGGGCGCGCAGGGCTGGCCCGCCGCCTCGGCGCATGTGAGCCGGACGCGGCCGCTCTATCTTACCGGAAGACACCGGCGCCCGCCCGCGCCAAGACGGCCGGCGCGCCCCGCCCCCGGAGATTGAGAGATGAGAACGCTGCCCCTGCTCGACCGCATCGCGGAAACCTGGCACATCTGGCACGACCGCCACGAGGTCCGCGACGAGTTGTCCGCGCTGTCCGACCGCGAACCGGCGGACATCGGCCTGACCCGCGACGACATCGAGGCCGTCGCCCGAGGCACCTATCAGCGCGGACCGGCGCGAGTGCACTGACGCGGCGAGGCGGCGACGCGCCGCCGTCAGCCTTAAGCCTCGACCGTGTGGGCCTCCAGAAACGCGAGGAAGTCCGCCGGCGGCAGGGGCCGGGCGTAGTGGTAGCCCTGGCCCAGGTGGCAGCCCAGGCCTTTCAGCACGTCCACATGGGCCGGCGTCTCGATGCCCTCGGCCACCACCTTCAGGTCCAGCACCTCGGCCAGTTGCAGGATGGTGCGCGCCACCGCCCGGTCTGTGTCGCCTTCGGGCAGGTCGCGCACGAAGCTCTGGTCGATCTTCAGCGTGGTCAGCGGCAACTGGCGCAGGTAGCCCAGCGAGGAATACCCCGTGCCGAAGTCGTCGATGGCGACCGAGACGCCCATGTCGTGCCATTCGTTCAACATGCGCACGGCATCGGAGACGTCCCCCATCACCGCCGTCTCGGTGATCTCCACCTCCAGCGCCTGCGGCGGCAGGCCGGCGTCGGCCAGCGCGGCGCGGATGCGGTCCGTCAGGTCGTGGACGCGGAACTGCCGGCCCGAAACGTTGACGGCCACCACCAGTTCCTTGTGTCCGGCGTCGTGCCAGACGCGGGCCTGGCGGCAGGCCTCGCGCAGGACCCAGTCGCCGATGGCGACGATGACGCCGGTTTCCTCGGCCACCGGAATGAACTGCGCCGGCGAGACCAGGCCAAGCTCGGGATGCTGCCAGCGCACCAGCGCCTCCATGCCGATGACGCAGCCCGTGCCCAGGTCGATCTTGGGCTGGTAGAGCAGCCGCAGTTCCTCGCGCTCCACCGCATGGCGCAGCTCGCGCTCCAGCACATGGCGGCGGCCGACGGCCTCCTCCATCTCCGGGTCGAACAGGGTGACGCCGGCATCGGCCCGCGCCCGGCCCGCGAACACGGCCAGCCCGGCACGCTGCACCACCCGCGCGGCCACCGCGCCGTCGGCGGGGAAGCGCGCCATGCCGACCCGACAGTCCAGCGCCAGTTCGTTGCCGTCGATGCGGAAAGGGTCCTCGATGGCCGCGCGCAGGGACTGGGCGATGGCGGCGGCGTCGCCCCGGCAGCAGGGACTGCCGCTTTCCTCGCCGCAGACGACCACGAAGTCGGCCCCGCCCCAGGCGCCGACCATGCGGGCGCCGCCGCGCGCACCCTCCAGCCGCTCGCCGGCGACGCGCAAAAGCTTTTCCGACACCGCATGGCCCAGGGTATCGCCGATGCGGCGCAGGCCCTGGATGGCGACGTAGAACACCACGCCCGGCACGTCCGTCTCCAGCAGGCCCCGCAGGTGCGACAGCACGGCGGTCCGGTTGGGCAGTTCGGTGATGGGGTCGTGGCGGGCCAGGAAGGCCATCTCCTGCTCGGCCATCTTGCGCTTGGTGACGTCGCGGCCGATCAGCACCAGCCACGTTTCCCCCTCAAGCTCCATGTGCGAGATGGAGCACTCCATGGGGAATTCGTCGCCGCGCAGCCGCCGGGCCGAACATTCAACGGTGCCGTCCGTGGCGCGCGCCGGCAGGGCCAGCAACTCCACCAGCGGCCGTCCGTGCAGGTCGCCGGCGGGCGCCTGGAAGGCGGCCTCGGCGGCGGGATTGACCTCGCTGACGCGGCCCTGGGGATCGACGGTCAGGATGATGTCGGGGGCGTTGTTGAGGACGCTCGACAGGTGCGCCTCGCGCACGCGAAGTTCCTCGGTGCGGGTCTCCACCACCCGTTCCAGCACCTTGGCCTGATCGCGGCGCTCCCGCCACAGGGCCTGGACCTCCAGCGTGTTGCGGATGCGGTGCATGGCCTCGGCGCGGTCGAAGGGCTTGGTGATGAAGTCGCGCACGCCCGCCTCCAGCGCCCGCATCCGCGTTTCCTCGTCGGTCTGGGCCGTCAGCACGATGACCGGCAGCGGCCCCTCGCCGCCCAGGATGCCGCGCAGGCGCTGGATGACGGCGTGGCCGTCCAGAACGGGCATGCGGATGTCCAGCAGGACCAGGTCGAAGGGTTGCGCCTCGAAGGCCGCCACGGCGGCCACGGGATTCGTCATGCCGGTGACGTCGTCGTAGCCTTCGATCTCGAGCATGTCCTCGAGCAGGGCGACGTTCACCGGGTTGTCGTCGACGATCAGGATACGCGCGGCGCGCACCGCATCCGGCAGTGCATTCATCGGGACGTCTCCTTGAGCGCCCGGTCGATGGCGCCCATCAGCTCGGGGATGACGACCGGCTTGGTCAGGTAGGCGTTGAAGCCTGCGTCCAGACCCTTCTGAATGCTAGCCGCCGTGGCGTTCGCGCTCAAGCCGATCACCGGCAGTTCGGCCGTGGCGGGATCGGCCCGCAGGCGGCGCACGGCCTCGATGCCGTCGATGCCCGGCAGGTTGATGTCCATGATCACCAGGTCGGGCCGGTCGCAGGCGATCATTTCAAGGCCGAGTTCCGCCGTGTGCGCCGTTTGCAGTTGCACGGTGCCGAAGTCCTCCATCACCTCTTCCATGAGGCGCATGTTGGCCGGGTTGTCCTCGACGTAGAGCACATCGAGAAGCGCGCCCTCGCCTGCTTCCAACGCCTGTGCGGCGCGCTGCGCCTCGCGCGCGGCGGCGGCACCGGCCGGGCAGTTCTCGGCCAGCGGCACCTCCACCCAGAAGGTCGAGCCCTTGCCGACGGTGCTCTCGACGCCGATGGCGCCGTCCATGCGCTCCACCAGTTCGCGCGTCAGCGTCAGGCCGATGCCGGTGCCCTCCACCTCCGTCGCCTCGGCGCCCAGGCGGTTGAAGGGCTCGAACAGGCCGTCCATGTGTTCGGGAGGAATGCCCTGGCCGGTGTCGGCGACGGAGAAGCGGGCGGTCTTTTTCGCCAGGTCGACCGCCACCGTCACGATGATCCGCCCGGACTCGCGATTGTACTTCACCGCGTTGGACAGCAGGTTCAACAGCACCTGCTTGAAGCGGGTGAAGTCCGCCCGCACGCGCGGCGCCGGATCGGTCACGTCCACACGGATTGTGATGGCGCGCTTGTCGGCCAGTGTCTCGGCCAGCGGCAGGCATTCGCCCAGGACGTCGGCGGCGTCGATGTCCTCGATGGAGAGCGTCATCTTGCCCGCCTCGATGCGCGCCAGGTCCAGCACCTCGTTGATGAGGTCCAGCAGGTGCTGCCCGCCCTTGAGGATCTGCTTGACGTGACTCTGCTGCTTTTCCGACAGCGGGTCCTTGCGGCTGACCTCCAGCAATTGCGCGAAGCCCAGCACGGCGTTCAGCGGCGTGCGCAGTTCGTGGCTCATGCTGGACAGGAAGGCGGACTTGGCCTGGTTGGCGGCGTCGGCCTCGCGCTGGGCGACGCGCAGGTCGGTGACGTCGGTGCGGATGCCCACGCGCCCGCCGTCGGGCAGGTTGCGCTCGGTGACGCGGACATAGCGCTCGCGCCCGTCGGCATCCACCAGCCGTTCCTCGTAGTCCTCTTCCCGCAGGCGGTGGCGGGCCATGCGCTCGGCAATGAACTCCTCCTCGCGCCCGATGGCGTTGGGATACTGCCCCTCGTCGACGCCGCGGCGGACAAGGTCCTCGAATTTGATCCCCATGCGCACCAGCGGTGCTGCTCGCGGGTAGAGGAACAGCATCTTGTCGTTCCAGACGACGATCCGGTCCTGCTCGTCCATCAGCACGAAGCCGTCGCTGATATGGTCGATGGCGACCTGAAGGCGCTCCTGCGCGCGCACGCGGTCCGTAATGTCCTGCATGATGCCGAACAGGGCGACGGGATTGCCGGCCTCGTCCCGTTCCTGGCGGCCGCTGGAGGACACGACGCGCTCCGTCCCGTCGGGCAGGATGATGGCGTGGTCCAGGGTGAAGGGCACGCCGTCCGTCCGGGTCGCGGCGACGGCCGTGGCCACGCGCTCGCGGTCGCGCTCGGGCATCCGCGTCATGACCGTGTCGACGGTGGGCGTGAAGCTGTCGCGGTCGAGCCCGTAGATGCGGTACATGCCGTCGGACCACTCGACGGCCCGCGTCTCCTCCTCCACCCGCCAATGGCCCACCTGCCCCACCTCCTCGGCCATGCCGAGCAGGCGGTTCTTCTCGCGCACCTCGTCCTCGATCTCGCAGCGGCGGGTGATGTCGCGCAGGATGCCGGTATAGCCCCGCACGCCGTTGACGCGCATCTCGCTGACGGCCAGTTCCGCCTGGAAGAGGGTGCCGTCCTTGCGCCGGGCCGGGACCTCGCGGCCGACGCCGATGATGTGCGGATCGTCGGTGCGATGATAGCGCGCCATGTAGGCATCGTGGGCGGCGGCGTGCGGCTCGGGCATCAGCATGCTGACGTTGCGCCCGACCATTTCCTCTTCCCGATAGCCGAACAGGCGCACGGTGGCCGGGTTGACCGTGCGGATGATGCCGCGCTCGTCGATGGTGATGATGGCGTCCACGGCCGTGTCCAGCACCGCGCGCTGCGCCGCCTCGCTGGCGGCCAGGGCCGCCGTCGCAATCTTCGCCGCCTCTTCGCGGTCCGTTGCATCGCGCAACGCGGTCCGCAAGTCGATGGCATCCACCGCCATGGCCGCCAGGTCCTGAAGGACCTGAAGCTGCGTCGCCGTCAGGGTGCGCGGCTTGCGGTCGATGACGCAGAGCGAGCCCAGCGGCACGCCGTCGCGGGTCTTGAGCGGGGCACCGGCATAGAAGCGGATGCCGGGGTCGCCGGTGACCAGCGGGTTGTCGGCGAAGCGCGGATCGACGGTGGCGTCGCGCACCTCCATCACCGTATCGCCCCGCATGGCGTGGGCGCAGAAGGCCACCTCGCGCGTGGTCTCCCGCGTGTCCAGACCGACCACCGACTTGAACCACTGGCGATTCTCGTCGATCAGCGACACCGCGCTGATGGGAACCTCCAGCAGGGTCGATGCCATCCGCGTCAGCCGCTCGAAGCTTTCTTCCGGCGGCGTATCAAGGATATCCAGGGCCTTGAGCCGCGCGAGCCTGTCTTTCTCGGTCACCGGCGTCGTCGGCCGGGGATCGATCGTATCCACCACTGCACTGTCCTTCCCCACCCAAGGCCGCGGTTCTCCACGCCTTGCCGCAAGACTTATGCCAAGTCGATTAATCCTTTTGGCTCAACGGACATTAATCCAGAACTGTTCCAGGGAAAATCAATCTTTCGGCATATAGGGGCCGGAAATATTCGCCGCACAGGCAAAAAGGCCCCGACCTCCCCGGTTCGGAAAACCGGAGAGGTCCAGGCCGCCGCGGCAAGGGCATGGGGCGCCATGGCGGCCGATGTGGGCTTTGCCGCGCACGAACCGCCGGTTGCCAGGAAGGCGGATCACGCGACACCTCGACAGTACCTCCTCTTTCGGATACTCCATATCCCCCGGATCGAGGATAGGACTCGAGGAGCACTCCACCATGGAATCCCTTGACGTCGGGTCGCCGTCTCTTGCCGCCGCCCCCATCCGGTGGGCCGACCGGGTGCTCTCGGCGCCGGACCTGCCGGCGCTGCACGGCACCTTGCGCGAGCTGACGGCCGAGATCGGCCTGCGGCTGCCGTCCTATGCCCTGGTCATGCTGCCCGAGCGGCGCCTTGTGGAGGAAGCGGCGCTGATCACCTATCCCGCGGAATGGTCCCAGCACTACCTGCAGCAGGGCTACTTCCTGGACGACCCCACCGTCGTCACCGGGCTGCGGTCGTGCCAGAGCTTTGCGTGGCGCGACATCCCGCCACCCGGCTCGCCGCGTGCCCGGCGGATCATGGCGGAAGCCGCCGACTGGGGCATCATCGACGGCCTGACCGTACCCCTGCGGGGCGGGTCCCTGGCCGCGCTGAGCGTCGCCCTGCCCGACTCCGCCACGCCGCGCGGGCGGGCCGAGATCCTGCGGGCGGCGATGGCGCCGTTCACCATTCTCTCGCTGCTGGTGCACGAGCGCGGCCGGGTGCTCTACCGCCGCGACATCGGCGCGGGGATGCTGACCCCGCGCGAGCGCGAATGCGTGCGCTGGCTGGCGGCCGGCAAGACCGGGATCGAGATTGCCGGCATCCTCCACATCAGCGACCTGACCGTCACCCAGCACCTGAAGTCCGCCATGCGGAAGCTGCAGTGCGCCACCCGCGCGCAACTGGCCGTGCGCGCCGTCGCGCTGGGACTGGCGGAACCGGGCTGAGGCTGGCGGCAATCGGCCCAACATACAATCTCTGGTTTTCCGTTCCGTAAAGTTGTATCCTTTTTTGGCCGGCTCATGGGGACCGGCGGGGTGTCCGGCATCGCCGGACGGGGGGACGAGAGGACCGCGATGTCGCGCAGCGAACGCGACGGCCGCGTGGACGCCTTCACGCTTCCTTCGGGATGGGTGACCCGCGTCGCCGCCGCAGAGGACATGGAAAGCCTGAGCACCGTCGCCCGCGACCTGGCCGCGCGCATCGGCTTTGGCGGCGTGACCTACAGCTTTCACAACATGACGAGCGCCTGGTCGCCCGAACGGGCGGACCCGCTGGCCTTCTTCACCTATTACCCCGAGCCCTGGATCGCCCGCTACACGGGCAGCGACTACGGCCGCATTGATCCTGTGGTGCGCGCCGCCGGGCAGGGACGCGCCTTTCGCTGGAACGACATCGCCGACGAGTCGCTCAGCGCCGCCCAGCGGGCGATGATGGCGGACGCTCGGACCTACGGCATTCACGACGGCTTCTGCGTGCCCGCCCGCGCCGCCGGCACGCTGGGTCTGTTCAACGCCCTTGCCGACGGCAGCGAGGACGACCGCCGCGCCGCGCTCACCCACGGCACCGAGTCGCTGACGGCGCTGGGCCTTGTGGTGCACGAACGCGCCCGCCACCTGATGCTGCGCGCCGGCGGTGCGGTACTCTCGGACCTCGACCCCGAGGCCTTGC
Source organism: Caenispirillum salinarum AK4 (assembly GCF_000315795.1). Taxonomy (GTDB): domain Bacteria; phylum Pseudomonadota; class Alphaproteobacteria; order Rhodospirillales; family Rhodospirillaceae; genus Caenispirillum; species Caenispirillum salinarum. The sequence continues at coordinate 92,230 of NZ_ANHY01000005.1, forward strand.
GGGCGCTGGAGCTGTTGGCCGCCGGCGCCGACACGCCCGAGGCCGCCGCAATGCTCAACATGTCGGAACAGGCGGTGGACCGGCTGCTGGAGGACCTGATGCGGCACCTCAAGCTGCCGCGTCCGTCGGGGCTGCGGGCGCGGGCGCTGATGCTCGGCCTGTCGGGCCTGGGCCGGCAGCGGCCCATGTGACCGCCGCCGGCTGATCCCCGTCCGCAGCGGGACCGTCCCGCGTCAGTTCCCGTACACCAGCCTGGGCAGCCAGAGCGCGATTCCCGGGAACAGGATGATCACGGCCAGACCCACCACCTGCAGCGCCAGGAAGGCCAGCGAGGCCTTGAAGATGCTGGACGTCGGAATTTCCCTCGGCGCCACGCCGCGCAGGTAGAACAGCGCATAGCCGAAGGGCGGCGACAGGAAGCTCATCTGCATGTTCACCAGATAGATGACCCCGAACCACAGCATGACGTCCTCGGGCGCCACGCCGGGAAGGCCCATCACGCCGCCGAAGGTCAGCGCCTGGATGATGGGGATGAAGATCGGCACCGCCAGCAGCAGGATTCCCACCCAATCCAGGAACATGCCCAGGAACACCAGGATGATGTTCATCAGGATCAGAACGCCGTAGGGGTCGAGCCCCATGCCCATGATCAGGTCGGTGACGAAATCCTGGCCCCCGCGCAGGATGTAGAAGCCCACGAACACCGTGGCGCCGAAGATGATCCACAGCACCATGGCGGTGGCCTTCATGGTGCCGATGGTGGCGTCGCGCAGGCTCAGCCACGTCAGGCGCCCGTGCAGGGCGGCGACCACCATGGCGCCGAAGCTGCCGATGGCGGCGGCCTCGACAGGTGTGGCGGCGCCCGAGAAGATCACGCCCAGCACCAGCACCACCAGGATGATCGGCGCCAGCATCCGCCGCAGCAGGCGCAGCTTCTCGCCGAAGCTGGCGCGTTCCTCCACCGGCAGCGCCGGGCCCTTCTTCGGGTCGATGGCGCAGCGGATGGCGACGTAGGCGATATACATGCCCGACAGCAACAGGCCCGGCAGGACGGAGCCGACGTACAGTTCCCCCACCGACTGCTGGGCGACCACGGCGTAGATGATCGCCAGGATCGACGGCGGGATCAGGATGCCGAGCGTGCCGCCCGCCATGATGGAGCCCATGGCGATCTTGGGATCGTATTTCCGCTTGAGCATGGCCGGCAGGGCGATGATGCCCATGGTCACCACGGCCGCGCCGATGACGCCCACCATGGCCGCCAGCACGGTCGAGGCGATGATGGTCGCCGCCGCCAGTCCGCCGTGAAAGCCGCCCATCCACTTGTAGACCACATCGAACATCTCGTCGATCAGGCCCGCCTTCTCCAGCATGGACGCCATGAAGATGAACAGCGGAATGGCCGAAAGCTGATAGTTGGTCATCAGCGGAAAGATGCGCGTCGGGATGATGTTCAGCATGGCCTCGTCACCGACCAGGACCATGAACACCGCGCCCAGGCTGCCCGTCACGAAGGCCAGCGGCAGCCCGAACGCCAGCAGCACCAGCAGCGACCCGAACATCAGCACCGACAGCGTGCCGATCTCCACATCCGCCAGCACGCCGACCAGCGAGAACAGGAACACCTCGTCAGTCCACGGGTCGTAGAGGGCGATGTTGATCGCCTCCACCAGCACCAGCAGCCCCAGCGCGACGGTGGCGATGCCCGTCAGCCAGCCCAGCGGCAGGCGCGGCTTGCCGGCGCCGGAGCCGGTGGCGGCGCCGGGCCGCTGGGCCCCGCCGCCGTGAGTGCGGGTCTCAGACATGGCGCCCCTCCTCTTCCAGCGCATCGACGCGGCGCATGACCAGGATGTCCTTGACCAGCCGCCCCAGCCCCTGCAGCAGCAGGAAGACGGCGCCCAGGAAGATGGTCCCCTTCACCGGCCAGTAGGCGACCTGCCATTCGGTGAAGGACCGCTCGTTGGCGTATCCGGTGCCGAAGGGCAGGAAATCGGCGGAAACCGAATTCGTGAAGAAGGTCCAGCCGGTCCACAGAAGCGCCAGCGTGAAGACCAGGAAGAAGACGGACGTGAAGATGTCCAGCGCCGCCTTCCCGCGTGGCCCGGCCTTGGAATAGAACAGGTCCACCCGCACGTGCGCATCGTGCAGGTAGGCATAGGCGCCGGCGATCAGGTACTGCATCCCGAACATCAGGAACATGGACTCGTGCGCCCAGTTCGTCGGGCTGTCGAAGAAGTACCGCACCGCCACCTCGTAGAAGTAGGTGACCACGGCGATGACGGTCCAATAGGCGACGAAAACGCCGGTGAAGCCCGAAATGCGGTCGATCAGGCGCGTGAAGCCGTTTTCGGCCTTCAGGTCCTCGTAGCTGAGCGCCCGGTCGTGGAAGATGCGCTCCTCCAGTTCCTCGGACGTCAGCGGCCCCTCGTCGGCCTCGGGCAGGGCCTCGCGCCGCCTGGCGTCGCGGCGGACGAACAGCATCATGACCAGGGGAAACAGCAGCAGCCCGCCCCAGTACAGCCAATGGGGCATGACGAAGGTGATCTGCACATCGAACATGGACGATCCCTCACGATGGCGGCCAGGGGCCCGGCCCATGCGCGCCGGGCCCCGTTTCTCGCGAAAGAGCCGTCAGAGGTTGAGGCTGTAGTCCTTGACGTCGTCGGGGGTCAGGTAGGCCACAGCCGGGCTCATCATCACGTCCAGGTGCAGCTTGAACATGCGTGCGGCGTCGGGGTCCTTGTTCGCCCACTTGTACCACAGCGGCATGGCGACCTGGCGGAAGCGCGCTGCGTCGTCCTCGCTCAGGTGGATGATCTCGGTCCCCGCGTCCCGGAACTTGCCCCAGGCCGCCTTGTTGGCCTCCTGGATGCGGGTGTAGTGGTCGTAGGAATAGGCGTGGACCAGTTCCTCGAACAGCGTCTTCATGCGGTCGTCGAGCTGGTTCCACGGCCGCAGGCCGACAGAGATGTCCATCAGGTCGACCGGCTGGTGCAGGCACGGCGTCGACGGCGGCCCCATGATGATGTAGTCGGTCACCTGCTGGAACCCGAGGTCGTAGTTCACCGCCGGGCCGGTGTAGTCGGCGGCGTCGATGGTGCCCTTTTCCAGCGCCGGATAGACGTCGGAGCCCGGCAGCAGCGTGGTGCGCGCGCCCAGCGCCGAGAAGGTCTCGGCCACGATGCCGCCCGGCATGCGCAGCTTCACGCCCTCGAAATCGTCCAGCGAGCGGATGGGCGTCTTGGAGTGGATCAGGTTCATGTCGTGGTGGACGTGGCCCACGAAGTACAGGCCGTTCTTCTCGTACAGCTCCCGCACCAGGTCCTTGCCGCCGTAGGAGCCGTACAGCATGTCCCACTGGTGGGGATGGTTGAGGCCCATGGGGAAGCTGGAAAAGAACACGCCCGCCGGCATGCGTCCGGCCCAGTAGACGGTGAACAGGTTCATGCCGTCCAGCACACCGTTGCGCACGGCGTCCACCAGTTCGAAGTCGCCCGAGACGGCACCGGCCGGGAACGGCTGGATCTGAAGCTCGCCGCCGGTGGTCTCGCCGACCTTTTTCGTCCACTCCTCGAAGATCTTGTAGCCCGTGGTGCCCGGCGCCCACGAGGACTGCATCTTCCAGCGCATGCCCTGCGCCTTCGCCGTCCTGATGTTGAAGCCCAGGCCCGTGGCCGCGGCGGCGACGCCGGCGGCGGTTCCGGTGGCGGCGGTCTTCAGGAAGTCGCGGCGCCCCCGGGATTGGGCGGCAGGGACGGCGGCGCGGGTCTCTCGGGTCTGCTTGCTGTCTACCATGTCGGATGATCCTCCCGTGTCGGCGGTCCTTCTGAGGCGGGCCGCCTTGTCTTTGGTTGGTCTTATCGGTCCTGACAGCGTCTTTCCCGCCCCTTGCCGCGCCCTGGCGGCAAAGGGTCCATCACCCCTTCAACATGTTTGAAATCTCAAAACGCCGCCGCCAAGCCCCCCTCGCCCCCTGAGCGAGCCGCTACGCCGGAAGAACCACCGGCCGCAGCGGCCTCGTCCTCGGTCACGTTCGGCGGGCATCAATGTCGTGTACGGCAGTTTCGGCGGCGCCCTGAGGCGGGCCCACCTTGCAAGAAAGGGCGGCGATGCCGACGCCGCCCTCGGCTGTTCGCACCCGGAAGCGCCGGGGCCGGAGAGCGCGTCCCGCGCCCCCGGCCCCGGCCCCGGCTCGCCGCGTGATCACGCCGCGCGCGGCTCGTCCTCGTTGAGCGTCAGCAGGGAAGCGTTGCCGCCCGCCGCCGTCATGTCGATGGTGAGCGTGCGCTCCGCCGTGAAGCGGTCCAGGTAGTGCGGGCCGAAGGGCTCGGCGATCAAGGGCACGATGGGGCCCTTGCGGCCGGCCAGCGTCACCGCCAGAGAACGCTGGGTGTCCTCCGGGCCGGCCCAGGCGAGACCTTCCAGCCGCTCGTCGCGCGCGGCGTCCTCCAGCCTCGCGGCATCGACCAGGGCCAGCACCGCCTCGAGCACACCGGCGGTGCGCAGGGTCTGCACCAGACGGGCGGACGCCGTGGCCAGGCCGGTGTCCGGCAGCACCACCGCCGCGCAGCCCGAGGCGACGCAGGCGCCAAGCTGCGCCGCCACATCGGCGAAGGATGCCCCCGCGCCGCTGGCACAGCCCAACACGCCGCGGCCGTGAAGCTGCAGCTCGTTGTGCTCGCCCGTCGGGCCGGGCAGCTTGTGGGCCTTGACGAACTCCTTGCGGGCCTGGGTGGCCAGCGCCTTCAGGATGTCCGCCGCCGCGACCACCTCGCCGGCCGTTTCGGCCAGCGGGCGGCCGGTGTCTCGGGCCAGCAGCCCCGCCAGGACGGGCGCCTCGCGCTGCAGCGCCGCCGCCGCCGTTTCCAGGCTGGCCGCGCGGCCGGCACCGCCCGCCCTGTCCCACTTGGGTACGGCGGCATGGGCGGCATCCAGCGCCTTGCCCAGGTCCACCCCCGGCGCGCCGGAGGCCACCGGCAGGTCGCCGGGACGCAGCTTGGCCGCCTCGCGCTCGACCTCGCGGCGGGCATCGGCCCTGGGGTCGCTCTCGCCGACCACCACCGGCTTGGCGAAGCGGGCGACGTAGTGCGGGCCGCCGGCCTTGGGTCCGGTGCCCGACAGGCCCTCGCCGCCGAACGGCTGCACGCCGACCACCGCGCCCACCATGTTGCGGTTGACGTAGGTGTTGCCGATCTTCGACGCCGCCTGGATGGCCCGCGCCTTGCGGTCGATGCGGGTGTGGATGCCCATGGTCAGGCCGTAGCGCGTGGCCCGCACGCCGGCGATGATCTTGTCGAGGTCTTTGGCCTTGTAGCGGATGACGTGCATTACCGGGCCGAACACCTCGCGCTCCAGAACGTCGATGCTGTCGATCTCGTAGGCGCGCGGGGCGAAGAAGGTGCCGTCGTTGCAGGTTTCCGGCACCGGCACCTGGTGGATCAGCTTCGCCTTGCTCGCCATGCGGTCGGCGTGAGCCTGGAGGCCGGAGCGAGCCTCCTCGTCGATCACCGGGCCGACGTCGGTATCCAGGTATGCCGGGTCGCCGACGGACAGTTCGTCCATGGCGCCCTTCAGCATGTCGATGACGGTGTCCGCCACGTCCTCCTGCACGTACATCACGCGGAGCGCCGAACAGCGCTGACCCGCCGAGCCGAAGGCGGAGATGACGGCATCGCGGATCACCTGCTCCGGCAGGGCGGAGCTGTCGACGAACATGGCGTTCTGCCCGCCCGTCTCGGCGATCAGCGGCGCGGCGCCGCCGGCGCGCTCCGCCAGGGCCTTGGAGATGATGTGCGCCACCTCCACCGATCCGGTGAACGCCACGCCGTCGACGCGCGGGTCCGCGATGAGGGTCGCGCCCACGGTCTCGCCCCGGCCGGGCAGCAGGGCCAGCACGTCGCCGGGGACGCCGGCCTCGTGGAACAGCTTGACGCAGGCGGTTGCGATCAGGCTGGTCTGTTCCGCCGGCTTGGCGAGGACGGCGTTGCCGGCGGCCAGCGCGGCGGTAACCTGGCCGGTGAAGATCGCCAGCGGGAAGTTCCACGGGCTGATGCACACGAAGGTGCCGCGCCCGCGCATTTCCACCCGCGCGGCCTTGCCGTCGGCGGACGGCATGTCCACCGGCACATTGATGTGCTCCTGGCAGCGGCGGGCGTAGTAGCGCAGGAAGTCCACCGCCTCGCGCACTTCCGCCACGCCGTCAGTCAGCGTCTTGCCGGCCTCGCGCGAGCACACGGCCATCAGGTCCGGCATCCGCTCTTCCATCAGGTCGGCGACCTTCTCGAAGATGGCGGCGCGGTCGGCGGTGGGCGTCTTGTCCCATCGCGGTTGCGCCTCGCGGGCCTTGGACAGGGCGTCCTGCACGTCGTCGGAGGTCGCCTCTGTCACATGGCCCACCACGCGCTTGCGGTCGGACGGGTCGGTGACGGGCTGGCCGTTGCCGGTGCGCATCTCCCCGCCGATGATGGGCCCGCCCTCCCAGCTGCCGCAGCCGGCCTTGGCCATGCGCGCCGCCACCGGCAGAAGCTTGGTGACGTCCGACAGGTCCAGACCGGCCGAGTTCTTGCGACCCTCGGGGTACAGGTCGCGCGGCATGGGGATGTGCGGATGGCGCTTGCCGTCCCGAATGGCCGCCAGCCGCTCCACCGGGTCGGCGATGATGGCGTCGATGGGCGTCTGGTCGTCCACCAGCCGGTTGACGAAGCTGGAATTCGCCCCGTTCTCCAGCAGGCGGCGCACCAGATAGCTCAAAAGTTCCGCATGGCCGCCGACGGGGGCATAGATGCGGCAGGGCTTGTCGCGCTTGTTGTGGCCGACGATCTCGTCATACAGCTCCTCGCCCATGCCGTGCAGGCGCTGGAACTCGTAGGGCTTGTCGCCGCCGATCTCCAGGATGGTCGCGACCGTATGGGCGTTGTGCGTGGCGAACTGCGGGAAGAACTTGTCGGTGTTGTCCAGCAGGAATCTGGAGCAGACGATGTAGCTGACGTCCGACGTCACCTTGCGCGTCCAGACCGGGTAGTCCTCCAGGCCCAGTTCCTGGCTGCGCTTGATCTCGGTATCCCAGTACGCGCCCTTGACCAGCCGCACGTTCATCTTGCGGCCGACGCGGCCGATCATCTGCGCCAGCACCTCCAGCGTCGCCAGCCCGCGCTTCTGGTAGGCCTGCACCGCCAGGCCGAAGCCTTCCCAGCCGTCCAGCGACGGGTCGGAATAGACCTTCTCGATCAGTTCCAGCGACAGTTCCAGGCGCTCGGATTCCTCGGCATCGACGCAGAACCCGATGTCGTAGCTCTTGGCCTGCCGGGCGAGCTTGAGCAGCCGCTCCGACAGGATGTCGAGCATGGCGGTGCGGTGGCCGGGCTCGTAGCGCGGATGCAGCGCCGACAGCTTGACCGAGATGCCGTTGCCCTGGATCGGCCCCTTGCCCTTGGCCGCCTTGCCGATGGAGTCGATGGCGCGGGTGTAGCTGTCGAAGTACTTGGCCGCGTCGGCCTCCGTGCGGGCGGCTTCGCCCAGCATGTCGAAGGAATAGCGGTAGCCCTTCTTCTCCTGCTCCTGGCCGCGCTCCTGCGCCTCGTCGATGGTGCGGCCCAGCACGAACTGCCGGCCCATCACCCGCATGGCCTGACGCAGGGCCTGGCGGATCACCGGCTCGCCCAGGCGCGAGACCATGCGCTGGAGCGTGCCGCGCGGCGCGTCGTCCGGCAGGTCGGCGGGGCCCAGCACGCGGCCGGTCATCATCAGCCCCATGGTGGAGGCGTTGACGAAGATGGACTTCGACGAGCCCAGGTACTTTTCCCAGTCCGTGCCGCCCAGCTTGTCGTGGATCAGCTTGTCGGCGGTGTCCGGGTCGGGCACGCGCAGCAGCGCTTCCGCCAGGCACATGAGCACCAGGCCTTCCTCCGTCGACAGGTCGTAGGTGTTCATGAAGGCGTCGATGCCCGAGCGCAGCGACCGGTTGGCGCGCACGGCCTCCACCAGGGACCGGGCGGTGGCGCCGATGCGCTCGCGGGCGTCCTCGGGCAGGCGGGCCTTGCCAAGAAGCTCGGCCACCAGGGCGTCCTCGTCGGCGCGGTAATTGGCCTGCAGGTGCTCGCGCCAGGCCGGGGCGGGGGGCGCATCGTCACGGAAGATCATGGGTCACCAACTCCGAAGCAGCGGGGCCCGGCGCGGGCGTTCGGGCCGGGCGCGCGTTCCGTTTCGTCTTCTACAGGTGGGGGCGCGGGGCGGCGGTTGGAACCGGCCGCCGCCCCGCCCTGCCCCCGCACCTTACTTGGCGCGGTCGAACTCGCTGCGGACGTGGGCGAATTCCTCGCGCACCTCGGGCGAGGCCTCCTTGCCCAGCAGGCTCACCATGATGGCCGTGGCGCCGCACAGGATGAAGGCCGGCAGGATCTCGTAGACGTCGAACAGGCCGCCCGACAGCTCGCCCCAGATCACCACCGTCAGCGCCCCGACGATGATGCCCAGCAGCGCACCGTTGCGCGACAGGCGCTCCCACGTCAGCGACAGGATCACGATGGGCCCGAAGGCGCCGCCGAAGCCGGCCCAGGCGTAGGACACCAGGTCCAGCACGGACCGCTCGGGGTCGGACGCCATCCAGATGGCGATCAGCGCGATCACGGCGACCGAGATGCGGCCGATCCACACCAGTTCCTTCTCGCTGGCGTCGCGGCGGAACAGCTGCTTGTAGAAGTCCTCCGTGATCGCCGACGACGACACCAGAAGCTGGCTGTCGATGGTGGACATGACGGCGGCCAGGATGGCGGCCAGCAGGATGCCCGAGATCACCGGGTGGAACAGCACGTCGGTCAGCAGGATGAACACCTGCTCGGCATCGCCCAGTTCACCGCGCGACAGGTAGGCTACGCCGACGAAGCCGGTGAAGATGGCGCCGAACAGCGACACCACCATCCAGCCCATGCCGATGAACCGCGCCTTGGGCACGTCGGCGGCCGACCGCAGGGCCATGAAGCGGGCCAGGATGTGCGGCTGGCCGAAATAGCCGAGCCCCCAGGCCATCAGCGACACGATGCCCAGCAGCGTCATTTCGTGGAAGGCGTCCAGGTAGCCGGGATCGAAAGCCGCGACCTCGGACACGGTGGCGTTCCAGCCGCCCACCTCCATGATCGTCACGATGGGCACGGCGCACAGGGCCAGGAACATCAGGATGCCCTGCACGAAGTCCGTCCACGACACGGCCAGGAAGCCGCCCAGGAAGGTGTACGAGATGATGACGGCCGCACCGACCCACAGCGCCGAGGTGTAGCTCATGTCGAAGCTGGCCTCGAACAGCTTGGCACCCGCCACCATGCCCGAGCTGGTGTAGAAGGTGAAGAACAGCAGGATCACGATGGCCGAAATGACGCGCAGCAGGCGCGACCGGTCGCGGAAGCGGTTTTCCAGGAAGTCGGGCAGCGTCAGGCTGTCGGCGGCGACCTCGGTGTAGATGCGCAGCCGCCCGGCGACGTACCACCAGTTCAGGAAGGCGCCGAAGGTCAGGCCGATGGCGATCCAGATCTGGTTCATGCCGGCGGCGAAGACTGCGCCCGGCAGGCCCAGCAGCAGCCAGCCGCTCATGTCCGAGGCCCCGGCCGACAGGGCCGCGACGCCGGGACCCAGGCGCCGGCCGCCGAGAATGTAGTCCGACAGGTTGGACGTCAGACGGTAGGCCGCGACGCCGATGGCCAGCATGGCCACCAGATAGACGATGAAGGTGATGGCGGTGGTGCCGGTCATCGGGCCCCCTCCTTGCCGGAGGCGCCGGAATGGCGCAGCCACGACACCAGGGAAACGATCACCACGAGCGGCATGGGCACGAACAGCCACAGCCACGTCGCGGTCGTCAGTCCGGATTCCATGGGGCTTCCCTCTATACGCTGGTTGAACCGCAGTGCCGCGCCGTGCCGGCGGCATGCCGTCGCGCCCTCTCCCAAGCGTCCGGGGCATGCCTGCCATGCGTCGCGGCATTGGCTTCACGGTAACAGAACGGCAACAGCCGATTTTGCTTATGTACGGCCCCTTCACGGTGGTTCATGCTACGGGCTGGCCGCAAATTGGTGGATTCAACTGAAAGACCCTGCCTTGCGTAGAGATATCGACAAGACCGACCGCAAGATCCTTCGCGAACTGCAAGCGGACGGTCGTCTTACCAACGCTGAACTATCGCGAAGGGTGAATCTTTCGCCCACGCCCTGCCTGGAACGGGTGCGCCGGCTGGAGCGCGAGGGCTTCATCCGCGGCTACCGGGCGGAGCTGGACCCGGACCTGCTGGGCTATGGCGTCATCTGCTTCATCGAGGTGGCGCTGGACCGCACGACGCCGGACGTCTTCGACACCTTCCGCGACCGCATCCTGGCCATGCCGGAGGTCATGGAGTGCCACATGATCACCGGCGGGCTCGACTACCTCATCAAGGTGCGGCTGGCCGACATGGCCGACTACCGCCGCTTCCTGGGCGACGGGCTGGTCAGCCTGCCGGGCGTGAAAGCCACGCACACGTATGTCGTGATGGAGGAAGTGAAGGCCGCCAACCTGATCCCGGTCGACGAACCGGCGTGAACCGGCGTGGCGGCTCGCCTGTTGGATGGGCAAGGATTACGGGTGTTCGACCACAGGGAGTCCGCCATGCACCGCCGCCTTCTGCCTGCCGCCGCCGTCCTGTCCGCCGCCGCCGTGCTCGCCGCCTGCGAAACCGGCAATGCGCCGCTGGAGGACGGCGAGATCAGCGCCGGCAACGTCGATGTCAACGCCGAGGCCTACGAGACGCCGGGCGTCGACAACGGCGGCCTGCCCCCCAGCTTCGACCCCGGACAGGCGACGCCCGAGGACGAGACCGAGATGACCGACCCGGTGCTCGGTCCCTACGACGAGACCCTGTTCGACTGATCCATCCCGGAGGCTCCTGACCATGCGCACAGCCATCGCCGCCGCCGCCCTCAGCGCCCTGTTCGCCGCGCCGGCCCTGGCCCAGAGCGCCGACCCCGACGCCCCCGACGTCATGGAAGGCGCGCGCGCTCCCGCCGCCACCCTGCCCATGGACGAAACCTGCCTTATCAACAGCGAGTTCGACCTGGAGGACATCTTCCTCGGGCCGCAGGATTTCGTGGACGTCATGGGCGCCCTGTTCATGGCCTGGGACGAGAACGGCGACGAGACCCTGACGCCGCTGGAATACAACGCCTGCACGGGCAAGCTGGACATGCCGGCCACCTTCGTCGCCTTCGACCACGACGCCAGCGGGGCCATCACGCGCGAGGAATGGGTCAGCCGCGAGAACTTCAACGCCATGGACCTGAACAACGACGACCGGCTGTCCAAGGGCGAATTCCTGTTCGACGACGCCCTGACGGGGGAAGGCCTCGACGAGCCGGAGTAGGCCCCGCCCTCCAAAGCTTCTGGAACCGCCGAGGGGGCTGAAGCCGTTGATGCGCGGGAGACGCGCAACACCGGCAGGAGGCCCCCTTTCCCATGGCCATCACCTTCACCCTGAACGGCGCCGAGAAGACGGTCGACGTCGACCCCGCCATGCCCTTGCTCTGGGTCGTCCGCGACGTCGAGGGGCTGACCGGCTCCAAGTTCGGCTGCGGCATCGCCCAGTGCGGCGCCTGCACCATGCACATCGACGGCGCGGCGCAGCGCACCTGCGTCCTGCCGATCTCGGCCGTCGCGGGCAAGTCCGTGACCACCATCGAGGGGCTCGGCCAGGGCGACGCCCTGCACCGCGTCCAGCAGGCCTGGATCGAGGAGGACGTGCCCCAGTGTGGCTACTGCCAGTCGGGCATGATCATGGCCGCCGCCGCCCTGGTGGATGCTTCCGACGGCGTGCCCAGCGACGAGGACATCGCGGAAAAGATGGACAACATCTGCCGCTGCGGCACCTACACCCGCGTGCGCGCGGCCATCAAGCGCGCCGCCCAGGCGTGATCGGAAGGAGGCTCAGACCATGACCGACCACGCCAATACCCCCGACACCACCGTCACCCGCCGCGGCCTGCTGGCCGGCGCCGGTGCGCTGGTCATCGGCTTTTCGCTGCCGCTCTCGGGCCGCCGGGGCGCACTCGCCGCCGCCGATGACGGGCCGGTCTGGAAGACCTCGGACGAGGCGGCGCAGATCAACGCCTGGCTGCGCATCGGCCCGGACGGTAGCGTGACCGTCGTCACCGGCCGGTCCGAAATGGGACAGGGCCCGACAACCGCCCTGCCCCAGGCCCTGGCCGAGGAACTGGGCGTGCCCATGGATCGGGTGACGTTCGCCATGTCGCCCGTCGATCCGGCCTACAACAACACCCTGTTCGGGGCGATGATCACCGGCGGCTCCACGTCAGTGAAGTCGGACTTCGAGCAGATGCGCCGCGCCGGCGCCTCCGCGCGCGAGATGCTCAAGGCCGCCGCCGCCGAGAAATGGGGCGTCGATGCCGCAGAGCTTAAGGTGGAGAACGGCACCATCAGCCACGCCCACCACTCCGCCACCTTTGGGGAGCTTGCGGGCGCGGCGGCGGAGATGGAGGCGCCCAAGGACGTGGCCCTGAAGAAACCCGCCGACTGGACGCTCATCGGCACCGACGTCAAGCGCCTGGACACGCACGCCAAGGCGACCGGCCAGGCGACCTTCGGCATCGACGTGGTCGTGCCCGACATGCTGCACGCCGCCATCCTCCAGGCACCCACCTTCGGCGCCACGCTGGAAAGCGTCGACGCCAAACCCGCCACCGACATGAAGGGCGTGGCGCAGGTGGTGGAACTGGACGACGCGATCATGGTGCTGGCCGACACTTGGTGGACCGCGGACCAGGCGCTGTCCAAGCTCTCCCCCAAGTGGACCGGCGGCGCGGAGGACCTGGACGACGCCAAGGTGGACCGCGTGCTGACCGAGGGGCTGGACGCGGCCGAGGCGGCGCAGGCCGTTTCCGAGGGCGATGCCGACGGGGCGCTCTCCGGCGCGGCGAAAACCGTGGAGGCCACCTATTCCGCGCCCTACCTCGCCCACCTGACCATGGAGCCCATGACCGCCACCGCCGACGTGCGGGCCGACAAGGCGGAACTGTGGCTGCCGACCCAGGCGCAGACCTGGACGGCGGGCGCCGTCGCCAAGGCCGTCGGGCTCAAGCCCGAGCAGGTGACCATCCACACCACCTTTCTCGGCGGCGGCTTCGGCCGGCGGGCGGAGCAGGACTTCGCGCTTCAGGCCGCCCAGGCATCGAAGGCCGCCGGGCGTCCGGTGAAGCTGGTGTGGTCGCGGCCGCAGGATGTGCGCCACGATTTCTACCGCCCGGCGTCGAAGGTGCGGTTCACCGTCGGGCTGGACGAGGACGGCCTGCCCATGGCCTGGAAGGCGCGCGTCTGCTGCCCCTCCATCGCCCAGCGCATGTTGCCGAGCATGATCAAGGAGGGCGTCGACCCCTTCGCCGTGGAGGGCCTGACGGAGCGCGCTTATGCCCTGCCGGCCGACCGCTCCATCACCTACGTCATGCCCGAATTGGCCGTGCCCGTGGGCTTCTGGCGGTCCGTCGGGCACAGCCAGAACGGCTTCTTCATGGAAGCGATGATCGACGAACTGGCCGACGCCGCCGGCATGGACCCGCTGGAGTACCGCCGCAAGCTGCTGCCCCAGGACAGCCGCCACCGCCGGGTGCTGGACGCGGCGGCCGACGCCATCGGCTGGAGCGAGGCCCCGGCGGAGGGCCGTCATCGCGGCATCGCCGTGCATGAAAGCTTCGGCTCCATCGCGGCGGAGGCGATCGAGGTCTCTGTGGACGGCGACAACAAGGTCACGCTGCACCGCGCGTCCGCCTGCGTGGACTGCGCGGTGGCCGTGAACCCCAACATCATCCGCCAGCAGATGGAAAGCGCGCTGGTCTACGGCCTGACGGCGGCCATGTTCGGCGGGGTGTCGCTCAAGAACGGTCAGGTGCAGGAAGGCAACTTCGACCGGATCGACGTCATGCGCCTGCGCCACATGCCGCCGGTGGAGGTGCGCATCATCGCGGAAGGCGACGCCGAGATGGGCGGCATCGGTGAACCGGGCACCCCGCCCGCCGCGCCCGCCCTGGTGGCGGCGCTGCGGCGGGCGACGGGCAAGCCGATCCGATCCCTGCCGCTGACGGCCGAGGGGTTCACCTTCGGCTGAGCACCCTGCCCGGCTTTTCCCGGCCCCGTCGCACATCGCGGCGGGGCCTTTTTCCGCAATCGTACTTTCGTCCTATCCCGTTGAGAGCGTTTGACTTCCGCCGCCGGCCGGTCTGATACTTGAGAAAACAAGTCGGGAGTCGGGCCCCGCCCATCGGGATGACCACGACCCAGGGGAGGCACGGATCGAGCATGCTCGAGACGCCTGAAGAATTGTTCCGCGCGCTGGTGGAAGACCACGGCGCGCACCCGCGCCACGCACAGGCGCTGGACCCGGCGGACGCCCGCGCCGACGGGCACAATCCCATGTGCGGCGATCGGGTTGCGCTGACGCTGCGCTATGCCGAGGCCGCCCCCACCACCATCGCCGACTGCGCCTGCCGCACGCGCGGCTGCGCCATCTGCACCGCGTCCGCCTCCATCCTCGCGGGCCTGGTGCGCGGCAAGGAGAAAGCGGCGGCCGACGCCCTGTTCACCGCCTTCCGCGATGCCTGCGTCTCCGGCGAGCCGCTGGCCGAAACGCCCATGCTGGACGCCGAGGAACGCGAGGTGCTGGAGGCGCTGACGATCATCCACGCGAGCCCGCTGCGCGTGAAGTGCGTCACCCTGCCCTGGCACACGCTGCACGCCGCGCTGACGGGTGCGACCGAGAAACAGCACGACCTGAAGGTCGGCCCGGCGCGGGAGGCTTCCGCATGACCGAGACGACCGCCCCCGCCCCGCCGCAGGACCCGCTGCTGGCCGCCCGTTCCTGGCTGGACGACGGGCAACAGGTCGCCGTCGCCACCGTCATGCGCACCTGGGGCTCATCGCCCCGGCCCGTGGGGTCGAAGCTGGCCGTGCGCGACGACGGGGAGATGGTGGGCTCCGTCTCCGGCGGCTGCGTGGAGGGTGCCGTGGTTGATGCCGCCATGCGCGCCATGGCCTCCGGCCGCCCCGAAACCCTGGAATTCGGTGTCGCCAACGAAGACGCCTGGGCCGTGGGCCTCGCCTGCGGCGGCACCATCGAAATTTTCGTCGAAGCGATCACCTGACGAAAACACCGCAGACGACGCAGGAGGAGCAAGACCCCGTGGATATCACCGGCGAATACCTCATCCCCACCGACCGCAAGACGGTCTGGGACGCCATCAACGACCCGGAAATGCTCAAGGCCTGCATTCCCGGCTGCCAGGAACTGACGGAGACCGACGAGGGCCCCGCCGGCGGCTACGAGGCGAAGGTGCAGGCGAAGGTCGGGCCGGTGAAGGCCACCTTCAACGGCCATGTGCGGCTGGAAGACGTCAACGAACCCGAAAGCTACCGCATCGTCGGCGAGGGCAAGGGCGGTGCCGCCGGCTTCGCCAAGGGCGGCGCCGACGTGTGGCTGGAGGAAGTGGACGCGACCAACACCAAGCTCACCTACAAGGCCGACGCCCAGGTGGGCGGCAAGCTCGCGCAGTTGGGCTCGCGCCTCATCCAGGGCACGGCCAAGAAGTACGCCGACGACTTCTTCGCCAACCTGACCGCCCGCATCGCCCCGCAGGAGGCCGAACCGGCCGAGACCACCGGCATGGGGGTCGCCACCGGCGACGCCGGCCGTCCCGAGGAACCCGCCCCGGCGGGCGTGGGTGCGCCATCGCCGGCCGTCGGCACCGTCGCCGGACGCTCGCCCGACCGCGCCGGCGGAGAAGCGGCTGCGTCCACACCGGAACAGCCCATGGCCGCCCATGCGGCGGCGGCGACCACGGCGGCGAAAAGCGGCCAGACCAAGGGCGAGGCCGCCGGCACGCCCATGAAGACCTGGATGTGGTGGATCGGGGGTGCTGTGCTCATCATCCTCATCATCCTGCTTCTCGGCGGCGGAGGGGGCTGACCTCTTTCCGCCGCTCCACCACGCCATGGCAAACAGATAACGAAAGACGCGCCCGACAACGCGGCGCAACAGGGAGGAACTTCATGGCACTCACGCTGAACATGACGGTCAACGGCAAGGCCCGGAAGGTCACCGTCGAGTCCAACGCGCTTCTGTCCGACGTTTTGCGCGTCAACCTGGGCCTGACAGGCACGCATGTGGGCTGCGACACCAGCCAGTGCGGCGCCTGCACGGTGCATGTGGACGGCGTCTCGGTGAAAAGCTGCACCATGCTGGCAGCCCAGGCCGACGGCGCGACCATCACCACCATCGAGGGCCTGGCCGCCCCGGACGGCACGCTGCACCCCATGCAGGCGGCCTTCAAGGAGCATCACGGCCTGCAGTGCGGCTTCTGCACCCCCGGCATGGTCATGAGCGCCGTCGACCTGGCCCGCTGCGAGCCCAACGCCAGCGAGGAGCAGATCCGCGAGTGGCTGGAGGGCAACATCTGCCGCTGCACCGGCTACCACAACATCGTGAAGGCCGTGAAGACCGGCCTGACCGACATGCAGTCGGGCGGCAAGGTCGCCGCCGAGTGATCCGGCGCCACGCCAGGGAGACATCGACATGACCGTTCAGGACAAGCCGACCAAGACCAACGGCATCGGCGCCAGCGTCAAGCGCGTAGAGGACCGCCGGTTCCTCACCGGCAAGGGCCGTTACACCGACGACATGAACAAGCCGGGGCAGCTCTACGCCTACATCCTGCGCAGCCCCCACGCCCACGCCCGCATCCTCTCCATCGACACCACGGACGCCGAGGCCGCGCCGGGCGTGGAGACCATCATCACCGGCCAGGAGGTCAAGGACGCCGGCATCGGCGGCCTGCCCTGCGGCTGGCTCATCAAGAACAAGGACGGCTCCCCCATGAAGGAGCCCGCCCACCTGCCGCTGGCCGTCGACAAGGTGCGCCACGTGGGCGATCAGGTGGCCGTGGTGGTGGCCGACAGCCTCCAGGCCGCCAAGGACGCCGCTGAGCTGATCGTGGTGGACTACGAGGAACTGCCCGCCGTCGTCTCGCCCGCCAACGCCGAGAGCGCCGGCGTCGCCGTGCATGACGAGGCGCCCAACAACGTCTGCTACGACTGGGAATGGGGCGACAAGGCCGCGACCGAGGATGCGTTCGCGAAGGCCGCCCACACGGTCAAGCTGGACCTCATCAACAACCGCATGGTGCCCAACGCCATGGAGCCGCGCGCGGCCATCGGCGAGTTCGATCCGGGCACCGAGGAATACACGCTCACCACCACCAGCCAGAACCCGCAGCTCATCCGCCTGCTGCTGTGCGGCTTCACCATGGGCCTGCCCGAGCACAAGGTCCGCGTGGTGGCGCCCGACGTGGGCGGCGGCTTCGGGTCGAAGATCTTCCATTATGCGGAGGAAGTGCTGGTCGTCTTCGCCGCCCGCAAGCTGGCCCGCCCGGTCAAGTGGACGGCGGAGCGGTCGGAAAGCTTCATGTCCGACGCCCACGGCCGCGACCACGTCACGCACGCCGAACTGGCGCTGGACGACCAGGGTACGTTCCTGGGCCTGCGGGTGAACACCATCGCCAACATGGGCGCCTTCCTGTCCACCTTCGCGTCGTCCATCCCGACGATCCTGTACGCGACGCTGCTGTCGGGCCAGTACAAGACGCCGGCCATCTATGCCGAGGTGAAGGCCGTCTTCACCAACACGGTGCCGGTGGACGCCTATCGCGGCGCGGGGCGGCCGGAAGCCTGCTACCTGATCGAGCGCATCGTGGACGCCGCCGCGCGCAAGCTTGGCATGGACCGGGCGGAAATCCGCCGGCGCAACTTCATCACGCCGGACATGATGCCCTACGACACGCCGGTCGGCCTGCAATACGACAGCGGCGACTTCGCCAAGAACCTCTCCGACGCGCTGGAGATGATCGACTACGCCGGCTTCGCGGTGCGCAAGGAGGAAGCGGCCAAGCGCGGCAAGCTGCGCGGCATCGGGTTCGCCAGCTACATCGAGGCCTGCGGCATTGCGCCCTCGAACGTCGCCGGGGCGCTGGGTGCCCGCGCCGGTCTCTATGACAGCTCGGAGGTGCGGTTCCACCCGACGGGCACGGTGTCGGTCATGGTCGGCGTGCACAGCCACGGCCAGGGCCACGCCACCACCTTCGCCCAGATCGTGTCCGAGCGCCTGGGCGTGCCCATGGAGAACATCGAGATCGTCCATGGTGATTCCGCCCGCACGCCGTTCGGCATGGGCACCTACGGCTCGCGCTCCTTGGCTGTTGGCGGCATGGCGATGATGAAGGCCATCGACAAGGTCATCGCCAAATCCAAGAAGATCGCCGCCCACCTGCTGGAAGCCAGCGCCGACGACATCGAGTTCGAGAACGGCGTCTTCACCGTCGCCGGCACCGACAAGTCCGTCGGCATCGCGGAAATCGCGGGCGCGGCCTACGTCCCCCACAACTATCCACTGGAGGAACTGGAACCCGGCCTGGACGAACAGGCCTTCTACGACCCCAAGAACTTCACCTTCCCCAACGGCACGCAGATCTGCGAAGTCGAGGTCGACCCCGAAACGGGCATCACCAAGATCGTCCGCTTCGTGGCCGTGGACGACTTCGGCCGCGTCATCAACCCGATGATCGTGGAAGGCCAGGTGCACGGCGGCATCGTCCAGGGCATCGGCCAGGCGCTGCTGGAGAACTGCGTCTACGACGAGGAGAGCGGCCAGCTCGTCACCGGGTCGTACATGGACTACGCCATGCCGCGCGCCGACGACGTGCCCGCTTTCGAGGTCAAGACCAACGAAGTGCTCTGCCAGACCAATGCGCTGGGCGTGAAGGGCTGCGGTGAGGCCGGCACCATCGGCGGCTCGGCCTGCGTGATGAACGCCGTGTGCGACGCGCTGGACGTCGACCACATGGACATGCCC
Organism: Caenispirillum salinarum AK4; assembly: GCF_000315795.1. Lineage (GTDB taxonomy): Bacteria > Pseudomonadota > Alphaproteobacteria > Rhodospirillales > Rhodospirillaceae > Caenispirillum > Caenispirillum salinarum. The sequence goes on from NZ_ANHY01000005.1 coordinate 111,152, forward strand.
GCGACGCCGGAACGCGTCTGGCGCGTGCTCCAGTCCAAGCAGCAGCCCATGGCGGCGGAATAAGGAGGGGTATCCTATGTACCAGTTCGAGTATCAAACCCCGAAGTCTGCCGCCGATGTGGTGGCCGCTCTCAAGGCCGACGAGGACGCCAAGGTGGTGGCGGGCGGCATGACGCTGATCCCGACGCTGAAACAGCGCCTCGCCATGCCGACCACGCTCATCGACCTGCGCTCGGTCCCTGAACTCAAGGGCGTGCGCGAGGAAGGCGGCACCATCGTCGTCGGAGCCATGACCACCCACGCGGAGGTGTGGGCCGACCCGACGGTGAAGAGCAAGTTCCCGGCGCTGTCCTACCTGGCGGGCAAGATCGGTGACGCCCAGGTGCGCAACCGGGGCACCATCGGCGGCTCCATCGCCAATGCCGACCCGGCGGCGGACTATCCGGCGGCGGTGCTGGCGCTGAATGCGACCATCGTCACCGACAGCCGCGAGATCGCCGCCGACGACATGTTCACCGGCCTGTTCGAGACCGCGCTGAACGAGGGCGAGATCATCACCGAGGTCCGCTTCCCCATCGCCAAGCGGGCGGGCTACGCCAAGTTCCGCCACCCCGCCTCGCGCTACGCCATCGTCGGCGTGATGGTGGCGGAGACGGACAGCGGCGTGCGCGTCGGCGTGACGGGCGCCGGCCCCAACGCCTTCCGCGTGCCGGAGATGGAGCAGGCGCTTGCCTCCAACTTCAGCCCCGACGCGGTGGCGAACATCAAGGTGCCGGCCGACGACCTGAACAGCGACATCCACGCCAGCGCCGAATACCGCGCCCATCTGGTGACGGTGATGGCGAAACGCGCCGTGGAGGCGGCCATGGGCTGACGGGGCGTCAGTCTGGGGCGGTGCGCGCTGCGTGCCGCCCCGTTCAACTCCAAAAAATGCGAAGCATGAATGAATATGCGTAGGCAATCACGGCAGGAGAGAAAGCGCCGAACATGCCGGTGTTGACTGAAAACATGATGAGGCGACCGTAGTGCTGAAGGCTGGTAGGCGCTCGGTCAACCTTACTTATCTTGATCATGCTCATAAACCAGAAGGCGGCTAGGACGACCAAGAAAGCCGTGCTTGCTTCGCTGGGGATCGCATTGTCTTTGTCAGAAAAAAGAACGGCGAATGATAATAGGGATGAAAATATAAAGGAAACGGAGAAAGTTATTGAGGGGAAAGGGCCGAAAACGCGCTGCAGCCTTCTCATCCAAACCTTCTTGTCGAATATGTCTTGGATTTCTCCAGCCTCCACCTTCCTTCGGTAAATTTTTGTGACTCTTTCATTTAGAAATGAGGCAATTAGGCCTGCTAGAACGCTAATGAGGAGGTTTAAAAGTATGCTACCCATTCATGCAATCCTTGCGAGCAGATAAGAATTATGACCCTGCAAGGTTACCATGACGGTCCCACATCCGTCGACGAAACCCTGTCCCTGCTCAACCAGGGCTCCTATGTCGCCGACCGCTCTCTGGCGACGGTGCTGTTCCTGGCGTTGAAGCTGGGGCGGCCGTTGTTCCTGGAGGGCGAGGCCGGTGTCGGCAAGACCGAGATCGCCAAGGTCCTCTCCCAGACCCTCGGGCGTGACCTGCTGCGGCTGCAATGCTACGAGGGGCTGGACGTCTCCGCCGCCGTCTATGAGTGGAACTACGCCCGCCAGATGCTGGAAATCCGCCTCGGCGAGGCCACCGGCGACACGCCGAAGGAAACGCTGGGCGAGGACTTGTTCTCCGACCGCTTCCTCATCCGCCGGCCGCTGCTGCAGGCGCTGGAGCCGCACACCAATGGCCCGCCGGTCCTGCTGATCGACGAGTTGGACCGCACCGACGAACCCTTCGAGGCCTACCTGCTGGAGGTGCTGTCGGACTTCCAGGTCTCCATCCCCGAAATCGGCACGATCAAGGCCGAGCGCCCGCCCATCGTCATCATCACCTCCAACCGCACGCGCGAAATTCACGACGCGCTCAAGCGCCGCTGCTTCTACCACTGGGTGGACTACCCCAGCTTCGACCGCGAGCTTGCGATCCTGAAAAGCCGCCTGCCCGACCTGCCCGAGAAACTGACGCGGCAGGTGGTGGGCTTCGTCCAGCGGCTGCGCAAGCAGGACCTGTTCAAGGCGCCGGGCGTGGCGGAAAGCCTGGACTGGGCGACGACGCTGGTGGAGCTGGACCAGCTGGAGCTGTCGCAGGGCATGGTCGACGACACGCTGGGCATCCTGTTGAAATACCAGGACGACATCGCCGCCATCCAGGGCGACGAGGCCGCGCGGCTGCTCACCCAGGTGAAGGCGGATCTGTCGCAACTGCGGGCGGACTGACCCGACCATGGCCGGAGCCCTTGCCGCCAACGTGGTGGCCTTCACCCGCACCCTGCGCGCCGCCGGCCTGCCCGTCGGCCCCGCCAAGGCCCTGCGCGCGCTGGAAGCGGCGGAGGCCGTCGGCGTGGAGGACCGCACGGCCCTGTATTGGGCCCTGCACGCCACGCTGACCGACCGGCGGGAACAGCACGATGTCTTCGATCAGGCGTTCCACGTGTTCTGGCGCAACCCGGACCTTCTGAAGCGCGCCATGGGCCTGCTGCTGCCCGCCATGCGGACCGAGCTTCAGAAGGACAAGCCCGACCTCTCCCGCCGCCTTCAGGACGCGCTCGGCCAGGCGCCCGACCGCCCGCTGGACGAACCGGAGGAGGAGAAGGAGCAGATCGAGATCGACGGCCGGCTGGTGTTTTCCGAAGAGGAAATCCTGCGGTCCAAGGATTTCGAGCAGATGACCGCCGACGAACTGGCGGAGGCCCGGCGGCTGATCGCGGGAATGCGTCTGGCGAAGATGGCCGTCCCGACCCGCCGCTTCCGCCCCGCCGCCACGGGGGCGAAGATCGACCTGCGGCGCTCCATGCGGGAGACCGCCCGGCGCGGCGGCGATGTCATCATGCTCGCCCGCGCCAAACGGCGAGAGCGTCCGCCGCCGCTGGTGGTGCTGTGCGACATCTCGGGCAGCATGGGACAGTACGCGCGCATATTGTTGCGCTTCCTCTACGCGCTGACCAACGACCGCGACCGGGTGCACGTCTTCCTGTTCGGCACGCGCCTGACCAACGTCACCCGCACGCTCAAACGCCGCGACGTGGACGAGGCGCTGGACCGCGTCGGCCGCGAGGCGCCGGACTGGGAGGGCGGCACCCGCATCGGCCATTGCCTCCACCGCTTCAACCGCGTGTGGTCGCGCCGCGTGCTGGCGCAGGGCGCCGTCGTGCTGCTCATCACCGACGGGCTGGACCGCGACGCCGGCGACGGACTGGAGCATGAAATGGATCGCCTGCGCCGCAGTTGCCGCCGGCTCATCTGGCTCAACCCGCTGCTGCGGTGGGAGGGCTATGCGCCGAAAGCCAAGGGGGCGGCGGCCATGATAGACTTCGTGGACGAGTTCCGCCCCGTCCATAACCTCGACAGCCTGGACGCGCTGGCTCACGCGCTTGGCGGAACCGGTACCGGAGGCCGCCGATGAAGCGCCACATCCTCGACGCCCTGCTGGCCGCCAAGGCCGCCCGCACCCCCGCCGCGCTGGTCACCGACACCGCCACCGGCGCGCAGGTGCTGGTCACCCCCGACGCCGACGAGGGCGACCTGACCCTCTCGCCCGACGAACGCACCGCCGTCCGCGCCCGCATGAACGGCGATGCCGGCGGCGTGCTGGAGGCCGAGCCGGGGGCCGACGCGCGGCCGCTGTTCGTCGATGTCCACGCCCCGCCGCCGCGGCTGGTGGTGGTGGGCGCGGTGCACATCGCCCAGCACCTTGTCCCCATGGCGGTGATGACGGGCTATGACGTGGTGGTGGTGGACCCGCGCGAAGCCTTCGCGAGCCCCGGCCGCTTCAGCGGCGTGACGCTCACCCACGACTGGCCCGACGAGGCGCTGGAGGCCATGAACCTCGACGACCGCACCGCCGTCGTCACGCTGACCCACGACCCCAAGCTGGACGACCCGGCCCTTCACGTCGCCCTGCGCAGCCCGGTGTTCTACGTGGGCTCGCTGGGCAGCCGGAAGACCCACGGGCAGCGGGTCGGGCGGCTGGAGCGCCATGGCTTCTCCGACGCCGAGATCGGCCGCATCCACGCGCCCGTCGGGCTCAACATCGGCGCCCGCAGCCCGGCGGAGATCGCGCTGTCGATCCTCGCGCAGGTGACGGCGGTGCGGCGGGGGACGACGCCATGAAGTTCGGCGACGTGCCAGTGGACCAGGCCGAGGGCTGCGTGCTGGCGCACTCCATGACCGTCGCCGGCCGCAAATGGCCCAAGGGCCGGGTGCTCTCCCCCGCCGACCTGTTCGACCTGCGGGCAGAGGGCGTTGCGACCGTCATCGCCGCGCGGCTGGAGCCGGGCGACGTGTCGGAGGACGCTGCCGCCGTCCGCATCGCACAGGCCGTGCTCGGCCCGGGGGTGGAGGCGCGCGGGGCGGCGACCGGCCGCGTCAACCTGCACGCCACCGCCGGCGGGCTGTTCCGCGTCAACGCCGAGGCCGTGAACCGCATCAACAGTGTTTCCGAGGCCGTGACCCTCGCCACCCTGCCCGACCTGGACCTGGTGGAGCCGGGGCGGATGGTGGCGACGGTGAAGATCATCCCCTTCGCCGTCCCCGAGGACACGCTTGCGCTGGCCGAGTTCCTGACGCCGGCGGAGCCACTGTCCGTCGCGCCATGGCGCGGGCGGGCGGTCGGGCTGGTGCAGACGCGCGTCGCCGGCACAAAGGAAAGCGTGCTGGAAAAGACCGCCGCCACCACCGCCGAGCGCCTGGCCGGCTGCGACAGCGTGCTCGCCGCCGAACGCCGCTGCGCCCATACGGTCCAGGCCGTCGCCGCCTCGCTCCGCGCGCTGAAGGCGGAAGACTGCGACATGGTGCTGATGATCGGCGCCTCGGCCATCACCGACCGGGGCGACGTGCTGCCGGCCGCCCTGGAAGCCGTCGGCGGCCGGGTGGAGCACTTCGGGATGCCGGTGGACCCGGGCAATCTGCTCATGCTGGGGTGGTGGGAGGATGCAGCCGTCCTCGGCCTGCCCGGCTGCGCCCGGTCGCCCAAGCTGAACGGCGCCGACTGGGTGCTGCGGCGGCTGATCGCCGACGTGCTGGTGACCGCGCGCGACATCATGGGCATGGGTGTGGGTGGCCTGGTCAACGACGTGCCCGAACGGCCCCTTCCCCGTGCCCGCGCCGTCGCCGTGCCGCCGCCGTCCGAGACGGAAGGCGCGGGCCGCTGACGGCCTAGGTCGCGGGCACCAGCGTCTTTCGGATGCACTGCAACAAGACCTTCCATTACGACCCTTACGCCATCTGGACGGCCTGAAATGGCTCCCGAATTTTGTCATACTCCCAAGCCAATCAGGGGAAAGAAGCCCTGCCGAAACGGACGGGCTGGGAGGCGTCATGCCGGAGGAAACACATCGTCTCGCCGCCAAGGTTCCGGCCTTGCGGCGGCACGCCTACCTGTTCACCGGCTCTCGGTCGCTGGCCGACGATGCCGTGGAAACCTGCCTGCGCGAGCTGCCGCGCCAGCCGGACGCGCCCCACGCGCACGACATCGACGAGCCGACGCTGCACCGCCACCTGCACAAGATCCTTACGGAACTGCAGGACTCGCGCGCCGACCTGGCCGTGTCACCCCGGCTGCGGGGCCTGCTCGCCCTTCCGCGCATTCAGCGCAAGCTGCTGCTTCTGGTCAGCCTGGATCACCTTGCGGTCGAGGATGCCGCCGCTATCCTCGACCTCGACCTGAGCACCGCCGTTCACCATCTTTCGGCCGCCCGGGCCGCCTTCGAGGCGCTGGAGGCGTAGCCGCCGCAGTGTCGGGGAACCGCGCCCCGCCGCGTCCGTTGCGCTGGCAGACACCCAGCACACGGAGGATGTTCATGCGACACACCACGCTTGCCGCCGGCGCCGCCGCCATTGTCATCGCCGCCGCCGGCACCGCCTCGGCCCAGGGCAATCCCACCTGTGACCAGCAGATCACCTGGATTTCCCAGGCCATTCCCAACATCAGCCACACCGACGCCTCGGCACGGCTGAACATCAGCGAGGAACACCTGGAAGGCGCCCTGTCGGCCCTCGACGCCGCCCGGCTCGCCAACCAGGCCGGCGAGAGCGAAACCTGCATGACGCTCGCCAATGCCGCCGAGGGCATGCTGACGCGCGGCGGCTGGAGCCCTGACGGCGAGCGCCCCGCCGGCTCGCAGCAGGCCGCCGCCGGCCAGCAGGGCCAAGGCGGCCAGCAGCAGGGCCAGGCGCAACAGCAGACCCAGGCACAGCAGACGCCCGCCGCCGGCGAGGACCAGGCGGTGACCATCGGCGACACACAGGTGCAGGCTGCCGACCTGTCGGGCCGCGAGGTCATTCTCGACGGCGCGCGCATCGGCACGGTCGTCGACCTGATCGGCCGCGAGAACACCTACAACGACGCGGTTGTGCGCCTGGACGAGGAACACAGCCAGATGGGCTACACCTTCGCCGCCGACAGCCCCATGGCCGGCGAGGAGCGACCGATCATCGTCGGCGGCCGCACGCTCGCCGTTCCCTTCGGCGCGCTGACGGTGGCCGAGGACGGCAGCCTGCGCCTGTCGTCCGACGCCGTGACCACGCTGGACCAGTTCCGCGCCGGCGACGGCCCAGACTTCTACAGCTATCGCCAGGGCCAGACGGCGGAACTGCCCGAGTACGAATAATACCGGGCGACACTTGAAATCGTACACTTGTCGCCCAGCAAGGCCGACCGGCCGCCGCGCCTTATGGCGCGTGAGCCTGCGTGGCGAATGAACGCAGCCTCGATGATTTCAATCATCGAGGCGTATAAGCACAGGCACCTTCTTCTGATGCGCGTGAAACGGCCGCGTCCGCCGGGACGCGGCCGTTTTCTTGCTTTTGTCTCGACAATGCGAAAAATTCAGGACGCCAGAAAGATATTTAGGATATGTTGCTTCAGTGGAATATGCGAAAAGCACGTCTCCTTACGATCGAATATTTCAGATCAGGGCATCTCTTCTTGACCCGCCCCCGTTACCACGGCGTCTGCTCACCTAACGGGAGACTTGATCCATGAAGACCTTTACCTATGCCGCCGCCATCGCACTGGCCGTGGGCCTGACGCCGCTTGCCGCCTCCGCCCAGGACACGGCCAACGAAGAGGCAGTGAACAACGAGGTCGACACCATCGGTGTGCGCACCGAGGCCGATTACGGCACCCTCGACGCCAACGAGGACCGCATGCTCGACCGCGACGAGTACGCGGCCGTCGGCGGCACGTTCGGCGACTACGACCGCGACCAGAGCGGCACGCTGGACGAGGAAGAGTTCACCGCCTGGGGCGAAGAGACCTGGGGCGATGAATACAACGAGGAGCAGACCGCCGGCCTGTTCGAGGAATGGGACGACGATGCCGACGCCCAGCTGACCGAGGACGAATTCGGTGACGAGGAAGAGTTCATCGAATGGGACGAGGACCAGAGCGGGGCGCTGGAAGAGGACGAAGGCTGGTTCTAAGCCGCCCCTCCCCCGTCACGTCAAAACCGCCCGTGCGGATGCCGCGCGGGCGGTTTTCAGTCATGGACGGACGGAAGAGGAACCATCCGTCAAAACACGCCGTCGTCGTCCTCCAGGATCTCGTCAACCTCGGCGCCGCCGTGTTCAGGCCCGTCCCGGAACGTCTCCTCGTCGGTCCATTCCTCCTGCGACAGGCCCACGGGCTCGTCCTCCGCCCAGTCCTTGCGCAGCAGACCGCAGGCGGACACACCGGACAGAGCGACCGCCGCAACAGCCGTCAGCAGCGTCTTGCGCATGAGACTTCCTCCGTGCCTGTCTGCGGTTGCCAGACCAACACGGAACCGACCTGCGCGGTTCGCCGATCTTCAGGCACGGCGGGTCGGTGGCGCCATCAGCCGCCGGTAACGCTCATGTGGCGCGGCACCGCGGCCCGCGGCGCGCCGCGGTCGATGACGAAGTCGTGGCCCTTGGGCTTGCGTGCGATGGCCTCGTCCAGGGCCGCGTGGATGGCCTCGTTCGACTCGCTGTCGCGCACCACCTTGCGCAGGTCCGCCGAATCCTCCTGTCCCAGGCACATGTAGAGCATGCCGGTGCAGGTCAGCCGCACCCGGTTGCAGCCTTCGCAGAAATTGTGGGTCAGCGGCGTGATGAAGCCGATGCGCCCGCCCGTCTCCACCGACCGCACGTAGCGCGCCGGGCCGCCAGTGTTCAGCGGAATGTCCTCCAGCGTCCAGCGCTCCTCGAATCGCTCCCGCAGGACCGACAGCGGCAGGTAGTGCATGGTGCGGTCTTCCTCGATCTCGCCCATGGGCATGGTCTCGATGAAGGTGATGTCGTGGCCCTCGCCGTGGGCCCATTCCACCATGCGCGGCAGCTCGTCCTCGTTCAGCCCTGACAGCGCGACCGCGTTCAGCTTCACCGCGATGCCCGCGTCCTTGGCCGCCTTGATGCCGCCCAGCACCTTGCTCAGGTCACCGGTACGGGTGATGGCGCGGAAGCGGTCGGGGTCCAGGCTGTCCAGCGAGACGTTGATGCGCTTGACCCCGATACCCGCCAACTCGGCGGCGTGCCTGGCCAGTTGGTTGGCGTTGGTGGTGAGCGTCAGTTCCTCCAGCGCGCCGGAATCCAGATGCCGGCCCAGCGCCCGCATCAGCTTCATGACGTCGCGGCGGACCAGCGGCTCGCCGCCGGTGATGCGCAGCTTCTTCACGCCGCGCTCCACGAAGGCGGTGCACAGGCGGTCAAGCTCCTCCAGCGTCAGAAGTTCGCGCTTGGGCAGGAAGGTCATGTTCTCCGCCATGCAATAGGTGCAGCGGAGGTCGCAGCGGTCGGTCACCGAAACCCGCAGATAGGTGACGTGGCGGCCGAAGGGATCGACGAGCATGGGGCGGCTCCGTTATCGGGGCGCGAAAGGGCGGCGAAGGCCGGAGAACGGATCAGATCGGGCGACACGAAAGCACGTAAACACGTCGCCCGGCAAGGCCGACCGGCCGCCGCGCCCTATGGCGCGTGAGGCTGCGTGCCGACTGAACGCAGTGCCGATGAATTCATTCATCGGCGCGCATCAAACGTGGCCGCTGATCTCGGCGTGCAGCGGCTTGGTTTCCTCGAACTGGCGCTTCTGCTCCTCGCTCGCCTCGTGCTGGTATTTGTCCTTCCACTCGGCGTAGGGCATGCCGTAGACCACCTCGCGGGCCTCCTCGTACGACATTTCCTCGCCCCGCGTCTCGGCGGCGGCCCGGTACCACTTGGACAGGCAGTTGCGGCAGAAGCCAGCCAGGTTCATCAGGTCGATGTTCTGCACGTCGGTGCGCTTCTGAAGATGCTGCACCAACCCGCGAAAGGCGGCGGCCTCGATCTCGGTCCGCGTCTTGTCGTCCATGTGGTCCTCCCGCTGATTTTGGAATATTAGCGTTATGTCTGACACTATATAACGCGAAGAGGGCGCCCGCAAAGCCCGAGTGCCTGATTGGGGCTTTCCCGCCTCAGGCGGGCGGCGCCGGCGGCGGAGGCGGCGGATCGGACACCGCCGCCAGGTCGGCCGGCGTGTCCACGTCCACCAGGCAGCCGGGGCCGGCGTCGACCAGGGCGAGGCGGTCGTGCTCCGCCCCCACCACGGCACGCGCACCGGCATCGCCGGTGAGCGCCAGGAGTTGCGGGAACAGGCGGGTGGGGAAGATGACGGGGTGGCCGCGCCGCCCCTCGTGCCGCGCCGCCGTGATGCGCTGGCCGTCGAAGGCCGCCAATACCGTCATCACGTCGGATGCCGTCAGCAGCGGCATGTCTCCGGGGCAGACGGCCACGCCGTCCAGCCCCTCGGGCAGGGCCGCGACTCCGGCAGCGATGGAGGTGCCCATGCCATCGGCCCAGGCGGGATTGTCGGCCCACAGGACGGGGCGCCCGTCGAGGATGGCGCGGCGCGGATCATCGGCGCCGCGACAAACCACCACCAGCGGGTCGAGCCCGGCGCCCATGAGGCAGTCGGCCACCCGCGCCAGCATGGGGCGCCCGGCGACCTGGGCGGCCAGCTTGTCCCGGCCCATGCGCGACGAGGCGCCGGCGGCGGGAATGAGCGCCGCCACGCGCAGGGCGGGCGGGCGCAGGGATGCGGCCATGGCGGGGTCTCCTGGCTCGGTCCGGCAAGACTCCGATCATGTCGTCTTCCTGCCGATGGACGCAAGCCGGGAAGCCCCGCGCGCCGCACGATGATCCTATGCGCCGCTCACTCGGCCGGCGGCGGGACCTGGCCGCGCCAGGCGCCGCCGTTTCCGGCGTGTGCCTCGGCGACGAACGGCAGGTTGCATTCCTCCGTCAGCCAACCCATCACGGCGTTCAGCGTGTCGTGCCGCGGCCGGCAGAGAAGCGTGCGCCCGTCGCGCACCTGCTCCAGCAGCCCCACACGCACAAGGCGGGAGATATGGTGCGACAGCGTCGACCACGGAATGCCCAGCCGGCTCTGGATGTCGCCCACGGCCAGCCCCTCGGGACCGGCATGCACCAGCAGGCGGAAGATGGTCAGCCGCGTGCCGTTGCCCAGTTCCGCCAGCACCGCGGCGGCGGCGTCGGTATCGAGGATGGGATCGGGAGTCGTGTGCGCGTTCATGTCATTTCCATTTTTACGGGCCGAGGTTGAGTTGTCGGCGTGTCTGGAACCGTCGGTTAACGCTTCAAATGTCATGCAGGGTTCGTGGGTCCACAGGAAACTCACCAGGAGGTCGAAACGATCCATCACCTCCTTCGTCTAATGGGGTCGCCAATACGGCTGAGGCCGCCCATATTCCGGTCGGAGAACCCGCAACGACCCGGAGGCTGCCCGGCCATGGCCGATCCGTTGACGCTCAAGATCGTGTCGACTGACGACGCGCTGTCGGAGGCCCTCGTCCTGGCCCGCCGACCAACCTGGCTGCCGGGACTGGACATGATCGTGGTGCCCGCGGGCCTGGATGCCGATCAGGTGAACGCCGCGCTGACGGACACAAGCACCCTTCCGCCGCCGGCCGGTACGCCGGTCGCCGCCGTTTCCGACGTGCCGGACCTGGACCTTGCCGCCGGAACGCTGGGCATGGTGCAGGACGCCGAACCGGGGACCGGCGGTCCGACGGTGCTGGTGGGCGAGCATGCCGTGCCCTTCGACGCCCGCCGATTCGCCCCGGCCCACGCCACCACCTATTTGCGCCTGCAACACTACCGGGCGCGACTGCGGCACGTGGTGGCGGTCAGCGGCCCGTCGGCCGACCTGCGCTACATCTCGGTGGCGGTGCACGCGGCGACGGCGGCGATCACGCTGCTGGGCACGCCGGACCAGATCTACCGCATGACCGGCCCCCGCGATTCGGCGGGCGTGCCCGTCAGTGTCGAGTTCCGACGGGTGCTTTCGGCAGCCGGACACGCCTCGGTGCGGGTGGTCGGCGCCGATGGAGCGGTGGTGTCCGACCTGCCGCTGTCGGATCGTCGGACCGGGCGACCGTAAGCAGCAGCTGAGGCTTCTGCCGCAGTGCACAAAAATCGGGCGCGGCGGGAGCTATGCGGGGCCTGCATGAATGCGGTGCACAAGAGATAAGCAAAGCTTGAAATCAAGGGTTCAAGCCATGCGGCCATCGCATATGTGCCCTACTTTTTTGAGTGTACCCACCACCGATGGGATCGCCTATATCTCTCTTCGTCGGCGGCACGGTGCTACGGCGCCTCGCCGGCGAGAGTTTCGGCGGTGATCTTCACCGCCATCTCGGATCGGGCATGCGTGCCCGATGCAAGGGTCCTCGGATCCTACGTCTCCCAGACGTGAAGCCTCCCTGTTCTACTTGCCCCGGAAGCCGTTGGTTTCCGGGGTTTTTTTTGGCCTTCGCGCGAGCCACGGCCTTGCAATGGGCCACACATGGGCCAATCCTGTTTTTCGCTCCCTCATGGGCCACCCGCTGCGGAGCAACACCGCAAATTGGAAGGGCGACCCGGAAGGTCGCCCTCGCCATTGCTTGCATGCTTCCTCGTCGGCGGATGCCGCTATTACGGCTGCGAACACGGTTCTGCCCGCTGTCGCGCAGACGCCTGATGATAATGGGCGCCTTGTCGTCATGGCGCGCCTTGAAAACGAAACCCGGCGGAAATTCCACCGCGCTGACCGGATCGCCCGCATGGTGAAGGCCCGAAGGGAGCTTTACGATTAATGCAGTCGTGCCCGCGCTCGTACGGCCCTGGTCATGCTATCGACCATGAGCCGTACCGCAGCCTCAGTAACGGCTAACCGCTGGTCCTCAGGCAAGTGCGCCAAGTGTTCGGCAGCGTACCCGTTTGCACCGGCGCGTGCCTCGGCCACCGTCTCAGGCCGGTAGCGCATGACGTGGCACTCCGCTTCGGCCGCCAGGGCGGACAGAGATGCAATGCTCAAAGGCTTGGGCATCTTGATTTCCCTGATTGGGAGGCCCGTCGGAGACGTAGGGGAATACGGGGACCGACCGGCCTTCGGCATCGGAGAGACCGTGCCGACAGCAAACACTAGGAGACCTTTGCAGAAAATAACGCCCACCCGAGCGTCATGCGTCCCAGGCCGCCGCCAACGGTTGACCCGCATGGGAGCAAAATTGCCTGGCTTACCCGCTGACGCCGCATAGTCCGCAACTACGAGGCGCAGATAGATGCCTCCGAAGCCATGAGCCAGATCGCCCGCGGAAGCCTCCTGCTGCGCCGCATCAGCTGTTGGCCAGCGGTTCTCAAACGGACTCTGAGCGCTATTGAGAGAGAAGTGCGCATGGTGAATGATATGTCCATCTGGTGTTAATTGTTCCTTACACTAACGATGGGGAGCGCGCCGACGTCTGTCGGCAGATTTTCCTACTAGTTTCAACGAAATGCGCTGCCACCGCAGCTGATTCTCCCTTGTTTGGGCCATACGAAGCGTATGGATCTTTTACACGTTCGCCAATTGAAACTCCTCAGTGCTGTTGATTTTCCTGAAGGTGGAGTTTTGGCACACCTGTTGAATGCGTTGCCTCCGCACATCAATCAACAGGAGGTCGAAAATGAAAGTGGCAACACTTGCTAAAATAGGCGCGCTTTTCGTCGCCTTGGCCCCAGCGCACGCAATGGCTAACGTAATAAATCCGTTCGAAACGCAGTTCGATACGGATTGGACCACAGCTGGCGTCGGCGGCCTGAGAGGGACGGGTACCGGAGACATCACGATAAGCGGAATCTCCGGTTCAATCACTCAAGCTTATTTGTATTGGCACGGTCCTACCAACTCAACCGATCCTAACTTCAATGCAAACGTGCTTCTCAATGGAACGGCTGTGACGGGAGAAAACATCGGGTTTTCAGACGATAACTTCTGGGGGCAGGCCAACAGCCAAGCCTATCGAGCAGATGTAACAGACATCGTCACAAACGACGGGGTTTACAACATCTCCGGGCTGCCTGCTGAACATGCAAACGGCGCTTCTATCTTCGCGTTCTTTGATGATGGAGATGATACCAACAACAGAGATGTCGTTATGTTCGACGGAAACGACGCGAATTTTGAGAATCCTTATGATCCTGTCGGATGGGACGTCACTTTGGCCGGTATCAATTACAGCGGCGGAACAGCGGAACTGGTCTTTACGGTTTCTGACGGTCAGACGTTTACGGACGCGTCGCTAAACGTCAACGGTGTCTCCATTGCCGGTCCGGGCGACGTCTTTCAGGGAGATACGGTGCCGCAAAATCCGGACACGACCGTCGGGAATGGAGCCCTGTGGGACATCCGGTCATTTGACGTGACAGGAATGCTATCTCCGGGCAGCAATACATTCAGTATCACGCACGGCACGGTGAGCGATGCATTGAGCCTGATCAACATTGCGGTTGACCTGCCAGCAGGAGCCGCGCCGCCTGTTGATTCAATTGTCGTTCCTGCTCCGCCGGCACTTGCTCTATTGGGCAGTGGCCTGTTTGTGATTGGCTGGGCGCGGCGAAAAGCATCATAGTCTGGTTCCTCAGGTTCTCGTTAGCGGACCGGAGGCCTGATGCTGCCTCCAAGTTTCAAGCATCGGGCCTCCGATGACTCCAGAAGAGGCATACGGATTCGGAGGTTGTCTGTAAGCGTGGGTACCGGCCCACGCTTATTAAGTACCTCCCGCCCACGGCGCACCGGCCAAGCCAGTCCATCCGCCTCGGCCGGGCCGCAAGCCCCCTGTACCTTGCGGCGCCGTGGGGCCTCACCCGCTCGAGCAACCGCCGCATGTTCTGAGAGGCGAAGTTGGTCGTCAGCAGAAATGCGCCCGAAGCGCCTTGCCCGGCCTGCGCACCCCACCGTGCGGCGCCGCGCGACGCGGGCGCGCGCGGCGTTGTGGCAGTGCGGCCCAACATATCAGCCAACAGGGCCGGGGTCGCTCATCACGGGACACTCCCCTACCTCACGGTTCCGTTAAAAGCTCGCATTTCGCGGATCAAAGAGCGCACAAGCCTCCGCTCTTCCTTGGCGGCGGCGGAATAGCGCCCATGCTTCCGGGCGTTCTGGTTCCCCAAAGGCGCCCCGCTTCCGGGCGCCCCGCCGTGCATCCGGCACCGGCGGCGGCCTGTGACGGCCGGCGCGCGACACGCCCCACCGGATCGGGTCTTAGCACCGCACCGGGGCGCGGCTTGCGCCTCGTCGAGTGCGGCAAGCGCGGGCGCGCGGGGTCGTTCATTGCTTTTCATTTTCGCCCCCTCCCTGCCCCCGGCTCACGCTGCCAGCCACAGCGACATTTCCGCCGGCGACCTGGACGTGTTGGTGAATGACGGTCACGCGCTGCTCGCCGCCCGACCGGAGCTTGCGCAGCGTTTCCATGTGGTCGTCAAAGGACCGCATGAGGCGGGCCGCCGCGTTGGCCGCGCGCTGCGCTTCCTGCATCGCCGTCACCTCGCCCTTGCCAAATGAGCCCAGCGTCGGCGTACCCGCGTCCAACCACTTGTTCGCCGTCGCGGTCATGCGCATGGCAAGCTGATGGGCGCTCGCGGCTTGATGGGCGAGCATCTTTTCCAGGCTGTTGCCGGCGCCGATGGTCTCCGCCGTGTCGGCCGCAAGCGTCATGCAACGGGCATCACCTGCCATGTCTAGACGTTGCAGGCTTGCCTCCGCCGTCACCGCGTCGGGGCACTCCACGGTTTCCACGATGCCCGGCAGGTCGCGGGCAACGTCCCCGGTCGGGACTATCTCGCCCCCCATACCAACCTGCGGCGCGTCCAGCGCCAGCAGTTCAGCGGCGCGGGCCTCCATGTCGTCCGCCTCGGCATTGCTGAAGTGGGCGCCACGGTTTCATGAACCCACGCTCGGGCGGCTGGGATGCCAAGGCGGCTGCCGACTGGACCCGGCGCCTTGGCCGGTGGGTCGGCCGCGACGGCGGTCTCTCGGACCTGCCCTAAAGCCGGTCCTCGCCCTTGCGCACGCCCTCCACCAGCGTCTCCAGCGCCGCGCGGTCGGGGCCGCCGGGCAGGAAGTAGCTGCCCACCAGGAACACGGGCGTGCCGCGCAGGCCCATTTGTGCCGCTTCGCTCGCCACGCCCTGGAGCTGCGCCACGACCGCGTCGGCGCGCTCGGCCAGCGCCGCGTCGGCCCGCGCCAGGTCGAGCCCCGCCTCCGCCGCCGCCGCGCGGGCCCGCTCGGACGTCAGGCGGCCGGGCAGCGTCATGAGGGCGTGGTGGACGGCATCGTAGACCTCCGCCCCCTGCCATCGGGCGGCCAGGGCCAGCTTCGCCGCCGCCACCGAGGCATCGCCGAAAATCGGCCAGTGCTTGTGGATGACGCGGATGTTGCCGTCCCCGTCCACCAGGTCCCGCACGTCGGGATGCACGCGGCGGCAGACCGGGCACTGGTAGTCGAAATATTCCACCAGCGTCACGTCGCCCTGCGGGTTGCCGGTGACCACGCCCGTCCCCGATTCCGCAACCGCGCGCGGGGTCAGGACCTGCTTGTCGCGTTCGTCGACGATCACGCCGGCGGCGCGGGCGGGTTCGGTGCCCAGCGTCCAGGCCCAGCCCAGCGGCAGGACGACGGCCGCAAGCAGAAGGCAGGCGGCGGCAAGGGCGGCACGGCGGGCGCGGGGCGTCATGGGACCTCCATCAGGATCTGCGAACACATACCCTAACGGCCCGCAGCGCCGGGACGAACCATCAACGGCCGCCCGGCGGGATCACGTCCGCGTGAGCCCTGCCCCGAAAGATCAAGGGCCCTTCCGGGGAAGGGCCCTTGTGTCGGCCGGTCAGGCCGCGGTGCCGGCGTGAAGCCTGCCGCCTGCGGCAGGGCGAAGCGGCGGCGGCGCCGGCGGCGCGGTGCCCAGATGGGCCCGCACCACGCTCAGCGCCTCCTGGGGGCTGGAATGGCGGGTGCCGGTCAGCAGGTCGGCCTCCGGATCGGTCGCGGTGAAGATCACGTCGTCGCCGTCGGGCACCAGGACACCGACAGGACGGCCGTCGATCTCGAGGACACAACGATCCAGCAGAGCGGTCATGCGGTCTTTCTCCAGAAAGTTGAGCCTTCGTTTGAAATATGGTGCGGTGCGGCACGAAAGCAAGAGGCCGCATCATCCGCCACGGGGCGCATCCGGGGCCGGCGGGCACTCAGCCGCCGCCCGGCAGGGGCAGGAAGGCGCCCAGGATGGCGCCGTAGACGATCATCCCGGCCAGCGTGCTCAGCGGCGTGCCCCACCCGTAGTTAAGCCCCAGGAAGCCTGGAGGTTCCAACCGTCGTGAAACAGTCGGACCGTCGTCCTCGCTGGCCATGCGCGGATGCACCCGCGGCAGCAGCGGCAGGAAGGCGACCAGCAGGAACACCCCGTGAAGCCCGCCCAGCGCCGCGCCCAGCCACCACGACGTGCGCTCCAGGCTGACGAACACGCCATAATACAGCAGCGCAAACCCCCAGCCGCCGGCCACGAACAGGATGAATCCCAGGAAATAGGCGGCATGGCGCTCCGCCGTCCAGAACGTGCCGAACAGGAACGGGATGGACAGCCGCGACCACCCCAGCCCCTGCGCCGCCTCCATGATGGTGGTCATGGCCGCGGTGGCGATCAGGCCCCACAGCAGGACCTCGACGGTCAGCGGCAGGCCGGTGGTCATGCGGTTTCCTCCTCTTCCCGCTTCTCGTGTTCGTGCTCGCCGGCCTTCTCCCGCTCGGCGCGGGCCAGTTCCATGGCGGCGGTGATCAGCCCGATGTGGGTGAAGGCCTGGGGAAAGTTGCCCAGCTGCCGGCCGGTCTTGGGGTCGATCTCCTCGGCCATCAGCCCGACGTCGTTGGTCGCGCCCAGCAGGTGGTCGAACAGCCGTTCGGCCGCGTTGACCTCGCCGCGCAGGGCCAGCAGGTCGGCGCGCCAGAAGCTGCACATGGCAAACGCCCCCTCCTCCGACGAATCATGGTCGACGCCGGTCCTGTAGCGGCGCAGGAAGCCGTTCTCGGCAAGCTGATCGCCGATGTAGCGCAGCGTGCCGGTGATGCGGGGATGGTTGGGATCCTGGTAGCCCAGCCGCCCCATGAGCAGCAGCGAGGCGTCGGCGATATCGCTGTCGTAGACGCCGACGTAGGACTGCACCTCCTCGTTCCAGCCGTGCTCCTCGATGTCGGCGCGAATGGCGTCGCGCTCGCGGCGGTAGGGGCCGACGTCCAGGTCCAGGCCGTCCTCCTCGCACAGGCGCACCAGGCAGTCGAGCCCCACCCAGCACATGACCTTGGAATAGGTGTAGTGCTTGCGCCCGCCGCGCATTTCCCAGATGCCGTTGTCGGGCTCGCGCCAGCGCTTGCGGATGACCTCGGCGAAATCCAGGATCAGCGACCATTCCTGCTTCGCCAGTTCGCCCCCGCCTTGCAGGAAGTCGGCGACGGCCAGGATGACGCCGCCGTAGATGTCGAGCTGCAACTGATCGCGCGCCCCGTTACCGATGCGCACCGGGGCCGAGCCCCGGAAGCCCGACAGATGGTCGAGCGTCTTCTCCGCCGGCACCTTGCGGCCGTAGATGTCGTACATGGGCAAGAGGTTCGGCCGGGTCAGGCGGGTCGAGTGCAGCAGCCAGGCGATGAACGACCGGGCCTCGCCGTCGTATCCCATCTTGATGAGCGCCCGCAGGGTCAGCGTCGCATCGCGCGGCCAGCAGTAGCGGTAGTCCCAGTTGCGCCTGCCCCCGATGGTCTCGGGCAGGGAACAGGTGGGCGCGCCGATCAGCGCCCCGGACGGCGCGTAGGTCATCAGCTTGAGCGTCAGCATGCTGCGCTTGACCAGCGTTTCGTGCGGACCGTCGTAGCGGCAACGCACCGACCACTCGCGCCACCACCGGGCCGTCTGCGCGATGCGCTTCTCCGCCGCCCGGCCGAGCGACGTGACCACGCCGATCTCGTTGGCGTAGGTGAAGGAGAACCAGTGCACCTGCCCGGCCTCCAGCGTGAAACGGCCGGTCAGGCGGTCGCGGCTGTCCGACGGCTCCAGCGCCACGTCGCTGAGCAGGTTGTAGAGGTGCCCGCCGTGCCGGAAGGCCCAGCCAAGGCCGCCGCGCTTCTTCAGCCGCGCCGCCACCCGTCCGTAGGCCGGTCGCGGCTGGTAGAGGACCTCCATCTCCACCCGGCCCTCCAGTCCCTCGGCCTTGCGCAGAAGCTCGCGCGTCGGCTCCAGTTGCAGGCGGCGCTGGGGGTCGGGCATGAGCGGCATGCAGTCGGTCAGCCGCATGCAGCCGCCGCCGGCGGTGTGGAAGGTGGTGGTCAGGATGTTGGTGCCGGGCATGTAGTCCCGCTCCACCCGCTCCACCGCGACCGGCCGCACGAAGAACACGCCGCCGGCCTCGCGGTCGAGCATGGCGCCGAAGACCGAGGGGCTGGAGATCGCCGGCAGGCACATCCACTCCACGCCGCCGCGCCTGTCGACCAGGGCGGCGGTCCGGCAGTCGCCGATGATGGCGTAGTCGTCGATGTTCGGCCAGTCGCCGGCGGCGGGCTCGGGCTCGGGCTCGGGCATGGATCGGTCCTTGTATGGCGGTCCTGCGCTACTCACGCGCGGCGGCGGCGCAGTGATGCACGATCCCTGATGACGAGCGGCCCGTTACGCTGCCGGTGCCGTTCTCCCACTGCGCAGGACATGCCCGCCATGACCGAGTTCAACATCCTGGTCTTCGCCGCCGCCGCCGTCGTCCTGCTGCTGGGGCTGTCGTCGGGCGTTGCCAAGGCGTGGCTGCCGGTGTCCGAGCCCATGATCGCCATCGCCGCCGGCATTCTCATCGGCCCGCTGGGCATGGACTGGCTGCGGCTGGAGGCCCTGGGCGACCCGCACGCGATCACCGAGCAGGTCGCCCGCATGACCATCACCGTCGCCGTGGTGACCGCGGCCGTTCGCCTGCCGCCGGGCTTCTTCACCAGCCGCAAGGTGATCGGCCCGGCCATTGCGCTGGGGCCGGGAATGCTGGCGATGTGGGGCGTGTCCAGCCTGCTCGCCTGGGGGTTCCTTGAGGTGGATGCCTGGACGGCGGTGCTGATCGGCGCCGTCGTCACGCCCACCGACCCGGTGCTGGCGGGCGCCATCGTCAGCGGCCGGCTGGCCGAAAGCACCCTGCCCAAGGGGCTGCGCAGCCTGATCTCGGGCGAGTCCGGGGCCAACGACGGGCTGGGCTATCCCTTCGTGTGGCTGCCGCTGCTCATGGTCCACCACCCGACGCGCGAGGCCCTGTCGAAATGGCTGCTGGAGACCTGGCTTTGGGAGGTTCTGGCCGCCGCCGCCGTGGGTCTGGCCGCCGGTTGGCTGGCGAGCCTGCTGCTGCGCGGGGCGCGCAAGGCGGGGCTGACCGGCGAAACCTCCATGGTCACCATCACGCTGGCGCTGGCCTTCACCTCCGTCGCGGCGGTGAAGCTGATGGGCTCCGACGGCATCCTCGCCGCCTTCTGCGCCGGAGCGACCTTCCGCGTCGTCACCCATGACCGCACCGACGAGGAAAACGAGCAGTTCCAGGAAGCCGCCAAACGCTTTTTCGAACTGCCGGTCTTCGTGCTGTTCGGCATGATCCTGCCGGTGGAGGCCTGGGCGGCGAACCCCTACGCCTTCACCGGGCTGGCCGTCGCCGTGCTGCTGCTGCGCCGTCCGCCGGCCTTCCTGGCGCTCACCCGGGTGATGCCGCAGACAAAGGACACCGCCGACCGCGCCTTCGTCAGCTGGTTCGGCCCCGTCGGCATTGCCGCGTTGTTCTATGCGCTTCTGTCGCTGCGGCACGGCGCGGCGGAGATCGTCTGGCACGCCGCCAGCGCGGTCATTCTGGCTTCGGCGGTCGTCCACGGCATCACCTCCACGCCCGCGACGCGCCGCTTCCGCAAGGGGCAGGAAGAGGCGGGGCGCGGCTCCTCCTGACGGCGGGACCGGGCAACGGGTGTTCCACAAGCACCGTTCACCGCTGAAAGACCCCAGCCGCGAACGGGAGGCCGCCCATGCCCCAATCCCCCGGCGCGCCGCGCGTGGAGGCGGAGATCACCGCCCTGCAGGCCGCCGCCTACAAATTCCCGACCCAGGACCAGCCGGAAAGCGACGGCACCATGGAGTGGTCCGCCACCACCATGGTGACCGTGCACCTGGAGGCCGGCGGCGTGGTCGGCTTCGGCTACACCTACACCGACGCCTCCGCCGCCCGGCTGATCGCCGACACGCTGGCCGGGACGGTGAAGGGACACAGCGTGCTCGACCCGCAGGCGGTGTGGACGGCGGTGCGGGCGCGGATGCGGAACCTTGGCCAGCCGGGGCTCGGCGCCTGCGCGCTGTCGGCCATCGACGCCGCCGTGTGGGACGCCAAGGCGAAGGTCCTGGACGTTTCGCTGTCGACGCTTCTGGGCCAGGCCCGCCCCGCCATCCGGGCCTACGGCTCGGGCGGGTTCACCTCTTTTGACGAGGACGCCTTGCGCGGCCAGCTTGCGGGCTGGGTGGAGGACGGGCTGCGCGCGGTCAAGCTGAAGGTCGGCCGCCGCCCGCAGGAGGACCTTGCGCGCGTCCACGCCGCCCGCGAGGCCGTCGGCCCCGACGTCGAGTTGATGACCGACGCCAACGGCGCCTATTCCCGCAAGGAGGCCCTGGCGCTCGCCCAGGCCTTCGCCGCCGAGGGGGTGACGTGGCTGGAGGAGCCCGTGTCGTCGGACGCCATCGCGTCGCTGGCCTGGCTGCGCGACCACGGGCCCGCCGGCCTGGACATCACCGCCGGCGAATACGCCTGGAGCCCCATCGACCTGCGGCGCCTGCTGGAGGCCCGCGCCGTCGACGTGCTGCAGGCCGACGCCACCCGCTGCGGCGGCGTGACCGGGTTCCTCATGGCCGATGCGCTGTGCGAGGCCTATGACATGCCGCTGTCCGCCCACTGCGCGCCCAGCCTGCACGCCGCGCTGTGCTGTGCGGCGGGCCGGGCGGTGAACCTGGAGTACTTCCACGACCATGTGCGGCTTGAGACGGCGCTGCTGGACGGCGCCCTGACCGCCCGCGACGGCGTTGTGGCGCCCGATCCTTCGCGTCCCGGCCTGGGGCTGGCGCTCAAGGACGCCGACGCCGCCCGCTACGCCGTCTGAGCCGACCGCCAGAGGAGACGCCCGTGTCCCAGTTCTCGCCCCCCAACGTGTCCCACGAGCCCGGCGCCGACCCGGTGCCGGAAGGCCGCCACGCGCGCGGCGGCGCCACCGAGGTGGACGTCGATGCGCTGAAGCGCGACCTGGAGGCCGAGGTGGACGGCGAGGTGCGCTTCACCAACGGCGACCGGGCGCTTTATGCCACCGATGCCTCCAACTACCGCCAGGTGCCCATCGGCGTGGTGGTGCCGAGAACGGTGGACGCCATCGCCACCGCCGTCACCGTCTGCGCCCGGCACGGCGCCCCCATCGTCCACCGGGGCGGCGGCACGGCGCTGGCCGGGCAGACCTGCAACACGGCCGTGGTCATCGATGCCTCCAAGTACTGCAACCGCATCGTCGACATCGACTGGGACGCGGAAACCGCCATCGTCGAGCCCGGCATCGTGCTGGACGAGTTGCAGCAGGTGGTGAACCCGAAGAACCTGCGCTTCGGTCCTGATCCGTCGACGCACTCGCGCTGCACGCTGGGCGGCATGATCGGCAACAACTCTTGCGGGGTGCACTCGCTGGCCTACGGGCGCACGGTGGACAACGTCAAGGCGCTGGAGATCATGACCTACGACGGGCTGCGCATGACCGTCGGCGAAACCAGCGCCGAGGAGTTCGACCGCATCCAGGCCGAGGGCGGGCGCAAGGCCGACATCTACCGCCAGCTCAAGGACATCGCCGACGCCAACGCCGAGCGCATCCGCCACGTCTATCCCGGCATCCCGCGGCGTGTCTCGGGCTTCAACCTCAACGAGCTGCTGCCCGAGAACAGTTTCAACGTCGCCCGCGCGCTGGTGGGCACGGAAAGCACCTGTGTCACCGTCCTGCGCGCCCACCTGAACCTGCGGTTCGAGCCGCCCCACCGGGTGGTGCTGGCGGCAGGCTTCAAGGACATCTTCCAGGCCGCCGACCTGGTGCCCGGCATCACGCGGTTCGAGCCGCTGGGCTGCGAGGGCATCGACCAGCGCCTGACCGAGTTCATGCGCCTGAAGTGCCTGCACGTCGAGGACCTTGAGCTATTGCCCGACGGCTGCGCGTGGCTGCTCATCCCCTGCGGCGCCGCGGACAAGGACGAGGCGCGCGAGAAGGCGGACGCCATTCACGACTGGCTCAAGGGCCAGGACGCCTTCACCGACGGCAAGGTGATAGAGGACCGCGGCGAACAGGGCCGCCTGTGGAAGGTGCGCGAGGCGGGCCTGGGCGCCACCGCCTTCGTGCCCGGCGCCGCGCGGGACACCTGGCCGGGGTGGGAGGACAGCGCGGTCCCGCCCGAGGACCTGGGGAATTACCTGCGCGACCTGTTCAAGCTGTTCGACAAGTACGGCTACTACGCCAGCGTCTACGGCCACTTCGGCGAGGGACTGATCCATACGCGCATCGACTTCGGCCTGCACGACGCCGAGGATGCGGCGACGTTCCGCCGGTTCATGGAAGACGCGGCGCACATGGTCGTCCGCCACAACGGCTCGCTGTCGGGCGAACACGGCGACGGCCAGGCGCGCGGCGAGCTTCTGCCCATCATGTACGGGCAGGACCTGGTCGATGCCTTCCGCGCCTTCAAGCACGCCTGGGACCCGCGCGGCAAGATGAACCCCGGCAAGGTGATCGACGCCCGTCCGCTGGACATGGACCTGCGCCTGGGCCCGCGCTTCCATCCGCCGCCGGAAGAGAAGATCGACGCGCAGTTCACCTATCCGCACTCCGACCATTCCTTCCTGCGCGAGACCATGCGCTGTGTCGGCGTCGGCAAGTGTCGCAACCTGCACGACGGCACCATGTGCCCGTCCTATCGGGCAACGCGGGAGGAAAAGCATTCCACCCGCGGCCGCGCCCACATGCTGCAGGAAATGCTCCAGGGCGATCCGCTGACCCACGGCTGGCAGGAGGACGCGGTCTGGGAGTCGCTGGACCTGTGCCTTGCCTGCAAGGCCTGCAAGAGCGAATGCCCCGTGGACGTGGACATGGCCACCTATAAGGCAGAATTCGCCTACCACTACTTCAAGAAGAACCGCCGCCCGCGCGCCGCGTGGTCCATGGGCCGCATCCAGGACTGGGCGAAGCTGGCCGCGCCCGCGCCCTGGCTCGCCAACGCCCTGTCCCAGACGCCGGGGCTGAACGCGGCGGCCAAATGGATCGCCGGGGTGCATCAGGCGCGCGCGCTGCCGCGCTTCCAGAAGACCTTCCGCGCCCGATTCAACGGCAACGGCAGCCGGCCGTCGGACACGAAGCGCCAGCGCGTTGTGCTGTTCGCCGACACCTTCAACGACCATTTCACGCCCGAGGCCCTGGTCGCCGCCGCCGAGGTGCTGGAGGATGCGGGCTTCGCCGTGGAACTGCCCAAGCGCAAGGTGTGCTGCGGCCGGCCGCTCTATGACTTCGGCTTCCTGGACCAGGCGCGGAAGACGCTCAACGACGTCATGGATTCCGTGGACGAGGCCGTGCGCGACGGCGCCTACGTGGTCGGCCTGGAACCGGCCTGCATGGCGACCTTCAAGGACGAATTGGGCAACCTGTTCGAGGGCGACCCCCGCGCCGAACGTCTGGCTAAGGCCACGTGGCTGCTGCCCGACTTCCTGGCGCGGGTTGCCGATGCCGACGGGTGGAACCCGCCGCGCCTGTCGGGCAAGGCCCTGGTGCATCCGCACTGCAACCACCGCGCCATTTTCGGCACGGGCGGAGAGAAGCAGGCGCTGTCGGCCACGGGGCTTGAGGTAGAGGTGCTGGACAGCGGCTGCTGCGGCATGGCCGGGTCGTTCGGCTTCGAGCACGACAAGTACGACGTTTCCCAGGCCATCCTCAACGACAAGCTGATGCCCATGATCCGCGGGGCCGGCGCCGACCGCGATGGCGATGGCGCACCGCGCCTGGTGGTGGACGGCTACTCCTGCCGGGAACAGCTGCGCCAGGCGACCGGGCGGCTTTATCCCACGGTGGCAGAAGTCCTGCGCGACGGGCTGCACCAGGGCCGCAGCAACGGCAACCCGCCTTCCTGAAGGGGCGTTCCCCCGCAGTAGCGGAAGACGCCGCCCTCCGGCGGCGGGCTCCGTCGTCCGCCCGTCATGACAGCCGGTGAGAGAATGGCGCAGGTCTTCAAACCGTCGGCCGACATCATCCTGCGCGCGGTGATCCTGATCATCGTGATCGCGGTGATCGTCACCGTCGTGTCGGGCTGGCTGTACTGGCATTCGGGCTGGCTGACCGACGTGGCCGAGGCGCCGGAACAGCCGGTGCCCTTTAGCCACCGCCACCACGCGGGCGACCTGAACATCGACTGCCGCTACTGCCACTACACCGGCGAGGAAACGGCCAAGGCCGGCCTGCCGACCTCGGAGACCTGCATGACCTGCCACTCGCAGCTGTGGACGGAGGCCGAGGCCCTGCGCCCCGTGCGCCAGGCCTATACCGAGGGCCGGCCGCTGTGGTGGCAGCGCGTGGTCGACAGCCCCGACTTCGTCTACTTCAACCATGCCGCTCACCTGGACGTCGGCGTCGGCTGCACCACCTGCCACGGCCCGGTGCAGGAGATGGCGCTGACCTATGAAAGCCACGCCTACACCATGGGCTGGTGCCTGGACTGCCACCGCGATCCCGCACCCAACCTGCGGCCGGAGGGCGCCGTCACCGCCTTCGACTGGCGGCCGCGCACCGGCCTGTCCGAGACCGAGCGCCAGGCGCTGCTGGAGGCCCGCGACGTCCACCCCGAACGCCTCACCGACTGCTACACGTGCCACAGGTGACCATGACCAGCCGCGACACCATGCATAACGGCGCGACCGGCCGCGACCTGTGGCTCAGCCTGGAGCACCGGGCCGACCCGGAGGGCGCCGCCGCATGGGTCGAGCAGGAATTCGGGCCGAGCGCCCGGCACGCCCTGGAAAGCGACCGCCGCACGTTCCTGAAATGCATGGCCGCCTCGTTCTCGCTGGCGGGGCTGGCGGGCTGCGACTTCACGCCGCCGGGCGAGGTGGAGATGCGCGGGCGCGGGTCGTCCTGGGCGCAGACCGACGAACGCGCCCACTACGCCACCAGCGTCACCCGCGGCGGCTGGGCCGTGCCGGTGCTGGCCGAAGTGGTGGGCGGCCGGCCGCTGCGCCTGGACGGCAACGCCGATCACCCCGCTTCCACCACCGCCGCCGACCACCACGCCCAGGCCGAGGTGCTGCGGCTCTACGATCCCGACCGTTCGCGCACCGCCCGGCGCTACGGGCAACCGGCCGGGCGCAAGCAGGTGCTGACGGAACTGGCCGCCATCCGCCGCGAGGCCGGCGAGACGGAGGGGGCGCGGCTTGCCATCCTCACCGGCCCCGTCACGTCCCCCAGTCAGGAACGGCTGCTGGCGCGCGTGCTGGAGGCCTGGCCGCAGGCGCGGTGGTACAGCTACGACCCGCTGCCCGAAACCGCGCCGCCGCGCGTGCCCCGGTTCCGCGAGGCGCGCGCCATCGTTTCCTTCGCCCACGACTTCCTCGGCCCCGGGCCGGCGCAGGTGCCGTGGTCCGCCGCCTTCGCCGCCCACCGCAGGGCCGAGGGGCCGCAGGCGCTGTTCGTGGCGGAGCCGACGACGACGCTGACCGGCATCCGCGCCGGCGCCGACCGGCTGCCCGCCGATGCGCCGCGCCTGGACGCGCTGGCCCGCGCCCTGCTCGCGCTGGCCGAAGGCGGCTCGGCGGGAGACCTGGGCGCCCGCGACCGGCAGTGGGCGGAACAGGCCGCCGCCGCGCTGGCCGACGCCGAGGGCCGGGGACTGGTGAGCGCCGGGAACCACGCGCCGCCCGGCCTGCACGCCCTCGCCGCCGCCATCAACCGCCGCTTCGGCAACGGCGGCATGATGGAGTATTTCGCCGAAAGCCCCTTCGCGCGGGGCGCGGCCGGCGGGCTGGAGGACCTGCTGGCGCGCGACGACGTGGCGACGCTGCTGGTGCTGGACAGCAATCCCGCCTTTCATGCCTCGCCGGACCTGGGGGTGGCGGACTGGATGACGCGGGTGCCGCGCATCGTCCACGCCGGCCTTTACCGCGACGAGACGGCGCGGCGGTCGCACTGGCACATCCCGCTCGCCCATCCCCTGGAAAGCTGGGGCGACGGCTACGCGGTGGAGGGCACCTACACCCTGCGCCAGCCGCTGGTGAACCCGTTGTTCGGCGGCTGGTCCGAGCTTCAGGTGCTGACCCGCCTGCTGGAGCCCGCCACCAAGGCGCCCGCCGACCGGGCGGTGGTGCGCGAGACCTGGGTGGCGCGCGCCAACGGCGGCGACGGCGATGACGAAGAGGCCTTCCGCGCCGCCCTGGAAGCGGGGTTCGCCGCCGGCGCCACCCTTCCCCGCCGCCCCGAGCCCGACGAATGGCCGGAGGTTGGCGCACCCGTGCCCGAGGTCGAGGCCGAAGCCGGGGCCGGGAGGCTGGAGGTGATCTTCCGGCCCGACGATGCGCTGTGGGACGGCGCGTTCGCCAACTGCGGCTGGATGCTGGAGTGGCCCAAGCCCATAACCAAGCTGACGTGGGATACGGTGGCGCTGATCTCCCCCACCCTGGCGGCCGAGAAGGGCCTGGCGGACGGCGACGTGGTGGCACTGTCCACCGCGGCATCCACGGTCACCGCGCCGGTCCTCGTCCAGCCCGGCCAGGCGGCGCGCACCGTCACGGTGGAGCTTGGCGGCGGGCGGGCCGCCATGGGCCGGCTGGCGGAGGGAGTCGGCTTCGACGGTTTCGCCCTGCGGCCCGCCGGCGGCCCGTGGCGGGCGCGGCTGGACGGCTTCAAGCCGACGGGCGCGCGCCATCCGCTCGCCCATACCCAGTTGGAAGGACTGATGCGCGACCCCGAGCCGGTGCGCGTGGTGCCGCGCCCCGAAGTCGACGCAGCACCCGAGCAGAAGACCGGCGAGGAGCGCCCCAGCCTCTATCCCGAGTGGGACAGCCCGGACCCGCACGAGTGGGCCATGGTCATCGACCTGGACCTGTGCACCGGCTGCGGCGCCTGCGTCACCGCCTGTCAGGCCGAGAACAACACGCCGATCGTCGGCAAGCAGGAGGTCGGCAAGGGCCGCGCCATGCACTGGCTGCGCGTCGACCGCTACTGGGAGGACAAACCCGAGGCGCCGCTGGCCCACTTCCAGCCACGCCCCTGCATGCACTGCGAGAAGGCCCCCTGCGAACTGGGCTGCCCCGTCAACGCCACCCTGCACGGCGACGGCGGGCTGAACCAGATGGTCTACAACCGCTGCATCGGCACGCGCACCTGCGCGAGCTTCTGCCCCTACAAGGTGCGGCGGTTCAACTTCTTCGACTATTCGGGCGGCGAAGTGAACGCCGCCGGCCGCCCGCAGCGCAACCCTGAGGTCACCGTGCGCTCGCGCGGGGTGATGGAGAAATGCACCTTCTGCGTCCAGCGCATCGAGCGCGCCAAGATCACCGCCGATCTGGAGGACCGCCCCGTCACCGACGCCGACGTCGCCACCGCCTGCCAGCGCGCCTGCCCGACGGACGCCATCCGCTTCGGCGACAAGGCGCGGGCGGACAGCGACATCGCCCGCCTGCGGCAAGGCCCCCGGCACTACGCGCTGCTGCACGAGTTGGGGACGCGCCCGCGCACCACCTACCTCGCCAAGGTCGCGCCGGACACCGCGGCGGGCAAGCGCGAGGGGGGCGGCGGCCATGGCTGAGACCGTCAAGCCGCGCCTCTATCCGCTGCACGGCGGCGACCTGACGGCGGCGGAAGCACAGATCGCCGACATTCCCCACCGCTTCCCCCTGCGCAAGCGGTGGTGGATCGCGCTTGGCCTGGCGGCCCTGCTGACCCTGGTGCTGCTGGGCACGGTGGGAGCGACCTTCGCCGAGGGCATCGGGTTGTGGGGCAACAACGCCCCCAACTACTGGGGCATGGCGATCATGAACTATGTCTGGTGGATCGGCATCGGCAACGCCGGCACCATGATCTCGGCCCTGCTGCTGCTGCTCGGCCAGGGGTGGCGGAATTCGCTCAACCGCCTGGCCGAGACCATGACCGTCTTCGCCGTCGTCTGCGCCGGCATCTTCCCCATCATCCATCTGGGGCGGCCGGGGTTCGTGCTGTACATGTTCCCCTACCCCAACACCATGGGGCTGTGGCCGCAGTTCCGCTCGCCGCTGTTCATGGATGTGACGGCGGTCTTCGTCTACCTGCTGGTCAGCCTCATGTTCTGGTACGTCGGCATGATCCCCGACTTCGCCAGCCTGCGCGACCGCGCGCCGACCCGGCGGCGGGCGGTGGTCTACGGCGTGCTGGCGCTGGGCTGGCGCAACAGCGCGCGGCACTGGCTGAACTGGTGGAGCGCCTACAAGGGCTGCGCGCTGCTGGCCGTGCCGCTGGTGATTTCGGTCCATTCGGGCGTCGCGCTGCTGTTCGCCATGGGGCCGCAGGCGGGATGGCACACGACCGTCTTCCCGCCCTTCTTCGTCATCGGCGCGCTGTTCTCCGGCTTTGCCGTCGTCGCCATGCTGGCCGTGGGCTTGCGCAGCATCTTCAGCCTGGATGCACTGATCACGACGCGCCACCTGGACGTTCTGGGCAAGGTGCTGCTGGCGACCGGCCTGATGACGTCCTACGGCTATGTCATGGAAGCCTTCACCATGTGGTGGAGCGGCGACCCGTACGAGATGAACACCCTGATGGACCGCTTCACCGGCGACTACGCCTGGGCGTGGTGGAGCACGATCGCCTGCAATCTGGTGCTGATCCAGCTTCTGTGGTTCCGGGCCTTTCGCGTGACCCCGGCGCTGCTGTTCCTCATGGGGCTGGTGGCCACGGTCGGCATGTGGCTGGAGCGCTTCATGCTGGTGGTGACGGCGCTCTACCGCCCCTTCATCCCGGCGGCCGACGGCTTTTATACGCCGACCTATGTGGAGTGGCTGATCTTCGCCGGGACGCTGGGCCTGTTCGGGCTGCTGTACCTGCTGTTCATCCGCTTCCTGCCGCTGCTGTCGGGCTTCGAGGTCAAGGAGACGCTGGCGGAAATGGCGCGCAAACGCGGCGAGGCCGTCGGCCCCGCCGGCCCGCGCGCGACCGCCGCCGCGAAGGAGGCGCCGCGATGAGCGATCGCTTCGGCATGGCGGCCCGCTTCGACACCGAGCACGCGGCGCTCGACGCCGTGCGCCGGGCGGTGGAGGCCGGCTGGCGGGTGGACGCCTATACGCCCTATCCGGTGCCCGGCATGGCCGCGGCGCTGCGCCACCGCGACCCCTGGCCCTTCGGCGCCCTGACCGTCGGCGCGGCGGCGGGTTTCGCGGCGGCCATGGCGCTGCAGGTCTACGCGGTCGCCGTCAGCTATCCCCACAACATCGGCGGCCGCGACCTGATCGCCTGGGTGCCCTTCACCATGCCCGCCTTCGAGATGGCCGTGCTGTCCGGCGTCTTCTGGGGCATTGCCGCCATGCTCTGGCGCAACCGCCTGCCGCGCCTGCACCACCCCGTCTTCAACTATCCCGAGCACGACCGGGCGGGGCAGGACGCCTTTGTGGTCTGTGTGGAGGACACGGGCGAGGATTTCGACGCCGCGGCCGTGCGGGAGTGCCTTGTTCGCGCCGGCGGCCATATGGTGCGGGAGGTGCCGCGATGACGGGCCGTCACCTCCTTCCGCTTCTGCTCTGCCTGCTGCCGCTGGCGGCCTGCCCCGACATGGCCGACCAGAAGCGCCCCGACATGGCGGAGCCGGAACCCGTTCTTCGCGGCCCCACCTCCAGCCTGCCCGTGCCGGGCACGGTGGCGCGCGGCGAGCGGTCGGCCTGGGACGTGCTGAAGGACCGGCCCGAGATGACGCCGGCCCTGCTGGAGCGCGGGCGGGAGCGGTTCAACATCTACTGCGCCCCCTGCCACGGCGTCGCCGGGCACGGCAGTGGCCTGATCGTCGAGCGCGGCTTTCCCGCCCCGCCGTCCTTCCACAATGACCGCCTGCGCGATGCCACGCCGGGGCACTTCCTGTCGGTCATCGAGAACGGCTTCGGCGTCATGTATCCCTACGGCGACCGCGTGCGGCCCGCCGACCGCTGGGCCGTCGTCGCCTACATCCGGGCCCTGCAGCTCAGCCAACACGCGCAAGTTTCCGAGCTTCCCGAGCCGTTGAGGGAGCGTCTGCCATGACCGCCGCGGACGCCATGCTCAGCCTGTTCTCGCTGACCCTGTTCCTGTTCGGCCTGTCGGCCGGGGCGGTGCTGCTGCTGCTGATCCGCGCCGTCACCTGGCGCGGGTGGATGGGGCCCGTCTGGCCGGGCCTGGCGTGGCTGGCGCGGCTGGCGCCGCTGACGGGGCTGCTGTTCGCCGGGTCCTACGTGCTGGCATGGCCGGCCTATCCGTGGGCGGAGGACCCGGCGCTCGGCGGCTACCTGTCGCCGCTGTGGACGGGCGTGCGGCTGGCCGTGACGGTGGCCGTGATCGCGCTGGCCGGCCCGCTGCTCGCCGCCGACCGGCTGGAGCGCCCGGGCGGCGTGCCGCTGCTGATCGCCGTGGTGCTGCTGGTCAGCATGGCCTCGGTGGACTGGACGCTCAGCCTGGCCCCGCACATGAAATCCTCCACCTTCGGCCTGCTGATGCTGACGGGCTGGGCGGTGCAGGCGCTGGCGCTGGTCACCGCCGCCGGGGCGCTGGCCTGGGACCGCTCCAGCCGCGCCGTCTGGGGCGCGGTGCTGCTCGTCGGCGTGGCCCTGTGGGTGTACCTGGAGTTCATGCAGTACATCGTGATGTGGGGCGCCAACCTGCCGGCCCAGGCGGAGTGGTGGATCTCCCGCACGACCGCACCGTGGCGGCCCTTCCTGTGGGTGGTCGGCCTGCTGCATTTCCTGGTGCCCGTCCTCTGCCTCGCCCACCCGGGGGTGCGGGCGAAACCGGTAGCCCTGCTGATCGCCAGCCTGTCCATCCTGGCCGCGCGGGCGGTGGAGACCGTGCTGTGGACCCTGCCCAGCGTCTCGGCCGACGTCTTCCTGGCCGCCGCTGCCGTGCTGGCGGCGGTGGCCCTGTGCCTGGTGCTGGTCGGCGGGCTCAAGCGGCGGGAGGCACGCCATGGCTGAGCACCGCCTGGGCGAGACCGGGGGCACCCGCGACGTGGAGCGCCGCGACGCCCCAACGCGCGGGGTGATCGTCGCCGGCGTCGCCTTCCTGGTCACCGTCGTCGCCGTCTCTTTCGCCGCAGGGCCGTTCATCGCCTGGCTGACGCAGCCGCCGCCGGCGGTGCCCCGAGTGCCGGGCATCCTGGAGCGCCAGGGCCCGCCGCTGCTGGTGGACCCGGCCGAGCGGCTGGACGAACGGGCGCGCGCGGCCCGCGACCAGCTCACCGGCTTTGCGTGGGTGGACCGCGACGCCGGCATCGCCCGCATTCCCCTGACCGACGCCATGGACATCCTGGCCGACCGGGGATGGCAGGCCCCGCCGCCGCAAAGCCCGCCGCGCCGCATGATGCCCCTGCCCACCCGCCGCAACACGCCCGACGACACCGGGGAGGCTGACGAATGAGACTGCTGCTCGCCCTTCTCGTGCTGATCGCCGCCGCCGCGCCTGCCCTGCCGGCGTCGGCCGGCGTGCCGTTCGACCCCTTCGGCTCCGTCGCCGTGGACACGCCGGAGGACGCCCGCGTGCCGGGCGGCGCCCGCTTCACCGACCGCACCGGCGCGCCCGTGGACCTGGCGGAGGTGGTCGCCGGAGATGTGCCCGTGGTGCTGGCGCCGGTCTATTACGACTGCCCCAACATCTGCACCGTCTCCACTGCCAGCCTGGTGCAGAGCCTCTCCCTGCTGACGGCGCTGGAGCCGGGGACCGACTACCGCGTGGTGTTCTTCAGCTTCGACCCGCGTGAGGGCCCCGGAAAGGCGCGCGAGGCGCTCGCCGGCCTGAAGGAGCGGCGCTTCGACTATCCCGGGCTCGACCAGGCGCGCTTCCTGTCCGGCCCGCCCGAAAGCATCGAGGCGGTGACCCGCGCGCTCGGCTACCGCTATGCCTGGGACGAGGAGATCCAGCAGTACAGCCACGCCAACGCCTTCGCCGTGCTGACCCCCGACGGCCGCGTCTCGCGCTGGATCAACGCCATTTCGGTGGAGCCCACCGACCTGCGGCTCGCCATCGTCGAGGCGGGAAACGGCGCGGTCGGCGACGTGTCGGACTTCCTGCTCATGCTCTGCTACCAGTACGACCCGACCACCGGGAAATACGGCCCCATCATCGACGTTTCCATGAAGGCCGCCGCCGGCATCACCCTGGCCGTGCTGTTCGGCTTCATCGGCCTCGCCCTGTGGCGGGAGCACCGCAACCGCAACAGGCGGGCGCCATGAGTCAGACGCCCGCCACGCCCGCGCCTGTTCCCGCCCCCGCGCCCGACGCCGGCTTCCGCTTCTGGCTGGACAGCATCTCGCCCTATGCCGAGCAGGTGGACTGGCTGACCTTCGGGTTCCTGGGTCTGCTCGCGGTGCTGACCGCGCCGGTGGCGATCCTGCTGCCGTACTTCGTCATCAAGTACCGCCAGGGCAACGACGTGCCACGCGGCCAGGCTCCCAGGCGCAACCGGCTTTTGGAGCTGACATGGGCGCTGGGGCCGCTGTTCCTGTCGCTGATCTTCTTCTGGCAGGCGGCGGACATGTTCGTGAAGCAGCGCACCATGCCCGACGACGCCCTGACCATCCACGTGCAGGGCAAGCAGTGGATGTGGCGCTTCCAGCACCCCGGCGGCCAGCGCGAGATCGACACCCTGCACGTGCCGCGCGGCGAGCCCGTGAAACTGCGCATGATCAGCACCGACGTCATCCACAGCCTGTTCCTGCCGGCCCTGCGCATCAAGCATGACGTCCTGCCCGACCGCTACACCGAGATGTGGTTCCAGGCCGAGGAAACCGGGCGCTATCACATCCTGTGCGCCGAGTTCTGCGGCACCGGGCATTCGCGCATGCGCGGCACCTTCGTGGTGATGGAGCCCGAGGCCTATCAGGACTGGCTGGACGACCGCGTGCCGTCGGAAACCCTGGTCGAGCGGGGCGAAAAGCTGTTCACCGCCTACGGCTGCGCCGGCTGCCATGCCGACGGCGGCAGCCAGGTTGTGCGGGCGCCGGACCTGACCGGGCTGTGGGGCAAGTCGGTGCCGCTGAAGGCGGGCGGCACGGTCACCGCCGACGCCGATTACATCCGCGACAGCATCCTTCTGCCGCGCAAGCACATCGTGGCGGGCTATCCCGCCATCATGCCCAGCTTCGAGGGCCAGATCGCGGAAGGCGACCTGGCCGAGCTGGTCGCCTACATCCAGGCTCTCGGCACCGGGGAGGGAACCAGCCGGCCATGAGCACCATCGCCGCCGACGCCAAGCGCCCGAGCTACCTGACCGCGTCGCTGACGCTGTGGTCGTGGCTGTCCACCACCGATCACAAGCGCATCGGGATGCTCTACCTGATCTCCATCACCGTGCTGTTCGCCGTGGGCGGGCTGGCCGCGACATGGATCCGGGTGGAGCTGATCACGCCCGGCGGCGACGTCATGTCGGCGGACGGCTACAACAAGGCGTTCACCATCCACGGCGTCATCATGGTGTGGTTCTTCCTGGTGCCGTCGATCCCGACCGTCCTGGGCAACTTCGTCCTGCCCCTGATGATCGGCGCCAAGGACGTGGCCTTCCCGCGCCTGAACCTGGCAAGCTGGTACATCTTCATGGCCGCCGCCATCATGGCGCTGTACTTCATGCTGGTGGGCGGCGTGGACACGGGATGGACGTTCTACACGCCGTATTCCAGCATGTTCTCCAACACCCACGTCACCGGCGTCATCGCCGCAGTGTTCATCGTGGGGTTCTCCTCCATCGCCACGGGGGTGAACTTCATCGTCACCGTGCACAAGATGCGCGCGCCGGGAATGACGTGGTTCCGCATGCCCATCATGGTCTGGAACCTCTACGCCACCGCCCTGGTCATGGTGCTGGCCACACCCGTGCTGGCGATCAGCCTGTTCCTGGTGGCGGTGGAGCGGCTGTTCGGCATCGGCATCTTCGACCCGACCCTGGGCGGCGACCCGCTTCTGTTCCAGCACCTGTTCTGGTTCTACAGCCATCCGGCCGTCTACATCATGATTTTGCCGGGCATGGGCGTGACGACCGAGATCATCGCGTGCTTCGCGCGGCGGCGCATCTTCGGCTACAAGTTCGTGGCCTTTTCCGCCATCGCCATCGCCGTCATCGGCTTCGGCGTCTGGGGGCACCATATGTTCGTCGCCGGGCAATCGGTCGTCGCCGCCGTGGTGTTCTCGTTCATGAGCTTCCTGATCGCCGTGCCCTCGGCCATCAAGGTCTATGCCTGGACGGCGACGCTGTACAAGGGCGAGATCCTCATCCGCACGCCGCTGCTCTACGCCCTGAGCTTCATTCTGCTGTTCGTGCTGGGCGGCATCACCGGGCTGATCCTCGCCAGCCTGGCGCTGGACGTGCATGTGACCGACACGTACTTCGTCATCGCCCACTTCCACTTCATCATGGTCGGCGCCAGCGTCTCGGCCTATCTGGGCGGCATCCACTTCTGGTGGCCCAAGATGACCGGGCGCCTGTACCCGGAAGGCCCGGCGCTGGTGGCGGCGCTGATGGTGGGCATCGGCTTCGTGCTGACCTTCATGCCGCAGTTCTGGGCCGGATACCTGGGCATGCCGCGCCGCTATCACGAATATCCGGAGGAGTTCCAGATCTTCAACGTGCTGTCCTCGGGCGGCGCGGTGATCCTGGCGATCGGCTACGCGCTGCCGCTGGTCTACCTGCTGTGGTCGTTGAAGTACGGCGAGCGCGCCGGCGAAAACCCGTGGGGCGCGACGGGGCTGGAGTGGTCGGTGCCCTCGCCGCCGCCCGAGGACAACTTCGACCGCACGCCCATCGTCGACGACGAGGCCTACAGCTACCGTCCCTACGCCCCGCAGGTGGCCCAGCGCGACCCGGAATCCCCCGAGCACCACGGAGGCCCGCGATGACCGGCGACGACCGCGCGTCCGACGACGTCGTGCTGCAACACCATTTCGCCGACACCGACCAGCAGCGCGCCGCCAACCGCATGGGCATGTGGATCTTCCTGGGCACCGAACTGATGCTGTTCGGCGGCATCTTCCTGGGCTTCCTGACTTACCGCGTCATGCACCCGCACGGGTTCGAGACCGCCGCGAGCCACACAGACCTGCTGATCGGAACCGTGAACACCGCCGTGCTGCTGACCAGTTCGCTGACGGTCGCCATCGCCGTCGCCGCCGCCCGCCTGCGCGACCGTCGCACCGGCCTTGCCGCCCTGGGCGCGACGCTGGCGCTTGGGGCGGTGTTCCTCATGCTCAAGGGCTATGAATACTACAAGGAATACGCCGAGGGCCTGATCCCCGGCGCCGGCAAGGCCTTCCCGCTGGAGCAGGAGGGCACCATGCTCTTCTGGAACCTGTACTTCGCCGCGACGGGCCTGCACGCCTTTCACCTGACCGTGGCGCTGTGCCTGGTGATCTGGATGATGCTGCTGTGGACGCGCGGCACCACCGACCGCGTGCCCGAGGGGACGGAGGCGGTCGGCCTGTACTGGCACCTGGTGGACGTCATCTGGGTGTGGCTCTACCCGCTGATATACCTAGCCGGGAGGTGACGCGATGGCACCGGACCTCAAGCACCACATCAAGACCTGCGTGTTGACGTGGGCGGGCTTAAGCGCCTTCCTGGCCGCCACCTACGGCGCCGCCATGCTGCCGCTGAGCCCGACCCTGAGCGTCGTCTCCAACCTGGGCTTCGCGGCGTTGAAGACCGGCCTGATCGCCTGGATCTTCATGCACCTGAACGAAAGCCAGCCGCTGACGCGCATCTCGGGCCTGGCGGCGCTGCTGTTCCTGGCGCTGATGTTCTACCTGACCATGGTCGACGTGCTGTTCCGGGGGAACTGAGCAGGTTCTCCGCCGAAAGGGACGCACGCGCGCGGCAACCCACCCCGTCCCGGCAACCGTTTCACCGGCAGAGACCGGACGCAACAGTGCGCCCGGAAATCCGCAACGACCAGACCAACGGGTGGAAGACATGGCCGAGACCGTCAGCGACTATTTCTGGAAACGTGTCGGCGACTGGGGCGTGACGCGCATCTTCGGCTATCCGGGCGACGGCATCAACGCGCTCGTCGGCGCGCTGGACAAGCAGGAGGAGAAGTTCAGCTTCGTGAAGTCGCGCCACGAGGAAATGTCGGCCTTCATGGCCTGCGGCCACGCCAAGTTCACCGGCGAGACCGGCGTGTGCCTGGCGACCAGCGGCCCCGGCGCCATCCACCTGCTCAACGGCCTGTATGACGCGCGGCTGGACCACACGCCGGTGGTCGCCATCGTCGGCCAGCAGGCGCGCGCCGCCATGGGCGGGCATTACCAGCAGGAAGTGGACCTCATCACCCTGTTCAAGGACGTGTCCAAGTACGTCCACCAGGTCAACAGCCCGGCGCAGGTGCGCCACGTCATCGACCGCGCCTTCCGCATCGCAAAGTCCGAGCGCACGGTCTGCACCATCATCGTGCCCAAGGACGTGCAGGAGATGGACGCCGTGCCCGTGCCGCCGCACGCCCACGGCACGGTGCATTCCGGCGTCGGCTATTCCTTCCCGCGGGTGGTGCCGGAAGACAGGGACCTGAAGGCCGCCGCCGACGTGCTGAACGAGGGCAAGAAGGTCGGCATCCTCATCGGCCAGGGCGCGCGGTTCGCCAAGGAAGAGGTGATCGAGATCGCCGAGAAGCTGGGCGCGGGCGTCGCCAAGGCGCTGCTCGGCCGCACCGCCATTCCCGACGACCTGCCCTTCGTCACGGGCTCCATCGGGCTTCTGGGCACCCGGCCCAGCTACGACCTGATGAAGGACTGCGACACGCTGCTGATGATCGGGTCCAGCTTCCCCTATTCCGAGTGGCTGCCCGAGGAAGGCCAGGCGCGCGGCGTGCAGATCGACGCCGACGCCTCCATGCTGTCGATCCGCTATCCTATGGAATGCAACCTGCACGGCGACGCCAAGGCGACGCTGCAGGCCCTGCTGCCGCTCATCCACCAGAAGACCGATCGCAAATGGCGCGAAACCATCGAAGACAGCATCTCGCGCTGGCGCAAGGTGCTGGAGGAGCGCGCCATGAACAGCGCCGAGCCGGTCAACCCGCAGCGCGTGTTCTGGGAGCTGTCGCCCCGCCTGCCCGACAACTGCATCGTCACCGCGGACTCCGGGTCGGCCGCCAACTGGTACGCCCGCGACCTGGTGTTCCGCGACGGCATGATGGGCTCGTTGTCCGGCGGCCTCGCGACCATGGGTCCGGGCGTGCCCTACGCCATCGCCGCCAAGTACGCCTATCAGGAGCGGGCCGTGATCGCCTGCGTCGGCGACGGTGCCATGCAGATGAACGGCATCAACGGCCTCATCACCATCGCCAACTGCTGGAAGACCTGGAAGGACCCGCGGCTGGTGGTCATGGTGCTGAACAACGAGGACCTGAACCAGGTCACCTGGGAGATGCGCGCCCAGGACGGCGATCCCAAGTTCGACACCACGCAGAAGATCCCCGACCTGCCCTACGACAAGTTCGGCGAGCTGCTGGGCCTGAAGGGCATCTTCGTCGACGATCCCGAGCGCATCGGCCCGGCCTGGGACGAGGCGCTGTCGGCGGACCGGCCGGTGGTGCTGAACGTCAAGACCGACCCCAACGTGCCGCCCCTGCCGCCGCACATCCGCCCGAAGAACGCCAAGGCGTTCATGTCGACCCTGCTGGCCGGCGATCCCGACCAGGCCAAGATGCTGCGCCAGACCGTCAAGGATCTGGTCGTGGACATCTTCCCCGGCAAGCGCTGATCCGGGCGACGACGCGACACGCGAAGGCCCCGCCGGCCGATCCGCCGGCGGGGCTTCTTCGTGCGCGCCTTGCGTGCCACAAGGCGCGGCGGCCGGTCGGCCTCGCCGGGCGACGACTGCACAGTTTCGTGCGTCGCCCGGCTTTTCTCCGCGCCGGCGCAGGGCAGCGGAACCGCCAGCAGGCCGGGCCAGGATGCCGCCCATCCGGTAGTGTGCGCCGCGCCCGGAACCACCCGCCGCGCCGCGCAGGAGGCCGCGCCCTGGCGCGCAACGAAGGCCTCCGCCACCGCCGGCGGGACGATGGCATCCTTTCCGCCCGACACATGAAGCTGCGGCACCGCCGCCACGGCCGCGGCGCGGTCCGCCGGGTCGAGCGACCCCCGCAGGGGCGTCGTGTCGTGCAGGCGGGCGATCATGGCGTTGTCCAGGGCCCCGGCCACGGTCCGCAGCGCCGCCACGTCATGGCGGCGGCCCGCGACCAGAACGGCGACGGCGCCGCCTCCCGAAAACCCGGCCAGTTCCACGCGGGCGGCGCCGGCGCGTCGGGCGAGCGCGGTGACGGCCGCATCCACCGCTGCCACGACCTCGGCTCCGTGCCGGTGGGATGACCAGTAGCGGCGGTCGCCCCGGCAGGCCGCGTCCCGCGCCACCCCGCCGAACTGGCAGGGCCGCGCCAGGTACGCGACGTTGGCCGCCGGGTCCGCCGCTGCCAGCCGCAGCGCGACCGGATCGACCGGCGACGGATCGCTGGACAGGCGCCGGCGGCTCAGCCACGCCAGTCCGTCCCCCTCCACATAGACCCGCAAAGGCGCCCCCGGCCGCGTCAGGCGATGGAACGCGGTCAGGCTGAAGGAGCCCGCCGGAATCACCTCTTGCGACAGGCCGGCCGTGGCCGCAACGGCGCGCGCCGTTTCCAGCCGCGCGGCCGGATCGGGCGGCGCGGCGCTGCCGCCGGCACAGGCGGCGACGGTCAATGCGGTGCAAACGGCAACGGCGGCAGCCAGAAGCCGCCGCCGTCGGGCGTGCGCCGCCGTCCGCCGGCTCACCACCGGAAGACGATGCCGCCGTTGACGGTGTGCTGGGTCTGCTCGGCGTTGAACTCCCCGCCGTAATCCACGAACAGGCCCATGCTGTCGGAGTTGGTCGACAGGCCGAGGCCCAGGACGCCGACCGTGTTGTTCACGTCCGGGCCCGACACCGTGAAATCGGTGGTTCCGCCGGTGAAACGCGCCGTGGCGCTGCCGTCGGTATCGCCGAAACGATGCGCCACGCCGACCTCGGCCGTTGGCACCACCCGCCAGCCGCCCTGGCTGGTATAGGGGTAGGCGACGCGCAGGCCGGCGCTGGCGCGGCCGGTGGTGTAGGTTTCGCTGTCGAAGGCGAGGTCGGCACCGGCCAGAGCGCCGGTCAGGCCGCTTTCGGTAAAGCTTTCGCGGTCGAGCAGCGAGACATCGAGCCCGGCATAGGGCTGCACCTCCAGCCCGCTGGCGGCGAAGGTGCGGCCGACCTCCACCCCGGCGCCGTATTCGTTGGCGTTGTAATCGGCGGAGGCCGTCTGGGCATTGCCGCCGGAGACCACCAGCCGCTCGGAGTCATAGGCGTGGCGGCCGTAGAACACCGTGCCGTTGGCGTACCACGGGCCCTGCGTCCAGGTGCCGTAGATGCCCAGCTGGTAGCTGTCGACGTCCGTTTCCGTGCCGGCGAGGTCGCTGTCGACATTGGTCCCGGCGTAGCCGAGGGCAACGCCCACCAGCAGGTCGTCGGTGACCGGCGTGTCGGCGCCGGCGCTCAGCCCCCAGGTGCGCGACCCGTAGCCGGCGGCCGAGGCGTCGCCGTCGACCTCGCCCCAGCTTCCCAGGCCGGCCAGCCAGAGGCTGCCGCTGCGGAAGATGCCGCCGTCCTCGGCGGCCATGACGTCGCCGGTATTGACGCCCGCGCCGGCTCCAGCCGCGCGGCCCGACGCAGACGCCGCCCCCATCGCGCCGGTGAACTGGCCGGTGGCCTGGCCCGAGGCGGAGACGGCGACCGCGGCGCTTTCGCCGTTCCAGGTCTTTTCATCGCCGCTGCGCGCCTCCAGGAAGCCCGGCGCGACGCCGGATTGCAGCAGCTCGTTGACCGCATTGGCGCGGTCGGAGGCGATGCCCGGCACCACCTCGCGGATGTCGGCGATCTTCTCCATGGTCAGGGTGACGGTCGTGCCGTTGTACGACAGCGCCGGATTCAGGAACAGGAAGTCGTCGGTCACCGAGGCGAAGGTGCCGGTCACCGCGCCCGCCTGGGCGATGGTGTAGGTGGTGGTGTCCTGGAAGTCGGCGGCCGTCCACGTCTTTTTGGTCGTGGCGCCGGTTGGCGTCTCGGCGGTGACGAAGACGGTGGCCGCCGGGTCGATGGTCAGCGTGCCCGTGACGCTCAGCTTGTCCGACGTGCCGTTGGGGTCGATCTCCACCTCGTAGACGCCGGACTTGGTGTAGTTGCCGGTGTTCGTGATGGTGCCGATGGAGTTGCCCGGCGCCAGGCGGCCGCGGTCGGTGATGTCGCCGACGATGGTGCCCGACCCGCCGAGAATGCCGTTGCCGCCGACGGTGACGCCGCCGGTGGTGGTCATGGTGCCGTTGACGGCCAGACCGCCGGCATTGATCTCGGCCTTGTCCACCGTGACCTTGCCGTTGAGCTTCCAGCGCTTGGACGGCTGCGGCGCCGGGTCCTCCAGCTTCAGGGTGGCGAAGTTCTTGATCTCGGTGTTGATCTCGCCGCCGCCCTGCAGGTTCAGCGTGTTGGTGCCGTGGCCGCCGTCGATGGGGCCGCCGATGCTGGCGCCGTCCTTGAGCCCGACCGTGTCGTCCCCGCCGCCCATGGTGACGGCGCCCGTCACGGTGCTGGACAGGTCGACGGTGCGGGCATCGTTGGTGCCGGAGAAGTCCACCTGGGCGGTCTGCCAGCCGGCGCCCACGTTATAGACCTCGAAGTTGCTGAACAGCGACAGATCGACGGTGCCGCCGGGGCCGGCCACGGTCAGGGTGTCGCGGCCGGTGTTGCCGTCGACGCCCGGCACCGACGAGCCGTAGCCGTGGACATATTCGTCGTCGCCGGCGCCCAGGTCGACGGCGCCGCCGATCTCGCCGGCGTTGGCGACCAGGTCGTTGCCCGCACCCGTGGTGACCGTGCCGGTGATGCGGCCGAAGTTGGCGACCGTGTCCTCGCCGGTGCCGCCCGTGTAGCTGCCGGTCAGCACGCCGCCCTTGCTGAGGTCCTGGGCCGTGTTGAACATGGCCCGGATGGCCGTGTCGTCGCCTCCGCTGCCGTCGCTGCCGACCACCGCCACATAGGCGTCGCGGAAGGTGGCGGTGCGCTGGCCATTGACAAAGATGTTGTCCTGGTCGCCCAACTGCACGTCGCCGGTGATCGTGCCGACGTTGACGACCTCGTCCTCGGGGGTGTGCCACTGGGTGGCGACGGCGTTGCTCTGGCCCAGGACCGCGACGTTGCCCGCGCCCGATGCATCGATGAGACCGCGATTGACCACCAGCATTCCCTTGGTGCCCACGCGGCCGTCCACCACGCCGGTCACGGTGCCCAGGTTGAAGACCTCGAACTGGCCGGTGCCACTGATGATCGAGCCATTGACCGTGCCCGACAGCGTGCCCGCCGGCTCGCTCAGAAGCATGACGTCGACCAGCGGGTCCTGGTCCATCGGCACGTTGTCGGCCGTGATGCCCGCCAGCAGGTCCGGCACGGCGGCCAGATTGAAGAAGATCGATTCGCCGCCGGCCATCCGCACATCGCCGGTGATGGTGCCGAAGTTCAGCACCTCCGCCGCGATGTCGTTGGAAGTCCCCGCCTGGCTGAGGTCCACGGTGCCGTTGAGGGCGCCGGCGTTGTAGACGAAGCCGTCGCCCGCGCCCAGGTTCACGCCGCCGTCGATGGTGCCCAGGTTGTAGACCTCGTCGCGGTCGTTGCCGCCCGTGACCCCGCCGGTGACGTGGCCGGTGGCTGTCGGCGTCGCGGTGAGGCCCAGCAGGACCGGCGCCATGGTCGGCGCATCGTCGTTCATCTGGCCGATGTTCGGGATGTCCTGCGCCAGCGCGTCGGTCAGGCCGCTCGCCGCGCCGCCGACCACCAGCCAGTTCTCGCTGCCGTTGCCCAGGTCGACGGTGTCCACGGTACCCGCGGCATAGACGAAATCGTTGCCGTCGCCCATGGACAGCCCGCCGTTCAGGGTCGAGCCCTTGCCGAGGAAGACCTCGTCATTGCCGCTTCCCATGTCCACGGCGCCGGTGATGGCGCCGAAGTTGACAAGGTGATCGGTGTCGCCGCCCAGGCTGATGGCACTGTTGATGGTGCCGCCGTTGCCGGTGGCCCCCGCCTGGGCATTGGACAGCAGGTCGGCATAGGTGGGCTCGCCGCTATAAATGTCGGGCTTGGGAATGCCATCGCCGAGGTTGACCACGGCCTGGTTGTCGGCGCCGCTGTTGATGCCGGCGCCGGTGAACGTGGTTGCCGCGCCGGCCTGGTTGAACAGAGCGGAACCTGCGGGCAGCGGCTTGTCCGTCCCCGGTGCGGTCGTGCCGGAGCAAACGACGTCGTCATTCGCCTGGTCCACGCAGGCCGCCGCCGCCGGCTGCGCCGGTATGGAGACACAGACCGTCAGCGCGATGACCGACACGGAACCCAAGGCCCGGGCACGCAGACTCACCATTGACTCCCCCCAAGACAAAATGCATCCAATCTGGAATACAAAACCCCAAAAGCCTTAGGTATATGTCATTCGTTATAAGAGCACACCTTTGTTCATGATATCTTCGAGACAGGCGCCCCCTGATTTATCAGGATATTAGAGAATTCAACCCGTCACACCCGCCTGGGTTGACCC
Organism: Caenispirillum salinarum AK4; assembly: GCF_000315795.1. Classification (GTDB taxonomy): domain Bacteria; phylum Pseudomonadota; class Alphaproteobacteria; order Rhodospirillales; family Rhodospirillaceae; genus Caenispirillum; species Caenispirillum salinarum. The sequence goes on from NZ_ANHY01000005.1 coordinate 154,453, forward strand.
TGACCCGCGGCGACACGCTGCGCCGCACGGGCGGCTTTCACGTTGGCCGGCATCGCGCTATATCTCGCGGCCGCACCGCATCCGAGAGCACCGTTTCCCATGCATGACGCAGCCCGACTCCAGGCCGCCATCGACCTCCTGGGCGAGATCGAATCCGTGTCCCGCCCTGCCGACGGCACGGCCTCCGCCTTCTTCCGGTCGCGCCGCTTCATCGGCTCCAAGGACCGCCGCGCCATCGCCGACCGGGTGTGGGGCGTGTTGCGGCGCTGGGCGCGGCTGACCTGGTGGTGCCACTGGGCCGCGCAAGGTGCGGGGCGCGAGGGCATGAGCGTGACGCCGCGCCTGCGGGTGATCGCCGACCTGCTCATCACCGACCACCTGAAGGTGGACCCGCTGGACCGACTGTTCTCGGGCCAGACCCACGCGCCCGACCGCCTGAGCGCGGCAGAGGCCGCCGTGGCCGACCTGCTCCAGGGCCGCTCCGCCACGCACCCCGACATGCCGCCCGCCGTGCGGTTCGAGGTGCCCGACTGGATCTATCCGCGCTTCGAGGCACTGTTCGGCGCCGACACCGACTCAGAACTGGCCGCCATGCTGCCGGAGGCGCCGGTGGACCTGCGGGTGAACACCCTGAAGGCGCAGGACCGCGATGCCGCCCTGGCGGCGCTGGCCGCCGACGGGGTCGAGGCCTCGGCCACCGACCTGTCCCCGCTCGGCCTGCGCCTGCCCGCCGGCCGCGTGAACCTGCCCACCACGCAGGCCTTCAAGGACGGGCTGGTGGAAGTGCAGGACGAGGGCTCGCAGCTCATCGCGCTCCTGACCGACGCCCGCCCCGGCATGGCGGTGGTGGACTTCTGCGCCGGCGCCGGCGGCAAGACGCTTGGGCTGGCGGCCGGCATGGGCAACAAGGGCCGGCTGATCGCCTGCGACGTCTCGGAAGGCCGCCTTGATCGCTCGGCGGCGCGGCTGAAGCGGGCCGGCGCCCACAACGTCACCCGCCGCGTGCTGTCGAGCGAGTCCGACAAGTGGGTCAAGCGCCACGCCAAGGGCTTCGACCGGGTGCTGGTGGACGCGCCGTGCACCGGCACCGGCACCTGGCGCCGCAACCCCGACGCCCGTTGGCGGCTCTCGCCCGAGCAGCTCGACGACCTGACCCGGCGCCAGGCGAGCATCCTCGACAGCGCCCGCCGGCTGGTGAAGCCCGGCGGCCGGCTGGTCTACGCCACGTGCTCTCTGCTGCCCGAGGAAAACGCCGATCAGGTGGAAGCCTTCCTGGAGCGCTGGGAAGACGCCGAAGGCTGGCGTGTCCTGCCCGTCTGCGAGGTGTGGGAGGCGGCCGTCGGCACCAACTGCCCCATGAACAATTACGCCACGGCGCTGCGCCTCACCCCCGCCCGCCACGGCACGGACGGCTTCTTCACGGCGGTGCTGGAGCGGGGCGAGGGCTGAGCCCCGACCCCCGCTGCAACGCCTCGAAAACGGTGGAGCCCGCCGTTCCTTTGGGCTATCGTCCGCGCCAACTCCGCCCCGCGTTTTCTCCCCTTGCCTGCCGGACATCCGCCGTCATGACCGATCGCATTCTCATCATCGATTTCGGCTCCCAGGTCACCCAGCTCATCGCGCGCCGCGTGCGCGAGAGCGGCGTGTACTGCGAGATCCAGCCCTTCAACAAGGTGACGGAAGAGACCATCCGCGCCTTCGACCCCAAGGGCGTGATCCTCTCGGGCGGGCCGGCCTCGGTGACGTTGGCCGTCAGCCCGCGCGCCCCGCAGGAATTGTTCGACATGGGCCTGCCGATCCTGGGCATCTGCTACGGCCAGCAGACCATGGTCGCGCAGCTGGGCGGCCGGGTGGAAACCAGCGACATGCAGGAATTCGGCCGCGCCTTCCTCGACATCCAGAAGGACAGCGCCCTGTTCGAGGGCGTCTGGCAGGTGGGTGCCAAGGAACAGGTGTGGATGAGCCACGGCGACCGCGTCGCCGCCCTGCCCGAGGGCTTCGAGGTCTACGCCACCTCGCCCAACGCGCCGTTCGCCTTCATCGCCGACGAAAGCCGCCACTTCTACGGCGTGCAGTTCCACCCGGAAGTGGTGCACACGCCGCACGGCCACCAGCTGATCGAGGCCTTCACCAAGCGCGTCTGCGGCTGCGCCGGCGACTGGACCATGGCCGCCTTCAAGGAGCAGGAGATCGAGAAGATCCGCGCCCAGGTCGGCGACGGCAAGGTGATCTGCGGCCTGTCGGGCGGCGTGGATTCGTCGGTCGTCGCGGCGCTGATCCACGAGGCCATCGGCGACCAGCTGGTGTGCGTCTTCGTCGACCACGGCCTGCTGCGCGCCGGCGAGGCCGACCAGGTGGTGAAGGTCTTCCGCGACCGCTTCAACATCAACCTGGTCCACCGTGATGCCTCCGACCTGTTCCTGGGCAAGCTGGCCGGCAAGACGGACCCCGAGGAAAAGCGCAAGATCATCGGCGCGACCTTCATCGACGTGTTCGAGGAAGAGGCCAAGAAGGTCGGCGGCGCCGACTTCCTGGCGCAGGGCACGCTCTACCCCGACGTGATCGAGAGTGTCAGCTTCCACGGCGGCCCCTCGGTCACCATCAAGAGCCACCACAACGTGGGCGGCCTGCCCGAGCGCATGAACATGAAGCTGGTGGAGCCCCTGCGCGAGCTGTTCAAGGACGAGGTGCGCATCCTGGGGGCGGAGCTTGGCCTGCCGCACGAAATGGTCGGCCGCCACCCCTTCCCCGGCCCGGGCCTGGCGATCCGCATCCCCGGCCAGGAGATCACGCGCGAGAAGTGCGATGTTCTGCGCAAGGCCGATGCGATCTATCTGGAGGAAATCCGCAACGCCGGCCTCTATGACGCCATCTGGCAGGCGTTTGCCGTGCTGCTGCCGGTGAAGACGGTGGGCGTGATGGGTGATTCCCGCACCTACGACCACGTTCTGGCCCTGCGCGCGGTGACCTCGACGGACGGCATGACGGCCGACTACTACCCCTTCGACCACGCCTTCCTGGGCCGCACGGCCAACCGCATCATCAACGAGGTGCGCGGCGTGAACCGGGTGGTCTACGACGTGACCTCGAAGCCGCCGGGGACGATTGAGTGGGAGTGAGGGGCGGGCACGCCGGCAAGGGCCGGGTGCTGACGCGCGTCAACCAGCGTCAGCGTCCGGCCGTTGGCCGCCCCTTCTCGCCCTCCCCTATGGCCCCCGCGCCACACCCTGGGCCCGAAACCCTTCCGCCGCTCCCGCCTCGCGCGACACCCTTTGCCCTTTCCGCTAGGATGCCTTGGCACCTTAGGGGGAAAGAGGCGTTGAAGATGCATAAGGTTGCGGTGCACACTGAAAGCCGGGACAACGCTCCGGGAGCGCGGGCCATGGCGGGCGTGGAGGGGTTCGGGGTCGTCAGGGTGGAGAACCCCGCACTGGGTGAGGCCACCGGCGCGACGCTCACGCTCACCGCCGGCTACGTCACCGGCGGCGATGATACCTACTACTATCTCGGCACCTACACCGAAGCCGAGGACCGAACGCTCAGCATATCCATCGACGCCGTCCGCTTCGCCGGCGACCCGCTGCCGGAGCTGGACGACTTTTCCGACATGCTGTTCCTCAAGCACACCCTGAAACCCGCCAACGGGGACGAAACCTGGTACGGCCAGCTTGTCGACCGGGTGGAGGAGGACGCCACGCCGCTCTCGGTGATCGGCCGGCGGATGGCGGTCAATCCGGGGGAATAGGCGTGGCGGCCCTTTCCGGCCAGCGCGCCAGCATGGCCTCGGCTTCCGGCGCCGGAGCATGGCGGCACGGCAAGTCCCGCCCAAGGGCGTCTTCGCGGATTACGTCATAGCTCGACCGGTAGTCGTAGCCGGCCTGCGCCGCCTGATCGCGGGACATCGCGTAATACACACGCTCCACGCCCGCGCTGCGAAGCGCCATGGCGCACATGGCGCAAGGCTCGCCCGAGGCGATCACCGCGTGACCGCGCAGGCTTGTCCGCCCGAGGCCGCCGGCGGCATCACGAAGCGCCTCTATCTCCGCATGCGCCGTCGGATCACTATGGTCGACAACGCGATTCACCCCCTCTCCTACAACGGACCCGGTTTCGTCGACGACGAGGGCGGCAAAGGGCGCGGCCCCCGCGAGCGCACGGTCGGTCGCCTGTTCGACGACCCGTGAGAGCAGGGCGTCCAGGTTGGGAAAGTCGTCACATGACGTCATGGCATTGCTTCCGAGGTTGGCGGGCCGGCGTGCGCCGGCCCGCGCGTCAGGCCGTATGCCGTTCGGTGACGAAGCGCGCGACGAGCGCGTCGATCGACTGCTCGGCCTTGGCGATCGAGTCCTGCAGACGTTCGTCGGCGAACTCGTCGTACTCCACGGCGACCGAATGCATTTCGCTAATCCCGATATAGGCGAAGGCCGTCCGAATGCCGGGCTCGACGTGATTGCTGTGTTCAAGACGCTCGCCGGGGCCGTACCCGAAGTCGCCGCGCGCGGTGGTCACGACCAGCCGCTTGCCGGGCGGCACCATCGGCCAATAGGGTTTGCCTTCGCGGCTGCGGTCGAAGCCGAAGGTCCGGCCGACGCGCACGATGTTGTCGATATAGGCCTTGAACTGAGCGGGCACCCCGAAGTTGTACATCGGGACCCCGGCGACAATCACGTCCGCCGACAACACTTCATCGACAAGGGCATCGCTCTCCGCCAGCGCCTCGGGCATCCAGTCCTCGCGCTGATCCGGCGGCGTGAAGGCGGCATGGATCCAGCGCCCGGTCACCGGGGCGGGCGGATCTTGTCCCACGTCGCGGTAGACGATGGGGTCTTGAGGGCGCGCGGCGCGCCAGGCGTCTACGAACCTGGCGCTCAGGCGACGGCTGTGCGACCCGAAACGCGTTTCGTCCGAGCGGCCGGGCCGGGCGCTGGCGTCGATGTGCAGGATATTGGGCATGAGCGTGCTCCTGTTCCCAAGGCGGATCGCCGTTTTGGATGCCGTCTTTGTAATCGCTCCGCCCTGGCGGCCACAAAACGAAAGGACGCTTCAATTAATGAGCAAAACTCATCCATCTCGCCGGCCGATCGCGCGACACCGCTGCGCCGCCAGGGAACGACATCGGGAACGGCACGGGATGAGGCGTGGCCGGGCACGCTCGAAATCCCCTTTTACGAAGACATCAAACTCATGTATCTGAAGGCATGCTGCACGCCATGCCGTCCCTCATATCGCTTCGCGCCTTCGAAGCCGCCGCGCGCCTCGGGAGTTTCAAGGACGCGGCGGAGGAGCTTTCCGTTTCTCCGACCGCCGTGTCGCACCACGTCCGCGGGCTTGAACAGGCCCTTGACGTGCAGCTGTTCGTGCGGGAGACGCGCGCGGTTCATCTGACCGATACCGGGCGCCGCTTGTCCGAGCGGTTGACCTCCGCCTTCACGGAAATCGGCGATGCGCTGAGCGAGGTTCATGCCACGGAACATGACCTGACGGTGACCACCACCCCGGCCTTCGCCGCCCTCTGGCTGGTGCCGCGGATGGAGGCTTTTCAGGCGGCGCACCCCGACATCCGCCTGAGGCTCGAAACCGGCACCGCGCCCGTGGATCTTGCGCGGGACCGGCGGATCGACGTGGCCATCCGGTACGGCGGCGACGAGGGTCCCTGTCTGGCGCGCGCCCTCCCGCCCGAGCGGATCGGCCTCTACGGCGCGCCGGATGTGGCCGTGGCGCTTGGCGGACGGCTGAACGGCGCGACGATCCTGACCACCGATTGGGAACAGCCGGGCCTGCCGTCGATCTCGCCCGAAGCCTTGACCGTGGGCGCGAGTGCCGAGGACAGGCCCAAGGTGCGCCAATTCAAGCAGGAGCATCACGTCGCGCAATGTGCGATCGCCGGTCAGGGTCTGGCGCTTCTCAGCGATGTCCTCGCGGGGGATCTGGTGGCGCGCGGATTGCTGAAGCCCGTCCGGCCGGACATCCAGGTGCGCGGGCTCTCCTACGGCGTGCTTTGCCTGCCCGAGCGCGCGCGCGTGCGAAAGATCGCCACCTTCATTCGCTGGCTTGAGGCGGCGTTCACGCAGACCTGACGACGATCGTCGCCGCGCCGTCGGCGGCCTTCGTCCCCGGCCGGGCCTCCCTCGCATCCCGTCCCGGCTCGGCCGGAAGGCCTCACCCGCCCCGCTTCATCCGGTCCATCACGCCCCGCACGTATCCCGCCAGGTCGCCGGCGGTGTAGAGGTGGCCGGGGATGCCGGCGGCCTCCGCCGCCTCCAGGTCGCGGCGCTTGTCGCCGATGAGGAAGCTGCGCCCCACCTCCACCGGCCAGTCGCGCAGCAGCCGCAGGATCATTCCAGGCTTCGGCTTGCGGCAGTCACACTCCGTCGCAAACGGCGCCACCGCGCCGGCCGGGTGGTGGGGGCAGAAGGCGATTGCGTCCACGTGCGCACCCACCTCTGCCAGATCGCGCGCCATTTCGTCGTGCAGGGCGTGCATCTCGGCCTCGCCGTACATGCCGCGCGCGATGCCCGACTGGTTGGTGACGATGAACACCCACCATCCGGCGTCGTTCAGCAGCTTTATCGCCTCCCGCGCGCCGGGCATCCACTGCCAGTCGGCCCAGCGATGGACGTAGCCGTGGTCGACGTTGAGCACCCCGTCGCGGTCGAGGAAGGCGGCGGGGCGCAGGGTGCGGCTGGACATGGCGGCGGTCTCCTGGCTTGGCGTGCGCGCCCCTCTCCTTACGGCGCGGGCGGCAACCGTGCAAGGCTCCCTTCCGTTGCGGGAACAGGAGGCTCCACCACGGAAAGGCGAACGGCTCATGGCCGGCAAGGGCGCGGCGGTTCTGGCAAGGCCCGTGCGGCCGCGCATGGTGGCGGCCTGTTTCGCCGCGCTGGCGCCGTCGCTGGCGCTGGCGCCGGGCGTGCCGGTGCCCGTGGCCCTGCTGCTGCGCGACTGGGAAACGGCCGTGCGCTGCGCCGTGCCGGTGGTGCTGCTTCTGGGCTTCTGGGCGCTCGGGCGGCGGTGGAGCGCGCTGACGGTGTCCGACGTGCAACGCAACGAGGCCCTGCTGGTCTCCGGCCTGAGCTTCATCGCCGGCGCCGCCGCCCTGGCGTGGCCGCTGAAGCCGCAGGAAGTGCCGTGGGACGCGGCGTTCTTCGAGGCGGTGTCGGCCATCACCTCGACCGGCCTGACCATGTTCCCCGACCCGTCCGCCCACGGGCCGGCGCTGTTGTTCGTGCGCGCCTGGGGGCAGTGGTACGGCGGCCTGGCGATCCTGGTTCTGGCGCTGAGCCTGACGGTGCGGCCGGGCGTGCTGTCGCGGCGGCTGGGGCGGATGGAGGCCTCGGAAAGCGACTTCATCGGCGGCACCCGGGCACGGGCCAAGCGCGTGCTGTGGGTCTACGGCGCGCTGACGGCGGCCTGCATCGCCGCGCTGTGGGCGCTGACGGGCTCGGGGTGGGAGGCGCTGCTGCACGGGCTGACGGCGGTCTCGACCGCCGGGTTCTCCAGCCACGGCGACAGCCTGGCGGGGTGGGACTGGCCGGCGCGCGCCGTCATCATGGTGTTCGCCCTGGCCGGGGCGGTGTCGCTGCTGTTCTGGTGGCGGCTGCGCGAGGACGGGCCGCGCCACCTGCTACGCGACCGCGAGGCCCAGGCGCTGGTGGTGCTCATCGTCGGCGGCGCGGCCCTGATCGCCCTGCTGGAGGCCGCCTGGCGCGAGGGCGGCATCTGGGCGGTGGACTGGAGCCTGTTCGGCCATGCGCTGTTCCTCTCGGCCAGCGCCCAGACGACCACCGGCTATTCCACGCTCGACCCCGGGCAGATGGCGCCGGCGGCACAGCTTGTGATGATGGCGCAGATGATGGTCGGCGCCGACCTGGGCTCCACCGGCGGCGGGCTGAAGGTGGCGCGCGTTCTGGTACTGGTGGCCATCGTGCGCACGGCGCTTCTGTCCACCGCCCTGCCCCGGCACGCCGTCGCCAAGCCGCGCACCCACGGCGGCCCGGTGCACGAGGGCGCGGCGCAGACGGCCATGCTGCTCGCCCTGCTATACGGCGCGACGATCCTGGTCGGCTGGGGCGTCTGCCTGGCGGCGGACGCGCCCCCCATGGCGGCCCTGTTCGAGGTGATTTCGGCCACCTCCACCGTCGGGCTGTCGGCGGGTGTGACGGGGCTGGAGGCGCCGGGGGCCGTCAAGGCGACGCTCATCGTCTGCATGCTGCTGGGGCGCGTGGAGTTCCTGGCGCTGCTGATCGCGCTCGCGCCCCGCACCTGGAAGGGAGGATGATTTCATGCGACTGGTCTGCATCGGCGCCGGCCCGCTGACGCTCAACATCGTGCGCATGCTGGTGGACAAGGGCCACGACATCGTCATCATCGAGCAGGACCGCGCCCGCATCGAGGACCTGACGGAAGACCTGGACGTCGGCTTTCTGCACGGCGACGGCGCCAAGCCCATGATCCAGCGCGAGGCCAAGCCCGCGGAATCCGACGCGCTGCTGTGCCTCACCGACGACGACGAGGACAACATCCTCGCCGCCCTGGTCGGCCGGCAACTGGGGTTTCCGCGGGTGATCCCGAAGATCCAGGACGCCGACTTCCTGGGCATCTGCGAGGAACTGGGCCTGGAGAACACCATCATCCCCGACCAGACCATGGCGCGCCATGTCGTCGACCTGGTGGTGGCGGGGGCGGACGCGGACCTGTCGGCCTTCATCGGCGGCGGCGTGCGGTTCTACAGCTTCGAGGTGACCGAGGACGAGGCCGGCCCCTGCACCGACCTGGACCTGCCGGAAAAGACCCGCCCCGTCCTCATCCAGCGCGGCGAGGACTTCGAACTGGCCGAGGAGGCCTCGGAGGTTCAGGCCGGCGACCGCGTGCTGCTGGTCACCCACGTCGACCACCTGTCGGAACTGCGCGACCGCTGGCCCGCCCGCCATGTCCGCGAGGGCGAGCAGCAGGACGGGCGTCAGGGCAGGGACAAGAGCAAGCGCAACGGCGCGGATTGACCTCCGCTCGCCGCGCAACCCGGTCATGAGGAACGGCCCGCACATCCGCCGCGTACACCGCCTGAGCCTTCATCCACGTCATCCGGAGCATGGCCCATGGACCTAGACCCGCTTTTGCTGTCGCGCATCCAGTTCGGGTTCGTGGTGTCCTTCCACATCCTGTTCCCGGCCTTCACCATCGGGCTTTCCGTCTACATCGCGCTGCTGGAAATCCTGCACCAGGTGACGAAGAACGACGTCTGGGGACGGCTGTCGCGGTTCTGGATCAAGATCTTCGGCGTCTCGTTCGGCATGGGCGTCGTGTCGGGCATCGTCATGTCCTATCAGTTCGGCATGAACTGGAGCGCCTTTTCCGCCGCCACCGGCAACGTGCTGGGGCCGCTTCTGACATACGAGGTGCTGACGGCCTTCTTCCTGGAGGCGACGTTCCTGGGCGTGCTGCTGCTGGGCCGCAACAAGGTGCCGCCGACGGTCTTCACCCTCGCGGCCGTCATGGTGGCGCTGGGGACGTTGGCGTCCAGCTTCTGGATCCTCTCGGCCAATTCGTGGATGCACACCCCCGACGGGTACGAGCTTCTGGACGACGGCACCTTCGTGGTGACCAGCTGGTGGGATGCGGTGTTCAACCCCAGCTTCCCCTACCGCCTGGCGCACATGGTCACCGCCGCCCTACTGACGACGGGCTTCTGCGTGCTGGCGGTCTCCGCCTGGAAGATCCGGCGCTCCGAGGCCGTGGCGGAAAGCCGCACCATGATGTCCATGACGCTCTGGCTGCTGCTGGTCCTGGCCCCGCTTCAGGTGTTCATCGGCGACCTGCACGGGCTGAACACGCTGGAGCACCAGCCCGCCAAGCTGGCGGCCATGGAGGGGCACTTTCATACGAACACGGACGAGCCCATGCCGCTCACCCTGTTCGGCTGGCCGGACATGGAGAACGCCGAGATGGACTGGGCGGTCAACATCCCCTACGCCGGCAGCCTGATCCTCACCCACAGCTGGGACGGCACGGTGGCGGGGCTGGACCAGTTCCCGCGCGAGGACTGGCCGACGGTCCCCTACGTCTTCTACAGCTTCCGCCTGATGGTCGGCCTGGGCTTCCTGATGGTCGCCATGGCGGTGATCGGCAATGTCATGCGGCCCGGCGGGCGGGTCTACCGCTCGCGCGCCTACCTGACGGCGGCGACGTGGTGCCTGCCCATCGGCTTCATCGCCATCCTGGCCGGCTGGGTGACCACCGAACACGGCCGCCAGCCCTGGGTGGTCCAGGACCTGATGCGCACCGCCGACGGGGTGACGCCCAGCCTGACCGGCGGCGACGTGGCCTACAGCTTCACGCTGTTCATCCTGGCCTACGCCATCATCTTCCCGGTCGGCATCTGGTTCATCCGCAAGCTGGTCATCAAGGGCCCGCCGACCGAGATCAGCCCGCCGCCAAGACAGCTCGTCAGCGGCCCGGGCGTGCCCCAGGCCGCCGGCCAGGGGGTGACCTCCGCCCGCCCGCGCAACGCCACCGGCACCACGGGGAGCACCGCGCAATGACCGACGCGCTCAGCCTGGACCTCACCCTCATCGCCGCCGGCATCCTCGCCATCGGCGTGTTCATGTACGTGCTTCTGGACGGCTTCGACCTGGGCATCGGCATCCTGTATCCGTTCGCCCCGGCGGAACACTCCCGCGACCTGATGATGGACAGCGTCGCACCCGTGTGGGACGGCAACGAGACTTGGCTGGTGCTGGGCGGCACGGCCCTGCTGGCGGCCTTTCCCATCGCCTATGCGGTGCTGCTGGCCGCCTTCTACGTGCCGCTGATGGTCATGCTGATCGGCCTCATCTTCCGGGGCGTGTGCTTCGAGTTCCGCGCCCAGGGCGGGCCGTCGAAGGGCTGGTGGTCGGCCGGCTTCTTCGGCGGATCGCTGGCCGCGACGTTTGCACAGGGCGTGGTTCTGGGCACCTTCATCGCCGGCGTGCCGGTGGAAAACGGCCAGTACGCCGGCGACGGCATGGCCTGGGCCGCGCCCTTCCCGCTGCTCTGCGGCGTCGGGCTGGTGCTCGGCTACGCCCTGCTGGGCGCCGGCTGGACGCTGATGAAGACCGAAGGCGTCACCCACGACTGGGCCTGGAGCCTGCTGCGCCCGCTGGCGCTTGGCGTGCTGACGATCGCCGTGGCGGTCAGCGTCTGGACCCCGTTCCTGCACCCGTGGATCACGGCGCGCTGGTTCTCCTGGCCCGGCAGCCTGTTCGTGGCGCCGTGGCCCCTGCTGGGCCTTCTGTGCCTGGGTATCCTGTGGTACGCGCAGCGGCGCATCCATGCCCGGCGCTCGCCCGTCCGCCCCGGGCCGCTGTTCCTGAAAAGCTGGGAGTCGGTGCCCTTCCTGGCGACGATGGGGCTGTTCCTGTGCTCCTACGCCGGGCTGGCGCTGACGCTGTGGCCCTACGTGATTCCGCCCGACATCAGCATCTACACGGCCGCCGCCGCGCCCTCGGCGCAGAAGTTCGTGCTGGTGGGGCTGGGCGTCCTGGTGCCGGTGACCATCGGCTATACCGCGTGGTCCTACTGGGTGTTCCGCGGCAAGGTTTCCGGCGACGCACACTACTAGACGTCGAGCGACTCGGGGAACGCCGGTTTTAGCGAAAATTGCGCCCAGCGTGCGGCAAAGGGGCGGGCCCGGCGGCACGGGCACCGCGCCCTCGGGCGCGGATCAGAGCTGGTTCACCCGGTCCGTATAGACCGAATAGGGCCGGCCCTGCTCTCCGGTGCCGGCATAGCGCACGCGCTGCGCGCGGGAGTACGCCTGGTCCAGGCGGCTCTGGCGGGCCTGGCGGCGGTTTTCGCGCGCGCCCATGAGGGCGGCGGGCAGCAGCACCAGGATCAGCGCAATGCCCGCAATGAACATCCAGGTTTCGGTCATCGGTCGACACTCACAAGGACGGATAAGGCCCTACCCCCTTCGGCCAGGGCACGCAGGCATGGTACATCCGCTTGGCGTTGACGTTCAACAGCAAGACTGATCCTCAACCCCGTGGCACATCGGCAAAAGAAAACCGGGCCGGCGATCGCGCGCCGGCCCGGCCTTTCTTGGACCAAGGTCGAACGTCAGGCGCATTTGCGCAGGGGCGGAAGCTCCTGGATCAGAAGCTCGCGGTCACGCAGGCCGGCCCGCGCCCTTTCCACATGCGCCCACACCACGTCGGGCGACAGGCGATCGCGACGCATGACCGCAAGGGTAACCTCGTCGGTCATCAATTCGTGCAGCGGCGGTTCCACGCCCGCCTTCCTGTAAAGCCCGCTCACGGCGTTGCGTCCTCCCGAGACTTGGTTTGGGGCCTTCCCTTTGCCGATTGCCGCCAAAATAGCGACGAACCGGGACCCTTTTATGACGCCCTGGTTGTTTGTTCGTGACGCGCGGACCACCGGCACCTCCCAGAACCGACCGGCGGCGTGACGCCCGCGCGCGCACCGTGGGGGCGACCCTATCCACGGTACGGGCATCTAAACACGGAAGCGGCGGGATCGTTCCAACACTGTTGAAGAAAAATTCAGGAAAAAGGAATCGGCGGAAGACCGCTCGTATACACACGGGACCTCAAGGATTTCGTGCCTGCTGCTTCTGGAGTACGTCTTCCGGCCAGCGCGATTTGATGTAGGCCAGCGACGCCCAGATTTCCCGATCCGTCAGAACATCCTCATAAGCCGGCATGTTGCTCACGTACCCCTCGGGCGCGAAGGGCTCCACGCCGTATTTGGTGATGTCGAACAGCTGCTGGTCGGGATGGTGCCAGGTGTGGCCGGTCTCGTCGTGGGGCGGGGCCGGCAGGGTGCCGTCGGGATTGCGGCTGCGCCAGTCCGGCTCCCCCTCCAGCGCCAGGCCGTGGCAGGCGGCGCAATGCTCGGCATAAACCTGGCGCCCCTCGGCCACCAGCGCGGCGTCGGTCGGGTCCGCCTGGGGACCGCCGCTGCCGCCGCTGAGCATCCACCCGCCATAGGCGGCACCGCCCGCGAGAACGGCTCCGATCAGGGCGGCCTTCACGAGCCGGGCGGGGGAACGTGGGGGCATGGCAGGTCTCCGGGGTGTCTGGGGGCGCGTGGCGTCTGACGGACCATATGGGTGAAGCCTTCCCGGGCTGGAAGGTCAAGCCGCGGCCCGCAGCCGCTGGTAAAGGGGCGTCAGCACCGCCGGCAGGATGTAGATGGGAAACTGGCCCAGCGCAAAGTACAGCGGCACGTCCGGGTGCACGCCCGCGGGCAGAACCGCCAGCAGCAGCGCCATGTTGCAGTTGCCGCTGACCAACCCCACCGTCAGCGCCGCGCGCCGGCCCATCCACCAGAACAGGGCCGCCCCCGCCGCCTGAAGCCCCAGGTTGGCCGCGAAGCTGCCCAGGATGATCAGCACCGTCCGCACCGGGTTCGCCAGAAGCTCCGCCGTCACGCCGTCCATGATGGCGATGGCGAACAGCACCAGGAAGACCACCGACCCGGCGTCGATGGCCTGCCCGTGCTGCTCCAACCGGGCCCGCCCCAGCAGGTGGCGCAGCAGGACGGCGCCGCCGACGCTGAACGCCACCAGACCGGCCAGCCTGAGCGTCAGCTCCCACGGCGCGATATCCAGCGGCAGCTGCGCCAGAAGCTCGGCCGCATAGGGTGCCGACAGGGGCGTGAGCAGCGTCGCCGCGACCACCACGACCAGCGCCAGCGAGCCCTCAAGCCCGAGCAGCATCGCCAGCGCCGGCGACGACATGATGGGTGCCGACGCCGCCATCAGGATCAACGCCGCCCGCAGGCCCGCCGACAGGTCCAGGGCCGAAACGGCGGCCGCCATGACCACCGGCGCCCCCACCAGCACCCACGCCAGCACCAGCGCCACCCGGCCCGGCCGGCGGAACGTTCCCAGCACCGCCGCCCAGTCCATGCGCAGCATCGCCAGGATCAGCAGCACCGCCACCGCCGGCGGCAGCAACGGCCGCAGCGCATGGGCCAGGTCCGGCAGGATCAGCCCGGCGAAGACGCTCAGGAACAGGAACCAGCGGGAATGGCGGACGAGGAAGGCGGTCATGGGAGTACGGCACGCGAGGCCCGCCCACCCTCGCGCCCACGATCGTCATTCCTGCGAAAGCAGGAATGCACAAACGCCGTCTGCCGCCCCCGCACAGCGAGCGCTGCGCGCTTGGGGCTCCCGCCCCAAACCCCGGCCGGGACGCGCAGCTTCCCGGACCCTTCAGTTTTCCGAGACCTGGAAGCCCGGTGGCGGACGCCGGAGGTGGCCCCCTGCTTTCGCAGGGATGACGTTGATTTTCTATTTTTTAAACAAGCATCTACATAACCGCCATTCCTGCGAAAGCAGGAATCCCCATCCGCTGCCGGACGATTCGCGACACGAACAGGAACCTGAAGGGTTCGGGAACCCGTGTTTCCCGAGCGGGGGGATCGGGGGGCGGCCGCCCCCCGTGCACGGCTCAGCCAGCACGCTCTCACCCCAGCATCGCCCCCGGCAGGTACGTCGCGATTTCCGGGATCAGCGTGATCAGCACCACCGCCACGCCCAGCATGAGGAAGAACGGCAGGGCCGCCTTGGCGACATACAGGATGTTCTTGCCGGTCAGGCCCTGCAGGACGAACAGGTTGAAACCGACGGGCGGGGTGATCTGGCTCATTTCCACCACCAGCACCAGGTAGATGCCGAACCAGATGCGGTCGATGCCCGCCTGCTCCACCATGGGCATGACCACGGCGGTCGTCAGCACCACCACGGAAATGCCGTCCAGGAAGCAGCCCAGCACGACGAAGAACACCGTCAGCGCGGCCAGCAACTCGTACTTGGACAGGCCCAGGCCGGCGATCCATCCCGCCAGGTCGCGCGGGATGCCGGTGAAGCCCATGGCCACGGTCAGGAAATGCGCGCCGGCCAGGATGAAGGCGATCATGCAGCTTGTGCGCGTCGCCCCCATGAGGCCGTCCTTGAAGCTTTCCCACGACAGCGAGCCCGAGGCCCAGGCGATCACCAGCGCCAGCGCCACGCCCACGGCGGCGGCGTCGGTGGGGGATGCGATGCCGGCGTAGATGGAGCCGATCACGCCGGCGATGAGCGCCACCACGGGCAGCAGCCCGGCGGTGCGGCGCATCTTCTCCATGAACGGCAGGCGGGGATCGTCGACCGGGGCCTTGCCGCGGTTGAACAGCGACCACACCATGATGAAGCCCATGAACAGGGCCACCAGCAGCACGCCCGGCAGGACACCGGCGACGAACAGCCGCGCGATGCTCTCCTCGGTGGCGACGCCGTAGACGATCAGGATGATCGACGGCGGAATGAGCAGCCCCAGGGTGCCCGACCCGGCCAGCGTGCCGATGGTCATCATGGGGTCGTAGCCGCGCTTCTGAAGCTCGGGGATGGACATCTTGCCGATGGTCGCCGCCGTCGCGGCCGACGATCCCGACACGGCCGCGAAAATGCCGCAGCCGATCACGTTGACGTGCAGCAGGCGTCCCGGCAGCCGCCCCATCCAGGGGGCGAGACCGGCGAACATGTCCTCCGACAGGCGGGAACGGAACAGGATTTCGCCCATCCAGATGAACAGCGGCAGCGCCGCCAGCGCCCACGAGTTGGCCGAACCCCAGCCGGTGGTCGCCAGCACCTGCCCCACCGGCGCGCCGGTGAACAGCGACAGGCTCAACCAGCCGACGCCAAGCAGCGACAGCGCCACCCAAACGCCCGAGCCCAGCAGGCCGAACAGCGCGACGACGAGGAACAGCGAGAGGAAAACGTCGGTCATGGCGGTGTCATCCCCTCGGCGGCTTGGACGCGTTCATTTCGTCGGTCGGCGCGTCTTCGAAAGAGTCGGCAAGGTCGGCGCTGGCGTGCTCGTACGAGGGCATGCCGCCGCGCAGGGTGCGGACCAGGTCGTCGACCATGGCGATGCACAGGATCACCAGGCCGAGCGCCATGCCGCTTTGCGGTATCCACAGCGGCACCGGCACCATGCCGGCGGACACGTCGCCGTACTCCAGGCTTTCCATCACCAGGTTGATGGCCCACCAGGCGAAGTAGCCGGCGGCGATGGCACCCAGACTCAGGCACCACAGCTCCACCACCCACCGCGCCCGCCGCCCGGCGCCCTGGATGAGCAGGCTGACGCGGATGTGCCCGCCGTGGCGCAGGGTGTAGGCCAGGGCGAGGAAACTGCTGGCGGCCAGGAAATAGCCCGTGAAGTCGGCGTAGGACGGCACCACGAGGCCGAGCGGCGTGCCGGTGATCCACTCCGCCACCTTGCCGATGGCGTTGGCGCCCACCTGCAGCAGCACGATGACGCAGATGAACACCAGGAACAGCGCCGCCAGCGCGCCGCTGCCGGCGTACAGGGTGTCGAGAGCCTTCCGCATGGGCCGGCGTCCTTGGAAACGTGGAACCGTCGTCTCGGGAAAACCCGGCCGCCGCGCCCGCGACGGCCGGGGTGCTCAACGGGCCTTACAGGCTGGAGCGGTAGGCTTCCAGCACCTTCTTGCCCGGCTCGCCGGCGCTGGCGGCCCATTCGTCGGCCATGGTGGCACCGATGTCGCCGAAGCCAGCCAGCAGGTCCTGGCTCGGGTCCTCGACCGTCATGCCGTTGTCGGACAGCATCTTGGTCTTTTCGGCGGTTTCCTTCTGGCTCATCTCCCAGCCGCGCTCCTCGGCGGCGGCGGCGGCCTGCATGAGGGCCTGCTGGGTGGACTCGTCCAGGCGGCGGAAGGCCTTTTCGCTGACCACAACGATGTTCTTCGGCAGCCAGGCCTTGGTGTCGTAGTAGTGGTTGACGTAGTCCCACGCCTTGGAGTTCGCCCCCGTCGACGGCGAGGTGATCATGGCGTCCACGCGGCCCGTGGCGAAGGCCTGCGGCAGGTCCGGCACCTCCACCTGGGTGGGCACCGCGCCGGCCAGAACGGCGATGCGCTCGGTCGCCGGGTTGTAGGCGCGGAACTTCATGCCGGTCAGGTCCGACATCTCGTCGATGGGCTCCTTGGTGTAGATGCCCTGCGGCGGCCACGGCACGCTGAACAGCGGCATCATGCCCTGTTCCTTCAGCAGGGCCTCGATCTCGGGCCTGCTGGCCTCCCACAGTTTCCTGGACTGCTCGTAGTCGGTGGCCAGGAACGGCACACTGTCGACGCCGTACAGCGGGCTGTCGTTGGACGCCGAGGACAGCAGGAACTCGCCGATGGGCACGATGCCCGAGCGCACGCTGGACTTGATCTCCGGGTGCTTGATGAGCGAGCCGGCCGGATGAACGTTGATGGTCAGGTCGCCGCCGGTGGCCTCGGCCACGTCATCGGCGAACTGCTGGATGTTCATGGTGTGGAAGTTGTTGTCCGGGTAGGGCGTCGGCATGTCCCAGCTGGCGGCCAGCGCCGGCGCAGCCCCCAGGGCGGCGGTCACGGCGACGGCCGCCGTCAGGGTCTTCGCCTTGGTGGTGAAAGCACTCCACATTTTTTCTGCCTCCCGTTCTGATGACGATACAGGGTCGAAACATTTCAGCCGCCATGGGCGATGCAGCGGCGATGCCCGTTCGCTTGTTGCGACCGCGCCGGGCTGCCGCTTCGACTCTTTCGTGCCGAGGCCATTCTGAGAAAACGTTGACAAAATGTCCACGTTTTCTGACGATCTTGTAGATATTTTGCCGCCAAAGAGCAGGAGCAACCGCCCATGTCCGCCGCGTCCGGCCCCTCTCCGTCCACCGCCGCACCCGCGCAGAAAGCCACGGGGTCCTGGCAGTTCTGGATCGATCGTGGCGGCACCTTCACCGACATCGTCGCCCGCGCGCCGGACGGCACGGTGATGACCCACAAGGTGCTGTCGGAGAACCCCGAGCAGTACAAGGACGCCGCCCTGAAGGGCATCCGCGACCTGCTGGGCGTGGGCAAGACCGACTCCATCCCCGCCGACGACGTGGAAGCGGTGAAGATGGGCACCACGGTGGCCACCAACGCGCTGCTGGAGCGCAAGGGCGACCGCACGCTTCTGGTCACCACCAAGGGCTTCGCCGATGCCCTGCGAATCGGCTACCAGGCCCGCCCCCGCCTGTTCGACCGCAACATCATCCTGCCCGACATGCTGTTCGAGCAGGTGGCCGAGATCGACGAGCGGGTGCGCGCTGACGGCACCGTGGAAACGCCGCTCGACCTGGAGCAGGCGGAGGCCTCCATGCAGGCCGCATACGACAGCGGCATCCGCGCCTGCGCCATCGTGTTCATGCACGGCTACCGCTACACCAGCCATGAAAAGCAGGTGGCCGACCTGGCGCGCCGCATCGGCTTCACGCAGGTCTCCGTCAGCCACGAGGCGAGCCCGCTGATGAAGCTGGTCGGGCGCGGCGACACGACCGTGGTGGACGCCTACCTGTCGCCCATCCTGCGCCGCTATGTGGATCAGGTGGCGGGTGATCTGGGCGACACGCGGCTGATGTTCATGCAGTCCAACGGCGGGCTGACCGACGCCCGCCTGTTCCAGGGCAAGGACGCGATCCTCTCGGGCCCCGCCGGCGGCGTGGTCGGCATGGTGCGCACCTGCGCCATGGGCGGGTTCGAGCGGATCATCGGATTCGACATGGGCGGCACGTCGACCGACGTCTCCCACTACGACGGCGCCTATGAGCGCAGCTTCGAGTCGGTGGTGGCCGGCGCCCGCATCCGCGCGCCGATGATGAGCATTCACACGGTCGCCGCCGGCGGCGGCTCGGTGCTGTTCTTCGACGGCAGCCGCTTCCGCGTCGGGCCGGACAGCGCGGGCGCGAACCCCGGCCCCGCGTGTTATCGCCGGGGCGGCCCGCTGGCGGTGACGGATTGCAACGTCATGCTGGGCAAGATCCAGCCCGCCTTCTTCCCCAAGGTCTTCGGCCCGAACGCCGACGAGCCGCTGGACGCCGCCGTGGTGCGCGAGAAGTTCACCGCCCTGGCCGCCGAGATCAAGGAGAAGCTCGGCCAGGACCGCACGCCCGAGGAGGTCGCGGAGGGCTTCCTGAAGATCGCGGTCGAGAACATGGCGAACGCCATCAAGAAAATCTCCGTCCAGCGCGGCTACGACGTCAGCGAGTACACGCTGGCCTGCTTCGGCGGCGCCGGCGGGCAGCACGCCTGTCTTGTGGCCGATACGCTCGGCATGAACTCGGTCTTCATCCACCCCTACGCCGGCGTCCTGTCGGCCTACGGCATGGGGCTGGCGGACCTGCGGGCCATGCGCGAGCGATCCCTGGAGGTGAAACTGTCCGACGCCGCCATGGCGGACATTGCCTCCGCCCACGACGAACTGGAGGCCGAGGCCCGCAAGGAGCTTCACGCCCAAGGCGTCAAGGACAGCCAGATTTCCGGCATCCGCCGCGTCCACCTGCGCTACGAGGGCACGGACACGCCCATCGTCGTGGAGGCCGCCGACAAGGCCGGCCTGATCGCGGCCTTCGAGGAGACCCACCGCCAGCAGTTCGGCTTCGTCATCCAGGGCCGCGGCTTCATCGTCGAGGCGTGCAGCGTGGAGGCCGTCGGCGCCACGGAGCAGGCCGAGGACCCGGTCATCGAGCGCCCCGCCGACGCCCCCGAGACGCCCGAACCGGCGGAGACGGTGCGCCTCTACTCCGGCGGCGAGTGGCATGACGCGCCCGTCTACGACCGCGAGCGCCTGTTCCCTGGCGACACGGTGAAGGGCCCGGCCATCGTCATCGAATCCACCGCCACCACGGTCCTGGAACCCGGCTGGGCGGCGGAGCTGAACACGCGCAACCACCTGGTCCTGACCCGCGTGGAGTCCCGGCCGGCGCGCGTCTCCATCGGCACCACCGCCGACCCGGTGATGCTGGAGATTTTCAACAACCTGTTCATGTCCATCGCCGAGCAGATGGGCGCCACGCTCGCCAACACCGCGTACAGCGTGAACATCAAGGAGCGGCTGGACTTCTCCTGCGCCATCTTCGACGCTGGCGGCAATCTGGTCGCCAACGCGCCCCACATGCCCGTCCACCTGGGCTCCATGGGCGAGAGCGTGCGCACGGTCATCCGCGAGAACGGGGCCGAGTTGAAGCCCGGCGACGTCTACGTGCTGAACGCGCCCTACAACGGCGGCACCCACCTGCCCGACGTCACCGTCATCACCCCGGTGTTCGACGAGGCGGGTGCGGAAATCCTGTTCTACGTCGCCAGCCGAGGCCATCAGGCCGACATCGGCGGCATCACGCCGGGCTCCATGCCGCCGGACTCCACCACCGTGGACGAGGAAGGCGTGCTGCTCGACAACCTGAAACTGGTGGAGGACGGACGCTTCCTGGAAGACGAGATCGTCAAGGTTCTCTCGTCGGGCAAATATCCCGCCCGCAACCCGCACCAGAACGTTGCCGACCTGCGCGCCCAGGTGGCCGCCAACGAGAAGGGCGTGCGCGAGTTGCGCAAGATGGTGGAGCACTTCGGGCTGGACGTAGTGAAGGCCTACATGGGCCACGTCCAGGACAACGCCGAGGAAAGCGTGCGCCGCGTCATCGGCAACCTCAAAAGCGGCGATTTCTCCTACGAGATGGACGACGGCTCGGTCATCAAGGTCGGCATCTCCGTCGACACGGAAAAGCGTTGCGCCACGGTGGACTTCACGGGCACGAGCGACCAGCGCCCCAACAACTTCAACGCCCCTTCGGCCGTGTGCCGGGCCGCCGTGCTGTACGTCTTCCGCACGCTTGTCGACGACGACATCCCCATGAACGAGGGGTGCCTGAAGCCCATCGAGCTGATCATCCCCGAAGGCTCCATGCTCAACCCCGTCTACCCGGCCGCCGTGGTCGCGGGCAACGTGGAGACCAGCCAGGTGGTGGTCGACACCCTCTACGGCGCGCTGCGGGTCATGGGCGCCAGCCAGGGCACCATGAACAACCTGACCTTCGGCAATGAGACCTACCAGTACTATGAAACCATCTGCGGCGGCGCCGGTGCCGGACCCGACTACGACGGCTGCTCGGCGGTGCACACCCACATGACCAACAGCCGCCTGACCGACCCGGAGGTGCTGGAGTGGCGCTTTCCCGTCCTGCTGGAAAGCTTCGCCATCCGCCGGGGCTCGGGCGGTGCGGGCAAGCATAAGGGCGGCGACGGCACCGTGCGCCGGCTGCGCTTCCTGGAGGGCATGACGGCCGCGATCCTGTCAAACCACCGCCGCATCGCCCCCTACGGCATGGAGGGCGGCGATCCCGGCGCCGTCGGCCGCACGACCGTGGAGCGCCGCGACGGCACGACGGAGGAACTGGGCTCCACCGACCAGACGCAGATGCACCCCGGCGACGTCATCGTGGTGGAAACGCCCGGCGGCGGCGGCTTCGGTTCGTCGAAGGGCTGAGGTCATGACGCTGCGCCTGGACCACATCGCCATCGGCGCCGCCTCTCTGGACGACGGCGTGGCCTGGCTGGAGGACCGCCTGGGCGTGCCGCTGTCCGGCGGCGGCGCCCATCCCCGCATGGGCACCCACAACCGGCTGCTCAAGCTGGGCCAGCGCCTGTACCTGGAGGTCATCGCCATCGACCCGGACGCCCCGGCGCCCGACCGCCCCCGCTGGTTCGGCCTGGATGATCCGGCGGTGCAAGCGCGTCTGGCGGAGCGTCCGCGCCTGCTGGCCTGGATCGCGCGCACCAACGACATCGGCGCCACCCTCGCCCAGGGGCCGGAAGGCCTGGGCGAAGTCCAGCCCATGAGCCGGGGCGACCTGGAGTGGCGCATCACTGTGCGGCCGGATGGCGCACCGCCGGCGGGCGGGGCGCTGCCGCTGCTGATCCAGTGGCCGCAAGACCGTCACCCGGCCGACGGCCTGCCGGAAAGCGGCTGCCGGCTGGAACGCCTGACGCTCCGCCACACCGCGCCCGAGCGCATCCGCGACGGCCTCATGCGGCTGGAGTTCGTCGCCGGCCCCGCCGCCGTGGTCGCCACGCCCGACGAGGCGCCGGGGCTGGCCGCGGACATCCGCACGCCGCGCGGCCGCACCGTCGTCATCGACAGCTGACCACAGCCGCCAGACAGCAAGGGGAGAGACCATGAGCAACCAGCACAAGGACGACGCCGCGACGGCCGGTCCCGACGACCCGACCGCCCCGCCCAAGCCGCGCCGCATCGTCTCGTCGGAGCATCTGGTCAGCGAGCGGGCGGCGGAACTGTCGGAGTTCGAGTTCGGCCTGATCGTCAGCTTCCATGCCTTTTCCCGCTGGATGGTCCGCTGCATGCAGGCCGTGGGGCTGGAGGACGTGAACGCGCTGGACGTTCTGGTGCTGCACACCTGCAATCATAAAAAGCGGGAAAAGCGCCTGGCCGACATCTGCTTCACCCTGAACGTGGAAGACACCCATACCGTCAGCTATTCCTTGAAAAAGCTGGAGAAGTTGGAGCTGGTGGAGCGCACCAAGCGCGGCAAGGAGGTGTGGTTCACCACCACGGGCCGCGGCGCCTGGGTGTGCAGCGGCTACCGCCACGTGCGCGAGGACTGCCTGGTGACCACCTTCGAAAGCATGGGTCTGGACCCCAAGGACATCGGCGACCTCGCCGGCAAGCTCCGCGCCCTGTCCGGCCTCTACGGCCAGGCGGCACGGGCGGCGACGGTGTTGTAGAGCCCTTCGTCTCAGACCCTCGTCGCATCGGGGCTATCCCCTTCCGCCCGTTGCCGATCCCTTCGGTCCCGGGTAGCATGAAGGTTGAAGTCACGGGTGCAGCACGGCATTTGGGGGGCCGCTCGCCATGGACAGCGTGAACAGCGCCGGGCCGGCCCGCGGGCCGCAGCGCCGGCGCCCATGGGTGGCCGCCGTTCTGGCCATGGCGCTGACGGCGCTTGCGCTTCTGGGCGTGGAGCGGCTGGTCGCGGCCTCCACCGAGGCCGCGGAGCACGCCGCCGTGCTGGATCGCACGGCAACGCTGCGCGCGCGGCTGGAGCAGGTCGTCAACCGCAACGTCCTGCTGCTGCGCGGCCTGACGGCGCACATGTCCCACTATCCCGAAACCAGCGAGGCCGAATTCACCCGCCTCGCCCGCGCCCTGATCACCGACGGCCCCCAGATTCGCAACCTGGCCTTCGCGCGCGGCACCACGCTGACCTACGCCTATCCCAAGGGGCCCAATGCCGCCACCATCGGCGTCGACGTCGCCGCGCTGCCGGAACAGCGAGACGCGGTGCTGCGCGCCATCAACGCCCGCGACGTGGTGGTCGCCGGCCCCGTCCCCCTCATCCAGGGCGGCGAAGGGCTGATCGGACGCATGCCCGTGTTCCTGTCCCCGTCGGACGGCCCGCCGGCCAGCGGGCCCTTCGTCGGGCTGGTGACCATGGCCATGGATTCCCGCGGGCTGTGGCGCGATGCCGGCCTGCTCGACCCCGAGCTGCCGCTGCGCGTCGCCCTGCGCGGCCGGGATGCCACGGGTGCGGCGGGCGACCTGTTCTTCGGCGACGCGGCGGTCTTCCGCAGCGATCCGGTACTGCTGGACGTCTCGCTGGCCGGTCAGGGCACGTGGCAGCTGGCCGCCGTGCCCGCAGCCGGGTGGTCGGGCGGAGGCGCCGTGCTGTGGATCGTCCGCGCCCTTGCCTTCGCCCTGGTGGTGACGGCGGGGGTGCTGGCCCGGCTGCTGACGGCCCGGGCCGAGGAACGCCGCCGGGTGGAGACCGCCCTGCGCCGCACCGCCACGGTCGACCTGGAAACCGGCGTCGACAACCGCCGCCGCTTCGAGGACGCGGGCGCCGCCGAGATGGCCCGCTGCCGGCGCTTCGGCCATCAGCTCACGGTGCTTGCGATCCGCCTGAGCGATGCCGACGCCCTGGACGCCCGCCACGGCGCCGGCGCCGCCGCCGCCGTGCGCCGGGCCGTGGCGGCCCAGGCGCGGGAATCGCTGCGCATGATCGACACCGTGGCGCGCGTGTCCCCCGACGTCTTCGCCGTGCTGCTGCCGGAAACCGAGCCCCTGGACGCCGCCGTGGCGGGGCGCCGGCTGATCCATCACATCGACCTGACGGGGGTGCCATGGCGCGACCAGACGGTGGTGCCGCGCATCGACATCGCGGTCACCCGCCTGCGCCGCGAGGACGGCGGCATCGTCGATACGCTGGAGCGCGCCCTGGCCAGGCTTCCCGGCGGACTGGCGGAAGAAGCCCCGCCCGGCCGCGCCGCACCGCCGGCGGCGGTCGCCTAGTGGTGGAAGTGCCGCGCGTGGTATCATCGTCCTCCGATCGTAGCGCTGCCCGTCTTTCGAGGACCCTGCCATCATGACCCGCCTTCCCGACGCCCTGACGGCGGCTGCCACGGCCCTGCTGGCCGCCGGCGGCGCCGCGTTGGCCATGGCGCCGCTGGACTGGACGCCGCAGGCGACGGGCGCGGGTGCGCTGGCCGGGGCCGGCGGCGGGCTCCTGGCCGTCGCGGCGATCGCCACGGCCCGCCTCGCCCGGCGGCAGCGGCGGCTGCTGGACGGCCAGCCCGATGCGGTGATGGCTATCGATGCCGATGGCCGCCTCACGGCCGCCAATGCCACCGCCGAGGCCCTGTTCGGCCGCAGCCTGCCCCCCGGAACCCCGCTCGCCCACCTGCTGCCCGAGGCTGCCGACGGCACTCCGGCGGCGGGCCTTGGCACCGCGCGCAACGGCGTGCGCGAGGTGCGGGGGCTCACGGCGGACGGGCGGACGCTCGTCCTGGAACTGATGGCCGCGGCGGACGGCGGGGGCGGCGCGGTCCTGTCTCTGCGCGACGGCAGCGCCCGCCGCGCCGCCGACGACGCCCTGCGCCGCCAGTCCCGCGAGATGGAGCGCAACACCCGGCTGCTGCGCGAGATCGAGCATCTGGCCCACATCGGCTGCTACGATTTCTATCCCGCCACCGACGAGGCCCAGTGGTCGCGCGAGCTGGAGCGCATCTTCGGCCTGGACCCGGCGGAGCCCGGCGTGACGCGCGGGCTGGACACCTTCCTGTCGCGGGTCCATCCCGACGACCTGCCCGACGTCCTGTCCGATGCCCAGGACCAGAGCTGGAAGGAGCGCGAGCGCGTCTTCCGCATCATCCGCGACGACGGCTCGGTCCGGCACGTGTTCTCCAAGGGCTACCGCGAGTTCGGGCCCGACGGACGGGTCACCCGCCTGTTCGGCATCGACCAGGACATCACCGACTACATCCGCGCCGAGGCCGCCGTCCGCGACAGCGAGGAAACCCTGCGCCGCATCTTCGACGCCGCGCCGGTGCCCATGACGGTGGTTTCCGAGGACGGCCGGCCGCTGGCCGCCAACCGTCGGGCGCTGGCCCTGTTCGGCGTGGCTGAGGAAGAACTGCCGCGGGTGGAGGCGCGGGATTTCTATGTCGATCCCGAAGACCGCCACCGTCTGCTGGACACCCTGCGCCGCGATGGCCGCGTGCCCGGAATGGACGTGGAGCTGCGCACCCGCGACGGCCGGCGGCTGTGGGTGGAGTTGTCGGCGGCCATGGTGTCGTACCAGGGCCGCCCGGCGGTGCTGTCGGGCTTCATCGACATCGACGACCGCAAGCGCGCCGCCGATGCGCTCAAGGCCGGAATGGACGGCCTGCGCCGGCTGGTGGAGGCGGTGCCGCTGCCCATGATGGTCGGGCGCCTGTCGGACGGTCGCATCCTGCACATCAATCCCGAGGCCGCCGCCCTGCTGGACGTGTCGCCGGAGCAGGCGGTCGGTTTGGGATCGGTGGGCTTCTTCCACGACCCCGAGGACTTCGACCGGGCCATCGGCATCCTGCGCCGCCACCGCCGCCTGGACAACCACGAGGTCCGGATACGCAACGCCGCCGACGGGTCTGCGCGGTGGGCGGTGGTCGCCGGCGTCGCGGTGGAGTACGAGGGCGAGGATGCCGCCATGTGCACCGCCACCGACATCACCAGCCGCCACCGCGCGCAGGAGATGCTCGCCAGCGCCAAGGCCCAGGCCGAGGCCGTGGCGCGCGCCAAGTCGGACTTCCTGGCGGTGATGAGCCACGAGATTCGCACGCCCATGAACGGCATCCTGGGCATGGTGCAGCTGCTGGGCGGCACGCGCCTGTCCAAGACGCAGGCCGGCTATGTCGACACGATCCAGCGGTCGGGCGACAGCCTGGTACGGCTGGTGGACGACGTGATGGACCTGAGCCGCATCGAATCGGGCTCGGTCACCGTCGCCGCCGAAGCCTTCGATCCCCGCGCGCTGCTGGACGGCGTGGCCGAACTGATGCGGCCGTCGGCCATCGCCAAGGGGGTGACGCTGGACGTGGCCATGTCCGAGGGCCTGCCGGAGCGGCTGGTCGGCGATGCCGCGCGCATCAAGCAGGTGCTGTTCCACCTGTTGTCCAACGCGGTGAAGGTCACCGGGCGCGGCGGCATCCGGCTGCGGTTGCGGCCGGTCGGCGCGGCCCCGGAAGGCGGCCTGCGGGTGCAGTTCGCCGTCGACGACAGCGGCCCGGGCATCCCCGCGGCAACTAGGGAAAAGCTGTTCGAGCAGTTCGCCGTCGGCGACGCCTCGCGCTCCCGCGCCCACGGCGGGGCCGGCCTCGGCCTTGCCATTTGCAAGGGCCTGGTGGAGGCCATGGGCGGGCGCATCGGTTTCGAAACCACGCCCGGCGAAGGCTCCACCTTCTGGTTCAACCTCGACCTGACCGACGCCGAGGACGCCGCCGCCTCGCGCGCGCCGGAACGCCCGGGCGCCGCCCCGGCCTGGCGTCCGGCCGATGCGGACGGCACGGCCCTGCGGGTGCTGCTGGTGGAGGACGAGAAGGTCAACCGGATGCTGGCGGCCGAGCTTCTGCGCCGCGACGGCCATAAGGTCAAGGCGGTGGACAGCGGCCTGGACGGCGTCGCGGCGGCGGCGGAGGGATCGCACGACGTGGTGCTGATGGACCTGCACATGCCGGGCATCGACGGCACCGAGGCCATCCGCCGCATCCGCGCCCTGCCCGAGCCGGAGCGCGCCGGCGTGCCCATCGTCGTACTGTCGGCCGACGTCACCGACGCCAGCCAGCGCGCCGCCCGCGAGGCGGGGGCCGATGCCGTCCTCGGCAAGCCCTTCAAGCTGGACCTGCTCAAGCGCGTCATCACCGACCTTTTGCGCGAGCGGGCCGCCGCCGCCGGCGCCGCCCTGCCGCCGGTGGGCGCGGCCGACGTCGAACCCGACGCCGCGGCGCCGGCGTCCGCCTCCTCCGGCGGCGCCCCCGTCCCCGGCCCCGATCCGACGCTCGTGCCGCCGGGCTCGCTGGTGGTGCGGCAGTGGAACGAACTGGGGCCGACGGCCGTCCGCGGGCTGGTGGAGCTGTTCCGCGACACCACCCCGCCCCGGCTGGACGCGCTGGAGGCGGCGCTGGATGCCGGCGACACCGATGCCGCCGCCGAGGAGGCCCATGCACTGAAGGGCGCGGCGGGCGTTCTGGGGCTGACGCCGGTGCACGCCCTGTTCAGCGAAATGGAGGCCGATGCCCAATGCGGCGATGCCGATGCCGTGCGCCAGACACTGCCGCGGGTGCGCGACCTGCACGCCCGGACCATCGCCGCGCTCTCGGTGGTCACGGCGCCCGAGGACGCCGATGCCTCGGGCTGAGCCGGCCCCTCAGTCCCCGCCCTTCTCGGCAATCTTCAGCATGGCGCGGGCCTCGACATGGCCCTGGTCGGCGGCGGCGCGCAGGTGGCAGGCTGCGGCGCGGCGCTGGTCGGGCGGGGTGGTGTCGAGCCCCTGCCCCCGGTTGGTGAGCAGCAGGACGCCCAGGTTGAAGTGCGCGTCGGCGTCGCCCGCCCCGGCGGCCTTGCGGAACCAGCGCTCCGCCGCCTCCAGGTCGCGCGGCAGGCCGGACGCCCCGCCTTCGTGCGCCACGCCCAGCGACACCATGGCCCGGGGATCCCCCGCCTCCGCCGCCTTGCGCGTCCACTCCAGCGCGGCGGCGCGGTCGGCGGGGGCGCCCTGGCCCTGCTCGAACAGGTTGGCGAGATTGACCATGGCCGTGGTATTGCCCTTGGCCGCCAGGTCCTCCCACAGGGCGCGGGCTGTGTCGTAGTCGCCCATCTTGTAGGCGGCATAGGCCTCAAGCCCCGCCACCGCCTGACGGCTGACGGTATCTTCGGCACCGAAATCGTCCGCCAGGACGGGCGCGGCGGCCGTCATCAAGACGATCAGGGACACGGCAAGGCGACGGCGCATGGCGCAGGCTCCGGCGGGATCAGGCCCTTCACGCTACGCCCGCCGCGCCCCGCCCGTCCATGACACCTTCGGCGCAGGCGGACACGCCGGCGCCCGCCCCGAAGTCTCCTTTGGGACGGGCGCCGACCGATGCGGACCGCAAGAGAACAGGCGGCTTATGAGCGCATGGACGACCCCGGCACCGGCGCACTGGCGGCGGCGGCCATCATGGCGCCTTCGGTGGCGATCGAATAGCGCAGGCAGGCGTCGCCGCGGTTCTCCTCGCTCAGGTCGCGCCAGTCCTTCAGCGCCTGCTGGTAGTCGGCGTAGGGGCCGGCGATGGTCTGGGTGCCGTCCTTGATGCGGGTGAAGGCGGTGTCGGTGTACTCACCGCCGATGACCCAGTAGCGCGTCGACTGTCCCATGACGAATTCTCCCTTGTTTTCGTGGTCAGGTCTTGGATGCGCGCTTCAGAACTGCGCGGTTTCGGTGCTCTCGGCCATGGCGGCCGTGGAGCTTTGGCCGCCGCCGACCGCGTTGGACACGGCGTCGAAGTAGCCGGTGCCCACCTCGCGCTGGTGGCGGGTGCTGGTGTAGCCGAACTGCTCGGAGGCGAACTCGGCCTGCTGGAGGCGGGAATAGGCCGCCATGCCCTCGGCCCGGTAGCCGCGGGCGAGTTCGAAGCTGGCGTGGTTCAGGCAGTGGAAGCCCGCCAGCGTGACGAACTGGAACTTGTAGCCCATGGCCCCCAGCTCGCGCTGGAAGCGGGCGATGTCGCTTTCGCTCAGGTTCTTCGCCCAGTTGAAGGACGGCGAGCAGTTGTAGGCCAGCATCTGGTCGGGATAGACCTCCCTGATGGCCTCCGCGAAGCGCCTGGCCTCGTCCAGGTTGGGTTTGCTGGTTTCCCACCACAGCAGGTCGGCATAGGGCGCGAATTCCATCTGCCGGGCGATGCAGTAGTCGACGCCCATGCCGTCCTTGATGCGGTGGAAGCCTTCCGGCGTGCGGCCGGCGTCGAAGTCGATGAACGGATGGTCGCGCTCGTCGATGTCGCTGGTGATCAGCCGGGCGCTCTCGGCGTCCGTGCGGGCGACCAGGATGGTGGACACGTCGCAGACGTCGGCGGCCAGCCGCGCGGCGTTCAGGGTGCGCAGGAACTGCCCGATGGGCACCAGCACCTTGCCGCCCAGGTGGCCGCACTTCTTTTCCGATGCCAGTTGGTCTTCGAAGTGCACGCCGGCCGCGCCCGCCTCGATGAAGGACTTCATGATCTCGAAGGCGTTGAGCGGACCGCCGAAGCCGGCCTCCGCGTCCGCCACGATGGGCGCCATCCAGTGCGTGCGGCCCGAGTGGCCCTCCATGTGCTCGATCTGGTCGGCGCGCAGGAGCGCATTGTTGATGCGCCTGACCAGGGCGGGGGCGGAGTTGGCGGGGTAGAGGCTCTGGTCGGGGTAGGTCTGACCGGCCAGGTTGGCGTCGGCGGCCACCTGCCAGCCGGACAGGTAGATGGCTTCCAGCCCGCCCTTGACCATCTGCACCGCCTGATTGCCCGACAGGGCACCCAGCGCCGGCACGTAGTCGCGGTCGTGCAGCAGTTCCCACAGGCGGCGGGCGCCCATCTCGGCCAGGGTGTGGCGGATGCGGACGCTGCCGCGCAGGCGCTCCACCTCCTCTTGCGAATAGGCGCGGGTGACGTTCTCGAAGCGCTTGGCGTGGATGTCGCGGTCAGCCTCGCGACCGTCGCCGGGGCCGGAGCGGGCGGTGTCGAGCGGAGCCATGGGCGGTCCTCCTTTCCATCTGTAAATTGTGCGTTGCGATGTCCGTCATGATTTTGACTTGATAACGCCGCAGCGCAACACGACTTGGAAAGTAAAGGGGTTGGCGTGTAAAGACCTCGACAAGCCGCCCCAGTAAATTTGTAAAGCCTGTAAAATCGTGGCAGCGCACAACCGCGGGAGACGGCCGGTCATGGACAAGAAGACGATGCTGGGCCCCAAGGTCCGCCGCCTGCGCCAGGACCACGGCCTGACCCAGGCCCAGATGGCCGAGCGCATGGGCATTTCCGCCAGCTACCTGAACCTGATCGAGCACAACCAGCGCCCGGTCACCGTTCCCGTCCTCTTGCGGCTGGGCAAGGCGTTCGACGTCGACCTGCAGGACTTCGCCCGCGACGAGGAAAGCCAGCTCGCCGACGCCCTGACGGAGGTCTTCGCCGACCCGCTGTTCGACGACGGCGACCTGCGCAAGCGCGACATCCGCGACCTGGCCGGACAGTCGCCCGAACTGGCCCGCGCGGTGCTGACCCTTTACGGCGCGTGGCGGCGCACGTCGGAGGACTTCCAGGCCGTCGCCGAGCGCGTCGCCGACGAGGAGAAGATCGACGGCACCCACGCCGCTCCGCAGCCGCTGGAGACGGTGCGCGACTTCTTCAGCACCGCCGGCAATCACTTTCCTGACCTGGAGGCCGCCGCCGACCACCTGTGGGAGGAAGCCGACCTCAAGCGCGGCGAAATGGGGCGGGGCCTGAGCCTGCACCTGGAGGCGGCGCTGGGGGTGCGGGTGCGCGTGCTGCCGGCCGACACCATGGGCGCGGCCATCCGCCGCTACGACCACCACGGCCGGCAACTGCTGCTGTCGGAGCTGCTCTCGCCCGCCAAGCGGCGGTTCCAGGTGGCCTGCCAGATCGCCTACCTGCAATACGGCGACCTGCTCGACCGCCTGCTCGACGGCGGCGGACCGGGCCAGCCCGAGGCGCGGTGGGCGGCGCGGCTGGGCCTGGCGAACTATTTCGCCGCCGCCGTGCTGATGCCCTATGCGCCCTTCCTGACCGCCGCCCGCCGCCTGCGCTATGACATCGAACTGTTGCAGCACCGCTTCGAGGCCAGCTTCGAACAGGTCTGCCACCGCCTGACCACGCTGCAACGGCCGGGCGACAAGGGGGTGCCGTTCTTCCTGATCCGGGTGGACAAGGCGGGCAACGTGTCCAAGCGCTTTTCCGCCGCCGCCTTCCCCTTCGCCCGCTTCGGCGGCGCCTGCCCGCGCTACATCGTCTACGACGCCTTCCGCGTGCCGGGCGTCATCAAGACCCAGATTTCCGAGATGCCCGACGGCAGCCGGTTCTTCTCGCTGGCGCGCACGGTGCAGCAGGCGGCGGGCGGCTTTCATGCCTCGCGCCAGCAGTTCAGCGTGGCGCTGGGCTGCGCGCTGGAGGACGCCCGCGAACTGGTTTACGCCGATGGCCTGGACCTGGGGGCCGGGGCGGCGCAGGTGGCCATGCCCATCGGCGTCAACTGCCGCCTGTGCGAACGCGCCGACTGCAGCCAGCGCGCCCATCCGCCGCTGCGCCACCGCCTGCTGCTGGACGAGCACACCCGCGGCTTCAGCCCGTTCGCCTTCGCCGGAAAGCCGGAAGGGACGGGCCGTGCGGCGGGGTAATCCCTACTCCGCCGCCGGCGTCTCCCCGGCGGGCGTCCGCGCCCCGCCCCTTGCCGTAAGCCGGCGCAGGTGCCCGGCCTCGGCCACCACCCGCTGCAGGCTGACGTCGCTGACCTGGGTGTAGATCTGGGTGGTGGCGATGCTCTGGTGGCCGAGCAGCTTCTGCACGAACCGGATGTCGACGCCGGCTTCCAGCAGTTGCGTCGCCGCGGTGTGGCGCAGCATGTGGGGTGTCACCCGTCGCCCGATCCCCGCCGCCAGGGCCGCCGCCCGCAGCCGCTGCCGGATGCCCTGGGGGCTCAGGCCGTGCCCGCGGTCGTCCACCAGAAGCACGTCGGTCACCACGCCGCGCCGGTCGCGGAAGGCCATGTAGCGCTCCAGAAGCTTGCGCACGCCGGCGTCGGTGACGAACACGCGGCGTTCGCGGCTGCCCTTGCCGTGAATGCGGATGACCCCATCGGCCAGGCGGATGTCGGGCAGCCGCACCGCCGCCAGTTCCCCCACCCGCACGCCCGTGGACAGCATGAGCAGGATGGCCAGCCGCACGGTCATCCGCCCGAAGTCCGCTCGCCCCAGCAGGCGACAGCGCGGGCTGTCGAGCAACTGGCGCACCTCCGCCCGCGACAGGTCGCGCGGCAGCCGGCGCGGCAGGCGCACGGTCACCGGCGCCCGGTGGAAGGGAGAGACATCGACCACCTCGTCCGTCTCCAGCCAGCGGAACAGCGCCTTCAGGCAGGCCAGCCGGCGCTTGACCGTCGCCGCCCGCAGGCCCCGCGCCGATCCCAGGTGAGCGACGTACTCGCGGATGGTCGTGCGCGTCCACCACGCCGCCGCCGCATCCGGCCCGCAGAAGGCGCGGGCCTCCGCCAGATCCTGCTGATAGGCGCGCAGCGTGTGGTCCGAAAGGCCCTTGACGGCGCGGCAGTAGGCGAGGAAGGCGCGGCAGGCGTCTTCGAAGGTCATTGGCGGCCCCACCCGGTGGACGGAAACGGTATCCGACCACCCCTTACAATGGAGAGGCGCAAATTAAAACATACTTGAAGTTTATACTGCTGAAGGCTGCCCGTCGTACCTGCCGCCGGAACACCCGCTACAGGCGCTTGAGCAGGTCCGCCTTCTTGGCCTGGAACTCCTGTTCGCTGAGGATGCCCTTGGCCTTGAGGTCCGCCAGGCGCTCGATCTTGCCGAAGATGTCGTCGTCGCCGGACGCCGGGGCGGCCTCGGCCTCCCGCTTCGGCTCGGGCGCGGCGCCGGCGGCCGGCGCGCCGGCTTCGCCACCACCGCCGCCGCCGGAAACCACCGGCAGGGCCTCCAGCCGCACCGTGCCGTGCTGGCTGGTGAAGGTGGCCGAGCCGCCGCCGCCCTGCTGCTGCTGGCCGAAGCCGGTGATGACGTGATCGCCCGTGTCGTAGACCGTCACCCGCCCGTTGCGCTCCACCGCAAGGCGCTGTCGTGCCGGGAACAGGGCGTAGCGCAGGTCGTTCTGCGAGCCGGCGGAGGACGGCTGGCCCAGGTCCTGCGGCCACCAGCCTCCGCCGCCGCCCCCGCCGGTGGCGACGCTCCAGGCGGGCGGCTCCACCAGCGTCGCGGTGCGCAGGCGCGCCGACAGGTCCTGGCACAGGGCGTCGACGCGGGCCTTGAGCGCGTTGTTGAACATGTCCCCGATCATCACCATGCCGCCCTGGGCCCACTGCACCATGCCGCCCAGTTCGGGGTGGTTGAACTGGGCCAGCGTGCCCTGCCCGGCCGCCAGCGCCCGCAACGCGGCGGCCGCCGCATCCTGGCTGACGCCGTGGCGGTTGGCGGCCTCGGCCACCGCGCGGCGGCCTTCCGGCGTGAGGTCCGGCATCTCCTGCATGGTGCGCCTCCCTGGCTGGACTGGCTGGCGGAACGGACGACCCGCCGACGTCATCAAGAACGCCGAGCGGCGGCCCTTCGTTGAAGGCGGGGGAGTCACCTGGAGGCCGATGCCATGCAGACCAAGACCATCGCCGTCGACGGCATTCCCATGCGCTGGCTGGAGGACGGCGCCGGCGACGGCCTGCCGGTGGTGATGATCCACGGCATTCCCACCAGCCCGGCCCTGTGGCGCGAGGTCATGCCGCGCGTCACCGGAGGCCGCTGCCTGGCCTGGGAGATGGTGGGCTACGGCGGGTCCATGGACGCCGGGCGCGACCGCGACATCTCCGTCGCCGCTCAGGCCGGCTATCTGCTGGACTGGATGGATGAACTGGCGCTCGGGCGGGCGATCCTCTGCGGCCACGACCTGGGCGGCGGCGTGGCGCAGATCGCCGCCGTGCGCCGCCCCGAGGCCTGCGCCGGGCTGCTGCTGACCAACGCCATCTGCTACGACAGTTGGCCCATTCCCTCGGTCAAGAGCATGCGCGCCATGGGCGGGGCGCTGGAGCATGTGCCCGACGGCATGCTCAAGCCCATGCTGGCCATGTTCTACAAGCGCGGCCACGACGATGACGAGGCCGCCCGGGCGGCGCTGCAGGCGCACTGGCCGCACTATCAGGCGCAGGACGGCGCGGCGGCCTTTGTGCGTCAGATGAAGGCCCTGAATGTCGAAGACACCAAGGCCGTCGCCGACCGCCTGCCGACGCTGAAGGTGCCGGCCCGGGTGGTGTGGGGCGACGACGACCAGTTCCAGAAGCTGGCCTACGGCGAGCGCCTGGCGCGCGACCTGGGCGCACCCCTGCGTCACATCCCCGGCGGCAAGCACTTCACGCCCGAGGACCACCCCGACGTGCTGGCCGAGGAACTGAACGCCCTGATCGCCGAGGTGCATCGCACCGAGGAACCGTGACCGCTTGGCCCGCGCAGGCGCGGCGGCCTATGCTGGTGACCGCCTTTCGTCAACCGAGGAGACCTTGCGTGAGCACGCCCGAAACGCCCGAGACCGACCCCGTCCTCTATGCCCAGGACGGCGCCGTCGTCACCCTGACGCTGAACCAGCCGGAAACGCGCAACGCCATCACCGACGTGGCGCTGGTGGATGCCTTCGTCGCCGCCTGCGACCGCATCCACGTGGACGAGAGCGTGCGCTGCGTCATCATCACGGGTGCCGGCAAGGCCTTCAGTTCGGGCGGCAACGTCAAGCACATGCGCGACAAGCAGGGCACTTTCGGGGGCTCGGCGGCCCGCATCCGCGAGAACTACCGCCGGGGCATCCAGCGCATTCCCCGCGCGCTGTACGACCTGGACGTGCCCACCATCGCCGCCGTCAACGGCGCGGCCTACGGCGCCGGGTGCGACCTGACGCTGATGTGCGACATCCGCATCGCCGCCGAGGAAGCGGTGTTCGCCGAGAACTTCGTGAAGGTGGGCATCATCCCGGGTGACGGCGGGGCATGGCTGCTGCCGCGCGCCGTCGGGGCCTCGCGCGCCGCCGAGATGGCCTTCACCGGCGATCCGGTGGATGCGCAGACGGCACTTGCGTGGGGCCTGGTGTCGCGCGTGGTGCCGGCGCAGCAGCTTCTGCCGGCCGCGCGGGACCTGGCCGAGCGCATCGCCGCCAACCCGCCGCACGCCCTGCGCATGACCAAGCGCCTGATGCGCGAGGGCCAGCACACGCGCCTGGACACGCTGCTGGAGATGTCGGCGGCCTTCCAGGGCACCGCCCACCACACCGCCGACCACGACGAGGCCGTGGCGGCCATCCTGGAAAAGCGCACGCCCAGCTTCCGGGGGGAATGAGAAAACGGGCCGCGGGAGACATGCTCCCGCGGCCCGCTTCGACGGTCATCTGCCCAAATGGCGGGATCAGTCGTCGATCTCGCCCATGGCCGACTGCAGGTAGTTCTGGATGCCCACCTTGTCGATCAGGCCGATGTTGGTTTCCAGGTAGTCGATGAATTCTTCGGCATCGTCCAGGAAATCCACCAGCATGGCGCGGCTGACGAAGTCCTGCTCCTTCTCGCACTTGGCGATGGCCTCGACCAGCACCTCGCGATAGCCGTACTCGGCCTTCAGGTCGTTCTTCAGGACTTCCGGCACGTCCTCGCCGATATACAGCTTGCCCAGGTCCTGCAGGTTGGGCAGGCCCTCCAGGAACAGGATGCGCTGGATCGCCTTGTCGGCGTGCTTCATGGCCTTGATGGAGGCCTTGTAGGTGCGCTCGTCCAGTTCGTGGTAGCCCCAGTTCCGGTGCATGCGGGCATGCAGGAAGTACTGGTTGATGTTGGTGAGCTGCACCTTGAGGACGGCGTTCAGCTCCTTGTTGATGCCCTTGTCGCCCTTCATTCCGAAACACTCCCGTCCATCTGGCTTTGCAGGTAGTTCTGGATGCCCATGGCGTCGATCAGGCGAAGCTGCTGCTCCAGCCAGTAGACGTGGTCTTCCTCGGTATCGTCGAGCAGGCTCAGCAGCGTGTCGCGGGTGACGTAGTCCCGCTTTTCTTCCGCCAGGGCCATGACGCGGCGCAGTTCCGAGACGACCTTCATCTCCATGTCCAGGTCGGCCTTGAACATGGCCGGCACGTCGGCCGCCAGCGTCGGCGTCTGACGGGTGCCCAGGTCCGGCGTGCCGCCGAGGAACAGGATGCGGCGGATCAGCTTCTGCGCGTGCTCCAGTTCTTCTTCCTGCTCGTGCTTGATGCGCTCGTACAGGCGGAAGAAGCCCATGTCCTCATAGACGTGGGCGTGAACGAAATACTGGTCCGCGGCAAGCATCTCGTAGGCCAAAAGGCCGTTCAGTTCGGCAATAATCGTGGGGTCGCCCCGCATCGGTGCGCTCCTCTTTTGAATCTTTCAAAGAAGGTCCCAACGCTACCAGCGGATGCGCCCACAGGCAAGTGCGGAAAAGAAAAAATCTCCACCTAAAGATGAAAAGGGAAGTGAAATTCATTCTCAACACAGTATTATGTGAATAAACAGTCGAAGGCAATCAGCCACAAGGCGCACCGCCGCGGCTGCTCCTCAGCGCAGCGGTCGCGCCGATCCGCCGGTCAGGCCGTAGGTGCCCGGCACGTCATCCGTTCGCCGCCCCCGGCCGTGCGCCGCCGCCGCCCCCATCCCCTGCGGCGCCAGCACCGGATAGGCGGTCGC
This sequence comes from Caenispirillum salinarum AK4, assembly GCF_000315795.1. Taxonomy (GTDB): domain Bacteria; phylum Pseudomonadota; class Alphaproteobacteria; order Rhodospirillales; family Rhodospirillaceae; genus Caenispirillum; species Caenispirillum salinarum. Next base: position 191,042 of record NZ_ANHY01000005.1, read on the forward strand.
GGTGATGTGAGAGTTGATGCGGCGCAGGTCCCGCAGCAGGTCGAGGTGGATCGCGCTGGTCTCGATGGTCTCCGCATAGCCCATCTGCAGGCGCTCGAGATGGGCGTGCGTCGCCCGCACTTCCTCGTCGCGGAAGGCCCGCTTGTCGTCGAGCAACTGCTCGGCCAGGTCCTGGTCGTTCGACGCGAAAATGTTCAGCGCCAGTTGCAGGTTTTCGGTCAGGTGGCCGTGCAGCAGCGCGATCTCGCGCTCGCCCGCCTCCGAGAAGGCCAGATGCCGCTTCGCCTTGCGGCTGGCCAGGTCCATCAGGTTGTTGTCGATGATGTCGCCGATGTGCTCCAGGTTCGTCACGAAGCTGAACACGGCCATGCAGCGCTGGCTCTGCGCGCCGGTCAGCGGTTGGCGGCTGATTTCGGTCAGATAGAACTTGATGGCCTCGTTCAGGGAATCGACATCGTCGTCCATGCGCTGGATCGCCTTGATCCGGGCTGTGTCGCCGCTTCTCAGCGCCTCGATGCTGCCGTCGAGCATGGCGAAGACGATGTCGCCCATGCGCAGGGCCTCCCGGGTTGCGCTGTTCAACGCCTGCGAGGCGCTCCGCCCCCGGTCGTCGCGCAGGTACAGGGGCTGGCCGTGCGCCAGGGGGTCCTCCACCACAGCCGGCGGGGCCAGGCGCTCGGCCAGCCGGGCGGCGGCGCCGGTCAGCGGCAGGAAGACCACCGCCAGGCAAAGGTTGAACAGCGTGTGGGCGTGCACGATCTGGCGTCCCGGCTCGGCCTCCAGCGATGCCATCCAGGGCACCAGCACGCCCAGGAACGGCAGCACCGCCAGCACGCCGACCATGCGGAAGACCAGGTTGCCCAGGGGGACGCGCCGCGCCTCGCGCGGGTCACCCAGCGTGGCGATGAGGGCCGGCAGCGGGCCGCCCAGGTTCACGCCCAGCAGCAACAGGAAGCCGACCTCCATGGGCATGTCGCCGGCGCGGGCCAGCGTGACCAGCAACAGCACCATGGCAAGGCTGGAATGGCTGACAAGCGTCAGCAGCGCGCCCAGCAGAAGGGCCAGCAACGGCTCGTCCCCCAGCGCCAGGATCACCTGCTGCATGACCGGCGACTGCCGGATGGGCGCCGCGCCCGCCCCGATCAGCTGGAGCGCCACCAGCATGAGCCCGAGGCCCAGCAGGATGCGCCCCGAATTGCGCCCCGCCTTGCTGGACTGGGCCTTGAACACGATCAGGCCGGCCAGGGCCAGCAGCGGCCCGAGCACCCCCAGGTCGAGGCTGAGAACCTGCGCCACCAGCGTGGTCCCGACGTCCGCGCCCAGCGCCGCCGCCAGACCGGCCGCCACGGTCATCATGCCGCGCGAGGCAAAGCCCGACACCAGCAGCACGACCGCCGTGCTGGATTGCAGCAGAAGGGTGAAGCCGAGGCCGGAAAGCAGGGCGGAGACGCGGTTCCCGGTCGCCCTGCCGAGGACCGTCCGCAACTCTCCGCCGAGGGCCCTCGTCGCGCCGGTGCTGACCATGCGCAAGCCCCAGAGCAGGAGCGCCACGCCACCCAGAACGGTGATCAAGCCTTCGGTGCCAGAGCCCACCGGGTCGAATGCTCCATGTCCAGAATTGACGGCGACGACGGCAACCGGCGGGACCGGCCCGCCGCCGCAGGCGCCAGGGTTTGACGACTATCGCATTCTTCTGGAACGCTTGAACGCCTCCAAGGGTCCCCTTGAGGACGGTCGCGCCCCCTGCCGAGGCCCTATCGCACCGCCGGGTCCGCATCGCGGGGAAGTTGAAGGCTGACCCGCAGGCCGTGGCCGCCAGGGCCGGGGTCGAGACGCAGCGCGCCGCCGTGGGCGTCGGCGATCTCCCGGCAGATGGCGAGCCCCAGGCCGTAGCCGCCGCTTCCGCCGTCGCCCGTCCGCCCGAAGCGCGACAGCACCAGGGCGCGCTTGTCGGCGGGGATGCCCGGACCCGCGTCGCTGACCGCCAGTTCCACCGTGTCGCCGGCCGCCTTCAGCGCGATCCGCAAAGGGCCGGGCGCGGCATGGCGGATGGCGTTGTCGATAAGGTTCAGCACCACCTCGCGCAGGAGGATCGCGTTGCCCTTGACCAGGACGGGTGCGGCGGGCTTTTCCAGCGACATGTCCAGCCCCGCCCGCAGCGCCTGATCGGCGCGGTCCAGGGCCGCCTCCTCCGCCACCTCCGCCAGGTCGAGGCGCTGCATGCCTTCGCCGCTGGCCCGGCTTTCCTCCAGTCGGGCCAGCAACAGGAACTGCTCCACCAGCCGTTCGGCCTCGCGCGTCGCGGCGTCGGCCTTGCGCAGATGTTCCGCCATCTCGGCCCGGTCGGTGGCGCGCGCCGCCAGGGCCAGGTTCCCCCGCGCCACCGCCAGGGGCGTGCGCAACTGGTGGCCGACGTTGCCGGTGAACCGGCGCAGCGACCCCAGCGCATCCGCAAGCCGGCCCATGAAGGCGTTGAAGGCATCCACCAGCCGTTCCGTCTCGGCCGGAATGTTCCGCCGCAGGGGCCGAAGGTCATCGGGGTTGCGGCGGGCCACCGCCTTTTCCAGCCGGGCCAGGGGCGCCAGGCCGCGACGGATGCCGAGCCACACCATCAGGCTGACGATGCCCACCAGGATGGTCAGGCGCAGCGACAACCGCGCCAGCGCCGCGCGGGCCAGGCTCTCCCGCGCCTGCGTCGTCTCGGCGACGATGACGGTGTAGCCGACCGACCGGGCGGCGTCGGATGCCGCGCCGGCCAGGGCCACGGCACGGATGGGGGCACCGCGATAGGTGGCGTCATAGAACACCGGCCCGCCCCCGACCGCCGGCTCGTCGGGCGGCGGCGGCAGGTCCTGGTAGCCGGTGACGAAGCCGTCGACCGGATTGCGCACCTGATAGAACACCCGCTCCTCGGCCAGCGAGGTGAGCATCTCCAGGGCGACGTAGGGGATGTCCACCTGCAGCCCCCCGTCGTCGGCGATGGCGACGCGGTCCGCCATGGTCAGGGCCGAGCCCGCCAGCGTGCGGTCGAAGGCCCGGTTGGCCTGGTGCCGCGCATCGGCGTAACCCTCCAGCGCGAAGACCAGGCTCAGGCCCACCAGGGGCACAAGGACCCAGCCGAACAGGCTGCGGCGCAGGGAATGGCGGCGCCCGGTCATGCGTCTTCCAGCACGTAGCCCAGGCCGCGCAGCACCCGAAGGCGCAGGCCCGCCGGCTCCAGCTTGCGGCGCAGGCGGCTGACATACAGTTCCACCGCCGTGTCGCTCAAGGGTTCGTCGAAGCCCGACACGCTGTCGGCCAGTTCCCGCTTGGACACCACGCGCCCGTGACGCAGCACCAGGGCCTCCAGCACGTCCAGCTCGCGGCGCGGCAGTTCCACCACATCCCCGCACAGGCGCAGGCGGCGCGTCGCCACCTCGAACTCCAGCCGCCCGACCCGCAGCGTGCCGGCCGACGTGCCGGCCTTGCGGCGCAGGAGGGCGCGGACGCGGGCCTCCAGTTCTTCCACCTCGAAGGGCTTGGCGAGATAATCGTCGGCGCCGAGGTCGAGCCCCCGCACCCGGTCGTCCAGCCCGCCCCGCGCGGTCAGGACCAGCACCGCCGTCTCGCTGCCGCGCGCGCGCAGGTTCTTCAGCACCTCCATCCCGTCCATGTCGGGCAGGCCCAGATCCAGCACCACCAGGTCGAACGCTTCCGCGGCAAGGGTTGCGTCGGCGCCTTCCCCGTCGGTGGCGATGTCGACGGCATGACCGTCCGCCGCCAGAAGGCGGCGCAGGGTGTCGGCCAGGTCGGGGTTGTCTTCGACGATCAGCAGGCGCATCGCCTGAGGCTATCCCCACCCTCGGCCGTTGTGAAGAGACCGCGAAGCCGGCATTCTGGCGCCATGCAAGCCCTTCTGCGACTCCTTGTCCTTCTGACGCTCTGCCTTGCCGCCCCCGTGGCCCTGGCGCGGGAGCCGACCCTGTTCCCCGCACCCAGCGCCAGCGAGGCCGCACCGGCCGCGACGCTGGTCATCTACAGCACCGCCGACACGCCGCTCATCGCCCCGGTGATCGAGGCCTTCCAGGCGGAGTACGACGCCGTTGCCGTCGCCTACCACGACCTGCAGTCGGTGGAGATCTTCGAGCGCGTGCGCGACGAGACCGACGCGGGCGGGCAGACCGCCGACTTCGTCTTCAGTTCCGCCATCGGGCTTCAGTTCAAGCTGGCCAACGACGGCTACGCCCGCCGGCTGGACATGCCGACGGCCAACTACCTGCCGCCGTGGGCATCGTGGCGGGACACCCTGTTCGGCCTGACGTTCGAGCCGGCGACGATCATCTACAACAAACCCTTCTTCGCCGCCGAGGGCCTGACGCCGCCGGCGACGCGGGCAGAGCTGGCGGCGCTGCTGGATGCCCGGCAGGACCTGTTCCACGGCCGCATCGCCACCTACGACGTCGAGCGCAGCGGCGTCGGCTTCCAGTTCCTGGCGTGGGACGTCCGGCAGTCCGACGACATCTGGCGGCTGGTGGCGCTCATGGGCCGGGCGGGGGTGAAGCTGTACTCCAACTCGGCCGCCATGATCGACCGCGTGGCGCAGGGACGCTTCGCGCTGGGCTACAACATCCTCGGCTCGTACGCCCGCGCCATGGCGGCCGGCGGCACCGACATCGGCATCGTGCAGCCCAGGGACTACACGGTGGTGCTGTCGCGGCTGGGCCTCGTGCCGCGCGCCGCCCGCCTGCCCGAACTGGGCCGCGCCTTCCTCGCCTTCCTGCTGTCGGAGAAAGGGCAGCGGGCCATCGCCGACGCGGGCCTGGGCACCCTTCACCCGAGCGTGGACGCCGCCACCGCCGGGCATGATCCGACCGGGCGCCTGGACCGCCGGTTCCGGCCCATTCCGGTGGGATCGGGTCTGCTCGCCTTCCTGGACCAGGCCAAGCGCCGGCAGATCATCCGGCGCTGGAACCAGACCCTTCTCCATCCGTGATGCCCCCCATCTCCGGATGACAGGTTGGTGACAGGTAGCGCCCGTACGATCCTTTCCCAGTCGCGCGGACCATTCCCAGAAAAGCAAGAAGGTCCGAGGAGCGCCGGGAGGACGTTTACGACAATCCGAATGATTCCCTGCCTCCCCCGCGACGGCCATTCCAATGACCGTACCGTGGAGGAACATCCATGAAGAGCTTCAAGAGCCTGACCCGCCGCGCCGTCCTGGGCGGCATCGCGGCCGCCGGCCTGATCGCCGCGTCCGGCCTGCCGGGCACCAGCGCCAGCGCGCAGCAGGACATCGACACCATCCACTTCCTGATTCCCGGCGGCGCCGGCGGCGGCTGGGACTCGACGGCCCGCGCCATCGGCATGACCATGAAGCAGGAAGGCCTGATCGAGAACGATTCCTACGAAAACATGTCCGGCGCCGGCGGCGGCAAGGCCATCGGCTACCTGATCGAGACCGCCGACCGCCAGGAAAACACCCTGATGGTCAACTCGACGCCGATCATCGTGCGCTCGCTGACCCAGATCTTCCCCTATTCCTACCGCGACGTGACGCCGGTCGCCCGCGTCATCGGCGACTATCAGATTCTGGCCGTACAGCCCGATTCCGAGATCCAGGGCTTCGAGGACGTGCTGGAGCGCTTCCGCGAGGACCCGCGCAGCGTGAAGATCGCCGGCGGTTCCGTGCGCGGCGACCTCGACCACCTGGTGCCCGCCTCGGCCTTCCGCGCCGCCGGCGAGGACCCGCGCCAGGTCGCCTACGTGCCCTATGACGCCGGCGGCAAGGCGCTGGCCGGCTTCCTGTCGGGCGAGACGGAGCTTCTGTCCACCGGCCTGGGCGAGGCCATCGGCCCGCACCGCGACGGCCAGCTGCGCATCATCGCCGTCAGCGCGCCGGAGCGCGTCGACGTGCTGCCCGACGTGCCGACCTTCAAGGAATCCGGCGCCGACATCGACTTCGCCAACTGGCGCGGCGTGTTCGCCGCCCCCGGCATCTCCGACGAGCGCAAGCAGGCCTTCGCCACCAAGGTCGAGACCATGATGGACACCGGGACCTGGGAGGAAATCCGGTCCAAGAACGGCTGGCAGAACCTGTACCTGCCGCCGGCGGAGTTCGTCGACTTCCTCGCCAAGCAGGAAGAGGAAATGGGTGAACTGATGCGGGAAATGGGCTTCCTGCGCTGATCCCGGCCGGTTCACGCGGCGGCGTGACTTAGCGGGCGACGAGACGAGCCGATGATTCCAAGTGTCGCCCGGTAAGCCCGCCGCCACCCGCCTCTCCCTCCCCCGACACGCGGAGACCTCCCATGACTCTGTCGCGCGATGCCGTCGCGGCACTGTGCTTCCTGGCCCTGTCGGTCGCCTACGGGTGGCACGCGGGCAGCATCCAGCTGTTCCCGGGGCAGGAGTTCGAACCCTTCACCCCCCGCACCTTCCCCTATGCGCTGGCCGTGATCGGCATCGTGCTGTCGCTGGCGCAGTTGTTCACGGTCATGCGCAAGCCCAAGGCCGGCCAGGAGCGCGAGAAGCCCCAAAGCTGGGCCGGCTTCGACTGGGGCCGCGTCGCCGCCCTGGTGGTCGCCATGGTCGCCTATGGCGCGGCCTTCAAGCCGCTGGGCTTCGTTATCGCGACCTCGCTGTTCCTGGCCGCCGGCTACCTGATTCTGGGCGAGCGGCGCTGGGCCGTGGTGCTGGGCGCGTCGGTGCCCGTGGCCGTGGTGTTCTGGGCGCTGATGACGCAGGTGCTCGGCCTGTACCTCGACCCCGGCGCGCTGATCCGCGCCCTGACGAGTTGATCCCGGGCGACACCGGCATCGAACACGCGTCGCCCGGCAAGGCCGACGCGCCGCCGCGCCCTATGGCGCGTGAGCCTGCGCGGCGCCTGGAGCCGAAGGCGTGTGCGGAGCACACACCGCAGCGTCGATGATTTCAATCAGCGACACGCACTAGAAGGACCTGAACCATGTGGGAAGGGATTTCCCTCGGCCTGTCCACGGCCATCACGCCCCTGAACATCCTGATGGTCTTCGTCGGGTGTTTCGCGGGCACCTTCATCGGCATGTTGCCGGGGCTCGGCCCCATCTCGGCCATCGCGCTGATGATCCCCATCACCTACGGCTTCGACCCGGCGTCGGGCATGATCCTGATGGCCGGGGTGTACTACGGCGCCGTGTTCGGCGGGTCGACGTCGTCCATCCTGATCAACGCGCCCGGCATCGCCGGCACCGTCGCCACCGCCTTCGACGGTTATCCCCTGGCGCAGAAGGGCCAGGCCGGCAAGGCGCTGGCGATCGCCGCCTACTCGTCGTTCACCGGCGGCACCATCGGCGCCATCTTCCTGCTGGTCGCGGCCCCCGCGCTGGCCTCGGTGGCGCTGAGCTTCCAGTCGTCGGACTACCTGGTGCTGATGATCCTGGGGCTGACGGCGGTGTCCGCCTTCACCGCGCCCGGGCAGGTGATAAAAGCGCTGATGGCAACGGTTCTGGGCCTCATGATCTCCACCGTCGGCACCGACCCCTCGGCCGGTGTGCAGCGCTACACCTTCGGCAGCCTGGACTTGGTGGACGGCATCAGCTTCCTGCTGCTCGCCATGGCGACCTTCGCCCTGTCGGAGGCCCTGATGGCGGTGCTCAAGCGCGACGAGTCCAGCGAGAAGACCCGCGACGCCTCCGTCGGCGGCATGGGGTCGCTTAAGGTTACGCGGCAGGAGCTGCGCAGCATCGCGCCCACCGTCGGCCGGTCGTCGATCCTGGGCTTCTTCATCGGCGTGCTGCCGGGCGCAGGCGCGACCATCGCCTCGTTCCTCGCCTACGGCATGGAGCGCACGGTCGCCTCGGCCAAGGACAAGCTGGGCTTCGGCAAGGGCAGCCTGAAGGGTCTGGCGGCACCGGAAACGGCCAACAACGCCGCCTGCACGGGCTCGTTCGTGCCGCTGCTGACGCTGGGCATTCCAGGCTCGGGCACCACGGCGGTGATGCTCGGCGCGCTGATCTCCTACGGCGTGCAGCCGGGGCCGCGCCTGTTCCAGGAAGCGCCGGACGTGTTCTGGTCGGTCATCGTGTCCATGTACCTGGGCAACATCGTCCTCCTGATCCTGAACCTGCCGCTGATCCCCTACATCGCCAAGCTTCTGGCGCTGCCGCGGCCGGTGCTGATCCCGCTGATCCTGTTCTTCTCCTTGATCGGCGTGTACCTGGTGTCGTTCAACACCTTCGACATCTACATGATGGCGGCCTTCGCCGTGGCGGCGATCATCCTGCGGCTGCTGGCCTTCCCCATGGCGCCGCTGATCCTGGGCTTCATCCTGGGCGACATGATCGAGGACAACCTGCGCCGCGCGCTCTCCATCTACGACGGCTCCATCGCCTTCCTGTGGGAGCGCCCGCTGACGCTGGCGATCACCCTGCTGACGGTGCTGACGCTGGTGGTGCCGCTGATCCGCACCGTCAACACGTGGCGGCGGATGCGCTGGGCCGCCGCCTCGGGAGACGGGGAGTAGAGCCCCCGGAGGGGCGCGGCGTCGGCAGCCTTGCCGGGCCGCGCCCCCTCCCCTCGTCAACCGGCGATGGTGGCCGGACGGGCGTGGTCCTAGACTTCCCTCACGCACTTGCAGAGGAGAAGGATCATGCCCGCCACCACCGCCGCCCCTCGTCCGGCCGCGGCGCCAAGGCTTCTGCCGCGTCTGGCCCGCCTTGTGGACCGGACCGCCGCCGTGTTCGCCTTCGCCGTCGCCATGACCGGCCACAGCGAACGCTCCGCCCGCGCGATGACCGATGTCATGGAGGCGGAGATCCGGCGTCTGAAGCTCTGACGTATCGGAGTTGACGCTTGCAGACCTTCGACATCGTCACCATCCGCCTGTTCCTGGCCGTGGCCCGCGCCGGCAGCATCGGCGAGGCCGCCCGCCGCGAGCACATCGCCGCCTCGGCCGTCAGCCGGCGCATCAGCGACCTGGAAGCCATGCTCAAGGTCCGCCTGCTGCGCCGGCTGCCGCGCGGGGTGGCGCTCACGCCCGAGGGCGAGGCCCTGGCCCGCCACGGCGAGCGCATCCTGTCCGACATCCGCACCCTCGGCCAGGACCTGCGCGCCTTCGCCGAGGGCACGGGCGGCGAGATCTGGCTGTCGGCCGTGACGTCGGCCCTGAACGGCCACCTGCCCCGCGTGCTCGCCCGCTTCCGGGCCGAGAACCCCGACATCACGCTGCACCTGCAGGAGCTGTACACGCGTGAAGCCGTCGAGGCCGTGCGCGAGGGCCGCGTCGACCTTGCGGTGGTGGCGGACAACGCCGCCGTGCAGGGGCTCTGCCACCTGCCATTCTGCGAGGACCCCATCTGGGTGGTGACCCCGCGCGACCACCCCCTGCTGCGCGACCGGCCGGCCGGAACGCCCGTCCCCTTCGCCGAAGCCTGCCGCTACGACGTGATCTCCATCCACCAGGGCGGCTCCATCGACGAGTTGATCACCGCCGCCTGTGCCGAGGCGGGAGTGACGCTCGCGCCCACCATGCTGGTGACCCGCTTCGGATCGCTGCGCCGGCTGGTGGAGGAAGGGCTGGGCATCGGCTTCCTGCGCAAGAGCAGCGTCGAGCGGCACGCCGAGACCATGGACATCGCCGGTGCGCCGCTGTCGGACTCCTGGGCGCGCCGCCGGCTGAACGTCATCCATGCCGGCGAGCCCACGCTGCCGCCGGCGGCACGGCGGCTGCTGGCCGCCCTGCGGGACGCGGCGACCGTCGCCTGAGGCTCCCGCCGTCCCCCGCCGGCCCTTCATCCGGGCCGGACTTATCCAAAGTCAAAGAAAGATGCTTTAGGTGTAATAAATATACATCGTGGGGAGGGGCGCTTACAGGACTGGGGGACGGTTCATGCATCTGTTCGACCTGATGCCCGAAATCCGCGGGCGGTGGCAGCGCGTCGGCCTCGTCATGCGGCGGCGGCTTCTGGCGGTCCTGCTTCTGGTGGGTGCCGCGTCGGTGGTGGGATGCGCGACGTTCCTGATCTTCGTGGTGGAGCGCGACCAGGTCGGCTCGCTGATCAACACCATGGGCCGCCAGCGCATGCTGGCCCAGCGCGTCGCCCTGTCGGTCGTCGAGTTGCGCGACGGCATGGCCGACGCGGCCGCGATCGCCGACCGGATCGAGTCGGACATCGCGGCCATGGAGACGGGCTTCACCCGGCTGGAACAGGCGCGCGCCGACGGGCTGACGCTGGATGCCCAGGAGTCGGGCACCGCGCTCGACGAACCGCTGCGGCAGGAGTTCGCGCGGTTCAAGGCCGACGCCCTGGCCGCCGCCGCCCTGGCCGGCGGTCCCTATACGCTGGATTTCGCCCGGGCCGCCGACCGCATCAAGACCGCCGTGGCGGGGCCCCTGACCCGCGAGCTTGAGGCCCTGGTCTCGGACCTGGAGGCGGCCTCGCAGCGCCGCTACGACCGGGTTCGCGACTACTCGCTGGCGGCCGTGGTCGCGTTCCTCGCGTTTCTCGCGCTGCTCGGCCGCCGGCTTCTCTGGCCGCTGAGCTACGACGTGGAGCGCGCGGTGGTGCGCCTGGCCCAGTTGGAAGGCTTTCAGAGCGGCCTGCTCGACCATCTTCCCATCGGTCTTCTGGTCCTTGATCCGGACGGGCGGCGGGTGGTGCGCATGAACGACGAGGCGGAGGCGATCTTCGGCTGGGTGCGCGACGAGATGCCCCGCCTGGACGCCCTGTTCCAGGGCGACTGGCCTCTGGACCGCCTGCGCGGCTGCAGCCGGGCGCGGCTTCACGGCGTCGACCGCGAGGGCCACGACCTGCACCTGGAGGTCTCCGCCGGCGAGGCCGACCGGCACTGGCTGCTCATCGTCACCGACATCACCGAGGAGATGGAGGCCAAGGCCGACATCGCGGCGCTCTACAAGGTTCTGGAGAGCATCCCCGTCAGCATCGCCATCACCGACACGCGCGGCCGCATCGAGTTCGTCAACCCGCGCTTCGGCGAGATGACGGGCTATGCGCCGGCCGAGGTGGTGGGCCGCACGCCGTCGCTGCTGAAATCCGGCCGCACCGCCGCAAGCACGTATGAAACCCTGTGGCGGACCGTGCTCGACGGCAGCCAGTGGCGCGGCGAGCTTCTGAACCGGCGCAAGGACGGCGACCTGTTCTGGGAGTACGAGGTCATCACGCCGCTGCGCAACAGCCGGGGCCGCATCGTGCGGTTCTTCGTGCTGGGAGAGGACGTCACCCACATCAAGGAGAACGAGGAACGCCTGCGGCTGGCGCTGGATGCGGCCGAGGAGGCGAACCGCGTGAAGTCCAACTTCCTCGCCAGCATGAGCCACGAGCTGCGCACCCCGCTGAACGCCATCATCGGCTATTCGGAATTGCTGACCATGGGCATCGACGGCCCGCTTCCCGAGCGCTACGCCGGCTATGCCAACGACATCCATTATTCCGGCAAGCACCTGCTGGACCTCATCAACAACCTGCTCGACCTGTCCAAGATCGAGGCGGGCCAGATGGAGCTGAACGAGTCGGAATCCAGGCTGCAGGACATCGTGGAGGCCGCCGTCTCGCTGGTTCAGGAGCCGGCCGAGCGTGCCCACGTGCGGCTGAAGGTGGCGCTGCCCGAGACCCTGCCGCTGGTGCGCGTCGACCCGCTGCGGGTCCGCCAGGTGCTGATCAACCTATTGAGCAACGCCATCAAGTACAGCGATCCCGGCGCGCCCGTCACCGTCAGCGCCCGCGCCGATGCCGGCGGCTTGGCGCTGACCGTCGAGGACCAGGGCGCCGGCATCCCCGAGGAGGACATGGAGCGCGTCCTCCAGCCGTTCGGACAGGCCCGCAGCGCCCTGGTGCGCAAGAAGGAAGGAACGGGCCTCGGCCTTCCCATCTGCAAGCAGTTCATCGAGATGCATGGCGGCACCCTGGCCCTGGACAGCCGCCTTGGCGAGGGGACGCGGGTGACGGTGAGGCTGCCGGCAACGCGCCTTGTGGAGACGGACCGCGTGCTGCCCATCGCGGCGGGACGCTGACGCCGCGCCCGCGGCAGGATCAGGCCGCTGCGCCGCTCTCCACCGGCAGGCCGCGCCGGCGACGGCGACGGCGGCGGCGGCGGAGCAGTCGGTCCGTCAGGCGGAACGGCCCCGGCCAGCGGCGGCTGAGGCGGACATAGCGGCGCCGCGCCCACAGCGAGGTGCGCAGGACGATCAGCAGCCCCGCCAGGACCAGGGGCGTCCCCAGGGGTCCGGGAATGGGCGAGATGATCACCCCGACCAGGATCAGCACGCACCCCGCGCCGAGCCAGAGGCCGCGCACCATGCCGCCTGCCGCCCCGGACGGGCGCAGGCGGCGGAGCTTTTCCGCGAGCGTCATGCCCGGTCCTCCGTCGCGGACGGCGGCACGACCAGCACCTTGTCGATGCGCCGCCCGTCCATGTCCACCACCTCGAACCGGAAGCCGCCGCGGTCGAAGGCCTGGCCCGCGCGCGGCAGGGTGCGGAACTCGGTCAGGATGAAGCCCGCCAGCGTAGCGTAGCTGGCGTTCTCGCCCAGGCCGCGGAAGCCGATGACCTCGCCGGCGCGGGCGGCGTCCATGTCGCCGTCGATCAGCCAGCTTCCGTCGTCGCGGCGGACGGCCTGTGGCACCCAGTTCTCGCCGTGCTCGGCCATGCCGCCGACCAGTTCCGCCAGAATGTCCGACGGCGTCACCACGCCCTGCACGGCGCCGTACTCATCGACCACAACGGCCAGGTGCACGGGCGCGCGCTTCAGCCGCTCCAGCACCGACAGGGCGCCGGCGCTGTCGGGCACCACCTCGGCCGGGCGCACCAGCGCCGACAGATTGAAGTCGCGGCCGGACAGGACGATGTCCAGGATGTCCTTTGCCACCACGATGCCCACCAGGTCGTCGATCGCGTCCCGGCAGACCGGATAGCGCGAATGCTTCGTGGCGCGAAGGCGCGAGACGATGACGTCGTGCGCCTCGTTCAGGTCGAGCCAGTCGATCTCGCGCCGCGGCGTCATGATGGTGCGTACCTTGCGGTCGGCGAAGCGCATCACGGCCCGCATCATCTCGTTCTCCTCGGGCGCCAGGACGCCGGCGGCGGTGCTTTCACCGATGGCGGCCCTGATCTCGTCTTCGCTCATGGCGGTCTCCGTGGCTTCGATGCGCAGAAGGCGCAGAATGAGATGGCTGGAGCGGTCGAGCACCCAGACGAAGGGCGCCGCGACGGCCGACACCAGCCGCATGGGTCCGGCGGCCAGCGCCGCCATGCGCTCGGGATGGGCGAGCGCGATGCGCTTGGGCACCAGCTCGCCGACGATCAGCGACAGGTAGGTGATGGCGCCGACCACCACCGCAAGCGCCAGTTCCTCGGCATAGGGGGCCAGTGCCGGAACCTCGGCCTCCAGCCAGCGGTCGAAGCGCCCGGCGACGGTCGCGCCCGAAAACGCGCCGGCCAGTACGCCGACCAGCGTGATGCCGATCTGCACCGTCGAGAGGAACCGGCCCTGGTTCTCCGCCAGGGCCATGGCGCGGCGCGCCCCGCCCGAGCCGGCCTCGGCCATGGCGGCCAGCCGCGCCCGGCGGGAGGACACCACGGCCAGTTCCGACATCGCCAGAAAGCCGTTGAACAGAACCAGCAGCACGATGATGCCGAGTTCAAACGTAAGAGACATGTAACCTTTCCTTCGCGGCGGGCGGCAGCGGCAAGACCGCCGCCACCGCCCGTCGCCGTTTCCTTACTGGGTGCCGCCTTCCTGCGGCACCTGATCCGCCGCCACGACCGCCACCGGCGCCCGGCGCGTCTTGACCAGCGAGACGATGACACCGGCCGCCAGCAGGCCGAAGGTCACGCCCAGCGACAGGATGGCCGGCATCTTGCCGAAGAACTCGGCGTAGTAGATCTTCGAGCCGATGAAAATCAGCACCGCCGCCAGGGCGTACTTGAGATACGCGAAGCGGTGGACCATCGCCGCCAGCGCAAAGTACAGGGCGCGCAGGCCGAGGATGGCGAAGATGTTGCTGGTGTATACGATGAACGGGTCGGTGGTGATGGCGAACACCGCCGGCACGCTGTCCACCGCGAACAGCAAGTCGGACGCCTCCACCACGATCAGCGCCAGGAACAGCGGCGTCGCCCACCATGTCGCGCGGCCCGTCTGCGGGTCGGTGCGCTTCACCCAGAAGCGCTGGCCGTGCAGGTCGTCCGTCACCCGCAGGTGGCGGCGCAGGAAGCCGATCAGGGGGTTCTGCGACAGGTCCGCCGGGGCGTGGTCCTTGGCGAACAGCATCTTCAGGCCGGTCAGCACCAGGAAGGCGCCGAACAGGTAAAGCACCCAGTGGAACTGGCTGACCAGGACCGAGCCGGCGCCGATCATGATACCGCGCAGGATGATGACGCCCAGGATGCCCCAGAACAGCACGCGGTGCTGGTATTCGCGCGGAACGGCGAAGTACGTGAAGATCAGCGAAATGACGAAGACGTTGTCGAGCGACAGGCTTTTCTCGACAAAGTAGGCGGTCATGTACTGCACGCCCGCGGTCTCGCCCATGTACCACCACACCCAGCCGCCATAGGCGAGCGCGACGGCGATATAGAAGGCCGACAGCTTCAGGCTTTCGGGCACGCCGATGGCGTGCGCCTTGCGGTGGAGGACGCCCAGGTCGAGCACCAGCAGCGTCACCACGATGCCGGCGAACGTCATCCACGCCCATGCCGGCTTGCCGAGCACGGGCGCGAAAAACAGATCAAGAAATTCCAAGGGGAGAGCCTCCGGCCCGCTCCTGGCGCCGCGTCAGCGCGTTGGGAACGAAAGGTCCGACATCGCGACGACCGCCGTCATCGCCAGAGGGGCCCGGACCGGGACGCTCAACAGATAAGCCGGCGCCGGGGCGCCGTCAAGATGCTGCCGATGAAGATGCCGGCACCGCCGGCGCGTCGGCCTTCGCGGCCGCCTCCTTGGCCTCGCGCGCCTCGGTGATGCGCTCGTGCAGGGCCTCCATGATCTCGCGCGTGGCGGCGGCCTCGATCGCTTCGGCCTCGGCGGTGGGCACGAAGACGGTCACCGTCGCACGGTACTTGCCGAGGTCGGTGGTCGAAAACCGCAGCCGCACGGTCGGTTCCTGGATGTCGACGCCGCTGCGCCGCTCGATCTGGGCGTTGGCCTTGGCGGCGTCGGCGGCGAAGGGGGCGACATGGCGCTCCACCACCGCGCGGATGGCGGCTTCTTCCCGGAACAGGTTGAAGGCCGGATCGACGGTGATGTTGAAGCTGTGGAAGGCGAAGCTGCGCAGCAGGTTCATGTTGCGCACGGGCGAGGTCAGGAAGGCGCTGTTGGGCATGACCACGGTGCGGCCCGTGTAGTGGCTGCCGTCGATTTCCTGAAGCGTCGTCGCAAAGATGTTGTGGTCCACCACCTCGCCGCGCACAGCCCCGATCTCGACCCAGTCGCCCACCGAGAACGCCCGCGAGGACGTGCGCATGAACGAGCCCGAAAAACACAGGATCAGTTCCTTGGTCGCCACCACGATGGCGACGGCCACCGCCGTCAGCGACAGGGCCAGCGCCTGCAACTGCGGCGCCCAGATGAGCATGAGCCCGACCAGGAGCAGGAACCACGCGGCGTTCTTCAGGTTGGCGGTCCACCGCCGCTGAACGTGCGGGGCCGCCCGCGTCCGCCGCCGCACGAAGCGGACGGCAAGCGTGGTGATGAGGAAGACCGCGACGACGAGAAGCAGGGACTCTGTCACGTCGGGAGACAGGAGGGTTTCGGGTAGCCAGGACATGCGAAGGGAGGGTCGGGACAGTGGAGGGACAGGCGCCGGGGATCGAGCCCCGTGCCACGAACATACATATTGTCCGCGGCGGAAAATCTCCATGGCCGATTTGCACTTTCGGGTTCACCCGCCCCCTTTCGCCGCATCGGGACGGGCGCCCTAACCTGGATCAATGCGCCGCCCCGCCGGCCGCCTACCCTTGAGGGAGACCGAACCACCAGGGCGGGAGCGGCATCATGCAGGCGACCACGGCCGGGGACTTCCCCATCCTCCGCAAGGACGACCCTTCGGCGCCGGACTACGACACGCTCCGCGCCGAGGTGGACCTGCACCGCGAACTGGACGGCCTGCTGGCCATGCGCGGCGGGCGGTTGAACATCGCCTACGAGGCCGTGCGCCACCATGTGGAGGACGGGCGCGGCGACCGGCGGGCCATCCGCTTCCTGCCCGCCTCCGGCCCGCCGCGGGATTTCACCTACAGCGACCTGGACCGCCTGTCCGACCGTTTCGCCGCGATCTTGCGCGCGCACGGCATCGCGCACGGCTCCACCGTCTTCAGCCTGCTCGGGCGCGGGCCGGCGTTGTATGCGGCGATCCTGGGCACCTGGAAGGCGGGCTGCGTGTTCTCGCCCCTGTTCTCCGCCTTCGGGCCCGAGCCCGTACGCGCCCGCATGACCATCGGCGACGCCCGCGTCCTGGTGACGACGGAAACCTTCTACCGCCGCAAGGTCATGACCTGGCGCGACGAGATGCCGGGCCTGTCTCTGGTGCTGCTGGCCGGCGGGGGCGATGACCTTCCCGCCGGCACGCTGGACCTGGAGGCGGCACTGGAAGACGCCGGCGGAGAGGGCGCGGAGATCGCCGCCACCGGGCCGGAGGACCCCGCCCTCCTGCACTTCACCAGCGGCACCACCGGCAAGCCCAAGGGGGCGGTGCACGTCCACGCCGCCGTCGTCGTCCACCGCATGACCGCGCGCGCGGTGCTGAACCTGCACGGCGCCGACACCTACTGGTGCACGGCCGATCCGGGATGGGTGACCGGCACCTCCTACGGCATCGTCGCGCCGCTGGTCTCGGGCGCGCCCATGATCGTGGATGAAGCCGAGTTCGACGCCGAACGCTGGTACACCATCCTGGAGCGCGAGGGCGTGACCGTCTGGTACACGGCGCCGACGGCCATCCGCATGTTGATGAAACTGGGGGAGGACGTGGCGCGCGGCCACGACCTGTCCCGCCTGCGCTTCCTGGCCAGCGTGGGGGAGCCGCTGAACCCGGAAGCGGTGGTATGGAGCCAGCGGGTTTTCGGCAAGCCCTTCCACGACAACTGGTGGCAGACGGAAACCGGCGGCATCATGATCGCCAACTATGCCGGCATGGACGTCAAGCCGGGCTCCATGGGCAAGCCGGTGCCGGGCATCGAGGCCGCCGTGGTGTCGCGCGAGGGCGAGCGTGTCACCCCCGTCACCACCCCCGACACCAGCGGCGAACTGGCGCTGAAGGCCGGCTGGCCGTCCATGTTCCGCCGCTACCTGAACGAGCCCGAGCGCACCGCCAAGTGCTTCGCCGACGGCTGGTACCTGACCGGCGACCTGGCGATGCGCGACGGCGACGGCTACTTCTGGTTCGTCGGGCGGGCCGACGACGTCATCAAGTCATCCGGCCACCTGATCGGCCCGTTCGAGGTGGAAAGCATCCTCATGGAACACCCGGCGGTGGCGGAGGCCGGCGTCATCGGCCTGCCCGACCCGGTCGCCGGCGAAGTGGTGAAGGCCTTCGTCTCGCTGAAGCCCGGCCATGAGCCATCGGAGGAGACGAAGCGCGATATCCTGGGCCATGCCCGCAAGCGCCTGGGCCGCGCCGTCGCGCCCCGCGACATCGCCTTCCGCGACACGCTCCCCCGCACCCGCAGCGGCAAGATCATGCGCCGGCTCTTGAAGGCGCGCGAACTGGGCCTGCCCGAGGGCGACACCTCCACCCTGGAAGGAGGCGCATGATGACCGCCGAAGTCTCCAAGCCCGCGCCCGGCGGCGGCAAGGTTCACCTGACCCACGGGCACCTGATGGCGCTGTTGCGCGACATGCTGCGCGTGCGCCGCTTCGAGGACCGCTGCGCCGAGCTGTACACGCAGGAGAAAATCCGCGGCTTCCTGCACCTCTACAACGGAGAGGAAGCGGTGACGGTGGGCGTGTGTGCGGCCCTGGAGCCCCGCGACGCCGTCGTCGCCACCTACCGCGAGCACGCCCAGGCGCTGGTGCGCGGCACGTCCATGCGCGCGGTGATGGCCGAGATGTTCGGCAAGGCGTCGGGATGCAGCGGCGGGCGCGGCGGCTCCATGCACCTGTTCGACCGCGAGCACCGGCTCTACGGCGGCAACGCCATCGTCGGCGGCGGGCTTCCCGTGGCCGTCGGGCTGGCCCTGGCCGATGCCATGCGGGGGCGCGACGCGGTCACCGCCTGCTTTTTCGGCGACGGCGCGGCGGCGGAGGGCGAGTTTCATGAAAGCCTGAACCTCGCCGCCCTGTGGCGCCTGCCGGTGCTGTTCCTCTGCGAGAACAACCTCTATGCCATGGGCACCGCGCTGCGCTTCAGCCACGCGAGCCCCGACTTGGCCGCCCGCGCACACTCCTACGGGCTGCCGGCGGAGTCGGTGGACGGCATGGATGTGGTCGCCGTGGAGGCCGCCGCGCGGCGGGCCGTCACCGCCATCCGCGCGGGCGCCGGGCCGTACTTCCTGGAATGCCGCACCTATCGCTTCCGCGCGCACTCCATGTTCGACGCCCAGCTCTACCGCGAGAAGGCGGAGGTGGAGGAATGGACGCACCGCGACCCGCTGCCCCGCCTCATCGACTGGATGCGCACCGCCGGCCACCTGCACGACGACGACCTGAAGGCGCTGGAAGACGCCGTCGCGACGGAGCTTGAAGACGCCGTCGCCTTCGCCGAGGCAGCCGAATGGGAGCCGGTGGAGACGCTGACCCGCTTCGTCACCAGCGCGGAGGACCGGCCATGAGCACCCAGACCCTTCCGCCAATCCCGCAAACGGCCACCACCACCTACCGCGAGTGCGTGCGCGAGGCCATCCGCGACGCGCTCGCCCGCGACGACCGGGTGTTCCTGATGGGGGAGGACGTTGGGCATTACGGCGGCTGCTACGCCGTCACCAAGGGGCTTCTGGCGGAGTTCGGGCCGGACCGCATCCGCGACACGCCCCTTTCCGAAAGCACCTTCACGGGGGCGGGCATCGGCGCGGCGCTGAACGGGATGCGGCCGATCGTGGAGATCATGACGGTCAACTTCAGCCTTCTCGCCATGGACCAGATCGTCAACGGCGCCGCGACGCTGCTGCACATGAGCGGCGGACAGTTCACCGTGCCGCTGGTCATCCGCATGGCGACCGGCGCCGGCCGGCAACTGGCGGCCCAGCATTCCCACAGCCTGGAAGGCTGGTACGCCCACGTCCCCGGCCTGCGCATCCTCGCCCCCGCCACCCTCACCGATGCGCGCGGGATGCTCTGGCCGGCGCTTGAGGACCCGGACCCCGTGCTGATCTTCGAGCACGTGATGCTCTACAACGCCACCGGCCCCACGCCCGACGCGGATACGGTGAAGGCCGTGGACATCACCCACGCCGCCCGCCGGCGCGAAGGGACCGATGTTGCGCTCATCACCTACGGCGGGATGCTCGGCCGCACGCTGGAGGCCGCCGAGGCGCTGGAGAAGGACGGCATCTCGGCCGAGGTCATCGACCTGCGCGTCCTGCGCCCGCTGGACGAGGACACAGTGCTGTCCGCCGTCCGCCGCACCCGCCGCGCCGTGGTGGTGGACGAAGGCTGGCGCAGCGGCAGCCTCTCGGCCGAGATCAGCGCCCGGATCATGGACCAGGCCTTCTGGGACCTGGACGCGCCGGTGGCCCGGGTGTGCTCGGCGGAGGTGCCCATGCCCTACGCCAAACACCTGGAACAGGCCGCCCTTCCCTCGGTGGAGGCCATCGTGCAGGCCGCGCGGGGGACGCTCGGCAAGGGGGCGCCATGAGCACCTTCAAGATGCCGTCCCTGGGCGCGGACATGGAGGCCGGGCGGCTGGTGGAATGGCTGAAGAAGCCCGGCGAACAGGTTGAACGCGGCGACATCATCGCCGTGGTGGAGACCCAGAAGGGCGCCATCGAGGTGGAATGCTTCCAGCCCGGCATCCTCGGCCGGCTGCTGGTGGACCCCGGCACCACCGTTCCCGTCGGCACCCCCATGGCCGTCATCGACGACGGGAAGGACGAGGAGCCGGCGCCGGCCGCCCCAGCGCAGGCGCGCGAGCCGGCCATGGCGGACGCGGCCCAAGCCCCCATCGCGCCACCTCCCGCCCCAAGCCGCGCCGTCGCCTCCCCGGCGGCGCGGCGTATGGCGGCGGAGCGGGGCGTGGACCTTGCGGCCCTTACCGGCACCGGCCCCGGCGGCGCCATCATCAGCACGGACGTGGAGCAGGCCGCCCGCGCGGCCCCCGCTCCGGCCCCCGAGCGCAAGCCCGGCCGCGTCGACCCCGCCGCCATGCGCCAGGCCATCGCGGCGGCCATGGCGCGGTCCAAGCGGGAGATCCCGCACTACTACCTGTCGGCCACGATGGATGCCTCCCGCGCCGTGGCGTGGCTGGACGCCTTCAACGCCGACCGCCCGGCCGCCGACCGGCTGCTCATGACGCTGGTGCTGGGCAAGGCCGTGGCGCTGGCGCTGAAAAAGCACCCCATGCTCAACGGCCATTACGGGGCGGAGGGGTTCGCGCCGGCGGACCACGTGCATCTCGGCATGGCGATCGCCCTGCGCGGCGGCGGGCTGACGGCGCCCGCTCTGCACAACGCGGATGCGCGCAGCCTGCCCGACCTCATGGCCGGCTTCCGCGACCTCGTGGCCCGTGCGCGTGCCGGGACGCTCCGAAGCTCCGAGATGTCGGACGCGACGGTCACCGTCAGCAGCCTGGGGGAGCGCGGGGTGGATGCGCTGATGCCCATCATCACGCCGCCGCAGGTCGCCATCGTCGGCTTCGGCGCCGTGCTGCGCCGCCCGTGGGTGGCCGACGACGGCGCGACGCTGGAGGTCCGCCCGGTGGTGACCACCAGCCTGGCCGCCGACCACCGGGTGAGCGACGGCCATCGCGGCGCCCTGTTCCTGCGCGACCTGGACGCCCTTCTGCAAGACCCGGAGGCCCTGACATGACCACCACCGCCGCCACCGACCTGCGCGCCGCCGTGATCGACGAGCTGCGCGCGCTCACGCCCGAGACCGACCCCGCCGACATCCCCGAGGACGCCGACATCCGCGAGGCGCTGGACTTCGACAGCATGGACGTCCTGAACTTCGTCACCGGGCTGTCAAAGCGCCTGAACGTGGACATCCCCGAGCGCGACGTGCCGGAGGTGCTGACCATCGCCGGCGCCGTCGCCTATCTGACCGAAGCGAGTGGATGAAAGGCGCCCGGGTCAGCGGTCCGTCTTATGGCGAACCCCTGCCTGCTGCTTGTGGAACAGTGCCTCGCCGTGGCGCCTGATCCGCTCCAGCCAAATGTCGGCCTGGGCCGAGGCAACACCGAACTTCTCTATTGCGGCATGACGAAGCAGTTGGTGCTCCGCCATGATCGTCGCCGGAAAGACCGCCGGATCATCGGTGTTCACGCAAAGATGCACGGCACCCCTTCTCAGGCCGGGTCGCGGTGCGTATCGCAGCCGTAGCGTGAGCCGCCCGCGCCGGGCGGCCCCTACCGCGGCCCGGCGGCCCGTGTGGGCGGGTGGGTTTCGACCGCGTGCAGGCGGGGCTCGGAGGCCGGGGCCGGGGCCGGAACCGACGGGCGGGCCTGCAATGCGGCCAGTTCCGCCTCAAGGACGGCCAGGCGTGCCTCCAGGGCGGCGACACGGGCACTGGTCCCGGAGGCGTCCGCGGTGCGGGTCGGCGGGTCCGCCCGTCTCGCCATGCCGACAAGCGCCCGGCGGGCCGGGACGAGCGCGGGCAGGCGCGCAACGTGCCGCCGCCACCGCCCGGCGGCCACGGCCGACATCAGCCGCTGCGCAAGCGGCGGCGGCACGGCCGCCAGGGCCCAGCCGGCGGCGGTGGTCGCGCCGCACCAGATGACAACGTCGGCCGGTGTGCCGAGAGCCGCCAGGATCAGGCCGGGCGCCAGCACGAGCCCCCACGCGGGCAGGGGCCGCAGGGGCACGGGGCGCGGCGGCAGGCGGAAGACCCGGCGGCGCTTGGGATCGGCGACCGCCAGGCGGCCGATGGCTATGAGCGTCGCCGCGATGGCGATGAGCGTCCAGGCCCCGTTCATTCGGCAGGCTCCATCTTTTCGGTCCGCGAATGACGCGACCACCGCCCGACCCAGCCGCGGTGCCGCGCCAGCGCCGCCGCCCCGGCGGCCAGAAGCAGCCCGTCGACGGCAACCACCACGCCATGCCCCTGCGCCAGGGCATTGGCCCAACTCGTACCGCCGCAGGCCAGCCGCACGGCGGGCAGCAAAAGGCAGCCGTAGGCGAACAGCGCCAGGTAGAGCCGCCGCAGCCGCCCCACGTCGGCCATGCGCCAGGCAAGTGCCAGGCAGCCAAGGGCGGCGGCGAAGAAGCCGGCGGGCGTCCAGGTCAGCGCGGCGGCGGTGCCGAAGGGCTGGGCCAGGAAAAAGACGTGCGCGCAGGCGACCATCGCCAGCGGCACGCCGCACCCGGTCGCCAGGACGGCCCGGCCGAAGGCGCGCCACAGGGGGTCGGCGTCGCGCCGCCGCACCCACAGCCGCAGCCCCGACAGGATGACGAAGCACATGGCGCCCCCCAGCGCGCCCCAGACCGCCTTGGAGGCCAGCCCGGCGAAGTCCCCGGTGTGTAGGGGCCAGATCAGCCCGACCAAAGTGCTGCCGGCCGAGGGCGTGTTGCCGATGGTCGGCTTGGGACCCAAAAAGGTGCCGGTCGCGGTCTCGAACACCATGCTTCCCCAGGACAGCCGGCCCGGCGCCGCGGGATGCCAGACATGGGCCCGCGAATCCGCGCGCCCGTAGTTCGTGATGGACAGGAATGTGGGCGCGGTGCCGCCCTCCTCGGTGGCGCGGGCGATCATACGGTCCAGATCGGCCGGCGGCGCGCGCCGGGCATCCTCGGCGGCCGTCGGCTGGAACAGCGACGCCCGCAGCCGGTCCTGGTCGCCGGCATAGGCGACCTCCGCCAAGAGCGGTCGGGTGACGGTGCCGGCGAAGCTGTAGTAGGAGCCGGTGAAGGCGAGGATGACGGCGAACGGCAGTCCCCAGGTGGCCGCCAGGACGTGCCGGTCGCGCACGCTGGCCAGGCGGCCGCCGGGGCGCTCGGCGACGAACAGGTCGCGGATCAGGTGGCGGTGCATGAGCCCTCCCGTCAACGCCGCTGCCATCATCAGAAGCCCGAGAATCCCGGTGGCGACCAGTCCCCACGGATCGGGCAAAAACAGCTCCACGTGCAGATGCACCAGAAAGTATTCAAGCGCGCTTCGCACCCAGAGGGACGGCTCGGTCCAGACGAAGCCTTCCGCCCGGTCGAGCACCGCGCCCGTGGCCGGGTCGATGTGGAACAGAGTGCCGTAGTCCTCTGTCTTGCCGCTTTCCGGGTGGGGGATATGCGTATGAAAGAAGGCCACGAGGTTGCCGCGGGCATCGCGCCAGATGCCCACCTCTTCGCGCATGGCATTGGGCATCTTGTCGGCCAGGTTGCGCACGATGCCGTCGATGGGCGCATCCAGGGTCTTGGGCGCGCTGACGCCGACCGACCAGCGCTCGATCTCCGGGGAGAACACCGCCAGGGTTCCGGTGCTGACGACGACGAACAGCAGCAGGCCGAGGATGGTCCCCGACCAGCCGTGCACGGCCGTCAGCCGCTTCATCTGGGATTGCGTGAGTGCCATGGTGCCTGTGCTCCCGTCACCCGAAGGCCATGAAGCCGCCGATGAGGACGGCGTTGACGGCCGAGGCGCCGCCGATGACGGCGACGCCCCGCACCAGGTTTTCCTCGACGATGGTGTAGAGGAACACCAGCGCCCACAGCAGCGGTGCGAGCACCAGCGGCCAGACCAGATGGTTGACGCCCGCCTGCCCGGCCGGCAGCCACACGGGCATGGCCGCCATCAGCAGCACGGACCCGGCCAGCGCCCCCGGCCCGGCCAGCAGCCAGCGGGTGAGGCGGGGATGGGCCCGCACCGCATCCGCCGCCCGCCGCAGGGTGCCGGTCGTGGCCGCCGCCAGGTCTTTCATCAGAACGCCACCGTCAGGCCGAGCCAGAACACGCGCGGTTCCACCACCTGGGCCAGCGACGGCGGGGCGCTTTCCGGGAAGCTGAACAGGCGCGTCTCGGCATCGGTCCCGAAGATGTTGTTCAGGCTGGCCGTGACCTTGACGTGGTCGAGGGCCTGCCACGCGACCTTGGCGTTGGCCACCATGTAGGGATCGGTCTGCGCCAGCGCGTTGTTGCCGTCCGTCGAGTAGTAGGCGCCCACGTAGCGGCCGTCGACGCCGATCATCCAGTCCTCCGCCGGGCGGTAGACGGCACCCGCCGACAGCGTCAGGCTGGGCGCGCGGGCGAAGTCGTTGCCCTCCAGCGACGGGTCGCGCGCCTGCACGATCTCCGTCTTCAGCAGGCCGACGTCGCCGAAGACCTCCAGCGAGTCCACCGGTGCGTAGGTCACCCCCAGTTCCGCCCCGTACGCACGGGTTTCCGGCGTGTTCACGATGATGGTGTCGGTGAAGCCGCCGGGATAGGAAAGCTGCTCGGTGCGCTGCTGGTCCTCGAAATCGCTGTAGAAGACGTTGCCGCTGAAGACCATGCGGTCATCCAGCAGGCTCGCCCGCGTATAAAGCTCGTAGTTCCAGACGAACTCGGAGTCATAGACGAAGGACCTGGGCCCCAGGGCCGGGTCGGGGCTGGGGTTGCCGGCGGGGTCGGACGCGCCGAACGAGACCGCGGCGCCGCCCGCGTTGAAGCCCCGCGAGACCACGGCCCCCACCGTCACGTCGTCGGTGACGTCGTAGGCCAGGCCCACCTTGGGCAGGAACGCGTCGAAGGTTTCGTCGAGATCGGTGGTGATGCCGAACACGGTGCCTTCGCGCTCCCGGTGCTCGCGTTCATAGCGGGCGCCCAGGGTCAGGGTCCAGCGCGGCACCACCGTCCAGTCCACTTCGCCGAAAACGGCCGTCGTCAGCGTCCGGTCCTCCACTGTCGCAGCGAGCGGGGTCCCGGTGAAGATGAAGTCCTCGCGGTCCTCGTGGAAGACGTAGGCGCCCAGCACGCCGGTCACGCCGGCGTCCGCGTTGTCGTAGTTCAGCAGCGTCTCGTTGGTGATCTGCGGACCATCGAGGGTGAACTGACCGCGGGCCGGGGCGTCGGACCGCTCGAACAGAATGTCGCTGTAGGTGGTCGTGTTCGACAGCGAGAGGTGGTCGTTGAAGTCGTACCGCCCGTTCAGGATAAAGTCGGTGGACTCCGTCTCGAACAGCGTCTGGCTGGTCCGGCGCGTGCGCTGGCCGAAAGGCGGGTCGGCAAGCTGGCTCTGCGGCCGGCGCGTATCGGTGTGGGCGACGGTAAGCTGGGCCGTGAAGTCGGGCAGCTTCTCGGGCGCGAACAACAGTTTGCCGCGCAAGACGGTGCTGTTGTCCTCTTCCACGTCATCGAAGGCCTGCGGCCCGGTGAAATCAATGAAGCTGGTGGCTTCGATCTGATCGACGGCGACGCGGAAGGCCAGGTTGTCCTCCACCAGGGGGCCCGAGAGCATGGCCGAGGCGCGGCGGCGGTCCTCGGTGCCGACCGCGACCTGGGCCGCGCCTTCCCAGTAGAACGTCGGGTCCTTGGTCTGGACGACGATGGCACCGGCGATGGAATTGCGGCCCTGGAGCGTGGTCTGCGGGCCGCGGTAGACTTCCACCTGCTCGATGTCCCAGAGCCCGGTCGGCCCGCCGACGAACTCGAAGGTGGACAGGGGGCGGCCGTCGACGCTCAGCGTGGCGCGCGGCCGGGTGCCGGCGATGAACCCGGTGCCGCCGGACGCCGGGCCCGTCGCGTCGACGCCGCGGATGGCCGGCGCGAAGTTGCCCTCGCCGAAGTCGACCACGTTGGGGGTCTTCTGGAAAAGGTCCCGAACCTCGTCGGTCCCCGGCCGCTCCTCAAGGTCCTCGGCGGTATAGACCTCGACGCTGGCCGCTGTCTCGAATTCGGTCTCGCCGCTGCGGGTACCGACCAGCGTGCCCTCCACGGCGATCGGCGCGAGCCGGATGCTCTCGGTCTGCTGCGCCGGCGTTGCCCTCAGCACGACGGTGTCGCCGCCGGCCATGGAAAACGTGACGCCGGTCCCCGCCAGCATCCGGGCCAGCGCCTCCTCGGGCGCCATGCTGCCGGACACGCCCTGCGCCGTCCGGCCGCGGATGAGGGCCGCGTCGGCCGAAACCTGCAGGCCCGACTGGCGGCCGAACTGCGCCAGGGCGTCGGGCAGCGGCTGCGACGGGATGCTGAAGGCCACCTGCCGCGCCTGGGCGACGAGCGGGTCACTTGCGCCTTGCGCCTGCGCGCCGGCCATGGGCACGACCGCCGCCGCCAGGGCCGTGGTCATCAGCAGCATCCCGTAGCGTCCCGTCCGCCGGCCGCCGCTTCGTGCCTGTGTCATCACCCCCATCGTCACTCTCCTCCTCACATCGTCCTGGTTGACGGGCCGCCTTTCGCGAATGCCTCGCACTCGTGACCACACAACCAGGAAGACGACGGACGATCCGGCTTTTTCGGAAAAAATTTTCGCGCCTGCGAAGATTTTCGTCCGGCGGCGGGATCAGCCGCCGGTCACGACCAGCACCCAGGGCGACAGGGCGCGCACGGTGCCGCCATGGGCGCCGGCCAGGGCCGACAGCGCCGCCGCGGGGTCGCGCACGGAGTACACGCCGGTGACCCGCCGGGAGCCAAAGGCCGGGTCGGCGACGAGGATCACGCCGGCGTGGTACCGCCGCAGATCGTCGACCACGCTCGCGATGGTCCGGTCGCGGGCGACGATCTGCCCCTGCATCCAGACGCCCACTTCATCCGGCGGGACGGCCCCGCGCGTGACGCCGCCGGACGGGCCGAGCCGCACCCAGTCCCCCGCCTCAAGGGGCTTCGGCAGGGCGGAGGCCGCGTCCGGCGGCGTCACGGCGACGCGGCCGTGCCGCACGGCGACCGCCACCTCCTCCTCCGCCAGACGGACGTTGAAGGCCGTGCCCAGAACGGTCGCCGTCGCCTCGCCGGCGATGACCCGGAAGGGCCGCTCCGGGGCGGGCGCGACCTCGAAGAACGCCTCTCCCGCCACCAGCCGCACCCGCCGCTCCGCCGCGGTGAAGTCCACGGCCACCGCACTGGCGGGCGAAAGCCGGACCGTTGAGCCGTCGGGCAGGTCCAGCACGCGGGCCTCGGCCGTCGCTGTCAGGTGGTCGCTTTCCAGCCGCAGGAGCAGGTCCGGCGCCACAACCAGCGCGAGGCATGCAGCCATCGCCGCGACCGCCGCGCCCAGCGCCACCCTGCGCCGGACCGGCCGTCCCGCGCCCCGCGCCGCGCCGGCCCGTGCCGCATGACGCCGGCCTTCGGGCGCGCTGCGGGCGGCCGCCGCCGGATGCGGCGCGGCCCCGGCTGCCCACTGCGCGTGATGGACGGGCGGGACCTCGGCCATCAGGGCGTAAACGTCGGCGGTCTCCGCCCAGGCCTCGGCATGAACGGGATCGGCACGGCGCCACGCCTCGAACTCGGCCCGCAGCGCCGCGTCGTCCGGCGCGTCCTCCAGGACGACCAGCCAACGGGCAGCCTCGAGAGCCGCTTGATCCCTGTCTTTTGCCGGAATGCTCATGTTGGTCCTTGGCTGGGCGCCCGGAGACGGCGAGGCCCGCCGGATGCGGCGGCCCTGTCCACAAGACGATCACCGGGGCCCGGATTTCGGAAGAAAAACGTGCAGCCGGTCATGATCCGGACCGGACGCGGCGGCGGCAGTGGTCGATGCCCTGCGCGACGATCTCATGCGCCGTGGTCACCGAAACGCCCAGATGATCGGCGATGTCCTTGAGCTTGCACCCCCCGAAGCGGCGCATCTCCAGGGCGACACGGGTGCGCTCGGGCAGTTCGGCCATGGCCTCGGCAAGGCGCTGCACCTCGGCCCGGACCGTGGCGGCGGCCTCGGGCGAGAGCGTGTCGTCGGCGGCGTTCAGCACCGCGTCCGCAGGCCCGGACGTCAGCACCCGCTCCTCCCGCAGGCGTCTGCGGCGGCTGTCGATGGCGAGGTTGCGGACGATACGGTAGAGGTAGCCCACCGGCTCCTCGAACGGGCGCGCCTCGGCCGCCTCGCCGAAGCGCAGCCAGGCTTCCTGTACCACGTCCTCCGATCGTCCCACGTCTCCGACGATGCCGTTGGCATAAGAGACCAGCGCACCGCGATGAGCCAGATAGACGGCCAGCATGTTGCGATCGTGACGCACCCGGATCTCCAGACACCCGGACGGCGATCAGG
Organism: Caenispirillum salinarum AK4; assembly: GCF_000315795.1. Classification (GTDB taxonomy): domain Bacteria; phylum Pseudomonadota; class Alphaproteobacteria; order Rhodospirillales; family Rhodospirillaceae; genus Caenispirillum; species Caenispirillum salinarum. Next base: position 219,267 of record NZ_ANHY01000005.1, read on the forward strand.
GGCGGCGAGAACGGCCGCGCGTCCGGCTTCATTTGCGAATGAGAAGGATTATCATCCACGGAATTATCCCAACTTCAGTGTGGTTCGGCAAGCCCAATCTCGGCGGCCGCCGCCGCTGGTTGTTGCGGAAACGGGGCCGGCAACCGCACAACAGGCGTAACTGCGGTCATGCGTTGGGAGGGGGCCCGGAACCGGCCGCTCCGCCGTTCCGTTGGAGTTCCGAAGCAGGGGAAAACGGGGACGGTGTGACCAGCCTGCCGGAAAGGATCGGACATGACCGCCAGGACGCGCTTCACTCTCGACCGCCGCCGGTTCCTTCAATCGGCCGCAGCCGGCACGGCCGGCATCGTCGCCTCGGGCCTGCCGCTGTCGCAGGCGATCTGGGCGCAGGAGGGCAAGGTGCTCCGCGTCCGGTCCTATGCCGACATCAACAAGCTGGACCCGGGCTTCTACCAGAACGCCTACAACGTCTCGGTCATGAACTGCATCTATTCCGGCCTGATGAACTACAAGCCGGGCACCGACTGGGCGACCGAGCTTCAGGCCGCCGAAAGCATCGAACAGATCGACCCCACCCACATCCGCTTCAAGCTCAAGCCGGGCCTGATGTTCACCGGCGGCTATGGCGAGATCACGGCCGAGGACGTCAAGTTCTCCTTCGAGCGGGTCATCCTGCAGGACAGTCCCATGAAGGACGACTGGGGCCCGCTCAACCGCGTGGAGGTGGAGGACACGCACACCGGGGTCATCGTCCTGGACCGTCCCTTCGTGCCGCTGTGGAACGTCAGCCTGCCCTACGGCGTCGGGCACATCGTCTCGAAAGAGGCGGTCCTGGAGGCGACCGGCGACGGCGGTGATTTCGGGATGCAGCCGCCCATGTTCTCGGGCCCCTATGTCATCGCGGACTGGCGGCCCAACGAGGTGCTGATCCTGGAGCGCAACCCCGACTGGACAGGGCAGAAGCCGGGCTTCGACGAAATCCAGATCCGCCCCATCGAGGACCCGCAGACGGCGGAAACCGCCTACCGCGCCGGCGACATCGACTTCACCCACGTCAGCCTGTCCTCGCTGGAGCAGTTGAACCAGCGCGCGCCCGAGAACACGGTGATCGAGGAACGGCCGTCGCTGTACTACGTCTACCTGGGCATGAACATGGAGCATCCCAAGCTCCAGGACATCAACGTGCGCAAGGCCATCCAGTGGGCGGTGAACATCCCGCAGCTTCTGGAGGTGGCCTACTTCGGCTACGCCGACGTCGCCACCGGCATGATCGCCCCGGGGCTGGTGGGCCACCGCGACAAGGCGCTGATCCCGCCCGAGGGCGACCTGGAGAAAGCGCGCGAATTCCTGGCCGAGGCAGGGGCGGAAGGCCTTCAGTTGCGCATCGACGTGCTCAACCAGGCCAAGTTCACCACCATGGCGCAGGTCATCCAGGCGCAGCTGGGGCAGATCGGCATCGACCTTCAGATCGACGTCCAGGACGCCGGGTCCTTCTGGACCATCGGCATGGAGACCGAGGGCGAGCGGTGGAAGGACATGCAGTTGATCCTGCAGCGGTTTTCCATGGTGCCCGACCCCTTCTACGCCACCACCTTCTTCACCTGCGAGCAGGTCGGCAACTGGAACTGGGAACGCTTCTGCAGTGAACGTTTCGACGCGTTGAACCGCGAGGCGACGACCGTGCAGGACGAGGAAAAGCGCGCCCAGATGTACCACGAGATGCAGGACCTGATGGAGGAGTCGGGCGCCTACCGCTTCCTGACGCACGAGGGCGCGCCCTTCATTTACCGCCGCACCGTGCTGGAGCCCGCCACACGGCCCGACGGCCGGGCGCTCTACCGCTACTTCCAGCCGGTCTGACCGGCGTCCGGCCATGCTGTTCTACCTGGTCAAGCGGCTGGGACTGGCGGTGGCGATCGTGGTGCTGGCGGTGACGCTGCTGTTCATCATGATCCAGTCCGTTCCCGGCGACCCCGCGGCCGTGGTGCTCGGGCCGCGCGCGACGCCCGAGCAGAAGGCGCTCATCAACGAGAAGATGGGCCTGGACGAGCCCCTGCCCGTCCAGTTGGTGACCTTCTTCGGCAATGTCGCCACCGGCGACCTGGGAACGGACGTCTTCACCCAGCGCCCGGTGGCGGACATCGTGTTCGGGCAGATGCCCTATACGATCATCCTGATCCTGACCTCCATCACCTGGGCGGCGTTGATCGGGATACCGCTGGGCGCCTACTCGGCCATCCGGCGCAACTCGGTGATCGACAAGATCATCGGCGTGCTGTCGGTCAGCGCCATCGCCATTCCGTCGTTCGTCATGGCGGTCTACGCCCTGTTGATCTTCGCGGTGCAGCTCAACTGGCTGCCGGCCATCGGCCTGGGCGAAGGGTTCTGGGGCGGCCTGCGGCACCTGATCCTGCCGGCCTTTGCCGTGGGCGTGGGGTGGGTCGGTTACATCGCCCGCATCGTCCGGGCCTCCATGCTGGAAGTGCTGGGCGAGACGCATATCCGCATGGCGCGGTCCTTCGGCCTGCGGGAAAGCCGCATCGTCTTCCGCTATGCCCTGACGCTGGCCATCCTGCCCACCGTCACCGTGCTGGGCGTGGGCATGGCGCACCTGCTGTCGGCGTCGGTCTTCGCCGAGGTGGTCTTCGCCCGGCCGGGCCTGGGCGCGCTGATCGTGCAGGCGGTGGACACGCGGAACTACCCGGTGGTCATGGGCACGGTGCTGGTGACCACCGCCCTGTTCGTGATCTCGACCACCATCGCCGACCTCATCAACGCCGCCCTGGACCCGCGTGTACGGGAGAGCCTGTGACATGGTCGCCACCGCCGAAACCACCCGCAGCGAACAGACCGACGTCCGGGGCGACAGCGCCTGGGTGCAGCACTGGAAGCAGCTCCGCTCCAACCCGTTGGGGCTGTTCGGGCTGGTCCTGGTGGTGCTGATGGTGGGCAGCGCCGTTCTGGCCGATGTCATCGTGCCCTACGACCCGACGCAGATCCTGGTCGGCCCGCGCCTCGGGCCGCCGTCGTGGGAGCACCCGCTGGGCACCGACCAGTTGGGCCGCGACACGCTGTCCCGCGTCATCATGGGCGGGCAGGTCGCCATGCTGGTGGCGGTGGCGGCGCTGTCGGTGGCGCTGTCCATCGGCCTGCTGCTGGGCCTGATCGCCGGGTTCGGGCCGCGCTGGCTGGACAACGGCCTGCTGCTGGTGCTGGACAGCGTGCGCGCCTTTCCCGTCATCATCTTTGCGCTAGCGGTCATCACCCTGCTGGGACCCAGCCTGACGACGGTGGTGCTTGTGGTCGCCATCACCTCCATCCCCGTCTACGCCCGCGTGGTCCGCACCCAGACCCAGTCCTTGAGCGACAACGAGTACATCCTGGCCGAGCGCGCCATGGGTGCCGGCACGCCGCGCATCCTGGGCGTTCACATCCTGCCCAACGTCATCGGTCCGCTGCTGATCCTGGCCAGCATGGACGTGCCGCTGGTGATCGCGCTGGAGGCGGGCCTCAGCTTCCTGGGCATGGGCGTGCGGCCGCCGACACCGTCGTGGGGGACGATCCTCAACAACGGATACAACTACATCCAGAACTCGCCCTGGCCGGTGATCGCCGGCGGCATTCCCATCATCCTGACGACGCTGGGCTTCACCTTCCTGGGCGAGGCGCTGCGCGACATCTTCGACCCCAAGCTGCGGAGGGACGTGTGACATGACCCACCCCGCGGCCGCCCCGACCCGCCCGGAGGCTCCGCGCGACGCCGCCGCCCCGCTGCTGGACGTGCGCCACCTGTCGCTGGACTTCACCAGTCCGCGCGGGCGCATCCATGCGCTGCGCGACATCTCCATGACCGTGCCCAGGGGGCGCATCGTCGGCGTGGTGGGGGAAAGCGGCAGCGGCAAGTCGACGCTGGCCTATGCCGTCATCCGCCTGCTGGCCGAGAACGCCCGCGTGGTCGGCGGCGAGATCGTCATGGACGGCCGCGACCTGCTGACGCTCTCCCCGCGCGAGATGCGCGGCATTCGGGGCCGGCGCATGTCCATGATCTTCCAGGACCCCATGACCTCGCTCAACCGCGTCATGAGCATCGGCCAGCAGATGATCGACATCCAGTACCGCGATCCCATCTCCAAGGCCGAGAAGCGCAAGCGCGCGGTGGAGGCGCTGCGACGTGTCGGCATCCCCGACCCCGAGGACCGGGTGAACGGCTATCCGCACCAGTTTTCCGGCGGCATGCGCCAACGCATCTGCATCGCCATGGCCATGATGGTGGAGCCCGCCCTGCTGCTGGCCGACGAACCGACCACCGCGCTCGACGCCACGACGGAGGTGCAGATCATCGGCCTGCTGGAGCGCCTCCAGGCGGAAATCGGCTGTTCCATCCTGTTCGTCTCCCACCACCTGGGCACGGTGGCGGAACTGTGCCACGACGTCGTGGTGCTCTACGCCGGAGAGGTGGTGGAACAGGGCAGCGTGCGCGACATCTTCCACAATCCCGGCCACCCCTACACCCAGGCGCTGCTGGACTGCGACCCCGGCCGCATCAAGGAAAAGACCCGCCGCCTGCCCACCATCCCCGGCGTGGTCCCCAGCCTGGTGGGCGACCAGGTACCGACGGGATGCATCTTCAAGACACGCTGCCCGCACGCCTTCGACCGCTGCGACCACGAGGTGCCGCCGTCCTACGCGGTGGTCTCCGGCGAGGTCGCGCCCGACGCCCCGCACACCGCCCGCTGCCATCTGCGCGACGCGGCGGAGGAGCGCCGGCCATGAGCACGCTGCTGGAGGTCGAGCACCTGAAGGTCCGGTTCCGCAGCATGGGGGCGCTGCGGGCGCTGATGCGGCGCGTGAAGGACCCGTACATCGACGCCGTCTGCGACGTTTCCTTCCGCATCGGACGGGGGGAGACGCTGGGTCTTGTGGGCGAGAGCGGCTCGGGCAAGTCCACCATCGCCCGCGCGCTCATGGGACTGATCCCGTCGCACGGCGGGTCCATGCGGTTCGACGGCACCGAGCTGCGCGGCCTGTCGCAGCGCGCCTATAAGCCCGTGCGCCGCGACATGGCGATGATGTTCCAGGACCCCGTCGGATCGCTGTCGCCGCGCCTGACCGTGCGCTCGCTCATCACCGAGCCGTTCCGCATTCACGGGGTTCGCGACCGGGACATGGATGCCGAAACCCGCCGCCTGCTGGAAATGGTCGGCCTGCCCGCCGGCTTCGCCCAGCGCTTCCCGCATCAACTGTCCGGCGGGCAGGCGCGCCGCGTCGGCGTGGCGCGGGCGCTGGCGCTCGACCCGCGGCTGGTGATCGCCGACGAGCCGACAGCGGGCCTGGACGTCTCCATCCAGGGCGAGGTGATGAACCTTTTGGCGGAACTTCAGGACCGGCTGGGCATCGGAATGGTGGTCATCACGCACAACCTCAACGTCGTGCGCCACATCTCCGACCAGATGGCGGTGATGTACCTGGGCCGCTTCGTCGAGCAGGGGCCGACGGAAGAGGTCTTCCACCGTCCCCGCCACCCGTACACGGAAGTCCTGCTGTCGGCCAACCCCGAGCCCGACCCCGACGCCAAGCTGCACCGGGTGGAGGCGCGGGGCGACATTCCCAGCCTGGCCCACCGTCCGACGGGCTGCGAATTCCATACCCGATGCCCGCGCGCCCGGGACTACTGCCGGGAGGTGGCGCCTGCGCTGTCGTCGGCGGCGCCCGATCACACCTATACCTGCCACTTTCCGCTGGAAGCCGACGCGAAGGAGCGGCGGCTCGAGGCGTGACCCGAAGGGAAAGATCATGCGCCCCCACTGTGTCCTCCTGGCCCTCGTGGCGGTTGCCGCCTGCGCGACTCCGGCGGACCGCATCTCGTCCGCCCTGACCGATCATGGCCTGGACCGCGAGCGTGCCGAATGCATCGGAGACCGCCTGGCCGCGGATTTGTCGAACGACCAGCTTCAACAGATCGGCGATGCCGCCGACGCCTATCGGGACAGCGAGACTCCGGACCGGCTGACGATCGACGACCTTGTCAACGTCGCCAGGGCGATCGACGACCCCGTGGTGGTGGTGGCCGTGACCCAAGCGGGCATCGCCTGCAGCGGCTTCGTACAGCGCCCGCCAGACCCGGACGCGGCAGAGGACGACACCGGTCGGCGGCAGGTGCTGGCAGGGCTCGTCAGGTCGCGCGGCAGAGAATAGCGTCACCGGCCGCACCACGAAAAAAGCCCGCCGTCGCGAGGACTGCGGGCTTTCTTTGGCATCGGTGGTTGCGGGGACAGGATGCCGATTTTGGCGAACGCGAATGCCCTTTTTGAGCGGAACGGCAACGGCTCCTCCAACACAATGACTGGCGCAGGTGGATGTCAGCAGGGTGCATGACGGGGCCCATCAAGAGGCGCACGCCCATCCAGAGCACCGACTACCGAGCCGCGCATCGTGGTCGCGGGAGCGCCGACGCGTCCGGCGGCTGGCATGGGTGGTCTGCATCGCCTTCTACTCCGGCGGCGCCACCTTGTCCTGCGTGCTGGTCTGGAAGTCGCTGGCGTCGTGTCGCTCGTGGAGTTGGTCCGCCGGGTCGCCCCACGTGCGGTTGACCATGCGTCCGCGCCGCACCGCCGGGCGGTCGCCCACCTGCTCCACCCATCGCACGAGATTGGTGTAGCTCTGTACGTCGAGGAATTCGGCCGCGTCGTACGCCTCGTTGCGGACCACGGCGGCGTACCAGGGCCAGATCGCCATGTCGGCGATGGTGTAGGCGTCGCCCGTGATGTACGCATTCTCGGCGAGATGGCGGTTCAGCAGGTCGAGTTGCCGCTTCACCTCCATGGTGTAGCGATTGATGGGATATTCATACCGTTCCGGCGCATAGGCGTAGAAGTGGCCGAACCCGCCGAGGAACGGCGCGGCGCCAACCTGCCAGAACAGCCAGTTGAGGCATTCGGTGCGCCCCGCCAGGTCCTCGGGCAGGAAGGCGCCGAACTTTTCCGCCAGATACAGCAGGATGGAGCCGGACTCGAAGACCCGCACGTTCGGCTCGATACTGCGGTCGACCATGGCGGGGATCTTGGAGTTGGGATTGATCGCCACGAAGCCGCTGCCGAACTGGTCGCCTTCGAAGATGTTGATCAGGTGGGCGTCGTACTCGGCACCGGCGATTTCGCGCTCCAGAAGCTCCTCCAGCATGATGGTGGCCTTCACGCCGTTGGGCGTGCCCTGGGAATAGAGCTGCAGGGGATGCCGGCCCACCGGCAGGTCCTTCTCGTGCGTCGCCCCCGCCACGGGGCGGTTGACGCTGGCAAACTTGCCGCCGCTGGGCGCGTCCCACGTCCAGACGCGGGGCGGGGTGTAGGGCTGATCGGCCAAACCATCCTCCTGTCGTACCTGTTCGTCGTCATCGGCGCCCGTCGGGCCTGTCCCTGCCCTGCCCGCGCCGCACGGTACCGAAGGTGGGGGTGGATGCGGCATCCCGCCACTCCGGCCAAACACGCCGCATCGATTTCGGCCTTGGCCACCGCTCCCGCCTCTTGCTGGTTCCTCACATTGACGATCGGCGATCACGACGTAAACCGTGCCCGCTCAGGGGTCCTGCGGGACTTCCCAGCCTTTCGTCAAGATTGATGAACCTTCGAGACCGGCAACAGCCGCCGATACTTCGGCGGCTCCTTTTTGCGCCCCCGCTCAAGGAAGGAGCATGCCATGAAGATCCATGCGCTTGGGCTACCTGCCCTGTTCGCCGCTCCGCTGAGCATCCCAGTTTTCCGCCGTCTCGGGCGCGAGTTCCGTAGAAGACGCCGCCGCTAGCCGCGCCTCTGGATTGATGCAACAATACGGGGCGCATCGGGACGCCTTAGGCGGAGGAGCGGCATGACGGACGAAATGGACGGTTGGGCCGGCGTCATCAAGGGCAAGCCAAGCTTGGGCCAGAGTGCGGAGCGTTCCCACACCACCAGCATGGAAGACATTGAGGCCTTTACCAGGATGACCGGCGACCGCAACCCGCTGCACTACGACCGGGCTGTGGCGGAGGCCTCGCCCTTCGGCAAGCTGATCGTCCAGGGCGGGGTGACGACGGGCATCCTGAACGCCGTCGTCGCCGAGGACCTGCCAGGCCCCGGCACGGTGTTCCTGGGCGTGGAGTGGAAGTTCGTCAAGGCCGTCGGCGTCGACGAGACCATCACCGGCCGCGTCGAGATCACCGAGGTTCGCGACGACAAGCCCATCTGCAAGATGACGACCACGGTGCGCAACGGCGACGGCGACGTCTGCCTCAGCGGCACCGCCACCACCTACACCATGCCGCTCGCCACGCCGGCCGAGGCGCAATGACGGCCTCCGCGGCGAAAACCGCCGCCGCCCCGACAGAAACCGAGCCCGCCCCGCCGGCGGAGCGCTGGCGGTTCCTGGCGGTCACCTGCCTCGCCGTGGTCTGCGCCCTGACCACCTGGTTCTCCGCCACCGCCATCATCCCCGAGCTGGAGCGGGAGTGGAGCCTCTCGGCCACCGGCGCGGCCTGGATGACCAACGGTGTGCAGTTGGGCTTCGTCATCGGCGCGCTGGGGGCCAGCTTTGTCAACCTGCCGGACCTGGTGCGACTCAACCGGTTGATGGCCGGGGCCGCCGTCCTTGCCGCCGCGGCCAACGCCGTGCTGCTGCTGGAGCCGTCACCGCCGCTCGCCATCGCCGCGCGGATCGTTACCGGCATGGCACTGGCGGGGGTTTATCCGCCGGCCATGAAGCTCATGGCGACGTGGTTCCGCCGGGGGCGCGGGTTCGCCATGGGGCTGCTGATCGGCGCACTGACGCTGGGCTCGTCGCTTCCGCACCTGTTTCGCGCCGCGACCACCGGCTTCGACTGGCGCTATGTGGTGGTGGCGGCAAGCTGCGCCACGCTGGTCGGCGCGGCCATTTTCGCATTCGGCCTGCGCGAGGGGCCTTACGCCTTCAGCCGGGCCACCTTCCACCCCCGCCAATGCCTCGCGGTCTTCCGCAACCGGCCGCTGATGCTCGCCAACCTGGGCTATTTCGGCCATATGTGGGAGCTGTATGCGATGTGGGGGTGGTTCCTGGCCTTCTCCGTCGCGGCGGCGGAGAGCGGGCTGACGCTGCCCGTCGACAACCTGTCGCTGCTGAGCTTCCTGGTGGTGGCCGTCGGCGTGGCGGGGTGCATCCTGGGCGGCGTTCTATCCGACCGCATCGGACGCACCCTGACGACCACTCTGATGATGGTCGTTTCAGGCGCCTGCGGGCTGTTGATCGGCTTCACCGTGGACGGACCTGGCTGGCTTTTTGTGGCGGTCGCGCTGTTGTGGGGCGTCTCCATCGTCGGAGATTCCGCCCAGTTCTCCACCGCCATCACCGAGCTGTCGGACCAGCGCTTCGTCGGCACCGCGCTCGCCCTTCAAATGGGCATCGGCTTCGGACTGACCGTCATCGCCATATGGCTGATTCCCGTCGTGGCGGAGATGCTGGGCGGCTGGCAGTGGTCCTTCCTGGTGCTCGTCCCTGGCCCCGTGGTCGGTGCCACCGCCATGCTGATCCTGCGCCGGCGCCCCGAGGCCGTGCGCATGGCCCACGGGCTGCGGTAGGTCTCTGGTCCCCCGCCCAGGCGGCGAAGATGCGGTCCCGCGGACGCTGTGTTCACCTTTCGGTGGATTGGACACGAGCCGAAGTGATGAAACACTGTAAAAATAGCGCTCGGCTCAACATTTCCGGCGGCATGACGATGGTGACGCGGGTCGGTTTTCTTCTGGTTCCCGACTTTTCCATGATGGCGCTGGCATCGGCGAGCGAGCCGCTGCGTGCGGCGAACCTGATCGCCGGACGAACGCTCTACGAGTGCGAGTTGATCGGCCTTGCGCCCGGCCCCGTGACGTCATCGGCCGGGTTTCCGATCCTGCCGGACAAGACCCTCGCCGAAGGGGCGGACGCGCGGGCCTACGACCTCGTCGTGCTCGTGGCGAGCCTGAACGTCCGCCGGCTTCAGCACCAGGCCCTGTTCGACTGGCTCCGCCGGTCCGCCCGGCACGGCAGCCGGCTTGCCGCAGTGTCGACCGGCAGCCTGCTGATGGCGCGCGCCGGACTGCTGGAGGGGCGGCGTTGCACCATTCACTGGGAAATGCTCCGCGACATGCAGGAGGAGTTTCCCGAACTCGCCGTCGAGCGCGCCCTGTACGTCTTCGACCGCGACCGCCTGACGTGCGCCGGCGGAACGGCGTCGCTCGACATGATGCTGGCGTGGATCGCCAACGAACACGGCGGCGACCTGACCGCCGCCATCGCCGAGAATTTTCTCCACACCCGCGTCCGCAACGCGGCCGAGAGCCAGCGAATGGCGGTGCAGTGGCGCTTCAACATCTCCGACCAGCGCCTCGCGCGCGCGATTTCGGTGATGGAGGAAAACATGGAGGAGCCGGTGCCCCCCAGCGCGCTGGCCGACCTCATCGGCGTCAGCCCGCGGCAGTTGGAGCGCCTGTTCCAGAAGGCGTTTAGCAAGTCGCCGGCGCGCTTCTGCCTGGAACTGCGCCTCAAGCACGCCCAGGAGCTGTTGCGCCAGAGCACCGACAGCATTCAGGTCATCGCCCACAAGTGCGGCTTTTCCTCGGCGTCTCACTTCGGCAGGGCCTATCGCGAGATCTTCGATTCCACCCCCGCCAGCGACCGCCGCCCCGTCTGAAACCCCAACACCGCTGCGGGATATGTCGGGCGTGTCGCTCAAGTGACATCCTTTGTCGGGCTCGTATAACGTCCGCGACCAGTAAGAGGCGTATTCCTGTCCCTACAAGGACGCCGGATGAACCGGTGCCGCAGACAGGGAGAAACGCCTTGGAAACCGTGGGCTTCATCGCCGACAACCTGGACCTCATCGCGGCCCTGACCGTGGAGCACGTCTCCATCGTCGGCGTGGCGGTCGGTCTCGCCATCCTGACCGGCGTGCCCATCGGCATCGCCATCACCCAGAACAGGAAGGTGGCCGACGCCGTGCTCTACACGGCCGGCGTGCTGATTACCATTCCCTCGATCGCGCTGTTCGGCGTGCTGATCCCGATCCTGTCGACCATCGGGCACGGCATCGGCTACCTGCCGGCGGTGATCGCGGTGCTGCTCTACAGCCAGCTTCCGATCATCCGCAACACCTACACGGCCATCAACAACGTCGACCCGGCCCTGCGCGAAGCGGCTCGCGGCATGGGGATGCGGCCGCTGGAGCGCCTGCGCCGCGTCGAGATCCCGCTTGCGGTGCCGGTCATCATGGCAGGCGTGCGGACGGCGGTGGTCATCAACATCGGCGTCACCGCCATTGCCGCCTACATCGGCGCCGGCGGGCTGGGCACCCTGATCTCGCGCGGCATCAGCCAGACCGACCCGCGCCAGCTCGTCGCCGGGGCGCTTGCCGTCAGCCTGCTCGCCATCGTCGCCGATTACGCCCTGCTGTGGGCGCAGAAGCGCCTGACCCCCTCCGGCGTCCGCGCCTGACGCCGCCCACGCCAGAAAGCTCCAGGGAAGAGATCGTTCAATGATCACGCTCGACAAGCTCACCAAGGTCTTCGAGACCGCCAACGGCCCCGTTACCGCCGCCGATCACGTGTCCATGGAGGTTCCCGAGGGGGAAATCTGCATCCTGCTCGGCCCCTCGGGCTGCGGCAAGACGACGGCGCTGAAGATGATCAACCGCCTGATCCCCAAGACCAGCGGCAAGATCTTCATCAACGGCCGCGACACCGACGAGCAGAACGTCACCGAGCTGCGCCGCGGCATCGGCTACGTCATCCAGCAGATCGGCCTGTTCCCCAACATGACCATCGTCGACAACATCTGCGTCGTGCCGGACATGCTGGGCTGGGACCGCGCCAAGAGCCGCAAGCGGGCCATGGAACTGCTGGAGATGGTCAACCTGGACCCGGCCGTCTTCGCCAACCGCTTCCCCAAGGAGCTGTCGGGCGGCCAGCAGCAGCGCGTCGGCGTCGTCCGGGCGCTGGCCGCCGACCCGCCGGTGATGCTGATGGACGAGCCGTTCGGCGCCATCGACCCCATCAACCGCGAAGTCATCCAGGACGAGTTCCTCAAGCTCCAGAAGGAATTCCGCAAGACGATCATGTTCGTCTCGCACGACATCGACGAGGCCGTGAAGATGGGCGACAAGGTCGCGATCTTCCGCGCCGGCAAGCTGGAGCAGTTCGACAGCCCCGACAATGTGCTGGCGCACCCCGCCAACCCGTTCATCGCGGACTTCGTCGGCTCCGACCGCACGCTCAAGCGCCTGCGGCTGGTCACCGTCGGACAGGCCATGTTCGACGCGCCGGCCGTGACCGAGGACGACACGCTGGACCGCGCCGCCGGCGTCATGCGCGACCTGGACCACGACTTCGTCGTCGTCACCGACCGCCACGGCCGCCCCGACGGCTATGTCCGCCAGGCCGTCGCCGAGGCCAAGCACGGCACCATCGCCGAGCACCACGCCCGCCTGCCGGTCACCGTCGAGGCCGGACAGGACCTGCGCACGGCCGTCAGCCAGATGTTCACGCACGACGTGACGTGGCTGGCCGTGACCGACAGCCAGGGCCGCTACCAGGGGGTCGTGACCCAGCAGGGCATCACCCACCTGCTCGGCAAGACCTATGGTGCCGCCGCCACGGCGGGCACCGCGGCCGCCGCGGAATAGGGAAGGACACGCATCATGACCACCGCCGTCATCGCCTTCCGCCGGGCGCCGGGACTGCGCCACCTGCTCACCCTGTTGCTGGTCTTCGCGCTCGGCATGGGCGTCCAGGCCTCGGGCCTGGTGACCGACATCATGGACTACTGGGGCGACATCGTCTTCCTGTCGCAGCAGCACATGGTCCTGGTGCTGGTCTCCGGCGGCCTGGCGATCGTCACCGGCGTCAGCCTGGGCATCCTGCTGTCGCGGCCGGCAATGCGCCGCTGGGCCGAGGCCGTCATGCAGGTGCTGAACATCGGAACCACCATCCCGACGCTGGCCGTCCTGGCGCTGTCCATGACGTTGCTGGGCCTGGGCTTCACGCCCGCCGTCTTCGGCCTGTGGCTGGCGACGCTGCTGCCCATCACCCGCAACACCTACCAGGGCCTGCTGGCCGTGCCGCCGGCGCTGAAGGAAGCCGCCACCGGCATGGGCATGGGTTCCGGCCGGATGCTGCTGAAGGTGGAACTGCCCAACGCCCTGTTCGTCATCTTCGCCGGCATCCGCACCGCGCTGGCCGTCAACGTCGGCACCGTGCCGCTGGCCTTCCTGATCGGCGGCGGCGGCCTGGGCGAGCTGATCTTCACCGGCATCGACCTGGCCGAGCCCGGCATGATGCTCGCCGGCGCCATCCCGACCGCCCTTCTCGCCATCCTCGTCGATTTCCTGGTCGGCCAGGGGCAGATGTGGCTGATCCCCCGCGGCGTGAACCCGCTGCGCTGATCCACCACCCCGCACTCACGCACCCACACTACCAAGCAAACCAACAAGAACCCAGACCCGGAGGCTTATCGTCATGAACCTGCTTCGTCCCCTTGCGCTCGCCGCCGGCCTGATGGCCGTCGCCTTCACCGCCCAGGCCCAGTCCGTCGTCGTCGGCGGCAAGAACTTCACCGAGCAGCAGCTCATCTCCGAGATCACGGCCCAGTACCTGACCGAAAAGGGCTACGACGTCGACCGCCGCGCCGGCATGGGGTCCGCCGTGCTGCGCGAGGCGCAGGAAAACGGCCAGGTCGACGTGTACTGGGAGTACACCGGCACCTCGCTGCTCAACTACAACAAGGTCGAGGACCGCGTGCCCGCCGACCAGGTCTACGACACCGTCAAGAAGCTGGACGCCGAAAAGGGCCTGACCTGGCTGCAGCCGTCGGAGGCCAACAACACCTACGCGCTGGCCATGCAGCGCGACGAGGCGGAAGAGATGGGCATCAAGACCCTCTCCGACCTTGCCTCAGCCATGAACGACGGCAAGGACCTGACGCTGGCGTCCAACGCCGAGTGGTACGCCCGCGACGACGGCCTGAAGCCGCTGCAAAAGACTTACGGCTTCGAGTTCCCCCGCTCCGACGTCAAGCGAATGGATTCCGGCCTGACCTATCAGGCGCTGAAGGAGGATCAGGTGGACGTCGCCCTGGTGTTCGCCACCGACGGCCGCATTCGCGCCTTCGATTTCGTGGTGCTGGAGGACGACAAGGGCTTCTTCCCCAACTACGCCATGACCCCGGTCGTGCGCACCGAGGTGCTGGAGGAGATGCCCGAACTGGCCGACCACCTGAACGCCCTGTCCGAGCGCCTGAACGACGACGTCATGTCGACGCTCAACGCCCGCGTCGACGTGGAGAAGGAGACCATCGAGGACGTCGCCGCCGACTTCCTGAAGCAGCAGAACCTTATCTGACCCGCCGAAGGCCCGGCGGGAGCGTCAAACCGCCTCCCGCCGGGCCCAGCCCCGGCCCCGGCCCCGGCCCCGGCCCCGACAAGAACACATGGACCCGAAGCCATGACCCGCGCATCCCCCCACAAGGTCGCCGCCGCGCAGACCAACAGCCGGTTGGCCGACGTGCAGGGCAACCTGGACGACCACCTGGCGATCATCGACGAGGCCCGCGGCAAGGGCGTCCAGACCCTGCTGTTCCCCGAGATGTCCCTGACCGGCCATTCCGCCGGCCCCGACACCCTGGACGTCGCCCTGACGCGGGCGGACCCCGTTATCCAGAGGCTCGCCGAGGCCGCCGGCCCCATGACCACCATGTTCGGCCTGATCGAGGAAGCCCCGGCGGCGCAGTTCCACAACAGCATGTTCGTCGTGCGCGACGGGCGGCTGGTGCACATCCACCGCAAGCTCAGCCTGGCGACCTACGGGAAGCTGGACGACGGCAAGCACTTCGGCCCCGGCCGGTTCGTCGAAACGCTGGACCTGGACACCCGCTGGCGTGCCGGCCTCCTGATCTGCAACGACCTGTGGAACCCGGCGCTGGTCCACCTGGCCGCGCTGCACGGTGCCACCTGCCTGTTCGCCCCCATCAGTTCGGCCCGCGAGGCCGTGGGGGCGGAGTTCGACAACCCCGGCGGCTGGGCGCTCAACCTGCGCTTCTACGCCATGACCTACGGAATGCCGGTCATCATGGCCAACCGCGTCGGCAGCGAGGGCGACCTGACCTTCTGGGGCGGCTCGCGCATCCTCGACGCCTTCGGCAAGACCGTGGCCGAGGCCGAGGGCGAGGCGCCGCAACTGGTGATCGCCGACCTGGACTACGACCGCCTGCGCAAGGCGCGCTACCTGCTGCCGACCGTGCGGGACTCCAATCTGGGGCTCATCCTGCGCGAAACCCACCGCCTGGCCGAAACCATCGGCATCCCCGACATGCTCCGGAGCGAATGATGAAGGACGCCACCCCCTCCGACGCCGCCTACGTGCCCTCGGCCCTGCAGGATTTCCTGCTGTCCGACGAGGATCGCGCCTTCCGCACCGAAGTGCGCGGGATGCTGGCGAGCGCCCTGGCCCCGCTGGCCGACCGCATCGAGAACCAGGACGACTGGTCGGCGGTCAAGCAGGGCATCCGCGCCATCGGCGAGGCCGGATACCTCAAGCTGATGTTCGCCGACCTCTACCGGGGATCGCTCAGCCGGCCCGGCCTGACCCACGCCACCATCCTCTCCGAGGAGGCGGCGGCCATCAACTACGCCTTCGAGACCACCATCGGCTCCGCCCTGTCGGCCGCCTACCCGCTGCACAAGCACGCCCGGCCCGAGGTGCGCGAGCGCTATCTGCCGGGCATTCTGGACGGTTCGGAAATCGGCGCAATCTGCGTGACGGAGCCGGACGTGGGCTCCGACAGCGCCGGCATGAAGACGCGCATCCGCTACGACGGCGCCACCGACGAGTGGGTGATCGACGGCTTCAAGCGCTACATCTCCAACGCCTCGGTGGCCGACACCTACATCGTCTACGGCATCACCGACGACGCTGCGCCGGCGCAGAAGGGCATGACGGCCCTGGTGGTGCCCAAGGAGACGCCGGGCATCAGCTTCCCGCGGCGCTACACGTTCGTCGGCCGACGCGGCTGCGTCGTCGGCGAGGTCCGGTTCGAGGGCGTGCGCGTGCCGGCGGCGAACCTGCTGGGGGACGTAAACGGCGGCTTCCGCATCATGCTCGGCATGTTCAACTTCGAGCGCATCATCCTGTCCGGCGCGGCACTTGGCGTTGCCCGAACGGCCTTCCAGATCGCGACCGACCACGCCCAGACCCGCGTCACCTTCGGACAGAAGCTGGGTTGCAAGCAACTGGTCTGGGACATGATCGCCCAGATGAGCAGCCGCATCGACGCCGCCGAACTCATCACGTATCGCGCCGCCAAGCTCTATGACGCCGGCCTCTCGGGCAAGGACCTCGCCAAGCCCGCCGCCATGGCGAAGCTGACGTCGACGGAAACCGCCTGCTTCTGCGCCGACCGCACCGTGCAGGTTCTGGGCGGCGACGGCATCACCAAGGAATACGGCCGGGCCGAGCAGCTGTTCCGCGACAGCCGGGCGATGCCGATCGTCGCGGGCACCAGCGAGATGGCCAAGTACCTTATCGCCGGAGCCGACATGCCGGCGCTCAAGCCCAACCTGTAGGTCCCGCATGACAGGAAAGATGAAAGCGATGGACATCTCGACCATCTTCGACCAGGCCGTGGAGCGCTATCCTGACCACATCGCGCTTGTTTATGAGGGCCGGCGCTGGACCTACGCCGAGTGGCACGCCCGCGTCAGCCGCTTTGCCCAGGCGCTGGCGAACCTGGGGGTGCGCCAGGGCGACCGGGTGGCGTTCTATGTCTCCACCTCGGAAGCATCGGTGACGACCTACTTCGCGACGCAGATGCTGTCGGCCATCGCCGTGCCCATGAACTTCCGGCTCGCCCCGGCGGAGGTCGACTACATCCTGCGCGATTCCGGGGCCCGCGTGCTGGTCTACGGCCGCGCCCTGACCGACAACGCGCTGGCCGTCGCGTCCGGCCTGAACAGTTGCCACGACTGGATCTCCTGCGCCGATGACCCCGCCGAGGTGCCCGAGGGCCACCACCACTTCGAGGCCCTGGCCGAGCAGACCCAAGCCGACGGGGCGCCTCGCGTGCCGCCGCCGGCCGATGCCCTGTCGGCACTGGTGTACACGTCGGGCACCACCGGGCGGCCCAAGGGCGTCATGCACAGCCACGCCAACGACGTGGCGATCGCCATGAATTGCATCATGGAATACAGGCTGAGCCACCGCGACACGGCCCTGCACATCGCGCCGCTGTACCACGTGGGCGGGATGCAGGCGTACTTCATCCCGCACATGATGGTGGGCGGCACCAACGTGGTGATGGGGCGCTACGACACCCTGAAGACGCTGGAAACGATCCAGGCGGAGGGCATCACCACCCTGTTTGCCGTGCCGACGCAGATCCAGGACATTCTGTTCCACCCGCGGTTCCGCGACTTCAACGTCTCGTCCCTGCGCATGATCACCACCGGCGGGGCCGCCATCGCGGCGTCGACCATGGAGCGTGTCATCACCGAACTGTGCCCCGAGATCTACAACGGCTACGGCATGACGGAGGCCAGCCTGACCCTGCTGCTGCATCCGCAGGACGCGCTGGCGCGGCTGGGGTCCTGCGGCCGGCCGACACTGATCAGCTCGTGCCGGATCATCCGCAACGAGCCCGGCGCCGGTCCCGACGCCATCGTGCCCCCCGGCGAGACGGGGCAGTTGATCGTGCGCGGCCCGCAGGCCATGAGCGGCTACTGGAACAAGCCGGCGGAAACCGCGAAGAAGGTCCGCGACGGCTGGATCTTCACCGGCGACCTGTTCGTCAAGGACGACGACGGCTTCCACTACTTCAAGGGCCGCGCCGACGACATGATCGTCTCCGGCGGCGAGAACATCTACCCGCGTGAGGTGGAGGAAGCGCTCTACCGCTGCCCGGGCGTGCAGGAAGCCGCCGTCGTCGGACTGCCGGACGCGCGCTGGGGCCAGCAGGTGACGGCCTTCGTCGTGCCCGCCGGCGGCATGGCCGAGGACGAGGTCGCCGCCTGGATCAAGTCCAGCGGCCTGATCGCGGGCTACAAGGCTCCGAAGAAGGTGATCTTCCTGGATGTCCTTCCGACCAACCCTTCCGGCAAGGTCGTGAAGCACGAACTGCTGGCGAAATACGGAAAGAGCGAGGCAGCCTGATGCTCAATACAGCCACCACGCCCGCCGACCGCCTGTTGATCGAGCGCGCGGAGGACATCGTCACCCTGACGCTCAACCAGCCGGACACCCGCAACGCCATCACCGATGCCGCCATGGTCGAGGCCCTGGTGAGCGCCTGCGAAACCATCCAGGCCGACGACACGGTCCGCTGCGTCATCATCACGGGCGCCGGCAAGGGCTTTTCCTCCGGCGGCAACGTCAAGCACATGCGCGACAAGGCCGGCCTGTTCGGGGGTGCGCCGGCGCAGCTGCGCGAAAACTACCGCCGGGGCATCCAGCGCGTGACGCGCGCCGTCTTCGGGCTCGACGTGCCGACGATCGCGGCGGTGAACGGCCCCGCCTATGGGGCCGGCTGCGATCTGGCGCTGATGTGCGACATGCGCATCTGTGCCGAAACCGCCGTCTTCGCCGAGAACTTCGTGAAGGTCGGCATCATTCCCGGCGACGGCGGGGCTTGGCTGCTGCCGCGCGCGGTCGGCCGGGCGCGCGCCGCCGAAATGGCCTTCACCGGCGAGCCCATCGACGCCGCCACGGCGCTGGAATGGGGCCTCGTCTCCCGCGTCGTCCCGCAGGACCGGCTGCTGGAGGAGGCCCGGACGCTCGCCGCCCGCGTCGCCGCCAACCCGCCGCAGGCCCTGCGCATGACCAAGCGCCTGATGCGCGAGGGCGAGACGGGATCGCTCGACGGCGTCCTGGAGCTTTCCGCGGCCTACCAGGCGCTGTGTCACCACACGCGCGACCACGAGGAGGCCGTCGCGGCGATCCTCGAAAAACGGTCGCCCTCCTTCTCAGGACGCTGACCGATGACCGACGCTCTCGCCTTCCTGCACGACTGTCGCTTCTCCAACCTGCCCGAGCCCGTCGTCAGGATGGCGGAGCGCTGTCTCCTCGACCTCATCGGGGTGGCGGCGGCCGGCCGCCGGACGGCCCTGTCCGCCATCGTCCACGACTTCGCCTGCCGCCATATGGCGGCAGGCGACGCGGGTGCGCGCCTGCTGCTCGACGGGCGCCGCGTCAGCCCCGCCGGCGCGGCCTTCGCCGGCGCGTCGACCATCGACAGCTTCGACGCCCATGACGGGCACCGGCTGACCAAGGGCCATGCCGGCGTCGCGATCCTGCCCGCCCTGCTCGCCTACGTGGATCACGGCATCCCGGTGACGGGGCGCGAGTTCCTGACCAGCATCGTCGTCGGCTACGAGATCGCCACCCGGGCCGGCATCGCCCTGCACGCCACGGCCGCCGACTATCACACGTCCGGCGCCTGGAACGCCGTCGCCTGCGCCGCACTCGGGGCGCGGCTCATGGGGCTCGACGCCGAGCGGACACGCCACGCGCTCGGTATCGCCGAATACCACGGGCCGCGAAGCCCCATGATGCGCTGTATCGACCACCCGACGATGGTGAAGGACGGCTCGGGATGGGGCGCGCTGGCCGGCGTCTCCGCCGCCTATCTCGCCGCCGAAGCCTTCACCGGCGCTCCCGCCGCGACGGTGGAGGACCCCGCGCAGGCCGACCTGTGGCGCGACCTGGGCACGCGCTGGCGCATCCTCGACCAGTACCTGAAGCCCTACCCGGTGTGCCGCTGGGCGCAGCCGGCCGTGGAGGCGGCGCTGGCCCTGCAACGCCAGGCCGGGCTGACGGCGAACGCCATCACGGCCGTCCGCATTCACACCTTCCACCAGGCGACGCGCCTGGCTGCGCGTGCCCCTGAAACGACCGAGGCCGCCCAGTATTCGACGCCCTTTCCGGTGGCGGCGGCGCTGGTCCGCGGGCGGGTCGGCGCCGACGAGATCACCGGCGACGGGCTGTCCGACCCGAACATCCTGCGCCTGTCGATGGCGACCGAGTTGGTCGACGATCCGGACATGAGCCGCCGCTTCCCGGCCGAGCGCTGGGCGCGTGCCGCCCTCCAGCGGGCGGATGGTCACTGGATCGAAGGCGAGGCCCGCACGGCGCGCGGCGATCCCGAGGCACCGCTCGACTCTGCCGAGATCACGCGGAAATTCCGGGCCCTGGCGCATCCAACCCTGGGACACGAACGGACCGCCCTTCTGGAGGCTGATATCGTCAGCCTGGCCGAGGACGCGACAGACGTGGGCGCGATGACCGAAACCCTGTTCAAGCCGATGCTGCTGCCGGCGTAAGTCGCGACGATGAGTCCAATCATCGTCGCGTATCAGGCGCATCCTCGGCCTCCTTCGGCAGGTCACGGGGATGCGCCTGTCCTTCACCGGCGGGCTTCCCTCTCCCTCCCTCAACACGCGGCCGTGACGATGATCTCCACCAGCAGCCCCGGGTGTGGGTGACCGGCACCTCCGCCATCACCACCCGCGCCGCCCGCAGGCTGCCAGTCGGGGTGTTGAGGCCGTGCAGTCGCTGCTTGTGGGCCTGGTCGGGTTTCTCGAGGTCGCCCTTGTGGGGCAGCTCGATGACGAAGCCCGAGAATCGGCCCGAGGTCCCCTCGCCGACCCGTTGCGCGTCCACCAGGGCGATGCGGGCGTCGGGACACAGTTCGGCGAGGCGGCGGGCGGCGGCGACGCCGACGAAGCCGGCACCCACCACGGCGAAGTCCGCCTCCTGGTCCCCCACCAGCGCCGGACGCGGCGGCGGATCGCCCAGGGCGGCGAACCGGCCGGAGACGCCGCAGAAGCCCGGCAGGCGGACGCCCTTGGCCGCTTCGGCAGAGGCCGGAGCACGCGGCAGGGCGCCCGGCGTGGCGGTGGCATCGGTAAAGACGGTCATGACACCGGGCTCCTTCAGGCGACGTTGCGGCGGGACTGGCCGGCGGCGGCCAGCCACTCGGCGCGGCGGGACTGCGCGGACCGGCCTACCAGGGCGAAGCCGCGAAGGGTGCCGGGGACCGAGGTGCGCAGGCAATCGTCGACGCGGATGCCGCGCCCGACATCGACGCCCGCCGCCCGCGCCAGATCAAGCCGGGGGGCCAGCCCGACGGCGGAAAGGCCGACATCGGCGCGCACTGTCTCGCCGTTCACGGTCAGGACCACGCCGTCCGCGTCGGTGGCGACCGACGACAAGGCGACACCCGTCCGCACCGTCACGCCCGCGTCCTCCAGCCCCGCGCGCAGGGCGGCGGACGCGGTCTCGGGCAGCAGGGCATCCATGAGGCGCGGCGCGCGCTCCACGATGGTCACGACGAGGCCGGCCGCCGCCAGATCGTTGACAAACTCGCAGCCGATGAGGCCGCCGCCGACGATCGCCACATGCCGCGCGCCCTGAAGCCGCGCCCGCAGGCGGGCATGGTCGGCCAGATCGCTGACCGGCAACAGGGCATCGGCCCCGGGGACGGCCAAGCGGATGGGCGCGGCACCCGTCGCCAGCACCAGCGCGCCGTAGGACAGCGGCCCCAGGTCCGTCGTGCAATCTGATCCGCAGCCGCGTCGAGATCGCCCGCGACCTTGCCGGTCGCTTGGCCGACGGTCCCGGCACCGAAGTCTGCAACGACGTTGTCGGCAACCGGTTGACGCTGCGCTTCCACTGGGGCGGCGCTGAGCCGGACGCACTCACGGAGGACATCGCGGCCCGCCTAAACGCCACCGGCACGGTTTTCGTCCGCACCACGCGGTGGAAGGGGCGCACCGTCCTACGGCTGTCGATCACATCGGGTTCTACCAGTGCCGCCACCTGCGAGCGCCTCGTCACACTGATCGGCAATCGGTGGATGGCGGGTCGCGGCGCGACATGATCCGCCGCCCCTCTCCGCTGGCCGCGGCTCCCCCGAGTGGCCGGAGCGCCACATGATACCGCTCGCCCGCCGGGCAACGCACGCATCCCCTCGTTGCAGTCGAGCCCGATGACAGTCGCGGCTGACGCAGATTTATCTTCGCGCTGCGAGAACTTCAGGCGGAGACGGCTTCCATCTTCGGATCATACAACCGGAACACACTGCCTCCGTGTCGCTTGGCCGCGTACATGGCGATGTCCGCGCGATGGACCAGTCGATCCAGGTTCTCTTCTTCACCTGAGTAGAACGCGATGCCCACCGAACCGGCGATCTTTTCTGTCTGGCCGCCCAGATCAAAGGGCTGTGCCAGCGACACCAGGATACGCTCGGCCACGAATTCGATTTCACGGGGCGACACTGACGCGGGAATCAGCACCGCAAACTCGTCGCCGCCGAGCCGGGCCACGGTGTCCGTGGATCGCAGGTACGCCGCGATGCGGTCCCCTGCCTCCTTGAGAACCATGTCGCCGGCCGCATGCCCGAGAGTATCATTGACCTTCTTGAAGCCGTCCAGGTCGATGTACATCAGCGCCATCATGCCCTTGTTGCGGCGGCTCTGCTCGACAGCCTGGACCAAGCGGTCCTGGAACAGGTTGCGATTGGGCAGGCCGGTAAGGGCGTCGAAGTTCGCCTGGCACCAGACATCGTCCTCCTCGCGCCGACGCTCGGTGATGTCTTCAAACAACGCCACATAGACAAAATCACTGCTGCCGGTGCTGCTGATCGGAGCCACCGAGGTATGCAGCAGGACGACCCGGCCGTCGTGACACTTCGACGACACTTCGCCGCGCCAGACCCTGCCCCTCCGAATGGTGCGCCAGAGGTCCTCGTACACCGAAGGCTCGGTTTGCCCCGACCGCATGCTGGCCATGGTCGCACCGACCAGTTTGTCGGCAGGATAGCCCATCAAGTCGCAAAACGGGGGATTCGCGTACTGGATCACGCCGTCATCGCCGAAGATGGTGACTGGTGCCGGACCGCGTTCCACCGCGGTCGAAAGGGTCCGAAGCTGCAGTTCAGCCTGCTTCCGCTCGCGGATGTCGGTAAACAGCAGAACCGTTCCCTGCTCACCAGAGGCCAGCGGGTGGGCATTGAACTCAACCGGCAGAGTGTGGCCCTCGGCGGTCCAGAAGACGGTATCGGTTTCCTGCACCGCTTCGCCGTTGCGGAAGGCGCGGGTCATCGAGCAGGTACGGACATCACGCGGCTGGCCGTCGGGCGTAGCATAATAGATTAGGTCACGCACATGCGCACCAACCAGCGCTTCTCGATCATATCCAAGCAGTTGCCGGGCCATCGGATTGCAGTCAGTGCAGACCCCGTGCCGGTTGATTGCGAGGATACCCTGCCCCGAGGAGTCGATCAGCAGCCGCAGGCGCTCCTCGGCATTCTTGCGTTCGGCATATTGGACCCTTAGTTCGCCCGTCCTCTGCTCTACCAGCACGTCCTGGTGCTCCTTGGCCGAACGGAGGGAAAGGATCTGCTGCCGGACCCGGGCCAAGCCGGCGATGGTTGTGGCGGTGACCAAGAACCAGACCGCCAGGTGCACTGCCAAGGCTTGCTGCTTCGTTTGTTTCTCGGCGGTCAGCAGTTCCGTCGGTGTGAAGGACACACTGAGCCCGCCACGAATGTCGCCCACCTTGTATCCTTGATGCTCGTGGCATGTCATGCAGACCTGCTCGACCATCAGGGGCTTTATGTAGCGAAACAATGGCGTCAAGCCCTCGACCAGTTCGAACCGGCTGGTACTGCCCTGCTCGAACGCCTTCAGGGCCTCGGCTTCCCATGCGTCGGCGAAGTTTCCAGGATTGATCGGCTTAAGGCTTGTCAGGTGGATGGTGGTATCGGACCTGTCGCGGATAAGGTCAGCAAGCTGGCGGGTCATAAAGGCCGGGTTGACCTTGGTCAGGACCATGTTTCCCGGCCCCTCGATTTCCCTATGAGGGTCTTTGAGGTAGGGATTGGGCTGGGTTTCCGGGCCGATGGGCACGTAGACGCCACCGTGGAAGGCGTTCCAGCTTCGCACGGCCTCGACCATGCCTTCGATGTACTTCGCCTGCCCCAGCGCCATGTTCTCGGTATGGAGTTCGGCGGTGCGCCATCCCCACCAGAGCGAACTGCCGACCATTGCCGTCCAAAGCATAAGCGGAATCATCCAATAGCGCCGATCCTCCGCTATTCGGCTGATCAGACCACCGAAAACATCCCATGGATCATTAACATGCTCCTTCCGATGCGCCATGCGCCAAACCTTCCAGCGAACCTGCGAGAACCCCGGGACGTCCGGATAACTCCTTTAGGATGCTTTACACCTAAAGTTTGAGTCCTTTCAACCGAGTATTCTGCGCATGTATTCTTGCGATGAAGGACGGGCGGGATTGGCAAACGACCCCGGAAACGTCGATCCGAATGCCGCCGAAGAACGCGGCCTGACGGCCCCCGACGTGCAGAACTACAAGGACAATCTGGAGGGTCCGCAGCCGGCAATCTACGTCGTGCTTCGCAAGGGAGCGACGCCGCTGGGCTGGTCGCTGCTGCTGGCGACGGCCGACCCGGCGGAGGCGCAGGCGCAGGTGCATGGGAAATGCGGCGACGATCTGCTGGAGGCGGTGGCCATGGCGCCCGAGGTGCGCCATTGGCTGACGTCCTTCGTCGCCCGGCACCATGTCGAGCGCAAACAGTGGAAGCGCCGCCGCGACCGCGTGGATCCGGAAGCCATGGCACCGCGCCCGCCTTCCTCGGCACGGGATATCAAGACGTGACGGACCGCTCGGAAGGCTTTGTCGCCCGATGGTCGCGCCTTAAGACGGAGCGCAATTCCATGCCGCCGGAACAGCATTCGCAAGCTGCGGAGGCTGTTCCAGCGCAAGAGCAGCCGGACGAGGATGACGGCTTTGATCCGGAGACGCGGCCCCCGTTGGAGGCCCTTGACCGGCACAGCGACTATTCCTCCTTCCTCCACCGCAAGGTGCCCGAGGCGCTCCGCCAGGCGAACCGGAAGCCGGTTCCTGACGTGCCGCCCGGTTCCCCTTCCGCCCCCCGAAACCCGAGGACAACCACTATGGTCCGCACTTCCGACCGCAGCGACTTTCCCTGGGGCGTCGCCATCGCGGCCGCCCTCGGCGCCGCCCTCGCAAGCCGGCTCCTGCCGCCGCTGGTGGCGCAGGCCGGCGGTCGGGCACGGCCGGCGGACACCATTGCGCGTTTCGCACGCGATCATGCCGTATTCCTCGACCTGCTTCACCGGATGGAACGGACGAAGAGCCCCCTCCGGCGGGGCCTGCTCTTCGCACGGCTCAAGCGGCGGCTGAGCCCCCATGCCCTAGCTGAGGAGGACGTGATCTATCCAGCCTTGCGCGAAAGGCTCGGCGCCGAGGAAACGACCCGCCGGCTTTATTCCGAGCACGGAGACATAAAAGTCGACCTCTACGCTCTGGAGCACCTTCTGCGGGATGACGCCGGGCAATGGGAGGCCCGCGTGCGGGTCCTGCGAGAACGGGTCGCCCGCCATGCGCGGGAGGAGGAAGAACAGGAGTTCCCGCTCCTGCGGCGCCGCCTCGGGGCTGATGAGCTCTCCCAAATCTCAGGGCGCGTGTCGCGTGAGCCCGCCTTTCTGTTGCAGCCGAACCCGTCCGTCCAATACTTGCTGAATACCCCCGTCACCCAGTCGTGCGGCGCGTCCTCCAGCACCAGGAGAGACCGGCCGCGCCTTGCCCCTGTCCAACCGGTCGCCGGCCCTACCACTCGATGCTGTAGGAGGCACGCGCCGTGGCACCGCGCGCGGCGAGGTGGCTGGTGTTCTGGTTGTTGCGGCGGAGCTGGCCGAAGACCGTGTGGTACTGGTTGTTCAGAAGGTTCTCCACACCCACCCGCAGGGTGCCCGGGCCGGTGTCGAACGCGCTGTACAGATCGACGACGGTGTAGCTCTCCACCTTGCGCCCCCCGAACCCGACGCCATCGTCGAAGGCGTCGTCACGATGGCCGGAGTGCAACGCCTGCAGGCGCAGGTCCCACCAGTCGGTCGGGCTGTATTCGACGTAGCCCGTCAGCTTGATGGGCGGGATACGGTAGCTGTTCAGCGCGATGTAGTCGTCGCCATTCTGCGCCTTCTGCTCACCCTTCAGCCACGTGAATGTGCCGCCGACGCCAAGGCGATCGCTGAACCGGTAGTCGGCCTCGGCTTCCACGCCATAGATGCGCTCTTCGGTCCGGGCCTGGGCGAAGGTGAAGTTCTGCACCGTGACCCGCCCCAGGTCGGAGGTGCTGTAAAAGGCCGCGATGCTGGTGGACAGGTCGCCAAAGGTGCCGCGGGCACCAATCTCGTAGGAATCGGTGATGCGGGGAGCCAAGTTGGCG
Organism: Caenispirillum salinarum AK4; assembly: GCF_000315795.1. Classification (GTDB taxonomy): domain Bacteria; phylum Pseudomonadota; class Alphaproteobacteria; order Rhodospirillales; family Rhodospirillaceae; genus Caenispirillum; species Caenispirillum salinarum. The sequence continues at coordinate 245,556 of NZ_ANHY01000005.1, forward strand.
TTGTCCGCGCCGAAGCCGGCTGGCGCCTGGCGGAGTTGGAGGCCGATATCAGGCAACTCGAACGCTTGCGCGTAGTTGCCGTAGACTTCGATCGTGTCGGTCGGGAACAGGACGGCACCGACGTTGTAGGTCGTCTCGGAGTAGTCAAGGTCGCCAGCCGCGATCCGGTTGCCCTGGCCCAGCGTGGTGAAGGCCGGATAGCTCACGTCCACCCAGTCGTGCCGCACGCCCGCCCGCAGCAGCAACGGGTCCACGGGCGAAAACTCGAACTGACCGAAGACACCGCGGCTCTCCGTGGTCGTCCGGGGCATGAACGTGCGCTTCCCGGTGTTGACGAAGACCGTCCCGCCGGACGCATCGAAGGCGTTGCCGTCAAACGTGTTGACCGGCATCTCGGTTGTCTCGTGATTGAGGTCGGCACCCCACAGGAGGTTGATGTCCAGCCCCTCCGCCACCTCGACCGGTGTATCGATGGTCAGGCGGCCGCCGTAGACCTCGCTGTCCAGGACCGTCTGGGCGATGGCGTTCCATCCGCCGAAGGGACGACCGTCAAAGGGAAAGAAGCGGCTGTTGTAGTCGCGATAGTAGGTCTGCGCGCGGATGCCGCTGCCGAACAGGTCCGCCTTGGAATACTCCAGATTGAGAACCAGGTTATCCGTCGCCGTCTGTTCGTCGAGTTGCAGCCCCTCGATGGCGCGGGCTTTCACGGCCCCGGCCGGGAAGGCATTGACCGCGGGGTCGGACACGTAGTCGGTGTCCTGCTCCGCCGTCATGAAGCTGACGGTTCCCTGGATGCGCTGGTCCCCGAACTCGTAGCCCAGTTTGCCGAGCACGTCGAGCGTGCCGGTATCGGACAGGTCGCCCTGGCTGGGCTCGGGCGGGATGCGGTCGCCCTCGGCGTCGAAGAACCCCTGGGTCTGTTCCGCCGAAACCGACAGGACATAGTCGATGCCGCCGGTTCGGCCGCTCACTTTCTGGTCAAGGCGTGCGCCGAGGGACTCGCTGTCCAGCGTGCTGAGGCTGCTGGTGCCGGCGACGGTCGTTTCGAACACCGGCTGGCCGTCCTGGCCCTTCAGCGTATTGATGTGAATGATGCCGCCGGCCGCTTCGCCGCCGTAGACGGAACTGCCGCCGTGCACCACCTCGATGCTTTCGATGTTGGACGCCGTGATGTTGAACAGGTCGCGCGAAATGTTCCGGTTCGTCGTCATCGGCACGCCGTCGATCATGACCAGGACATTCCGGCCGCGAAGCGTCTGGCCGAAGTTGGTCAGCGTCTGGCTCGTCGGTGCCAGGCCGGGCACGGTCTTGCTCAGAATATCGGCCACGTTCTCGGCTGTCGGCCGCAGGGTCTCGATCTGCTCCCGCGTGATGACCGTGACGTTGCGCGACAGCGTGTCCAGGGCGCCGCCGTCACGGGCGGCACTGACGGTGATCGGCGCCAGCGTCGCCGGCTGGCTGGCGGCGGCCGGCCGCTCGAGGGTGACCCGATCCGGACCCGTGAAGCGGTAGGTGAGCCCGGAGCCCGCCAGCAGTCGGTCCAGCGCCTGGCGCGGCGTGAGGCGCCCCTGAACGCCTTGAGTCCGCAGGGCCTCAAGCTCTGAAGCGTCATAGAAGATTTGCAGGTCGGTGGCGCTGGCCAGGGCCAGCAGGGACTCGTTCAGCTCGCCGGCCGGAATGTCCAGGGCCACCGCGTCGTCGGCCTGGGCCACCTGCCCCGTTCCGGATATGGCCGCGCCGGCCGCTTCACCGGCGGCGGCCGCGGCCACCGGCCAGGCGCCGCCCGCCGCAAGTGCCGCTGCCAGGTACGCCGTCGCCCCGCTCAGCCGCGCCGTCTGCCGGCCCCTCGGGCACGCATTCCGAACCACGTTCGCCATACTGCAGTCTCTCCAATCTCTCACGCCAGACATGTGCGAATGACTGGCATTCGCATCTCTTCGGTCTGTATGACGCGCGGCGCAAGAGAGTCAGTAATCTTGCCGACATTTTTTTTCGGGAAGAGGCGCAGCCGTGCGATGTGCACCTCAGTAGAGGACGGTGATCATGGAGGGAAGACGGAGAGTGCGGGCATCCAGTTCATCGGCAATGACGTCGACGGCATCGTCGAGCCCGTTCAGGCGGAACACGCCGCTCACCCGGCGCTCGGCCAGGGCGGCGTCCAGGACCACGATGCGTTCCGGCCGATAGCGGTTGAGTTCCGCCACCGCCCGGGCCAGGGAGAGCTGGTCGAAGACCAGACGCCCGTGCCGCCATTCGGCGGCCCGTGCGCCATCGATGCGCCGGACTGGGCCGATACCGGTCCCCTCGCCGTGGCGCACGGCCTGGCCGGCGTCGACCACGACTGCCGACGCGCCCTGCCCACCGCCTTCGGCAGTGACCTCCACCCGGTGCTCAAGCACCGCCACCTCGACCGTGTCCTCCTCGTAGGCCCGGACGAGGAAGCGGGTGCCGAGCGCCCTGGCGCGGGTTTCGCCTGCCTCGACGGTGAACGGCCGAGGCGCGCCCGATGCCGGGGCCACCGCAAAGACGGCCTCTCCCCGCAGAAGGGCGACGTGGCGATGGCCGGGGTCGTAGCGGACGGCGATGGCGCTGTCCGTGTTGAGATGGACGGTGCTGCCGTCGGGCAGCGACACGCTCCGCACTTCGCCGACCGCGGTTTGATAGTCGGCGGCGGGGCCGGCAAATCGGTTGAACCCGCCAATGGCCGCCACCATCAGGACAGACGCCGCCAATCCCTGCCACAACCGGCGCCGCGCGACGCGCCGCGGCCGTGCCTTGAACGGCACGACGGCATCGCCACCTCCGTCCGCCGGCACGGCCGCGTCGCTGCTGGAGCCCCCAAGCCGGCCCAGGTCATTCCAGGTGGCTTGCGCGAAGGCATAAGCCGCCCCGTGGCGATCACTTTCGGCGAGCCAGGCTTCCAGGGCCCGCGTCTCGGCCTCGGACAGCGGCCCCCTTTCGGCCCGGACCACCCAGGCGGCAGCCTCTTCATGGATGTCCCGGCCCTGGGTCTCCCCTTCGATCATGTCCCCATCCATTCAGCGGCGTTTCGTGCTGGCAACGGCGGTCTGGTTCTACCTGTCCGTAAGACGCTCGACAGGCGCCGAAACCTTACTTCAAAAAAATAATAATCCCTCAGTCGCACGGCGCTTCGATCCGACGCATCGCATGCAGCAGGGCCTTCGCCAGGTGTTTCTGCACCGAGCTTTCGGAAATGCCGAGGAACTCGGCGACTTCGGCATACGTCAGTCCGTCGATCCGGTTCAGGGTGAATATCTGCCGCGTCCGTTCCGGCAGGTCGGCGATCGCCTGGCGTAGCAGCATCAGCCTCTGTTCGGCATCCAGCGCCTGATCAATGGGCACGGCCTCATCGGCGATCGCATGAAGATCTTCGACCGGCATTATCACGGTCTGCCGGCGCCCGTGGCGACGGAAGTGGTCGATCACCAGATTGCGCGCGATTCGATACAGGTAGGCGCGAACGTTGCTCAGATCCGCCGTCGGCGGCTGCTGAACAAGGCGGACGAACGTCTCCTGCAGCAGGTCGGCGGCGGTATCGCGGCAGGAGACCTGCCGCGTCAGGTAAACTTCAAGCTCCCGTCGATGCGCCAGGAACAGCGCCCTTACGTCCCGGTCCGGCACCACCCGCCTCCGCCTGTCGACTCTGCCGCAGATACGCTAAAAGGGCTGCGAATGCGTATCAAATTCATAATTCGGGCCCTTCAAGGTCGGGCAGAGAGGGGGATGCACAACGGTCGCCCGTATACCGGATCGCTGATGACCCGGCTGTCTATGCCGAAGACCTCGCGCACCGTCGCCTCGGTCACCAGGTCGTCCGGCGTCCCGGTCGCCTGCACCCGCCCGTCCTTCAGAAGGACCATGAAGTCGGCGTAGCGCGCCGACAGGTTGAGATCGTGCAGGACCACCACCACTGTCTTCTTCATGTCCCGGTTCAGCCGCCGGACCAGGTCCAGGCACTGCAACTGGTGGGCGACATCCAGGTGGTTGATGGGCTCGTCCAGGCAGATGATCGGCGTGTCCTGGGCCAGAACCATGGCCAGCCAGACCCGCTGCCGCTGCCCGCCCGACAGGGTGTCCAGGCGTCGCTCGAGAAGGGGCGCCAGGTCCGTTGCCTCCACGGCGGCCTCCACGGCCCGGGCGTCGGCGTCCGTCCACTGGCGGAGGAACCCCTGGTGGGGAAAGCGTCCCATCTTGACCAACTCGAAGACGCTCAGTTCGTCGGGAGCGCTGGCGTGCTGGGCGAGCAGAGCCATGCGACGCGCCAGTTGCCGCTCGCTCAGGGTCATGATGTCGTCCTGCCCGACGGCGACCATTCCGGCTGACGGCCGCAGCATCCGGCGAATGGTCGCCAGCAGGGTGGACTTGCCGCAGCCGTTGGGACCGGCCAGAACCGTCACCTGCCCGCGCGGCAGGACCAGGTCGATCCCCTTCAGGACCGGCGTTGCCCCGTAGCTGACGGAGATGTCGGCCAGGGTGACGGCGCTATCCATGGGTCGAGCCCTTCCGCGTCAGGAGGTACAGGAGGTAGGGGCCGCCGACCAGCGCGGTCACGGCGCCCGCCGGAACCTCGATCGGCGCGAAAAGCGCGCGGACGATAAGGTCGGCGCTCAGGACCAGGGCGGCGCCGATCAGCGCGGTGCCGACGAGGCCGGCGCCCGTGGGGCGGCCCAGCAGGGCAGTCGCCAAGTGCGGCGCCATGAGCCCGACGAAGCCGATGCCGCCAAGGAAGGAGACGGCGGTCGCCGTCAGCAGCGCGGCGAGGACGAACAGGCCGAGACGGTTGAGCGGATTGCCGACGCCGAGACCGTGGGCCGAGATCTCGTCCAGGTCGAGGACGTTCATGCGCCGCGTCACCAGAGCCGCCACCCCAAGAAGCAGGACCGTCAACACCCCCGCGATGCGCACCTCCATCCAGTCGACGCCGTCAAGCGCTCCCGCCAGCCAGCGGGTCGCCTGACTGGCGCGATAGACGGGCCCGGTGACCATGAGAAGCGTGATCGCGGCCTTGGCCAACGCCGCCACCGCCACGCCGTAAAGGATCAGGCGAACCGGCGCCGTCCGCTGCTCTCGCGACAGCCAGAAGACGAGGCCGAGGAACACCACCGCCCCCAGGGCCGCCGCCGCCGGCTGCCAGTGAATGCTCACCATCAGGGAGTCGTCGGCATCGCTGAACAGGATAAGGAACAGCAACACCGCGACGCCACCGCCGTCGACGATCCCCAGCACCGTCGGCGACGCCAGTGGATTGCGCGTCGCCCGCTGCAGGAGCAGTCCCGCCACGCCCAGGCAGGCGCCGGCCAGGACGGCCATCAGCGCGCGCGGAAGCCGGAAGTCGACGACGATCAGGGTGTCCATCTCCGCCCCAGCACCGACCAGGGCGGCCAGGATCCGAGACAGCGGAATCCATGTACTTCCGAGGGCCACGGAGGCAAGCGCCAGCGCAGCGACCAGCCCCGCCAGTACGCCCACCAGGGCCAGCGCGCGCGGCCGGTACATCACCTGAAGCAGGCCCAGGCGCGCCGGGCGGTGCGACCCGATCATGCCAGCCCCCGGCGCAGCAGCCACAGCAGCACGGGGCCGCCGATCAGGGCGGTGATCGCTCCGACCGGAGCCTCGTCTGGGAACAGGACAAGCCGGGCGAGTATGTCGGCGCCCAGGCCGAACACAGCGCCAGCCACGGCAGCGAAAGGAACCAGCCGCGCATGTCCGGGGCCGACCATCCAGCGCGCGGCGTGCGGCACCACCAGGCCGATGAAGCCGACGGGCCCGGCGACAGCGACTGCTCCGCCCGTGAGGGCCGCCACGGCGGCGAACGCCATGGCCCTGAGACGCGCCGGCGAAATGCCGAGCCCGGCCGCCGTGCGGTCATCAGTCGCCAGAACATCCAGCGACGGCGCGAGCACGAGAGCGGCGGCGAAGCCGGCAGCCAGCAGCCCGGCGTTGGTCCAAAGCAGGTCCAGCGGCCTGTCGGCGAAGGCCCCGGCGAGCCAGAACAGCAGCGTTTCGAGGGCCGCTTCCTCGGTCGTCAGGATCACCTGGGTAAGCGACCCGAGCAAGGCCGTGAGCGTGATCCCCGCCAGCACCGTCCGCGCCGGCGACATGGGACCGTGCGCCGCCGAGATCAGGTAGATCACCACGGCAGCCGCCAGGGCCCCGGCGACGGCGGCGCCCGACACCAGCACGAGCGCGGTGCCGCCGACCAGGCTGACGAAGATTACCACCGCCAGCGCCGCGGCCGCGTTCAGGCCGAGGATGTCGGGGGCGGCGATGCGGTTGCGGGTCAGCGTCTGGACCAGGACCCCGGCAACGGCCAGGGCGGCCCCCACCGTCGGCGCCGTCAGCGTGCGCGGCAGCCTCAGGTCGCGGATGACGTGGTGGGCCGGACTGCCGTTGAAGGCGGTCAGCGCCGCCCACGCCTGTCCCGGCCCATAGGTCGTCAGGCCAATACACAGGCTCGCCACCGCCAGGATCGCCAGCGAAACCGTGGCGGCGATCCAGGGCCGAGCAAGAGGCGGGCGGGAGGAACCGGCAGAGAAAGCCATGACGTATCGCGATTGAAAATGATTCGCGTATCCTCTAGCACTTGGCCGGAATGGTGTAAATCCGCAGGAGAGTGTGCGATGGAGAAAATGCGGCGCCTTCTGGTGCTCGTGCTGGTGGTGTCGGCATTGGCGTCGGCGCCGGCCGCGGCGCGCAGCGTCAGCCATGCCATGGGCGAAACGGAGGTGCCGGACACGCCCCGCCGCGTCGTCGTGCTGACCAACGAGGGCACCGAGGCACTGCTTGCCCTGGGCGTGAAGCCCGTAGGGGCGGTGCGGTCGTGGCTGGGCGATCCGTGGTACGAACATATCGCACCGCGCATGAACGGAGTCATGATGGTGGGGACGGAACATGCGCCCAACCTGGAGGTGATCGCCGCGCTGAAGCCGGACCTCATCATCGGCAACAAGTTGCGCCAGGAGGCGATCTACCATCAGTTGTCGGCGATTGCGCCGACGGTCATGTCCAATGTTCTAAGGGGCGCCTGGCAGGACAACATGCGCCTCTACGCCGATGCCCTGGGCCTGGGCACCGCCGGACAGCAGCAACTCGATGCCTTTGATGCGCGTGCCCGCGACCTCGCGGAAGCCCTGGGGCCTCGCCTCGACGAGGCCGTTTCCCTGGTCCGGTTCATGCCGGGCACGGCGCGCATCTACTACAAGGACAGCTTTGCCGGAGGCATTCTGGAGCGGGTGGGCTTCGCACGACCCCAGCCCCAGGACAAGGACGCCTTCGCCGATCAGGTGATCAAGGAGCGGATTCCTGACATGGACGGTGACCGGCTCTTCTATTTCGTCTTCGACACTGGCGACGGCACGGCGTCCGAAGCCGCGGCGGACTGGATGCGCGAACCGCTGTGGAAATCCTTGTCCGCCGTCCAGGCTGGTCGCGTGCACGAGGTCTCCGACGCCACCTGGAACACGTCGGGGGGCATCATTGCGGCGCGCATGATGCTCGACGACCTGGAGCAGATCTACGGACTCGAGTAGCGGAGGTCCCTGCACGGCGACGCACTCAACCTGCGTGCCCATACCAACGGGACCGGAGCAACGGTGGAGGTCGCCACCCTCCCGCCGGTCGTGGCCGACCGCAGCCAATGCTGCGAGTGTTCCAGAACGTGATCGGCGGTGCCTTGAAAGACAAGGCTTCCGGTTGTCCGCTGCGCGTCGTCATCGGCGGTTTCCGCTACGCCGCCGGGATGGCGTGGTTGCGGGGGTGTGATTAAGCCGAGACTACAACTGAAAACACCCCAGCCTGTTTCCAAGCCGGGGCGTTGACATGTTGGTTGCGGGGGCAGGATTTGAACCTGCGACCTTCAGGTTATGA
>NZ_ANHY01000006.1 GCF_000315795.1 Caenispirillum salinarum AK4
GCGGATCAGCCTCAGCTCCTACACCACTCGCTGGGACGGGACCCGGACTGAAGGTGTCGGGCCGCGTCGCGCTGCGCGCGATGCGGTTTTGCGAGGAGCACGGCTCCTCGCGCTCCCGATTTGTTTGGAGGTGAGGGGCCGGTGGCCGCCCTCGTTCCCAGCCCAACTTCACGCGGGAGCGCGAGGGAGGCCGTGCCTCCCTCGCATCGTTTCCCTTTGTCGGGCTGATGGTGTCGGGCCGCGTCGCGCTGCGCGCGATGGGGTTTTGCGAGGAGCACGGCTCCTCGCGCTCCCGATTTGTTTGGAGGTGAGGGGCCGGTGGCCGCCCTCGTTCCCGGCCCAACTTCACGCGGGAGCGCGAGGGAGGCCGTGCCTCCCTCGCATCGTTTCCCTTTGTCGGACTGAAGGCGTCGGGCCGCGTCGCGCGGCGCGCGATGGGGTTTTGCGAGGAGCACGGCTCCTCGCGCTCCCGGTTTTGTTTGGGGTGAGGGCCGGTGGTTGCCCTCGTGCCCGGCCCAATTTCACGCGGGAGCGCGAGGGAGACCGTGCCTCCCTCGCATAAACATTCCGGCGCAGCCGGAAAGCCTTGGTTTCTTGGCGGTTCAAGAACAACCGCCAGCCGATGAAGCGGCGCCGCGCGGCACTGGGCCTCGCCTCACCAGTACCGCATAGCATCCCGGAACAGGTCCGCCAGGTCGTCCTCGGTGACGGGCTTGGGGGCCTGGGCGAGCAGGCGCTGTTGCGGCCAGGCGCTGTTGACGAGGGCCGGGATGTCGTTGTCGGTGTAGCCGATTTCGGTCAGTCCGTTGGGCAGGCCGGTCTTGCGCATCATCTCGGCGAGCCGCGTCGCCAGGATCTCGCCGGCATCGTCGGGGGCGGCGTCGGTGATGTCGGCGCCGAGCGCGGCCGCGGCGGTCAGGTGGCGGTCGGGGCAGGCGTCGGCGGTGAAGCGGAACGCCGCCGGGGCGTTGACCACCACCGAGATACCGTGCGGCACCATGCCGCCCTCGCGCTCATAGCCTTTGGCGCGGAATTCGTGGTTGAGGCCGGCGACGGCGTAGCTCATGGCGTGGGGGATGTGCACGCCGGCGTTGCCGAAGCTCATGCCCGCCAGGGTGGCGGCGAAGGTGAGGAAATCGTGCGCTTCGGTGTCGTTCGGGTCCAGCGCGGCGCGCTCCAGATAGGTGCCGCCGAGGCGTATGGCTTCCAGCGCGCCACCGTCGCTCCACGGATTCGCGCCCTGGTACGGCGGGCGCGCGAGCGGAGTCGCGGGTTTTTCACGAGAGTTGAACGGTCGCGCGGTGTAGCTTTCGATGGCGTGCGTCAGGACGTCGAACCCCGTCGCCGCCACCACTCCGGCGGGTAGGGAATAGGTCGCGGTCGGGTCCACCACGGCCAGCCGCGGCTTCAATAGCTTATTGGAGATACCGGTTTTCAGTTGGCGCTCCGGCAGGTCGAAGATCGCCACGCCCGTGGTTTCGCTGCCCGTGCCGCTGGTGGTGGGGCAGGCGATGTGGGGCTTCAGCGGCCCCGGCACCGGCTTTGCCGCGCCCACGGGGGCATTGACGTAGGCCATCAACTCGTCGGGCCAGGTGCTCAGCAGGTTGGCGGCCTTGGCCGTGTCCATGACCGAGCCGCCGCCGACGGAGACGAATCCGTCGACACCCGCGTCCTGGGCCCAGGCGGCGGCTTCGGCGAAGGACCGGTCGGTCGGCTCCACCCGCACGGTATCGTAGAGCAGCACCTCCATGCCGGCGTCCTGCAGCGCCTTGCGCGCCGTGGCGACGCATTCCAGCCCGCCGACGGTCCGGTCCGTGAACAGGGCGACGCGCGTCATGCCCATGGCCTTGGCGTCGTCGCCGATTTCGGCCAAAGCCCCGTGGCCGTACTTCAGCGGCACGGGGTCGACGGTGAAGATCGTTTCCTGGTTGGACGGCATCGCGTGCGTCGCGGACATGGACAGAGCCTCCCGAGTGGTACTTTAGGGCATGTTTTCGCTTAGTGTCTTGCGCGCCGGCCCCTGCGTCAAAGACAATTCGTTCAGGTACCCGAGTCGGCCGGGGGGAATTTTCATCAACGTTTCGGCTGCGGCGAATCCGCCCCGAACGGGTGGGTTACGTTTATGAGGTAAACCTAATACTCTAGGCGCTGCGCGGATGTGGGAGGCATCCGCTTCGGCAACCCCGCTTGCGTTGTGCGCTGCGAAACGCCATGGTGGGGCCATACCGGAGCAGGCGTGGCACAGACAATAAAGGGGATAAACCGGATGAAAATCGCCATACCGAAGGAGCGGCGCGAAGGGGAACTTCGCGTGGGCGCTTCGCCGGACACGGTGAAAAAGCTGGTTGGCCTGGGTTTCGACGTGGTGGTCGAAACCGGCGCCGGTGAGGGCGCGGCCTTCACCGATGACGCGTTCAAGACCGCCGGTGCGACCATCGGCGGTTCGGCCGCCGACACGGTGAAGGATGCCGACGTCATCCTGAAGGTGCAGCGCCCGCTGGTGCGCGGCGAGGGCGGCGACGAGCTTGCCAACTACAAGGAAGGCGCGGTCCTGGTCTGCCAGATGCAGGCGCTGACCCAGCGCAAGTGCGTCGAGGCGCTCGCCAAGAAGAAGATCACCGCGTTTGCCATGGAACTGATGCCGCGCATCACCCGCGCGCAGTCCATGGACATTCTCAGCTCCCAGAACAACCTGGCGGGCTACAAGGCCGTGATCGACGGCGCGTCCACCTTCAACCGCGCCATGCCCATGATGATGACCGCCGCCGGCACCGTGCCGCCGGCCCGCGTGCTGGTGTTCGGCGCCGGCGTCGCCGGCCTTCAGGCCGTCGCCACCGCCAAGCGCCTGGGCGCGGTCGTCTTCGCCACAGACGTGCGCCCGGCGACCAAGGAACAGGTGCAGAGCCTTGGCGGCAAGTTCGTGGTCGTCGACGAGGAGATGGAGAAGGAAGCCGAGACGGCCGGCGGCTACGCCAAGGAGATGCCGCCGCAGTACTTCGAGAAGCAGAAGAAGATCGTCGGCGAGCACCTCACGAAGGCCGACATGGTCATCACCACCGCGCTGATCCCGGGCAAGAAGGCGCCCACGCTGATCACCGAGGAGCAGGTCAAGACCATGAAGCCGGGGTCGGTCATCGTCGACCTGGCGGCCGAGACGGGCGGCAACTGCGAAGCGACCGAGCCTGACAAGGTCGTCACCAAGCATGGCGTCATCATCATCGGCCACACCAACATGGCCTCGCGCGTCGCCTCCGACGCCAGCATGATGTTCGCCAAGAACCTGCTGAACTTCGTGACGCCGCATGTCGACAAGGAGTCGAAGGCGCTGAAAATCGACTGGGACGACGAACTGATCAAGGGCACCTGCGTGACCCGCGACGGCGAGGTCGTCCACCCCATGCTGAAGGATCAGGCCGCGGCGACACCCGAGCCCAAGCCCGAACCGAAGGCGGATGAAACGCCCGCCGAGGACAAGGACAAGAGCGAGGGAGGCGCGTGATGGCAAACCAGGACGTGATTGAACAGGGCGCCAAGTCCCTGGCCGAACAGGCCGAGGGCATGGCGGCCACGGCGCGGGCCCTTGCGGAGGCCGCGTCGCAGATGACCGCTGAGGCCGCCAGCCAGGCGGCCGCCGGTCCCAGCGAGTTCTACTGGCTTCTGACGGTCTTCGTGCTGGCCGTCTTCGTCGGCTACTACGTGGTCTGGCGCGTGACCCCCGCGTTGCACTCGCCGCTGATGGCGGTGACCAACGCCATTTCCTCGGTGATCATCGTCGGCGCCATGCTGGCGGCGGGTCCCGAGATGTTCTCCGGCTCCAAGGTGCTCGGCTTCATCGCCGTGGTGCTGGCCAGCGTGAACATCTTCGGCGGCTTCATGGTCACCCAGCGGATGCTGTCGATGTTCAAGAAGAAGCAGAAGTAAGGGGGGACCGCTCACTATGGCAGTCGAAAGCTTCACGATCCTCGCCTATCTGGTGGCGTCGGTCCTGTTCATCCTGGCGCTGCGAGGGCTCTCGGGCCCTGAAACGGCGCGTCAGGGCAACATCTACGGCATGGTCGGCATGGCCATCGCCATCATCACCACGCTGATGTCGCCGGTGGTGACGTCCTATGTGTGGATCATTCTCGGCATCATCATTGGCGGTGCCATCGGCACCGTCATCGCCCTGCGCATCCAGATGACGGCCCTGCCGCAGCTGGTGGCGGCGTTCCACTCGCTGGTCGGTCTTGCCGCCGTGCTGGTGGCCGCGGCGGCGCTGTTCAACCCCGAGGCCTATGGCATCGGCACGCCGGGCGAGATCGCCGCGGGCTCGCTGATCGAGATGTCCATCGGCACGGCGGTCGGCGCGATCACCTTCACCGGCTCGCTGGTCGCCTTCGCCAAGCTTCAGGGGCTGGTCTCGGGCAAGCCGCTGGTGTTTTCCATGCAGCACCCGCTGAACGGCGCGCTCGCCATCCTGCTGGTGGTCCTGGTCGCCTTCTTCGCGGCCTCGGGCAGCGAGACGGCGTTCTTCCTCATCATCATCCTGGCGCTGGCGCTGGGCTTCCTGCTGATCCTGCCCATCGGCGGCGCGGACATGCCAGTCATCGTCTCCATGCTGAACAGCTACTCGGGCTGGGCGGCGGCCGGCATCGGCTTCACGCTGGGCAACTCGACGCTGGTCATCACCGGCGCGCTGGTCGGCTCCTCGGGTGCGATCCTGTCCTACATCATGTGCAAGGGCATGAACCGCTCCATCTTCAACGTGGTGCTGGGCGGCTTCGGCGGTGACAGCGATGCCGCGGCGGCGGCCGGCGGTGCCGGCGGCGACCGGGCGGTCAAGGCGGGTTCTGCCGACGACGCGGCCTTCATCATGAAGAACGCCAGCAAGGTCATCATCGTGCCGGGCTACGGCATGGCGGTCGCCCAGGCACAGCACGCGGTCCGCGAAATGGCCGACATGCTGAAGGACGAGGGCGTGGAGGTGAAGTTCGCCATCCACCCCGTCGCCGGCCGCATGCCGGGCCACATGAACGTGCTGCTGGCCGAAGCCAACGTCCCCTACGATGAGGTCTTCGAGCTGGAGGAGATCAACCACGAGTTCACCACGGCCGACGTCGCCTATGTCATCGGCGCCAACGACGTGACGAACCCCGTGGCGAAGACGGACCCGCAGAGCCCCATCTACGGCATGCCCATCCTGGATGTGGAGAAGGCCAAGACGGTGCTGTTCGTGAAGCGCTCCATGTCGGCCGGTTACGCCGGCGTCGACAACGAGCTGTTCTTCCGCGACAACACCATGATGCTCTTCGGCGACGCCAAGAAGATGACCGAGGAAATCGTCGGGTCCTTGGACTGATCGATTACCTCTGGCAGTATACGAAGGGGCGGGCCACCTGGTCCGCCCCTTTCGCGTTCCAGGGGGAAACGCCAACGAATCCCGGCGCCCGCGCCATGCGATCGCCGATCTTGGGGAGGAACCATGGCTCAGGACGTCGACTGGGAACGGCTGTACCGCGAAACGCGGCACCGTATCGGCAACACCATGCAGATGCTGCTCAGCCTGTTGCGCCTGCAGATGCGCCAGGGCGGCGATTCATCGCAGGCGACGCTGCAGCGCCTGGAGGTGCGCATGTCCGCCGCCGCCGCCGCCTATGCACTGGCCCGCGTGGTGCCGGACGATGCCGAGGGCGGGCGCGTGGTGGTGGACTTCAATGCGCTGATCGCGGACATGGCCGAGGAAGCGCGCCGCCAGGTGGAGCCCGACATGGCCCCGTCGCTGAAGACGCGGCTCGAGCCTGTGGAGGTGTCGCTGGAGGACGCCATCCCGCTCGCCATCGCTGCAATGGAAGTGCTGGTCAACGCGGTGGAGCACGGCGGACCGCCCATCACGGTGGTCCTCGGGCCGGGGCCGGAGTCGGGCTGGTCGCGACTGGTGGTGGAGGATGGCGGCACGGGCGTGCCGGCGGCCAACCTGCGCAAGGACGGCATCGGCCTGCGCATCTCGCAAAGCCTCATGCGGCAGGTGCAGGGGCGCCTGGTGCTCGATGAAGGTCCGGTCCGCCTGGAATGGCCGAACGACTAGTCCCAAGACGCAGGCCGGAAGGCCCGGGCGTCATCCGCCCGGGCCCGGCCGACCTCCCTTACGCCTTCGCTGACGCCTTTTCGCGGATACCGCTCAGCGTTTCGCGCGGCGTGATGGCCTCGGGATCGATGCGCACCTCGATCAGCGCCGGCTTGCCGCTGGCTTCGGCGCGCTGGAAAGCCGGGGCGAAGTCCTCGGTCTTTTCCACCAGTTCGGCGTGGCAGCCGTAGGCCTTCGCAAGCATCACGAAGTCCGGGTTCACCAGATCGGTGGCCGAGATGCGGCCGGGATAGGTGCGCTCCTGGTGCATGCGGATCGTGCCGTACATGCCGTTGTTCACCACGATGGTGATGAACGGCAGGCCGAACTGCACGGCCGTGCCCAGCTCCTGCCCGTTCATCTGGAAACAGCCGTCGCCGGCGAAGGCGACCACGGTGCGCTCGGGGTTGGCGGCCTTGACCGCGACCGCCGCCGGCACGCCGTAGCCCATGGTGCCGTTGGTCGGGGCGGCCTGGGTGCGGAAGCCGCGGTAGCGGTGGAACCGATGGACCCAGACGGAATAGTTGCCGGCACCGTTGCACATCACGGCGTCCTTGGGCAGGTGCTCGCGCAGCCATGCCATGATCGCGCCCATCTGCACGGTGCCCGGCGTGGTCACGGGTGTGGGGTCGTTCCACGCCTCGTAATCGGCGCGGGCCGCCTTCGCCCAGTCCTCGCGGGCGGCGTAGCTCACCGGCTTCACGCTGCTGGCGGCGTGGGCGAAGCTTTCCATGCCGCAGTTGATCGCCAGGTCGGGCTGGAAGACGCGGCCCAGTTCCTCGGCGCCCGGATGCACGTGCACCAGGTGCTGCGGCAGCTTCGGCGGCTTTAGCATCTCGTAACCGCCGGTGGTCATCTCGCCCAGCCGCGCGCCCACCACGATGAGCAGGTCGCTGGCCTTGATGCGCTCGGCCAGGGCCGGGTTGATGCCGATGCCGACGTCGCCGGCATACAGCGGGTGGTCGTTGTCGAACAGGTGCTGCGTGCGGAAGGAGCAGCCGACCGGCAGGTTCTGGCGCTCGGCGAACTGCTGGATGTCCTTCACGGCCTTGGGCGTCCAGCCGCCGCCGCCCAGGATCATGAAGGGGCGTCTGGCGTGCGACAACTCGTCGCGCAGGTCCATGAGGTCCGCCGACGAGATATGCGGCTGCACCGGCGTGCGGAAGGGCGCCACCTCGGGTGCCTCCACCACGTCGCGCAGCATGTCCTCGGGCAGGGCGAGCACCACGGGGCCGGGGCGGCCGGCCGTCGCGGTATGGAAGGCCCGGCTGACGAATTCGGGAATGCGGCGGGCATCGTCGATCTGCGCCACCCACTTGGTCATCTCGCCGTACATGCGGCGGTAGTCGATTTCCTGGAAGGCCTCGCGCTCCATCTGGTCGCGGGCCACCTGGCCGACGAACAGAATCATGGGCGTCGAATCCTGGAATGCCGTATGCACGCCGATGGAGGCGTTGGTGGCGCCGGGTCCGCGGGTGACGAAGCAGATGCCGGGGCGGCCGGTCATCTTGCCGTGCGCCTCGGCCATGAAGGCGGCGCCGCCCTCCTGCCGCGCGGTGATCACCCGCACGGTGGCGTCGTGCAGGGCGTCCAGCACGGCGAGATAGCTCTCGCCGGGGACGCAGTAGGCGGTATCGACGCCGTGGCGCACCAGTTCGTCTACCAGGATGCGGCCACCGGACCGAGGCGTGTTGGCTGCGGACATGAGACGCTTACTCGCTTTTTCTTGTTGTGGGGTAGGGTGTTACGGGCGGGTTTTTGCAAAGGGCGGCAGGGCGTTGCAGCGCTCTGCCAGCGCGTGAAGGGCCGGCATGTCGCCGTCGGTCATCAGGCCGGGCCGGACCGTGTTGACGAAATCCAGCGTCACCGTCGCCGTGACGTCGGCCTGCGTGAGGCGGTCGCCGACCAGCCAATCGCTGCCGCCGTCGGCGGCCGTGCGGGCGGCCTTCTCCAGCTCCGACAGGCCGGCGCGCACCTGGTCGTCGCCGCGCGCGGCATAGGCGGGCCAGCGCACGTCCTCCGGACGGCGCGTTTCCTCGTAGTAGGCCTGGACCGCCTTGTCCATCGCCCCGGTCGCGAAGGCGCACAGCCGCATGACGGCGCGGCGCGCGGGCCCCGCGACGGGGGTGAGGCGCAGGCCGGGACCAGCCATCTCGTCCAGGTGGTCGAGAATGGCCGCCGACTCGATCAGCACCTCGCCGTCCGGCAGTTCCAGGGCGGGAACACGGCCCAGCGGATTGTAGCCCTTGATGGCCTCGACATCGGTGGCCGTCGCCAGTTCGCGGCGTTCGAAGGGCATTTCCATCAAATCAAGGCTTACGGCGACCCGGCGGGTGTAGGGCGACAGGTTGCGGCCGACGAGGATCACGACGCATTCCTCCTGCGTTCGGAGATACGATGGCGATGACTGCGTAAAAACCGTAACGCGCTGCGGGGGCTTTCGAAAAGAGCCGTTGCGGCGCGTGTCTCGGGGCGGGTACAAGGGCCGCCCGTATCCGGAGGGGACGCATGGACAGCCGACTGAAGACCCGCCTGCGCGTGCAGGCCATCATTCGCCAGTGCGAAACGCGCGCTGTGCCGGCGATGGTGGTGCGCAAGGGCGACCCCGACGCGGGGGCGCTGCTGGTGAAGGTGAACGCCTTCGACTCCGGCTGTACCGTGCTGACGCCGGTCACCGACGCCGGCGGGCGGCGCGGCTGGATGCGGGGCACGGGGCCGCAGCCCGTCGATGAGCCGACGGCCGACGCCTACATCGCGCGCCAGGCCCGCTATGACGAGGACCTGTGGGTGGTCGAGATCGAAAGCCGCGACGGCTGGCACCCGCTGGAGGACGACATCCTGGCGGTATAGCGCGCCGGACCGTCAGGCCGGGGGCGCCCGGTTTGCAGCCTTCGCCAGGTAGGGCGCGTATTTCATGTCATCGCCCAGAATGTGGCGCACCAGCCAATCCGACAGGAAGTCGAACACCTTCACGTTGTTCAGCGACTCGGGGTCGGCGCGGAAGGTGTCGCGCAACTGGTAGACCTTGGCTTTGAGGGCCTCGTGCTTCTCGCGGTGGGCGGCACGGTCGGGAAAGCGGGCCAGCTTTTGAAGCTGTTCCTCGACTTCGAAATGGTATTCTGTATAGGCAATCAACTCGTCCAGGATGCGGCCCACGGTTTCGGCCCCGGCGCGGGTCTTCACCGCGGCGTGAAGCTCGTTGACGAAGCCCATGAGCTTTTTGTGGTCGGCATCCAGCGTCTCCACGCCGACGCTCATCTTGTCCGTCCAGGTCAGCAGCGACTGCACCATGCGAATGCCCATCCCCTTTTCGATCGGGTCTTCATAGCACTCCGGGCGCCCCCGGGAAAAGTACCTTCGCGCACGGCTTGCGCCGCCGGAGGATGCTCCGCGAGACGTGAGGCGTGACAGGCGACTAATTCAAACGTAAAACATCTGGCGAGACAGGATCGCCGATCAAGGTGACTGAAAAGACGAGGGGAATCGATGCGCGTCGTTCTGGCCGATGACCATGAGTTGGTCCGATCCGGGCTGAGGCCTTTCCTGGAGGAACTTGCCGACTCGGTGGAGATCGAGGAGCATGGCGATCTTGACGGTCTTCTGGCCGGGGCGCCGGCGGCGGACCTTGTCATCATGGATTTGCGCATGCCCGGCGTCGAAGGCGCGGCCTGCCTGACCCGCGTCACCAAGGCCTTCGCGCCCGCGCCTGTGGTGGTTCTCTCGGCGTCCCAGGCGGTGGACGACATCCTGGCCGTGGCGCGGGCGGGGCTTGCGGCCTACCTGCCCAAGACCATGCCGGGGCCGGCCATGGTGGCCGCTCTGCGCCTGGTGCTGCTGGGCGAGCGGTACTTCCCCGCCAGTGCCATCGAGGCCGCAGGTGGCTCCGGCGAGAGTATTCTGCTCAGGGAGGCCCCGCCGAAAAAGCCCAATCCCCTGGGGCTGCTGTCGGCGCGCGAGCGGGAAATCCTGGAACACATGATCGAGGGCGAGACGAACAAGGCCATCGCAAAAAGCCTGACGCTGCAGGAAATCACCGTGAAGGTGCACCTTCGCAACATCTATCGCAAGATGGGTGCCGCCAACCGCACGCAGGCCGTGCGGATTGCCCTGGAGAACGGCTGGCAGCTCTGACGCCTGCACATCGCCTGTGACGCGCAAGGCGCGAGCGGTCATTTCGACTAATCGAGAATGGTGCGGTGCAAAAAAGGCTTTACAGCGGCGCGCCGGAGAGTCATATTGTGCATCGCAGCAAGGGGGTGAGGCGCCCCGCGCATCGCCCCGGCTGCTTCTTGGACGTTTCCTCCCTAGACTTGGGCCGTGCCGGGTGCACGGCCTTTTTTTTGCTCTCACCACGAGAACTCGACCGGGCCGCCGTGACCATTGGGGCGCCCGATAACCGACTGCCGTACAAGGACGAGAAGCCCCGGAACCCCTGCGTTCCGGCGCCATTTCGGGGTCTCCCATCCCGTCCCGGAGGGGTGAAATGGCACCGAAAGGCTTCCATTCCGTGGAAAATGGGCTTAGTTGTATACGCAGAAGCTGCGGCCCAGTCGTGTCGCCGATGTCACAGGCGTGCCATCGGACATGATCCCGGAAGGCAACGCGGCGAACCATAACAAGCCGCGCCGGCACGCCGCCGGTGCCCGCCAGGGAGGCGGTTCACAGTAGGAGAGGTAAGGAGGAGGGCGCCTTATGCCGCCATCTGAACAGACGGACGTTCTCGAACCGCCGCACGCCGGTGCGGATGGGTCGACGGACGCCGCGTTCGTGTCGTTCCGCGACGTGCAGAAAAGCTACGACGGCGAAACGCTCGTCGTGAAAGGGTTCAATCTGGACATCGCGAAGGGGGAGTTCATCACGCTCCTCGGGCCGTCCGGGTCGGGCAAGACCACCTGCCTGATGATGACGGCGGGCTTCGAGGTCCCCACCCACGGGGACATCCTGCTCAAGGGCACGCCCATCAATTCCATGCCGCCGCACAAGCGCGGCCTGGGCATCGTTTTCCAGAACTACGCGCTGTTTCCCCACATGACGGTGGCGGAGAATCTGGCCTTCCCGCTGGAGGTCCGCAGCCTTCCCAAGGCCGAACGCGCCGCCAAGGTGCAGCGCGCGCTGGAAATGGTGCGCCTGGGCTCCTTCGGCGACCGCCGGCCGGCCCAGCTTTCGGGCGGCCAGCAGCAGCGCGTGGCGCTGGCCCGGGCGCTGGTGTTCGAGCCCGACGTGGTCCTGATGGACGAACCGCTGGGCGCGCTGGACAAGAACCTGCGCGAAGAAATGCAGTTCGAGATCAAGCACATCCACGAAAACCTGGGTGTGACCATGATCTACGTGACGCACGACCAGTCGGAAGCGCTGACCATGTCCGACCGCATCGCGGTGTTCAACGACGGCGTGGTGCAGCAGCTCGCGACCCCGCAGGAGCTGTACGAACGCCCGGCCAATGCCTTCGTCGCCCGCTTCATCGGCGAGAACAACACGCTGGTGGGCGACGTGGTGGAGATGGACGGCGCCGCCGGCAAATGCGTGGTGCGCGTCGACGGCGGGGCCGAGATCAAGGCGCTGCCGGTCAACGTCAGCAAGACCGGCGAACGGTCCACGCTGTCGCTGCGGCCCGAGCGCGTCGTCATCGACCCCGAGCCGGGCTCGCTGCCCAACATCTTCGAGGCGGACGTGGAGGAGGTCATCTACCTGGGCGACCACCACCGCACCCGCGTCAACGTGCTGGGCAACCGCGAATTCGTCATCAAGACGCCCAACGCCGCCAACGTCCGCCCGCACCGCCAGGGCGAGCGGATCACCGTGGGCTGGGCCCTGGAGGATTGCCGCGCCCTCGACGCCTGAGGCGCGCGCATTCGTTCAAGCGTTCGCGCGCGGGTTCCCACCCGAAAAGCCGTCAACAAGGGAACCCGCGCGGACCGGAACGGGGGCGCGGCGCGGTCAGTCGCGTCGCTCCCCCTTTACGAGGCCAGGGTGGTCCCGCATTCGCGCGGACGCCGCCTGGCGATTTCAAGAAGGACAGGGAGACCTTCATCTCATGAAGAAGAGCACTCTTCTGAAGACCGTTGCCGCCGGTGCCGTCACCGCCGTCGCTTTCGGCGCGACCACCGCCGCCAACGCCGAAACCCTGAACATCGTGTCCTGGGGCGGCGCCTACACGATGAGCCAGCAGAAGGCTTATCACGAGCCGTGGATGGAAAAGACCGGCGACGAGATCATCAACATCGACAAGTCCGGTAACGCGCTGGCCGGCCTGCGCGCGCAGACCATGGCCGGCAACGTGACCTGGGACCTGGTCGACATGCTGCCCGCCGATGCGCTGGTGGCCTGCTCCGAGGGCCTGATCGAGCCCATCAACCACGATGAGATGCTCGCCGACGCGCCGGACGGCACGCCGCCGAGCGAGGACTTCATCGAGGGCTCGCTGACGGAATGCTTCGTTCCGCAGATCGTCTACTCGAACATCGTGGCCTTCAACACCGAGATGTTCCCGGAAGACAAGCAGCCGGACAGCATCGACGACGTGTTCAACCTGGAAGACTATCCGGGCAAGCGCACGCTGATGAAGAAGCCCATCAACAACATGGAATGGGCCCTGATGGCCGACGGCGTGCCGGCCGACGAGGTCTACGACATGCTGGAGACCGAGGAAGGCGTCGCCCGCGCCTTCGCCAAGCTGGACACCATCAAGGACGAGGTGATCTGGTGGGAAGAGGGCGCCCAGCCGCCGCAGCTGCTGGCTGACAAGGAAGTCGCCTTCGGGTCTGCCTACAACGGCCGCATCTTCAACGCCGCCGTGAACGAGGGTCAGCCCTTCGAGATCATCTGGGACGGTCAGGTGTTCGAGCTGGACGGCTGGGTCGTGCCCGCCGGCAAGCTGGACAAGGTGAAGGATTACCTGCACTTCGCCACCGACACCCAGCGCCTGGCCGACCAGGCCAAGTACATCTCGTACGGTCCGGCCCGCAACTCCTCGGCCAAGCTTGTCTCGACCCACGCCGAGACCGGCATCGAAATGAAGCCGCACATGCCGACCTACGGGCCCAACTTCGAGAACGCGCTGCCGAAGAACGACGCGTTCTGGGCCGACAACATCGACGAGCTGACCGAGCGCTTCAACGCCTGGCTGGCGCAGTAAGGCGGCTCACGGGACCGCGCCGCGCCCGCCGTCCGTCCGCCTGTCCGTCCGTCCCGTGCCGCCCGTTTCGGGGGCGCGCGGCGGGCGGCGGCGGGGCGGCGCGATCCCGCCGTCTTGCGTGTTTGCTTGAGATCCTGGGAGGCATTCGGTGTCGACGATCTCCAGCGGGCCCCGGCCCGCCGACTACCCAAACCGCCGACCGGAGGAAGCGGTTGCCGAACCGACGGTGATGACCACCGCCGACGGCACGCCGCTCAAGGTCAGCCTGAGCCGCAAACTGCGGCGGAGCAAGATCAAGGCGATGCTGCTGGTGGCGCCCTTGTTCGTGTTCCTTGTGGTGTCCTTCGTGATGCCCATTTTCGACATGCTGTCGCGCTCGGTGGACAACCCCGAGGTGCCGACCGAGCTGTCGCGCACCGTCGCGGCCATCGAGGGCTGGGACGGTGAGGGGCTGCCGCCCGAGACCGTGTTCGCGGCCGCCTTCCAGGACATCAAGGAAGGCGCGCAGAACCGGTCCATCGGCCGCGTGGCGACCCGCCTGAACTACGAGGAATCCGGCGCCCGTTCGCTCATCATGAAGACGGCGCGCAACGTGCGGAACGCCGAGATGCCGGCAAACGCCAAGGCGTTCCTCATCGACATCGACGAGGACTGGGGCGATCCGGCCATCTGGCACGTGATCCAGCGCGAGTCCGACCCCTACACGCTGTCGTACTACCTGGCCGCCCTGGACATGGAGTACAACGCACAGGGCGAGATCGTCGAAAAACCCGAATACATGCAGCTTTACGTGGACCTGTTCATCCGCACCCTGTGGATGAGCCTGCTGATCACGTTCCTGACGCTGCTGCTGGGCTATCCGGTCGCCTATCTGCTGGCGAACCTGCCCATGCGCATCTCGAATCTGCTGATGATCATGGTGCTGCTGCCGTTCTGGACCAGCCTGCTGGTGCGCACGACCACCTGGATCGCCATCCTGCAAAGCCAGGGGGTGCTCAACGACATGATGGTCGCCGTCGGCCTTATCTCCGACGATGGGCGCCTGCAGATGATCCACAACCAGACCGGCACGATCATCGCCATGACGCATATCCTGCTTCCGTTCATGATCCTGCCGCTGTATTCGGTCATGAAGACCATTCCGCCCAGCTATCTGCGGGCTGCGCGGTCCATGGGCGCCTCGCAGCTTTACGCCTTCCGCCGCGTCTACTTCCCGCAGACGCTGGCTGGCATCGGTGCAGGCGGCATTCTCGTCTTCATCCTGTCGATCGGCTACTACATCACGCCGGCCCTGGTCGGCGGCCAGTCGGGCCGCTTCATCACCAACTTCATCGCCTACCACATGCAAAGCTCGCTCAACTGGGGCCTTGCGGCGGCGATCGCCTCAATCCTGCTGGCGGCGGTGGTGATTCTGTACCTGCTGTACAACCGCCTCGTCGGCGTCGACAACATGAAGCTGGGGTAGGACCATGGCCGCGCCCGAAAACGCAACTGCACCCGAAAAGGCCTGGTACTACATCTTCCGGGTCCTCTGCGCCCTGATCTTCCTGTTCCTGATCGGGCCCATCCTCGTGATCATCCCGCTCAGCTTCAACGCCGAGCCGTACTTCACCTTCACCGAGGCGATGCTGAGCTTCGACCCGGCGGGATATTCCTTCCGGTGGTACGAGGACTTCTTCACCTCCGACGAATGGCTGCGGTCCATCCGCAACAGCTTCATCGTCGCGATCTTCTCCACCATCCTGGCGACCGTGCTGGGCACGATTGCCGCGCTGGGGCTGTCCAGCCGGTTCATGCCCTATCGCAGCTTGGTGATGGCGATCCTGATCTCGCCGATGATCGTGCCGCTGATCATCTCGGCCGCCGCCATGTTCTTCTTCTACTCGAAGATCGAGCTGGCGCAGACCTTCGTCGGCGTGATCCTGGCGCACACGGCGCTGGGCATTCCGTTCGTGGTCATCACCGTGACGGCCACGCTGACGGGCTTCGATCACACGCTGACGCGGGCCTCTGCCTCGCTGGGGGCAGACCCGACGCGGACCTTTTTCCGCGTGATCCTGCCGCTGGTGACGCCGGGCGTGATTTCCGGCGCCCTGTTCGCCTTCATCACCAGCTTTGACGAGGTGGTGGTGGTGCTGTTCCTGGCCGGCCCGGAGCAGCGGACCATCCCGATCCAGATGTGGTCGGGCATCCGCGAGCAGATCAGCCCGACCATCCTGGCCGTGGCGACGCTGCTGGTGCTGCTGTCCATCACGCTGCTGACGCTGGTGGAGCTGCTGCGCCGCCGTTCCGAGCGCTTGCGGGGCATGACGCCGGGATGATCCAGCATTATCAGAGCACTCGCCGCTTCTTTTGAGGTGGCGCTTAAGCCGGGCCGGTCCTTCAGGGGTCGGCCCGGTGCCGTTCCGGGCCCGCGACATGCCTTGTTGAGCAGCAAAAACTTGAGCGGGATCAACATATTACGAGAAAGTGCGAAGAAGGGTCGTTACCACTCGTTGCGCAGGGCGAGCTTTCCCGCTACCATCCCTCGGGGCTGACGGCATGCGTTAAACGGATTTCTGCGAGGTTGGGGATCAATGGTCTGGACCGACGAGCGGATCGAGCTTCTCAAGACCCTGTGGGGCGAGGGGCTGACCACGGGGGAAATTGGCAAGCGTCTCGGTGTTTCCAAGAATGCGGTGGTCGGCAAGGCCCACCGTCTTGGCCTGAAGGGGCGTCCGTCGCCCATCAAGCGCACGCGCAAGGCCGCCAAGCCTGAAAAGCCCGAAAAGCCGGCGGAGCCCACGCCCGCCATCATGGAACTGCAGGGCCCCACCTGCCGCTGGCCCTTCGGCGACCCGCGGGAGCCGGGCTTCCACTTCTGCGGCGCCCAAGCGATTCCCGGCAAGCCCTATTGCAGCGAGCACGCCGCCGTCGCCTACGTCAATTCCAGCAAGAGCAAGGCCGAGGAAACCGCCGCATGATATTCCGCCGTTGGTGGAAGGGGCGGTTTTTTCTTGCCCGGAGAGTGCGTCAACGGCTGGCGTGGTGCGGCGAGGCCACCAAGGCCCGAAGGGCATCAAAACGGTGTGCTGATGGTTGATGCTGCGGCTTAAGGGTTTGGTGGTTGTTCGGACGAACCACCAGGAAGCCGCCGCGACAGCGCGCGAAGGCGGGCCGTCATCCGCTCGCTGGTCGGCGTTCCCAGTCTGCGGGACGTGACGTCTCCAACGCGACGAGGGAGCGCGAGGGAGCCTCTGGCACCCTCGCATCGTCAATTCCGGCGCAGCCGGAAAGCACTCGCGTCACCGGAAGCGGCTGATCCGCGTTCTCCCGCTCTCTTGGTGTTCCTGGTGTCTTGGTGACTATTCCCGCACCCGGACGGAGGGCCAGGCACATCACCGCCGAAGCTCAAGCTCTCCGCCGCTCCACCGCGCCCGGAACATCTGTGCGGCGATCAACCCCACCGCCGCCATGCCGGTCATCGCCAGGAAGGCGCGGCCGCCGAAGGCCTCGTACAGCGAGCCCGAGGCCGCCATGGCGATCGCCATCGCCACGCCCAGGCCCAGCGACGCATAGATCCCCTGTGCCCGGCCCGAGTACACCCCGGGCACGGCGCGGGCGATCACGTGCATGGCGCCCAGGTGCGTTGCGGCGAAGGTGAGAGCGTGCAGCGTCTGCACCGGCACCAGCACCCAGGGGTCGGTGGTGACGGCCAGCACGCTCCACCGCGCCAGGCCGCCCACCGCGCCCAGCAGGATCAGCAGGCCCGGCCCCAGCGCGGCGACCACGCGGTTGCCGAAGGCGAACAGGCAGACCTCGGCGATCACTCCCACCGCCCACAGGATGCCGATCAGCCCGTCGTCCAGCCCCGCCCCGCGCCAGTGCAGGGTCGCGAAGCCGTAGTAGACGGCGTGGCTCGCCTGGATGATCGATGCCGAGACCAGAAAGGTGATGAACGCCGGATGCCGCAGCAGCGGCCACACGGGCGGCGGTGGTCCCGTGTCCCCGCCGGCGCGGGTGCGCACGTCGGGCAGCAGCAGCGTGGTCGCCAGCGTCAGGACGACGCAGCCGATGATCGCCCACAGGATGGCGTCGGCGGCGAAGATGCCCAGCAGCCGGCCGCCGAGCATGGAAGCGGCGATGAAAGTCAGGGATCCCCACAGGCGAATACGGCCGTAGTCCAGGCCCTTGCGCTCGTAGACCGTGAGCAGGGTCAGGTTTTCCGACAGGGGCATGATCGCCCACAGGGTGATGCCGGTCAGCAGGCTCAGGCCCAGCAGCGGCCAGAAGCCTTCCGCCGGCACGAACAGCAGGAACGCCACGACGCTGACGGCAGCCAGCCCGATCATCAGGCTGCGCCGTTGGCCTGTGGCGTCGACGACGCGGCCGGCGAGCGGGTTGCCCAGAACCTTCGCCCACGTCATGGCGCCCAGCAGGATGCCGATCTCGCCCGGCCCCATCCCGCGCGATTCCAGCCACACCGGCCAGTACGGCATATGGAAGCCGATCACCGAGAACAACGCGCCGTAGAGCATCGACAGCCGCAGCGCCACCGGCAGGCGCGAGCGCAGCCGCGGGCTTTGCGCGTTGGAGTCTGGCGGAGGAGGTGGGGCCGTCATGGGGCGGTTTCGGCTCGCGGAAAGGCATCCGGCGGAAAGAGCGCATCCTGGCGCGCGGACCGCGCAGGCGCAAGACCGTGTTTCTGTTGTGAAGACGGCGGCTTGACGATAGCATCCGCACCGCTTTCCCAGTCACCAGCGCAAGGAAATTCCCCCGATGTCTGGTTCCAGCCCTTATTCCCACGACCTGGACAAGAACGACGCCAACTTCGTCGCCCTGACGCCGATCCAGTTCCTGGAACGCGCCGCCCTCGTGTGGCCGGACCGCCCGGCGGTGGTCCACGGCGCGCGCCGCTACACCTGGAAGCAGACCATGGAGCGCGCCAAGCGACTGGGCTCGGCCCTGTCCAAGCGCGGTATCGGCCCCGGCGACACGGTCGCCGTGATGGCCGCCAACACGCCCGAGCTTTACGAGGCCCACTTCGGCGTCCCCATGACGGGCGCGGTCATCAATGCCCTGAACATCCGCCTGGATGCCGAGGCGATCGCCTTCATTCTCGACCATGGCGAGGCGAAGTTCGTCATCACCGACCGCGAATTCAGCCGCACCATGAAGGAAGCGCTGGAGAAGCTGGGCCGCGACATCCCCGTCATCGACATCGACGACAGCGAGGCCGGCGACGTCGGCGACCTGATCGGTGAAAAGACCTACGAGGCCCTGCTGGAAGAGGGCGAGCCGGACTTCGCCTGGCGCTGGCCCAAGGACGAATGGGAGGCCATCGCGCTGAACTACACGTCCGGCACCACCGGCAATCCCAAGGGCGTCGTCTATCACCATCGCGGGGCCTACCTGAACGCCATGTCCAACGTGGTGACCTGGAGCATGCCGCCGCACGCCACGTATCTGTGGACGCTGCCCATGTTCCACTGCAACGGCTGGTGCTTCCCGTGGACGCTGGCGATCATCGGCGGCACCTCGGTGTGCCTGCGCAAGGTGACGGCCAAGAACATCTTCGACGCCATCGCCGACGAAAAGGTGACGCACTTCTGCGGCGCGCCCATCGTCATGGGCTTCATCGTGAACGCCAAGGACAGCGACAAGCGCGAATTCGACCAGAAGGTCAACGTCATGACCGCCGCCGCGCCGCCGCCGGCCAGCGTGCTGGAGCGGATGCAGCGCGAGGGCTTCAACGTCACCCACGTCTACGGCCTGACGGAAACCTACGGCCCCGCCACCGTCTGCGCCTGGAAGGAAGAGTGGAACGACCTGCCCGTGGAGGAGCAGGCCGCCCGCAAGTCCCGCCAGGGCGTGCGCTACGTGGTGCAGGAAGGCCTGACGGTCATGGACCCCGAGACCATGCAGGAAACCCCGGCCGACGGCGAGACCATCGGCGAGGTGATGATGCGCGGCAACATCACCATGAAGGGATACCTGAAGAACCCCAAGGCCAGCCAGGAAGCCTTCGCCGGCGGCTGGTTCCACACGGGCGACCTGGGCGTCATGCACGATGACGGCTACATCCAGCTCAAGGACCGCTCCAAGGACATCATCATCTCGGGCGGCGAGAACATTTCGTCCATCGAGGTGGAGGGCGTGCTGCATAAGCACCCCGCCGTCAACGCCGCCGCCGTCGTCGCCAAGCCCGACGACAAGTGGGGCGAGACGCCGCTGGCCTATGTGGAGCTGTGCGAGGGCCAGGCGGTCTCCGCCGAGGACCTGATCGCCTTCTGCCGCGAACACCTGGCGCACTTCAAATGCCCGCGCGAGGTCCGCTTCGTGGAACTGCCGAAGACCTCCACCGGCAAGATCCAGAAGTTCGTCCTGCGCAGCATGGCCAAGGGCGGCCAGGCCGGGGCGTAATTTTCCGGCTGCGCCGGAATGGTGATGCGAGGGAGGCCCGGCCTCCCTCGCGCTCCCTCGGTTGGGGGAGGGGCGGGTTTGTTTGGAAGGCGCTCCCGTAGAGCCCGAAGATTAAGCGCCACCTTCGCGGGCGGCTGTATCAATCTGATTTTGAATGATAAACCGTCATTCCTGCGGAGGCGGGAATCCATCCGCCGTCGGTGACAGCCGCGCCCGCGCTACCGTGTCTTGTGTGTTTGACAGCGGATGTGGAGTCCTGCGTCCGCAGGAATGACAGGCATTTTGCGTTTTAAAACAATAGCTTAACGTATCCGCCGCCTGAAGGAAAGCCGGGGCTCGCTCCGACGCCAACCATCCCCCTCACCGCGGGGAGCGCGAGGTGGCCGCGTCGGCTCCCTCGCACCCCTCTATCCTCCCGCCACCGCCGCTACGGCCACCTTGCGGCCGCTGCCGTCGGCCTTCAGCGTGAAGCCGAGGGTTTCGTACTGCGCGTCGAGCAAGGGTCCGGCGTATCTGTCCGCCTCCAGCCAGTGGCCGACGAAGCGGTCCACGTCCGCCGCCGTCACCCGGGTGCCGCAGCCGCCGCACCGGCCGACGGCGAGGAAGACGCGGCCGCCGCCCATCCAGCCGCCGACTTGAGGCGCCTGCAGGCTGCTCGGCGTGAAGGCGGAAAGGTCCTCGGGCACCTGGTCCGCCACGGCGGCCGAGAGGTCGGAGGCCAGCGTCAGGGGCTCCACGCCTTTCTCCCGCCGTGCCTCATTGATGCGCTCCAGGGCCATGCGGGCGGCTTCCTCGGGCGTCAAGGGCGCCGCATCGGCTTCGGGTGCCGCAAGGCCCGGGCCGGCGAAGGTCTGTACCGCCACCAGGCCCTCGCGGTCGGGATCGGGCACCAGGGCGTAGCCGAAGCGGCGCACGCCCGGGTGCAGGATGTTCTCGCGGTGGCTTGGGCTGTCCATCCAGTCGCTGTGGAAGGAGCGGACGTGTTCCGCCGTCGGCGCGGGCCCGCAGCCGGCGCAGCGGCCGATGTTCTCCGCCACCATCTTGGCCTCGGTGCCACCCGCTTCCAGGTAGCGGTCCAGCGCCGTGCCGCCGCCGGGGGCGCGGTGGGCGAAATAGCCCTGGGCGGCCATGTCGGCGGCGTGGGCGCGGGCCGCCTCGTTCAGCGGCTCGGTCAGGGTCAGGGCGGGAAGGCTGTGGTCGGCGCGGCTGTCGTTGACCAGGTCCAGCGCCAAGGCGCGCAGGTCGGCGTCCGCCGCAAGGGCTGGGCCGGCGAGGACGGCGGACAGGGCGAGCACCGCCAGGGGGCGAAGAGGCATCATCATGCCTGGAAAGACGCGCGAACCGCGGCTGCGGCTGCCCTAGCCGGCGGTGACGACGCGCTGGCTGGAGCGCCCGGGCTGGCCGCTCAGGCTGAACTTGGACACGTCCTGCGCCGGCTTGCCGAAGAACCACCCCTGGCCGTAGCCGATGCCCAGCTCGCGCAGCAGCCACATGGTGTCGGCGTCTTCCACCATTTCGCCGATGCACTGCATGCCCAGGTCGCGGCACAGGCCCGAGATGGCCCGCAGGAAGGGCCGGCCGTGGCGGGTGTGGAAGGCATCGCGGATGTAGCTGCCGTCGATCTTGACGTAGTCCACCTCCAGCGCCTTCAGGTAGGGGAAGGCGGCCGCGCCGGCGCCGAAGTCGTCGATGCACACCCCGCAGCCCATGGAGCGGAACTTGCGGATCACCTGGTTGGCGCGCGGCAGGTCGGTCATTTCGTGGCTTTCGGTGACCTCGAACAGCAGGCGCGGCAGCAGGTGTTCGTGTTCCTTCATCATCTTGAACAGGTCGGCGATGAAGGCGTTGCTCTGCATCGACCGGCCCGACAGGTTCACGGCCAGCCGGGCGCCCGAGCGGATGCCCCGGTTGGTGGTGAGGATGGAAAAGGCCTTCTTCATCACGGCCATGTCCATTTCCTCCACCACGCCGAACTCCTCGGCAAATCCGATCAGGCGGGCGGGCGGGATGAGCTTTTCGCCGTTGTTGATCCGGGCGAGCGCCTCGTAGTGGTGCACCTGCCAGCTGGCGATGTCGACAATGGGCTGGAACACCAGCGCCAGGTTCTCGCCGCCCACCGCGCGCCGGAAGGTGGCGACCTTGCCGAGCGTTTCCTCCATGGCCTGCTTGTAGCCCGCCGACAGGGAATCCAGTTCCAGGTCGGCGCCCTGCTTGGCGAAGGAGTTCATGGTGTAGACCAGCGCCTTGGACAGGTCGTCCTCGGACAGCTCGTCGGCGTCGATGGCCACCGTGGCCGCGTTGATCTCCAGCGGCTTGGCGGCCGGGTCGAAGACCGAGAGCATGTCGTTGAGCTTCTGGCTGATCTCGTCGCCGTTCAACGCGCCGTCGTGCAGCACGCCGACCGACCCGTCCTCCAGGCGACCGACGCCGTCGCCGTCCACCGACCAGGCCCGCAGGTAGTCCATGACCGAGCCCATGAACTGCTCGGCCCGTTCCGCCGGCAGGCTGTCGGCAAGCTTGTCGGGGGTCAGGTCCAGCAGGGTGAGTTGGCTGTCGTCGGCCGAGCCGCCGCGAATTTTTTCCGACAGTCGGTGGGCGAAATCCTCCACCGAGACCGTCTCGCTCACGTCCTCCTCGGGCTCCAGCGCCTCGCGGCCCCGCAGGGGC
The DNA here is from genome assembly GCF_000315795.1 of Caenispirillum salinarum AK4. Lineage (GTDB taxonomy): Bacteria > Pseudomonadota > Alphaproteobacteria > Rhodospirillales > Rhodospirillaceae > Caenispirillum > Caenispirillum salinarum. The sequence continues at coordinate 22,308 of NZ_ANHY01000006.1, forward strand.
GACAGGGCCAGATAGGTGGCGTTGGGGGTCTCGGGCAGGATGATGGCCGATACCGTCAGGCGGCGCTCATTCCCCTCGGGCGGCTTGAAGCGCAGGGGAATGCGGTCCAGGCGGCCGGTGCGGCGCAGGCGGACCATCATCTCGTCGAACGTCAGGATGTCGCGGTCGCCGATCAGGTCGTGGATCGGGGTTCTGCGCAGGGTCTTGGCGTCGCATCCGAGCACGGAGTCGACCGTGCCGGCGCAGTAGCAGATGACGCCGTCGGAATCCAGTTCCACCAGAACGTCATTGCCGGCAAAGGCGAAGGCGATAAATCGAGATCGCTGGGCCTTGAGCCGTTCGATCTCTTCATTGGTCGTCATCCGAAGTCCCCCTGCCCGGGTCTGCCGGACCCACGCTGGTCCCCCCGGCATCCCGTTTTGCTGCGCTTATTAATGGAACTGTGTTGGGTTTCCGGCCAAAAGGCAAGCCCGACGCCCAAATGGCGCAGGCATAGGACTTTCGGCCGAAAAAAAGGTAAGCCCTTCATCTCAAATGAAAATGCTTAAACGGGTTATGGCGCTGACGGGGAACCTGGGGTTGTTCCGAGGGCGTCTTGGCGGGGAGCGCTGATCCGTTCAAACCACGATCATATGGTTGTGAAACTATTTTCGGCGCAACCGCATTCACTGTCTGGTTGCTGCGATGCAGCGTCGTCCCCTATACTTCCGTCGGAGTGGGGTTGGGTTCACCGAATGGAGGGTGAACTGATGAAGTACAACGCGACCGGCGGCGACGCCCTATCGCTGATCAGCATCTACGAGATCAGCAAGATCCTCGGCTCGTCCCTGGACCTCGAGAAAACGCTGCACGATGTGCTGAACCTGCTGTCGTCGTATCTGCAGATGCGGCGTGGCGTGGTGGCGTTGCAGGGCGAGGGCGGCAAGGACATCCGCATCCTGGCGGCGTCGGGGCTGTCGCGGCGGGCGGTGATGGACGGCCAGTGCGGCTTTCCGCCGGCGGTCATCGACCGTGTCATCGGATCGGGCGTGCCCATGGTGGTGGGCAACGCCGTGACCGACCCGGCCTTCGAGAACTACCTGTCCCATGCCGATGCCGAGGCCGGCGACGTCATTTCCGTCATCGCGGTGCCCATCAAGATCAACGGCGAGTCGGCCGGCCTGCTGTCCATCGAGCGGGAATGGGAGTCCGACCTTCAGTTCAAGTTCGAGACGGACGTGCGTTTCCTGACCATGGTCGCCAACCTGATCGGCCAGACCGTGCGCATGCACCATTCCGTCGCCAACGACCGCGACCGCCTGATGCGCGAGAAGGTGGCGCTGGAAAAGCGCCTGCGCGAGGACCTTCAGGGGGTGGACGGCGAGGATCTCGCCATCGGCAACATCATCGGCGACAGCAAGGCCATGCGCCGCGTGTTCGCCGAAATCCAGCAGGTGGCCCCGACCAGGTCCACCGTCCTCCTGCGTGGCGAGAGCGGCACCGGCAAGGAACTCATCGCGCGCGCGGTCCACACGTTGAGCCCGCGGGTCGACAAGCCGTTCATCAAGGTCAACTGCGCCGCCTTGCCCGAGACGCTGCTGGAAAGCGAGCTGTTCGGCCACGAAAAGGGCGCCTTCACCGGCGCGACGCAGGACCGCAAGGGTCGGTTCGAGCAGGCTGCCGGCGGCACGCTGTTCCTCGACGAGATCGGGGAAATCAGCGCCTCGTTTCAGGCCAAGCTGCTGCGCGTGCTGCAGGAAGGGGAGTTTGAGAGGGTTGGCGGCAACAAGACCCTGCATGTGGACTTCCGCCTGGTCTGCGCCACCAACAAGAACCTGGAGGCCGCCGTGGCAGCGGGCGAGTTCCGCGCCGACCTCTATTACCGCATCAACGTTGTGCCGGTCTTCCTGCCGCCCCTGCGCGACCGGAAGGAGGACATCCCGGCGCTGGTGGAGCACTTCCTCGCCCGCTTCAACGAGGAAAACGGCCGCAGCCTGGACATCGCGTCCGACGCCATGGGCGTGTTCCAGCACTGCCATTTTCCCGGCAACGTCCGAGAGCTTGAGAACTGCGTGAACCGCGTCGCCACCATGACCCGCGGTGACGTGATCGAGGACGTGGACCTGCCGTGCCAGCGCGATCAGTGCCTGTCGTCGGTTCTCTGGCAGGAACGGGCGGACGCCTCTGGAATGCCTGTCGGCGGCATGGCGCCCATGGAGGCCCGCCGGCAGCGCGTGCCTCTGAGCGCGGTGTCCGGCGCCCGGCCGTCGTCGCCGGGGGAGGCTCCGATGCGCCGCTCCCCGCCGGCCGCCGCCGTGCCGCCGATAGCGCCGGTGGAAGCCCCGGCCGACGACCACCTGCTGGACGACGACTACGAGGACGGCGGCGGGCTCACCCCGCGCGAGCGCCTTGTGGCGGCCATGGAGAAGTCTGGCTGGGTGCAGGCCAAGGCGGCCCGGATGCTGGGCCTGACACCCCGCCAGATCGGTTACGCCCTGAAAAAGTACAATATAGAGGTCAAGCGGCTCTGACCGCCTGCTTCCGCGCGCATCCGACGGCCGGACCACGTGTCCGGCCGTTTGCGTTGGCAGGGGCGAAGCGATGTCGCGCTTGTCGGGGTTGCGACAGCGGTGTCATGGGTGCGACACACGACATCGCTCCAACAACTCATAAAAAACAGCCACTTACAGACTGGCACGGGCCTTGCTGAGGAGGTGGGCGAACGCCAACCCACTCCGAGGAGGCCGCCCGTGAGCCAGGTTATCTCGTTGGACAGCATCGCCAAGGCGCCGGAAAGCGCCGAGACCATGCGCCAGGACCTTGCCAAGGGCGGCTGCACGTCGTCTTCCTGTGGCTCGTCCGACGGCCCGGCCGACATGCCGGCCGAGATCTGGGAAAAGATCAAGGATCATCCCTGCTACAGCGAGGAAGCCCACCACTACTTCGCGCGGATGCACGTGGCCGTCGCACCGGCCTGCAACATCCAGTGCAACTACTGCAACCGCAAGTACGACTGCGCCAACGAAAGCCGTCCGGGCGTGGTGTCCGAGCGATTGACGCCCGAGCAGGCGGCGCGCAAGGTCATCGCGGTCGCCAACGAGGTGCCGCAGCTGTCCGTGCTGGGCATCGCCGGTCCGGGCGACAGCCTCTATGACTGGAAGAAGACCTTCGAGACCTTCGAACTGGTCGAGACGCAGCTTCCCGACATCAAGTTCTGCATCTCCACCAACGGCCTGGCCCTGCCGGACCACGTGGAGGAGATCGCGCGGCACAACATCGACCACGTGACCATCACCATCAACATGGTCGACCCCGAGATCGGCGCGAAGATCTATCCGTGGATCTTCTTCGACAAGCGCCGCATCCATGGGGTGGAGGCCGCCCGCATCCTGCACGAACGCCAGATGCAGGGCCTGGAAATGCTGACCGAGCGCGGCATCCTGGTGAAGGTCAACTCGGTCATGATCCCCGGCATCAACGACGAGCACCTGAAGGTGGTCAACGCCGAGGTCAAGAAGCGCGGGGCCTTCCTGCACAACATCATGCCGCTGATTTCCGCGCCCGAGCACGGCACGCACTTCGGCCTGACCGGCCAACGGGGTCCCACGGCGGCGGAGTTGAAGGCGCTCCAGGACGACCTGGCCGACGGCGCCAACCTCATGCGCCACTGCCGCCAGTGCCGCGCCGACGCGGTCGGCCTGCTGGGCGAGGATCGCGGCCAGGAGTTCACGCTGGACAAGATCGGAGAGGCGGTCGCCTACGACCCGGAGAAGCGCCGCCTCTATCGCGAGGTGGTGGAGGCCGAGCGCGCCGACCACCAGAAGGCCCGCGCCGCCGCCGAGGATGCCCTGGCCCACGCCGTCGACACTGGCGCGGACGCCGCGCCCATGCTGGTGGCGGTCACCACCAAGGGCGGCGGACGCCTCAACCAGCACTTCGGCCACGCCACCGAGTTCCAGGTCTACGAGGTGGACTGCGACGGCGTGCGCTTCGTCGGCCACCGCCGGGCGGACAACTACTGCCTGGGCGGCTTCGGCGAGGACGATCGGCTGGAGACCATCATCGGCGCGCTGGACGGCGTGACGGCGGTGCTGACCGCCAAGATCGGCGACTGCCCGCGCGAGCGGCTGGAGGAGGCCGGGATCGTCGTCTCCGACGCCTATGCCTACGAGTACATCGAGTCCTCCATCGGCGCCTACTACACCGCTTCGGTGGGGTCGGTGGATGCCGGGCGGGCCAGCGCCTGACCGGCGCACAGGTCCGCTTCCACAGTACCCGCGTCCGTGGAACGATAAGGGAGTTTTCTCAATGGCTTACCAGATCATTCAGTCGCAGTGCTCCGTGTGCGGGGCGTGCGAGTTCGAGTGTCCCAACGGGGCGATCAAGATGAAGGGTGACACCTACATCATCGACGCAGCCAAGTGCACCGAGTGCGAGGACCAGGGGTCCCCGCAGTGTGCCTCGGTTTGCCCGGTCGACGGCACCTGCGTGCCGGCGTAACGGGCGACGGGCGCGGCGGCGGCCTCTGGGGGCCTTGTGCCGCCGCCGCTGCCCGGTCTTCTCCGACACCGGAGACACGAGACACGGGCGTAGAGGGGCTGAAACCATGTCGGCCACGGACCAGGAAAACAAGCACACGGCGCCGGACGCCCGCGCCCGCCTGCGGCCCGGCGAACCGTCCGAGGCGTTGGACTGGCTGGGAAGTCCGGTGGATTGCGCGACCTGTGCCTGGCGCGAGGGCATCCGGGCGCAAGGCCTCTGCAAGCCGATGGTGGCCTGTGTCCACGACCGCTACGCCAAGCGGATCGAGCGCTTTCTCGACACCAATCCCGAGGCCTCCGACGCCGTTCTCGCCCACCCGTATTTCGAGGTGCGCGCCATTGCCACCAAGCATGCCAGCATCTTCCGCCTGCCGGCCCTGCTCAACGATCCCGACCCCGAGGTGCGGGCGGGCGCGGTGATGCGGCTTCCGGCGCGCCAGGGCATGCGGCTGCGCACCGATCCCGACCGCAAGGTCCGCGTGGCCGTCGCCGCCCGGCTGACCGGCCCGGACCTGGTGCCGCTGAGCACCGACGATGATTACTACGTCCGCATGGTCGTCGCGCGCCGCCTGCCGCACGACATGCTGCCGCTCATGATGCACGACCCCGAGGCCGAGGTGCGCCGCGCCGTTGCCCGGCGTATCGGCGAGGAATGGCTCATGGCCATGGCTTGGGACGTCGACCCGCTGGTGCGCCTGGACGTGGCGCGCCGGCTGTCGGCCCAGCAGCTCGCGGTGCTGATCGAAGACCCGGACATGCGCGTGCGCCACGCCGTGGCCGAGCGCATCGATCCCCGCCATCTGTCCGCCCTGGCCGCCGACGACGACCCCTTGGTGGCAGAAATGGCGCGTGACCGCCTGCAGCGCCTCGATCGCGAGGCGGACGGGACGGTCGCCGCCGCCGCCCCTCCCGCGACCGGCATCGTGCTGGCCGTGGACGCATCCCGCCCCGGCAATGGAGGTTCCCCCGATGCGTGATCCCGACGAAATCGAAATCTACAACGACCCGGTGTTCGAGTACGGCGTGAAGGTCGTCTCGCGCAAGAACGTGCGCAACGACGGCACCTTCCCCGGCAAGGACATCGGCGAGGTTCTGGTGAAGAAGGGGGACGTCGGGTACGTCCACTCCATCGGCACCTTCCTGCAGCGCTACTACATCTACGGCGTCGACTGGATTGACCGCGGTTACGTCGTCGGCATGCGCGTGCACGAACTGGACGAAGTGAAAGAGGAGGCTGCGCAATGAAGGTGACCATCCGCAAGGTCGACGACTACTACGAAGCCTACGTGCCCAAGAAGGACATGGAGGAAAAGGTCGTCGAGATGGACAACGGCCGCATCTGGGGCGGGATCATCACGCTCTCCAACGGCTGGCGCTTCCAGATGCCCGAAATGGCCGACGACACGCGCATGCCCATCACCGTCGAGGCCCGCAAGCTGGCGGAAGTGGACGACTGATCGTCGCCCGCTTCCCCTCAACCCACCGACGACCGCCGGAGGCGCCCCATGTCCGCCACCATGCTGCCCGAGACCGATTCCCGCGCCGTCCTTGACGACGTCCGGGTCCGCCTGACCGCGGGGACCCTGATCCCGGTGCTCGGCCCCGACCTGCTGACGGCAGATGGCGCGGAGGCGCCGGTGCCCGTCTCCACCCGCGACCTGGCCGACCGGCTGAATGCCAGGGTGGCGGTGCCGGGGCGCATCCGGGGCAACATGTGGTCGGTGGCGCAATACATCGAAAGCCGCCGCCATCGGGTGACGCTCATGAAGCTGCTGGCCGACATCTTCGGCCCGCCGGTGACGCCAACGCCGCTGCACCGGTGGCTCGCGGCGCAGGACCGCCTGCCTCTCATCATCGACACCTGGTATGACGGCGCCATGGCCGGGGCGCTGAAGGCCGCCCGGCCGCCCGGCGACTGGGGCCAGGTCCAGGGCGTGACACGCAACGGCGAGTGGCGCGACATCTGGCGCAAGACCTTCGATGCCGACGGCGCGGAGGTTGAGGAGGACGCCGTCGCGGCATGGAACACGGTTCTCTACAAGCCGCACGGATCGGTCGCGCCGGCCGCCAACTACCTGATCTCCGACAGCGACTACGTGGAAGTGCTGACGGAAATCGACATCCAGACGCCCATCCCCGACGTGGTGAAGGACCTGCGCACCGACCGGGGCTTCGTGTTCCTGGGCTGTCGCTTCTACGACCAGATGCTGCGCACCTACGCCCGCCAGATCATGAAGCGGTCGCGCGGGCCGCACATCTGCGTCCTGCCCGCCGAACCGACGAAGAACGAGGTCAAGTTCTTCGCCGAACAGGGCATCACGGTCCTGCGGATGCCGCTGGCCGAGGCGATCGCCGTCCTGACAGAGGGCGCTAAGGAAGCGGCTTAAGTGTCTGATATGGAACAGAACGCGGTCAGGACAGCCTTGGGGGAGGGTGCCTGATCGTGCGGGGACGGGAAGCGGTCATCCCGTCCCCGCTTTTCTTGGCGCGGCGACCTTCGCATTCTGTCATCGCCGCGCCATCAACTCTTCACGCAAGCGCCGTTGATCCCATACCGCCCGCATCCTAGCGTCCGATCCAAGGGAGTGCACCCGACAGGATTGGGGAGATCAGGGCATGGCGGGATCATTGGCTGTCGGCGGTCGACGGGTCGGGGGCGGCATGCCGTCCCTTCAGAACATGGCGGCGCGCCTGCCCATCGGCGTGCGCATCGCCCTTCTGGCGGGGCTCGCGCTCCTGGCCTCGGCGGTGGCGGCGGGAGCCTACCTGGTGGGGCAGGCGCGGCTGGATTCGGCGCTGGAGCGCATGGAGTCGTTCCGCCAGCTTTCCGGCGAAACCGCCCGCATGGAAACCGCCCTGGCCCGCTTGCGCCTGGATGAGCGCGATTTCCTGAACGAACTGGACGACGGCGCGGCGGCGGCCTTCCGGACCCGTCTGGCGGATGTGCGCGACGCTCTGGAAGCCGTCGCCGCCCGCCCGCAGGCCGCCGGCGTTGCCAGGACGGTCGACCATCTGCGCGACGGTCTGGCGGAGGTGCAGGCCGAGTTCGACGCGGTGGAAACGCTGCGCCGGGAGCTGGGCCTTTCGCCCGGGGACGGCCTGTGGGGCCGGCTGACGGCGTCGACGCGCGCGGTGGAGGACGAACTGCGCCAATGGCCCGGCGTCGATGGCCTGGACGCCCGCCTTCAGCGCATGCGCCGCCACGAATTGACGTTCATGTTGACCGAGGACCCGGCGGAGTTGGGCCAGCACAAGAAGGCCTTCAACGAGTTCGACTTCGGCATGTTCGAGGCCCCGCTGGACAACGATACCCGCACCCGACTGACCGAACTCGGCCAGGGCTATCGCAAGGACACCATGGCCTACGCCGACAAGCGGCTGGAGCTGTCGGAGGCATCGGCCGTGCTCGACGCCCGGTTCGCCACCCTGCGCCCGGACTTCGAGGCCCTGTTCGCCTTCACCCGCCAGGGCATCGCCGAGGCACTGGCCGCCCAGAAGCAGGTGCGGCAGGACACGACGCTCATGATGGTCGGCACCGGCGGCGTCATCGTCGTGCTTTACGCCATCGTGGCGGTGTTCCTAGTGCGCAGCATCACCCGGCCCATCGGCGCGCTGGACGGCGCCATGCGCCGCATGGCAGAGGGCGACCGCGCCATCGCCATTCCCGGCGTCGATCGGGGCGACGAGATCGGCGGCATGGCGCGCGCCATGAACGTCTTCAAGGACGGGCTGCTGGAGGCCGACAAGCTGGCCGCCGAGCGCGCCCACGAGCAGGACCTGCGCGACCGCCGCCGCCAGAGCATCGAGGATGCCATCGGCCGGTTCGAGGGCTCTGTGCGCGACGTGCTCAACACGCTGTCCATGGCCTGCGAAGAGATGATGGCGACGGCCAGGGACATGCGCGCCGCCTCCACCTCCACCGACCAGCAGGTCCAGGCCACCGTCGCCGCCGCGCAGGATGCCGACCGCAACGTGCGCCTGGTGGCCGAGGCGGCGGAGGATCTGGCGGCGGCCCTGTCGGAAATCCACGACGACGTAACCCAGAGCGCCCGCATCGCCCGCGAGGCCGTGACCCGGGCCGAGGAGGCGGACGCCATCATGGTCAAGCTTGGCACGGCGGCGACGCGCATCGGCGAGGTGCTGGAGTTCATCACCTCCGTCGCCGAGCAGACCAACCTTCTGGCGCTGAACGCCACCATAGAAGCGGCGCGCGCGGGCGATGCCGGCAAGGGCTTCGCCGTGGTCGCCAATGAGGTCAAGAGCTTGGCCACCCAGACCGGCCGCGCCACCGACGAGATCGCCGAGCAGATCGCCGCCGTGCAGGCCGAAACCCGTCAGGCGGAGAAGGCCATCGCCGCCATCGTGCGCGTCAACGGCGAGGCCGACACCATCGCCCACCGGGTCGCCGACCGGGTGCAGGGCCAGGGCCTGGCCATGAAGGGGATCGTGGAGAACGTGCAGCGCGCCACGGCCGACTCGGCCACGGTGGCGGAGAACGTCAGCGGCGTGCGCTCCAGCGCGGCGGCCGCCGGCAGCGCGGCTGGCCGCGTGACGGACGCTTCCGAGATGCTGACGCGGGAATCGGCTTCGCTGCGGGGCGAGGTGGAAAGCTTCCTGGGCGACATACGGGTGGCCTGAACCTCCACCGGAAGGGGCGGGAAGGGCCGGCGCCTTACCGGCCTCAACCCTCCAGCTTTTCCAGGAAGGCGTTCAACTGGGCTTCGTCGAAATCGTCAAGGGCGCTGTGCAGCATGGCCTTGTCCGCCGTCGACAGGTGGGCCAGCGGCGAGACCAGGGCGCTCAGCAGCACCTGGAATTCGCCGTGCCCGAACGGTGGAGCGGCGTGTCCTTCGGGCGGGCGCGGCGTGTTGATGAACATGTGCTGCCCCAGGCTGATGGACGACGGGTGGTACTGCATCAGCTTGATGAACCAGTCGCGGCGGCCCTCGAAGTTTCGGAACGTCTTGACGATGGTCCACAGCACCTTGGCCTGGACGATGCGGGCGTCGGGGTGGGCGTAGAAATCGTCCCACGCAAAGTCGTCGCCCTGTTCGGCGATCACCAGGTCCAGCACCTCGTTGCAGGTCTCGGCGTAATGCGCGAGCTGGTCGCCCAGCGACAGCTGGAAGAAGTGGAACAGGTTCGGCAGGTGCTCGCGCGACAAGGTTTCGTCGTTCAGCAGGTGCGCCAGCGGATGCACCATGAGCCGGCCCAGCGCGTTGCGCCGCTGCTCGATGCGGGTCTGGCGCTCCATGGCCTCGTACAGGGTGTCGTAGGCGTGCTGATAGAAGGCGTCGAACTCGGGACTGGACTTCAGCGCCTGGGCAACGCCCCGCAGGGTCTCCACCGAGACATGGCCGTCGCCCGCCTTGGCCTGGACGCTGGCGACCATGGCGTCGAGCACCTGACCGGAGATCCCGCGCAGGTATTTGGGTCCGTTGTGCTGCATGGCCGTCCCGTTTCCGTCCCCAGGGCGGCCTCTTGATCCGAACGAGGCACGCCTTTCGGGGGATCATGCCGGGAAACCAAGCCCTTGTGAAGGCTTGGCGTCAGACCTTCATGCCGAGTGCGCGCATGGCTTTTTTCGTCAGCGACTGGCGCACGTCGAAGTATCCCGCCCACGGGTCGGCCTTCTGGCGCTTGAGGCGGGCGGGCAGGGTCTCCACCGTCCACTTGTCGCCCGACGGCACGCGGGACAATTCCTCCCATGTCACCGGCACCGCCACCGGCGCGCCTTCGCGGGCACGGCTGCTGTAGGGTGCGACGGCGGTGGCACCGTGGCCGTTGCGCAGGTAGTCGATAAAGATGCGTCCCGTGCGCTTGGCCTTGGTCATGACGGCCACGAACCGATCCGGCTCCTCCTGCGCCAGCGCCCTGGCCAGGGCCTGCGCAAAACCCTTGACCTCCGCCCAGTCGTTGCGCCGCTGGGGCAGGGGGACGACCACGTGCAGGCCCTTGCCGCCGGTGGTCTTCACGAAGCTTTCCAGCCCCAGGTCGGACAGGCGGTCGCGCACGTCGCGGGCGGCGGCGCGCACGTCCTTGAAGGGCACGCTCTCGTGCGGATCGAGGTCGATGACCATGACATCGGGGTGCTCCAGGTCGTCGGCGCGCGCGCCCCACGGGTGGATTTCCATGACGCCCGACTGCACCAGCCCGATGAGGCCGGCCTCGTCCGTGACCATGACATGCGTCTTGGTCCTGCCTTTCTCCGTCACCGGCGTGCCGGAGACGCTTTTCCCCAGGCCCATGCCCGGATGGCGCTGGAAGAAGCATTGCTCGCCGCGCCCCTCGGGGCAGCGCACCAGGCCGAGCGGCCGGTCCTTGACGAAGGGCAGCATGCGGGGTGCGACGAAATCCATGTACTCCGCCAGTTGCCGCTTCGTGAGGCCCTGCTGGGGGTAGATGACGCGGTCGGGGTTGGAAATCTTCACGCCGTGGAAGGTCGGCGCGGCGGCGTCGTCCTTCGCCGCCCCTGCCTTGTCCATGCCCTTCGCCGGGGCCTTCTTCGGTTCGGGGCCGGGCTCCGGCTCGGGCTCGGCTTCCGCTTCCACGGCGTCGACGAACCCCGCCTCGCCGGGGCTCTCGGCGGGCTGCTCCAGGACCACGTCCCTGGCCTCCTTGTCCTCGCGCAGGCCCTTGAAGGCGGCATGGCGGAGGACGCCCTCGCGCGTCCAGGCGGCGTATTCGATCTCACACACGGTGTCGGGGCGGACGAAGCGGATGTCCTTTTCTCCCGCCGTGCCGCCGGTGAAGGGACTGGTCTTGCGTTCTCGGGGCTCCAGCAGGGCGCGCAGCTTCTTCGACGTCGCGGCGGTATAGCCGGTGCCGACCTTGCCGGCGTAGGTGAGCGCGCCGTGGGCGTCGTAGTACCCCAGCGCCAGCGCCCCGATGCCCTGGCCGCCCTTGGACGGCAGCGTATAGCCGCCGATGACGAATTCCTGGCGCTCCACGCACTTGGACTTGATCCAGTCCGTCCCGCGGCCGGAGCGGTACGGCCGGTCGCGGCGCTTTGAAATCACGCCTTCCAGACGCATGGAGCAGGCCTTTTCCCACACCCGAGGGCCGGCGCCGTCAATGTGGTCGGAGTAGCGCACGGTCGCCCCGCCGGCCGTGTCGGCCTCTGCCATGAGGACCTTCAGGCGTTCCTTGCGCGTGATGAGCGGCAACTCGCGCAGGTCCTCGCCGTCCAGGAACAGGCAGTCGAAGACCTCGAACACCACCGCGTCGGTCTTCTTGTCCGACAGGGCCTCCTGCAACAGCCCGAAGTCCGACGCCCCGTGCTCGTCCAGCACCACCGCCTCGCCGTCCAGCATGACCGAGGTGCACGGCAGGTCCGCCAGCGTGGCGGCCAGCGTCTTGAAGCGGTCCGTCCAGTCCTTGCCGTTGCGCGTGTAGATGCGGGCCCGGCCGTCCTCGACCCGCACGATCAGGCGGTAGCCGTCGTATTTGATCTCGTGCAGCCAACCATCGGCGGCGGGCGCCTTTTCCTCGCGCGTGGCCAGCTGCGGCTTGACGAAGTCGGGCATCTCCGCGCTCTGCTGCGGCTTCTTCGCTTTCGCCGGCGCCTTCTTCCTCGCCAGCGCCGTGGCGCGTTTCGTGGTGGCGGGCGTGGAATCCTCGCCCTCTTCCTCGGCGATCACGTTCATGGGACGGTCGGTGACGGCGCTGGTGGTGTATTCCTCCACCAGGGCCGCGCCGTCGCCGGGGCGGGCGAAATCGTCCTTCATCTTGATGAGCAGCCAGTTGTCCTTGCCCTTGTCGGCGGGCTTGCGGCCGCCCATGCGCACCAGTGCCCAGTCGCCGCACATGCGCTGGCCGTGCAAGCGCAACTCCAGCCGCCCCTTCCTGACCTGCTCGGCGGGGTCCTCGTCCTTGATGGGCTCCCAGGTGCCGCCGTCCCAGATCATGACCGTGCCGCCGCCGTACTCGCCCTTGGGGATGGTGCCTTCGAACCCGGCATAGTCCATGGGGTGGTCCTCGGTGTGGACCGCCAGGCGCTTGTCCGCCGGGTCGAGCGACGGCCCCTTGGTGACCGCCCAGGACACCAGCACCCCGCCGATCTCCAGTCGGAAATCGTAGTGCAGGCGGGTCGCCGCGTGCTTCTGCACCACGAAGACGGGCGGCTCGCTCTTGCGGCGGCGCTTCGGTTTGTGGGCCGGCGGTTCGCGCGTCTTGGAGAAATCGCGCTTGGCGACATAGGCCGCCAGCGCATCGGCGGCCCGGACGTCGGGGCTTGCGGTCTCGGTGCGGGCCATCGGCGGTTACCCCGTGGCGCGCTTCTTCTGCGTGCCGGACTTCGACGCCGATGAGGAGCCCGAGGCCGATTTCTTCTTGGCCGGCGCCTTCTTGCCGCCGCCGGAGCCGCCTTTGTCCTCTTCCTTCAGGCTGTTCTTCAGCGCGTCCATCAGGTTGATGACCTGACCCTTCTTCGGCTTGCCGGCGCCCTTTTCCACCGGGCCCTCGTGGCCCTGCATGCGTTCCTCGATCAGGTCCCTGAGAGCGTCCTGATAGTGGTCGTGGAAGGTCTCCGGCTTGAATTCTCCGGCGCGGCTTTCGATGAGCTGCTGGGCCATCTTCACCTGGTCCTTGTCGGGCTTCACGTCCTCGACCTCGGCGAAGTACTCCTCGGCCTCGCGCAGTTCCTCGGCATAGCGCAGCGTTTCCAGCAGAAGGCCCTTGCCACAGGGGCGGATGGCGACAATGTGCTCCTTGCCGCCCAGCACGATCTGTCCCAGCGCCATCTTCCTGGCTCCGCGCAGGGCGTCGCGGATGGTGACATAGGCCTCGTTGGCGATGTCGCCGTCCGGGGTTACGAAGTACGGCTTGTCGTAGTAGATCGCGTCCACGTCCGAGGCATCGACGAAGTGCGACAGGTCGATGGTGTGGCGGCTCTCCACCTTCAGCTCGTCCAGGTCCTCCTTCTCGATGGGCACGAAGGACCCGTCGGCGTCGGCGCCCATGACCACCTCGTCGCGCTCGATGGGACCGTGGTCGGGAACATAGAGCTGGTTCCGCACCCGCTCGCCGGTGTCACGGTGGTAGCGGTGCAGGCTGACCTTGTTGGTGCCGGTCACGGCGGCATACAGCCGCACCGGGAACGACACCAGTGCCAGCCGGATGTGGCCTTTCCAGTAGGGACGGGCTGCCATGGCGGGCGGGCCTCCTTGCCGCATCGGTCGAAACGCCAAGATAACGCCGCGCGGGGCGCCCGCGTTCGATGCGACCACCGGCGCGCGAGCCGGCGGGCCCTCTCTCAGGTCGGGGTTACATTTCACGAACGGCCGGTCGCGATGCCCGTTTCAGGGGCAGCCGAGGGCGCCCGGGCAACCGATCCGGTCGCCCTGTCCCAATAGACGCACCCAGACGAACGGGAAGGAGACCCCAGGATGCGAAAGCTTCTTGTCGCGACCGCGCTCAGCCTGTCCATGGCCGCGCCCGCCCTGGCCGCCGACGACGCCCAGCCGGCCCAGCGCGAAGCGGGCGCCGAGGCCCAGGTTCAGGAGAACGCCGGCTGGATCGAGGACGGCAACGCCATGTCCGTGCAGCAGGCCGAGGCCGAGGGGCAGGTGCTGCCCGAGCAGACCTCCGACCTCATCGGCTCGGACGTTTACGGCGCCGAGGGCGACGTCATCGGCGAGGTGACGGACATGGTGATCGGCCAGCAGGACCAGGTGCGCAAGGTCGTCATCTCGGTCGGCGGCTTTATCGGCATCGGCGACAAGGATGTGGCGCTGCCCTTCGACCAGGTGCAGATGCGCCCGGCCGGCGATGCCTTCGGTGGACCGGTCTTCAAGGTGACCATGACCGAAGAGCAGCTTGAGGCCATGCCCGCTTACGAACCGACGGCGGATTATGCGTCGTGGATCGGCGACGAGGCCGGCGACCGCCGCGAGATCATGGAGCGCCGGGTCGCCCGCTGGGAGGAGCGGGTCGAGAACACCGATTTCAGCGAGCAGGCCGGGGAAGCCGTCTCTAGCGCCTGGACCGAAGTCGAACAGACCTGGCAGGCGACCGAAAACGCCACCGGCGACGCATGGCAGCAGGCGGAAGGCGACCTCGAGCAGTCGCTGAGCGAATTGCAGCAGGCGTGGCGCCAGGCCACCGACCAGCAGGTCGCCGAGACGCCGGAGCCGGGCGCTCAGTCCCAGTAACGGCCGTTCGGACGGCCGACTGTCCGATGTCATTGCCAGCGGCGTCCCATGCAGCCGGGGCGCCGCTGCCTTGTACGCGGGACGTTCCGTCAGCATATACCTAAAACGAGCGCAGTCTGATACGCTTGATCGTGGCGTTCGCCCCAGAAGCGGAGGCGGGCCGACGGAAAAGACGGGCGATCATGATTGGGCGCATGTGGCAGCGTTTGGCGGTGGTGGGCGTGGCGGTGTTCTGCCTCGTCCTGACCGTTGTTGCCTGGCGCTATGACGCGATCACCGGCGCCCGGGTCGTCAACCTTGAGTTCGAGCGCGGCGCCCGCCGCATCGAGCGCGGCCTGATGGAGCGGATACATCACCTGGAAACCACGGTCCGCGCCGCCCAGGGATTCGTCGAGGGCCTCGACGTCCTTGACGGGGAGGCCTGGGAGTCGTTCGCGCGGCGGCTGGATTTGGGCAGCGGCGCCAACGGCGTCGTCGGCCTGGCCTTCTATCGGCTGGAGAAGGGCGCCGCCCGCGATGGTGACGCCTATGTGGTGGCCCTGGCCGCGCCGAAGCAGCGGCTGTCGTCGCTGCTCGGCCGTCCCGTGTTCGGGGCGCCGGCGGTGCTTCAGGCCATACGCGAAGCGCGGGCATCGGACGAGCTTGTGCTGAGCGGCCGGTTCGAGGGGCCGCTTCGGAGAGCGGGGGCTCCCGTGGCGGCCGACATGGTGATGGTCGCGCCGGTCCGCGATCCGAACTCCGGCACCTATCGCGGCGTGGTCGCCCTGGGGCTGTCGTCGACCCTTCTGCTGGACAGCGTGTTCGGCCGCACGGGGCTGGACGGCTATGCCGTCGCCGTCAGCGATGCGACGGCCGGTGCCGCACCGTTCTACAAAGCCGGGTCCCCCGAGGCCCTCGGCCTGCTGGCGGCGGAGGACACAGCAGACGATGCGGCGTTGCACCAGTCGTCTGCCGTCGTCGTCGGCGGGCGGGTGTGGCGCCTGGCGGTGGCCCAGGGCGAGACGTTGACGGCGGGGCGCCTCGCCATGCACGGACGGGTGGAGCTGGCCGCGGGCCTTGCCTTCACGCTGGTCATGACGCTCGCCACGTGGCTTCTGGTGACGCGCCGCATGCGGGCCGAGAAACTGGCCGCGCAAATGACCGAAGCGCTCAAGGAAAGCGAAGAGCGCTACCGCATGCTGTTCGCCGGGAACAAGGCCGTGGAACTGGTCATCGACCCCAGCGACGGCCGCATCGTCGAGGCCAATGCCGCTGCCGAGCGGTTCTACGGCTGGCCGGCCGCGCAGCTCACTCGCATGGCCATCGGCGACATCAACACCCTCTCGCCCGCCGAGGTGGCGGAGGAAATGCGCCGCGCCGAGGAGGAAAGCCGCACCGAATTCGTTTTCCGCCACCGCACCGCCTCGGGCGCCGTGCGGGACGTGGAGGTGTGCTCCGGCCCGATTGTGGTGCAGGGGCGGCGGCTGCTGTATTCCATCGTTCACGACATCACCCAGCGGCGCGAGGCCGAACGGGCGCTGCGGGATTCCGAAATCCGCTTCCGCTCGCTGTTCGAGCAGAGTCCCTGGGCTACCCTCGTCCTGCGGCCCGACGGCGTGATCCGCCGCGCAAATGCCGCATGGCGGGCCCTGCGTGGTGCCGCGGCGGCACCGTCGAACCTGCTCGACGATCCCCAGTTCGCGGCCCACGGCTTCGTGGACCTGCTGGGCCGGGCGGGCGCCGGCGAGTCGGTGGAGGTTCCCGCAGTCCTGCTGGAGGCCGGCGGCGGCGTCGCCGCGCAGTGGGTGCGGGCCTTCCTCTATCCCGTTCGCGACGCCTCGGGCACGGTCGACGAAGTGATCCTGATGGCCGAGGACATCACGGAACGGGTCCGGGCGGAGCGCGAACTGGCCTACCGCCACCGGCTGCTCGCGACCCACCTGGAGACCACGCCCGACGGTGTGGTGATCCTGGACGGCGCTTGGCGCATCGCCGGCTTCAACCGCCGCTTCGCCGAAATGTGGAACCTGGCGCCCGACCTGCTGTCCGGCGGCGACGGCGAGGCGCTGCTGTTCAGTATGCGGTCTGCCGTGGAGGCGCCGGCGGCGTTCGAGGCCCGCATGCGGGCGCTGACCTCGGCGGCCGTCGATCCCGACAGCGACTCCGACCAGCTGCCCGGAGACGCCGACGGCGCCGTCGGAACAGCGACCTGGGACGAGATCACCATGGCCGACGGGCGGGTGTTCGAGGCTTTCTCGCGCGTGGTGCCGCCCACGGAGGACGAGCCGGCGCGGCGCGTCTGGTTCTATCGCGACATCTCCGAGCGCAAGCGCCTGGAGGAGCGCCTGCGGCGGGCGCTGGACGAACAGGATGCGATGTTCAACTCGGCCGGCGAGGGAATCGCCTTCCTGCGCGGGGACCGCTTTGTGCGCGCCAACCGCGTCTTCAGCGAGTTGTTCGGCTACAGCGCCACTGAACTGACGCAGCGCTCGGCGGCGGACATGTTCCCCGACACCGCCGGCCATGACCGTTTCCTGGCCGCCGTGCGTGCGGCACTGGAGACGAGCGGGCGCTATACGGGCGAGCACCGCATGCGGCGCAAGGACGGCTCTCTGTTCTGGTGCCGCACCAACGGCGCGACGCTGGAACACCACAGCACCCGCGGGGGCACGATCTGGCTGGTGGAGGACATCACCGAGCGGCGCGAGGCCGACCGCCGGCTGGAGGAACTGCTGGGCGACCTGGAACGCTCCAACGCCGAGCTTCAGCAGTTCGCCTACGTCGCAAGCCACGACCTGCAGGAGCCGCTGCGCATGGTCTCCAGCTACATGGGCCTGCTGGAGAAACGCCACGGCGGGGTGCTGCCGGAGGACGCGAAGGAATACATCGGTTTCGCGGTGGACGGGGCGCACCGCATGCAGGGGCTGATCAACGATCTGCTGCAGTATTCCCGCGTGGGCACCCAGGGCAAGCCGCTGGAGCCGCGCGATGCCGCCAAGGCCGCCCAGGCCGCGCTCGACAATCTGAGCATCGCTGTCGCCGAGGCCGCGGCCGAGGTCTCGGTGGGGCCGCTGCCGCGCGTCATGGCCGACGAGGGGCAGCTTGTGCGGCTGTTCCAGAACCTGATCGGCAACGCGCTGAAATACCACAAGGCAGGCGTCGCGCCGTGCGTCAGCGTTTCTGCCGCACCGCAGGAGGCCGGCATCTGGCGCTTCAGTGTGGCGGACAACGGAATCGGCATCGACCCCAAGCATTTCGACCGCGTGTTCATGATCTTCCAGCGCCTGCACGGCCGCGACGAGTATTCCGGCACGGGCGTCGGCTTGGCCATATGCAAGAAGATCGTGGAACGCCACGGCGGGCGCATCTGGCTCGAGTCCGAGCCGGGAGACGGCACCACCGTCCACTTCACCCTGCGTGCCGCCGAGGGTGGCGCCGGCACGACCCGACCGGCGGAAGACGTGCTCGAGCCGGCCTGACGCGCCGGCGGCCAAGCGGCCCTTGAGCCGCCGGCCATGCGCCGCTATGGCGGGACGATCTGCCGCAACCGTCGACCGGAGCCTGCGCCGCCGTGATCACCGACCCCTGGTTCTATGCTGCCGCCGTTCCGGCGGTGCTGGTTGCCGGCGTCTCCAAGGGTGGATTCGGCGGCGGGCTGGGGGTGCTGGCGGTGCCGCTCATGGCGCTGACGATCAGTCCGGTGCAGGCGGCGGCGATCATGCTGCCGATTCTCTGCGTCATGGATGTCGTCAACGTCTGGACCTATCGCCGCCGGTGGGACCACCGCGCCATGCGGCTGCTCATCGCCGCCGCGATGGTGGGCATCGCGCTTGGCACCGCCACCTTCCACCTGCTCAGCGCGGACGCCATCCGCCTGATCATCGGGGCGGTTGCGCTGGGCTTCACGGCCAACTGGGCCTGGAAGCGGCTGCGCCGCCACGACCCGCCGGCCGCCGGGCACAACGTCGCCAAGGGCGGGTTCTGGGGCGCGGTGGCGGGCTTCACCAGCTTCGTCGCTCACGCCGGCGGACCGCCGCTGAACGTCTACCTTCTGCCGCTCAAGCTGGACAAGACCGTTTACCAGGCCACGACGGTGATTTTCTTCACCGCCGTCAACTACGTGAAGCTGGTGCCCTACGCCTGGCTTGGCCAGTTGAACACGGGGAACCTGGGCACGGCGCTGGTGCTCATGCCGCTGGCGCCGCTGGGAATCTGGCTGGGGGTGTGGGCGCACGACCGGGTGCGGGAGGACCTGTTTTATCGCGCCGTCTACCTCTTTCTCGCGTTGACGGGCGCCAAGCTGACCTGGGACGGCATTGCGGGCATGGTGGCCTGACACCGCTGGGGCAGGGCCGCTGCCGCTGTTCCGCCGGGCACCCGCGAAATCGGCGCGAAGTAATCCGCAAGTCGTAATGCGGCAGCGCGTCACCGGTCAGTTTTGCTGCCCCAAGTATGGCCCATACGAACGTATGGCGAAAATTATTCCTTCATTGCAAGTGTTTGGAGGCTCTGGCAGGCTTTCGAAGTCCCGCGCGGTCGGTGGGGTGATTCGCTCAACCGACGCAACGCGCCCGCCGGCCGGAGCGGGCCATCGTTTTCGCCCATCGCGAAACGGGGAGGCATCCATATGGCCGGCGTCATTGTTTTTGTCATTCTTTGCGGCATTCTCGCCGTCGCCTACGGCGGCTATTCCATCCGCGCCATCATCGCGCTGCCCACCGGCACCGAGCGCATGACGGAGATCGCCACGGCGGTGCAGGAAGGCGCACAGGCCTACCTCAACCGCCAGTACCGCACCATCGCCATCGTCGGTGTCATCATCGGCATCCTGCTGGGCCTGCGGCTCGGCTTCCATGTGGCCGTCGGCTACTTCCTGGGGGCGATCCTCTCGGGCGTCGCGGGCTTCGTCGGCATGTTGGTCAGCGTGCGCGCCAACGTCCGCACGACCGAGGCCGCCCGTTCCGGCGGCCTGAACGACGCGCTGGGCGTGGCCTTCAAGTCGGGCGCCGTGACCGGCATGCTGGTGGTGGGCCTCGGGCTTCTCGGCGTCGCGCTCTACTTCGGCATCCTGCTGTGGGCCGGGCTTGAGGTGCGCGGCGTGATCGAGGCCCTGGTGGCGCTGTCCTTCGGCGCCTCGCTGATCTCCATCTTCGCACGCCTTGGCGGCGGCATCTTCACCAAGGGCGCCGATGTGGGCGCCGACCTGGTGGGCAAGGTCGAGGCCGGCATCCCCGAGGACGACCCGCGCAACCCCGCCGTCATCGCCGACAACGTGGGCGACAACGTCGGCGACTGCGCCGGCATGGCCGCCGACCTGTTCGAGACCTATGCCGTGACGGTGGTCGCCACAATGCTGCTCGGCTCCATCTTCTTCGTCGGCGAGGCGCAGATGGCGGCCATGGTCTATCCGCTGCTGATCGGCGGGGTGTGCATCGTGGGGTCGGTGTTTGGCACCTACTTCGTCAAGCTGAAGGATGGTGACGCCAACATCATGAAGGCGCTGTACAAGGGCTTCATCGCCTGCGCCCTCATGTCGCTGGTGCTGATCGTGCTGGCGACGGGCTTCCTGTTCGGCGTCTCCGGCCCCATCGAGGACACCAACGGGCGGTTCGTCTCCGACCTCGACCTCATCGGCTGCGCGGTGGTCGGGCTGGTGGTGACCGGCCTGATCGTCTGGATCACCGAGTACTACACGGGCACCGAATACAAGCCCGTGCGCAGCGTCGCGCGGGCGTCGGAGACGGGGCACGGGACCAACGTCATCCAGGGCCTCGCGGTCTCCATGGAGGCGACGGCCCTGCCGGTGATCGTCATCAGCATCGGCATCATCCTGGCCTATGGCCTTGCGGGCCTCTACGGCATCGGCGTGGCGGCGACGACCATGCTGGCGCTGGCGGGCATGGTGGTGGCGCTGGACGCCTACGGGCCGGTCACCGACAACGCCGGCGGCATCGCCGAGATGGCCGACCTGCCGGAGGACGTGCGCAAGATCACCGACGCGCTGGATGCGGTCGGCAACACCACCAAGGCCGTCACCAAGGGCTACGCCATCGGCTCCGCCGGTCTGGCGGCGCTGGTGCTGTTCGCCGCCTATGTGGAGGACCTGAAACACTACTTCCCCGACATCCCCGTGAACTTCGGCCTGTCCAACCCCTACGTGGTGATCGGCCTGTTCATCGGCGGCCTCATGCCCTACCTGTTCGGCGCGCTGGGCATGCAGGCGGTGGGCCGCGCGGCGGCCTCGGTGGTGAACGAGGTGCGCCGTCAGTTCCGCGAGGTTCCGGGCATCATGGACGGGACGGGCAAGCCGGAATACGGCCGCTGCGTCGACATGCTGACCAAGGCCGCCATCAAGGAAATGGTGGTGCCGTCCATGTTGCCGGTGCTGTCGCCCATCGCGTTGTATCTGCTGGTCTGGGCGTTCGCCGGCCAGGGGGAGGCCTTCACGGCGCTCGGGGCCATGCTTCTGGGCACCATCGTCACGGGCCTGTTCGTCGCCATCTCCATGACCAGCGGCGGCGGCGCCTGGGACAATGCCAAGAAGTACATCGAGGACGGCAACCACGGCGGCAAGGGGTCCGAAGCCCACAAGGCCGCGGTGACGGGCGACACCGTCGGCGACCCCTACAAGGACACCGCCGGCCCGGCCGTCAACCCCATGATCAAGATCACCAACATCGTCGCCATCCTGCTGCTGGCCGTCGTCGCCGGGCTCTAGGCCGTGCCGACGCTGGACAGAGAAAGGCCCCGGGGGCAGGCGTTCCCGGGGCCTTTCCTGTCTTGTGCCGGCGGCCGCGGTGGCGGCCTGCGGGCTACTCCTTCTTGAAGCGGCCCAGGTTGCCCAGCATCTGCTGCAGGATCGTTTCGTCCTTGCCCGGCGTCGGGGTTTCGCGGTCGACGATGTCCACCTCGCGGCCGGCGGACTTGTCCATGGTCTGGATGTCCTTCACCACGCCGTTGGGCGCAAACGAGATGGCGACCACCTGCCGGTCCAGTTCCTGCGTGGAGCGATAGGCCCACTGGGTGGTCTTGGCGCTGATGTAGTACCAGGTTTCGTCGCCGAACGTGGACGTGGTGGACGGCGATCCGAGCATGGAACGCACTTGCGCCTGCGTGTGGGTGCCGGGCTCGATCTGCGACAGCACTTCGGCGGCCGGTTCGTTGCCGCGCGGGTTCACGTCGGCGGCGCAGGCGGCGAGGCCCGCGGCAAGCACCACGGCGGTCGCCACGCGGCCGGCGGCACGGAGGGGGAGGCGGGGGCGGCTGGTCATCGGCGGGTCATCCAGGCTCGGTCATCCAGAAGCTTGTCGCCGCGGCGGTTCTGCGATAAGCATCCGCCCGCGGCCTTGCGTCGTAGTCCTGATTGCAGCATGTAACACAGAACGGCGACCGACCGGAATACGGTGTGTCCCGCCCGGGCCGTGGCATCGCTGCCGATCATCCGTCCGCAAGTCCCGTCTTTGCCGAACCCGAGCCGCCCGCATGATCTTCGACCGCTTCTCCGCCACGACCCGCCGCCGCCGCCGCCGTGCCGAGGACCTGTACGTGCGACTGGTCAACCGGTCGCGCGACCCGTGGTTCTATGACGCCTGCGAGGTGCCCGACACCGTCGACGGCCGCTTCGACATGATCGTCATCCACGCGCATCTGCTGTTCCGCCGCCTGGCGGCTCTGGGCGAGGAAGGCGAGTTACTCTCCCAGGCGGTGTTCGACGTCATGTTCAAGGACATGGACCGGTCCTTGCGCGAGATGGGCGTGGGCGATTTGTCGGTGGGCAAGCACGTCAAGGGCATGGCGAAAGCCTTCTACGGCCGCACCCAACTCTACGAGGAAGGCTTCATTGCCGGGCATGACGGCCTGTGCCAGGCGCTGCGCGACAATATCTATCGCAACAGCACTCCGTCGGACGATGCGGTGGAGCGCCTTGCGGCCTATATGGAGCAGACGGCCGCCGCCCTGGCCGACGCGCCGATGGACGCCCTGACCGCAGACACCGGGCCGTTCCCGCCGCGCGAGGGTGCCGCGGCGTGATGAGCCCGACCACCCAGACCTACGAGATTCCTGCATGACCACCGGCGAGCCCACCCCGGAATTTTCGCGTCCCGTCCATCCCGACCGCATCCCGCCCGAAGGGTTGGTCGAGACGCTGTCGGCCAAGCCCGAGGAGCGCGCCGCCCTGGCCGAGCGCTTCGAACTCGAGGCGATCGACGCGCTTGAGGCGGAAATTCATTTGAAACTTGTCGCCGGTGGTCCCATGGTGCGCCTCGCCGGACGGTTCCGCGCCGATGTGGTGCAGACCTGCGTGGTGACGCTGGAGCCGCTGCCGGCGCGGGTCGAGGAAGACTTCGAGATGCTCTTCGGGCCGGAAGCCGACTACAAACCCGGCCAGGAGATTCACCTGGATGCCGAGGCCGCCGATCCGCCGGAGCCCTTCGGGCCTGGCGGGGTGGTCGATGTCGGTGAAATCGTGGCCGAGCACCTGTCGCTGGCGCTCGACCCGTTCCCGCGCAAGGCCGATGCGGCCGTCGAGGTCCCGGAAGGGATCGAGAAGGACGGCCCCGACGCCCTGCCGAACACCCCCTTCGCGGCCCTTCAGGGCCTGAAGGACAAATTGCGTTGAAACATTCGTGCCCACGGCTTGCCCGGCGAACGCTTTTCCGCTAAATAGGCAGGCTTTCCCGTGGCCCCAAGCTGGAGTTGACAGAAAATGGCCGTTCCCAAGAAGAAGACGTCCCAGTCCCGCCGTGACATGCGCCGCAGCCACCACGCGCTGAGCGCCGCCAACGTGAACGAGTGCTCGAACTGCGGCGAGCAGGTTCGTCCGCACCACGTTTGCACTGCCTGCGGCCACTACGACGGTCGCGAGGTCGTCGCGGGCGCGGAGGCCTGAGGCGCCAATCGAGGCATTTGGTAGAGCCACGGAAGGTGCTAGGCCAGTGAGCGAGCGGCTCACCTTGTCCCTGGATGCCATGGGGGGCGATCACGCCCCTCATATGGTGGTCGAGGGCATGAAAATCGCGCGGAAGCGCTACCCGGATGTCGAGTATGTCCTGTTCGGCGACGAGGGCCGCATTGCGCCCCTCGTACCGCAGGACATGCGCGACCGGGTGTCCATCCGGCATACCGACCGCGTCATCTCCAACGAGGAAAAACCCTCGCAGGCGGTGCGCACCGGTCGTCAGTCGAGCATGGGCCTTGCCATCAAGGCGGTGAAGGACGGCGAGGCGGCAGGTGTCGTCTCGGCCGGCAACACCGGGGCCCTGATGGCCATGGCCAAGCTCGCCCTGCGGACCCTGCCGGGGATCGACCGGCCGGCCATCGCGACCCTCATCCCCACCATCCGGGGCGAGAGCGTGATGTTGGACCTGGGTGCCAACACCGAGGTCCAGGCCAACAACCTGGTCGAGTTCGCCATCATGGGCGAGGTGTTCTCGCGGTGTCTGCTGGGGCATGTGCAGCCGTCCATCGGCCTCCTGAACATCGGGTCCGAGGACCTGAAGGGGACCGATGCGCTGCGCGAGGCTCATCAGATCCTGCGGGACCACCCGTTGAACATGCGCTTCCACGGCTTCGTGGAAGGCGACGACATCGGGGCGGGCACCGTGGACGTGGTGGTGACCGACGGGTTTACCGGCAACGTCGCGCTGAAGACGGCCGAGGGCACCGCCAAGCTGTACACCAAGTTCCTCAAGGATGCCTTCGGCAGTTCCGTCCTGGCGCAGATCGGCTATCTGCTTGCCAAGGGGGCGCTGGCGAAGGTGCGACAGCGGACCGATCCGCGGCGCTACAACGGCGCCATGCTGATCGGGCTCAACGGCATCTGCGTCAAGAGTCACGGCGGCACCGACGCGCTGGGCTTCGCCAACGCCATCGGCGTGGCCGTGGATCTGATCAAGAACCGCCTCAACGAACGCATCCGCGAGGAGTGCGCGCATCTGGCGCAGTCGCCGACCCTGTCGGGTCCGGCGGAGTCATCCTCTCCCTCAGCCGCTTCGGGATAAGCATGATCATTCGCTCCGTCATCGCCGGCTGCGGCTCCTATCTGCCGCAGAGGGTCGTCACGAACGAGGAACTGGCGCAAAAGGTCGACACCACCGACGCGTGGATCGTCGAGCGCACCGGCATCCGTTCGCGACACATCGCCGCCGATGGCGAGACGACGGCGGACCTGGCGACTCATGCCGCCCGCGCGGCCCTGGCGCATGCCGGGATCGATGCCAAGGACGTGGACCTGATCGTCCTGGCGACCGCGACGCCCGACAACACCTTTCCCGCCACCGCCAGCAAGGTGCAGGCGCGCCTTGGGTGTCTGGGCTCGCCGGCCTTCGACATCCAGGCGGTGTGCTCGGGTTTCGTCTACGCCCTGACCACCGCCGACAATTTCATCAAGGCGGGCCAGGCGAAGTGTGCGCTGGTCATCGGCGCGGAAACCTTCAGCCGCATCCTGGACTGGAACGACCGCGGGACCTGCGTGCTGTTCGGCGACGGTGCCGGCGCGGTGGTCCTGCGGGCGGAGGAAGGCGAGGGCGCCAACACCGACCGTGGCATCCTGTCCACCCACCTGCACTGCGACGGCACGCAGCATGACCTGCTGTACGTCGACGGCGGCCCGTCGTCTACGCAGACCGTCGGCCACCTCCGCATGACCGGCAAGGAGGTCTTCCGCCACGCCGTCGTCAATCTGGCGCAGGTGGTGCAGGAGGCCATCGAGGCCAACGGCATCGAGGCCCACGACATCGACTGGTTGGTTCCCCACCAGGCCAACAAGCGCATCATCGACGGCACGGCGCGCAAGCTGCGCATGGACCCCGACCGGGTCGTGGTCACCGTCGACCACCACGCCAACACCTCGGCCGCCTCCATCCCGCTGGCCTTCGACGAGGCGGTGAAGGACGGGCGAATCCGGCCCGGCCACCTGGTCCTGCTGGAGGCCATGGGCGGCGGCTTCACCTGGGGCTCGGCGCTGGTTCGGATGTAAGACAAAGGGGCGGAACCACATGGTTTCCGCCCCTTTTTCGGTAACATCCACCCCTTTTTCTCCGCCTTCCGGGTGGATAAAGATCAACCCGCAAGATGTTGATATTGACGCATTTCCCAAAGCGTGCTTCCGTTTAGGGGAGACACAGGGAAGTGGGGCGAAGCCATGTCCGGAAGAACCATTACCCGCGCGCAGTTGAGCGAACGCGTCTACGAGGAAGTGGGCCTGTCGCGGAACGAATCCGCCGAGCTTCTGGAGATGGTGCTCGACGAGATCTCGACCGCCCTGTCGGAGGGCGAGGCCGTGAAGATTTCGTCCTTCGGCAGCTTTTCCGTCCGCCAGAAGGGCGAGCGCATCGGCCGCAACCCCAAGACCGGCGAGGAGGTTCCCATCCTGCCGCGCAAGGTCCTGGTCTTCCGGCCGTCGCAGCTTCTGAAAAGCCAGATCAACGACAGCGCCAAGAACGGTTCCGGCCAGCATCACTGACTGGGCGACGGAGCCGGCGCCGGCGCGTCACGAGAAGGACCGATTAGATGACCGAGTCGACGGACGCGCGCCGCAACGGGGCGAAGTCCGAATCCGCCTTTCGCACCATCAGCGAGGTGGCTTCCGACCTGGACGTTCCGCAGCATGTCCTGCGGTTCTGGGAAACCAAGTTCACCCAGATCCGTCCCATGAAGCGCGGCGGCGGCCGGCGCTACTACCGGCCCGAGGACGTGGTCCTGCTGCGCCGCATTCGGGCGCTGCTCTACGATGACGGCCTGACCATCAAGGGCGTGCAGAAGCTGTTGCGGGAAAAGGGCGTCAAGGCGCTCATGGCCGACGAGCAGCCCCTGCCGGCGACGCTTGAGAAGGTGGAGGCCGCCGCCGAGGCCCGGCAGCAGGCCGGCGAGGCGCCGAAGGAGGAGCAGGCGCCCGACAGTGCCACGCAGGCCGACGACCGGTCCCCGCGTCTGCCGTTCGCGGCGGCGCCGGAGCCCGAGGGCGAACACCCGGCCCCGGCTGCCGAGGCCGGTCCCGCGCCCGAGCCGGAGGTGGCGCCGGGGCGTCCGCCGCTCAGCGCCGAAGACCGCCGCGAGCTGGAGGCGGCACTGGCTGAGCTGGTCGGCCTGCGGGATGAGCTGCAGGCTGAACTGCGGCGTCAGGAAGCGGCCTGAAGGTATTGAAACACAGGGGGTTTCGCGAAACGGCGAAGCCCCCTAAATTTCTTCAAACAAGGCGTTGCCAAGCGGCAGGGGTGCCGCTATAGTGCGCGCCTCTTCAGGGGGCTCCCTGAAGCGAGACTTGGTCCCGGAGCGTAGCGCAGCCTGGTAGCGCACTTGACTGGGGGTCAAGGGGTCGTGGGTTCGAATCCCGCCGCTCCGACCACGTTTCGACGACAGCTGAGTGTTTTCGCACTCGACCCGAAGGGCGTCCGCACAGGGCGCCCTTCGTCGTCGTTGGTGCCTTGGGATGAAATGGGTGTGCTGATGATGGTACTGCTGCTTCTGCTCGCGGCCGTGTGGGCCGGTGTTTTCGCCATCGCGCGCCTGGTGGCGCCGACGGCGGTGTCCGCCCTTGGGGCGTCCGCCTTCGTCGCCTTCCTGGGCGGGCGGGTGGCTGCCGCCGACTATGGCCTGTGGTGGGGCGACATGCTGACTGCTGTCGCCGCCGCCGGCATCCTGGCCTTCCTCGCCGTGACGGTGCGGAGCCGGCTGCGCGGCTGACCGATGGCCCGGCAGCGGGCAAAGACGATGGAGAAGGGCGTCCCGCCGGGGCGCCCTTTTTTCATTGGTCCGGCCGGCCGTGCCGGGGGTAGAACGGACCCACCCGCCGTCAGCCCCTCCGGAGCCCGCCATGCCCGCCCTTTACGCCGCCATCACGCCCCACGGGTACGGCCATGGGGCCATCACCGTGCAAGTCCTTTCGGCGCTGGCCGAAGCTGTTCCCGGTCTGCGCCTGGGAGTGGCCGGAGGACCGCCCGAGCCGTGGGTGCGGGCTCGGCTGCCCGTGCGGCCCGAACTGCACGACAGGGCCATCGCCGACCCGGGCATGGTCAACAGCGACCCCAACACGGTCGATCCCGAGGCCAGCCTGGTCCGCTACCAGGACCTGTTCCAGCGGTTCGAGGCCGTCGTCGCCGAGGAGATGGACCGCCAGCGGGCCTTCGCGCCGGACCTGGTGGTCTCCAATGTCGGCTTCGTTCCGGTGGAGGCGGCGCGACGGCTGGGCATTCCGACCGTCGGGCTGGCCCCGTTCCACTGGGGGCAGATCTTCGGCACCTACTGCGGCGACATGCCCGGCGGCCGCAGCATCCAAGAGCGGCTTGAGGCGATCTATTCCGCCTGCGACCTGTTTCTTGCCACCACGCCCTTCGTGCCCATGGCGAAAGGCATTCCGGCGCGCGCCGTGGGTCCGATCTGCGCCCGCGCGGCGCCGCGACGGGCGGCGCTCGAGGCGGCTCTGGGCGTCGCGGAGGGGACTCGGCTGGCGCTGATCACCATGGGCGGCGTCGGCGGGCCCCTGCCCGTAGAGGCGTGGCCGCGGTTCCCCGGATGGCGGTTGATCCACCGCGGGCCGGACACCTGCGCCGGGCATCCCGACATGGTGCAGGGCGACCATCTTCCGTTCACGTTTCCCGAACTCGTGGCATCCGTCGACGCCGTCGTGACCAAGCCGGGGTACGGAACGGTCACGGAATGTGCCTGCGCCGGCACGCCCCTTCTGTACCGCTCCCGCAACGACTGGCCGGAAACGCCGCACATGATGGGGTGGGCCGCCCGCCATGTGGCGGTGGAGGAGATCTACGATGACGCCTTCCGGACCGGTGCCTTCGCCGAAAAACTACAGGCGGTGTTGCAGGCGCCGCGACCGGTGCCGGCCCAACCGACGGGGGTGGCAGAGGCCGTGGACCTGCTGCGGCTTTACCTGTCGTAGAAGTCGTCCGGCGCGGCTTCGGGCGGGGTTCCGGCGGCGCGGACCGATGCGCGGCCGAGCGGGGTCAGCTTGCAGACCAGCCAGTCGGGCTTGAGCGGGTTGGCGAACCACGGCTCGGCCAGGCCTTTGTCGATGCATCGGCGGATCATGGCGGCGTTGACCTTGCGTCCGTTGCGGTCGAACAACGGAAGCTTGCCGCCCGGCTGCGCCAGGCCGCGCGCCAGCCAGCGATGCTGCGCCGCTGTCAAGGCGACCGGAGTCGGAGCGTCTTCATTGGCTGAAGCGTTGACCTTAACACCCTGATCACTCACCATTTTCCCAGACCCCATCGGCGTGCGTCCCCCTCAAGCCGGGCATCGCGCCGGAGTCTATGGGCAGGAGGGAGAGGAGTCCATGTCGAGGCCCGTACTCATCTATATGACCGCCGGTTCCACCGAGGAGGCCAAGAAGGTCGGCCGGGTTCTGGTGGAGGAACGGCTGGCCGCCTGCGTCAACATCCTGGGCGGCATGACGTCCCTGTACTGGTGGGACGACGCCGTGCAGGAGGACGACGAGGTCGCCTTCATCGCCAAGACCCGCCAGGGCATGGTCGACGACGTCATCGCGCGGGTGAAGGAGGTCCATTCCTACGACTGCCCTTGCGTCGTCTCCATTTCCATCGACGACGGCAATGCCGATTTCCTGCAGTGGATCCAGGAAATGACCTCGCAGTTCCCCGGCCACTCGAGCACGGGGCGCTGAGGCCGGGCTCAGGCGTCCTGCGGCAGGTCGGTGCGCCGGCAGTCCACGGTGAAGCAGCTGCCGTGGTCGACGCGCGAGTTGACGAACACCCGGTGGCCGAGCAGGCGGCACAGGCGCTCCACGATCGCGAGGCCCAGACCCAGGCCTTCGCTGCGGTCGTGCGCCTTGGTGCCGACCTGCACGAACTCCTGCCAGATGCGGTTGAGGTCGTTGGTTTCCATGCCGACGCCGCTGTCGACCACCTGCAGCCACACCCGGTCGCCGCGCACGCGGGCGCCCAGCACCACGCCGCCGGCATCGGTGTAGCGGAGCGCGTTGCCGACCAGGTTGCGCAGCACGCGCTCCAGCAGGATCGGGTCGCTTTCCACCGCCACGTCGGGCGCCACCACATTCAGGCGAAGGTCCCGGTCGAGCGCCTGTGGTCCGAACTCGGCCGCCAGGCCGTCGAGCAGGGCGCGCACCGGCACCGGCTGGAAACTGGGCGTCACCGTGCCGGCCTCCAGCTTCGAGACGTCGAGCACCGACCGCACCAGATGGCGCAGGGAGTCCTGGGTGCGCCGCAACTCCGCAAGCAGCGACTCGCCGCGGGTGGACAACGGCTCGGCCGCCAGCAGGCCGGCGAACATCTCCGCCGCCTGCAGGGGCTGGAGCATGTCGTGACCGGCTGCCGCCAGGAACTTTGACTTGGCCTGATTGGCCTTGTCGGCGTCGGCCTTGGCGTCCGCCAGATCGCGTGTGCGCGCCGCGACGCGCTGTTCCAGCGTCTCGTTGGCGCGGCGCAAATGCTCGGCCATGCGCTCGATGTGGTCGAACTGGGTCTGCGTGCGCTGGACCATGGGGCGGAAGATCAGCAACGCCTCCAGCAGGATGGTCAGCAGGGTCAGGGTGACCACCGCAATCTCTAGCCGTCGCAGGGTTTCGTAGGCTTCCTCGCCGTCCAACTGATACTGAAGCACCACTTGGTCCAAGGACTCGAGAAGGGGACCGGGACCTTGGGTCAGGATGTAGGCGACCGCCGGATGGTCCGGCGTCAGGTCCTCGGGCGCGGCGTCGACCACCTGTTCGGCGGCATTGATGTAACGCAGCACACGCTGGTGAAGAGACGGCTCGCCGGAAAAATACAGGGCCGAGATCGCGGGGCTGGTGGGGCCGGGGACGTCCAGGACCTCGCTGCCGTAGGCCAGGCCGTGGTGGGCGCGGCGGAAGGTTTCAATCGCTTCGGCCAGGTCCGCCACGCATTCGGTGCGGGGGCGGCGGCATTCGTCATCGGCCAGCGAATCCGCGTAGAGCGCGATTCGCTGGCTGAGCATGCGCTGCCGGCCGGAGATGTTCACCACCGCCAAAGTCCTGTCATAGGCCGCCGCCATGGCCTGAAAGGCCGCCAGACCCGACACCGCCAGCAGGGCCACCGCCGCCAGGGCCAGCACGTAGCGGCGCGTCATCCAGGAAGAGGGTCGGTCCGAAGGTACTGTATTAGAGCGAATGGTTTCTCGGCGCGGTTGGGAGGTCATGGTGCTCTCTTGACTGAGGTGAAACCGCTGTAACCCAACGGCTTCGGCGGAAATGGCGGCTAAGTCCTTGAAAACTGCAATCCCGAGCGGCGCGGTAGGACGAAAATCCGAGCAATCCCCTCAGTTGATATGCGGACTTTTCGGCAGTACAAAGGTGCCATAAACGCTTTGTGCCGGAGGCCGTCATGGCCGCAACCAATACCGCAGTATCAGACCAGAAGGTGACCCGCCGGGGCCTGTTCCGCCGTTTGGCCGGGGCACGCACCGTCGAGGCCGTACGGCCGCCGGGCGCCCTGCCTGAACGGCGGTTCCTGGACGCCTGCAGCGGCTGCGGTGACTGCGCCGATGCCTGCCCGACCGGCGTCATTGTCATGGCCTCTGGCGTGCCGGAAGTCAATTTTTCCAAGGCCGGTTGTGAGTTCTGCGGCGCCTGCGCCGATGCCTGCCGCCCCGGCGCCATCCGCCCCGCGTCCGAGGCCGCGCCAGGCCCCGCCTGGACGCACGGCATCGCGATCGGCGCCGGCTGCCTTTCGGCGGCGGGCGTGGTCTGCCGCGTGTGCGGCGAGCAGTGCGAGGCCGGCGCCATCCGTTTCCGTCTTTCCGTCGGCGGCCGCTCGAGCCCTGAGCTGGACCCCGACCTTTGCACCGGTTGCGGTGCCTGCGTCGGGCCGTGCCCGGCGGGGGCCGTCGCCGTGACCTTCGCCGCCTGAGGAGGGGACGCGACCCATGCGCACGGGACGCTTTGAACGCACCGAACGCGAGGCGCCGCCGCTGAACGCGGCGCTCGTCAACATTTGCGGGCTGCTGGTGCACGCCCGCCCGGACCGCAGCGCGGCCCTGTCGGAGCGCCTGGGCGCGACGACGGGCTGCGAGGTCCATGCCGCCACCGACGACGGCCGCCTGGTCGTCGTGGTGGAGGATACGGAGGAGGCCAGCGCGCTGGACCGCATCCGTCAGATCAACGACTGGGACGGGGTGGCGGCGTCCTCCCTCGTCTTCCATCACTTCGAGGACGCCAAGGCCCTGGAAGGGGAGATCGAGGCATGAAGACCACCCGCCGCACGTTCATCAAGGCCAACGCCGCCGCCGCCACCGCCGCCGTGGCGGGCGTCAGCCTTCCCGCCGGGGCCGCCAAGGCCGCCGCCGGCACCTCCGACATCAAGTGGGACAAGGGCGTCTGCCGCTTCTGCGGCACCGGCTGCGGCGTGCTGATCGGCACCAAGGACGACCGCATCGTCGCCACCCAGGGCGACCCGGATGCACCCGTCAACAAGGGCCTGAACTGCATCAAGGGCTACTTCCTGTCCAAGATCATGTACGGCAAGGACCGGCTGACCCAGCCCATGCTGCGCAAGTCGGGCGGCGTCTACGACAAGGAAGGCGACTTCGAGCCCGTGTCGTGGGACGAGGCCTTCGACATCATGGCCGAGAAGTGGAAGCAGGCCCTGAAGGATAAGGGTCCGACGGCCATCGGCATGTTCGGCTCCGGCCAGTGGACGGTGTGGGAAGGCTATGCCGCCGCCAAGCTGTTCAAGGCCGGCTTCCGCTCCAACAACATCGATCCCAACGCCCGCCACTGCATGGCGTCGGCCGTCGCCGGCTTCATGCGCACCTTCGGCATCGACGAGCCCATGGGCTGCTATGACGACCTGGAGCACGCCGACGCCTTCGTGCTGTGGGGCTCCAACATGGCGGAGATGCACCCCATCCTGTGGTCGCGCCTGACCGACCGCCGCCTGACGCACTCGGGCTGTCAGGTCGCCGTGCTGTCGACCTTCGAGCACCGCTGCTTCGAACTGGCCGACCTGCCGATGCTGTTCAAGCCGCATTCGGACCTGGCGATCCTCAACTTCATCGCCAACTACATCATCCAGAACGACGCGGTGAACTGGGACTTCGTCAACGCCCACACCAACTTCCGCAAGGGCGCCACGGACATCGGGTACGGCCTGCGCCCCGAACACCCGCTGGAGCAGGCCGCCGCCAACGCTGACAAGGCGGGCGCCTCCGATCCCATCGACTTCGAGACCTTCAAGGCCTTCGTCGCCGACTACACGGTGGAGAAGACCGCCGAGATCTCGGGCGTGCCTGAAAAGGACCTGATCGCGCTGGCCAAGCTGTACGCCGATCCGTCCAAGAAGGTCGTGTCCTACTGGACCATGGGCTTCAACCAGCACACCCGCGGCACCTGGGCCAACAACCTCGTCTACAACATCCACCTTCTGACCGGTAAGATCAGCGAGCCCGGCAACGGCCCGTTCTCCCTGACCGGCCAGCCGTCGGCCTGCGGCACCGCGCGCGAGGTCGGCACCTTCGCCCACCGCCTGCCGGCCGACATGGTGGTCATGAACCCCGACCACCGCGCCTACGCCGAAAAGGTCTGGAAGCTGCCCACCGGCCTGATCCCGGAAAAGCCCGGCTACCACGCCGTGTTGCAGAACCGCATGCTCAAGGACGGCAAGCTCAACGCCTACTGGGTCCAGTGCAACAATAACATGCAGGCGGCGCCCAACCTGAACGAGGAGACCTATCCGGGCTACCGCAACCCCGAGAACTTCATCGTGGTCTCGGACCCGTACCCGACGGTCACCGCCCTGTCCGCCGACCTGATCCTGCCCACCGCCATGTGGGCGGAGAAGGAAGGCGCCTACGGCAACGCCGAGCGCCGCACCCAGTTCTGGCGCCAGCAGGTCAGCCCGCCGAACGGCGCCAAGTCCGACCTTTGGCAGCTGGTGGAATTCTCCAAGCGCTTCACCACCGACGAGGTGTGGCCGGCCGAGATGCTGGACGCCAACCCGCAGTACCGCGGCAAGACGCTCTACGACGTGCTGTACGCCAACGGCCAGGTGGACGCCTACCCGCTGACGGAACTGGCCGACGACCAGCTCAACGACGAGGCCCGCGACTTCGGCTTCTACATCCAGAAGGGCCTGTTCGAGGAATACGCCATCTTCGGCCGCGGCAAGGCTCACGACCTGGCGCCCTTCGAGATGTACCACCAGTCGCGCGGCCTGCGCTGGCCGGTGGTGGACGACCAGGAAACCCTGTGGCGCTTCCGCAAGGGCTACGACCCCTACGTCAACGGTGACAAGGAGGTGGAGTTCTACGGCAAGCCCGACGGCCGCGCGGTGATCTTCGCGCTGCCCTACGAGCCGCCGGCCGAGGTGCCCGACGACGAGTACGACCTGTGGCTGGTGACCGGGCGCGTGCTGGAGCACTGGCACTCCGGTTCCATGACCCGACGCGTGCCCGAACTGCATCGGTCCTTCCCCAACGCGGTGCTGTTCATGCATCCGCTGGACGCCAAGGAACGCGGCCTGCGGCGCGGCCAGCCGGTCGACCTGCAGACCCGGCGCGGCACCGTGACCACAACGGTCGAAACCCGCGGGCGCAACAAGCCGCCCAAGGGCGTGGTCTACATCCCCTGGTTCGATGAAAGCCAGCTGGTGAACAAGCTCACCCTCGACGCGACCTGCCCGATCTCCAAGGAGACGGACTTCAAGAAGGCCGCCTGCCGTGTGGTGAAGGCCTGAGCGCAGGTGCGCGGAGAGTGACGGGCGGCGGCCCGGAAGAACCCTGAACCGCCGCCCGCCCCCTCCCGAGAGGGGACTAAGAGATGACGACACGCAAGGGAACAGGACAGGGCGGTCCCAGCCGCCGCGCCATGCTCACCGGTACCGCCAAGGCGGTCGGTGTGGCGGCGGTCTTCGGGCTGGGCCTGCACACCATCGTCGCCGGCCAGGCCACGGTGAAGGCCGCCCAGGCCCTGCGTCCGCCGGGCGCGCTGGCCGACGAGCGGGACTTTCTGGCCGCCTGCACGCGCTGCGGCCTGTGCGTCCGCGCCTGCCCGTACGACACGCTGAAGCTGGCCGGGGTGGCCGACGAGGCGCCCATCGGCACGCCCTTCTTCACGGCGCGCGACGTGCCCTGCGAGATGTGCGAGGACATCCCCTGCGTCGTCGCCTGCCCGACGGGCGCCCTGGACCACGGCCTGACCGACATCACCAAGGCGGACATGGGTGTGGCGGTGCTCATCGACCGCACCACCTGCCTGAACATGCTGGGCCTGCGGTGCGACGTCTGTTACCGCGTCTGCCCGCTGATCGACGAGGCCATCACGCTGGACATGCGGCCCAACACCCGCACCGGCGTGCACGCCATCTTCGAACCCACCGTCCATCCTGATGCCTGCACCGGCTGCGGCAAATGCGAGAAGGCCTGCGTGCTGCCCGAGGCGGCCGCCATCAAGGTGCTGCCGCGCGAGGTGGCGCTGGGCTCCTCGGCCGAACACTACCGGCTGGGGTGGGAGGAAAAGCGCAAGCACGGCGAGGCGCTCATCCAGGACACCATCGACCTGCCGGACCGGGGCTATTCGCCGGACCATGTTGAGAGCACGCCCTCGGGCGGGCTGAAAGGCTTCAAGCCATGAGCACGACGCCGAAAAATCCCGCCGCCGGCCGCGACATCGTCTTGCCGCAGGACCCGGCCCGCCTGGCCGTCGCCGCCAAGGGGCGCCTGCGCGCCAGCAAGTGGCTTCTGCTGCGCCGGGTGAGCCAGGCGCTGGCGCTGGTGCTGTTCCTGACGGGCCCGCTGCTGGGCGTGTGGATCATGCGCGGCACGCTGGCCTCCAGCGAGATCCTGGGGGTCGTGCCCTTCACCGACCCGCTGGTGTTCGTCCAGTCGCTGGCGGCGGGCCATGGCCTGATCGCCACCGCCTGGATCGGCGCCGCGCTGCTGGTGGCGCTGTACGTCGTGTTCGGCGGCCGGGCCTTCTGCTCGTGGGTCTGCCCGGTGAACGTGCTGACCGACGGCGCCCACCGGCTGCGGGTGCGTCTCGGCATCAAGCAGGGCCTGCAAATTTCACGCTCCGCCCGCCTCTGGGCACTGGCCGCCGTGGTGGCCGTCTCCGCACTCGCCGGTTCCATCGCGTGGGAGGTGGTGAACCCCGTCACCCTGCTGCACCGCGAGCTGGTGTTTGGGGTGGTGTTCACAGGTTCTCTGGCCTGGATGCTGATCGGCGGCGTGGTGCTGTTCGACATTTTCGCCGCAAACCGCGGCTGGTGCGGGCATCTGTGCCCGGTCGGCGCCGCCTACGGCCTGATCGGGACCGCCAGCCTGACGCGGGTTTCCGCCCGGGCGCGGGATGCCTGCGACCAGTGCATGGCCTGCTACCACGTCTGCCCGGAGCCGCACGTCATCAATCCCGCGCTGAAGGGGGGAGAGGGCGAGACCCCCGTCATTCTGTCGCGCGACTGCACCAACTGCGGGCGCTGCATCGACATCTGCCACCGCGACGTCTTCGCCTTCACCCATCGGTTCGACCACCGCACGGTCGAACCCGCCAACGACACCGAACCCAAGTCCCGCCCGGCCGCGCCGGCCGCCGCCGAATGACTTCGACAGGGGAGAACCCGAGATGAACCGCTTCCAGAAGATCCTCACCACCGCCGGCGCCGGTCTCGTGGCGCTGGGCATCGCCTTTGCCGCCACCGCCGCCGGCCCGGATGCCAGCGTGCAGAGCCTGCGCGGCCCGGTCGCCGTCGACTCGGCCAACGCCAAGCCGGACATCCACGGCGTCGAGGAAGGCAACAGCTTCGGCCGCTCCTACCGGCAGCAGCCGCCGCTGATCCCGCACCGCATCGACAAGTACGAGGTCGACCTGAAGACCAACCAGTGCCTGAGCTGCCACGACTGGCCGTTCAACACCGAGTTCGGCGCGCCCAAGGTTTCCGAGACCCACTACGTCGACCGCCAGGGCAACCGCCTGGACGACGTGGCGCGCACCCGCTGGTTCTGCACCCAGTGCCACGTGCCCCAGATGGACGCGCCGGAGCTGGTGGAGAACACCTTCGAGCCGGCTCGCGACTGATCCCCGCAAGGCTCTGATTTTGTTGCAAGGAGGGACGAGAAATGTCCAATGATCAGGATCGCAAGCCGAACTTCATCAAGCGGCTCTGGGGCTGGTTCTGGGGCCCGGCCGGCGCCATCTCCCTGGGTGTTCTGCTGGTGGGCGGCTTCATCGCCGGCATCGTCTTCTGGGGCGGTTTCCACACCGCCATGGAGATGACCAACAACGAAGAGTTCTGCATCTCCTGCCACGAGATGGGCGACAACGTCTATGTCGAGTACTCGGGCACGGTGCACGACCAGAACGCCTCGGGCGTGCGGGCGACCTGCCCCGACTGCCACGTGCCGCACGAGTGGCAGCACAAGGTCGTGCGCAAGATCAAGGCGACGCGCGAACTGTGGCACACCGCGCTCGGCACCATCGACACGCCCGAGAAGTTCGAGGCACACCGGCTGCAGATGGCGCAGAGCGTCTGGCGGACCATGAAGGAGACGGACAGCCGCGAATGCCGCAACTGCCACAACTTCGAGGCCATGGACGTCACCCTGCAGTCCAAGCGCGCCCGTGAGAACCACCTGCGCGCCACCGACGAGGGCCTGACCTGCATCGACTGCCACAAGGGCATCGCGCACGAACTGCCCAAGGGCGCCTACGGCATCAATCCCGAGCTGGTCTACCGCCACGCCAACCCGGAGCCGGCCGCCAAGCCGGAGGGCTGACCATCCGTCCACCCGCCGCCGGGCCTTGTCCCTCCTGGGCCCGGCGGACTTGAGCCCCAACCGGAGTTCGCCGCCATGGCGCCGTCGCTGACCGATCTTCTGGGCCGCCGCATCACCTACCTGCGCCTGTCGGTGACGGAGCGCTGCGATTTCCGCTGCCACTACTGCATCGCCGAGGACCAGGCCTTCGCCCCCAAGTCCCGCGTCCTGTCCATCGAGGAACTGGGCCAGGTGGCCGACGCCTTCCTGGATCTGGGCGTGACCGACATCCGCCTGACCGGCGGCGAGCCCCTGACCCGCAAGGGCCTTCCGGCGCTGCTCGAGCACCTGGGCCAGCGTCGGGCGGCAGGCCGCCTCAAGGCCCTGACGCTGACCACCAACGGCGGCATGCTGGAGGGCTTCGTGCCCCTGTTGGCCGCGGCCGGTGTGGGCCGGGTCAACGTGTCGCTGGATACCGTCGACGACGGCCTGTTCTCCCGCATCACACGGCGCGGAGACCTGTCGGCCGTGCTGTCCGGCATCAGCGCCGCGCGGGCGGCAGGGCTGGGCATCAAGCTGAACTGCGTGGTTCAGAAGGGCGTCAACGACAGCCCGCACCACATTGACAGGCTTATGGAATTCGCCGCCGCGCGCGGTCATGACCTGACCTTCATCGAGGTCATGCCCATCGGCCCGGCGGCGTTCGACTTCCACCGCCATTACCGCCCCATGGACGACCTGAAGGCAGAGCTTGCGCGCCGCTGGACGCTGCTGCCCGACGCCCACCGCACCCCCGGCCCGTCGCGCTACTGGCGGTGCGTGGAAACGGGCGGACGCATCGGCTTCATCGCCGCCACCAGCGCCTGCTTCTGCGCCGGCTGCAACCGTGTGCGGGTGGCGTCGGACGGGATGCTCTACCCCTGCCTCGGCCAGGATCATGCGGTGGACCTGCGCGGGCCGCTGCGCTCTGCCGAGCCCGATGCGCTGAAGGGCGCCATCGCCCGCGCCATCGGCCTGAAGCCGGACGGCCACCGCTTCCACGGCGGCGCCACGCCGGGCCGCGCGATGAACGCGACGGGCGGGTAGTGAAGAAATAAACCACCAAGACACAACGACACCAAGACTGCGCGCGAAGGCGCGTCATCATGCCTCCTGACGTGTGGCGGTTTCAGGTTCCGGAGAAAAGAAGTCGCGGGAGCGCGAGGGAGGCCGTGCCTCCCTCGCATTCACATTCCGGCGCAGCCGGAAAGTCTTGGTGTCTTGGTGTCTTGGTGGTTAAACTTCACGCTTCACCTTACTCCGCCGCCACGCGCACCTCGGCGGCCAGGTCTTCCTCCCGCGCGAAGGTCATGCCGAAGCGGTTGGCGAGGAAGTCGGGCAGGGCGATGTCTTCCTGCTTCACGAAGCCCTTCTGCGCGATGCGGCCGGCCGCCAGCAGGTCCAGCACGGCACAGACGCCCGACGCCGTCACCGTCTGGATGCCGGAGTAGGTGACGCCGGCGATCTCGCGGCCATAGATCTTGTTGGCGTAGCATTCCTGCATCAGCCGCCCGTTCTTGCGCCCGCTGACGGTGACGAACACCAGGATCACATCCTGCATGGTTCCGGGGATGGCGTGCTCCAGGATGTCCTTCAGCACATGGCGCCGGTCGCCCAGGCGCAGGTCATGGAGCAGCGCCTTCATGATGTCGCGGTGGCCGGGATAGCGCACCGACTTGTAGTTCATGGCGCGCACGTTGCCCGCCAGCGTCTCGCAAAGCGTGCCAAGCCCGCCCGAGGTGTTGAAGGCCTCGTACGTCATGCCGTCGAGCGAGAATTCCTCCCGCTCCTCCAGCGGCGGCACCTGAACCGCACGGCCGTTCACGATGGCGTCGCACGGCTCCAGGTATTCGTTGATGACGCCCTCGGTCGACCAGGTGAGGTTGTAGTTCAGTGCATTGGTCGGGTACTTGGGCAAGGCGCCGACGCGCATCCCCACCGTGTCCAGTTCGTCAAAGCGCCGGCACAGGTCGTGCGTGACGATGGAGATGAAGCCGGGCGCCAGGCCGCTCTGGGGGATGAACGCCGTCTCCGCGCCCTCGGCCAGCTTTTTCACCGCGCGGGTGCTGGCGACGTCCTCGGTCAGGTCCAGGTAATGCACGCCGGCATCCCGCGCCGCTTCCGCCACGGTGACCGTCAGGTCGTAGGGCAGGGCGGAGATGACGGCGTAGTGGCCCTTCATGGCGTCCCGCAGTCCGACCGGGTCGGTGGCGTCGACCACCTGTTTCCGCACGGCCTCGCGCCGGGGCAGGCGGTCGAGGATGCTCTGGTGGCGGTCGCCGACGGTGACGCGGTAGTCGCCGCTGCCCGCCAGGAAGTCGCAGATGGTCTCGCCGATCTTGCCGCCGCCGAGCACGAGGATGTCGCGCATGAAACCTCTCCTGATCCGGTCCGTGGTGTCCGCGGCCTTGAATGGCCGACTGTGGTTGTCGGACCAGTGTCGGCGGCAAGGGTGTCGATTTGAAGCCGCAGACCTGCCAGAATGATGGTCAATTGACGTCGATATGACGGAGTTGCCGGCGAAATGACCCTGGACCCCCTCGACCGTCGCCTTCTGGAGTGTCTGCGCCGCAACGCGCGCGCGAGCACCGCCGCCTTGGCGCGGGACCTGGACACCTCGCGCTCCACCATCCAGGGCCGTCTGAGGCGCCTGGTGGAAACGGGCGTTATCGCCGGCTATACGGTGCGACTGGGGGAGGAGACGGCGCGGCGCATGATCCGCGCCCACGTGCTGCTGAGCGTCGACCCCAAGCAGGCGGCGGCTGTCGTGACGGCGCTCAAGCGCATGACCGAGGTGCGCGCGCTGCACACCATCAGCGGCCAGCATGACATGATCGCCGTCGTCGCCGCCGAGACCATGGAGGCCATGGACGCCCTGGTGGACACGATCGGCGCGCTGCCGGGTGTGGAGCGCACCACGACGTCCATCCTCATGACGACGAAGTTCGAGCGATAGAAAAATCCGATCAAAAACCACATGCGAATCTTCTCGCAAATGCGAATGATTCGCACGATAGTCTCCCCGTCACCGCCGCTCCACCGCAAGGACAGGGACCACCGTCATGCGCAGCCTGATCAAGACCGTCACCTTCGCCGCGGTGCACTTCACCGTGGCGTTCTCGGTCGCCTACGCCCTGACCGGCAGCATCGCCATCTCCAGCGCGCTCGCCCTGGTCGAGCCCATGGTGAACACGGTGGCCTACTTTTTCCATGAGCGCATCTGGGAAGCCGCCGACCGGCTGAAGCTGGGACGGATGGCACGGCGCTACTCGCCCTCGGAGGCGAACCGGTCCACCAGCGCCCTGGCCTCTTCGTAAAGGGACTGGCCGTTTTCCGTACGGTCGGTCCACTCGGCGATGACCGGGCGGGTCGCCTCCGCCCACCGCTCGCGCTGTTCGGGCGTGAGCGCATGGAAGGAGTGGCCGGCCTCTTTCGCCGCCTGCCGCGCAGGCACCTCCGCCGCATCCCACGCCCGGCCTACCTTCCCTGCCAGCGCCGCGCCCGAGTTGGTGTCGATGACGGCCTTCAGGTCATCGGGCAGATCGGCGTAGGTGGCGTTGTTCATGGCGAACAGGAAGGTGGCCGTATAGAGGTCCGACTCCAGGTGGTGGCGCGTCAGTTCGTTGATGCGCAGCGGGGCGACGACCTCCCAAGGCAGCAGCGCCCCGTCCACCACGCCGCGCTCCAGGGCTTCGTAGGTGGCAGGCACGGGCATCCCGACGGGAACCGCCCCCAGCGCGTCGAGCGCCCGGCCGATGGGCTGGGAGGGCAGGCGGATCTTCTTGCCTTCCAGGTCCGCCATCTTGGTCACCGGGTCCTCGCGCATGTGCAGGGTGCCGGGCGCGTGTACGTGCAGGACCAGCGGATGAACATCGGCGTATTCATCGCGCAGGTGTTTCTCATAGAACGCCCAAAGCGCCTGGCTGCCGGCCTCGGCGCTGGGCACCATGAAAGGCAGCTCGAACACCTCGGTCTTCGGGAAGCGGCCGGGCGTGTAGCCGGGCAGGGTCCACACCACGTCGGCCACGCCCGTGCGCACCTGGTCGATGAGTTGCGGCGGCCGGCCGCCCAACTGCATGGCGGGATAGATTTCCACCGCGATGCGGCCGCCCGAGTCCGCCTCCACGGCCTTGGCCCAGGGCTCGATGAGCTGCGTCTGGGCGGTGGAGGAGGGCGGCAGGAAGTGGGCGACGCGCAGGGTCACCTCCGGTTCCGCCAGGGCGGTGGCCGGCAGGCCGGCGGACAGTCCCAGGGCGCCGGCCATGAGGCCGATGAGGGCCGAGCGTCGCGTCTTCTGCATCATCCTGTCGTCTCCGGGCGTTCTTGGGAGCCGGCAGGGTAAAGGGGGGCGCCGGCCGGCGTCCAGCGCCGCGAAAGGGTGGCACATCGGCTGACGCATCTTATGTGAGAGGGACTTACACCCCCTTCTTTAACTGGTTTCGTCGCGACACGGTGGCTAGACTCCGAGTCGACGACGACCAGCCAAGGCAGACGTATCGGGAGGCTAGGCAGTACATGACGACGATGTTCACGACCCGGATCAAGCGGGCCCTGGCGGGTGCCGCTCTCGCCGCCATGGCCGCCACACCGGCGCTGGCCCAGGATGACACCATCACGGTGGCGTCCAAGATCGATACCGAGGGTACGCTGCTCGGCAACATGATCGTGGAGGTGCTGGAGAACGGCGGCTTCACGGTCGAGAACAAGACCCAGCTCGGCCCCACAAACATCGTGCGCACCGCGCTTCTTTCCGACGAAATCGACATCTACCCGGAATACACGGGCAACGGCGCGTTCTTCACCAAGACCGCCGATGACCCGGCCTGGAAGAACGCCGAGCAGGGCTACGAAAAGATCCGCGAGATGGACATGGAGGCCCATGACCTGGTGTGGCTGGAGCCCGCGCCGGCCAACAACACCTGGGCCATCGCCGTGCGCAACGACGTCGCCGACGAGAACGACCTGTCCACTATGGAAGACTTCGCCCGCTGGGTGAACGAAGGCGGCGACGTGCGGCTTGCCGCCTCGGCCGAGTTCGTGGAAAGCCCGGCGGCCCTGCCCAGCTTCCAGGACGCCTACGGCTTCCAGATGACCGAGGACCACCTGCTGGTCCTGTCGGGCGGCAACACCGCGGCCACCATCCGCGCTGCCGCCGACCGCACCAGCGGCACCAACGCCGCCATGGTCTACGGCACCGACGGCGCCATCGCGCCGGCCGGCCTGAAGGTCATGGACGACACCAAGGGCGTGCAGATGGTCTACGAACCCTCGGCCGTGGTGCGCAAGCCGGTGCTCGACGCCAATCCCGAGATCAAGGAACTGATCGAGCCGGTGTTCACCTCGCTGAACCGCGAAAAGCTGCAGACCCTCAACGGCAAGATCCAGGTCGAGGGGCTGCCCGCCCGGCAGGTGGCCCGCGACTACCTGGAAAGCGAAGGACTCCTGAAGTAAGGGGCTGCGCGGCTCGTGCCTGACACATCCCCGGAAGACGGTGCGGAGGGCGGCGGCAGGATCGTCGCCAACCGCGTTCTCATGACGTTGCTGGTGGCGGGGCTGCTGGGTGTGGTCCTGCTGCCGTTCGCCTCCATGGCCCCAAACCGCCTGGTTTCCGGCCAGCCCGTGGGCCTGCTGGAGGCGCTGCTGCCCTGGCAATGGGGGGCGCTGCTGGTGCTTGCGGGCACGATGACGCTCGCGGCCCTGCGCCGGCCGTTGGCGCGCACGCCGGCGCGCCTGCTGGTGCTGGCGGCGGCGCTGCCGTTCCTCCTGCTGGTCATGTACGGCGGCGGCGACTACGCCACGCGCGCCGTGGCCGAGGCGGGGTCGCCGGCCGCCCGGGTGTCGTTGGGTGCGGCGTTCTGGATTCTGGTTTTCGCGCCGGTCCTGGTGGCGCTGGACGCCTTCCTGCGGCTGAACGCCGGGATGCCGGCCAAGATCGGCTACACGCTGCTGATGGCCGGCGGCGTGGCGGCCCTGTTCTGGGCGGGCGTGTTCCACGATCTGTCCATCATGCGGGAATACCTGAACCAGCGCGACGTCTTCGCCGCCCAACTGCTGGCCCATCTGGGGCTGGTGAGCGCCGCCCTGGTGCCGACGTTGCTGATCGGCCTGCCGCTCGGCCTGCTGGTGCGGCGCAAGGCCAAGGCGCGCGGGCCGCTGTTCGGGCTGCTGAACTTCTTTCAGACCATTCCGTCCATCGCCCTGTTCGGCCTGCTGGTGGCCCCCCTGTCGGCACTGGGCGAGGCCGTGCCGGTCCTGGGCGCCATGGGCGTGAGCGGCATCGGCGCGGCGCCCGCCATCATCGCGCTGATCCTCTATTCGCTGCTGCCGGTGGTGCGCAACACCTATGCCGGGTTCGCCGGCGTGCCGGCGTCAACGATAGAGGCCGCGCGCGGCATGGGCCTGACGCGGCGCCAGGTGCTGTGGCAGGTGGAGGTGCCGTTGGCCCTGCCGGTGATCCTGTCGGGTCTGCGCATCGTCACGGTGCAGGCCATCGGCCTGACGGTGGTCGCCGCGCTGATCGGCGCCGGGGGGCTGGGCACGTTCATCTTCCAGGGCCTCGGGCAGTATGCCATCGACCTGGTGCTGCTGGGCGCCATTCCGACCATCGTCCTCGCCGTGGCGGCGGACTTCTTCCTCCAGATCCTGGTGACGCTGAGCAAGCCCGAGGGAAGCGCATGATCGAATTGCAGGGGCTGACCAAGACCTACGGCGGCAAGGACGTCGTGTCCGACGTGTCCATGACGGTGGACAGCGGCGAATTCTGCGTCCTGATCGGGCCGTCGGGCTGCGGCAAGTCGACCACTCTGAAGATGATCAACCGCCTGATCCCGCTGTCGGCCGGCCGCGTCATCCTCAACGGCGAGGACGTCACCACCCTGCCCGAGGAGCAGTTGCGCCGGCGCATGGGCTATGCCATCCAGTCCATCGGCCTGTTCCCGCACTGGACGGTTGCCCAGAACATCGCGGTGGTGCCCAGACTGCTCGGCTGGCCGAAAAGCCGCATCGACGACCGGGTGGAGGAGCTGATGCACCTGTTCCACCTGGACCCGGACTTCCGCGCCAAGCATCCCCATCAGTTGTCCGGCGGGCAGGCACAGCGCGTGGGCGTCGCACGGGCGCTGGC
Organism: Caenispirillum salinarum AK4; assembly: GCF_000315795.1. Taxonomy (GTDB): domain Bacteria; phylum Pseudomonadota; class Alphaproteobacteria; order Rhodospirillales; family Rhodospirillaceae; genus Caenispirillum; species Caenispirillum salinarum. The sequence continues at coordinate 66,812 of NZ_ANHY01000006.1, forward strand.
GGCCGACCCGGAAGTGCTGCTGATGGACGAGCCCTTCGGCGCGCTCGACCCCATCACGCGCGAGGCGCTTCAGGCCGAGATGCAGCGCGTCCACCAGGAGACGGGCAAGACGGTCGTCTTCGTCACCCACGACATGGACGAGGCCCTGAAGCTGGCCAGCCGGTTCGCCATCCTCAACCAGGGCCGGCTGGTGCAGTACGACCGGCCCATCGAGCTGATGTTCGAGCCCGCCGACGACTTCGTGCAGGATTTTCTGGGCAAGTCCGACCTGGGTCTCAAGCTGCTCTCGCGCCGCTGGGTCCACCAGTACACCGCCGATGCACCCTATGCCGGCGTCCGCGCCTCGCAGGGCGAGATCATCGAGACCATGCGCTCCTACGGCCATGTCTGGCTGGTCGACGACCAGGGACGGCCGGAAGGCCTGTTCGGCGCCCGCCTCGGCGTGGCGCGGGAGGCGCAGCAGGGCCTCGGCCGCCTGACCCAGGTGGAAACCGACTGGACCGCCACCCCGGACATGACCATGAAGGAGGCGCTGTCGCGCATGGTCTGGCGCCGCGTCACCGCCCTGCCGGTGGTGGACGACGCCGGGCACCTGGCCGGAGAGGTCACCATGGACGGCATCATGGGACGGCAGCCATGACGACGCCGACCGTCCTGGTCTCCGGCACCGACGCCCGCCGCTGGATGCTGCTGGGCGCGCTGTCGCTGCTGCTGGCGGCGCTGGTGCTGTTCATGCGCGACCTGGAGCCCCTGTTCCGCGACGCCTTCCCGGACCTGGACACGCCCGTCTACGTGCGCGAGACCTTCCTGCAACTGACGCTGGACCACATCGTGCTGGTGCTGGTGTCCTCGGCCATCTCGGTCAGCGTCGGCGTGGCGGCGGCAGTGTTCGTCACGCGCCGGATGGGGCGGGAATTCGAGCCGCTCGTTTCCGCCCTGTCGGCCATCGGCCAGACCTTTCCGCCGGCCGCCGTACTGGCGATCGTGGTGCCGCTGGCGGGTTTCGGCTTCACGCCCACCATCGTGGCGCTGACCCTCTACGGCCTGCTGCCGGTGGTCCAGAACACCATCGCCGGGCTCGGCACCGTGCCGCCGGCGGCGCTGGAGGCGGCCCGCGGCACGGGCATGAGCCGCTGGCAGATCCTGTTCCGCGTGGAACTGCCGCTGGCGATGCGGGTCATCATCGCCGGCGTGCGGGTGTCGGTCATCATCAACATCGGCACCGCCACCATCGGCTCCACCGTCGGGGCGAAAAGCCTCGGCACGCCCATCATCGCGGGGCTTGTGGGCGACAACATCGCCTATGTCATCCAGGGTGCCGTCGTCGTCGGCCTGCTGGCGATTGTCACGGACCTGGCCTTCGAGCGCCTGGAGCGCCGCTTTACCTTCGGCGCCCAGGCCGGCGGCGGAGCCGGCGCATGAGCTGGGAGGCGGTCGCCCTGACCGCCGGGGCCGGCGGGCTTCTGGCACTGCTGGTGGGCGGGCCGCTGTGGGTGGGCGACGCCGCCCAGGACGAGGAGGACCGCAAGCGCCTGGCGGCCTCGCTGGCCGGACGCGGCGACCTGAAGACGCTGACGACGGCGGAGGCGCCGGCCGCCTTCACCCGCGCCTTCGACCGGCTGTTCGGTCCGTCGCCGGGGCGGCTCGGGTTCATCTTCAAGGCGATCCTGCTGTCCCTGCTGACCGGCGCGGTTCTGCTGGCGACGTTCCTGGTCGTCAACCCCGTGTTCCTGACCAGCGTCCTGAGCGACAGCTATCAGCGCGGCGCCGTGTTCGGCCAGTTCCTCAAGGTCATCATCGTGGTGAACCTCGCGGTGGACTACATCTGCCTGGTCTACTGCCGCGACGTGGTCGGACGCCTGGCGCGGGGCTGGAGCGTCCGGGCGCTGGCCCGGACGCTGGCGCTGGACCTGGGCGTGAAGGCGCTGGTCATGCTCATCGCCATGATCTTCGTCTTCTCCGGCATCGCCGGGCAGAACGGCCCGGTGGGGCGGCAGCAACTGGCCGTGTTCCAGTCCCTGCCGCACGTGCTGCTGGACGGTGCGACCTTCGGCAACCTGAGCGCCATCTACATCTGGTCGGGCTTCATCAGTTCGCTGTGGCTGTGGGGCTGGCTGGTGCTCACGCCCCGCCTGGCGCGCATGGGCATGGGCTCCGGCAACCGGCCCATGCGCACCGTCGCCCTGGCACTGGGCGGCGGGGCGGCGGCGCTGTACTGGCTGGCGGTGGGGATCGCTTCCCTGATCTGAGCCTTTCGGTCAACTGGCGCGCGGGGCCGGGCGAGCCTACCATGTTGCACAGCAGCATGGGAGGGACCCGCCGTGATCCGAGCCGCCCGTCGCGTTCTCATGGAAGCCGAAATCAAGGCCGAGCGCACCGTCGCGAAGGTGCGCGTGGCCGTCGGTGTCGCCTTGGTCACGGGCGTTGTGGCGTTGGTGGTCGGCCCGGCGCTGGAGGCGGCCGACGATGCCGTGCTGCCGCAGATCGCCGTGGCGGTCGGCAGTTCGCTGGCTTTCCTGGTGCTGGGCGTGTCCACCTGGTTCATGGTCCACCGGGGCACCTACCGGCCGTGGATGGGGTGGGTGTTCTCGACGCTCGACGTGGCCCTTCTGACTGGCAGCCTGGCGCTGTCCCTGCGGGTGACGGACCTGCCGGGCCCCTGGCTGGTGGTGGTTCCGGCGCTGTGGGTGGCGCCGGTGATCCTGGCCTTCGGGGCGCTGCGCTACAACCCCTGGCTCCAGGCCTATCTGACGCTGCTGTTGTGCGGGGTCATCGGACTTCTCGGCACCATCGGACTGGATGCCGCACTGCCGGCCGGACCGCCCGGCCTTGTGGAGCCGCCGCCCAACGCCATGCGGCTTGTGATGCTGGTGCTGCTGGGACTGGTGCTGATGGTCGTCAGCATTCGGGCGCGCCGCCTTCTGCTGCGCATGGCCGAGGAGACCGAGCACCGCATCAACCTGACCCGCTACCTGCCGCGCCAACTGGCAGAGCGGCTGGCGGACGAGGGTGTGGAGGCCCTGAAGCGCGGCGCCCGGCAATCGGCGGCGGTGATGTTCGTCGACATCCGCGGCTTCACCGCCCGCACCCGCGGCATGCCGCCCGAGGGTGTCAGCACCTTCGTCAGCGCCTTCCGCGCCCGCGTCACGGCCGAGGCCGAGGCACATGGCGGCGTAGTGGACAAGTTCATCGGCGATGCCGCGCTCATCATCTTCGGTATCCCCGACGACAGCACCGATGCTGCGCGGCGCGCCCTGTCCTGTGCCCGTGGCATCCTGGCGGAGGTGGATTCCTGGTCACAGGACATGGCCGCGGCCGGTGAGGCACCGGTGGCGGTGGGCATTGGCTTGCACCACGGCGACGTCTTCGTGGGCGCCGTGGGCACGGCCGACCGGCTGGAGTTCACGGTGCTGGGCGACACGGTCAACGTCGCCGCGCGCCTCCAGGACGAGTGCAAGGTGCAGGGCCTGTCCCTGATCGCCAGCCGGGAGGCCCTGGCGGCGGCGGGAGAGGCACCGCGCGGCTGGGTCACCGTGCCGCCGCACCCGGTGCGCGGGCGCGACGGAAACCTGGACCTCTACGGCCAGAAGCCTTACGCCGCTGCCTCCTGACGTCCAAACTGAAGCGCCGCAAGTCGCGCGTAGAGCGGGCTGGTGTCCAGAAGCTGCCGGTGGGTGCCGGTGGCGACAAGGCGGCCCTCGTCGATGACGGCGATGCGGTCGGCACCGACCACCGTCGCCAGGCGGTGGGCGATGACGATGCTGGTGCGGCCGTGCATGAGCCGCTCCAGCGCCTGCTGCACCAGCCGCTCGCTCTCGGCATCCAGGGCGCTCGTGGCCTCGTCCAGCAGCAGGATGGAGGGATCGCGGAGCAGGGCGCGGGCGATGGCAATGCGCTGGCGTTGGCCGCCCGACAGACGCACGCCCTTCTCGCCCAGGAAGGTGTTGAAGCCTTCCGGCAGGCGGTCGATGAACTCCAGCGCCTGCGCGGCCTCGGCGGCGGCGCGGACCTCGTCGTCGGAGGCATCGGGGCGGCCGTAGCGGATGTTCTCCAGCGCGTTGGCGGAGAAGATCACCGGCTCCTGCGGCACCAGCCCGAGCCGGCGGCGGACGTCGCGCGGGTCGGCTTCGCGGAGGTCGACGCCGTCCACCAGCACGCGGCCGGCGTGGGGGTCGTAGAAGCGCAGGATCAGCTGCATGACGGTCGACTTGCCGGCCCCCGACGGCCCCACCAGCGCTACGCGCTCTCCCGGCGCCACGTCCAATGAGAAGCCATGCAGGGCGGCCCGGTCGGGGCGGGAGGGGTAGTGGAAGGCCACGGCGTCCAGCGTCACCCGGCCCTCCGCAGGCTGGGGCAGGGGCTTGGGGTCGGTGGGAATGGCGACGTCGGGCTCGGTCTGGAGCAGTTCCACCAGCCGCTCCGTGGCCCCGGCGGCGCGCTGAAGATCGCCCATGATCTCCGACAGCGCGCCCGTGGCGCTGGCGACGACGACGGCGTAGAAGACGAACGCCGTCAGCTCGCCCGGGGAAATATCGCCGCGCAGCACGCCATGCCCGCCGGCCCACAGCACCGTCCCGATGGCCCCGAAGGCCAGCAGGATGACGCAGGCGGTCAGGGCGGCGCGGGCACGGGTGCGCTTGATGGCGGCGTCGAAGGCGCCTTCCGTGGCGCGGCCGAATGTGGCGCGGTCCACGTCCTCGTGGCTGAAGGCCTGGACGGTGCGGATGCCGAACAGAGACTCCTCGGCATAGGCGGAGATGTCGGACACACGATCCTGGCTCTCGCGCGACAGCCGCCGCACCTTCCGTCCGAAGAAGACGATGGGCACGACGACCAGCGGCACCACCAGGACCACCAGCCCGGTCAGTTCCAGGTTGGTGACGGCCAGCATGACCAGGCCGCCGGTCAGCGTCAGCAGGTTTCGCAGCGCGACGGAGGCGCTTGAGCCGATGACGGTCTGGATCAGCGTTGTGTCGGTGGTCAGGCGCGAGAGGATCTCGCCCGTCTTGGTGACCTCGAAAAAGCCGGGGTTGAGGGTGAGCACCCGGTCGAAGACCGCCTTGCGGATGTCCGCGACCACGCGCTCCCCCAGCCACGTCACCAGGTAATAGCGCGCGAAGGTGCCGGCTGCGATGAGCCCGATGACGCCCAGCAGGGCCAGCAAAGCCTTGTCCAGCAGGGCAGGGTCGCCGGCACTCAGGCCCTGGTCGATGAGCCGCCGCAGGCCCACGCCGATGGACAGCGTTGCGGCGGCGGTGACGATCAGCGCGAGCGAGGCGCCGATGATGTGCCCCTTGTAGGGCAGCATGAACGCCCAGGTGCGGCGCAGAACCTTGAGGTTCCGCGTCGCCGGGCGGTCGGGCATCTGGGCTTTGGGGGCGCGGGCCACGGTCCGGCGGCTCCCTTACGCCTGTCGCGATTTGGATGCGATCTCGTAGATGTCGCGCGCAAGGTCAGGCGCGGCCAGGATGCGGTCAAGTTCCGCCGTCATCAGCTTCCGGCGATCCTCGTCCATGCGCTTCCAGCGGCCCAGCGGCTGCAGCAGGCGGGCGCCGATCTGCGGGTTGAGGCTGTTCAGCTCCAGCACCCGGTCGGCCAGGAAGGCATAGCCCGAGCCGTCCTTGGCGTGGAAGACGGTGGGATTGCCCATGGCGAAGGCGCCCACCAGCGCGCGCACCCGGTTGGGGTTGCGCATGGTGAACTTCTCGTGGCTCATCAGGTCCTTGACGCGCGCCAGCGTGTCCGGCCGGGCGGCGACGGCCTGGACGGAGAACCACTTGTCCAGCGCCAGTTCGTTGTGCTGGTAGCGGTCGTGGAAGTCTGTCAGGCAGCGGTCGCGCTCCGGCACGTCCAGTTCCACCAGCACCCGAAGGGCCGCCATGCGGTCGGTCATGTTGTCGGCGGCGTCATACTGCTCCGCCGCCAGATGCGCATTCGCCGGGTCGGTGGTCAGGTAGGCGAGCGCGCCGTTCGCCAGCGCCCGATGCCCCGCGCCCTCGGCCGTCGGGGCGAAGGGGCCGGCGGCGGCGCGGTGCTGGTCGCGCAGCTTGGTGAACAGATCGGCGTGGGTGACCGCGATGTCGCGCTTAAGCGCCTCGCGCGCCGCATGGACACCATCCACGTCCATCACCGGCATCTGCTCGGCAAGATAGTCCTCCGTCGGCAGGGCCATCATCTGCGCGCGGTAGGCGGGGTCGAGCGTCTCGTCGGACAGCGTGGTGCCCAGGGCGTCGACGAAGCGGGTGGCGTCGGGGGCGACGTTGCGGCCGGCGGCGCGCTCGTTCACGGCGTTGAGCAGCAGTTGCGTCGCGTACTGCTGCCCGGCCTCCCACTTGGCGAAGCTGTCGGGGTCATAGCGCATGAGCAGCGCCCGGTCCGCGTCTGACCACGGCGCCGTCAGCCGCACCGGCGCGGTGAAGCCGCGGTTGAGCGACGGCACGGGCTCGGCCTCAAGCCCCGTGAAGCGGAAGGTCTGCTCGGCCTCGGTCACGTCCAGCACGCGGGTCAGCGGCGCCTCGCCATCGGCCGGCTCACCCTCCAGCCGCAGGGGCAGGGCGGCGCCATCGCGCGAGATCAGGCCCACCTCGAACGGGATGTGCTGGGGATGCTTGGTGTCCTGGCCGGGGGTGGGGTCGGTGTGCTGGCGGATGGTCAGGGCATAGACACCGTCCTCGAACCGGCCTTCGGCCTCCACCTGCGGCGTGCCCGCCTGGGAGTACCAGCGCTTGAACTGGCTCAGGTCGCGGCCCGAGGCGTCCTCCATGGCCTTGGCGAAGTTGTCGCAGGTGGTCGCCGTGCCGTCGTGGCGCGCGATGTAGAGGTCCATGCCCTTGCGGAAGCCGTCTTCGCCCAGCAGGCGGTGCATCATGCGGATCACCTCCGCCCCCTTCATGTAGACGGTGGCGGTGTAGAAGTTGTTGATCTCGATGTAGCTGTCCGGCCGCACCGGATGGGCGAGCGGGCCGGCGTCCTCGGGGAACTGGCGGGCGCGCAAGCTGCGCACCTGATCGATGCGCTCGACCGGGGCGGACCGCATGTCGCTGGAGAACTGCTGGTCGCGGAAGACCGTCAGCCCTTCCTTCAGCGACAGCTGGAACCAGTCGCGGCAGGTGATGCGGTTGCCGGTCCAGTTGTGGAAGTATTCATGCGCCACCACGGCCTCGATGTAGGCGTAGTCGGCGTCGGTGGCGGTTTCCGGGTCGGCGAGGACGGCCTTGGCGTTGAAGACGTTCAGGCTCTTGTTCTCCATCGCCCCCATGTTGAAGTGGCTGACGGCGACGATGTTGAACAGGTTCAGGTCATATTCCAGGCCATAGACGTCCTCGTCCCACTTCATGGCCTTCTTGAGGCTTTCCATGGCGAACGGGCACCGGGACTCGTTGCCGTGCTCCACCCAGATGTTCAACTCCACGTCGCGGCCCGACCGGGTGCGGAAGCTGTCCTGCACACGGGCCAGGTCACCGGCCACCAGCGCGAACAGGTAGGAGGGCTTCTTGAACGGGTCCTCCCACGTCACGTAGTGGCGGCCGCCGTCCAGGTCCCCGGCGTCGACCCGGTTGCCGTTGGACAGAAGCACCGGGTTCACGCCCTTGTCGGCGCGGATGGTGACGCGGTAGGTGGTCATCACGTCCGGCCGGTCGGGGAAGTAGGTGATGCGGCGGAAGCCCTCGGCCTCGCACTGGGTGCAGTACATGCCGTTGGAGAGGTACAGCCCCTCCAGCTTGGTGTTGTCCTCGGGCGCGATCTCGGTGGTGATGGTCAGCGTGAAGGCGTCCGGCACCTTGGCGATGCGCAGGCCCGAGTCGGTCGCCTCGTAGCGATCTTCCGCCAGCGCCTCGCCGTCGATGGCCACCGACACGAGCCGCAGGTCCTCGCCGTCCAGCTCCAGCGCCGCGCCGGAGTCGCCGGTGCGCGAAAGCTTGAGCGTGCTTTCCACGCGCGTCGCCTTGGGGTCCAGGTCGAAGGCCAGGTCCAGGGACTCGACGGTGAAGGGGTAGGGGGCGTATTCGCTGAGGCGGATGACGCGCGGGGTGTCGGTCTTCACGCGGAACCTCCGGTGAGGGTTGAAACGATCGGTGCCTTCATGTGGGGGGCGCGGGGGCCCGTGCGAAAGGGGCAACGGGCATTTCGCCCTTCCCGTAGATGTCGTATCACAAGCCTCATCCTCCCGCACAAGGACAGAGACCGTTCCCCATGGACGACGCGCCGCGCAACCCCTGGACCCGCCTTTCCCGCCGCACCGCCTACCAGAACCCGTGGATCACCATCACCGAAGACCAAGTGCTGACGCCCGCCGGCACGCCGGGGCTCTACGCTATCATCTCGCCCAACTCGGTGGCCGTGGGGGCGCTGCCGGTGGACGCCGAGGGGCATACCTGGCTGGTCGGTCAGTGGCGGTACCCGCTCGGCCGCTATTCCTGGGAAATCCCCGAGGGTGGTGCGTCGAAGGAGGTTCCGCCGCACGAGGAGGCCCTGCGCGAGCTGCGCGAGGAAACGGGCCTGACGGCGGCGCGGTGGCAGGAGCTTCTGCGCCTGGACCTCTCCAACGCCCTGAGCGACGAGGGGGCGGTGGTGTTCCTCGCCTGGGACCTGACGCCCGGCGAGACGGACTTCGACGACACCGAGGCGCTTGAGATCCGCCGCCTGCCGGTGGCCGAGGCCATCGCCATGGCCCACGACGGCCGCATCACCGACGCCATCTCCGTCGCCGCCCTGCTGCGGCTGGAGGTGCTGGCCCTGCGCGGGCAGTTGCCGGAGGGGTTTCCGTGCTCAGGCTTTGACGGCTGATCCGGTTCCCGTCACCCGCCGCTCCAGCGCCGGGTAGAGCACCGCCAGCGTCAGCCCGCGCAGGCCCATGAAGGCCATGAAGGCGGCCCAGAGCCCGTGGTTGCCCCACAGCGGCACCAGCGCCCAGGTCATCAGCAGATAGGCGCCCAGGCACAGGATCATCATGTTGCGCAGCGGCCGGCTTTCCGTCGCGCCCAGGTAGATGCCGTCGAACTGGAAGCCCCAGACGCTCACCAGCGGCATGAGGGCGGCCCAGAGCATGTAGCCGGCGGCGGCCTCGCGCACCTCCGGCAGGCCCGTCAGTGCAGCGATCAGCAGGTCGCCCAGCAGCACGTAGGCGCCGGCCATAACGCCCGCTGTTCCCAGCGCCCAGACGGTGGAGGTGCGGACGGCGGCGCGCAAGCCATCTCGGTCCTGCGCCCCGACGGCCCCGCCCACCAGCGTCTCGGCGGCATGGGCGAAGCCGTCCAGGCCGAAGGCGGCGAACGTCAGGAAGTTGAGCAGCACCGCGTTGGCGGCCAGCACCACATCGCCCGAGGCCGCACCCTGTGCGGTGAACCAGGCGAAAGCCGACAGCAGGCAGAGCGTGCGGATGAAGATGTCGCCGTTGACCGCGATCAGCCGCTTGAGCCGGGCCGGGTCGCGCAGCCGCGCCATGTCCCACCGCCCGCCGAGCCCGCGCAAGGCCGGTGCCATGAGCAGAAGCCCTATGCCGACGCCGGCATACTCGGCGATGACGGTCGCCAGCGCCACGCCCTCTACCGTCATGCCAAGGCCGAAGACGAACAGCAGGTTGAGCACGATGTTGAGCACGTTGGCGCCGATCTGCTGGATCATCACCGCCCGCGCCCGTCCCAGTCCCAGAAGCCAGCCGATCTGGGCGTATTGCACCAGAACGGCGGGGGCGGACCAGATGCGGATGCGGACGTATTCGGCCGCCAGCGTCTCCACCTCGTCCGACGCATCCAGCAGATTCATGGCAAGCGCCAGGATGGGCGTCTGGAGCAGCCACAGAAGGGCGCCGACGCTCAGGCCGATGAGCACCGCGCGGCCCAACACGGCGCGGGCCTCGGCCCCGTCGCCCGCGCCGATGGCCTGGGCGGTGGGGCCGGTGGTGCCCATCCTCAGGAAGCCGAAGCCCCAGTAGATGTAGCTGAACACCAGCGCGCCGACCGCCACGGCGCCGATATAGGCGGGGCTGTCCAGATGCCCCATGACGGCCGTGTCCACCGCGCCGAGGAGCGGCACGGACAGGTTGGACAGGATGATGGGCAGCGCGAGCGCCCAGACGCGGCGGTGGTGGGTGGTCATGGGCCTTCGCGGCGAGGTGGACGTCGGCGAGAGCGGCTTGGGCGTTTCGAAAGTCGTCTGAAAGCGAATGTAGATTCCTGCTTTCGCAGGAATGACGGCTGCTAAGTCTTTAATAATTCTATGAAATCAGCGTCACCCTGCGAAAGCAGGGGGCCACCAACGGTGTCGGCCGCACTCCGCTTCCTGACAATTGGCAGCCTTTTACCACGCGAGGTGACGGCGGGGCAGGGCCATTTGCCCCCTCACAACAACCCCAGCTTCCTCAACTCCGCCGCCATCTCCGGCGGCGGAGGCTCCTCGCCCGCAGCACCCTGGGGCAGGTCGCGCGGGGCGTCCTCGGGCTTGAGGTAGCGCCAGCCCTGGAACGGGCGCTGGCTGCGCGGTTCCACCGGCACCAGCTCCGGGTCCAGTTCGATGGCGCAGAAGCTCCGGCCACCCTCGTCCGTGCCTTCGTGCAAGCCGAGGATGCGCTGGCGCACGCGCACCAGCCGCTTGATGACCCAATAGATCGACCCGCCGTCCAGCACCTCCCCGCCGCGGCGGGGCGTCATGCGGGTGGTGTGGACGATGCGGCCCAGGCGCCGGGAGACGCCGGCCTGCCATTGGGCCAGCGTCTCCGGGCTCTCGGTGCCGACGGACAGCTTGATGAGGTGAAGCGGCATCAGTCCTTCTTGAGGATCTTGGGGACGGGCACGGTGCGCAGCCGGTAGGCATCCGGCATGCCCCGGCCCAGCAGGGGGCGCAGGTACAGGCGGAAGGCGTCGGTGACGTCCGTCCCGCTGTCGGCGATGAACTCGTCGGGCATATGGCGAGTCTTGCCCGCGATGTCGACCAGCGGCGTCAGCCGGTAGTCCACCGAGTACCAGCCGGTGCGGTGGATGGTCACCGAGCCGTCCTGGTCGCCGAACATGGCGAACTGCACCGCCTTCTCGCCCACCTCGCGCGCCTCGCGCTGGTCGACGTCGGACACGCAGCCGACGAAGGAGCGTTGCAGATAGCCGAAGGTGTCGCCGCGCACGCGCTTGAGCCCCAGCCGGCGCTTGACCAACTCCACCAGCAGGTCGCCCAGCGCGCCGCCGCCCAGCTGCACATTGCCGTGGGCGTCGTGCTCGATCTCCTCGGCCAGCTTGGTGGCGATGGGCACGCCGTCCGCGTCGGCGATTCCTTCCGACACCGCGACGATGCAGCGGCCGTGCTTTTCGTAGGCCGCCTTCACGTCGGCCAGGAAGCGGTCTTCGTCGAAGGCGCGCTCGGGCATGTAGATCAGGTGCGGCCCGTCGTCGGGGAACTTCTTGCCCAGCGCCGCGGCGGCGGTGAGGAAGCCCGCGTGCCGGCCCATGACGACGCCGATGTAGACGCCCTTCAGCGCCGCGTTGTCCAGGTTCACGCCCATGAAGGCCTGTGCCACGAAGCGCGCGGCGCTGGGGTAGCCGGGGCAGTGGTCGGTGACCACCAGGTCATTGTCGATGGTCTTGGGAATGTGGATGCAGCGCAGGTCATAGGCGGCCTTGCGCGCCTCCTCGGCGACGATGCGCACCGTGTCGGAGCTGTCGTTGCCGCCGACATAGAAGAACTTGTCGATGCCGTGCGCCTTCAGGACCTTGAAGATCTCCTTGCAGTACGCGGCGTCGGGCTTTTCGCGGGTCGAGCCCAGGGCGGAGGAGGGCGTCTCGGCCACCAGCTCAAGGTTGTGGGTGGTCTCCTGGGTCAGGTCGACCATGTCCTCGTCAATGATGCCCCGCACTCCGTGCAGGGCGCCGTAGACCTGATCGACCGATCGGAACTTGCGGCTCTCCAGCACCGCGCCGACGACGGACTGATTGATGACGGCGGTCGGACCGCCTCCTTGCGCGACGAGAACCTTTCCGGACACGGGCGTCTCCTGTGGCTTGTGCGGGCCGAGGTGTTTCGAAGGGCTTCAAAAAGCGCCCTGCGGGGCATCTGTCAAGACTCGGGCCACCCGGCCGGAGTCGCGCCGCCTGCGTCGTAAGACCATGGCTGGGCACCGGAGCCCCGAATTGATGCGGATGAATGTCGTATAGGTCTACAGCGTATATCCAATTGTCTATAACCTTGAAATATTGAGGGATTACCACGGCTTGGCGGTGGCTGGTAACGCACCGGTCACGGAACGGTCAACGGCCCGTAAACGACTGGTCTCTTTAGAAAAAACTTCATTTTCCTTTTGCCGGGTAAGGACATGATCTTGCCCTTGCCAAGGAGTTTTCCAGGGTGAGGGGACGACATCATGCGGCTCGGTAATTTAGGACTCGGCGCCAAGATCTGGTTGCCCATCGGCCTTCTGGCGCTCGGCTTCATCGCCATCTGCGGCGTGTCGCTGGCCTTCGTGCAGGACACGCTGATGGACGACCGCCGCGCCAAGGCGCGCGCCATCACGGAAACCGCCCACGCCATCTTCGCCCGCCACGCCGAACGCGCGGCCACCGGCGAGACGTCAGAAGCGGAAGCCCGCGCGGCGGCCAAGGAAGCCATCCGCGCCATGCGCTACGACGGCGAGGAATATGTCTTCGTCTTCGACATGGACGGCCGGGCCGTCGTGGTTCCGCCCAAACCGGAACTGGAAGGCACCTCCATGCTCGAGGCGACGGACCCCGAGGGCGTGCCCTTCGTGGCGGACATGGCCGGGGTCGTGAAGGCCGAAGGCGCGGGCTTCGTCCACTACCACTGGCCCAAGGCCGGGCACGACCAGCCGGTGGACAAACTGTCCTACGTGCAGGCGTTCGAGCCCTGGGGCCTGTTCGTCGGCACCGGCATCTATCTGGATGACGTGTCGGCGGTGTTCTGGAACCGCGCCATGACGTTCGCCGCCATCGCCATCGTGCTCCTGGGCGGTGTCGGCGCCCTGGCGTGGCTGATCGTGCGCGACATCTCGCGCCCCACGGTCGACCTGGCGCACCGAATGCACGATCTGGCCGACGGGCACCTGGATGTGGACGTAGTCGGCACCCATCGCGGCGACGAGATCGGCGAAATGGCGCGCGCCATGGAGATATTCAAGCACAACGCCGCCGAGCGCGCCCGCCTGGAGGCCGCCCAGAAGGACGCCGAGGCCCGCGCCGCCCGCGAGCGCAAGGACCTGATGAACCGCCTGGCCGACGACTTCGAGCGCGCGGTCGGCGAGGTGGTCAAGTCGGTCTCCGACGCCGCAGCGGAAATGGAGGCGACGGCCACCGCCATGACGTCGACGGCCGAGGAAACCTCGCGCCAGTCGACCGCCGTCGCCGCGGCGGCGGAGGAGGCCACCAGCAACGTCGAGACGGTCGCCGCCGCCACCGAGGAACTGTCCGCCTCCATCGGCGAGATCAGCCGCAGCGTCGGCGGTGCGTCCGCCGAGGCGAAGGAGGCCGTGGGGCAGGCCGAACAGTCCAACCGGATGGTGCTGGAACTGGCCCACGCCGCCGAGCGCATCGGCGAGGTGGTGACGCTGATTTCCGACATTGCCAGCCAGACCAACCTGCTGGCGCTGAACGCCACCATCGAGGCCGCGCGCGCCGGCGAGGCGGGCAAGGGCTTCGCCGTGGTCGCCAACGAGGTGAAGACGCTCGCCAACCAGACGGCCAAGGCGACCGAGGAAATCAGCCAGCAGATCGCCTCCATCCAGACCGCGACCAAGGGTACGGTCGACGCCATCCAGGGCATCGGGCGGACCATCGGCCGCATCAGCGAAACTGCCCACTCCATCGCCGCCGCCGTAGAGGAGCAGGGGGCCGCGACGCAAGAGATTTCCCGCAACGTCCAGGCCGCTGCGGCGGGTGCCGGCGACGTGACCCACAACATCGAGGGCGTCAAGGATGCCGCCGGCGAAACCGGCGCGGCGGCCGCCCAGGTGCAGATGTCGGCTTCCACCCTGGCCCACCACTCGGGCCTGCTGCGCAAGGAGCTGGACCACTTCCTCAGCGGCGTCCGCGCCGCATGACGACCACCTGCGACCCGAACAATCCGATCCCATTCCCCAGCGACATTCCGTCGACGGAGAGACCGCCGTGACCAAGACCATGCTCGAAAACATCTACCATGATGCGCTGACGCTCATGGAAGAGATGCGCGACTACGTCCGCGAGGACGCCCGTCGTGACCGCGAGGCCCTGCCGTGGGAGGACCGGGCGGCCATCATCCAGGTCAACCGCCTGATGACCGTGCGGCTGTGCCACGCGCTTCAGCTCATCCAGGCGCACCGGGCCCGGCTGGCGGGCGACCTGGAGGCCGGCCGCCCGCCGCGCATCGGCCTGGCGCCGGTGCCGGTCGATCGCCACAGCATCCTGCTGCCGCCGCGCCTGCTGGAGTTGTGCGAGAAGGCCAACCACCTGTTCGAGCGCCTGCACGCCGTTCACCTGGCGATCCTGCCGGGCGAGGAACTGGACGGCGTGGAGGCCCGCGACCACACGCCCGTGCCGCCCACGGGCGCCCCGTCCGTGGCCGCGCTGGAGGTGCCGGAGACGGTCGCCGGCGACGCCCCGGACGAAGACGAGCGGGCCTACGCCTGACCGTCGCCAGTCACATCAGAACCGGATGAACACTGCGGAGGAGGCGCATCAGGAATGCGCCTCCTCCGGTCCGTTGAAGTCGGTGACACCCTGGCTGATGGCCCAGCACGCCAGCCGCACGGATTTCGGGATCTGGATGGGCTTTCCGTCGCGCTCGCCCTTCTCGTAGTACTGCACGATGCGGTGCTTGAGCCCGAGCGCCGTGGCCGCTTCCTTCTGCGACAGTTTCAGCGACTTGCGCCAGTGCTTGAATGCCTTCGGGGTCATGCGGGCCTCCCCCGTGCGTCGACAAGATCGATATTCATCCAGTCCTGGCATCATAGGCCTCCCGCCCCCTTTTCGCAACGCACAACGTGCGGCTTTTTCTTGAATTTTCCGCACAATGTGCGTACACTTCCAGACGTTGAATGGATGCCGTCGGCACACGCAAGACCATGCCTCCCGGCATGGCACCGCGCGACATCCCGCCCAAACGCTCTGACACAGGGGGGTAGTGCCATGGTCGCCGAAATCATTCGTCCCGCCGCCTTTTCCGTTGATCCGGCGCAGGCCGGCCCGGTGCAGCGCATGCGGCTCGCCAACGCCAATGCCGCCAACGCCTTCCACGCCGTGGAGGACGGGCTGCACGACGTGACCGCCGAATCCGCCGCCGACGAACGCCGTGCCGCGGAACTGTCCCGTCTGGCTGCCACGCTCAGCCGACAGATGGACCGCCTGATCGAGGAAACGCGCCGCATGACCACCGTCCTGCGCGCCCAATAGCGGCCCCGACCGTTTCGACCATACCCATACGCCGGAAGCCCGTCCCCTCCCAGGGGCGGGCTTCCGGCGTATGGGGGCGTCGGCAGCAGACTTCTCACTGGTTCCGCGACGAAACGGTGAAATCCGCATCCTTTCAGGGGTTGTGCTCTGGTCACCGGCCCCTAGACTTGTTAGAAGTTTTCGCATTGCAGCATCGGCGCACATCGCGCCACCGCAACCGCGCGGCCGCCGCTCCGGTGAGGGGGAGTCGGCCGCGCCGAGGGGACTTTCAGCAGGAGGGCTTCCGTGTCCTTTTACGCCAACATGTACCAGGACAAGCTTTGTAACCCGGCCGAAGCGGCCAAGCTTGTCGAAGACGGCAAGAACCTCGTCATGGGCATGGGCGCCGCCATGCCGCCCGTGCTCATGGGCGCCATCGCTGAGCGCGTCAAGGCCGGCGAGTTCACCCGCCTGCCCGTTTACTACATGCACGCCAGTGACGCCGCCGTGAAGACGCTGCTGGTGCCCGAACTGATGGACGTGGTCAAGCCGCACCCGCTGTTCATGTCGGGCTTCGACCGCGCGCTGGCCAAGAAGGGCTACGAGGTCGGCAAGGAATACATCCATTTCGTGCCCTGCGCCTTCCACCAGGCCGGCAAGCTGCTGACCGAGGAAATCGGCGCCGACTGCTTCATCGTGCAGGTCTCGCCCATGGACCGCGCCGGCTACTTCAGCCTGGGCACCAGCCCGGACTACGGTGCCACCGTGGTGCGCAACTGCAAGCGGCTGATCGTCGAGGTCAACCCCAACATGCCCCGCACCTTCGGTGAGTGCCTGCTGCACGTCTCCGAGGTCGACGCGGTGGTCGAGGGCGACACGCCGCTCATGGAGGCCCACCACAAGGACGCCAGTGCCGAGGACGAGAAGATCGCCGGCTACATCGCCGAGATGATCCCCGACGGGGCCACCCTGCAGATGGGCATCGGCGGCGTCCCCAACTCGGTCATGAGCTTCCTGTCCAACCACAAGGACCTGGGCCTGCACTCCGAGCTGTTCAGCCCCGCCATGGTGGACCTGATCAAGAAGGGCGTGCTGAACGGCAAGCGGAAGAAGCTGTTCCCGTTCAAGCACGTCTATACGCTGGCGCTGGGCGATCGTGACATGTTCGACTTCATGCACGACAACCCGTCCATCGTGGGCTATCCGGTGGCCTGGGTGAACAACCCGGCGGTGATTTCCAAGAACAACGACATGATCTCGGTCAACGGCGCCATCGAGGTGGACCTGACCGGCCAGATCGGCTCTGAGTTCCTGGCCGGCCACCAGTTCTCGGGCACCGGCGGACAGCTGGACTTCGTGCGCGGCGCCTACGCGGCCAAGGGCGGCAAGAGCTTCATCGCCCTGCACTCCACGGCCAAGGGCGGCAGCCTGTCGCGCATCGTGCCCAAGCTGTCGGGGCCCGTCACCGACCCGCGCATGGACACGCACCACGTGGTGACCGAGCACGGCATCGTGAACCTGAAGGGCAAGTCCATGCAGGAGCGTGCTGAGCTGCTGATCGGCCTGGCGGCGCCGCAGTTCCGCGACGACCTGGTGACCGAGGCCAAGAAGCTGGGTCTTCTCTGATCCTCGTGCCGGCCACGGCGCAGACATGAAAAAGGCGGCGGAGCCAATGGCTTCCGCCGCCTTTCTCTGTCAGGGCCTGAGCCGGATCAGCCGGCGCGCACCTGCTTCAGGAAGTCGGAGACCTGATCGCGCAGCAGGTGGGCCTCCTTGGCCAGCGATTCCGAGCGGCTGAGTACAGTGCCGGCCATTTCGCCGGATTCCCGCGCCGCGCCGGAAACGCCCTCGATGTTCGACGTCACCTCCTGGGTGCCGCCCGCGGCCTCCTGGATGTTGCGGGCGATCTCCTGCATGGCGGCGTCCTGCTCTTCGGTCGCCGCGGCGATGGCGGTGGAGATATCGTCGATCCGCCGCACGGTGGTGCTGAAGTGTTCGATGGCCGACACCGACTTGCGGGTGGCCTCCTGCACTTCGCCGATGCGGTGGGTGATGTCCTCGGTGGCCTTGCTGGTCTGGCCGGCGAGGCTTTTCACCTCGTTGGCGACCACGGCGAAGCCCTTGCCGGCATCGCCCGCGCGCGCGGCCTCGATGGTGGCATTGAGCGCCAGCAGGTTGGTCTGGTCGGCGATGTCGCCGATCAGCGAGACCACGGTGCCGATATGCTCGACGGCTTCGGCCAGGTTGCGCACGACGCCGGTGGTCTCCTCGGCCTCGGTCACGGCCGACGAGGCGACTTCCTTGGCCTGGACGACCTGGCGGCCGATCTCGGCGGTGGAGGCCGTCAGTTCCTCGGTGGCGCTGGCGACCGTCTGCACGTTGGCCGACGTCTGCTCGGCGGCGGCGGCGACGGCGCTGGCCTGCTGGGTGGTCTGCTCGGCGGCTGCGGAGACGGCCTGGCTGGCCTCCTGCATGTCCTCGGCGGCCGTGCCGACGTCCTTGACGACCTTGCCGACGGACTTCTCGAAGCGGTCGGCGAGGTCGAGCATGGACTGCCGGCGTTCCTCGGCCGCGCGCTCGGCGGCGGCCTCCTGTTCCTCCTTCATCTCCTCCATGCGGCGGCCGTTGTCGACGAAGACGCCCATGGCCTGCGCCATGTCGCCGATCTCGTCGCCGCGGTCGCGCGCCGGCACCTCGACGGACAGGTCGCCGTTGGCCAGCGTGTTCATGGCCTTGGTCATGCGCGCCAGCGGCACCGACAGGCTGCGCGAGAACCAGAAGCCGAAGGCACCGACAATCACCAGCACGATCAGGCCGGCAACCAGCAGCGTGTTGCGCAGCTCGTAGATGGGTTCGAAGACTTCGGCCTCGTCGGCCTCTGCCAGGATGGCCCAGGTGACGCCCTCGAAGGTCAGCGGCTCGGCGGCGGAGACCACCTGTTCGCCGCGGTAGTCGGTGACGGTCTGGATCAGGCTTTCGCCGTTCAGCGCGGCCGCGACGGTCGGCGTCTCGACACGGGTCTTCAGCAGGTTCGGCTCGTCGGACAGGCGGCTGTCGGTGCGCATCAGGTTGTCGGGGCCGACCAGGTAGGTCTCGCCCGTGCGGCCCAGCCCGTCGGCCTTCTGCATCACGTCGTTGATGCGGTCGACGGGCATCTGGAAGGCCAGGACGCCCAGGAAGGAGCCATCGGCGTCGCGCACCGGCGCGGCGATGAAGCTGGCCGGGGCGCCGTTCGAGGGTTCATAGGGCTCGAAGTCGATGAATGCGACCGGGTTCGGCGCACCCCCGCTGGTGGCCTGCCGGGTGTCCGAGAACGCTTCGGCAAGCCCGGTGTCGGCGTACTGGCCCGAGACGAGGTTCGCCCCCAGGTCGGGCTCCTTGAACACCGTGTAGACCACGCGGCCCTCCGCATCGATCAGGAACACGTCGTAATAGCCACGCTCCTCCTGCAGGCGCTTGAGCCAGGGGTGACGGCGCTCGTGCACGGTGGCGTAGTCGCCCAGCGTGGCCTGGGACGCCTGGTCGCGGACATAGACGTCGCGCAGGGTTTCGCCGCCCCGCGGCAGGGCGTCGAAGGCGGCGGTGAAATTGGTCAGCGCGTCCGCCACCGCAGGACTTGCCGCCGTGACCTGCAGATCCTGGCGGATACTCCCCAGGTACTGCACGATGGTGTCGGCGCGGGCGTCGCGCACGGCCACCAGCTTGCTCTCGGCGGCGGTTTGCAGGGCGTCTTGGGCCCTGTCGTAGGAAATGACGGCCGTGGCGACCACGGCGATGATCGCGGTGCTGACAATCAGCGCCGGCAACTTGACGGCAATCCGCATTCTCTTGAACAGAGACATGATGGCTTTCTCCCCCCTCCGAAACATTTAGATTTTTGTTTCACCCATAGTGCACATACGCCTAAAGAATTAAGGAAGGCCTTAGCCGCATTGCAGATATGCGGGATTTTCAATGCTGTATAGCCCTATTACCCTCATGGATAGGAGGGCGGGCCGGGCATCGTCGGCAAGCCACGCCTTGGGCCTTTCAACGGCGCGGGCTTCCTGCCATAGTGCGGCACATCAAGGCGTTGCCGAGGCGTTCTCACGCTCTGGCAATTACCACGACATCTGGTATAAGAACCTGAACTGAGCCCGTAGATACGGTCGGACGAGAGTTATGGCTGGTCATTCCCAATTTAAGAACATCATGTATCGCAAGGGCGCGCAGGACGCGAAGCGCGCCAAAATGTTCACCAAGCTGGCCAAGGAAATCACCGTGGCCGCCAAGCAGGGCCTGCCCGAGCCGGACAAGAACCCGCGCCTGCGCGCGGCGATCGCCGCGGCCCGCGCCCAGTCCATGCCCAAGGACAATATCGAGCGCGCCATGAAGCGTGCCCTGCCGGGCGGCGATTCGGCCGATTACGAAGAGGTCCGGTACGAGGGCATGGGCCCCGGCAACGTGTCGGTGATCGTGGAGGCGCTGACCGACAACCGCAACCGCACGGCCGCAGAAGTGCGCTCGGCCTTCACCAAGGCTGGCGGCGGGCTGTCGACGGTGACCTTCAACTTCGAGCGTGTGGGCCTGATCCAGTACCCCGCGGACAAGGCCGACGCCGAAACCATGCTGGAGCACGCCATCATGGCCGGTGCGCAGGACGTGGAAAGCGACGAGACCTCGCATACCATCTACTGCCAGCCCGACGACCTGCAGGCCGTGCGCGACGCGCTGGAGGACGAACTGGGCGAGCCCGAAGCCGCGCGCCTGGACTGGAAGCCGCTGACGGTGGTGGACATCACCGACGAGGACCAGGCCAAGAGCCTGTTCAAGTTCCTGGACGTGCTGGAGGACAACGACGACGTGCAGCGCGTCGCCGCCAACTTCAACGTCTCCGAGGACATCATGGAGAAGGTCGGCGGTTGACCGCGTCCGCCTCGGTGTGAGGCGCGCATCGCCGGCGTTCCGCCATTGCGAGGGGAGGGGCCGATGGTCATCCGTGTTCTGGGCCTCGACCCCGGCCTGCGCAACACCGGCTGGGGCGTGATCGAGGTGGACGGCAATCGCATGCGCGCGATCGCCGACGGGACCGTGCGTTCTGATGAGCGGTGCTCTCTGGCCGAACGCCTGGGTCAGCTCTACGAGGGGCTGGAGCGGGTGATCGCCGACCTCGACCCGCACGAGGCGGCGGTCGAGGAAACATTCGTGAACAAAAATCCGGCGTCGACGCTGAAATTGGGGCAGGCGCGCGGTGTTGTGCTTCTGGCGCCCGCGCGGGCCGGACTTCCGGTGTGTGAATACCAGCCGTCGCTGGTCAAGAAGGCCGTCGTCGGCACCGGGCGCGCCGCCAAGCAGCAGATGGGCATGATGGTCAAGGCCATCCTTCCGGGGGCCGCCTGCGACAGCGCGGACTCGGCCGATGCCCTGGCCGTCGCCATTTGCCATGCCCACTTCCGGGCCTCGCGCGCCGCCATGGCCGTGGCGGCGGGAGGTGCCGCATGATCGCCAAGCTGAAAGGCATCGTCGACAGCGTCGGCGACGACGGCGCCGTCATCGACGTGAACGGCGTCGGCTACCTGGTCTTCTGCTCCGGCCGCACCCTGCAACGGCTTGAGGTGGGCGCGGCTGCGGCGCTGGAGATCGAGACCCACGTCCGCGAGGATCACATCCACCTCTACGGCTTTTCCGACAAGCTGGAGCGCGAGTGGTTCAGGCTGTTGACCACCGTGCAAGGTGTGGGCGCGCGCGTCGGCCTCGCCATTCTGTCGGTGGTGCCGCCGGAAACCGTGGGCCAGGCCATCGCCGCCCAGGACAAGGCGCCGCTCACCTGCGCTGCCGGCGTCGGGCCGAAGCTGGCCGGGCGCATCGTGTCCGAACTCAAGGACAAGGCCGCGGGCGTCGCGGCCTCCTTCCAGCCGACCGCGATGGCCGCTTCGGTGGCGCCCCAGGGTAACGTTGCGCCCACAGCCGCGCCGGTCGGTGCCGAGCCGGGCGAGGGCGGGGCGGCGACGCTGGCCGCCAACGTCACCGAGGACGCGACCTCGGCGCTGGTGAACCTGGGCTACAAGCGCATGGATGCCTATTCGGCCGTCGCCCGCGCCGCCCGCGACCAGGGCGACGGCGCCACGACGCAAAGCCTGATCACCGCCGCCCTGCGCGACCTCGCCCAGGTGTAACAGGAGTCTCATGGCCGCCGACGACCAGGACCGACTGATCTCCGCCCGCCGGCGCGAGGATGACGCCGACGCCTCCATGCGTCCGCAGGCGCTGGACGACTTCATCGGACAGCAGCTTCTGCGCGAGAACCTGGGCGTCTACATCCAGGCGGCCAAGGCGCGCGGCAACGCACTGGACCACGTGCTGTTCCACGGCCCGCCGGGCCTGGGCAAGACGACGCTCGCCCAGATCGTGGCGAAGGAGATGGGCGTGGGCTTCCGCGCCACCTCCGGCCCGATGATCGCGCGGGCCGGCGACCTGGCCGCCATTTTGACCAATCTTGAAGCCCACGACGTCCTGTTCATCGATGAAATTCATCGCCTTAATCCTGCCATAGAGGAAGTGCTGTATCCGGCCATGGAGGATTTCCAACTGGACCTCATCATCGGCGAGGGGCCGGCGGCGCGCAGCGTGCGGATCGACCTGCACCCCTTCACCCTGGTGGGGGCGACGACGCGGCAGGGGCTTCTGACCCGTCCGTTGCGCGACCGGTTCGGCATTCCCCTTCAGATGAAGTTCTACGAGCCGGAGGAGCTTGAGGCCATCGTGAGGCGCGGCGCGAGCGTCATGGGACTGGAGATCACCGCCGACGGCGCGATGGAAATCGCACGCCGTTCACGCGGGACGCCGCGCGTGGCCGGTCGGCTGTTGCGGCGGGTGTCCGACTTCGCCCTGGTCGCCAAGCGCAGCCCGGTCGACCGGCACATCGCCGACGCCGCCCTCAAGCGGCTGGACGTGGACGCCATGGGCCTCGACGCCATGGACCGCAAGTACCTGGAATGCATCGCGAAACACTACGGCGGCGGGCCGGTGGGCGTGGAAACGCTGGCCGCCGCGTTGTCGGAGGAACGCGACACGCTGGAAGAGGTGATCGAGCCCTTCGTCATCCAGAAGGGGCTGATCCAGCGCACCCCGCGCGGCCGCGTGCTGTCGGAGGCCGGCTTCTCCCACCTGGGGCTCATGCCGCCGCGCCGTGACGCCGCCTGCGGGCAGTTCGACCTGCTGAACGGCTCGGAGGGGGCGTGATGGATACCGTTTCGCGCGCCCTGGAAAATGCTGCCTCCGGCGCCTTCCGCGACGGCGAGCACGTCTTTCCCGTGCGCGTCTACTTCGAGGACACCGACGCCGGCCGCATTGTCTACCACGCCCGCTACCTGCACTTCGCCGAGCGGGCGCGGTCGGAGATGATGCGCCTGTGCGGCTGGACCAATCCGCAGCTCATGGACGACCCCGGTCTCGCCTTCGCCGTGCGCCGGGCCACCATGGATTTCCGCAAGCCGGCCATGCTCGATGATCTTCTGGAGGTGCGCACGCGCGTCACCAGGGTCGGCGGGGCGTCGCTGCAGGCCGAACAGCGCGTGGAGCGCGACGGCGAGACGCTTGTGACCATCGACATCACGCTCGCCAGCATGGCCATGGGCGGGGGCGTCTGCCGCCTGCCCGCCGGCCTGAGGGCGCGGCTGGACGAACTCGTGATCCGGGGATAGGGGAAAGACACCGATGGAGCCCGCAGATCTGTCCATGTGGGGCCTGTTCCTTCAGGCCGACATCGTGGTCAAGGCGGTGATGATCGGCATGGTGCTGGCAAGCATCTGGTGCTGGGCGATCATCTTCGAGAAGGTCATGCGCCTGCGCAAGCTGCAGGCCAAGGCCGAGGCCTTCGAGGAAAAATTCTGGTCCGGCGGCTCGCTGGAGGACCTCTACGACCGCATGGGC
This sequence comes from Caenispirillum salinarum AK4, assembly GCF_000315795.1. Taxonomy (GTDB): domain Bacteria; phylum Pseudomonadota; class Alphaproteobacteria; order Rhodospirillales; family Rhodospirillaceae; genus Caenispirillum; species Caenispirillum salinarum. The sequence continues at coordinate 90,067 of NZ_ANHY01000006.1, forward strand.
AACCGCCCCAAGGACCCCATGAGCGCCATCTTCATCGCCGCCATGCGCGAATGGCGCCGGTCCTCGGGGTCGCTGGGCCGGGAGAACGACGTGCGCGCCGGCCTCGCCCAGCGCATCGACCGGGTCATGCAGATCACCCTGGCGCGCGAGATGGACAACCTGGAAAGCCGGCTGGGCTTCCTGGCGTCCACCGGCGCGACGGCGCCCTTCATCGGCCTGTTCGGCACGGTGTGGGGCATCATGAACAGCTTCCACTCCATCGGCATGAGCAAGGACACGAGCCTCGCCACCGTGGCGCCGGGCATCGCGGAAGCCCTGTTTGCCACCGCGCTGGGGCTGGTCGCGGCCATTCCGGCAGTGATCGCCTACAACAAGATCAGCGGCGACCTCGACCGCTACGCCAAGCGCCTGGAAAACTTCGCCGGCGAGTTCGGCGCCATCCTGTCGCGCCAGCTGGAGCGCTGATCCCATGGCGATGTTCGTCAACAACAAGTCCAGCACCGGCTACCGCCGCGGCCGCCGGGCCATGAGCGACATCAACGTCACCCCCATGGTGGACGTGATGCTGGTGCTGCTGGTGATCTTCATGGTCACCGCGCCCATGCTGGCGACGGGGGTGGAGGTGGACCTGCCGGAGGCCGCGTCGCCGGCCCTGCCGCAGGAGGACCCGACGAGCATCACGATCCAGGTGCTGGCCGACGGGCAGGTCGCCATCAACGACGCCGGCGAGGAAATGAGCCGCACGTCCACCAAGGAGGCCCTGCTGGCCCAGATGGCGGCCGTGCGTCAGTCGAACCCGGAGGGGGCCATCTTCGTGCGCGGCGACGGCGCGGCCAACTACGGTCGCGTGATGGAGGTGATGGGCATTCTCTATGACGCCGGCTACCGTGAGGTGAACCTGGTCACCCAGCGACCGTCCGGCGCGCAGTGAGGACGACGTAGACGATCATGGCGCGCGGCGAAGAGCATATCTCGGAACAGCCGAAGGGCATGGGCAAGGGCGTCGTCCTGTCCGTGCTGTTCCATGGCGCCATCGTGGTGGCGGCGCTGGTGGGGCTGCCGTTCCTGACGAGCGAGCCCGAGGAGCCGGAAGAGTTCGTGATGGTGGTCAATCCCGTCATCGACGAGATGACGGCCGCGCCGCCGCCCGCGCCAAAGCGGGCGGAAGAATTCAAGCCGCCGCCGGCGCCGAAGGACGAGCCCGAACCGGAACCCGAACCTCAGCCGGAACCCCCGCCGGAGCCCCCGAAGCCCGAGCCGGAACCCGAACCGGAGCCGGAACCCGAGCCGCCCAAACCGGAGCCTGAGCCGGCGCCCGCGCCGCCGCCCGCGCCTGAGCCTGAGCCGGCCGCCCCGCCGCCGGAGCCCGAGCCGGCGCCTGAGCCTGAGCCGCCCAAGGAAGTTGCCAAGGCGGAACCTCCGCCCGAACCGGAGCCGGAGCCCGCGCCGCCGCCCAAACCCACGCCGACCCCTCAGGCCAAGCCCGAGCCGCCGAAGAAGCCGGAGCCTCCGAAAAAGGAGGAGCCGCCCAAGCAGGTCGCCAAGGCTGAGCCGAAAAAGGAGCCGGAGCCCAAGCCGGAGCCGCCGAAGAAGGCCGAGCCGAAGAAGGAGCCGCCGAAAAAGGAGCCGGACCCCTTCGACAGCCTGCTGAAGACGGTGGAGGAACTGGAGAAGAAGACCAGCCGTCCGCCGCCGGAGACGCAGGTGGCCGAGGCGCGCGGCAGTCGCGACAGCCAGGAGGCGACCAGCAACCAGGTGCAGCGGGCGCCCAACCTGTCCGACGTCGCCACGGCGACGGAGAAGGAGGCCATCCGCGCGCACATCCAGCCGAACTGGTTCCTCGATCCCGGCATGAAGGGACTGACGGACCTTTACGTGGAGATCCGCGTTCAGGTGGCGCCGGACGGTACCGTCCAGGGCGCGCGTGTCGTCAGCGATGCCCCGCCGGGCGCCGTCCGCCAGTTCCAGCAATTCGCCGAGAGCGCGCGCCGCGCCGTTCTCAAGTCCAGTCCGCTGCCCATCCCGCCGGGCAAGTACCAGCAGTTCCGCGACATGGTCCTGCAGTTCCGTCCGGAGGATGCCCTGTGATCGCCGTCCATCTCCGCCGCCCAGTCAGGAGGACCCGCCCGACCATGCGCTTGAATGACGTCCGCAATGCCCTGAAGCGCGGCCTGGTCGCCGTCGTCGCCGTGGTGGCGACGGTGGCCGCCGTTGCGCTTCAGCCGGCTCCCGCCGCTGCCGAGGTGCGCATCGACATCACCCGCGGCAAGGTGGAGCCGCTGCCCATCGCCGTCGTGCCCTTCAATGCCGACAGCCCGCAGGCGGCCCAGCTCGCCCGCGACATTTCGGGAGTCATCGCCGCCGACTTGGAGCGTTCGGGCCTGTTTGCGCCCATCGATCAGGCCGCCTTCATCCAGCGCGACGTGCCCATGAACGCGCCGCCGCGCTTCATGGACTGGCGCTCCATCGCCGCCCAGGCGCTGGTGCACGGGGCGGTGCAGCCGCAGCCGGACGGCCGGGTGCGCATCGCCTACCGCCTGTGGGACATCTTCGCGGAAAACCAGATGGCGGGGCAGGCCTACACCACCCAGGCCGACAATTGGCGCCGCATCGCCCACATCATCGCCGATGACATCTACGAGCGCATCACCGGCGAGCAGGGCTATTTCGACACCCGCATCGTCTATGTGGCGGAAAGCGGGCCGGCCGTGGACCGCACCAAGCGCCTGGCGATCATGGATCAGGACGGCGCCAATCACCGCTACCTGACCGACGGGTCCTCGCTGGTGCTGACGCCGCGGTTTTCGCCGACCAGCCAGGAAATCACCTTCATGTCGTATTCCAACGGCGTGCCGCGGGTGTTCCTCTACAACATCGACACCGGCCGGCAGGAGCTTCTGGGCGAGTTCCCCGGCATGACGTTCGCGCCGCGGTTCTCGCCGGACGGCAACAAGGTGATCCTGTCCATGGCGCGCGACGGCAACTCGGAAATCTACGAGATGGACCTGCGCACGCGCCGCATCACGCGCCTGACCAACCATCCGGCCATCGATACCAGCCCCAGCTATTCGCCGGACGGCCAGCAGATCACCTTCAACTCCGACCGCGGCGGCGCGCAGCAGATCTACGTGATGGACGCCGACGGCGGCAACGTGCGCCGCATCAGCTTCGGCGACGGCCGTTACGCCACGCCCGTCTGGAGCCCGCGCGGCGACCTGATCGCCTTCACCAAGATGAAGTCCGGCCAGTTCTACATCGGCGTCATGCGGCCCGACGGCTCGGGCGAGCGGATGCTGGCCACCGACTATCTGGTGGAAGGCCCGACCTGGGCGCCCAACGGCCGCGTGCTCATGTTCTTCCGCCAGAGCAGGGGCGGCCCGAATGCCGCGCCCAAGCTGGTGACGGTGGACCTGACCGGCCAGAACGAGCGCCTTGTGGTGACCCCGCAGGATGCGTCCGATCCGGCGTGGTCGCCGCTGCTCCAGTAGGGGTGACGAGGGGACCTTCTTCACGCCGATGTTTTCGCGTCGCCACCGGCATGGGGTGGCGGCGCGGGGCGAATTCGGCTAAGACTTTCGGCGTCCGGGCAGGCATCGGCCCGGCGTCGCGACACGGCTTTCGGCGTCGGAGGACGGCCGCGCATAGGGCGGTCGACGGCAGCCGGACCGACCGATTGGTTCATGGGAGTGACATTGCGATGAAGTTCCGTTCTTTGAGTGTTTTTGCCGCCGTCGCGCTGCTGGCCGCCTGCACCACCCCGCCCGAGGAAGGCGCGGGCACGGGCGGCGCGGGCGCCATGGGCACAGCCGGCATGGGCGCGGGCGCGGCCGGCACGGGCATGGGTGCCGACGGCATGGGCCAGGCCGGTCCGGCCGCGGGCTCGGTTCAGGAGTTCCGCGAGGTCGTGGGCGACCGCGTCTTCTTCGCCACCGATGCCTACACGCTGAGCCCCGAGGCTCAGGCCACCCTGCGCCGCCAGGCGGCGTGGCTGCAGCAGTACCCCGGCAAGAACGTGCTGGTGGAGGGCCACGCCGACGAGCGCGGCACCCGCGAGTACAACCTGGCGCTCGGCGAGCGTCGCGCCAACTCGGCCAAGGACTTCCTTGTGCTGCAGGGCGTGCCCGCCAACCGCATCCAGACGGTCTCCTACGGCAAGGAGCGCCCGGTCTGCGTCGAAAGCACGCCGGACTGCTGGCAGCAGAACCGCCGCAGCGTCACCGTCATCCGCTGAGGCCGCGGCGGCGGCACCGGGCCCGCTTGTGCGGGCCGGGCGCCCGCCGCCGGGTTCCTGGGCGCAGAGGCAGAGGAGTTCCACCGTGTCGATCCTTGGCTTGCGACGCATCCGCCGCCGTTCCGTCCCGTTGGGCCGGCGATTGCTCGCCACCTCAATGCTGGCCGTGGGAATGGCGGCCGCCGTCGTAACGGTGTCGGCGCCCGCGCCGGCCGTCGCGCAGTCTGCCCAGGAACGGTTGGACCGCCTGGAGCGCGACCTCCAGCTTCTCCAGCGTCAGGTCTACCGGGGTGATTTCGCCGCCGGCCAGACGCCGCCGCCCGCCACCGCGGGGGCGGACGTATCCGGCGACGTGGCGACCCGTCTTCAGGGGCGCATCACCGAACTGGAGCAACTGGTGACGCGCCTGACCGGTCGCGTGGAAGAGACGCAGTATCAGGTCCAGCAGATGGACCAGCGCCTCCAGCGCTTCATGGATGACGTGGACTTCCGCCTGCAACAGCTTGAGGGCACGGGCGGCGCGGCCGCTGCTCCGGCGCAGGGCCAGAGCCAAAACCAGGGCGCGGGAGGACAGGCGCCCGCGCCGGGTCAGGAAGCCCCTGCCACATCGGGCGGTTTCCGTGCCGCCACCCCGTCCCAGCCCGCGCCGACCGGCGGGCAGGGGGCAGGCTCGCAGGGGCTGGCGCCCGGCGAGGGCACTCTCGGCACCATCCCGGCGGAGCCTCCCGCGCAGGCTCAAGCGGAGGGGCAGGCCCCCGCGCAGACGGGGCCCGTGCTGCCCGAGGGCACGCCCGAGGAGCAGTATTCCTATGCCTTCGGCCTGCTGCGCGAAGGGGCCTATGACCGCGCCTCGCAGGCCTTCGAGGCCTTCGTCGACCGTCACGGCGACCATTCGCTGGCCGGCAATGCACAGTACTGGCTGGGCGAGACCCACTATGTGCAGGGTGACTACGAGCGGGCGGCGGTGACCTTCCTGGACGGCTACCGCAGCTATCCGGAAAGCCCCAAGGCGCCGGACAACCTGCTCAAGCTTGGGTTGACCATGGCCCAGTTGGACAAAACCCGCGAGGCCTGCGCCGCGTTCACGCGCATCTCCGGCGAGTACCCGCAGGCGCCCGATCCCATCCAGCGCCGCGCCCGCTCCGAGGCCGAGCGCCTGGGCTGCGGCAACCTCTGACCTGCGCCATGGGCGGCCCGGAAAATCTCGACCATCGGGCGGTGCCGGAGGACGGCACCGCCCGTCCCGTCTCGGCGGAGGACTTCGCCGCACGCATGGCGCCGCTGGGCCCGTTCGAGCGTCCGCCGCGCCTGGCCGTGGCGGTCTCGGGCGGGGCGGACAGCCTGGCGCTGGCGCTGCTGGCCCATGAGTGGGCGGCGCATCGCGGCGGCTCGGTCCTGGCACTGACCGTCGACCACGGCTTGCGGCCCGAGGCGGCGGAGGAGGCCCGCGCCGTCGGCCGCCGGCTGGCGGCGCGCGGCATCGACCACGCCATCCTCACGAATGAAGGTCCTGCCCCCCACGCCAACGTTCAGGCGGAGGCGCGCGGCTTGCGGTATCGTTTGTTGCTGGAGCGCTGCCGGGGCGAGGGCATCCTGCATCTGCTGACCGCCCATCACCGCGAGGACCAGGCGGAAACGCTTTTGCTGCGCCTCGGCCGCGGCTCGGGCCTGCGCGGGCTGTCGGCCATGGCACCGGTGGCCGAAATGGCGGAGGCCCGGGTGCTGCGGCCGCTGCTGGATGTTCCGCGCGCCAGCCTGTCCGCCACCTGCGCCGGCGCCGGCGTGAAGTGGGTCGACGACCCCAGCAACCGCGACCGCCGCCATGCCCGGGTGCGCGCCCGGGCGCTGCTTCCGGCGCTGGAGACGGCGGAGATCGGTCTGACGGCGACGCGCTTGGCGCAGACGGCAGCCCGGCTCGGCCGCGCGCGGGCGGCGGAGGATGAGGCTGTCGCGGCCTTGCTGGCCGAGGCGGCGACGGTTCATCCGCTGGGACATGCGACGCTGGACCCCGACCCCTTTGCCGACGCGCCGGAAGAGATCGCGCTCCGGGCCTTGTCGCGGGTGCTTGCCTGCATCGGTGGGTCGGCGCATACGCCCCGGCTCGACGGGCTGGAGCAGGCGTTCGCGCGGTTGGGGACGGCGGAGCTGACGGTCGCCGGGTGCCGCGTCGTCCATCGCCAGAAGCGCTGGATCGTCTGTCGCGAGGCCGGACGCGCCGCGCCGCCCGCGCCGCTGCCGGCCGGCCGTTGGGACGGCCGCTGGTGCTGGGTGCCGGGCTCCGACCGTCCGGACATCCATGTCGGAGCCCTGGGCGAGGCGGGCCTGCCGGCTGTTCCGAAAGAGGTGCGCAGGGCCTTGCCGTCGGTGGTCGTCCAGGCGCTTCCCGCCGTATGGAAGGATGGCGGCGTGATCGGGTTGCCCGGCCTCGGCTGGTGGAGAGACATGGCTTCGGCACCGCCGCTGCAACCGGGAAGCCTGCGGTTTGCCCCGCGCGTTGCCATGACGTATGTTGGATGTGGCGGCTTGCGCCGGGGGCGTCGTCACCTATGTAGGCAGGTAGATATTTCCCGCGTGGCGGAAGGGCGAATGAAGGCAGGTACGGGACATCGCCCCCGTCGCGCGACATGAGTGGAAGGGTCTGGAATTGAACTTCAGCAAAAACGTGCTTCTGTGGGTGATCATCGCCGTCCTCTTGGTGGCGCTGTTCAACCTGTTTCAGACGTCTTCCCCGCGCGGGACGGAGGCGCCGGTGGCGTATTCCGAGTTCATGGAGCAGGTCGAATCGAACCAGGTTCGCGACGTCACCATCCAGGGCGAGCAGATCACCGGGCACTACACCGACGGCCGCAAGTTCTCCACTTACGCGCCGCCGCAGAGCAGTGACCTGGTCCCGACCTTGCGCGAATCCGGTGTGCGCGTGAGCGCCACGCCGGCGGAAGACAACGTGCCGACCTTCTGGGGCATCCTGATTTCCTGGTTCCCCATGCTGCTTCTGATCGCCGTGTGGATCTTCTTCATGCGGCAGATGCAGGGCGGCGGCGGCAAGGCGATGGGCTTCGGCAAGTCCAAGGCCAAGATGTTGACCGAGAAGGCGGGCCGCGTCACCTTCGACGACGTCGCCGGCATCGACGAGGCCAAGCAGGAGCTTGAGGAAATCGTCGAGTACCTGCGCGATCCGCAGAAGTTCCAGCGCCTGGGCGGCAAGATCCCCAAGGGCGTGCTTCTGGTGGGCCCGCCGGGCACCGGTAAGACGCTGTTGGCGCGGTCCATCGCCGGCGAGGCCAACGTGCCGTTCTTCACCATCTCGGGCTCCGATTTCGTCGAGATGTTCGTCGGCGTCGGCGCCAGCCGTGTCCGCGACATGTTCGAGCAGGGCAAGAAGAACGCGCCGTGCATCATCTTCATCGACGAAATCGACGCCGTGGGCCGCCACCGTGGTGCCGGTCTCGGCGGCGGCAACGATGAGCGCGAGCAGACCCTGAACCAGCTGCTGGTGGAGATGGACGGCTTCGAGGCCAACGAGGGCGTCATTCTCATCGCGGCCACCAACCGCCCCGACGTGCTGGACCCGGCGCTGCTGCGCCCCGGCCGCTTCGACCGGCAGGTCGTGGTGCCCAACCCCGACGTGCTGGGCCGCGAGAAGATCCTCAAGGTCCACATGCGCAAGGTGCCGCTGTCGCCGGACGTCGACGTGCGCATCGTCGCGCGCGGCACGCCGGGCTTCTCGGGCGCCGATCTGGCGAACCTGGTCAACGAGGCCGCGCTCATGGCCGCCCGCAAGGGCAAGCGCGTGGTCACCATGTCCGACTTCGAGGAAGCCAAGGACAAGGTCATCATGGGTGCGGAGCGCCGCTCCATGGTCATGTCCGAGGACGAGAAGAAGCTGACGGCCTACCACGAGGGCGGCCACGCCCTGGTGACCCTGATGTGCCCGGAATACGACCCGGTCCACAAGGCGACCATCATCCCGCGCGGCCGTGCGCTGGGTCTGGTGCAGAGCCTGCCGGAGCGCGACCGCATGTCGCACTCCCGCGAGTACCTGGAGGCTTTCCTGGCGATCGCCATGGGTGGCCGCGTGGCCGAGGAAGTGATTTTCGGCAGGGAGAAGGTCACCACCGGCGCCAGCCAGGACATCAAGATGGCCACCGACCGCGCCCGGCGCATGGTGACCGAGTGGGGCTTCTCCGAGAAGCTCGGCCCGCTGACCTACGGCGAGCCGGAAGGCGAGGTGTTCCTCGGCCACTCGGTGACGCAGCACAAGAACATGTCCGAGCGCACCGCCCAGATGGTCGACGAGGAAGTGAAGCGCATCGTCGATGCGGGGTACCAGCGGGCCTACAAGTACATCACGGAAAACCGTGACAAGCTGGAGGCCATCGCCCAGGGGCTGCTCGAGTACGAGACCCTGTCGGGCGAGGAGCTGAAGACCCTCATGGCCGGCGGCCAGATCCGCCGCGACGACGACACGGGCGGCGGCACCCCGCAGCCGTCCGGCGGTCGCCGGTCGTCGGTTCCCGTCGCCGGCAAGGGCAAGGGCTCCGAGGGCGAGGCCGGCATCGGCCCGGGTCCGGAGCCTCAGCCGGGAACCTGATGCCGTGAGCGTGACCATTACCCCTTCCATCACGGAAAGCCCCGCGCTCGCGCGGGGCTTTTCTCTGCCCGAGGGCGCCGATCCGGCGTCCATGATCCACTTGGCCCCCGCCGGCCTGCTGACCGGCGCCGCCGCCCGCGCGGCGGTGGAGGGCTGTCATGCCCTGCCGCTCGCGGGCCGCGAAGACATGGCCTTCGCGCTGCTGGCCGTGCTGATCCGCAAGCCGGGCGGCGGTGCTTCGGCCGTGGTGGCGCCGGAGGAAGCCGTCACCGCCTGGGCCGAGGGATGCGGCGAGGCCGTGGCGGCCCATGTGGCGGCCACGCTCGACCGCCTGACCGCGCCGCGCCCGGCCTTCGCGGGTCTGTCCATGGATCGGCCGCGCATCATGGGCATCCTGAACATCACCCCCGACAGTTTCTCCGACGGCGGCGACCGCTACGACCCCTCGGTCGCCATCGCCGACGGCCTGGCGATGATGGAGGCGGGCGCCGACATCCTGGACGTGGGCGGCGAAAGCACGCGCCCCGGCTCCGACCCGGTGCCACCGGAAGAGGAAATCCGCCGGGTCGTGCCGGTCGTGCGGGGCTTGGCGGAGAAGGGGGCCGTCGTCTCCATCGACACCCGCAATGCCGCCACCATGGAAGCCGCCGTGACCGCTGGCGCGCGCATCGTCAACGATGTGACGGCACTCACCTGGGACCCGAATGCGCTTCCGACAGTGGCGAAACTGGACGTACCGGTGGTGCTCATGCACATCAAGGGCACGCCCCAGACCATGCAGAAGGACCCGGTCTACGACTGCGCGCCGCTGGACGTCGCCGACTGGCTGCGGGCGCGGGCGGAGCAGGCGCGGGCGGCGGGCGTTGAGGCACAGAACATCTGCCTCGACCCTGGCATCGGCTTTGGCAAGACGCTCGGCCACAACCTGGAAATCCTGGCGTGGTCCGGGGTGCTGCACGGCCTGGGACACCCGGTGCTGCTGGGCCTGTCGCGCAAGTCCTTCATCGGCCGCCTCAGCCGGGGCGAGGCGCCCAAGGAGCGCCTGCCGGGCACCGTCGCGGCCGATCAGTCGGGGCTCGACCGCGGCCTGCAGATACTCCGGGTCCACGATGTTCCGGAGGCGGTGCAGGCGGTCGCCACATGGCGGGGCATCGGGTCAGTCTGACGACAGGTTGCCAAGCGGCCGTGCGCTGGGATAGTCCTTAGGGTAACTGTTCCGACCTTCGAGCACGGACTCTTGCCCATGACATCCAAGCTGTTCGGCACCGACGGTGTGCGCGGCACCGCCAATGCCTATCCCATGACCGCCGACGTCGCCATGAAGATCGGCATGGCGGCGGGGGCTCACTTCACCAACGGCGACCACCGGCACACGGTGGTCATCGGCAAGGACACGCGCCTGTCGGGCTACATGCTGGAGCCGGCGCTGACGGCCGGCTTCATCTCCGTCGGCATGGACGTGATCCTGGTCGGTCCCATGCCGACGCCTGCGGTCGCCATGCTGACGCGGTCCCTGCGGGCGGACATGGGTGTCGTCATCTCGGCATCGCACAACCCCTACGAGGACAATGGCATCAAGCTGTTCGGCCCCGACGGGTTCAAGCTGTCCGACGCCACCGAGGACGAGATCGAGCATCTGCTGCACAACGGGCTGGATGCCCTTCGCGTGGCGCCGGCGAAGCTGGGGAAGGCGCGCCGCATGGAGGACGCCACCGGTCGCTACATCGAGAGCGTCAAGGCGACGCTGCCGCGCGACCGGCGGCTGGACGGCCTGAAGGTCGTCGTCGATTGCGCCAACGGGGCGGCCTACAAGGTCGCGCCGCAGGTGATCTGGGAACTGGGCGCCGAGGTCATTCCCATCGGCGTCGAGCCCGACGGCTTCAACATCAACAAAGGCTGCGGTTCGCTGTACCCGGAGCGGATGCAGCAGGCGGTCGTCAGCCACGGCGCCGACATCGGCATCTCGCTGGACGGCGACGCCGACCGCATCCAGGTCTGCGACGAGCACGGCGCCATGGTGGACGGCGACCAGCTCATGGGCCTGATCGCGCGCGCCTGGAAGCGCGACGGCAAGCTGCAGGGCGATGCCCTTGTGGCGACAGTCATGTCCAATCTGGGGCTGGAGCGCTTCATCGAGGGTGAGGGCCTCAAGATGGTCCGCACCAAGGTGGGTGACCGCTACGTGGTGGAATGCATGCGCCGCGACGGCTACAACCTGGGCGGCGAGCAGTCCGGCCACATCGTCCTCGGCGGGCAGGCGACCACCGGCGACGGCCTCATGGCGGGGCTGGAGGTGCTGTCGGAACTGATCCAGCAGGGGCGCCGGGCGAGCGAGGTTTGCCACGTCTTCGACCGGGTGCCGCAGGTGCTCAAGAACGTGCGCCTGGCCCACCGGGACGCGGCCAAGGCCGTCATGGACAGCAAGGTGGTGACGGACGCCATCGGGGCCGCCGAGGCGCGGCTGGAGGCTTCGGGCGGGCGCCTGCTCATCCGCCAGTCGGGCACCGAGCCCAAGATTCGCGTTATGGCCGAAGGCGACGACAAGGCGCTGGTGGAAGAGTTGGTGGACGGCCTGTGTGCCACCATCCAGGGCGAGGCCGCCAAGGAGGCCGCGTGATGCAGGGCCGCGTTCTGATTGTCGCCGGCAGTGACTCCGGCGGCGGCGCCGGCATCCAGGCGGACACCAAGACCGTCACGGCGCTCCAGGGCTTTGCCATGACGGCCATCACGGCGCTCACGGCGCAGAACACGTGCGGCGTCCATGGCGTGCATCCGGTGCCGGGCGATTTCATCCGGCAGCAGATCCAGGTCTGCATGACCGACATCGGGGCCGACGTCGTCAAGATCGGCATGCTGGGGGACGCGCCGACCATCGAGACCGTCGCCCAGGCGCTGGAGGACTTCGCCCCCGACGTACCGCTGGTGGTGGATCCGGTGATGGTCGCCAAGGGCGGCCATCCGCTGCTGGCGCGCGAGGCCGTGACGGCGCTGAAGGGCCGGCTCATCACGCGGGCGACGGTCATCACGCCGAACCTGCCGGAGGCGGAAACGCTGCTAGGCCGCGAGGTCCGTACCCTGAAGGACATGGAGGCCGCCGCCGACGACCTGTTGGCGCTCGGCCCCAAGGCGGTGTTGCTCAAGGGCGGGCACCTGGCCGCCGAGGAAAAGCTCGTCGACCTTCTGATCACCGCCGAAGGCGTGACCCGGTTCGAGAGCGGGCGCGTCGCCACAACGTCCACGCACGGCACGGGCTGCACGCTTGCCTCGGCCGTGGCGACGGGGCTCGCCCAGGGCCGCGACCTGACCAGTGCGGTGTCCCGCGCGCGGGAGTATGTCCTGGGTGCCATTCGCACCGCGCCGGGCTACGGACAAGGGCACGGCCCCCTGGACCACGCCCACACCGTGCGCCCGTTCGAGCGCCTGTGACGATCTTTCCCGAAGGACCGCCGAGCCCATGACCGACGAACTGTTCCGCGAGGACTCCTACCTCAAGGAGTGCGCCGCCACCGTCACCCGTGCCGCCGACGGCGCCGTCTGCCTGGACCGAACCGTGTTCTATCCAATGGGCGGCGGGCAGCCGGGCGACTCCGGCGTGCTGAAGCTGGCCGACGGCGGGGCGGTGCGCATCGCCGACACGCGCAAGGACAAGGACACCGGCGACATCCTCCACATCCTGGCCGAGGGCGAGACCGCCCCGGCCGAGGGCGCGGCCGTGACCGTCGTCCTCGACTGGGACCGGCGTCACCGGCACATGCGGATGCATTCGTGCCTGCACCTGCTGTGCTCGCTGGTGCCCGGCGCGGTGACCGGCGGCAACGTCAGCGACGCCAAGGGGCGGCTCGACTTCGACCTTGAGGAAAGCCCGGACAAGGCGGAGCTGACGGAGAAGCTGAATGCGCTCATCGCAGCAGATGCGCCGGTCGCGCATTCCTGGATCGCGGACGAGGAGCTTGAGGCCAACCCGGAGATGGTCCGCACCATGTCGGTCAAGCCGCCCATGGGGCAGGGGCGCGTGCGCATCATTTCGGTTCAGGGCGTCGATACGCAGCCCTGCGGCGGCACCCATGTCGCGCGCACAGGCGAGATCGGTCCCGTCGAGGTAGCAAAAATCGAAAAGAAGGGGCGCATGAACCGTCGCATCAGTGTCGCGTTCATGTCAGGCTGAATCCTCCAACTGCGGTAAGGGATTAAGGCCATCCTCGGTCCGGGAGTCGCCGACATTCAGATGTGGATCACGCTCGCCCTGATGGTGGGCGTGATCGTGCTTTACGTGACCGAGTGGCTGAGCCTGGAGCTGACCTCGCTGCTGCTGCTGTCGGCGCTGGTGCTGCTGTTCCACGTCGCCCCCGTCACGCAAGACGGCGAGGTGGTGCTGGAGTCCGCCGACCTGGTGCGGGGCTTCGCCAACCCGGCGCTGCTGACGGTGCTGGCGCTGCTGGTGGTGGGCGAGGCCATGATCCGCACCGGCGCCCTAGATTCGGTGGCGGAGCAGGTGGGCAATCCGCGCATGGGCGTGCACCGCGGCATCGTGATGGTGCTGCTGGGCGTCGCCGTGCTGTCGGCGTTCCTCAACAACACACCGGTCGTCGTCATCTTCATTCCCATCATGCAGGCGCTCGCCCGCAGCCGGAACTGGTCGCCGAGCCGCCTGATGATGCCGCTGTCCTTCGCCGCCATCCTGGGCGGCATGACGACGCTGATCGGCTCGTCGACGAACCTGCTGGTGTCCTCGGCCCTGATCGAGCTGGGGCGCGAGGAGCTGGGCTTCTTCGAGTTCCTGCCCATCGCGCTGGTGCTGGCGAGCATCGGCATGGTCTACACGCTGGTCATCGCACCGCGCCTGCTGCCCAGCCGCCAGCCCATGTCCAGCCGCATGGTCGGTGGCGGCAAACAGTTCGTCAGCCAGATCGTGGTGCCGGAAGACAGCCCGCTCATCGGCCAGAAGGCCGCTGCAGGCAAGTTCAAGGCGCTGCCCGACGTGACCGTGCGCCTGATCCAGCGGGGCGAGCATGCCGAACTGCCGCCGTTCGACGACTTCCCCATCCGGGCCGGCGACGTGCTGGTCATCGCCGCCACCCGCAGCGCCCTGACCGAGGTCGCCTCGCGCCACCCGGGCCTCCTGTTCCCGCCCGTCCCCGGCCGCGACAGCCAGGCGGAGCGCATCAAGGGGCAGAAGGCCGTCCAGGAGGGTGGGGCCGCCGATGCCAAGGAGACCGACTCCGCCAAGGATGGCGAGGACGAGGAAAACGAGGCCGCACCGCCGCCCGAACTGACGGAAATGGTGCTGGTGGAGGCGATGGTCAGCCCGGCCTCGCGCCTCATCGGCCTGACGCTGGAGCAGTATGGCATCCGCCAGCGGCACCGCTGCCTGGCGGTCGGCATCCTGCGCCGCGCCCGCATGATCCGCGCCCGCATGACCGAGATCCGGCTGGAGGCCGGCGACGTGATCCTGCTGCTTGGCCGCTCGCGCGACATCGACAACCTGCGCGGCGAGCGCGACCTGGTCATCATGTCCGGCACGCGCGACGCCCTGCCACGCCGGCACCTGGCGAAGACCGCCGGGGCCATCTTCGCCGTCACCGTCGGCCTGGCGGCCCTGGGACTCGTGCCGATCCTCGCCGCCGCGATCATCGCCGCGACGGCGCTCATCGGCGTCGGTGCCATAAACCTGCGGCAGGCGGCGCGGGCCCTGGACCGCAAGATCATCCTGGTGGTCGCCGCCGCCCTGGCCCTGGGCGATGCCTTGCAGGCCACCGGCGGCGCGCGGTGGATCGCCGAGGGCGCGCTGGCCGTGGCGGGAGACATGGGAACGGTCGGTGTGTTGTCAGCCTTCTTCCTGATGGTGGCGGTGTTCACCAACATCCTGACCAACAACGCGACCGCCGTGCTGTTCACCCCCATCGGCGTCAGCCTGGCCGACCAGATGGGCGTCGACCCGCGCATTTTCGCGATCACCGTGGTGCTGGCGGCCAACTGCTCGTTCGCTTCGCCCATCGGCTACAAGACCAACCTGCTGATCATGGGCCCGGGCCAGTACCACTTTGCCGATTTCGTGAAGGTGGGGCTGCCGCTGGTGGTCGTCCTGTGGATCGTCTTCACCCTGTTCGCGCCGGTGTACTGGAGCCTGTAGCCGGCCGCGTTGACGGGGGTCCGGGCGGCGCATAGAGTGCGCCTCTCACCGCCAGCCCCACAGGGAGCGCCCGACCCATGACCGCCACCACCGCCGCGCCCAAGCCGAGCCTCCGCCCGGCCAATCCCAACTTCTCGTCGGGCCCCTGCGCCAAGCGGCCGGGGTGGAGCGTCGACGTGCTGTCGGGCGCGCTGCTGGGCCGCTCCCACCGCTCCAAGGAAGGCAAGGCACGGCTGCAGGAGGTCATCGACCGCACCCGGGCGATCCTGGGCATTCCCGACGACTACCGGATCGGCATCGTCCCGGCCTCGGACACCGGCGCGGTGGAGATGGCGCTGTGGTCGATGCTGGGCGCGCGCGGCGTCGACATGACCGCGTGGGAAAGCTTCGGCATGGAATGGGTGAACGACGTCCGCAAGCAGCTCCAGCTGCCCGACGTGCGCGTGCTCAAGGCCGACTACGGCCGCCTGCCGGACATGTACCAGGTGGATTCCGCCCGCGACGTGGTCTTCACCTGGAACGGCACCACCTCGGGCGTGCGGGTGCCCGACGCCGGCTGGATCGCTGACGACCGCGAGGGGCTCGCAATCTGCGATGCCACCTCGGCGGCGTTCGCCATGGACCTGCCGTGGCGCAAGCTGGACGTGGTCACCTGGTCCTGGCAGAAGGTGCTGGGCGGCGAGGCGCAGCACGGCATGCTGGTGCTGTCCCCGCGCGCCGTGGAGCGGCTGGAGAGCTTCGACCCCGGCCGGCCGCTGCCCAAGATCTTCCGCATGACCAAGAACGGCAAGCTGATCGAGGGCATCTTCGAGGGTGCGACCATCAACACGCCGTCCATGCTGTGCGTCGAGGACGCCCTGGACGGCCTTAAGTGGGCGGAAGGGATCGGCGGCCTGCCGGCGCTGATCGCGCGGTCGGAGGCCAACCTGAAGGCCGTCGCCGACTGGGTCGCGCGCACCGACTGGATCGACTTCCTGGCAACCGACCCGGAAAACCGCTCCTGCACGGCCATCTGCCTGAAGATCACGGCGCCGTGGTTCCGCGCCCTGGACGACGACGCCCGCGCCGCCGTCGCCAAGGAACTGGCGAAGATGCTGGAGGCCGAGGGCGTGGCCTACGACATCGGCAGCTACCGCGACGCCCCGGCCGGCATCCGAATCTGGGGCGGCGCCACGGTGGAGACCGCCGATATCGAGGCGCTGCTGCCCTGGGTGGAGTGGGCCTATGGCCAACTTGCCGAAAAGCATGGCTGAGTTGCTTGCTGCACTTTATGGCTGAAAAGGTACATCTCCTGCCCTAGTATTGCGATGCTGCGCCGTCGTGCATTGGGGAATGCGGGCGGCGGCGCGCGCATGTCTTGATCGTGTCCGCCGTTCCCGGTGGCGGACCCTTCAGAGGGGGATTGCCAGCATGAATGCGCCTGTCGAGGCCGGGCCTGCCAGCTCGGTCGAGCACATCGTCGACCTGCTGATCGAGGGCCGCTACCGCTCCGTGCCAGAGGGGACGGACGAACTGACGGCCAAGCTCAAGCAGCTTGCCGACGTGCTGCACGATCGCGCGGAGAGCGAGATCAAGCGCATCGTGTCGCTGTCGATGACCGCCAACGAGGCCGTCACCGCCACCGCCGAGATGAGCCGCGACGTCCGCGACGTGGAGAACCGCACCCACGCCATCGCCGCCGCCGCCGAGGAAATGGTGGCCAGCGTCGACGAGATCGCCCGGTCCTCGGACAGCGTCGCCGAGCACACTCAGGAGGCCCACGCCGCCGCCGAGGCCGCCGCCGGCACCTCGCGCGAGGCGATCGAGGCCATGGAGGCCATCGCCTCGGCCGTGGTCGACGCCACCGCCAAGGCCGAAGGGCTGGCCGAGGCGTCCGACCGCATCGGCGAAATCACCATGCAGATCGAGGCCATCGCCAAGCAGACCAACCTGCTGGCGCTCAATGCCACAATCGAGGCCGCCCGCGCCGGCGAGGCGGGCAAGGGCTTCGCGGTGGTCGCCGGCGAGGTCAAGAACCTGGCGACCCAGACCGCCAAGGCCACCGAGGACATCCGCAACCGCATCGGCGCCCTGCGCGAGGACATGGCGGCCATCGTCGGCGCCATGCAGACCGGCGCCGAGGCTGTCGAGAAGGGCCGGGGCATCATCAGCCACACCGGCGACGGCATCGGCGACGTGCTCGCGCGGATCGACGGCGTGACCGAGCGCATGAACGAGATCGCCGGCATCCTGGGCCAGCAGAGCGACGCCTCGCGCGAGGTCTCCGACGGCATCAGCGCCATCGCCGGCACGGCCAGCAACAACGTCAGCTCCATCAATCGGGTGCTGGACGTCATGGACGGCGTGGAAGGGCAGGTGCAGGCGGCCATCGGCGACCTGTCCAAGCTGGAAATCAAGGATTTCACCATCCACGCCGCCAAGTCCGACCACGTCATCTGGCGCAAGAAGCTGGCGCAGATGGTGGTGGGCCGTGCGGCGCTGAACTCCAAGGAGCTGGCCGACCATCACACCTGCCGCCTGGGCAAGTGGTACGACGCCCAGACCGATCGCGACATCACCGACAACGACGCCTTCCGCCGCCTTGCCATTCCGCACGCCGAAGTGCACCGCCACGGTATCCACTGCGCGGAGATGTACGAGGAAGGCAACATGGACGGTGCACTGGAGGAACTGAGCAAGGTCGCCGATGCCTCGGTCGACGTGCTGCACCTGCTGGACGAGGTGCTGGCGCGGTAAAGCCGTTGATAAAGTTGTAAAATACGATTGGCCGTTGCCCGTCAGGGCCAAACGCGCTACACAGCGGAACGCCGGACCCGCCTTCGCGGGCCGGCGGTTCCTGTTTTCAGGGCCGGTTTCTTCTCTTCAGGCGAATACGGGACGTTCACGCGCGATGACCGATACCGACACCAAGGCCCTGCTTCCGGCGGGCCTGCGCGACCTTCTGCCGCCCGCGGCCGCCTTCGAGGCGTCGGTGGTGGATCGTCTGGTGTCGCATTTTGCCGGCTTCGGGTTCGAGCGCGTCAAGCCGCCGCTGATTGAATTCGAGGAAAACCTGCTCGCCGGTACGGGTGCGGCGACCGCCATGCAGACCTTCCGGGTGATGGACCCCATGTCCCAGCGCATGCTGGGCCTGCGCGCCGACATCACCATCCAGGTCGCCCGCATCGCCACCACGCGCCTGAAGAACGCCCCGCGTCCGCTGCGCCTGTCCTATGCGGGACAGATCCTGCGCGTGCGCGGCAGCCAGCTTCACCCGGAACGCCAGTTCAGCCAGTGCGGCATTGAGTTGATTGGCGTCGACAGCCCCGCCGCCGATGCCGAGGTCGTGGTGACCGTCGCCTCTGCGCTGGCGGCGCTGGGCATCACGGGCCTGTCGGTGGACCTCAACCTGCCGACGCTGGTGCCCGCCGTTTGCGACGCCCTCCACCTCACGGCCGAGCAGCGGGCCGAGGCGCGCACGGCGCTGGACCAGAAGGACGCCGCCGCCGTCGCCGCGCTGGGCGGCCCGGCCTCCGACATCCTGGGGGCGCTGCTCAAGGCCTGCGGCTCCGCCGACACCGCATTGGACGCCCTGCGCGCCCTGGACCTGCCGCCGGTCGCGGCGGCCGAGCGCGACCGCCTGGCGCAGGTTCTCGACCGCGTGCGGGCCGACCTGCCGGATGTCGGCCTGACGGTCGATGCGGTGGAAAACCGCGGCTTTGAATATCACACCGGCGTCGCGTTCTCGCTGTTCGCCAAGGGCGCGCCCGGCGAACTGGGCCGCGGCGGCCGGTATCTGGCCGGGCAGGAGGCAGGGTCGACGCAGGAGCCTGCCGTGGGCGTGACGCTGTTCGTCGACAAGGTGCTCGACGTGGCGCCCCAGCCGGAGGCGCGGCCGCGCCTTTTCGTGCCCGCCGGGACGCCGCTGGCCGACCGTATCCGCCTGCGGGACGAGGGTTGGACCGTCGTCGCCGGGCTCGAGCCCGTGGAGGATGCCCTGGCCGAGGCCAGGCGCCTGGACTGCGACCACGCGATGGTCGAAGGCGCACCGCGGGCCGTGGGCTGACATCATTCGAACGAGCATGAAGGCCGGCTTCCAAGGCCTTGAAATCGTATCATTAACCAATCAACGACCGGGATCAGAGACATGACGAACGTGGTTGTCGTCGGGTCGCAGTGGGGCGACGAGGGCAAGGGCAAGGTGGTCGACTGGCTGGCGGCCCGCGCCGATGTGGTGGTGCGGTTCCAGGGCGGTCACAACGCCGGCCATACGCTGGTCGTCGACGGCGTCTCCTACAAGCTGAGCCTGCTGCCCTCGGGCGTGGTGCGCGGCACGCTGTCGATCATCGGCAACGGCGTCGTCATCAATCCCTGGGCGCTGATGGAAGAGATCGAGCGCCTGGGCGCCCAGGGCGTCACCATCACGCCCGACGTCCTGCGCATCGCCGAGAACGCCTGCCTGATCCTGCCGCTGCACTCCACCCTGGACCAGGCACGCGAGCAGGCGGCTGGCAAGGGCAAGATCGGCACCACCGGCCGCGGCATCGGCCCGGCCTATGAGGACAAGGTCGGCCGCCGCGCCATCCGTGTCTGCGACCTGGCCGACGACGCGACCCTGGAAATGAAGGTCGACCGTCTGCTGGCCCACCACAACGCCCTGCTCAAGGGCCTGGGGTCGGAGCCGCTGGACGGCGAGGCGATCCTCAAGGAACTGCGCGCCCTGGCGCCCAAGCTGCTGCCCTACGCCGAGCCCGTGTGGCTGACGCTCGCCGACCGCTACAAGGAAGGCAAGCGCATCCTGTTCGAGGGCGCGCAGGGCTCCATGCTGGACGTCGATCACGGCACCTATCCCTTCGTCACCTCGTCCAACACGGTCGCCGGCATGGCGGCGGCGGGATCGGGCATGGGGCCGGGGCGTGTCGGCTATGTGCTGGGCATCACCAAGGCCTACACCACCCGAGTCGGCGCCGGACCGTTTCCGACCGAGCTGTTCGACGACATCGGCAATAAGATCGGCGAGCGCGGCCGCGAATTCGGGACCGTCACCGGCCGCAAGCGCCGCTGCGGCTGGTTCGACGCCGTTCTGGTGCGCCAGGCGGTGAAGACCGGCGGCATCGACGGCATCGCGCTGACCAAACTGGACGTGCTGGACGGCCTTGAGGAACTGAAGGTCTGCGTCGGCTATGAACTGGACGGGAAGCGCCTGAACCACCTGCCGGCCGCCGTCGCCCAGCAGGAACGCTGCAAGCCCGTCTACGAGAGCATGGAAGGCTGGAGCGAGAGCACCGAGGGCGCCCGCTCGTGGGGCGAACTGCCGGCCACGGCCGTCAAGTACGTGCGCCGCATCGAGGAACTGATCGAGGCGCCGGTGTCGCTGCTCTCCACCAGCCCGGAGCGCGAGGACACCATCCTTGTCACCGATCCATTCCGGGGCTGAGGACCGGAAGGCATAGGCCTTTCAGCGTAGGTATGTCGCAATTTTTCGCGACATTCGGCTGAGGGGCCTCATCCGTCTCGTTGCCAACCATCGGTTTCGAGGCTACCCTTCCGATCGCCGGGTGCACCCGGCCGGAACGGATGAGGTGAGGGAGAGGCATGGCGGCCACGGCAACGGCCAAGGCCACCGCCAAGGCCGCCGACCCGGACAGCGGCAAGAAGTCCGCCGAGAAGGGCAAGGCGGCCGACAAGGCGGGCAAGGGGTCGCCCCAGACGGGCGGCGGAGGCGGTGCTGCGTCCGCCGATCCGGTCAAGCTGCGCGACCGCTTCGAGATCCATCCCGACAAGCCGCTCCCCGATCTGGACACGCCCAGCGCCAAGGCCTTCGAGGTGCAGGACCGGCGCGGCGCGGGGCGGGCGCTCTATGCCCTGATCGGGCGGGCCGACACGCTGCAGCGGACCACGGTCATGCGGGCCCTGCGCGGCATGCAGAACCCCGGCATGCTGCAGTTCATCGAGGGCGGCACGATCGACTGGCCGCCCGAGGGCCGCAAGGTCATCGCGTCCATCTACGAGCGGCCGGCCGGCGGCAAGGTGATGGCGGACCTCAACGCCACCATCGACGTCATTTCCGATCAGTTCTTCGCCAAGAAGGTCATCAAGCCGCTGCACGACGCGCTGGCCGAGCTGCGGTCACGCTCGGTTACGCATCGTGCCATCCGGCCGGACAACGTCTATTTCTTCGACGCCAAGGGCGACCGGCTGGTGCTGGGCGACTGCCTGACCACGCCGCCGGGCTACGACAACCCGGCGCTGTTCGAGCCCATCGAGACCGCGCTCTGCACGCCGGAGGGGCGGGGCAGCGGGCACTATTCCGACGACATGTTCAGTCTGGGCGTGACGCTTTTGTTCCTCATGCTGGGGACCAACCCGGTGCGCGGTCGCGACCCGGAGGAGGTCATGCGCCAGCGGCTGGAGCAGGGCTCCTACGCCACGCTGGCGGGCGAGAACCGCGTGCCCCTGTCCATGATCGAACCGCTGCGCGGGCTGCTGCATGACGACAGCCGCGAACGCTGGACGCTGGAGCAGCTGGACCTGTGGCTGAACGGCCGCCGCCTGACGCCGCTGCAGCCGCGCATGGAAAAGCGCGCACAGCGCGCCTTCAAGGTGGGGAACAACGAGTTCGCCACCGCTCGCGGCGCCGCCTACGGCCTGATGAAGAACTGGGACAAGGCGCTCGGCATCATCAAGGAGGGCCGGCTGGAGGTCTGGCTGCGCCGCGGCCTGGAGGACAACGAACGCGCCGACCAACTGAGCACCGTCATCAAGGTGGTGGAGGCCCTGCCCGGCGACAAGCGCGGCCAGGGCGACCTGATGGTCGCGCGGTGCGTCATGGTGCTTTTCCCCGAGGCGCCGCTGTGCTTCCGCAACGTCCGCTGCACGCTGGACGGCTTCGGCCCGGCGCTGGCGTCGACCATGATGCGCAAGGGCGACGTCAAGCCCTTCGCCGACATGGTGACGTGGGACGTGGTGAAGTACTGGGTGCAGGCCCAGTCGGTGTACAATCCGGAACACACCCAGGCGGAGCAGAATTTCCGCGACATGCGCATCTTCCTGGCCAACAAGAACAAGGGCTACGGCATCGAGCGCATCGCCTACGAGCAGAACGAGAACATGCCGTGCCTCAGCTCCTTCGTGGAGACCGAGCACGTCAGCGAAATCCGGGAGCTGTTGCCGGCGCTGGAAAACGCCAGCAAGAGCGCCGACACAAAGACCTGGCCCGTGGATCGCCACATCGCCGCCTTCACCGCCTCGCGCTACGAGCGGGACCTGACGCCGCAGCTGAAGGCCATGGAGGACCCGGAACCCGAGCGCCAGGCGCTGGGCATGCTGAGCCTGCTGGCGGTGCTGCAATGGCGGCTGGGGCCGGAAGCCCTGTTCGGGCTGACCAGTTGGCTGGGCGGACTGGTCACGCCCGTCGTCAACAGCTACCACAGCCGCGAGCGCCGCAAGCGCATGGAAAAGGAAATCCCGCGGGTGGTGCGCAAGGGCAGCCTGCCGGAACTCTACAACCTGCTGGACAATGCAGAGGAGCGCGGCTCGGACCACGAGGGATTCGAGACCGCCAAGGCCGAATACGCCCAGGCCAAGCGCCAGATCACGGCGCTGGAAACCGGACAGGCGGCGCGCGACGAAAACGCCACGCGCATGGGCCACCAGGCGGCAGCGGTGGGCTCGGTGATCGTCGGGCTTCTGACGATCCTGCTGCTGCTGCTGGTGCGGCTGTTTTAGGGAAGGGGCCGCAGTATGGCGAAGAAGAATAAGAAGCGCGCAAGCAAGCGCAAGGGCGGCGTGGCGAACGGCATCGGCATGCTGGTCATGGGGGTGCCGCTGGTCATTCTGTTCCTGCCGACCGTGGTGCTGCTGGCCTTCGCCATGCTGCCGACGGTGGTGGCCTATGTGGTGGAGCGCGGCAGTTACCGCTACGGTTTCATCTGTGTCGGCGGGTTCAACTTTGCCGGCGTCTCGCCGTACCTTCTGAACATGTGGTTCGAGCGCCACGACATCACCATGGCGCTGGACACGCTGTCGAACGTGTTCGCCCTGATGCTGATCTACGGCGCGGCCGGCTTCGGCTGGCTGCTGTACGCGGTGACGCCGACGCTCGTGGGCTCGTTCCTCAGCCTGACCTCCAGCCGCCGCATCGCCAAGCTGCGCGCCGACCAGCGCAGGCTGGTGGAGCAGTGGGGCCCCGAGGTGACAGAAGGCGCCGACGACGACATCGGCTCGGCGGCCGAGACGGAAGAGCCGTCCGCTCCCGGCGCGCCCGAGCCCGCCGGCGCCAACGCCAAGGCGTAAGGCAGGGCCGCGCCGTCAGCCTTCTTGCAGGGCGGCCACCAGATCGGCCATGTCCGCCGGCAGGGCGCTTTCAAACCGCAGCGCCGCGCCGGTCACCGGATGGACGAAGCCCAGGACTCCGGCGTGAAGTGCCTGTCGTTTGAAGCCTTTCAGCGCCGCCGCCTGCGCCTCGCTCAGGCCCCGGCGCCCGACGTTGCGCGACCGGCCGTAGACCGGGTCGCCGACCAGCGGGTGCCCCTGGGTCGCCATGTGGACGCGGATTTGATGGGTGCGCCCGGTTTCCAGCCGGCAGGTGACCAGCGCCGTGTCGCCGGCCAGCGGCGTGACCACCTGATAATGCGTCACCGCCGGCTTCCCGCCGCTTTTCACCACCGCCATCTTCTGCCGGTTGGCGGTGGAGCGGGCGATGTTGCCGGTGATGGTGCCGCGGCGCGGCATGGGCACGCCCCACACGACGGCGGTGTAAACGCGTTCGATGTCGTGGCGCGCGAACAGGGCGGCGAGACCCTGGTGGGCGGCGTCGGTCTTCGCCGCGACCAGCAGGCCGCTGGTGTCCTTGTCGATGCGGTGGACGATGCCCGGCCGGCGCACGCCGCCGATCCCCGACAGGCTGGCACCGCAATGGTGGAGCAGGGCGTTGACCAGCGTGCCGTCGGCGTTGCCGGCGGCGGGGTGGACGACCATGCCGGCCGGCTTGTCGACGACGATCAGGTGGGCGTCCTCGAACACCACGGACAGGGGAATGTCCTGCGGCTCCGGCACGGCCGGCTCTGGCGGCGGCACCGTGACGGCGGCGGTCTGACCAGCCCTGACCTTGCGCGAGGCATCGGCGGCGGTAAGCGTGCGGCCGTCCAGGCTGACGCGCCCCTCGTCGATAAGCTGCTTGAGGCGCGACCGTGTCAGGCCGGGATCGCCCAGCGCCTCGGCCAGCCATTTGTCGAGCCGCAGGCCTGCCGCCTCGGGCCCCGCCTCGGCCGTGAGAAGGGCGCCGGGGCTCTGTTCGGCCTCCAGGTCCGGGGCGAGGGCGTCGTCGTCGTCCTCGACAGTGGCGGGATCGGTCGGTTGCTGTATCATCGCGGCCCATTCATCAAACTCGCCCCGCGCGTATAGCCCGCGCCGGGCGCAAACGCAAACGCAGCGGACCGGAAGTCGATCCGCGCGCCAGGACACAAGGGTAAATCCGTCATGAAAGCATTGAAGGCGCTCGTCGTCGTCATGGGCATCCTCATCGTCGCCGGCGTCGGCCTGGTCATCTATGGCGTGTTGACCCAGTTCGGCCCGGATGTGGAGGAGGGCGAGACGATTGCCGGCCCGGCCACGGCGCCCGGCGTTGCGCCCCCGCTGGACACGCCCGCGCCGGCCGCGCCCGGCGGCGGCGTGGTGGGGGCCGTGCCGGCGGAGCCCATCGGCGACATCATGCTCGACGAGCCTGCCGCCACCGAGATCACCGGCGCCACGGTTGGCGAGAACCGCATCCTGCTGCGCCTGAGCGGCGGCGGCCGGCCCGACCGCGTGGTGATCCTGCGCGCCACCGACGGTGAACGGTTGGGCTCCATCACCCTGGGCGGTGCCGACGAGGCCGACGCCCCGGACACCGCCTCGGGCCGGTGACCGCCATGGGCAGCGGCGACTGGGACAGGCTGTTCGGCGGCGGAGAGCCCCTGCCGCCGCGCATTGTGCTGCCGGGCGCGCTGGCGGAATCCATCCGCGCCGCCGCCCGCAGCGCCTACCCCGACGAGGGCTGCGGCCTGCTGGTGGGGCAGGGGGAGCGGGTGACGCGCGTGGTGCCGAGCCGCAACGTGGCGCTGCGCGGCCGCGACCGCTTCGAGGTCGACCCGCGCGTGCGCCTGGACCTCATGAAGGCGCTGCGTGGTACGCCCGAGCGCCTGCTCGGCCACTGGCACAGCCATCCCGACGCCCCCGCCGTGCCTTCGGCCACCGATCTGGCCCAGGCCTACGAGCCGGCGCTGTTGTGGCTGATCTGCGGCGTCTCCGGGACGGGAGAGGCGGCGCTTTCGGCCTGGAAAATGGTGCCCGAGGCGGGCGCCTTCACGCCGGTTCCGTTGGTGGTGGAGGATGTGACGAGAGGGTGAATTTTTTGCTTGCACGGGGTCGGGCGATCCCTTACATACGGGTCCTCCCGAGGCCACGTCCCCTTCGTCTAGAGGCCTAGGACACCGCCCTCTCACGGCGGCAACAGGGGTTCGAATCCCCTAGGGGACGCCACTTCGGCGCTTCTCCGGCGCGCCCTCGGGAACACGCGATGCAGACCGCGCACGCGCCTGCGTCCCCTTCGTCTAGAGGCCTAGGACACCGCCCTCTCACGGCGGCAACAGGGGTTCGAATCCCCTAGGGGACGCCATTTCTCTTCCAGTTCCACAGGGTGCTGAAGCCGGCAAGAGGCGCTTGCCGGCCCGTGGTGCATGCGGCTTGACCGCGTCCGCGCCACCGAGCAGACTTCCGCGCCGAGATGCCGAGGAGCCCATCCATGCCCGCCGACACCCCCGAGGATCGCATTGTCGACCTGGAAATCCGCCTGGCGCATCAGGAGCGCATGGCGGAGGAGTTGTCGGACGTGCTGGTCGAGCAACAACGGACCATCGACCGGCTGACCCTGCAACTGCGCCAGGTGGCCGAGCGCATGGGCGATCTGGAAAGCGGGTGGGCGCGGTCGCCGCAGGACGACAAGCCGCCGCCGCACTACTGAGGGAGACGCCATCATGGTCAGTCTGTTCGGCCTGTTCGGGCGCTCGCGAGAGGTGCGGCTCATCGAGGACGGCGTGCGCGCCCACGGCCTGCACAAGGCGCTGGTGCCCGATGCCGTGAAGTTCACCGTCGTCCGCCTGCTGAAGGAAACGCCCGAGGGTGTTTCGCCGGAAAGCACCCACCGCGCCGGCGAGTTGCTGGCGTGGTGCATGCTGGGCGAGGACGAGTTCACCGAGAACAACGGCACCGTCAGCGCCCGCCATGCCGACGCCCGCGTCGCCGAGGCCATCGAATCCGGCGACAGCCTGGACGCGCAGCTGGTGCTGCTCACCCTCCAGGCCAAGGTGTGCCACCCGGCGATAATCGACCGCTACGATCTGTCGGCGGAATAATCCCGTTTCAAAGAATGTGGAGGTGTGGAGGCTGCCGCCTCCACCGGGGTGCGGGGCTGGCCCCGCGCACTCGTGGAGCGCTCAGCGTCGTCAGGCGCTCATGCCTTCGCCCGGTTCGGCGTCTTCGGCGCGAAGTCGGCCGGTTTGGCCTTGGTCGGTCCCTTGTGGTGCACGCCGCCGGTCAGCATGATGGTTTCCATGGCCCGCTGGGCGGCCTTGCGGAAATCCTCGTCGGCGCCGAGCGTGCAGGCCTTGGAGAAGTGCCGCCGCGCTGCCCCCAGCTTCTTGGCACGTTCCGTCATGTGCTCCTCGGCGGCCAGGCGGTTGGCCTCGTGCAGCAGGCGGTCGGTTTCCCGCATGTTGGCATTGCACTCGTAGGTGCGGGCCTTTTCCAGCAGGGCGCGCTTGAAGTCGAAGGGCAGGGACTTGTCGCTGCCGCAGCGGTCCTTCAGGCGCTTGTGCAGGCGCTCCGCCGCGTCGGGCGTGGCCTCGTGCATGTCCCGCAGTTCCTTGAGGCAGGCCTCCTTGGCCCGCTCGATGGCCTGCTTCCGTGCATCCGCGTCGGAGGCGGGACCCCGCTTGCCGAAACCGAACATGGTGCGCTCCACCTCCGCCGCTGGATCTTCGTCCAGATATCATACGCCTTTCGGGCAGGGCGGAGTAGGGGTCTTCGGTGCTCTTTCAGGGAACGGTTGTATCCGCCGGGATCGCCGCCCTTAGGGCCTCGACCAGAACGTCGACGGGCTGGGCGCCGTCAAGACGGCGGTCGCCGATGGCGAAGACGGGCACGCCCGCGATGCCCGCGGTCCGCACGCGCGCCTCAAGCGCCTCCACCGGCTCGGTGGCCTGTCCGGCCCGGAGGCGGTCGAGCAGCGCGCCCTGGTCCAGCCGGGCGTCCAGCAGCAACTGGCCGAGCACGCCGACATCGCCGATGTCGCGGCCGTGGACGAAGTAGGCCTTGAAGACGCCGTCGACGAAGCGTTCCACCGCCTGCGGGTGGTAGTGCTGGACCAGCAGGGTCAGGCGGTGCGCGGCCTTGGTGCTGGGGGTCCGGGTGATGCGGTCGAAGGCGAAGGGCACCCCGTCGGCCTCCGCCTGCTCCAGGATGCGCGCGTCCAGGGCCTGCGAGGCCTCCCACGAGCCGAACTTGGCGGTGCGGTAGGCGCGGCGGTCCATGCCCTCGGCCGGCATGTCCGGGTTCAGCTCGAACGGCCAGTGGCGGACGACGACGCCTTCGGCGGGCAACGCGCTATCGGCCTTCATGCGCTCCAGCGCCCGGTTGAGCCGGGCGCGCCCGAGCCAGCACCAGGGGCAGACGTAATCGGAGACGAAGGTGATCTCGACCGGCGGCATGGCGCACTCCCGCATTTGAAGGGGCGGCTATTCTGCCAGGGCGAGGCGGGGCACGTCTTCCCAAACTTCGTCCAGGCGATCGTCGCGGCCGCAGGTCCAGCGGTAGAACCTGTACTGGATCGGGTTCTTTTCGTAGTAGTTCTGGTGGTAATCCTCGGCTCGGTAGAAGGCCGGGGCCGTCTCGATCGTTACCGCCACCTCGCGGCCGAGCTGTTCGGCGACCGCGTTCTTCGACGCCTCGGCGGCCTCGCGCTGGTCCTGTGTTTGCGGAAAGATGGCCGGCCGGTAGGAGGGGCCGCGGTCGCAGAACTGGCCGCCGCCGTCGAAGGGATCGACGTTGCGCCAATAGGTTCGCAGCAATTCCTCATAGCTGACTTCAGAGGGATCGTAGACCACCTTCACGGCTTCGGCATGGCCGGTGCCGCCGGCGGTCACCTCCTCGTAGGTCGGGTTGGGCGTCGAGCCGCCGGCATAGCCGGAAATCGTGGCCTGCACGCCCGTCATGTCGTCGTAGGGCGGTTCCATGCACCAGAAGCACCCGCCGGCGAAAACGGCGGTTGCGGTGTTGCCCTGGTCCTGGGCGAGGGCGGGAGCGGCCAGCGTGCTGCCGGCAAGCAGGGTCGCGGTGAGCAGGCGTCGCATAAGCGGACTCCTCTCTCTGGTTCGAGGGGCTCTGCCGTCCATATGGTACGCCCGGGGCCTCGACCGCGACTCACACCTGCGTGAGAGGGCTAAGTGCCGAACAGGTCCGACTGGCCGCCGCCGGGGGCTTCCTCGCCGGCGCGCGGGTCGCCGGGAGCGGTTTCCCACGCAAGGTCGGGCAGGGCGATGACGCGCAGGCCCCCCGCGTCCTCGCGCTGGGTGATGACGCCACGGCTTTCCAGGTATTCCAGCAGGCCCCGGGCGCGGCGCGGACTGCGGCTGTTGCGGGCGCGGGCGATTTCCGTGTCCGAGGGGCACGGCGTCTGGTCCATGGCCGCGCGGGCCAGCAGCAGGAACAGGGGCTGCAGGTCTTCGGGCAGGCGGTCGGCGACGGACTGCGCCTTGTCCCAGTCCTCGGAATGTTCGGCCTCGATGGACACACCGGCCCGCGCCGTCGCCAGCTTGCGCTTGAAGGCGGCCAGGTCAAGCTGACGGCCGTTGATGCGCTTCATGCGGCAGCGCACGAGGAAATCCTGGTAAAGCACTGCGGTAGAACGAAAAGCCGCGTCCGGGTCGGCAATGACCTCGCGCATGATCCGCTCGATCGTGACCGCCGGATCGACGGGCGCGCCGTCTTCTTCCTCCGGCTCAGGCTCGGGCGGCCGGGCGGCGGCAAGCTGGGTGAGCACGTCGTTGGTGGCCGTCTGCGGCGGCAGCGGACGGATCTTGCGGGCGGGCTGCGGCGGCGGCTCGTTCTCGCCCGGCGTCATGATGAGGTCCAGCGCGTCCTCGGGCGGGGTTTCGGGCAGCGGCATGAGCTTCGGACTGCCGCCGCGCCCGCCGGTCTTCACGTCGCCGATGCGCACGGGCAGGGGCCGGCGCGCCATGGCGGGGCCCAGCGCGATGAAGTTGCCGCGCTCCAGGTCGCGGAACATCTCCGCCTGCCGCCGGTCCATGCCCAGCAGGTCGGCGGCGCGTGTCATGTCGATGTCGAGGAAGGTGCGGCCCATGAGGAAGTTGGACGCCTCCGCCGCCACGTTCTTTGCCAGCTTTGCCAGGCGCTGCGTGGCGATGACACCCGCCAGCCCGCGCTTGCGGCCGCGGCACATCAGGTTCGTCATGGCGCCCAGCGACTGCTTGCGGGCCTCGTCGGTGACCTCGCCGCCGGCGACGGGGGCGAACAGCTGGGCTTCGTCGACGACCACGAGGCAGGGATACCAGTGGTCGCGGTCGGCCTCGAACATGCCGTTGAGGAAGGCCGCGGCGCGACGCAGCTGGAACTCCGCCTCCAGGTTTTCCAGGTTCAGCACGACCGACACCCGGTGCTTGCGCACGCGGGCGGCGATCTGGGCGATCTGGACGTCGTTGTGCTCGGCGGCGTCGACGACCACATGACCGAACTCTTCGGCCAGGGTGACATAGTCGCCCTCGGGATCGACCAGGCACTGCTGCACCCACTGCGCGCTTTGTTCCACCAGGCGCCGCAGCAGGTGGGATTTGCCGGAGCCGGAATTGCCCTGGACCAGCAGGCGGGTGGCGAGCAGCTCCTCGAGATCGAGCGTCGCGGGTTTGCTGTCCCGCGTCAGCCCCATGTCGATGCTGACCTTCATGTAATTCCACATCTCCAATCGGAACGACCCGCCGCTCGACGATGACCGGAGCCGGCGGGGTGCAGAGGGTTATAGCCGAAAGTGATGCCCGGGGGCTAGCGCAGCCTTATCGGCGCTTTTCCTTGAGGTGCCGCGGCGGCTGCGGCACGCTTGTGGAACATCCGCGATGTTCAACCGAAAGGCCGCCGCCCATGGACCCCTTCCTGCAAGCCGCGCTCGATGAAGCCCAGGCCGGATACGACGAGGGCGGCATCCCCATCGGCTCGGTCATCGTGCACGACGGCCGGATCATCGGGCGCGGCCACAACCGCCGGGTCCAGAAGGGTTCGGCGACCCTGCACGGCGAGATGGACGCGCTGGAGAACGCCGGACGTCTGCCGGCAAGGGTCTACCGCGAGAGCACGCTCTACACCACGCTCAGCCCATGTCCCATGTGCTCGGGCGCGATCCTGCTCTACGGCATCCCGCGCGTGGTGGTGGGCGAGAACCGCACCTTCATGGGCGACGAGGATCTGCTGCGGTCGCGCGGGGTGGAGGTGACGGTGGTGGATGACCCCGCCTGTGCCGACCTCATGAGCCGCTTCATCGCCGAGCGGCCGGACGTCTGGAACGAGGACATCGGGGAGTAGGTCAACCGGCGACGGCGCTCCCGGGTATCACCTCCACGACCACGGCGGCGAAGTGGCAGCCGGCGGCCGCCAGCACCATGACGTGCCAGCCCACGTTGTGGAAGGGCAGGCGTTCCAGCAGGTGCAGGCCGGTGCCCACGGTGTACAGCACCCCGCCCAGCACCAGAAGCGTCAGGCCCAGCGGCGTCAGGGCGCCGGCCAGGGGTTCGATGGCGACGACGATGCACCAGCCCAGCGCCAGGTAAAGCGCCAGGCCCAGGCGTTCCATCCGGCGCGGGAACCCCACCTTGAGCACGATCCCGGCGGTCACGCCCGTCCACACGATGCCGGCCAGCACCATGCCCAGGCCGCCGTCCAGCACGTTGACGACGAAGGGCGTGTAGCTGCCGCCGATCATCACGTAGATCATGGCGTGGTCGCAGCGCTGAAGGATTTCCTTCACCCGCCCCGGCGGCCACAGGTTGTATAGCGCCGAGGCCGTCAGCATCCCCACCAGGCCCAGGCTGTAGACCGCAAGGCTCGCCAGCTCGATCCCGCCTGCTTGAAAGGCGGCGACGGCCAGAAGCCACGCACTGGCGATGATGCCGGCGGTAATGCCCAGAACATGCACCACGGCGTCGGCGATACGCTCGGCGCGGCTGTAGCTGGGAAACAGGTCCGCCCATCCAGCGGCCGTGGGAGGCTGGAGATGGTCGCGGAGCCATTGCTGGCCTGGTGCGGTCATGGGGCGCCTCGTCCGTTTCTCTTGTAAAGATTAACGCCTGCCACAGCCGGACGCCTCAGAAATCACCCACTGTAATAGAAGGGTATTAAAGCCTCAGCCGGATGATCCGGTGCGTCGACGCAAAACGGGCGGCCCCTTCAGGGACCGCCCGTTTCGTTCAAGCGAGGGTCAGGTGCGCCGAAGCGCGGCCTGGCTTACTCGGCCTGCAGGTTCGACGCAGCCATCTTGCCGTTGCGGCCGCGCTCCAGGTCATAGGACACGCGCTGACCGTCCTTCAGCGTGTCCAGGCCGGCGCGCTCGACGGCGGAAATGTGGACGAACGCGTCCTGTCCGCCCTCGTCGGGGGTGATGAAGCCATAGCCCTTGGTGGAATCGAACCACTTGACGGTACCAGTCGCCATGACGGTGTTCTCCTGTCTTCGGCGTTGCCCGACAGCAACGCGCCATCGGGCATCGAAACGTTCTTAACGGGAGAAAACCGCGGCCATCGAGACCGCCAGGCAACCACCCTTGGAAACATTCGACCGCCCAGAAGTGGGGCAAGTGGCGACCGGCGTCAAGCGGCGTGATGGCGCCTATGCCAAATATCTTCCGCCGGAGGCATCACAGGGCCTGCCCGGCGCTCCATCCGCTGGACCAGGCCCATTGGAAGTTGTAGCCGCCCAGCCATCCGGTCACGTCCACCGATTCGCCGATGAAAAACAGGCCCGGCACGTCCCGCGTCTCCATGGTCTGGGAGGACAGTCCGCGGGTATCGACACCGCCGGCGGTGACCTCGGCCTTGGCGTAACCCTCCGTTCCCGCCGGCTCGAAGCGCCAGCGGTTGAGCGCGTCACCGGCCTTGCGCAGGGCCTTGTCGGGCATGGCCGCCATGGCCTCGCCGGGGAACGGGCCGTCGGCCAGCGCCTGGGCGAGTCGCGACGGCAGGATCTCCGACAGCACGCTTTTCATGCCGGCCTTTGGGCGGGAGGCCTTGCGGTCGAGCAGGAAGGCGGTCGCGTCGGTGCCCGGCAGCAGGTCCAGGGTGATCGCGCCGCCGGGCTGCCAGTAGCTGGAAATCTGAAGAATGGCCGGTCCCGACAGGCCCCTGTGGGTGAACAGGATGTTTTCGCGAAACGCCGTCTTGCCGCAGGCGGCCACTGCGTCCAGCGATACGCCCGACAGCGGCCGCATCAGGGCTAGGTCGTCGGGGCGGGCGGTCAAGGGCACCAGCGCCGGGCGCGGGTCCACGATGGTCAGGCCGAACCGGCGGGCGAGATCGTAGGCGAACCCCGTGGCGCCCATCTTGGGGATGGACGGCCCGCCGGTCGCCACCACCAGGGCCGGCGCGCTCAGAGAGCCTTTGTCGGTCGTGACGCGAAAGGCGGCGTCGGCATGGGCGACATCGGTGATGCGGTGGGACAGGCGGATGTCGACGCTGCCCGGTCCGGCCCGGCATTCGTCCAGCAGCATCCGCACGATCCGTTTGGCGCTGTCGTCGCAGAACAGCTGCCCCAGCGTCTTCTCGTGGTAGGGAATGCGGTGCCGCTCCACCATGGCGATGAAGTCGCCTTGCGTGTAGCGCGACAGGGCCGACTTGTGGAAATGCCGGTTGGCCGACAGGAACCGCTCCGGCACGGTCTCCAAGTTGGTGAAGTTGCACCGCCCGCCGCCGGAAATGAGGATCTTCTTGCCGACGGCCTCGGCATGGTCCACCAGCGCGACGCGCCGCCCCCGCTGCGCCGCGGTCAGCGCGCACATGAGCCCGGCGGCGCCGGCGCCCAGGATGATGGCGTCGTGGCTGTCGTTCATGATCCGCGCCCGGCCTTGCGCGCCGCTTCCTCCAGCGCCTGCAGGAAGCGCGAGCGGTCGGCCTTGGTGAAGCCGGACGGGCCGCCGGTGATCTCGCCGGTCTCGCGCAGGGTCGCCATCAGGTCGCGCATGGCAAGCGCGTTGCCGATGCTGGCCGTGGTGAAGGGCTTGCCGGTCGATCCGATGACCTGCGCGCCCTTTTCCAGGCAGCGCGCGGCCAGCGGGATGTCGGCGGTGATGCAGATGTCGGCAGCGGTGATGTGCTCGGCGATCCAGTCGTCGGCGGCATCGGCGCCCTCGGCCACCACGACGCGGTTGAGCAGGGGGCTCTGGTCCATGCGCATCCAGGTGTTGCCCACCATGTGGACGGGCATCCTGTGGCGCTCGGCGACGCGCATCACCTCGGCCTTCACGGGGCAGGCATCGGCGTCGACATAGATTTCGGGCACGGGTGACGCTCTCTTCGCAACGGGGAAGGCCGCAAGGTGCCCCGGCCGGCGGCCCGGCGCAAGGGCCTCGACCTACTTTGGCGGCCACTTCCCGGCCAGCCCGCGCTCCTTATGGCTGTCGTGGGCGGTGCCGATCATGACCAGCCACCAGCCGATCCCGGCCAGGGCGAAGCCGCCCACGGTGCCCGCCGCCCACAGGACAGAGCCGGGCCAGCCGGCCCACATGACGCCGGCGAAGCCCGCCAGCAACGCCGCCAGCGGGATGGCCGGCAGCCACCACTTGGGTTGGCGCTCGCGCCAATTTCCCAGCGTCCGCATCGCCAGAAGCCCCACCGCCAGCACGCCCAGGCCGAGGGTCAGCGCCGCCACGGCCGGACGCGGCCAGGCCAGCAGCAGCCCGCCGGCGATCATGATGCCGATCCCCGCCGCCAGCCGCGTCACCATGGCCGGCGTACCGCGGGCGGGAATCGCCCGCAGCGCCTGGACGATACCGGCGATCAGGCCCGCCGCGCCCAGGGCGTAGCCGGTGCCGGTGGCTGCGGCGCGGGGCAGCCCGACCGACAGCACCCCCAGCAGCACCGCCGCCACGCCCACGAGAAGAACCTTGCCCTTGGTGCGCTCCAGCACCTCGCGCGAGGCGAGCATGGTGTTCTGGCTGGTCGGGTCTCGGTCGGCCATGGCGTGTCCTTCGATGATCCGTCCGGGTGCATGGGCGGGTGCATGGGCAGGAAACGCGCCGCCAGGGCGGGGCGTGGCGGAAACGGCCGGATGCCCCGGCCTATCCGACAGTGCCGGTATGCCGCAGGCGCATCGTCCGCTAGGATGAGAAAGTCCCCCTTTGTGCTGGGGCGAAGACAGACGGGAAGGCCGACATGCGGATCAACATGGGTGCGGCCGTCGCCGATGCGGTGACGGCGGGACTTGCGGACTACGGCCTGTGGTCGCGGGGCGGCCATGGTGGCGATCATCCTCCGGTGGCGCCGGTGCTGGCGTCGGTGGCGCGGGGGCTGACGCAGGTTTTCCGCCAGACCGACAGCCGCGCCTTCGTTACGGTCGACACCCGATACGCCGCCGCCATTGCCGCCTCGGGCGTGCCGGACGAAGCCGCTGCCGCCGTCGCCGCGCCGGCCCTGCGGGCGCGGGCCGGGCTGGTCGTCTGGAACCATCGGGAACTGCCGCGCGGCGCGCTGGAAATGCTGCCCGGCTGGGAGGACAGCGCCGTGACCGCCGCGCTCGCCCGGCTGGACGCCTTTACCCGCGCCTGCGGCCCGGACGCCGGCGGCACGGTGCGCTACGGCCTTCTGAGCGTGCTGTCGCGCCATCCTCTGCCCTCCGAGGATGCGGTGCGCCGCACCTGTCGCGTGGCGCTCGGCGACGACATGGAGGACGGGCGCGTCCGCCTGCACGAAAGCGCCCGGGTGCCCTGGGGCGGGGGCAGCAGTGCGCGCGGCCTTGTCATCGAACTGCTGACCGACGACGCGCCCACGCCGTGCCAGGTGGAGCGGACGCAGGCGCGCCGCGATCACGCCTGACGCGCGTCGGCGGGCGTGTTATCCTGCTGTTCTACTAGTAGACAGCGGTGAAGGATCGGCCGGTGGCGAGTTCCGAATCCCAGATGCGCTGGCGGCGCAAGAACCGCCTTGTGAAAAAGCAGCTCAACGTCATGGCGCGCGGCGAGGTGCATCGCTGGCTGGAGGAAAGCGCGGACCGCTTCGGTCTGCGCGGCAAGGGCGAGGCGGTGGCCTTCAACGCCTTCGTGGTCCGCTGGCTGATCCAGCAGTCGGGCACCACCGCCGAATTCGCCCGCCTGCTCGAGATGCTGGCCGACGCCTACCACCGCGACCGCGACCTCTACAGCCCCTGAGGAGCACTGGTCGCCGTCGCGCCTTTCGGGACGCCGTGGCCGCGCGTCGGGCGTTGTCGGCGACACGGGAATACCGTAAGAAGGTCAGCATGACTGTCGATCCCGATTCCGTCGCCGCCATCATCCGCGACGTCGCGCGCGACGAGATCCTGCCGCGCTACAACACGCTGGAAGCCCACGAGGTGCGCTCCAAGAGCCATCCCGGCGATCTGGTGACCGCCGCCGACGAGGCCGCCGAGGCGGCGCTCGCCACCCGCCTTCGGGCGCTGCTGCCGGGATCGGTGGTGGTCGGCGAGGAAGGGACGGCGGCCGACCCCCGCCTGCTCGACCGCCTGAAAGAGGACGCGCCCGTCTGGGTGCTGGACCCGGTCGACGGCACCCGCAACTTCGCGCACGGCGTGCCCCGGTTCGCGGTCATGGTGGCCCTGGTGCGCGGCGGCGACACGGTGTGCGGCTGGATTCTCGATCCTGTCGCCGATGTGCTCTACGTCGCCGAGCAGGGGGCGGGAAGCTGGCGCGAGGGCAAGCGCATACGCGTATCACCGGCGCGCGGGCCGGAGGCGCTGGTGGGGGCGACGGGCTACCGCCACGCCAAGCTGTTCAAGCCCCACGGCATTCGTACACGCCAGAGCGGCAGCGCGGCCCACGACTACATGCAGGCGAGCGACGGACGGGTGGATTTCGCGGTGTTCCGCCGCCGGCTGAACCCCTGGGACCACGCCGCCGGCGCCCTGATCCACCACGAAGCGGGCGGATTCGGCCGCACCGTGGACGGCGACAGCTATCGCCCCGGCGATCGCGAGGGCGATCACCTCATCCTGGCCCCGGACGAGGATACCTGGTCCCGCATCCGCGACATCCTGCTGCCGCATGTGCGGGGGGAGAAGGGGTAGGCGCGCCCGCTACTTCAGCGGTTTGCCCAACTCGCCCGCCAGTTCCTGGATGAACTGCCACGCCACGCGGCCCGAGCGGCTGCCGCGGGTGACGGTCCACTCCAAAGCGCGGGCCTTCAGCGTGTCCTTTTCGATGTCCAGCCCGAAGGCCGCGACGTAGCCGTCGATGATCGCGAGGTAGGTCGGCTGGTCCATGTTGTGGAAGCCCAGCCACAGGCCGAAGCGGTCGGACAGGGAGACCTTCTCCTCGGTAGCCTCGCTGGCGTGGATGGCGGTGGACCGCTCGTTCTCGATCATGTCGCGCGACAGCAGGTGGCGGCGGTTGGACGTGGCGTAGAAGATCACCGAATCCGGCCGGCCCTCGACGCCGCCCTCCAGCACCGCCTTCAGCGATTTGTAGCTGGTGTCGTCGCCGTCAAAGGACAGGTCGTCGCAGAACAGCACGCAGCGCCGGCCGCCGTCGCGCAGGATGTGCAGCAGGTCGGGCAGGGTGGGGATGTCCTCGCGATGGATCTCCACCAGCGCCAGGCTGCCGGGTTCGTCGGCGTTGACCTGGGCGTGGACCGCCTTGACCAGGCTGCTCTTGCCCGTGCCGCGGGCACCCCACAGCAGCGCGTTGTTGGCGGGCAGGCCGCGGGCGAAGCGGCGGGTGTTTTCAAGCAGCGTCGTGCGCTGGTGCTCGATGCCCTTGAGGAGGCCGATGTCCACCCGGTTGACCTGCGGCACCGGCTCCAGGCGCCGGCCGTCGGCATGCCAGACGAAAGCGTCGGCCGCAGCCATGTCGGGCACCGGGTTGGCCGGCGGCGCAAGGCGCTCCAGGGCGTCGGCGATGCGGGTCAGGACGGGCAGCAGATCGGTGTCGGTCATGGCAGTCGTCGGTCGGCGGTGAACACGGGACGGGTGGTCGGGCGGATTGCGTTTGCAACTCCGGCCCGGCCCGTTATAGTCCGCCCAACCGGTTTAGACCTAGGAGTTTGTCCGCATGTTGATTTCCCCCGCCTACGCGCAGGCCCCCGGCGGAGCCATGGGCGGCATCGAGGCGTTCCTGCCGCTGATCCTGATCTTCGTGGTCTTCTACTTCCTGCTGATCCGTCCGCAGCAGAAGCGCCAGAAGCAGCACAAGGAAATGCTGCGCAACATCCGCCGCGGCGACCGCATCGTCACCAACGGCGGCATCATCGGCAAGGTCGCCCGCGTGCAGGACACCGAACTGGACCTGGAAATCGCGCCCGACACCAAGGTGAAGGTCATGCGCGACATGGTCGCCACCGTCCTCGACAAGACCGAGCCGGTCTCCGGCAAGGGCGGCGACAAGGCCAAGAAGGACGAGACCGCCGACGAGGAAACTGCCGAGGGCGAGACCACGGCCACCGCCGGCGGTGCCTCCGCCGAAGCCGAGAAGGGCAAGGCCGGCGGCCTGAAGAGCCTGCTCTCGGGCCGCAAGTAAGCGATGGCGCAGGGGTGGCGGAGGATGCTCCGCGCCCCTATGTGCAAGGGCGGCCGGCCGCGCCTGTCACGGGTGTGCCGCGCCGCCGTCTGTCGTCCAACCGCCTCCCCTGACCGGACCGACGCCTTCCCATGCTCTATTTCGCCAAGTGGAAGATCGGCCTGATCCTTAGCGTGATCCTGGCCGGTCTTGTCTTCGCCTTCCCCAACGTCCTGCCGTCGTCGGCCACCGACGACCTGCCCGAGTGGCTGACGCCCGTCAACCTGGGCCTCGACCTGCAGGGCGGGTCCCACCTGCTTCTGGAGGTGGAGACCGACGCCGTCATCGAGGAACAGCTGACCAACCTGGTCGAGACCGTGCGTGCCCGCTTCCGCGAGGCCCGCATCCGGTATCGCGACCTGGGCGTGGAAGGCGGTTCGGTGACCGTGCGCGTCCCCGAGGCCGAGGACCGCGACGAGGGCGAGAGCATCCTGCGCGACCTGGAGCCCGAGGCCACCACGGTGGACCGCGAGGAGGGCCGCTTCATCGTCTCCTACACCGAGGAGGCGCTGACCGAACGGCGCATCAACGCCGTCACCCAGTCCATCGAGATCGTGCGCCGCCGCGTCGACGAGACGGGCACGCGCGAGGCCTCCATCCAGCGCCAGGGCGAGGAGCGGATCATCGTCGAGCTGCCGGGCATCGACGATCCCGAGCGCGTGAAGGAACTGATCGGCCGGACCGCCAAGTTGACCTTCCACATGGTCGACCACGACGCCGACATCCAGGAGGCCATGCGCGGCCGCGTGCCGCCGGGCTCCATGCTGCTGGATGCGCAGGACGAGACGACGACCCAGGGCCAGCCAATTCCCTATGTGGTGCAGCGGCGCGTGAACGTATCCGGCGACCGCCTGACCGACGCGCAGCCCAGCTTCCAGAACGGGCAGCCGGTGGTGTCCTTCCGCTTCGATGCCGCCGGCGCCCGCCAGTTCGGCAACGTGACGACGGACAATGTCGGCCGCCAGCTGGCCATCGTGCTGGACAACAAGGTCATCAGCGCGCCCCGCATCAACGAGCCGATCATCGGCGGCTCGGGCGTCATCACCGGACAGTTCTCGGTGCAGGAAGCGCAGGATCTGGCCCTGCTGCTGCGCGCCGGCGCCCTGCCGGCGCCGCTGAC
Source organism: Caenispirillum salinarum AK4 (assembly GCF_000315795.1). Lineage (GTDB taxonomy): Bacteria > Pseudomonadota > Alphaproteobacteria > Rhodospirillales > Rhodospirillaceae > Caenispirillum > Caenispirillum salinarum. Next base: position 128,952 of record NZ_ANHY01000006.1, read on the forward strand.
GGTGCTGGAGGAGCGGACGGTGGGTCCGGGCCTGGGCGCTGACTCCATCGAGGCCGGCGCGCTGGCATCCCTGCTGGGCCTTGTGCTCGTGGTGGTATTCATGGTGATCGCCTACGGGCTGTTCGGCGTGTTCGCCAACATCGCCCTTCTGGCCAACCTGACCATTCTGCTGGGTGCGCTGTCGGGCCTTGGCGCGACTCTCACTCTGCCGGGCATCGCCGGCATCGTGCTGACCGTCGGCATGGCGGTCGACGCCAACGTGCTGATCTACGAGCGCATCCGCGAGGAGATCCGCAATGGCCGCACGGTGCAGAACGCCATTGAGACAGGGTACCGCTCGGCCATGGTGACCATCCTCGACTCCAACGTCACCACGCTGGTGGCGGCGGTGTTGCTGTTCGCCTTCGGGTCGGGCCCCGTGAAGGGCTTTGCGGTCACGCTGGGCATCGGCATCGTGACGTCCATGTTCACCGCGATCATGGTGAACCGCCTGATGGTCGTCACCTATATCCGCCGCACCCGTCCCAAGACCCTGCCGATCTGAAGGTGGCTAGCATGTTTCGCGGTATTCGGTTCGTTCCGACGGACACCAAAATCGACTTCATCGGCAAGCGCGTCATCGCCATGGCGCTGTCGGGCCTGCTGATCCTGGTTTCTCTGGGCTCGCTGGCGGTGCAGGGTCTCAACTTCGGCATCGATTTCGCCGGCGGCATCCTGGTCGAGGTCCGCACCGAGCAGCAGGCCGACCTGGCCGGGATGCGCGGCACGCTCAATAATCTGGGCCTGGGCGAGGTGTCCATCACCCGCCTGGGCGACAGCGGCCGCGACGTCATGATCCGCGTGCCCAAGCAGCCGGGCGAGGAAGAGGCCCAGATGGCCGCTCTCAATGCCGTCAAGGACGCGCTGGGCGAGGGCGTGGAGTACCGGCGCACCGAACTTGTCGGCCCCAAGGTGGGCGATGAGTTGATGACCGACGGCGCCATGGCGGTCGGCATCGCGCTGCTCGTCATCGCCGCCTACATCTGGTTCCGGTTCGAATGGCAGTTCGCGATGGGCGCCCTGGTGGCGCTGATGCACGACATCATCGCCACCATCGGCATCTTCTCGATCCTGCAACTCGATTTCGACCTGACGACGGTGGCGGCGCTTCTCACCATCGCGGGCTATTCCATCAACGACACGGTGGTGAACTACGACCGCGTGCGCGAGAACCTGCGCAAGTACAAGTTGCTGCCGCTGCCGGACCTGATCAACAAGTCCCTGAACCAGGTGCTCAGCCGCACCATCCTGACCAGCGGCACGACGCTGCTGGCGGTGCTGGCCATCCTGATTTTCGGCGGTCCCGTGTTGCGCGGTTTCGCCTTCGCCCTTACGTGGGGCATTGTCATCGGCACCTGGTCGTCCATCTACGTCGGCATGCCGATCCTGCTGTACACGGGCGTGCGCCGCGACACCGAGGAGGAGGACATTCCCGGCGTCAACGCGGAGCAGGCCCAGCCCGGCGGCGAGCAGCCCGAGAGCAAGGGCTGAGCGCACGCCCGCTCAGCCTCGCCTGCGCCAGCGCCTACCGGAGGTCCCATGGACGTCACGCCGCTCATTCCCCGCGACCGCAAGCTGATCCAGAAGTATGGCGACGGCCGGTTCCAGATCACCGGCGAGTCCTATGAGGGCAGCGTGATCGTCTTTCCGCACAAGGTGGTGCCGTGGCCGGTCGCCGAGGCCGGCCAGATGACGGCCGAAAGCCTGGAAGCCGTGGTGGAAGAGGCGGCCGGCGTGGAGATCCTGCTGGTCGGCTGCGGCCGCTACATGGCGCCGATCCCCGACAGCCTGCGGCGCCACATCAAGGAACACGCCGGCGCGACCATCGACCCGATGGACACCGGCGCGGCCTGCCGCACCTACAACGTCCTGCTTTCCGAGGAACGGCGCGTGGCGGCCGCCCTGATCGCAGTCTGACCAGGCTGTCGCGGCGTCAGCACGACGAAAAGGGCCGGCTCCAGTGGAGCCGGCCCTTTGCGTTCTGCACTCGTCCGCGCAGTGGGGGCATCAGGCGTTCGCGCGGATGGGCTCGATGCGCAGTTCAACGCGGCGGTTCTGCTGGCGGCCGTACTCGGTCTCGTTGGACGCGATCGGGTTGGCCTCGCCGGCGCCGAACGCCTCGATGCGGCGGCGGTCGACGCCGTTCTGGATGAGGTAGTTCATCACCGCCTCGGCCCGACGCAGGGACAGGTCGATGTTGTAGTCCTCGGGTCCCGTGGAGTCGGTGTAGCCGGTCACGTCGATGGTGGTCTTGGGGTTGTTCGCCAACGTGCGGGCCACCTCGCGCAGGGAGTCACGCGCGTCCGGACGCAGATCCGCGCTATCGAAGGGGAAGGTGACACCGCTCGGGATGTTCACCAGGATGGCGTCGCCCTGCCGCTGAAGCTCGGCGCCGGTACCCTGCAGGTCCTGGCGCAGCTCGCGCTCCTGGTTGTCCATGTAGGCGCCGACGGCCGTGCCGGCCAGGCCGCCGATGGCCGCGCCGATGGCGGCGCGCTGGGCGGTGTCCTTCGTGTCACCGCCGGTGGCGGCCCCGACCGCGGCCCCGCCGAGGGCGCCGATCAGGGCGCCGCCGCCGGTCTTGCTCATGCTGCCGTCCTGCGCACAGGCGGCAAGGGCGAGGGAGCCGGCGAGTACGGCCACGGAAGAAAAGCGACGGTTCAGCATTGGGTTGTCCTTCCTGAAATTGCCTAATCCAATACGCGCTAAACGGCCGGTGGCGCCTCGCCGTTTCACCGTGTCTCACGCGGACGTGACGCCACCCTGATGCCATTCGTGCGTAGGTTGGGCAAGAAAGAACGCCGGAAAGGCGCCGCCTGACCCCTCACCAGGAAAGGCAAAGGGAGGTCCGCCATGACCTACGCCAAGGGAATGCTCGCCGGCTTCATCGCCACCGTCGTCCTGTCGCTTGTCATGCTCGGCAAGGGCGCGGTCGGCCTCATGCCGCAGCTTGACGTGATCGCGGCGCTCACCGCGTTGCTCGGGTCCGAAAGCCGCGCGGTTGGCTGGATCGCGCACTTCGTCCTCGGTACGGTGCCCTGGGGCATCGCCTTCGTGCTGATCGAGCGCGGCCTGCCCGGAGGCTGCGCCATGCGGGGCGTGCTGTTCGGCGGATTGGCCTGGGTCGCCATGATGGTGATCTTCATGCCGCTGATCGGCGCCGGCCTGTTCGCCAACCAGCTGGGCTGGGCCGTCTGGGCGGTGACGCTGGTCCTGCACGTCATCTACGGCTGGGTGCTGGGCTTCACCTACGGCCGCCTGACCGGCACCGTCGGTGACTATCCGCCGGCGCGCGAGGAACCGGCGCGGCGTTGACGCAGGCGGGCGGCCAGCCGCCCGTCGATCACCGCCAGCCCGGCGAAGATCAGGGCCATGCCCATGAACGCCCGCGGCTCCGGGCGTTCACCGAGAATCAGAACACCCAGGCCCAAGGCACTGACGGGAATAAGGAATGTCACCAGCTGCGTGTTGGTGGGCCCGGTGGAGCGCAGGAGCCGGAAATACAGAAGGTAGGCGAGCGCCGTGGACAGCAGCGCCAACCCGCCCACGGCGGCGACGTGGATCAGGCCGGGAGAGAAGGTCCACGGCTGCTCCACCACCAGTGCCGCCGGCACCATGATGACGGTGGAGGCCGTGAGCATGCCCGCGGCCGCCACCTGCACCGGCAGCGCCTTGAACCGCCGGCCGTAGAGCCCCGCCAGGGCATAGGACAGCCCGGCCATCAGTACCGCCAGCATCCCCCATCCAGCCTCTGTGATGCCGCCCAGCGCCGCCGGGCCGATCAGCACGACAACGCCGGCCAGGGAGACCAGAATGCCGACAATCCGCGCCGGCGTCAGGCGGTCGTCGGACGTCAGCATATGGGCGGCGAGCACGGCCCAGACCGGTGTGGTGGCGTTCAGGATGGCGGCCAGCGAGCTGTCGATGCGCGTCTGTCCCCAGAAGATGAGCGAGAACGGGATGGCGTTGTTGACCAGCCCCATCAGCAGGAAGGCTCCGGCCGCCGCCCAACCCACCGGCATGCGGTGCCCGCCCAGCCGCACGGCCACCAGCAGCACCAGGGCCGCGAACGACACGCGGCCGGCCACGGTGGTCAGCGGGCCGATCTCCGCCACCGCGATCTTGGAAAAGAAGAACGCCCCGCCCCACAGAAGCGACAACGCCAGCAAAAGGCCCCAGTCGCGGCCGGTCATGCGCATGAAGGTACAGGCTCCCGCCGGGTTCGAATACGAAGGACCGGCAGCCTTATCAGGTTGAAAGGCGGCGCGAAAGGGCCGTTGAGGCTCCCGTCAGAAGGGCAGCGGCCCTTCCGCCAGGGCCTCGGCATAGACGGCGGGGTCCACGTTGCCGCCCGAGCACACCACCACCGTCGTCCGGCCCCGGCAGTCCACCTTGCCGCTCAGCACGGCGGCCAGCGCGACGGCGCCGCCCGGCTCCACCACCAGCTTCAGCGCGTGGAACGCAAACGCCATGGCGGCCTTGGCCTCGGCGTCGGATACTGCGAAGCCCCGGTCGGCGCGCGGGCGGATGATGGGGAAGGTCAGTTCGCCGGGCATGGGCGCCATCAGCGCGTCGCAGAGGCTGCGGGCGGCGGGGTCCTGGTTGCGCAGGCGCTCCCCGGTGGCCAGCGAGCGCGCCATGTCGTCGAAGCCCTCGGGCTCGGCCGACGAGATGACCGTGTGCGGGCTCAGCCGCTCCAGCGCCAGCGACAGGCCCGCCAGCATGCCGCCGCCGGAGAACGGCGCGATCAGACGGTCGATGCGGTGCGCTCCGGCCTCGGCGGCCTGGACGGCGATCTCCAGGCCCATGGTGCCCTGGCCGGCGATGACGGCCGGCTCGTCGAAGGGCTTCACCAGCGTCGCGCCCATGTCCTCGCACAGACGCGCGCCGATGTCCTCGCGGCTTTCTGTCCAGCGGTCGTAGGTGACAACCTCGGCCTTCTGGGCGCGGGTCGCGGCGATCTTGATGGCCGGCGCATCCGACGGCATCACGATCACCGCCGGCACGTCGAACAGCCGCGCCGCGGCCGCCACGCCTTGGCCGTGGTTGCCGGAGGAAAACGCCACCACGCCGCGCCGCCGTTGATGCTCTGGCACGCTGGCGAGCGCATTGTAGGCGCCCCGGAACTTGAAGCTGCCGGTGCGTTGGAGCGGCTCTGCCTTGATGAGCACGCGGCCGTCCAGTCGCTCGTTCAAAAGCGGGCTTTCCAGAAGCGGCGTGCGCACGGCAACACCCGCCAGTCGCGCGGCGGCAGCCTCGACGTCGGTGAAAGTGGGAAGCGGCAGGGCGTCGGTCATGGGGCGGGCGTCACCAGATCGGGGAGAGGGGAGAGGGTCCGAAGTTCGCCCTCCGGGCCGGCGGGCAGGCGCTCGGGCGCCTGGGCATAGCGGTTGATCCACACCACCCGGAAGCCGAAGGCCGCCGCCCCCGCCACGTCCCAGGCATTGGACGACAGGAACACGATCTTCTCCGGCGCCAGGTCCAGGCGGTCGCAGGCAAGCTGGTAGACCCTGGGATCGGGTTTGTAGATCGCCAGCTCATCGACCGACAGGGCCACTTCCAGAAGGTTTTCAAGCCGCGCGTTGCGCACCGCCGACTGCAGCATGGCCGGCGAGCCGTTCGACAGGATGGCGCAGCGGATGCCCCCGTCGTTCAGGGCCTGCAGCACGCCCGGCACCTCGGCGAAGGCGTCCAGGCGGCGGTAGAGGTCCATGAGCGCGGCGTAGAGGTCGTCGCCCTCCAGCCCCAGGCTGTCCATGGAGAACCGCAGGGCCTCGCCGGTCACCTGCCAGAAGTCGGCATAGCGGCCCATGAGGCTGCGCAGCCAGGTGTACTCCAGCTGCTTGCGGCGCCACAGGTCCGACAGGGGCGCCATCTGCTCGCCCAGGCGGTCGTGCAGGTGCCGCGCGGCGGCGCTGACGTCGAACAGGGTGCCATAGGCGTCGAAGACGCAGGCGCCGGCGGGAATGGGGCCACCGGCGGGCGCCCGAATGACGAGATCGGGGGTCGGGGATTGCGGCATGGCGGGCGGTCCTCGGCAGTGTTTTCCGAACCCTAGCCGACAAACCGCCCGCCGGAAAAGCTATCTCATGAGGTCGGATTTCATCTTCATCGCCAGCCGGTCCGTCTCGCCGAGACGGGCGCGGTAGACCTGAAGCCCTTCAAGCACCCGCTGAACGTAGTTGCGGGTTTCCGAGAACGGGATCATCTCCACCCAGTCCACCGGGTCCACCCGGCCCGAGCGCGGATCACCGAAGCGTTCCGCCCACTGACGGGAGCGCGCCGGGCCGGCGTTGTATCCGGCAATCGCCATGATGTAGCTGCCGTCGAATCCGTCGATCAGGTCGCGCAGATAGGTCGACCCCAGGATCACGTTGTAGGCCGGATCGTCCGTCAGCCGGCCCTTGTCGTAGCCGAGCGACAGCTTGCGCGCCTCTCCCTCGGCCGTGCCGGGCATCAGCTGCATGAGCCCGCGCGCGCCGACCCGGCTGACGGCATCCGGATTGAAGTTGCTTTCCTGGCGGATGATGGACAGCACCAGGGCTTCCTCGATGCCGTCGGCGGTGTTGAAGCGGGTGACCGGATAGCCCGTCTCCACCAGCGTCACCCCGTCCAGCGCGGCACGACGGGCGGCGGCGACCCCGATGTGCGGCTGGCCGAGCGTCACGGCCAGCTGTGTCGCCAGGTGCTTCTGTCCCGGCGTTCGGCCCTCGGCCTGGAGCTGGTGGATGAAAGGCGAAACGTCGTCGTAGCGGCCGATCTCCGCCAGCGCGCGGGCGGCGGCCGTCAGGTCGCTCTCGGCGAGGAAGGCGACGTCCTCGGCGGTGGGCTGCGGGTCGTCGGGCAGGCCCGGCGCGTCATCGCCCAGCTTCACGGCGGCAAGCTGGCCATAATAGGTCGTGCCGTGCTCGGCGGCCTTTTCATACCAGGTGCGGGCAGCATCGATGTTGCCGGCGGCCTCCTCGGCGCGGCCGGCCCAGTAGGCGCCGCGGCCCAGGCTGATGGGCGTGGAGACGTTGGTGAACAGGCGTTCGAAGTGGGGCAGGGCGCGCGTCGGATCGTCCAGGAACCGCAGCGCGATCCAGCCCGACATGAACTCGGCGTCGGCCAGCGGATAGCCTTCGGCGGCGCCGTGGTTGGAGATGATGTCGTAGGCGGCCTGCGGGCGCCCGGCCTCCAGCGTGTCGCGGGCGAGGATGGCGCGCTCCCGCCACCACAGGTCGGGGCGGACCTTGTCGGCGTTGGGGTGGTCGAACAGCTCCACCGCGCGATCTTCCATGTCGTGGGTGCGGCGCCAGCGCAGGCGGTCGTAGACCAGACCCGGATCGTCCTTCAGCGCCGCCGGCACGCGGTCGATGGCCGCATCGACGCCGCCCTTGTTCTCCATGAGCGCGATGCGCGCCTGGGCCAGGGCGCGATGGCCGGCGTCCACCACGCGAAGCATGCGGCGCGCGGCCTCGGTCTCGCGCTCCCACAGCAGGTGGTCGAGTCGTGCCAGATGGTCCTCGTCGCGCAGGTGGCCGCCGAACTGGGCCACGAAGGCCTTCTCCTGAACGCTGCCGAAACTCTCCGTCCGCCAGGCGCGGCGGACGGTTTCCGTCAGGTTATCATTCAGGTTGAGCAGTTCCATCGCGCGGGCCTTGGCGATCCAGCCGTCGGCGGTGACGGGGTTCTTGTCCTGGAACCAGGCGAAGACCTGCGTTGGATCGTCGGTCAGCGTGATGGCTTCCTCCGCCCGGCGCAGCAGGGCCGAGCGCCACGGCCAGTCCGGATTGTCCGAGGCGAAGCGGGAAATCTGCTGGAAACTCATGCCCGTGCCGGATTCCAGCATGCGCCGCCAGGTCAGCACCTTGAGCACGATGGGGTTGTCGGCGGCCTCGGCCTGCGCGAAGGCTTCGTCCCACTGCCCTCGCTCGGCGGCGGCAAAGGCGGCGGAGAAGGCGCTTTCGTCGGCGGCCGACAGAATGTCGGAGGCAACGGGCGCCGTGGTCTGCGCGAATGCGGGCGCGGCGGGCGCCATGAAGGCCAGCGCCAGCGCAAGAGCGCCGGCGCGCAACGGAGCGGTGCGTGACGTCACCATATCCTCGACGCGAAAAAGGTTGTTGGAGCCGTGTCGTCGGGTTCCGAAACGCCCGCCGTTTGGGTGCGCCCCCTGCGCTGCGCGACCCGCTTCGGACCCACGCCGGGAGTGTCGCACGAAACCCCGCGCACCGGCAACAGAGACGCGATGACGGACTCATGACGAAGCGGTGATGAAAGCACGCTTGCGGCGCGCTTCCGGCCCGTCTACTGTCTCGGTCCTTTACTTGTATATGTCATTTCGCGTGCCGACGGAGCAGACCATGTTCAAGGGGTGCATCACCGCGCTCATCACGCCTTTCCGCGACGGCGGAGAGGTGGACGAAAAGGCCTTCCAGGAGTTCGTCGCCTGGCAGATCGAGGAGGGCATTCACGGCGTCGTGCCCATGGGGACCACCGGCGAGTCGCCGACGGTCCTGCATGAGAGCCACGCCCATGTCATCAAACTCTGCGTCGAGACGGCGGCCGGCCGCGTTCCGGTGATCGCGGGCACGGGCTCGAACTCCACCGACGAGGCGATCTGGCTGACCAAGCGCGCGAAAGAGGCCGGCGCGGATGCCGCCCTGGTGGTGACCCCCTACTACAACAAGCCGACGCAGGAGGGGATGTACCAGCATTTCAAGGCCATCCACGACGCCGTCGACATCCCCATCATCATCTACAACATCCCCGGCCGCAGCGTCATCGACATGACCGTCGAGACCATGGGCCGGCTGGCGAAGCTGCCCAACATCATCGGCGTGAAGGATGCGACCAACGACCTGACGCGCCCGCTGAAGACGCGCGTCGCGCTGGGGCCTGATTTCTGCCAGCTCTCGGGCGAGGACGCGACCATCATGGCCTTCATGGGCCAGGGCGGCCACGGCTGCATCTCGGTCACCTCCAACATCGCGCCCAGGCTGTGCTCGCAGATGCACGAGGCGTGGCAGAAGGGCGACATCGCGACGGCCTATGAAATCCGCGACCGCCTGCTGCCGCTGCACGAAGCGATGTTCTGCGAGACCAGCCCCGGCCCGGCGAAGTACGCGGCCAAGCTGCTGGGCAAGTGCGACGGATCGGTGAAGCTGCCGCTGGTGGAGATTTCCGAGGCCAGCAAGCAGAAGGTTCGCAACGCCCTGGAGACCGTGGGCATTCTGTCCTGACGTCATGTCGAAGAAGAAAGCCGACCCCAAGAACCAGCTCATCAGCCACGGCACGGTCGCCCAGAACCGCAAGGCCCGCCACAACTATACGATCGAGGACACGATCGAGGCGGGCATTGCGCTCATGGGCACCGAGGTCAAGAGCCTGCGCCACGGCCGCGCCAACATCGCCGAGGCCTTCGCCCAGGCGCAGGGCGGCGAGTTGTATCTGGTCAACGCCTATATCGCCGACTACGCCCCGGCCAGGCACTTCCGGCACGAGGAGCGGCGCAAGCGCAAGCTGCTCCTCCACCGCCGCGAACTGAACCGCCTGATCGCCGCCGTCGGCAAGCAGGGCGCGACCATCGTGCCGCTGTCGCTGTACTTCAACAACCGCGGCTACGCCAAGGTGCAACTCGGCCTCGCCAAAGGCAAGAACGTGGTCGACAAGCGCCAGACCGTGAAGAAGCGCGACTGGGAACGCCAAAAGGCGCGCATCATGCGCGACAAGGGGTAGGGCGGCTTTACAAGGCGGTCGGCAGCGGGATCTGAAGCGCGGCTTTCGCGGCTGCAACTGAGCTGGCGGCCGGTCTCCGACGGCAGCGCGGCACGGTGATTATCACCGTATGTGGATTCCTGCTTTCGCAGGAATGACGGCGGTTTTTCGCACTGAAACAAAGATTTACAAAACCCGTCGTCCCTGCGGAAGCAGAAGCAGGGACCCACCCTCGGTGCCGGCCATTTTGCCGCACTTCTCCCGGAGATGGCGTTCCGATTTCTCTACGGCCGTGGACCAGGGGCCCGCCCTTACAGTGGGCCGTCCCGCACCAAAACCGCCTACTCCCCGTCCTCGTCGTCCAGCAGGCCGTACTGCCCGCCATCGTCCTCCGTCTCGTCGGTATCGACAAGTTCGCCGCTGTCGTGCGCCCTGGCGCCGTAGGCGGTGATGGCGGGGCGGGCGTCGAGCAGGCCGGCGGCCTTCAGCTCCTCCACCCCCGGCAGGTCCTTGAGCGACTCAAGACCGAAATGATCGAGAAAACGGTCCGTCGTGCCCCAGGTGAGGGGGCGGCCCGGCGTCGGGCGGCGGCCGCGCGGACGGATCCAGCCCGCCTCCAGCAGCGTGTCGAGGGTGCCCTTGGAGAGCGCGACGCCGCGCACTTCCTCGATCTCCGCCCGCGTCACAGGCTGATGGTAGGCGATGATCGCCAGCGTCTCGATCGCCGCGCGCGACAGGCGCCGGGTCGCCACCGTTTCCTCGCCCAGGCGCTCGGCCAGGTCGGGCGCAGTGCGGAAGGCGTAGTGGTCGCCGGCGCGGGTCAGTTGCACGCCGCGGCCCTTGTAGTGGTCCATCAGCGTTTTCAGCACCTTCCGCGCGTCGGTGCGCTGTGGCATCTTTTCCTTCAGCGCCTCGATGGACACCGGCTCGGCAGAGGCGAACAGCACCGCCTCGGCAATGCGGCAGGCGTGGTCGAAGTCGAGGTCCAGCGTGCCCTGAGCCTCGGGATCGCGGGGTGGGGCCTCGTCGGTTTCGGCGGCGACGGCCTCAACCGCCGCTTCGGCATGGGGCATGTCGGTGGCGTCGTCCACGGGTCAGATCTCCTCGGGGCGGGGGTCGCGGGCGGTGCGAATCTGGATGGGGGAATAGTGGCCGCCCTCCTGCCGCACGTCCAGCTTGCCCTGCTTCACCAGTTCAAGGCTTGCGATAAAGTGGGCGCACATGGCGCTGCGGCGCATGAGCGGTTCCGTGATGCCGGTCGGTAGCAGATCGTCCAGCGCGCTCCAGTCGGGGATGGCGCCGAACATGCGCTCGATGCGCTTGATGGCATCGTCGACGGAATACAGCGTCAGCGGCTCGATCTGGAAGTCGACGCGGCTGGTGCGCTTCTTGTGATCGGCATAGGCACGCAACAGGTCGTAGAGCGTGACGTCGTAGACCGAGCGCGTGACGCCGGCGAGGTCCTCGGGCGCGCCGCGGGTGAGACGCTTCGTCCCCAGGCGCGGCATCTCCAGAAAGCGTTCGCCGGCCTCCTGCATGGCCTCCAGGCGGCGGAGCTGGAATTGCAGGGCGGCGGCCAGTTCCTCGCCGGACGGTTCCTCGTCGGTTTCCTCGGACGGCAGCAGAAGACGGCTTTTCAGATAGGCGAGCCAGGCCGCCATGACCAGATAGTCGGCCGCCAGTTCCAGGTGCCGCTCGCGGGCTTGCTGGATGAACTCCAGGTACTGTTCGGCCAGCGCCAGAATGGAGATGTGGACCAGGTCCACCTTCTGGTCGCGCGCCAGGTTCAGGAGGACGTCGATGGGGCCCTCGAACCCGTCCAGGTCCAGCAGCAGCGGCGCCGCCGGCGCCTCGCCATCGGCGGCGGCCTCGGCGTCGTCGACGAAGGGCGCATCGTCGTTAGCGGGGACGGGCGGGTCCTCGGGGGAATCGCTGTCGGCCATGGGTGAAACCGTCAGATGACGCCGAAGATGCTCAAAAGCACCTGCTCAAGATACAGCACGGGCGTCGCCACGATCCAATACAGGATGTTCAGGTCATATCCGATCTGCCCGCCGATGAGGGGCAGAAGGAACAGCGCGCCGATGAGGATCAGCAGGCCGAACCGCTCCAGCCGTGCGAACCGCACAGCCAAGGGATAGGGCAGCAGCCCCGTCGCGATGCGTCCGCCGTCCAGCGGCGGCAAGGGGATCAGGTTGAAGATCATCAGCACCAGGTTGATGCGGATGGCATTCAGCAGGTTGTGGCCGACCCAGTTGCCGGCGTCCGGCGGCAGCAGGAAGGCGGCATGGATCAGGATGGCCGCGATGCAGGCCATGAGCAGGTTGCTGCCCGGTCCGGCGGCGGCGACCATCACCATGTCACGGCGCGGCTTGTGCAGGCGGCGGAAGTCCACTGGTACAGGCTTGGCCCAGCCGAACAGGACCGGCGCGGACAGCACCAGCAACAGGCCCGGCAGCACCACCGTCCCGAACGGATCCACATGGCGCACGGGATTGGCGGTGATGCGCCCGGCCAGCCGCGCCGTGGGATCGCCCAGCTTGTCGGCGACGTATCCGTGGGCGGCTTCGTGCAGGGTCACCGCCAGCAGCACCGGAATGATCCAGGTGCTGGCGACGTACAGGATTTCCGTGATCCCGTCCATCATGCCGTCGCCAGAAGGTCGTCAAGCTCGGCCCTGATGGCGCCCACGGTCAGGCTTTTCAGCCGCTGAGCCTTGAAGACGTCCAGCCGCTTCACGCGGGCCTGCGCGTCCAGGTCCAGGGGGCGGCAGCCGCGCGCGACGGCGGTCATCTCGTCCATGTCGCCATTGCAGTGAAGCACCAGGTCGCAGCCGGCCGCCAGACTTTCGGCGGCGCGGACGGCGAAGTCGCCGGTCAGGGCCTTCATGGACAGGTCGTCGGTCATCAGCAGGCCCTCGAACCCCAGCTCCCCTCGCACCACGCCGCGGATGACGGTGGGGGAGGTGGTGGCCGGGCGATCGGGGTCCAGGGCGGTGTAGACGATGTGCGCCGTCATGCCGTAGGGCGCCTGGGCGAGCGCCTTGAAAGGCACGAAGTCCGTGGCCTCCAGGGTCGCGCGGTCGGCGTCCACCGTCGGCAGGTCCAGGTGGCTGTCGGCGAAGGCGCGGCCGTGTCCGGGGATGTGCTTGATCACCGGCAGAACGCCGCCCGCCAGGAGCCCGGAGATGGCATGGCCGCACAGGGTCGAGACGACCGCCGGGTCATGTCCGAAGGCACGGTCGCCGATGATGTCGTGGGCCCCGGCCACCGGCACGTCGGCCAGCGGATAGCAGTCCACGTCAATGCCCAGGTCCGCAAGCTCGGCCGCCAGCAGGCTCGCGTTCAGGCTGACGGCGCGGCCGGCGGCGGCGGGATCGCGCGCGTGCAGGGCGACGAAGGGCGCCATGGACGGCGCATCGCGCCAATGCGGCGGTTTCAGGCGGCGCACCCGGCCGCCCTCCTGGTCGATGAGCACCGGCGCTTCGCGCCCGACGCACGCCCGCAACTCCGCCACCAGCGCGCGGACCTGGTCCGGCGTTTCGACGTTGCGGCCGAACAGGATGAACCCGTAGGGGTCCGCATCGGCGAAGAAGGCGCGCTCGGCATCGGTCAGGCGCGGGCCGGCGAGCCCGAAGATGGCGGCCAGGGGATGCTTAACGGACAACAAGGCAAGCCTGGTCCCGTGCCTCGAGCTTCTCGCACAGAGCTTTCGCCTCGTCCGCCGAGGCCAGTCCCTTGGCGCGAACGCGGAAGAAGATGCCGCGCTCGCCCTGGTCGGTGCGTTCGACGTCCAGCGACAGATTGCCGAGCAGGTCGGGGTTGGCCCCCTGGATTTTCTTCCATGCCGCTTCCGCGCCGGCCTGGTCGCGCAGGGCGGCCAACTGCACCATCCGGTCGCCACCACCCGACGGCGCGGAGGCCGCGGACCGGGGCGCGACGGGCGCCGGCGTCGCCGCCTGCTGCTGAGGCTCGGGCTGGGACGGCGCCGTCTCGGAGGCGGCCTGCTGGGTCGGCTGCTCGGGCGCGGCGGGCTTGGTCGTCGGCGTCGGCTGCGACGGCGCGGCAGCGGGGGCCTCGGCCGCCTGCGTCGGGGCAGGCTCGCGCTCGGGGGCCGGTTCCGGTGCTGCGGCGGTGTCCGCCGGGGCGGGATCGACGGGCTCGGGGTCCGGCGTCGCGGCCACCTCGGCCTCGGGTAGCGGCTCCAGCGAGCCGCCGGCGTCGGCCGGAACGGGCGGGGCCGTCGGGCTTTCCGGCTCGGGCAGCAGGTTCTCCACCTGTCCGCCGTCGCTGTTCTGCCCCAGGCGGTCGTAGACCATCTTGTCGGTGTCGGGCACGTCCATGCCGCCCGGATCGGCCGGCTTGACCTTGTAGGGCTGTTCGTCGGCAGTGATGACCGGCGTGGTCGCCGCCACCTGCTGCGGTTCCTCGCGCAGGAACAGGTACCAGCCGGCGATGCCGGCGGCCACGGCGCCGATCACCACGGCCGCCATGACGCCCTTGGACCCGCCGGAGCGGCCTTCGTCCTCGTCGTCCTGGATGTCGTCCATGTCGTCGTCGGCGTAGGGACCGCGCAGGTCCTCGGCGCGCGGCTCATGCTCGGCGCCCGCGGGTTCGGCCGACAACGGCGGCGCGTCGTCGGGCTCCGCCGGCCGGCCGCGCGGCGACAGACGTTCCGGAATCAGGTCCAGAAAGTCGTCCTGCGCGTTCGTCTTGTCCGCGTCCTTGTCGGGATTGGGCTTGCCCAGTCCCGGTTCCTTGCGATCCCCTGCCATTACCGCATCTCCTCCACCGGCTCGACACCGAATACCGCCAAGCCAGACGCTATCACCGTCGACACGCCGTGCACAAGCGCAAGACGGGCCAGACTCAAGGGCTTGTTGTCCTCGTGCAGGAAGCGGAGGCGGGCATTGTCCTTGCCCTTGTTCCACAACCCATGGAAGCCGGCCGCCACGTCGTTCATGTAGTAGGCCAGGCGGTGCGGCTCATGCGCGTCCGCAGCGCCCTCCACCATGCGCGGCCACGAGGCCAGCAGGCGGATCAGCGCCATTTCGTCGGGGTCCTCCAGCAGCGCCAGGTCGGCGCCGGCCAGCATGTCCGGGTCGCCTGCCTCGGCCCCGAACATCTCGATGCCGTGACGGTGGACCGAGCGGGCGCGGGCGTGGGCGTACTGGACGTAGAAGGCCAGGTTGTCCTTGGACTGCTCCAGGACCTTGGAATAATCGAACTCCAGCGGCGCGTCGTTCTTGCGCGTCAGCATGATGAAGCGGAACAGGTCCTTGCCCTTGCCCTGGGACCGGTCGTTCAGTTCATCCACCACTTCACGAAGTGTCAGGAAGGTGCCGGCCCGCTTGGACATTTTGACGGGCTCGCCGTTGTCCAGAAGCTTGACCAACTGGCACAGCTTGGCGTCGAAGGTGGCCTCGCCACCGGACACCGCCTTCACCGCCGCCGCCACGCGCTTGACGTAACCGCCGTGGTCGGCGCCCCAGACGTCGATCTGCTGCTTGAAGCCGCGCAGGTACTTGTCGCGGTGGTAGGCGATGTCGGAGGCGAAGTAGGTGAAGCTGCCGTCGGACTTCTTCAGCGCGCGGTCGGTGTCGTCGCCGAACTCGGTCGCCTTGAAGAGCGTCTGCGGGCGGGCCTCCCAGTCGTCGGGGGTCTTGCCCTTGGGGGGCTCCAGCACGCCGACGTAGATCAGGCCGCGCGCCTCCAGGTCCTCCAGCACCTCGGCCACCTTGCCGGCGTCAACGAGGCCCTTTTCCGACGTGAAGCGGTCGTGGTGGACGCCCAGAACCGCCAGGTCCTCGCGGATGAGGTCCATCATCTGGGCGATGGCGAATTCGCGCAGGGCCACGCGGCGTTCCTCGGGCTCGGCATCGACCCACTTGCGGCCATCGACGGCCACCAGCTTTTCCGCCGCCGGCACCAGATAGTCGCCGCCGTATTCGATCTCCTTCGCCGCCAGCTTGGCGTCGAATTCGGCCTGGGTCATGTCCTCCAGCGCCACCAGATAGCGGGCGAACAGGGCGTCGGCCAGCTTGTCCACCTGGGCGCCGGCGTCGTTGACGTAGTATTCCTTCGTCACCGCATAGCCGGCCTTGGAGAGCAGGGCGGCCAGGGCATCGCCCACCACCGCGCCGCGGCCGTGGCCGACATGCATGGGGCCGGTGGGGTTGGCGGAGACGTACTCCACGTTCACCAGCTCGCCCTTGCCCATGTCGCTGTCGCCGAACAGGGTGCCGGTCATCAGGATGTCGCGCAGCACGTCGCGCCAGGCGTTTTCGTCCAGGCGCAGGTTGATGAAGCCAGGGCCGGCGATCTCGGCGTCGGTGACGCCCGGCACCAGCTTCAGCTTCTCCACCAGCAGCCCGGCCAGGTCGCGCGGCTTCATGCCGGCGGCCTTGCACAGCACCATGGCCGCGTTGGTGGCGACGTCGCCGTGAGCGGGATCGCGCGGCGGCTCCGCCGTCACCTTGGAGGTGTCGAGCCCCGCCGGCAGCTTGCCCTCCGAAGCCAGCGCGGAAAGGGCGGTCAGGATGGTGTCCTTGAAGGCGTTGAAAAGGTTCATGGTTTTACCGAGACGTCGAAAAGGCGGATATGTTCGTCGATGGCGAAGCGGTCGGTCATGCCGGCGATGTAGTCCGCTACCTGGCGCGCGGTCTTGCGCCCGTGGGGACCGTCGCACGGCAGCTGCCACTCGCGCGGCAGCAGGGTCGGCTCGGCGACGAACAGGTTGAACAGGTCCTTGACCACCCGCTTGACCTTGCTGGTCATGCGGTTGACCCGGAAGTGCCGGTACATATTCGGAAACAGGAAGGCTTTCAATGCCTTGTCGTGCGCGACCATGTCGTCGGAGAAGGCCACCAGGGGCTTGCCCAGATGGCGCACGTCGGCCGCCGTTTCGGGCTTGTACGCGGCGATGTTGGCCGTCGTGGTCGCCACCAGGTCGTCCACCATGCGGGTGATGATGCGGCGGAAGCTTTCATAGATCAGCCGGTGCTCGTCCAGGCCCGGGTAGCGGTCCATGACCTCCCGGAACACGGGTCCCACCAGTGGCAGGTCCAGCAGGTCGTCGACCGCGAACAGGCCGGCGCGCAGGCCGTC
This sequence comes from Caenispirillum salinarum AK4, assembly GCF_000315795.1. Classification (GTDB taxonomy): domain Bacteria; phylum Pseudomonadota; class Alphaproteobacteria; order Rhodospirillales; family Rhodospirillaceae; genus Caenispirillum; species Caenispirillum salinarum. The sequence goes on from NZ_ANHY01000006.1 coordinate 145,793, forward strand.
GTCGATGTCGTGGGCGTTGTAGGCGATGTCGTCGGACAGGGCTGCGACCTGCGCCTCGGCCGAGGCATAGGTGCCCAGCTCCAGGTCCTGCTTTTCAGAGTATTCGATGATGGCGCGGGGCAGGGGCTTGCTGTCGGACTGGCCGGTGAGCGGGCCGTTGTGCTTGACCAGCCCCTCCAGCGTCTCCCACGTCAGGTTGAGGCCGTCGAACTCGGCATAGCGGCGCTCCAGCTTTGTGACGATGCGCAAGCTTTGGGCGTTGTGGTCGAAGCCGTCGTAGTCCTTCATGCAGTCCTGCAGCGCGAACTCTCCGGCGTGGCCGAAGGGCGTGTGGCCCAGGTCGTGGGCCAGCGCGAGCGCCTCCGCCAGGTCCTCGTTCAGGCCGATCATGCGGCAGATGGCGCGGGCGACCTGGCTGACCTCCAGGCTGTGGGTCAGGCGCGTGCGGAAATGCTCGCCCTCGTGGTAGACGAACACCTGCGTCTTGTATTTCAGCCGGCGGAAGGCGTTGCAGTGGATGATGCGGTCCCGGTCGCGCTGGAATTCCGAGCGCGTCGGCGTCGACGGCTCCGGGTGGAGCCGCCCGAGGGTCCGGGCCGGATCGCAGGCGAAGGAGGCGAGGGCGCTTGTCATGGCCGGGACAGTACAGCCGCCGTGCGGGACTGGCAACTGCCTCGACGGGCGAGGCAGGGGCGTTCTGGACGCATTCCAACTTGCGGCGGCGGGGCGGGCGGCCTAGATTCCCCACAGGCGAAGACCGCGCGCTCCCCCGCGTATTCACCCAAGGTTGAACAGGACCAGACCATGAGCGACACCGAGACCCTGACCCCGGCCGACGGCATCTCCATGACCGAGTCCGCCGCCAAGCGGGTGCAGACGCTGATCAAGGGCGAGAACAATCCCGACCTGATGCTGCGCGTCATGGTTTCGGGCGGCGGCTGCTCGGGCTTTCAGTACGGGTTCGACCTGGACGCGACGGTCAACGAGGATGACCGCGTGGCCGAGTTCCACGGCGTCAAGTTGGTGATCGACGAGGCGAGCCTGGAGATCCTCAGCGGGTCGCAGGTCGATTACGTGGAGGACCTGATGGGCGCGGCCTTCACGGTCAAGAACCCCAACGCCACCGCCACCTGCGGCTGCGGGACGTCCTTCGCCGTCTGAGGGTTTCGCAGATTTCCTGGAATGCAACGGCCCCTTCCGTCTGACGCGGAAGGGGCCGTCTTCATCGGAGCGGGAATGGTCGGGCCGGTCAGTCGGCGCGGGCTTCCTGGACCGGCTTGGACAGGCTCATGAGGTAGTCCAGCAAGGCTTCCTGCTCGTCGTCGGAGAAGCCCGCGTCGGCGTCGGCCCAGTATTCGTGTCCGGTGCCGTCCGAATGGGCGCGGCGGAGCACGTCATCCGCCTTGTTCGCCGCGATGACCTTGTCGCGCAGGCCGCGATCGACCAGCGCCCGCAGGCTTTCCCGCGCGTCCGGGCGGACGTGGCGGTAGACGGTGCCCGCCGGACCGAGGTCCGTCTCGCCATCAGGACCGACAGCGATGCTGCCGTCGTGCAGGTAGGGCGGACTCCAGCCGACGCCCAGCAGCCCCGGCACCGCATAGCCGCCGCGCACCGTCCCCGTGCCGAAGGCGAGCGCAACCTGATCCTGGTCCAGCATGTCCGTCGGCACGTCGAGCACCTTGGCGTCCTCGCGCACCGGAACGGGTTCGTCGAACGCCCACATGCGCGGCGGTGTCCGCTCCTGGATGAGTTGGATGGTGGCGCGCGACGGGTTGGTCCCGATTTCCGCCAGCGGAATGATCCGGTTGTTGGTGAGGAAGGGGCCGGAGTGACAGTCGGCACAGCCGGCGGCCTCGAATACCGCGCGGCCGTGGGCGGCGCGCTCCTCCGGCACCGCAGCGGCCGGCGGCGGCGTCAGCGCGTTCTGCCATGCCGAGATGGCGTTGACCTCGCGCCATGCGGTGGAACCTTCCTGCGCGATCATGGAGCCGTCCAGCGACAGCAGGCTCGGCTGCGGCCAGGTCGGCATGCGGATGACCTCCGCCAGGCCGGGACGGCCGGGCGTCGGGTCCGCCTGGCGGAACACCTCGTCCGGCGTGCGGTCGCCGTCGGGGTCCCAGCGGAAGGCCGGATTGGCCGCGTTGCGCAGCAGGATCGCCTGGTAGACCTCGGACGGCAGACCAAAGAAGCGCCGGGCATCGTCGGCCTGCCCGGTGGGGTCGGCGCCGAAGGCGTGGACGTTGTTCGTCAGCCCGCTCAGGCCACCGAACGGACCCGCCATGAAGATGCCGTTCCAGCTGTAGGGATGCTCGCCCTTGGTGAAGGAATCCGGGATCTGCGTCGGATTGGCCGTCAGGTCGATGCTGGTGTCCGTGCTGCCGGGAAAGGCGTCCAGGAACAGGGCGTCCACCCGCTCCTCCAGCGCCTCTGCGTCGGGCAGCGTGTGCGTGGTTCCGTCCGCCAGCGTGACCGTGTCGTCGCCCTTGGGCACCTCGGCCAGATCGATGTCGGTGTGCGTCATGAAGGCGGTGCTGTTGGGGGCGAAGGCGATGAGCCTGGACGAGTTCACGTCGACATTCGCCGCGCCGTGGATGACCTTGCCGCTCTCGGGATCGACCGCGGAGTGGCATAGCGCGCAGGTGATGCCGACCCTCTCGCGGCCCGTCTCGTCCACCGAGATCGCCAGCCCGATCGGCCAGATGGCGCCCTGGGGCACGTCGAAGCCGGTGTCGATCAACTCGCCCTTCCGAAAGGTTCGCCCGCCCACGGAGACGTCGTATGCCAGCGGGACCCGCAGATTGTCCGTATGTCCGCCGTCCAGCGCCAGGGCGGCCTTCAGGATGCCATCCGCCGTGATCGGGCCGGCACCTACGCCCACGATGTCGGAAAAGAAACGCTCTGATCCGAACGGCGCGCGGTAGAACTTCGCCTGCCCCAGGTCCAGCAGGTCCTGCGTGATGGGGACCGCCCCGTTGGCCGGGTCCGCCCTGGAGGGATCGCGCGCGACGTCGGCCTGGGTGAGCGTCTCGCCCCACAGGTCGTAGGTGGTTTCCGCCGGCTCGGCGGGCGGATTGAGAACCATGTCATCGGGCGGTTCATAGGCATACCGCGCCGTCTGCTCCACGAAGGGCAGTTGGTGGGCCTGTCCGTGCTCCTGCAGCAGCCGGGGCAGCTCGGTCATGGCCGGGCGTTCCGCATCCTCCTTCGTCGTGGCCGCGCCGGCCGTCGCGGCACCACCAAGAAGCACCGCCAGCGTCAGCAACCCGTTCTTCCGCTGTGTCATCGGCTTCATCCTTCGTTTGTTTTGGATGTGCGGTGCGAACGGGAGTCGGGTATTGCCGGTTTTCGATTTGCCGAAAAAGCTCGGCGGGGCGCGAACGGGCTGTCTACTTGGTCAAGTCTTGGTCCGGCCTGAGGGTGAGGATGAGTGGCGGGCTGTGTCGTACTTCCGACACGGACGAAGGATTGTCGCGACCGCCACACAGTCCGGCCCTGTGATTTCCTGGAAATTCAGTGTGTTAGTGTTTGGCATCCGCCTTGCTTATGGAGGTGTCAGCACAAGGCTGTCGTTGTCCAGGAGGATCCCCCCAATGCTCAACCTGACTGACACCGCCGTCGACGCCATCCGCCGCGTGATCGGCAAGGGCGCGACCGAGGCGCCGCCCGCGGGCCTGCGCATCATGGTCTCGGCCGGCGGCTGCTCGGGCTACCAGTACCGCATGGGCCTGGTGGCCGATGCCGAGGCCGGCGACACCGTCATCGACTTCGAGGACGTGAAGGTTTTCGTCGACGCCGAGAGCATCCCGCTGTTGTCCGGCGCGCGGCTGGACTTCGTGGACGACATTTCGGGCTCGGGCTTCGTGTTCGACAACCCCAACGCCGGCGACAAGTGCTCGTGCGGCAAGTCCTTCTCCGGCTGACGCCAAGGCCGCACGCGCCCCGCCGGCTTCACCAAGACGCATTTCCCAAGGAAGGTCCCCAGCCATGTGGAACTACACCGACAAGGTCAAGGAGTACTTCTTCGATCCCAGGAACGCCGGCGTGCTGGAAGACGCCAACGGCGTGGGCGAGGTGGGCTCCATCTCCTGCGGCGACGCGCTGCGCCTGATGATCAAGGTGGACGAGACCACCGGCCTGATCACCGACGCCAGGTTCCAGACCTTCGGCTGTGGCTCGGCCATTGCGTCGTCGTCGGCGCTGACGGAACTCATCATCGGCAAGACGGTGGACGAGGCCCGGGCGGTGACCAACCAGGACATCGCCGACTTCCTGGGCGGTCTGCCGCCGGAAAAGATGCACTGCTCCGTCATGGGCCACGAAGCGCTGATCGCCGCCATCGCCAACTACAAGGGCGAGGAACTGGCCGAGGACGACCACGAGGAAGGCGCGCTGCTCTGCAAGTGCTTCGGCATCGACGAGGGCATGGTGGAACGCGCGGTCAAGGGCAACAAGCTGACCACGCTGGAGCAGGTGACCGCCTACACCAAGGCCGGCGGCAGCTGCAAGACCTGCCACGAGAAGATCGAGGAAGCGCTGGCCACCTTCAATGCGCAGATGGTGGAGGAGGGCACGCTGTCCGCCGCGGAAGCCTTCACGCTGGGCGATGCGCCCAAGCCCGCGCCCAAGCCGGCCACCGTCTCCGGCCCCGTGCAGATCAGCCCGCTGGCGGAGCAGGCCACCAAGGCCAAGCCGTCGGGCCTGACGAACCTGCAGAAGATCACGCTGATCCAGCAGGCCATCGAGGAGATCCGCCCCCAGCTTCAGCGCGACGGCGGCGATATCTCGCTGGTGGACGTGGACGGCGACACGGTGGTGGTGCAGCTGTCGGGCACCTGTGTGGGCTGCCAGATGAGCGCGGTGACCATCCAGGGCGTGCAGGCCGCGCTAATGGAAAAGGTCGGCCGCCCGCTGCGGGTGATCCCCCACACCGCCATGGCCAGCGCCTGAACAACAACCCTGGAGTGAGCACGATGACCGACGTCAAGCCTCAGGGCATCTACCTCGACAACAACGCCACCACCCGCGTCGACCCGCGCGTGGTGGAGGCCATGCTGCCCTTCTTCACCGAGCAGTTCGGCAATCCGTCCTCCATCCACAGCTTCGGCGCCGACGTGGGCAAGACGGTGCGCTGGGCGCGCGATCAGGTGAAGACCCTGCTGGGGGCGGAGCACGACAGCGAGATCGTCTTCACCTCCGGCGGGACGGAAAGCGACAACGCCGCCATCCTCTCCGCGCTCAAGACCCAGAAGGCCCGGGACGAGATCATTACCTCGGCCGTGGAGCACCCCGCGGTCCTCGCGCTGTGTGAATACCTGGCGAAGCACGAGGGCTACACCCTGCACGTGATCCCGGTGGACAGCCTGGGCCGGCTGGACGTCAACGCCTACGACAAGGCGCTGTCGGAAAAGACGGCCATCGTGTCGTTCATGTGGGCCAACAACGAAAGCGGCACCATCTTCCCCATCCCCAAGCTCGCGGCCATGGCGAAGAAGGTTGGCGCCCTGTTCCACACCGACGCGGTGCAGATCGTCGGCAAGATGCCGCTGAACCTGGCGGCGACGGAAGTCGATTTCCTCTCGCTGTCCGGCCACAAGCTGCACGGCCCCAAGGGCATCGGCGCGCTGTACGTGCGTCGCGGCACCCGCTTCCGCCCCATCATCCGCGGCGGCCACCAGGAGCGCGACCGCCGCGCCGGCACGGAGAACGTCACCGGCATCGTCGGCTTGGGCAAGGCGTGCGAGCTGGCCATGGAGTACATGGAGCACGAGAACACCGCCGTGAAGGCGCTCCGCGACAAGCTGGAGCAGGGCATCCTGGCGAAGGTCTCGCACTGCTTCGTCACCGGCGATCCGTCCGACCGCCTGCCCAACACCTGCAACATCGCGTTCGAGTATATCGAGGGCGAGGCCATCCTGCTGTTCCTCAACCGGCTCGGCATCGCGGCGTCTTCCGGGTCGGCCTGCACCTCGGGCTCGCTGGAACCCAGCCACGTGATGCGGGCCATGAACGTGCCCTTCACGGCGGCGCACGGCGCCACGCGCTTCTCCCTGTCGCGCGAGACGACGACGGAGGAAATCGACGCGGTGATCGACGCCGTGCCGGCAATCATCGAGAAGCTGCGCGCCCTGTCCCCCTTCTGGGACAAGGACACGCCCAAGGCGGAGGCCTTCGACCCGGCCTACGCCTGATCCCCGCAAGCCCAAGCACTCGGACCGGAGGGCGGCTTTATGAGCAGGACGACCACCATCGTCATGAACGACACCACCCTGCGCGACGGCGAACAGACCGCCGGCGTCGCCTTCACCACGGCCGAGCGCATCGCCATCGCCCGCGCGCTGTCGGACGCCGGGGTGCCGGAGTTGGAAGTCGGCATCCCCGCCATGGGCGCGGAGGAGTGCGAGGACATCCGCGCCATCGTCGGCCTGGGGTTGATGGCCACGCCGATCGCCTGGTGCCGGATGCTGCCTGGTGACCTGGCGGCGGCGGCCTCCTGCGGAGTGCCCATGGTCAACCTGTCGGTCAGCGTGTCCGACCAGCAAATCCGCGGTAAGCTCGGCCGCGACCGCCCCTGGGTTCTGGCAAGCATCGCGGCGACCGTGCGGCGGGCCGTCGACATGGGGCTGATGGTGTCGGTGGGCGGCGAGGACTCCAGCCGCGCCGACGCCGACTTCCTGGCGCGCCTGGTGGAAACCGCCGAGGCCGCCGGCGCGCGGCGGTTCCGCTTCGCCGACACGCTGGGCGTCATGGACCCCTTTGCCACCCGCCGCGCCTTCGAGCGGCTGCGCGCGGTGACGGACATGGAACTGGAAATCCACGCCCACGACGACCTGGGTCTTGCCACCGCCAATTCCCTGGCGGCGGTGCAGGGCGGGGCGACCCATGTGTCGACCACCGTCAACGGCCTGGGTGAGCGCGCCGGCAACGCGCCGCTGGAGGAAGTCGTCATGGCGCTCCACCACCTGCACGGCCGCGCGACCGGTGTCTCTCCACGCGCGCTGCCGCTGGTGTCGGAGATGGTGGCGCTGGCCTCGGGCCGGCCGGTGCCGGTTAACAAATCCATCGTGGGGGAGGGCATCTTCACCCATGAAAGCGGCATTCACGTTTCCGGCATCCTGCGCGACCCGGCCAACTACCAGACGCTGGACCCGCGCGAGCTGGGGCGGGCGCACCGGCTTGTGCTGGGCAAGCATTCCGGCCTGTCGGGCGTGCTGAACGCCTGCCGCGAGATCGGGTTGGACGTGGAAGCGCCGCAGGGCCGCGCCATGCTCGCCCGCGTCCGCCTGCACGCCGCCGAGACCAAGCGCGCGCCCTCGGCCGACGACCTGCGTCGGTTCTTCGTCGAGACCCTGGCGGTGGCGGAGGCGGCGCTGGTGCTGCCCGAGGCGCCGGCCGGGTCCGGGCTGACCAACTGATGCCGCTGGACGCCACCTCCATGACCAGCCTCAACCGCAAGCCCAGCCTGCTCTCGCTGCTGCGGGAGGACGTGGACAGCGTGCTCGACCGCGACCCGGCGGCGCGCGGGCGGCTGGAGGTGCTGGTCACCTACCCGGGCCTGCACGCCATCCTGCTACACCGGCTGGCGCATGGGCTGTGGCGGCGGAAGTTCCGTTTCTCCGCCCGCTTCCTGGCCTTCGTCGGGCGGTTGGTGACCAACGTGGACATCCATCCCGGCGCCACCATCGGTCGGCGGTTCTTCGTCGACCACGGCGCCGGTGTGGTCATCGGCGAGACGTCGGAGATCGGTGATGACGTGACGCTCTACCAGGGGGTGACGCTGGGCGGCACCACGCTGGCAAAGGGCAAGCGCCACCCGACGCTGAAGGACGGCGTGCTTGTGGGAGCGGGGGCCAAGGTTCTGGGCGCCTACACCATCGGCGAGAACGCGCGCATCGGCGCCAATTCCGTGGTCATCGGCGACGTGCCACCGGGCATGACGGTGGTCGGCATCCCCGGCCGCGTCGTCCTGCCCGAGGACCGCCGCCGCCGCGTGGCGGGCGACGTCGACCTGGACCACCACCTGATGCCGGACCCCGTCGGCCGGGCGCTCGCCTGCCTGGTCGACCGCATCACCGAGCTTGAGGCCCGGCTTGCGGCGGTGTCTCCGCCCGCCGCCGCCGAGGACGACGCCTGCCACCTGTGCGGCGCGCCCTGCGACGGCGCCTGCATCGGCCATGCCCCGCACGGCGCCTCCACTTCTTCCCCCACTCACGGGAGTTCCCCCATGACCACCACCAGCCCCTTCCTGACCGAAATGAACAGCCTGTCCGCCGCCGAGGAGTTCTTCGAGGCCCTGGACGTGCCCTTCGACCCGCAGGTGGTGCGCGTCAACCGCCTGCATATCCTCAAGCGCTTTTCCGACTACCTGAAGCGCGCCGACATGGACGGCCTGGACGACGACGCCCTGCGCGCGCTCTACCGCGAGAGGTTGGCGATCGCGCACGCCGATTTCGTGGACTCCGACGCGGTGACGGAAAAGGTCTTCAAGGTGTTCAAGAACGCCCACGGCAAGGCCTTCGTCGGGCTGGAAGAGATCGAGGTCCTGTCGGCACGGTCCTGACGCCCGAATTGTCTTGCGCCATGGTCGGGCATGGGCCACAACGACCCTTCGACTGAAAGACACGACGACGAGGGAGTGCCCCATGTCCCCCAACCAGGTTCGCGCCAGCCACATCCTGCTCATGTACAAGGGCTCCATGCGCTCCACCGCCGACCGCTCCAAGGAAGAAGCGCAGGTGCAGATCGCCGACCTGAAGCAGCAGGTGGAGAACGGCGCCGACTTCGCCGAACTGGCCAAGAAGCACTCCGACTGCCCGTCGGGCCGCGAGGGCGGCGACCTGGGCCAGTTCCCCAAGGGCGCCATGGTGCCGGAGTTCGAGCAGGCCGCCTTCGCGCTGGAGCCGGGCCAGACCTCGGACGTGGTGGAGACGTCGTTCGGCTATCACCTCATCCAGCGTACCGGCTGATCGGCGCAAGCTGCCGATACGTCATGTGAAAAGGCCCGGGCGGTTCCGCCCGGGCCTTTCGCGTTTCCCGGCCTACTTGCCGTAGACCTTCTTCGCCTCGCGCCGACGGGCGTGCAGGACCGGCTCGGTATAGCCGCTGGGGCTCTCGCAGCCCTTGAACACCAGGTCGCAGGCGGCCTTGAAGGCGACGCTGCCCTCGAAGTCCGGCGCCATGGGGCGATAGGCCGGGTCGCCCTGGTTCTGGCGGTCGACCACGGCGGCCATGCGCTTCATGGTTTCCATCACCTGATCCTCGGACACCACGCCGTGGCGCAGCCAGTTGGCGATGTGCTGGCTGGAGATGCGCAGCGTCGCGCGGTCCTCCATCAGGCCCACGTCGTTGATGTCGGGCACCTTGGAGCAGCCCACACCCTGGTCCACCCAGCGCACCACATAGCCGAGGATGCCCTGCGCGTTGTTGTCCAGTTCGGCCTTGATCTCGTCCGGCGCCCAGTTGGGCCGGTCGGCCAGCGGGATGGTCAGCAGGTCGTCGAGAGACGCCGCCGGGCGGTCCTTCAACTCGTCCTGGCGGGCTGCCACGTCGACGGCGTGGTAGTGCAGGGCGTGCAGCGTGGCGGCGGTGGGCGAGGGGACCCAGGCCGTGTTGGCGCCCGCCTGCGGGTGGCCCACCTTGGTCTTCAGCATGTCGGCCATCCGGTCGGGCATGGGCCACATGCCCTTGCCGATCTGCGCCTTGCCGCGCAGCCCGCAGGCCAGGCCGATGTCGACATTGCGGTCCTCGTAGGCCTTGATCCAGGGCGTTTCCTTCATGGCGCCCTTGCGGATCATGGGCCCGGCTTCCATGGAGGTGTGGATTTCGTCGCCCGTACGGTCCAGGAAGCCGGTGTTGATAAACACCACCCGGTCCTTGGCGGCGCGAATGCATTCCTTGAGGTTGGCCGAGGTGCGCCGTTCCTCGTCCATGATGCCCATCTTGATGGTGTTGCGCGGCAGGCCGAGAGTGTCCTCGACACGGCTGAACAGTTCGACGGCGAAGGCCACTTCCTCGGGCCCGTGCATCTTGGGCTTGACGATGTAGATGGAGCCCATGCGGCTGTTGGCATACTTGCCGTAGCCCTTCAGGTCGTGCACGGCGATGGCGCTGGTGCACATGGCGTCCAGGAAGCCTTCGGGGATTTCGCTGCCGTCGTCCAGCAGCACGGCGTCGTTGGTCATAAGGTGGCCGACGTTGCGCACCAGCATCAGCGATCGGCCGGGCAGCGTGACGGTGGCGTGGCCGTCGGGCGCGGTGTAGGTGCGGTCGGGCTGCATGCTGCGCTTGAGCGTCTTGCCGCCCTTTTCCAGCGTCGCCGTAAGGTCGCCCTTCATGAGGCCGAGCCAGTTGCGGTAGACGTGCACCTTGTCCTCGGCGTCCACGGCGGCGACCGAGTCCTCGCAGTCCATGATGGTGGTCACCGCCGACTCGGCGATCACGTCGGCCACGTGCGCGGCGTCGTCCTTGCCGATGGGATGGTCGGCGTCGATGACGATTTCCAGGTGCAGGCCGTTGTGCTTCAAGAGCACCGTGCGGGGCGCGGACGCCTCGCCGGTGTAGCCGGCGAATTGCCCCGGGGTCATCAGACGGATCGGAGCACCGCCCGTCTGCGCCACCACCAGCGCGCCGTTCTCCACCGTGTAGCCGGCGGCGTCCTTGTGGGAGCCGCCATCGAGCGGTGCCACGTCGTCCAGCAGATCACGGACGAAGGCGATGACGCGGGCGCCGCGCGTGGGGTTGTAGCCGCCCGTGCCGATCTCGGCGCCATCTGTCTGGGGTATCACGTCCGTGCCGTACAGGGCGTCGTACAGGCTGCCCCAGCGCGCGTTGGCGGCGTTCAGGGCATACCGGGCATTGTTCACCGGCACCACAAGCTGCGGTCCGGCGATGAGAGCGATCTCGCTGTCGACGTTGGCGGTGCCGACCTCGAAATCCCCGCCCTCGGGCAGGAGGTAGCCCAGGTCCTTGAGGAATTGGGTGTATTCCGCCTGGTCTACGGGCTTGGCGCGCCGGCCCTGGTGCCAGGCGTCGATTTCCTTCTGGATGCGGTCGCGCTCGGCCAGCAGGGCGCGGTTGCGCGGCGCCAGGTCGTGCGCCAGGGCGTCCAGCCCCTGCCAGAAGGCGTCCGGCTCGATGCCGGTGCCCGGCAGGGCCTCGGTGGTGATGAAGTCGTAAAGCGGCTTGGCGACGCGAAGGCGTCCGACGTCGATCCGGTCGGTCACGGCGGGGTGCTCCTCCCTGAAGCATTCTAAGGTTCGGCCTATAAGGATCGGCCCGATACCTTAGGACTTCAAGGGGCTATTCGCTCAAGGCGCGGGCCAATTCGCCCTTGTTCATGCGCGAGCGGTTGGGAATGTCGCGGCGCTGCGCCTCGCGATAAAGCTCCGCCTTGGTGGGCTCGCCCTGGCCGCGGGCGTGGGCGCCGATGCGCTCGGCGTCGGGCGGCTGCCTGGAATACTGCCGGCCGCGGTGCATGTCCCGGCGCTTTTTCTCGGTGGTGCGTCGGTACTGTTCCTCCGTCATGCGCTCGCGCGCCTTTTTCGGCAGGTAGCGTTCGCCGGTATCGCGGGAGCGCGCGCCGCTGCGGGTGCCCCAGTCCTCTTCCGTCCACTTGTCGAGGTGGGTTTTCGGCTTGCGGCCCTCATAGCCGCCGCCGCGGCGCTTGTACTCCTGTACCGCCATCTGGGCCTTGCGGGCCGACCACTGGCCCGGCTCCCCGCCCTTGTCGCTGCCGGTGATGTCCTTCTTCACCCGGTCCCACAGCTTGGGATCGGTGCGTTTTGCCTTGGATGACATGGGGTGCGTCTCCTCCTTCGCAGGCCCGTGCAGAGGAGACGACGGAGCGGGGCGTTCGGATCACTGGTTAAGAACGAACGGGGCGTGGGCCCGGCGCAACCCGATCCTCCTTCACCCGCACCGCCTCGGGCCGGGACTCGGCCATGGCGCGGGCGGCTTCGGTGGCCTCGTCGGCGGCCTCGGCGGCTTCCGGGGTCGGGGTTTCGGGGGCGGATCGTGCGGCCGGGGCGGCGTCGTGCCACGGAATGGCATAGGCCTCGACAGGCTCTCGCACGCCCTTGAGGGCCAGGGCGCCCAGCGGCTCGAAGGAGAACGGCTTGCCGGCACACAGGTCGCGCACCACCGAGGAACAGACGATCTGATCGGTCTCCGCCGCATTGCACAGGCGCGAGGCCAACTGCACCGTGGCGCCGAAATAGTCGTTGTCCTCGGCGATGGGCTCGCCGGCGTTTAGCCCGACCCGCAGGCGGATGATGCGGTCGGGGTTGGCCTCGTTGTGCTCCTGCATGGCGCGCTGGATTTCGATGGAGGCCGCCACGGCGTTGGCCGCTACCGAGAAGGTGGCCATGATGCCGTCGCCGGTGTGCTTCACCTCGCGACCGTCCAACTGCGCCAGGGCGCTGCGCACAACGGCGTTGTGGGCGCGCACCGACTCCTGGGCGGCGGCGTCGCCGACCTCGTCCGTCAGGTCGGTGGAGCCCACCATGTCGGTGAACACGATCGTGATCATGCTGGGCGGCGGCGCCTTGGTGGCCGGGGTATTCCAGTCGCTCATGATGCGCGGCAGGGCGTCCAGCGCGCCGGGCTTCTTGGCGAGCCACTGTTCCATGGCCTTGCGGCCGGCCTCGGCCATGGCGACGTAGCGCGGCTCGGCCATGTACTCGTCCAGCTTCGAGACGAAGCTTTCCGCCAGCTTGGGCTTGGTGCCGATGACCTCGATGGTCTCCCGCAGAAGCTCGGTGCGGCGCGGCTGCTTGGCACGCTCGGTCAGGGCCTGCGCGGCGCCCGACAGGAAGAGGTTGACGCCAAACTTGTTGAAGGCGTCCAACTGGGGGTGCGAACTGCGCAGCACACGCACCGCCGCACCCAGGAATTTCATCATCCGGGCGCGGTCCTGCTCGAACTTGAGCGTCTCCGCGTCGGGTTCGGGCTCGGCGCGACGCGGCGGGGCAGGCGGCTCCTCGGCCTTCTCCGCGGCGTCCTCTTCCGTCTTGGCCTTGCTGTCCTTGCCGCCTTCGGTGGTGGCCTTCTTGAGCGCCTCCTGCGCGGCGGCGGCGGCTTTCGCGGCGGCCTCCGCCTCGGCGCGCTGGCGGGCCTCGGCTTCGCGATCCGGGTGGCCGGCAGCCTCGTCGTCCGCGGTCTTCCGGGCGGCCTTGTCGGCGGCTTCCTTGGCGGCAGCGGCCTTCTCGTCGGCGGCGGATTTGCGCTTGTCGTTGCGTTCCTTCTCTGCCGCGTCAGCCGCACGACGGGCGGCGTCCGCGTCGTCGGCCGGCCCCTTGGCGCGATCGCCGCCCAGGCCTTCCAGCGGCACGTAGGCCAGGACCAGCGGCACCGCGCTCAGCAGGAACAACGAGATGAAGACCAGGAACAGGATGCCCGTCAGGTTCCCGCCCAACGCCACGCCCATGCCGGCCAGCTGGCCCATGAACAGCGACGCCATGCCGGTGCCCAGGATGGCGATGATCAGCGCCGAAACCATGACCATGGACAGCCGCAGCACGAAGTCCTTGGCGGCGGTGCGCGGCGGCGGCGCATCGGCGGCGGGGGCGCCGGCGAAGGCGAAATCGGGACGGCCGTAGGCGGCGGCGAAGGGGGTGCCCTGTTGTTGCCGGCTGGCGCGGGCGGCCTTGGCCTCGGCCATGGCCTGCTTGGCGCGCGGGCTGATGTAGGCCAGCGCCTCGTCGCTGGTGTTGCTCTCTGGATACCAGGTCTCGCGCGTGACCTTGGTCGGCTTGTTGGTCTGGCTTTCGACACTCTGGGCTTCGGCGATGGCCTTGTTGCGCTCGTCGCCGGGGAAACGGGCGTGAAGGGACCATTCCGTCCCTTCCAGCACGTAAAGCTCGTAGTTGACGATCGCCGGCATCTTGCCCTGGCCCATCCTCGACACGGTCGCCGCACGGTGCCGGCGACCAACCACATGGCTTAGGTCTACCCCATAGATGCGCCGAGCGCATCCCCATCCGCAATGATGAGGGTCACATTCTTAACAAATCGCCACTGAAGCGCGTGAAACCGGGCGCTTCAGCGCGTTCCGAACACGAAAAGACCCGCCTCCGTAACGGAAGGCGGGTCTTTTCCGAACGGTCCACGAGGACCGGGTCTCAGGGGCGCCCGGCGGCGCCCGGCAGGACCTTATTCGCCGCGCTTCAGACCGAAGTTGGCGAAGCGCTTGTTGAACTTGGCGAGCTGGCCGCCGGTGTCCATCAGGCGGTGCACGCCGGTCCAGGCCGGGTGCGACTTCGGGTCGATATCCAGGCGAATGCTGTCGCCCTTCATGGTCGACCGGGTCTTGAACTCGGTGCCATCGGTCATGGTGACCGTGATCTCGTGGTACTCGGGGTGAATGTCCTTCTTCATCGTCCGCCTCGTCCTGAAAAGAGCGCGTTGTATAGCCGAGACGGCGCGCCTTTTCAAGGGCGCGCGTCAATGAAAACGCGCGGGGAATTCGTGCGCGAAACCTAGCGCTGATCGAGCTTCAATTCAATGCGTCGATTGCGCGCCATGGCCTCGGGCGTTTCGCCGTCGGTGATCGGCTGGTGCTCGCCGAAACCCGCCGCCGCCAGACGCTGCGGCGGCACGCCCTGGTCGATCAGGTATTCCACCACGGTGGTCGCCCGCGCAGTGGAAAGGTCCCAGTTGTTCTCGAACCGGGCGGTGCGGATGGGCCGGCGGTCGGTGTGGCCGTCCACGCGCAGGATCCAGTCGATGTCCTCGGGGATTTCGTCGGCGATCTGCGTGATGGCGTCGGCCAGTTTGTTCAACTCGTCCTCGCCGGCCAGGCCCAGGGTGGCGGAGCCGCTGCCGAACAGGATTTCCGACTGGAAGACGAAGCGGTCGCCCTCAATGCGGATACCCTCGCGGTCGCCCAGGATTTCCCGCAGGCGGCCGAAGAACTCGGACCGGTAGCGCTGCAGTTCCTGCACCTTGGACGCCAGGGCCTGGTTGAGGCGCCGTCCCAGGTCGGCGATCTGCACCCGCTGTTCCTCGTTGCGCGCCTCGGCGGCCTCAAGAAGATCGTTGATGCGGGCCAGCTCCTGCTGCAGCCGCTCGATCTGCTGTTCCAGCAGGGCGGCGTGGGCGCGCGCCTCCAGCGACAGTTCTTCCTCGCCCACCAGCTTCTGCTCGGTCTCCTCAAGCCTGGCGGCCATCTCCTGCGCCTGGCGGGTCAGATCTTCCTTGAGCGCCTGCAGCGCCTTGATGTCCTGTTGCAGCAGCGCGATCTGGCGCAACTGGTCCTGGATGCGCTGCTCCGCCTCGGCTTTCTCCTGTTCGGAAAGCTCGGCCCGCTGGCGGGCGGTAGCGGCCTGCTCCAAGGCCTGCCGGCGCTCCTCTTCCGTCATTCCCAGGCGCTCGCGCAGGGCCGCGGCCTCGTCCTCGGCGGCGGCGACATCGGCCTGCGCAGCGGTCAACTGGCGGTCCAGGCGGGCGGTTTCCTCGGCGGTCTGGCGCAGGGTGGCCTGAAGGTTCTCGATCTGCGCGTTGGCGTCGGTCAACTGCGCCGTCAACTGCTCGACGTTCAGGCGCATGTCCTCGTTGGCGGCCCGCTCGATGGCCAGCAGGTCGGTCAGTTCAGACACCCGCCGCGTCAGGCGTTCAAGGGCCGCCTCGCGGCCCGACAGCATCTGGCCGAGGAAGAACTGTGCCAGCGAAAACACCATCAACACGAAGATGATGATGATGAGCAGCTGAGCCAGGGCATCGACGAAGCCCGGCCAGTGATCGGTCGTGCGGCGCGTTCTGCGGCGGGAGGAAAGGGCCATGCGGCGTCCTCGGGACCAGGAAACGGGAAGCGGCGGCCGTCATGCCGGGCCGCCGCGGCTCACGCATTCAGCGGCCGTAGGGCGGGGTTCCGCCTCCGGGGCCGGACAGGCGTTCGTGCTCGGACGATCCGCCGGATGACGGGGCGGGCTCCTCGGCCAGGGCCGCGATGGTGCGGGCCAGCAGCTTGATCTCGCTGCGGACTTCCTTGACCGTGTACTCGCGCCCGCGCGCCAGTTCCTCGCTAAGGCGCTGGACGGCGACGTCGACGTTGCGCAGGTGCCCGCGGCTGGCATCGTCCAGCCCGAAGCCGCCCGAGGCCGTCGCCTCCGCGATCTTCTGGAGCAGGGGTTTGAGTTCCTGCTGGCTTTCGGCCATGCGCAGCATCAGCGTCTGCTCGGCGCGCATCTGGTCGGTGAGCGTGGTCAGCCGGTCGGTCAGGTCGCGCAACTGGGTGTTGGCGCCGACTCGTGCCTCTTCCGTGCGCGAGACCGTGTGCTGAAGCTCCTGAAGGCTGTCGGCGGTCTGTTCCAGAAGGGCCTGGATGTAGGCCGGCACCGAGGCCTCAGCCTCGACGCTGCCGCCGACGCCGCCGGCGGAGACGCGAGTGACGCCGGACAGCCAGTCCTCCAGTTCGTTGTAGAAGGCGTTCTGGGCCTGGTTGGCCTGCAGGTCGACGAAGCCCAGGATCAGCGATCCGCCCAGGCCGAACAGCGAGGAACTGAACGAGGTGCCCATGCCCTCGAGCGGCTGTTCCAGGCCCTGCTTGAGGTTGTCGAACACCGTCTGCATGTCCGCGCCGGCGCCGAGCGAGAGCTGGCCGATGACGTCACCGACACTGCCGATGGTCTGCATCAGGCCCCAGAAGGTGCCCAGCAGGCCGAGGAAGATGGACAGGCCGATGAAATAGCGGCTGATCTCGCGGCTTTCGTCCAGGCGCGATGCGATGCCGTCCAGCAGCGAACGCATGGCCGGGGCCGACAGCGTGAAGCGGCCGCCGCGCTGCTTGCTCTGCCCCAGCATGGTCGCCATGGGCGCCAGCAGGCGCGGTGCGGTGTCGGTGCTGACGGAGGCGCGGTCGGGGTGCTGGCGGAAGTCGTCGATCCACCGGGCCTCGGGGCCGAGCATGGCGACCTGCCGGATGTTCAGGCCGATGCCGATCAGCAGCACGCCCAGGATCAGGCCATTGAGCGCCGGATTGGCCATGAAGGCGTCGAGCAGCGGTTGGAACAGCAGCCCCGCGACGATCAGCACGGCAATGAGGAATACGGCGATGCGGACCAGGAAGCGTCTGGGTCGGATCATGAATCAACCTTCCTTCGGCGGGCCGGTCGAGCGGCGCCCGCTTTGAGGCGGCGGGATGGGGTGGGCCGGGGCACCATCAGCGCTCCAGCACGATGACGTCGACGCGGTCCAGCGACCCGTCGGTGGCGGTGCTGCCCAGCGCCCGCACCTCGATGCGGGTGGAGCTGATGCCGGCGTCCACCAGCCGCGACCGCACCGCCAGCGCGCGCGACAACGACAGCCGGCGGCTGCGGCTTTCCTCCGCCTCCGTGCCGGGGGCGTAGGCGTTCAGGCGCAGGCGCAGCGACTGGTCGCGGTCCAGCCGGGCCGCCAGGGCCTCCAGCGAGTCCGCGGCATCGTCGGGCGGTTCGGCCACATTGGGCGCGAAAGCGACGGTCAGCCGGTCGCCATCGCTCTCGACGTCGGCGGGCAGGGCGGCCTGCTGTTCGCGTGCCGGAGCGGACTCCGGCTCTGGCGGCGCGGAAGCCTGCTGCACCGCTGCCTCATCCTGCGCCGGCTTGGCCGTCGGCTGCGGCGCCTCGTCGGCGGATCGGGCCGATTGGACAGGCGGCAGGTCTGGCAGCGGCGGGGGAGCAGGCACAGCCGCTGCGGTTTGTTCGGCCGCCTCGGGTGCATCGGGCTTGGTTGGTCCGGGCTCCGGTGCCGGTGCGGCGCCGGGCGCGTCGGGCTTGGCTTCGGGCCGCGCCGGCGGCGCCTCGGCCACGGCAGGCGCGGTTGGCTTGGCGGGGGCCGGGGCGGGCGCGGCGGCGGCCGGTGTCGCCGGCTTTTCCTGCGGCGGCGGCGCGGCGCGCTGCGCCTTGGGTTCGGGTTTCGGCGCCGGCGGCGTCTTGGGCGCAACCGGCTCGGGCTCGATATCCGGTTGCGGAGCAGGCTGCGGCGCCGGTGCAGGAGCAGCCGGGGCCGGAGCCGGAGCCGGCGCGCGGCGCGGGGTCAGGCTTTTCGGCTCCGGCCGCGGCGGCTCGACCAGCAGGCGAGAACGCGGCGCGGTGGGGTCGGGAAAGACCGCGCCGCCGCCGATCACCGGGCGATCCACATATGGACTGTCGGCCGATACGGCGGGCACGGGTGCCAAGGGCAGCACCAGCGCGGCCACTCCGGCGGCCAGCAGGCAACGGCGACGCGTTCGGGTCATGGACGGGCGGGAGCCTCCGCGCTGTGACACAGGCACACCCCGAAGGCGCTACACCTTCAGGGTGTTCCAGTATGTGTATATATCACCGCACCGTTCAGGGGCAACGGCCGAGCGCCGATTTCCCGAGAACGATCAAGCGTTTGCCTTGCGCAGCATGTCGCGCAGCGGCGTAATCAGCTTCTCGTTGGCGGCCACCAGGTTGCCGCTGAACAGCGGGTTGGCCTTGCCGTTCAGATCCTCGACAAAGCCGCCGGCCTCCTTGATGAGAAGGATGCCCGCCGCCACGTCCCACGGCTTCAGGCCGTGCTCCCAGAAGCCGTCGTAGCGTCCGGCGGCGACATAGGCCAAGTCCAGCGAGGCCGCGCCGAAGCGCCGAACGCCGGCTGTCGAGGTCATGACGTGCGCCAGTTCCCGCAGATAGGCGCCATGCTCGCCGCGCCCAAGGTGCGGGATGCCGGTGCCGATGACCGCCTGGTCCAGCCGCTGCCGGCCGGCGACACGCAGGCGGCGGTCGTTGTGGAAGGCGCCGGCACCCTTTTCGCCCCAGAACAGGTCGTCGGTCACCGGATTGTAGATGACGCCGGCGATGACCTCGCCGGCGCGCTCCAGCCCGATGGAAATCGCGAAGTGGGGAATGCCGTGGACGAAGTTCGTGGTGCCGTCGATGGGATCGACGATCCAGCGGTGGTCGCTGAACTCGTCGGGCTTCTGCTCGCCGGTTTCCTCGCCCAGGAAGCCCCAGCCGGGGCGCGCCTTGGTGAGTTCGGCCTTGAGCAGTTTTTCGGCCTTGACGTCGGCGGCGGTCACGAAGTCGCTGGGGCCCTTGACGGACACCTGCAACTGTTCGACCTCGCCGAAGTCGCGAGCCATGGCGCGGCCGGCCTTTTTGGCGGCGTTGACCATGACGTTGAGATTTGCGCTGCGAAGAGCCATGCCGTGTCTACGCCTCAGCCCTTGTAGCGTTCGACGTAGGAGGTGTCCTCGGTGTTGACCACGATCCTGGTGCCGGCTTCGATGAACGGCGGGATCATGACCTTGAGGCCGTTCTCCAGGATGCCCGGCTTGTACGAGCTGGACTGGGTCTGGCCCTTCACCACGGCGTCGGCCTCCACGACCTCCAGCACCACGGTCTGCGGCAGGTTCACGGACACCGGCTTGCCTTCGATGGTGTCGACGGTGACGTCCATGCCGTCCTGCAGGAAGGCGCCCTTTTCACCCACCGCGTCCTCGGGCAGGTTGAACTGGTCGAAGGTTTCCTTGTCCATGAAATGGAAACCCGCGTCGTCCTTGAACAGGTAGGTGCAGTCGATCTGGCGGACGTCCAGCTTTTCCACGCTGTCGGCGGTGCGCCAGCGCTCGTTGGTCTTGGTACCGGTCTCGACGTCGCGCATTTCGACGGCGATGAAGGCGTTACCCTTGCCCGGCTGGATGAGCTGGATCTTGGTAACGGCCCACTGCTTGCCCTGGTGCTCGAGAACGTTCCCGGGGCGAATCGTATTGGCCTGGATCTTCATGGGAAGTCACCCAACGGATGAGAATGGTTGATTTGTGGGGTTGCCGGGTTCTATCAGGTTGCCCGACCCTTGGCAACCACGGCCCAAGGCGCCGCTCGGCGCCTTCGAAAGCCCTTGAGAGACGCCGCCCATGACCCGCTCCCCCTCCGGCCGCCGCTGGTGGCATCCCGACGCCCTGGCGGATCGTCTGCCGCACTTGCGCACCCGTGCCCGGGTCGTCGCCACCCTGCGGCGCTATTTCGACAGCCACGGCTTTCTCGAGGTGGAGACGCCGGCGCTGCAGGTGAGCCCGGGGCTGGAGCCGCACTTGAAGGCTTTCGAGACCACGCTGCATGACGCGCTGGGCGGTCCCGACGCACGGCTCTACCTGCACACCAGCCCCGAGTTCGCCATGAAGAAGCTTCTGGCGGGCGGGCTGCCGCGCATCTACCAGATGGCGAAGGTGTGGCGGAACGAGAACCGTTCGCCCACTCACAGCCCGGAATTCACCATGGTGGAATGGTACCGGGCCGGGGAGGGGCTTTCGGCCCTGATGGACGATTGCGACCGCATCCTGTGGGAAACCGGCGTCTCGCCGCGGCCCGCCGAGCGCCTGTCGGTGGAGGATGCCTTCATCCGCTGGTGCGGTTTCAGCGTGCTGGACACGATCGCCGATCCCGAGGCCCTGGACCCCGACCCCTCGGCCATCAAGGCGCAGGCTGCCCGGCTCGGCCATGACGCGCGGGAGGGGGACCGCTGGGACGACGTCTTTTTCCGCCTGCTGCTGGAGCACATCGAGCCCCACCTGGGCACCGAGGGGCGGCCCGCGATCCTGCACAGCTATCCCGCCTGCATGGCCGCCCTGTCGCGCCGCAACCCGGACGACCGGCGCGTCGCGGAACGCTTCGAGCTGTACGTCAACGGCCTTGAACTGGCCAACGCCTTCGCCGAACTCACCGACCTGGCGGAGCAGCGGAAGCGCTTCGAGCACGACATGGACCTGAAGGAGGCGCTTTACGGCGAGCGCTACCCGCTGGACGAGGACTTCCTGGCGGCCCTGGAATACGGCCTGCCGGACTGCACGGGCATCGCACTTGGGCTGGACCGGCTGGTGATGCTGGCGGCGGGTGCGGACGACATCGCCGACGTGCTGTGGGCACCGGTGGAGACCGGATCAAGCGGCTGAACCGATCAAAAAGCCGCTTTCTTTCAATGAACCTGCAAGCGGCGGATCATCGTTATCCTTTCGCGTAGGGGGCTGGCGCTTCGGCATCCGCTTTCCGTCTCCTCCCGGCGAAAGGGAAACCGAATGGCCGAACGTCCGAAACTGACCACCACGGCAGGCGCGCCTGTGGGCGACAACCAGCACGCCTTGACGGCCGGGCCGCGCGGCCCGCTGCTCCTGCAGGATTACCAGCTTGTCGAAAAGCTGGCCCACCAGAACCGCGAGCGCATTCCCGAGCGCGTGGTCCACGCCAAGGGCTGGGGCGCCTTCGGCACGTTCACGGTGACCAACGACATCAGCAAGTACACCAACGCCCGGATCTTTTCCGAGGTCGGCAAGAAGACCGACCTGCTGGCGCGCTTCTCCACGGTGGCCGGCGAGCAGGGCGCGGCCGACGCCGAGCGCGACGTGCGCGGCTTTTCGGTGAAGTTCTACACGGAAGAGGGCAACTGGGACCTGGTGGGCAACAACACGCCCATCTTCTTCGTGCGCGATCCCTACAAGTTCCCGGACTTCATCCGCACCCAGAAGCGCCACCCGCGGACCAATCTTCGCAGCCCGACGGCGCAGTGGGACTTCTGGTCGCTGTGCCCCGAAAGCATCCACCAGATCACCATCCTGATGTCCGACCGTGGCCTGCCGCAGGGCCCGCAGTACATGAACGGCTACGGCAGCCACACCTTCAGCTTCTGGAATGATGCCGGGGAGCGGTACTGGGTGAAGTTCCACTTCAAGACCCGGCAGGGCCACAAGCACTACACCAACGCGGAAGCTCAGGACCTGATCGGCAAGACCCGCGAGAGCTATCAGGAGGAACTCTACGGCGCGATCGACCGCGGCGACTATCCCAAGTGGACGCTTTACGTCCAGGTCATGCCCGAAGAAGAGGCGGAGAACACGCCGTACAACCCCTTCGACCTCACAAAGGTCTGGCCGCACAAGGACTACCCGCTGATCGAAGTCGGCGAAATGGAGCTGAATCGCAACCCAGACAACTACTTCGCCGAGATCGAGCAGGCGGCCTTCAGCCCGTCGAACGTGGTGCGCGGCATCAGCTTTTCACCGGACAAGATGCTGCAGGCGCGCATCTTCTCCTATGCCGACGCCCACCGGTATCGCCTGGGCGGCCACTATGAGGCCCTGCCGGTCAACCAGCCCAAGTGCCCGGTGGCCCACTACCACAAGGACGGCCTGCTGCGGTTCTTCGCCGACAACAATCCGCCGGACGCCTACTACGAGCCCAACTCCTTCGGCGGCCCGGCGGAAGACCCCAAGTACCTGGAGCCGCCGCTGCGCATTTCGGGCGATGCGCGGCGCTACGTCCAGCACGAACTGGAAGATGACTTCAGCCAGGCCCGTGCCCTGTTCGAGATGTTCGACGACGGCCAGAAACAGCGTCTTTTCAACAACGTCGCCGAAGCCATTCACGGCGTCCCTGAAGAAATCTTCGAGCGTCAGATGAACCACTTCGAGGCCGTCAGCCCCGACTACGCCAAGGGCGTGCGCGCGGCCGTGGAGGCGCTGCCGGCAAAGGACGAGAAAATGAAGACCCAGATGGACATGGACCGCATGGCCGTCCACCCCAAGCAGGGCGGCTGAGGCTCCGCCCAACGGCGCGACGATAAAGACCCCGCCGAGGCGCTGCGACCTGCCTCGGCGGGGTTTCCTGGTGCCCGATCCCCTTCGGACGGGAATGTCGGGATCAGGCGACCGTCAGCACGTTCTCGCGGACCAGCTCGTCGGTGACGGCGTCCACGGCACCCTTGGCGCGGGCCACCACCTCGTCCACCTCGTCCCGGGTGATGGACAGCGGCGGGGCGAAGCCCAGGATGTCGCCGTGGGGCATGGCGCGGGCGATCAGCTTGCGCTCCATGCAGGCGGCCGACATGCGCGCGCCGACCTTCAGGTTGGCGTCCAGGCGTTCCTTGCGGCCCTTGTGGGCGACGAACTCCAGCGCGCCCAGCAGGCCGACGCCGCGCACCTCGCCCACCAGCGGGTGATCCTGGAACACCGCCTTCATGCGCTCCTGGAAGTAGGCGCCGGTGTCGCGGGCGTTGCCGGTCAGGTCCTCGCGCTCGATGATGTCCAGGTTCGCCAAGGCCGCCGCCGCGCCGCAGGGATGGGCGGAGTAGGTGTAGCCGTGGGCGAAGGGACCGTGGGTGTCGGACGCCCCTTCCAGCACCTTCCACACCTTCTCGCCGACGATGGCGCCGGACAGCGGCTGATAGGCGCTGGTCAGGCCCTTGGCGACGGTGATGAGGTCGGGCTTCATGCCGTAGAGGTGGCTGCCGAAGGGCATGCCGGTCCGGCCGAAACCGCACACCACCTCGTCGGCGATGAGCAGGACGTCGTACTTATCCAGCACCGCCTGGATCTTCTCCCAGTAGGTGGCCGGCGGCGGCACGATGCCGCCCGTGCCCAGCACCGGCTCGCCGATGAAGGCGGCGACCGTCTCCGGCCCTTCTTCCAGGATCATGCGCTCCAGGTCCTCGGCGCACCGGGTGGCGAAGTCCTCCTCGCTCTCGCCGGCCTCCGCGCCCCAGTAGTAATGCGGCGTGGTGGTGTGCCGGATGGGGCTGACGGGCAGGTCGAAGGCGTGGTGGAAGACCGGCAGGCCGGTCATGCTGCCCGACACCACCGACCCGCCGTGATAGCCGCGCTGGCGGGCGATGATCTTCTTCTTTTCAGGGCGTCCCTGCACGTTGTTGTAGTACCACACGAGCTTCGCCTGGGTTTCGTTGGCGTCCGACCCGCTCATGCCGTAATAGATGCGCTGCATGTTGTTGGGCGCCATCTCCAGGATGCGCTGGGACAGCAGCACGGTCGGCTCGTTGGTGTTGCCGGCATAGGCGTGGTAGTAGGCCAGCCGGCTCGCCTGGTCGTAGATGGCCTTGGCGATCTCCTCGCGGCCGTACCCGACGTTGACGCAGTAGAGGCCCGCGAAGCCGTCGATGATCTCGTTGCCCTTGCTGTCGGTGATGGTGATGCCGGAACCGCAGGTCACCACCCGCGACGGGGCCTTGCCCGACGCGTAGTCCTTCAGATGGGTGAACGGATGGATGACGGAGTTGCGGTCGATCGCCTCCAGGTCCAGGTTGGGCACGGCCGAGTGGGTCATAGGGTCACCTGTTAATGACAGAGTTTGGAAATAGGGTGGTGTATCAGCGGCTTATTCGGCCGCGATGGCGTCCGGCTCCAGGTCGTCGTCGATCGACCCGATGCAGGTGTACTTCAGTTCGGTGTAGTCCTCCAGCCCGTGGACGGAGCCCTCGCGCCCCAGGCCCGACTGCTTGTAGCCGCCGAAGGGGATGGACGCACCGGTGAAGCTGGGCGTGTTCAGGCCGACCATGCCGTACTCCAGCGCCTCGGACACCCGCATGGCGCGGCCGATGTCGCGGGTATAGAGGTAGGCGGCCAGGCCGAAGTCGCTGTCGTTGGCCTTGGCGATCACCTCCGCCTCGCGGGAGAAGGACAGGATGGGCGCGACCGGGCCGAAGGTTTCCTCGCGGTAGATCTTCATGTCCGGGGTCACGCCGATCAGCACGGTCGGCTCGTAGAACGTGCCGCCCAGGTCGCTGCGCTTGCCGCCGCAGAGCAGCTTGGCCCCCTTGGCGACGGCGTCGGCGACGTGTTCCTCGCACTTCTGGACCGCGCTTTCCGACATCAGCGGGCCGAGTTCAACGCCCTCTTCCATGCCGGGGCCCATCTTCATGGCCTTGGTCATTTCGGTGAAGTGATGGGCGAAGGCGTCGTGGATGCGCTCGTGCACATAAATCCGGTTGGCCGCCAGGCAGTCCTGGCCGGTGGTGGCGAACTTGGCCCCCAGCGCGCCCTTGGCGGCGGCCATGACGTTGACGTCGTCGAAGGCGATGAACG
The DNA here is from genome assembly GCF_000315795.1 of Caenispirillum salinarum AK4. Taxonomy (GTDB): domain Bacteria; phylum Pseudomonadota; class Alphaproteobacteria; order Rhodospirillales; family Rhodospirillaceae; genus Caenispirillum; species Caenispirillum salinarum. Next base: position 170,595 of record NZ_ANHY01000006.1, read on the forward strand.
GCGCGTGGCCGCCCAGTTCCATGGAGACCTTCTTCACCGTCGCCGCCGACTGGGCGATCAGCTTGCGCCCGACTTCCGTGGAGCCGGTGAAGCTGACCTTGCGGACGACGGGGCTGTCGGTCAGGGCCGTCGCGATGGCCTTGGGCTCGCCGGTGACGACCTGGAACACGCCGCCGGGCACGCCGGCGCGGCGACCAAGCTCGGCCAGGGCCAGGGCGGAGTAGGGGGTTTCCGTCGCCGGGCGCACGATCATCGGGCAGCCGGCAGCCAGCGCCGCACCGGCCTTGCGGGTGATCATGGCGGACGGAAAGTTCCACGGCGTGATGGCGGCGGTCACGCCCACCGGCTCGCGGGTCACGAATACGCGGGAGTTGGGCTTGTGCGAGGGCATGGTCTCGCCGTTCATGCGCACGGCCTCTTCCGCGTACCAGTCGAAGAAGGACATGGCGTAGTCGATCTCGCCGCGCGCCTCCGACAGCGGCTTGCCCTGCTCGCAGGTCATGATGATCGCCAGGTCTTCCTTGTGCTCGCGCATCAGGCGGGCCCACTCGCGCAGGATGGCGGCGCGCTCCTTGGCGAGCATGGCGCGCCATGCCGGATAGGCGGCGGCCGCGGCGGCGATGGCGCGGGCCGTCTCGCGGCCGGTCATGTCGGGGACCGTGCCGATGACCTTGCCGTCGGCCGGGTCGGTGACCTCGACCACATGGGCGTCGTCGGCATCCTGCCAGCGGCCTTCCAGCCAGGCCTGCTGGCGCAGCAGGGCGGCGTCGCGGATGGGCAGGACGGGCATGCCGGTGTGGGGAGCCGAGTACGTCATGGGCCGAACCTCCTGGGCCTGGGCTGAACTCTATGCTCACACTCTGCCAGGGGTGGCGCCGTGGGTGTTTTCGAAGTTGGCCGATGATGCCGACGGAAATGCGGCCGCGACCGGATCAAGCCGAGAGATTTTCGGGATCAATATCGGGATTGTGCCCATACGGTGGGCGGGAATTGGGCGGTTTATGATTTTTCTTTAGCATTTACAGCGTCTTAATCTATGCCTTGGAATGAGGCAGCTGTTGTCGAGGTGATGGGTTGCCGACGTGGTGCGGGGCCCCTGCTTCCGCAGGAGCGACAGGTTAATTTTTCTAAGAAACTGTTCTAGAAGGAAAAATTCCCGTCATTCCCGCGAAGTCGGGAACCCACACCCGCCGCTCCACCGAAAAACCTTCGGCACCGTCACTCCCGCGCCAGCAGGTCGCGCACCGGATATTCCAGGCTGCGCTTGACCGGCTTGGTGACAATGTAGGTGAAGTAGCGGTCGATCCCGATATCGGCCTCCAGCAGGGCGTCGATCTCCTCCTGATAGTGGGCGATGTCGGTGGCGACCATTTTCAGGATGTAGTCGACGCCGCCGCCGATGGCATAGCATTCAAGCACTTCCGGCACGGCGTTGATGTGCTGCTCGAAACGCTCGAAATCCACGCGCCGATGGGTCTTGAGCGTCACCTCGACGAAAATGAAGCTCGCCCGCATCAGTTTCCGCAGGTCCACGTCGGCGTGGTAGCCGGTAATCAGCCCCTGTTGCTCCAGCCGGCGCATGCGTTCGAAGCAGGCCGACGGAGACAGGTTTACCGCTTCCGCAAGCTTCAGTTTGGTGATGCGGCCGTCCGTCTGGAGGGCGCAAAGGATTTTCAGGTCAAGCGAATCCAGCTTCATGCGGCAAGCCTACCGATCGACGGCGATCACCGCCAGACAGTCGCCGCGCTGGATCAAACCCGGCACGTGGCGGCAATAGAGAATGCCGTCGCGCCTGGCGTGATAGACGGCCGGTTCGGTCCCCGTGACCTCGAACTGGTGGATGGCGCCGATGGGCTGGCCGGCCTTCACGGGCTCGCCCAGGTCCACCAGCGGCTCATAAAGGCCCGTGTGGCGGCCGACCACGAAGCAGTCGCCGTCGGGCGTGCCCATGATGCGGGTTTCGGTGACCCCCGCCGGCGGATCGTCGGGTTCCGCCGTCGGCTTCATCAGGCCGAAGTGCTGGAGCATGTTGCGCACGCCCCGATCGGCGACGGCGACGGTGGAGGCGGTGGCCGTGCCCTTGCCGCCCAGTTCCGTGGAGATGAACACCTTGCCCATGTCCTCCACCACCGTGTCCAGCATCCCCTCGCTGTCCAGTTCCTTGAGAACCAGGCCGAGCGGCGCGCCGAAGGCCTTCAGGGCGGCCAGGGACTTTTCCATCATGACCGGGTCGGGCAGGTCGTGGATGACGGCCGACGGCACGAAGTCCAGCGTCTTTCCGCCCGCGTGAATGTCCACCACCACGTCGGCCTCGGGCAGGATGCGGCTGGCGATGAAATGGCAGATCATCTGCGTCACCGATCCGTCGCGCCGGCCGGGGAAGGCGCGGTTCATGTTCACGCCATCGATGGGGGAAACCCGCTTCGCCGCCCGCACCGCCGGCAGGTTCATGACCGGCAGGATGATGACGCGCCCCGAGATTTCTTCGGCCGTCAGGCGGTTGGCGAGCTTGAGCAGGCTGATCGGGCCCTCATACTCGTCGCCGTGGTTGCCGCCGGTGAACACAATGGTCGGCCCCGGCCCGCCATTGATGACGGTCACAGGCACCATGATGGAGCCCCAGGCGCTGTCGTCGCGGCTGTGGGGAACGGTCAGCGCGCCATGCTGTTTCCCCGGCGCGGAGAGGTCCACGTCGCAGGACACGCGGGACGGCTTCTCGGCGTCCGTGGCGGGACCGGCGGCCGGACGATCGGTGTGCGACATGAACGGGCTCCCTTGTTGCATGGCCCGAGCGCGCGGCTCATTGAACCATGACATTTGATGCAGATGTCTTTACAGTGGGCGCTCCACCCGCCGGAAGGCTAGCGCGCCCATCCGATTCCCGACAAGAACAGAGTGTAGATTGCCATGACAAGCTGGACCCCCTCCCTGAAAGGCCGGAGCGGTCCCACCTACGTGGCCCTGGCGAACGCCATCGCCGACGCGGTGGAGAGCGGTGACCTGACACCCGGGGAACGCCTGCCGGCGCGCCGAGATCTCGCCCACGCGCTGAAGGTGTCGGTCAACACGGTCTCCAGCGCCTATCAGGAGGCCGAGCGCCGCGGCTACGTGCAGGGAGAAGTCGGGCGTGGGACCTTCGTGCGGCGGCGGACGGAGGAAACCTTTACATACGGCCATCCGGCCGGGCTCATTGACCTGTCCATCTGCCGCCCGGCCGTCATCCCGGACCAGATGACGGCCATCCGGGATGTCATCCGCGCGGCGGCGGAGGAGCCGGACCTGGCGTCCATGCTGGCGTGCCGCCCCATCATCGGCCTGACGGAGCACCGCATTTCCGCCTCGCGCTGGCTGTACCGGCTGGGAATGCCGGCCGACCCCAACGACATCGTCATCACCAACGGCTGTTCGCACGGCATGTTCGTGGCACTGTCGGCGGTGGTGGAGCCCGAGGACACGGTGGTCACCGACAGCCTGACCGACCACGGCATCATCGCCCTGTCCAGCCTGTTGAAATTCAACCTGAAACCGCTGGCGACGGACGACGAGGGCATCACGCCCGAGGCCTTCGCGGCGGCCGCCGCCAAGGGCAGCGTCAAGGCGCTGGTGACGACACCGACGCTCAACAACCCGTCCTGCACCATCATGTCGGCGGAGCGGCGCGAGCAGATCGCCGCCATTGCCGCCGAACACGACATCGCCATCATCGAGGACGACGTGTTCAGCCCCCTGGTGGAGGACAGCCCGCCGCCGCTGTCGTCGTTCAATCCCGACAACAGCTACTACGTCACCAGCCTGACCAAGTGCACCGTGCCGGGCCTGCGGGTGGGCTATCTGGTGGGACCCAGCCGCAACACGCAGCGCCTGGTTGCGCGGGTGCGGACCACGTCGTGGATGGCGACGCCGTTGGCGGCTGACCTGGCGTCGCGCTGGATCGACGACGGGACCATTGACGAAATCGTCGCAGGTCAACGTCGCGAATTGGCAGCGCGACAGGCGATCGCCGCGTCGTATCTAGAGGACTTTGAAACGAAAAGCCATCCGGCGGGTCCCAATGTCTGGCTCATGCTGCCGGGCGAATGGCGGGCGGAAGGCTTCGTGCGGCACGCCTTTCAACGCGGCGTAGTGATCACACCGCCCGAGCCTTTCATCGTCGGACGATCCGCCGCACCCCATGCGGTGCGGCTGTCGGTGGGGTCGGTGGAGACACGGGCCGACCTCGAACAGGCGCTGGAAATCCTTCGGGAAGACTTGTCCCAGCGCCCGGAGCCGGCCTTCATGGACGTCTGACGGCGCCCCGCGCGGCGCCTTGGCCTCGCGGACAATGGTGTGCGGTCGCAGTGTGGCGGAAATGCCGAGTGTGTGACCGATTCATTGCACGGTATCAATTCCGCGATTGACATGATCTGGACCTGTCAGTGATGGTTTCGGGAAGAGCTTTGATGCCACCCGGATGCCGACAGGAGCAGGCATGGCTGGTACCGCCGATACCCTCAAGACCATGGACGCCGCCGTGATCGGTGCCGCTCGGGCGCGGATCGCGCCGCTGGTGCGCCGTACGCCGCAGGTTCCGTCGCCGGGTCTGGGGGCGATTGCGGGCGTGCCCGTCGACCTGAAGCTGGAGCAGCTGCAGGACAGCGGGGCCTTCAAGCTGCGGGGCGCGTCGAACCTGCTCGCCACGCTGCCGCGCGACTCGTTGGCGAAGGGTGTCGTCGCCGTCTCCACCGGCAACCACGGCCGCGCCGTGGCCCTGGCCGCCCGCCGCATGGGCGTGCGCGCCGTCGTCTGCATGTCGTCGCTGGTGCCGTCCAACAAGGTGGACGCCATTCGGGCGTTGGGTGCCGAAATCCGCATCGTCGGCCGCAGCCAGGACGAGGCGGACGAGGAAGCGCGCCGCCTGGTGGCCGAGGAGGGCATGGCCTATGCCGCGCCTTTCGACGACCCGGCCATCATCGCAGGGCAGGGCACCATCGGCCTGGAAGTGCTGGAGGACGCGCCCGACGTGGCCGCCGTACTGGTGCCGCTGTCCGGCGGCGGTCTTTTCGCCGGCGTAGCCCTGGCCATCAAGGCACAGCGCCCGGACGTCAAGCTCATCGGCATATCCATGGAGCGGGGCGCGGCCATGCACGCCAGCCTCGCCGCCGGCCGCCCGGTCGCCGTGGAGGAACTGCCGACACTGGCCGACTCGCTGGGCGGCGGCATCGGGCTCTCCAACCGCCACAGCTTCGCGCTGACCCGCGATCTGATCGACGACGTGATCCTGCTGACCGAAGCGGAGATCGCAGCCGGCATGCGCTGGCTCTACCGCCAGGAACAACTGGTGGCCGAAGGCGCCGCCGCCGTGGGTGCCGCCGCGATCCTGGCCGGCGAGACCGGCCGCCTGCCGGGCCGCACGGTGGCGTTGGTCACTGGCCGCAACGTCGACATGGACACCTTCACCCGCATCGTCTCCGCCCCTACGGTCGAGGCGGCGGTGCAGGGCTCGCGGATCATGGAGGCCGCGTGATGCCGACCACCATGACCATCCTGACCGAAGCCGATCTGCGCCAGTGCGTACCGCTGGACCTGACGGCGGTGGACGTGGTCGCCGACGGCTTCAAGGCGCTGGCGGGCGAGGGCGTGCAGATGCCGCCCATCCTGTCCATGGCCATCCCGCAGAACAACGGCGAGGTGGACGTCAAGACGGCCTACGTGCCCGGCTTCGACGCCTTCGCCATGAAGGTCAGCCCCGGCTTCTTCGACAACCCGAAGATCGGGCTGCCCAGCCTCAACGGCCTGATGGTGCTGCTGAGCGCGCGCACGGGGCTGGTGGAGGCCCTGATGCTGGACAACGGCTACCTGACCGCCGTGCGCACCGCTGCGGCCGGGGCCGTCGCCGCCCGCACCCTGGCCCGCAAGGGGCCGCTGAAGGCGGGCGTGCTGGGTGCCGGCGAGCAGGCGCGCCTTCAGATCGAGGCGCTGGCCCTGGTGCGCGACCTGGCGGAGGTGTCCGTCTGGGCGCGGGACACCGCCAAGGCCGAGGCCTATGCCGAGGAGATGTCGGGCAAGCTGGGCGTGCGGTTTCGCACGGCGGCCACGCCCGAGCATGTGGTACGAGACAGTGACGTCGTCGTGACCACCACGCCGTCCCGAGAGCCCCTGATCCGCGCCGAGTGGCTGCATCCGGGGCTGCATATCACCGCCATGGGGTCCGATGCGTCGGAAAAGAACGAACTGGAGCCGGCCGTGCTGACGCGCGCCGATCTGTTTGTCACCGACCGGACCGCGCAGTGCGCCCTTCTGGGGGAACTGCACCACGCGATCTCCGCCGGCCTGGATGTACCAGCCGTGGAGCTTGGGGTTCTCGTCCGTGAAGAAGGCGAGGCCCGACCATCCGAGGAAGCGGTCACCGTTTGCGACCTGACGGGGACCGGGGTCCAGGACACTGTTATCGCCAACCATGCATATGCCGCCGCCAAGAAGGCCGGCCTCGGACGGGAGTTTCACGCATGAATCCGATGATCCTGCACGATCGTGCCCCGCCTCTCGCGCGGCCGTTCTCCCAGGAGGAATACGACCGCCGCGTCTCCGCCGTGAAGTACCGCATGGCGACGGAAGGCGTCGACGTCCTGCTGGTCGCCGACCCGGCCAACATGAACTACCTGACCGGCTATGACGGCTGGTCCTTCTATGTGCCCCAGGCGGTGCTGGTGGCGCTGGAGCATCCGACGCCGATCTGGATCGGGCGCGGCATGGATGCCTCGGCGGCGCGCATGACCACCTTCCTGGCCGACGACGACATCATCGGCTACCCGGACCACTACGTGCAGCAGCGCCACATCCACCCCATGCACTACGTCGGCGAGATCGTCTCCGGCCGCGGCTGGGGCACGCTGACCATCGGCGTGGAGATGGACGCCTACTTCTTCTCGGCCATGGCGTGGGAAAGCCTGAAGTCGGCCCTGCCCAACGCGCGCTTCAAGGACGCCGCGAAGATGGTCAACTGGGTCCGGGCCGTGAAGTCCGAGACCGAGATCGCGCTCATCCGTCGCGCCGGCCGCATCGTGGAGCGCGTCATGGACGTCGCCATGGAAGCGATCGTCCCCGGCCGCCGCCAGTGCGACGCCGTGGCCGACATCGTCCACGCCCAGACCTGCGGCACCACCGAGTTCGGCGGCGACTATACCTCCATCGTGCCCATGCTGCCGTCGGGCCCCGGCACCGCGACGCCGCACCTGACCTGGAGCGACGAGGTCTTCAAAGAAGGCGAGGCGACCATCATCGAGTTGGCCGGCGCCCACCGCCGCTACCACAGTCCGATGGCGCGCACCCTGTTCCTGGGCGATCCGCCGCAGAAGCTGGTGGACACCGCCGCCATCGTGGTGGAAGGCCTGGAAGCCGCGCTTGACGCCGCCCGCCCCGGCGCGACCTGCGAGGAGGTGGAGGAAGCCTGGCGCATGTCCACGCGCAAGCACGGCCTGGTCAAGGAAAGCCGCATCGGCTACTCCACCGGCTGCGCCTATCCGCCGGACTGGGGCGAGCACACCATGAGCCTGCGCCCGGGCGACACCACCGTGCTGCAGCCCAACATGGTCTTCCACATGATCCCCGGCATCTGGATGGACGACTGGGGCATCGAGATCAGCGAGACCTTCGTGGTCACGCCCCAGGGCGGGGCGCCCATCGCCAACGTGCGGCGCGGCCTGTTCGTGAAGGGCTGACGCCGGACCGAAGACCGCATCCCGTCCGATGCATGCGTCAAGGCCGACCGGATCGCTCCGGTCGGCCTCTTTCTTGTCTGCGGGGCTTGCTGCGGCGGCGGGCTACTCGTCGCCCTGCTGCGGTGCCTGCGGCTGCTGGCGGTGCGGCACCACGCGGCTGATGGAGGGCTCCAGGTCCAGCAGTTCCACGAAGTTGTCGGCCTGGCGGCGCAACTCGTCGGCCACCATGGGCGGCTGGGAGCGCACGGTGGAGACGACCGTCACCCGCACGCCCTTGCGCTGCACGGCCTCGACCAGTCGGCGGAAATCACCGTCGCCGGAAAACAGGACGATGTGGTCGACATGCTCGGCCATCTCCATGACGTCGATGGCGAGTTCAATGTCCATGTTGCCCTTGATCTTGCGCCGGCCGGTGGCGTCGGTGAACTCCTTGGTCGGTTTGGTGACCATGGTGTAGCCGTTGTAGTCGAGCCAGTCCACCAGCGGGCGGATGGGCGAGTATTCCTGATCCTCCACCAGCGCAGTGTAATAGAACGCGCGGATCAGGCGGCCCTTGGCGGCGAACAACTCCAGCAGGCGTTTGTAATCGATGTCGAAGCCCAGCGACCGGGCAGCGGCATAGAGGTTCGAGCCGTCAATGAAGAGCGATATGCGTTCCGACGGGTAAAAGATCATTGGTCATTATCCTTGTCCAAAAAATGTGTCTGCCCGGTGACCCGTGCGATGGGGTCCGCGAAATATCGGCGGCTTTGAAATAGGGTCCGACGATAATGCGGGTGCGGACCTCGGGCCTCGCCTTCGACGAAACCCTGGGTTAAGGGTAAGGGCCCAGGCGCGCGCGCGCAAGCGAGCCCTGGCTCCGACACACTACGCATGAAGGAGGCGTCCCGTTGAAGCCAGACGGCCCGGTTCTGATCGCCCTGGGCGCCAACCTTCCCAGCCGCCTCGGCGGCCCGCGCGAGACGCTGGCGGCGGCACTGGACGACCTTGCGGCGCGCGGGGTGCGGACCGTCGCACGCTCGCGCTGGTACCGGACGCCGCCCTGGCCGCCGTCGGACCAGCCGTGGTACGTCAACGGCGTCGCGCGCGTGGTAACGGATCTGGACCCGGCGGCGCTTCTGGCCGTATTGCATGCCGTGGAGCACGACCTCGGCCGCGCCCGCACGGTGCCCAATGCGCCCCGGCCGGTGGATCTGGACCTGATCGCCCACGGCGCCCACGTCATGGAGGGCAACATCACTGTGCCGCATCCGCGCATGCAGGACCGGGCCTTCGTTCTGCTGCCCCTGCGCGATGTGGCGCCCGACTGGGTGGACCCGCGCTCGGGCCGGCCGGCGGACGACCTGATTGCCGCGTTGCCGTCCGATGACGTCGCCGCCTGCGAGGTGATGGAGGAGCCCTGAACACCCGGAATAGCCTTGCTTTCTCCGGGGCGGACTCATATATAGTCTGCTTCCCTTTCGTTGTTTCGTCTCGTATTTTCTGGAGTGCTCGATGGCCCGCGTTACCGTCGAAGATTGTGTCGATAAGGTCTCCAACCGCTTCGAACTGGTGCTGGTCGCCGCCCAGCGGTCGCGAGACGTGTCCGCCGGTGCGCCGCTGACCGTCGACCGCGACAACGACAAGAACCCTGTCGTCGCTCTGCGCGAGATCGCCGAGGAAACCGTCGCCGTCCCCGACCTGAGGGAAGGCGTCATCAACGGCCTGCAGCGCCATGTCGACGAGGACGAGCTGGAGGAAGAGGCGTTCGAGCAGCTGGAGGGCCGCCAGCTTTCCAGCGAACTGGGCGATGCCAGCCCGGCTGAGGAAGTCGACGCCGACGCGCTGACCACCCAGGAGGAAAGCTCGACCCTCGACGAGGAAGCCGACGCCCTGTCGGCAGAGGACATGGGCGTGGCCCAGGCGACCGACGACACCGAAGGCACCGCCACCGACGAGGGCCAGGAGGAACTCTAAGAGGGTTCCGGAGGACGTCATGGCGCGCGCGGCCGATTTCTTCCAGAGGGCGGCGGCCGCCGCCCGCCGGGCGGAGGGCCTTGCGCCATGATGCGCCAGTTCGAACTGGTGGAGCGGGTCGCGTCCTACGATCCGCAGGCGGACGAGGACGCGCTGAACCGCGCCTACGTCTTCGCCATGAAGATGCACGGCTCGCAATTGCGGGCCTCCGGCGACCCCTACTTCTCGCACCCCGTGGAGGTCGCCGGCATCCTGACGGACTACCGTCTCGACTGTGCCTCGATCATCACGGCGCTTCTGCACGACACCATCGAGGATACCCCGGCGACGCTGGAAGAGATCGAGAAGCTCTTCGGCAAGCAGGTTGCCCGGCTGGTGGATGGCGTCACCAAGCTGACCCGCATTGAACTGACGAGCGACAGCGCCAAGCAGGCGGAAAACTTCCGCAAGCTGCTGCTGGCCATGTCCGAGGATATCCGCGTCCTGCTGGTCAAGCTGGCCGACCGCATGCACAACATGCGGACGCTGCACTTCATCAAGAAGCCCGAGAAGCGCCAGCGCATCGCGGCCGAGACGATGGAAATCTACGCGCCGCTGGCCGAGCGCATCGGCATGGACGCCTGGAAGATGGAACTGGAGGACCGCGCGTTCGCGGAACTCCACCCGGACGCGCGCGAGTCCATCATGACCCGCCTCCAGTACCTGCGGGAGCAGGGCGGCGGGCTGGTCGACAGCATTCTTGCCGAACTGAAGCGGGTGCTGGCCGAGTCCGGCGTCGAGGTGGAACTGTCAGGCCGCGAGAAGTCGCCGTTCAGCATCTACAAGAAGATGCAGATGAAGGACGTCGCGTTCGAGCAACTGTCCGACATCATGGCCTTCCGCGTCATCGTGCCGAGCGTCGAGGACTGCTACCGGGCGCTGGGCGTCATCCACGGCGCCTATCCGATGGTGCCGGGGCGGTTCAAGGACTATATCTCGACGCCCAAGCCCAACGGCTACCAGTCCCTGCACACGGGCATTATCGGCCCCGAAAAGCACCGCATCGAGGTGCAGATCCGCACCAAGGCCATGCACGAGATCGCCGAGCTGGGCGTCGCGGCGCACTGGTCCTACAAGCAGGGCGCGCCCAACGTGGAAGGGCGGCAGTACCGCTGGCTGCGCGAGCTTCTGGAAATCCTGGAACACGCCAGCGGCCCCGAGGAATTCCTGGAACACACCAAGCTCGAGATGTTCCAGGACCAGGTCTTCTGCTTCACGCCCAAGGGCGACCTGATCGCGCTGCCCTCCGGGGCGTGCCCGGTGGACTTCGCCTATGCCGTCCACACCCAGGTGGGCGACACCTGCGTTGGATCGAAGGTCAATGGCCGCATGGTGCCGCTGCGGACCGTGCTGCACAACGGCGACCAGGTGGAGATCATCACATCGAAGGCGCAGACGCCGTCGCCGGAGTGGGAACGCTTCGTCGCCACAGGCAAGGCGCGCGCCCGCATCCGCCGCTTCATCCGCAGCGCCGCCCGGGCGCAGTATGTGGAGCTGGGCCGGCAGCTGCTGCAGCGGACCTTCAAGCATGAAGGCTACGACCTGACCGAAAAGGGCCTCGACGGCGTCCTCAAGCGCTTCAAGGCCGATTCGGTCGAGGATCTTTACGCCATCGTGGGCGAGGGCACCCACACCGCCCAGGAGGTGCTGGGCGCCGTCTACCCCGGCGTGAAGACCTCGCGCATTGAAAACGTGGTGCAGTTCTTCCGGCGCAAGCGGGCCGGCGGCGCGGCCGGCGACCGCAAGGTGGACGGCCAGCGCACGGCCATGGGCCCGGGCGCGGTCGAGATCAAGGGCCTGATCCCCGGCATGGCGGTGCACTATGCCCGCTGCTGCCATCCGCTGCCGGGCGACCGCATTGTCGGTATCGTCACCACCGGGCGGGGCGTGACCATCCACACCATCGACTGCGACCAGCTGGAACAGTTTTCCGACGAGCCCGAGCGCTGGCTGGACCTGGCGTGGGAGGGTGACAGCGGCGCCCGCACGCACATCGGCCGGGTGAAGATGGTCGTTGCCAACGAGCCGGGGACGCTGGGCACCCTGTCGACGGTGATCGCCAAGAACCTTGGCAACATCACGAACCTCAAAATCCTCAACCGCACCACTGATTTCTTCGACATGCTCATGGACATCGAGGTGCGCGACGTGAAACACCTCACCAACATCATCGCTGCCCTGCGCGCCAACGCGGCGGTGAACACGGTGGAGCGGGCGCGCCAGTAAGGCCGTTGCCGATGCGCTGCGGGGGGATTAGGGTCGGTCCGCGGGCTGGACCGGTGCCGGTCGCCGCACAATATCGGAAGCATCGAAACCTCACCCGGCGGGCCTTTCCGGCACGCCTCCGTTCAGGACCTCTCACCCCGCGATGTTCAAGCGCCGTGTCCCAAAGACGTTTTCCGTCAAGGTACGGGACTTCGTATGGCCGCGCCCGGGCTGGCGAAGGCTGGGGCGGCTGTATGCGCTGAAGCTCTATCGCCTGCAGGGCACGGCGGGCACCATTGCGGCGGGATTTGGCTGCGGCGCGGCGGTGTCGTTCCTGCCGCTGGTGGGCTTTCACTTCCTGGCGGGGGCGGCGCTGGCATGGGCGCTGCGGGCCAATGTTCTGGCATCGGCCATCGGCACGATCATCGGCAACCCCTGGACCTTTCCCTTTATCTGGATCCTGAGCTGGCACACCGGCACCTTCCTGCTGGGACAGGAGACCCAGTCGGCCCACGCGCTGGATTTCGGCGCCGTCTTCGCCGCGCTGTGGGAAGGCGTCATCACCACCGACGCCAAGATGCTGGCGGAAAACGTCTGGCCGGTGTGGTGGCCCATGCTCGTCGGGTCGCTGCCCTGGGCGCTGACGGCCTGGGCGGCCTGTTATTTCCCGCTGAAGCGGCTCCTGACATCCTATGACCGTATCCGCACCATGCGGCGCCTGGAGCGCCTGGCCGCGCTGACGCAGACCGGCACCGGCACCACGGGCGGCGAGGGCACCGGCACGGCCGGGCCCGGCAAACCCGCAACCGCGCAAGCCTCGGAGGGCAAGAAGTGACCAACGGCATTCGCCTCGGCGTCAACATCGACCACGTCGCGACCGTGCGCAACGCGCGCGGCGGCCGGCATCCCGACCCTGTGCGGGCCGCCCAGGTGGCGACCGAGGCCGGCGCCGACGGCATTACCGCGCACCTGCGCGAGGACCGCCGCCACATCCGCGACGACGACATCGAGCGGCTGATGGAGACGCTGACCCTGCCGCTCAACTTCGAGATGGCGGCGACTGCGGAAATGGTCGGCATAGCGCTGCGCCACAAGCCGCACGCCTGCTGTCTTGTGCCGGAAAAGCGCGAGGAGCGCACCACCGAAGGCGGCCTGGACGCCGCCGGCGGGTTCGAACACCTCAAGCCTATCGTCCACGACCTGGGGGCGGCGGGCATCCGCGTGTCGCTGTTCATCGAGGCGGATGCGCGCCAGCTCAAGGCGGCCGCCGACCTGGGCGCGCCGGTGGTGGAGCTGCACACGGGCTCCTACTGCGACGCCGAGAGCGAGACCGAGCGCGCGCGGGAGCTGGAGCGCATCATCACCGCCGCCGCCGAGGCGGAAAGCCTGGGCCTGGAATGCCACGCAGGCCACGGGCTGACCTACGCCACCGTCAAGCCCATCGCGGCCATTCCCACCATCGCCGAGCTGAACATCGGCCACTTCCTGGTGGGCGAGGCCATCTTCGGTGGCCTGCCCGAGGCGATCCGCGGCATGCGGGCGTTGATGGACGAGGCGCGCGCCGGCGTGCTGTAGACCGTTCAACGCCTGCGACCACAGAGGAGACCCGCCGCCGTGATGATCCTGGGCCTGGGCAACGACCTGATCGACATCCGCCGCATCGAGAAGACACTGGACCGTTTCGGCGATCGCTTCATTCAGCGCATCTACACCGAGACGGAAATCGCCAAGGCGGAACGCCGGCGCGGGGCGGGCAAGCAGTATCCCGGCACCTACGCCAAACGCTACGCGGCCAAGGAGGCCGCGTCGAAGGCGCTGGGCACCGGCTTCCGGCGGGGGGTCTACTGGCGCGACCTGGGGGTGGCGAATCTGCCCAGCGGCCAGCCGACCATTGTCATGACCGGCGGCGCGCTGGAGCGCCTGAAGGAGATGACGCCTCCGGGCATGGAAGCGCGGATCAACTTGACCTTGACCGACGAATATCCTATCGCCGAGGCCATGGTCATCATCACCGCCGTGCCCGCCGGCAGTGCCTGACGAAAGCGCGGCCCGAGCCGGATGAACCGCCGCCTTGACTTGTGACGCGCGGGCTGGCTTGATCCTTGCGGCCTGCCGCGCGTCGTTCGGCGGGATTTTCTTGTTTATCAATAGGGTGAGAGCGCTTGTTTAACGACAAAAAGAAGTCGGGCGGCTTCGGCGAGACGGTCCGCACGATCATCTACGCCGTGCTCATCGCCGTGGTGGTGCGCACGGTGGCGTTCGAGCCCTTCAACATTCCGTCCGGATCGATGATCCCGTCGCTGCTGATCGGCGACTACCTGTTCGTCTCCAAGTATTCCTACGGCTACTCGCGCCACAGCTTCCCCTTCGGCCTGCCGCCGTTCGAGGGCCGGGTGCTGGAGGACCCGCCGGAGCGGGGCGACGTGGCGGTCTTCAAGTATCCCCGCGACGACCGCACCGACTACATCAAGCGCGTCATCGGCCTGCCCGGCGACACGGTCCAGATGAAGGCCGGCCGCCTGTACCTCAACGGCGAGGTGGTTCCGCGCGAACAGGTCGAGGACTACATCTTCCGGGACGTTCACGGCAACACGCACCGCTTCAAGCAGTACATCGAGACGTTGCCCGGCGGCACGCAGCACCGCATCATCGAGGCCAGCGAAACCAGCATGTCCGATGACACGCGGCTGTACACGGTGCCCGACGGGCACTATTTCATGATGGGCGACAACCGCGACAACTCCGCCGACAGCCGCGCCGACGTGGGCTTCGTGCCGCTGGAGAACTTCGTGGGGCGCGCCGAATTCCTGTTCTTCTCCACCGACGGCACCGCCCGCCTGTGGGAAGTTTGGAAGTGGCCGTCCGCGATCCGCTGGTCGCGCTTCTTCGATTCCGTTGACTGAGGTTCCACGTAGCCGGCATGACCGCCACAGTTCCCGCTGATCGGGCCCGCCTTGAGAAGGGCCTGGGCCACCATTTCAAGAACCCCCACCTGCTGGCCGAGGCCTTGGCCCATCGCAGCGCCGGCGGGCCGTTTCCCGTGGGCTACGAGCGCCTGGAGTTCCTGGGCGACCGGGTGCTCGGCCTCGTGGTGGCCGACATGCTGCTGTCCCGCTATCCCGAGGAGCCCGAAGGCCCGCTCGCCCGCCGTCATGCCGCCCTGGTGCGGAAGGAGGCGCTGGTGATCGTCGCCGACCGCCTCGACCTGGGAGCCCATGTCCAGCTGTCGCGCGGCGAGGAGGAAGCGGGGTCGCGCAACTCCGCCAGCCTCAAGGCCGACGTCTGCGAGGCCGTCATCGGCGCGCTGTACCTGGATGGCGGTCTGGAGGCGGCGCGCCGCTTTCTGCTCAAGGCGCTGACCGACCTCATGGAAGCCGATGTCCGCCCGCCCAAGGACGCCAAGACCGCGCTGCAGGAATGGGCCCAGGGCCAGGGCAAGCCGTTGCCGGCTTATGAGACGGTGGAGACCACCGGGCCGGCCCATGATCCCCGTTTCGTCGTTGCCGTCACGGTCCAGGGCATCGCGCCCGCCACCGGCACCGGGACTTCCAAGCGCAAGGCGGAGCAGATGGCCGCCGAGACGCTGCTCGCCAACGTGACAGGCCAGTGACCATGACCCCCTCCGATACGCCCGAGACCAACGACAACGAGCCTGTGCCGGAGGGCGCCGCCGAGGGGGCGAAGCCCACCCGCGCCGGCTTCATCGCCGTGCTGGGCGCGCCCAACGCCGGCAAGTCGACCCTGGTCAACACCATCATCGGCACCAAGGTCAGCATCGTATCGCCCAAGGTGCAGACGACGCGCTCCATCGTGCGCGGCATCGCCATGGAAGGGCAGTCGCAGCTGATCTTCGTGGACACGCCGGGCATCTTCAAGCCCAACCGCCGCATGGAGCGCGCCATGGTGTCCGCCGCCTGGACGGGTGCGGCGGATGCCGACATGGTCATGCTGCTGGTGGACGCCCGCCGCGGCTTTTCCGAGGACGTCAAGGCCATCATCGACGGCCTGCTGGAGGCCAAGCGAAAGGCCGTGCTGGTCATCAACAAGGTCGATACCGTCGCCCGCCCGTCGCTGCTCGACCTCTCGGCGGACCTGTTCGACACGGGCGCGTTCTCCGACGTGTTCATGATTTCGGCGCTGAAGGGCGATGGCGTGCGCGACCTGGTGGACTACCTGGCTGCGCGGATGCCGGAAGGCCCTTGGCTGTTCCCCGAGGACGAGGTGTCGGACCTGCCGCAGCGCCTGCTGGCGGCCGAGATCACGCGCGAGAAGCTGTTCCTGAACCTGCACCAGGAGCTGCCCTACAGCGTTTCCATCGAAACCGAGGCGTGGGAGGAGCGCAAGGACGGCAGCGTGCGCATCGACCAGATCATCTACGTCATGCGCGACAGCCAGCGCTCCATCGTGCTCGGCAAGCAGGGCGCCCAGATCAAGCGTATCGGCGCGGCCGCGCGAACCGAACTGGAGGAGCTGCTGGAACGCCGCGTGCACCTGTTCCTGCACGTCAAGGTCGCCGAGGACTGGCACGAGCGGCGCGACCACTACATGGCTTGGGGCCTGGACTTCGACGCCTGAACAGGCAGGGGAGACTAGACGCCATGTCGCTGGCGCTGGGCATGATGGTTCTGGGACTGGGCGTGGTGCTTCTGGGCACCATGATAACCCTCCGCGATCGCCGCGCCCGGCGGGGCGCGACGCGAACGGCCGCCCAGGTCAACGCCGATGCCCTCCTGCTCGGATTCGGCGTTTCGGCCATGGTCCTGGGCCTGGGCGCGGTCGCCATCGGCGTGCTGTAGGCCTCTCATGGACTGGCGGGACGAAGGCATCGTGCTGGCGGCCCGCCGCCATGGCGAGACCAGTGCCGTCGTCCACATCCTCACCCGCGCGCATGGCCGCCACGGCGGCCTGGTGCGCGGGGCATCGGGCAAGGCGGCGCGCGGGCTCTGGCAGCCGGGCAACCTGCTGGACGTCACCTGGCGCGGCCGGCTTGAAGAACACCTGGGCCAGTTCACCGGCGAGCTTCTGGATGCCCGCGTCGCCGGGCTGCTGGGCGATCGCGACCGGCTGGCCTGCCTGGCGTCGGTCTGTGCCCTGGCCGAGAACGCCCTGCCCGAGCGCGAGCCTCATCCCCTGCTGTTCGAGGGCCTGCGCCTGCTCATCGGTGCCCTGGCCCGCGATGACGAATGGGCTCCGCTGACGGTACGATGGGAGGCGGCGCTGATCGCCGAACTCGGCTACGGCCTGGATCTGTCCGAATGCGCGGCGACCGGGGCGACAGAGGGGCTGGAATGGGTCAGCCCGCGCACCGGACGGGCGGTTTCGGACGAGGCGGGGGCTCCCTACGCCGACCGCCTGCTGCCTCTGCCGGGTTTCCTCATCGACGCCGAGGCGCCGACGGATCGGCCGGCGGTGGTGGCGGGGTTGCGGCTGACAGGATTCTTCCTAGAGCGGCGGCTGTTTCCCGCGCTGGGGCGGCCGGTTCCGCCGCAGCGGGCACGATTTCTTGACCGCATGACCGGTTGATCCCCTATATTTCGATCCACCGAAGGGCGTAGGCTCAGGCTCCCGCCGCCCCGTGCACGCAGAAGGCAGAGAAGCGCACCCACACGATGACGACGAAACCCGCCAAACCCGAGGACATCCGCCCCGCGCCGCTGGCCGATGCGCTGAGCGAGCGTTACCTGGCTTACGCGCTGTCGACCATCGTGTCGCGGTCGCTGCCCGACGTGCGTGACGGCTTGAAGCCGGTGCACCGCCGGCTGCTGTACGCCATGCGCACGCTGCGGCTGGACCCGGGGCAGGGCTTCAAGAAGTGCGCCCGCGTGGTCGGCGACGTCATCGGTAAATACCACCCGCACGGCGACACGGCCGTCTACGACGCCATGGTGCGCCTGGCGCAGGAATTCGCCGTGCGCTACCCGCTGGTGGAAGGCCAGGGCAACTTCGGCAACATCGACGGCGACAACGCCGCCGCCATGCGATACACGGAAGCCCGCCTGACGGAAGTCGCCATGGCTTTGATGGAGGGCCTGGACGAGAACGCGGTGGACTTCCGCGGCACCTACGACGGCGAGGAGCACGAGCCCGTCGTCCTGCCGGCGGCCTTCCCCAACCTGCTGGCCAACGGGTCCTCGGGCATCGCGGTGGGCATGGCGACCAACATCCCGCCCCACAACGCCGGCGAGTTGTGCGACGCGCTGCTGCACCTCATCAAGAAAGCCCGGAAGCGCGACGTGTCGGGAGCCCCGCTTGACGATGCCGCTCGCGCGGAGGGACCAACGCGGGAATACGAGCTTGGCGTCGGCGTCGAGAGCGGCGACCTGCTGCAATACGTCCAGGGCCCGGACTTCCCGACCGGCGGCGTTCTGGTGGAAACCGCCGATGCGGTGCGCGAGGCCTATGCCACAGGACGCGGCGGCTTCCGCCTGCGAGCCAAGTGGGAGGTGGAGAAGCTTTCCCACGGCCTCTGGCACATCGTCATCACGGAAATTCCCTACCAGGTTCAGAAGTCCAAGCTGATCGAGCGCATCGCCGACCTGCTCAACGCCAAGAAGCTGCCCATCCTGGGCGACGTGCGCGACGAGTCGGCCGAAGACGTGCGCGTCGTGCTGGAGCCGCGCTCGCGCACCGTCGATCCCGACGTGCTGATGGAGCATCTGTTCAAGCAGACCGACCTGGAAATCCGCTTTGGCCTGAACATGAACGTGCTGGACGCCGACGGCGTGCCCCGCGTCATGTCGCTGAAGGAAGTGTTGCAGGCCTTCCTGGACCATCGGCACGAAGTTCTGATCCGCCGTTCCGAACACCGGCTGGGCAAGATCAACCACCGGCTGGAGGTCCTGCAGGGCTACATCATCGCCTTCCTGAACCTGGACGAGGTGATCCGCATCATCCGCGAGGAGGACGAGCCCAAGACCGAACTGATGCGCACCTTCGAGCTGACCGACGTCCAGGCCGAGGCGATCCTCAACATGCGCCTGCGGTCCTTGCGCAAGCTTGAGGAAATGGAGCTGAAGCGCGAGCACGACCAGCTGTCGGAGGAGAAGGAGGGCATCGAGGCCCTGCTGGGCGACGAGGGCCTGCGCTGGAAGACCATCGCCGGGCAGATCCGCGACACGAAGAAGAAGTTCGGCCAGTCCACCGAACTGGGCCGCCGCCGCACCGAGATCGGCGAGGCGCCCTCGGCCGTCGTGGTGCCGCTGGAAGCCCTGGTGGAGCGCGAGCCCATCACGGTCATCCTGTCGGAAAAGGGCTGGATCAGGGCGGTGAAGGGCCATGTGGACGTGGGCGCCGACAACGGCCAGCGATTCAAGGAAGGTGACAGCCTGAAGCTGACCCTGCACGCCCAGACGACCGACAAGATCCTGGTCTTCGGCACCAACGGGCGCTTCTACACCATCACCGGCGACCGCCTGCCGCGCGGACGCGGCTTCGGCGAGCCCGTGCGCCTGATGGTCGACCTGCCCAACGACAGCGACATCACCGCCATGCTGGTCTACCGGCCGGACAGCAGGCTGCTGCTCGCGTCGCGCTCCGGCCGTGGCTTCATTGTGTCGGAAGACGAGGTCGTGGCGCAGACCCGCGGCGGCAAGCAGGTGCTCAACCCGGGCAAGGATGACACCGCAACCCATTGCATTCCGCTGGCGGAAGGGCAGGACAGCGTTGCCGTGGTCGGCGACAACCGCAAGCTGCTGGTGTTCGACCTGGAGGAAGTGCCGGAGATGCAGCGCGGACGGGGCGTGATCCTGCAGAAGTACAAGGACGGCGGCATGCGCGACCTGACCGTCTTCCGCGCCGAAGACGGCCTGTCGTGGAAGTGGGGCGAGAAGACCCGCACCGAAACCGACCTGACGCCCTGGCGCGGCAAGCGGGCAGGGGCCGGCAAGCTGCCGCCGTCGGGCTTCCCGCGCTCGGGACGGTTCTCGGGGTAGAGCGCTGGATCGCCCGGCATGAAAAAAGGCCCGCGGATCGCTCCGCGGGCCTTTTCCGTCAGCGTCTCGGCGGAGCCGATCAGCTCTCGGGCAGGAAGATGCGCTTGGAAACGATCTTGCCGTCCTCGACGGTCCACTCCTCGTAGGTGCCCAGCACGTCGCCGTTGACGTCGAAGTTCACCGGACCGGCGGCGCCCTGGTAGTCGATGTCCTGGCCGTTTGCGAGCAGCTTCTTGGCCTTCTCCCACTCGCCCGGCAGCACCTCCACGCCCGGGGGCGCCGAAACGTCGCGCAGAGCGTCGCGCACGGCCTTCGGATCGTTGGAGCCGGCCTTCTCGGCGGCCAGCGCCAGCAGGAAGGTGGCATCGTAGGCGCTGTCGATGTAGGGCTTCGGCGGCAGTTCGCCGAACTCGGCCTCATAGGCCTCCTTGAACAGATCCGCGCCCTTGCCGGCGGCGGCCGGGGCGGTGCCCACCGAGCCGTTCATGTAGTCGGCGCCGATGGAGTCGATGATCTCGGGCGCCTTCATGCCGTCGGACAGCACGAACTTGCTGAAGTAGCCGCCTTCCAGGGCCTGGCGGATGATGGTGATGCCGTTCTCGGGGTAGCCGATCAGCACCAGCGCGTCGGCACCGCCCTCGGCGGCGCGCTGCAGTTCACCGCGATAGGACGCCTGGCCCTTCTCGTAGGCCACCGAGCCGGCGATCTTGCCGCCCGACGCCTTGTAGGCCTCGCTGAACGCCTCGGCCAGACCGGCGCCGTAGTCGTTGTTGATGTAGACCACGCCGACGCTCTTGTGGCCCTGGGCGTTGGTGATCTCCGACAGGGCGATGCCCTGCACCGCGTCGGTCGGCACCGTGCGGAACAGGAAGTCGTTGTCGTTCAGCGTGGTGATCTCGGGGCTGGTGGACGCGCCCGAGATCTGCGGCACGCCCGCCTGCGAGGTCACGCTGGAGGCGGCCGGAATGGTCACGCCCGACGACAGCGCGCCGACGATGCCCGAAACCCCCTCGACGTTGACCAGCTTCTGCGCGGCGTCGACGCCGACCTGCGGAGTGGTCTGGGTGTCGCCGACCGCGATCTCGGCGTCACCGCCCAGCACGCCGCCCTGCTCGTTGATGTGCTTGGCGGCCAGCTTGATGCCGTTGAGCGAGGTTTCGCCGTAGGCCTGCAGGTCGCCGGTCAGCGGCACCAGGGCGCCGATCTTCATCTCGGCCATGGCCTGGCCGGCCCCCAGGGTGAGCGCAAGCGCCGAAACGGCGCCGATGGCTGCACGCTTGATCATATTTGCAAAGCCTCCGCTTGTTTGACTGCGCCAAACGATCGCCGCTGGCGCGCGAACAGTAAGAATATCAGGCGGTAAGCCGTTGGCAACCTCTTGAAACGCAGCCCGGCGGTCGGATACCGAACAGCCGTCGAACACGGGGCTTTGCGGCGCCGACGCGACCGGTTAGAGTGTGCGGCCATTCGCGATTGAACGACGACTCCAGATAAACGAGACCCCTTTCATGGCAGGCAGCGTCAACAAGGTCATCCTGGTCGGCAACCTCGGCCGCGACCCGGAAGTCCGCACCATGCAGAACGGCAACAAGCTGGTGAACCTGTCCATCGCCACGTCCGAGACGTGGAAGGACCGCCAGACCGGCGAAAAGCGCGAGCGCACGGAATGGCACCGTGTGGTGATCTTCTCGCCGCCGCTGGCCGACATTGCCGAGCGCTTCCTGCGCAAGGGCTCCTCCGTCTACATCGAAGGCCAGCTTCAGACCCGCAAGTGGCAGGATCAGAACGGCCAGGACCGTTATTCCACCGAGGTGGTGCTGCAGCCCTTCAAGGGCGAGCTGACCCTGCTGGGCGGCCGTGGCGGTGAAGGCGGCGGCGGCGGCCAGGGCGGCGGCTATGGTGGTGGCGGCGGCTACGGCGGCGGCGGTTACGACCAGGGCGGTTACGACCAGGGCGGCTTCGGCGGCGGCCAGGGCGGTGGCGGTCGCGGCCCCGGCGGCGGTGGCGGCGGCGGCGGCTGGGAGCCCCCGCCGTCCGACCTGGACGACGAAATCCCCTTCTGATCGCCCGACGGGCGATGCGAGACAGCGAGGCGGCCACCGCTCCGGCGGGGCCGCCTTTGTCATGTCCCGATATCGCCGCCGGCGGTCCGAGTTCTCTTGCCGTTGTTGGGCGGTTGTCATACCTTCTGATCCGAAGTGGTAAGAACGTATTGAGGGGGTGGCCATGCGCGTGGGGTGCAATGGCCTTGTCGGCCGCGCTGCGCGGCCGGCGGTGACCGTCATGGTCATGGCGGGGCTTCTGGCGGTCCTGGCGGTGGGGATCGGCGGGCGCGCGACGGATGCGGGCGCAGCCACACCGACCATCCGCATTTCTTCGGAAAACACGGCCGATCATGTTCAGACGCGGGTGCTACGCCTGTTCGCGGAGCGTCTGGAGGATCGGCTCGACGGCCGGGTGCGGGTGGAGGTTCACGACAGCGCGGCGCTCTTTCGCGGGCGCGACGTGGTCGAGGCCGTCGCCGCCGGCCGCGTCGACGTCGCGGTGCCGGGCATGTGGCACCTGGACCGGTATGAGCCCGACTTCGCCGTTTTCCTGCTGCCCATGTTCTACGGTCGCGAGGACACGGTGAACCATGCCATCCGCGACGGGGCGGCGGGCCGGACACTGAATGCGCGGCTGGAGGCGGCAACGGGCGTTCGCGTGCTCGGCCGCTGGATCGACCTGGGCAGGACGCACCTGTTCACGCGCGGCGCGACCATTGAAGACCCCGCCGACATCAAAGGTTTGCGCCTGCGGGTGGCGGGCGGAGAGGGCAACGCCGCCCGCATCCGGGCGCTGGGTGCCGAAGCCGTGCTGATTCCCTGGCCGGACCTGCCGCCGGCCCTGGAGTCCGGCTCCATCGACGGGACGCTGACGAGCGCTGGTACGGTGGTCAGCGCCAGCCTGTGGACACGCGGCATCGACGGCGCGTATCTGGACAGCCAGTACTTCGCCCAATACGTGCCCATTGTTTCGCCGCGGCTGTGGGGCCGCCTGCCCGACGACGTGCGGACCGCCATGACGGAAACCTGGGATGCGGTGGTCGAGGACGGGCGCGCCATGGCCGCAGCCGCGCAGGAAGAGGCCGTTGCCCGGCTGGCGGCCGAGGGGGTGCGTATCGTCCGGCCGTCGCCTGACGTGCTGGCCGCCACGCGGGCCGACCTCATGGCCCATCAGGTTGGGATCGTCCGCGCGCTGGGTCTGGACCCGGCACTGGTCGAAGCGGTGCGCACCGCGCTGGAGCGCTGATGCCCGCCGCCACAGACAGCGCGGCCCGGTCCCGCCGCGTCACGCTTGCCGCCGTTTTAGGGGCAGTCAGCCTTTGTGCGCTCGGCCTGTCCGCCGGAACCTGGGTCCTTCTGCAGGAGCGCACCGCCACGCTGCGGCTGGCGCAGATCGACGCCATGCATCTGGCGCGGCAGGTGGCCTCGGACGCCGCCACGCTGGCGCTGCTTGGCGACAAGGCGGCGGTGGACGCCAACCGGGTCGCCTACCGCAACCCTCACCAGCCCGCCCGGATCGATTTCGATCTGGACAGCCAGGCTGCGCTGTTGCCGGGGATGCACTCGGGCGCCGTCTTCGGCGCGCGCGGTCAGCGTATCGCCGCAAGCGTGCGCTTCCCCGAAATCTCCCGGTCCTGGCGCCAGCAGGTTCTGGAACGGCACCGCGACGGCTGGGAGGACATGATCATTTCATCGGCGCCGGAAACGGGCGTCCCTGGCACCATCGCGGTCAGCCGCGCGCGATGGAATGATGCCCGGTCCTTCGAGGGCTACGCCGTTTCGCTGGTGGACCTGAGCCGCCTGGGCGAATGGGCGGCGGAGCAGGCCCGTATGTCCGGCGCGACGGTCATGCTCATGCTTTCCGACGGAACGGTTCTGGCCCCGCTTGCGAAGGGCGGGCCGGCTCCGGTCGACAATCCCGCAGTGCTGCGCCGACGGCTCGACGCGGCGCTGAAAAGCGTCCGCAACGGCAAGGAAACCGACCCCGACACCGCACTTGAAACCGCCGGTGTGGTTGTTGGAGTGGGGCTCGCCCGGGATTTTCCGTTGATCGGCCTCGTGGAGATGGCGCGCGACGGCATTCTGGCGGATTGGAGCCGCCGCCGCGACATCGCCGCGGCCGGTGGTGTCGTGATGGTGCTGGCCGTGGCCCTGGCGCTGGCCCTGTTCGTCCGCGGGGAGCGCCGCCGGGCGCGCGCCGAGGAAGGGCTTCGCCTGAGCGAAGAACGCCTCGGGGCGGCGCTCGAAAACGGAAACCTCAGCCTCTGGGATTGGGACGTGGCGACCAACAGCGTCGTCTTCGGCCCGCGCCTTCCGGCCATGCTGGGCTATGGACCCGGCGAGTTGGACCTGTCGGTGGAGGGGTTCCAGGCGCTCATGCACCCCGACGACAAGCCGCGCGCGATGGCGGCGCTCATGGCGCACGTGGAGACTCCTGATAACGGTGTCTTCGCGGCCGAGCACCGCCTGCGCCGCAAGGACGGCGGCTGGACCTGGATCGCCGACCGCGGCCGTGCGGTTGAGGTCGACGCGCAGGGGCGGGCGGTGCGCGTCATCGGCGTCCATGCCGACATCACCCGCCGGAAACAGGCGGAGACCGCGCTGCACGAAAAGTCCCGGGCGCTGGAGGACAGCAACCGGGACCTGGAGCAGTTCGCCTATATCGCCTCCCACGACCTGCAGGAACCGCTGCGCATGGTGTCGTCCTACCTGTCGCTCCTGCTGCGGCGGGAAGGCGACCGGCTGTCGGACAAGGGCCGCGGCTACGCCGATACGGCAGCTGACGGCGCAAAGCGCATGGGGCAGCTCATCCGCGACCTGCTGGAGTATTCCCGTGTCGGCACCCGCGGCGAGGAGCCTGCACCGCAGGACACGGCCGCCGTCCTGGCCGAGGCGGTGGAGAATCTTGGCATCGCCGTTGCCGAGTCCGGGGCAACCATCACCGTGGCGCCCGATGCGCCGCCGGTGCTGGGGGACCGCTCGCAACTCGTGCGGCTGGTGCAGAATCTGGTGGGCAACGCCCTGAAGTACCGTGCTCCTGACCGAGAGCCCGTCATCTCGGTCGGGTGGCGCCTGCAGGAGGATGAGGACGCGGCAGGCGGGATGGTCATTCTGTCGGTGGCCGACAACGGGATCGGGATTGATCCTGCCGACTTCGACCGCCTGTTCCAGATTTTCCAGCGCCTGCACGCCCGCGACGAATACGAGGGAACGGGCATCGGACTGGCCGTCTGCCGCCGCATCGTGGAGCGTCACGGCGGCCGCCTGTGGGTGGATTCGGCACCCGGCGAGGGCAGCACGTTCCACGCCGCCCTGCCGCGCGCCGCCGAAGCCCCTGCACCCGATGTCGCGGCAGAGACGCCAGTGCGCGCGCTGGCGTCGTAAAGGCTGCCGGGGCGGGCGCCGAAGGGGTAAGAAACGTTGCCGTATCTGCCCTCATTTGCTAGTTTTTCCGCCCCGGTCACGGCACCGCGACCGCATGGCGCCGCCCCGGGGACACTTCGCGCCGGGACCGCGCCGGCGCCGCACATTCGCCCAGTCATCCATTTCAGGCCACAGCATTGACGAACCCCCCGTCCACTCCGCCCGAGTACGACGTCACGCAGGTCGCCATCGAGGACGAGATGAAACGCTCGTACCTCGATTACGCCATGAGCGTGATCGTCAGCCGTGCCCTTCCCGACGTGCGCGACGGCCTCAAGCCCGTGCACCGGCGCATTCTCTACGCCATGAAGGAAAGCGGGTACGAGTACAACAAGCCCTACAAGAAGTCGGCGCGCATCGTCGGTGACGTGATGGGTAAGTACCACCCGCACGGCGACAGCGCGATCTACGACGCCATGGTCCGCATGGCGCAGCCGTGGTCCATGCGGCTGCCGCTGGTGGACGGGCAGGGCAACTTCGGCTCCATGGACGGCGACGCCCCGGCGGCCATGCGTTACACCGAGGCGCGCCTGGCCAAGGCCGCGCACTCGCTGCTGGACGACATCGACAAGGAAACGGTCGACTTCCAGGCCAACTACGATGAAAGCGCCTGGGAGCCCATCGTCCTTCCGGCGCGCTTCCCGAACCTGCTGGTCAACGGCGCGGGCGGCATCGCGGTGGGCATGGCGACCAACATCCCGCCCCACAACCTGGGGGAGGTGATCGACGCGCTGTGCGCCATGATCGACGATCCGTCGATCAGCGACGAGGACATCCTGGGCATCGTTCCCGGACCCGACTTCCCGACGGGCGGCACGATTCTCGGGCGCTCGGGCATCCGCTCGGCCTACACCACGGGGCGCGGCTCGGTGGTGATGCGGGCGCGCTGCCACATCGAGGAACCGTCCAAGGGCCGCGAGGCCATCATCGTCACCGAGATGCCTTATCAGGTGAACAAGGCGACGATGCAGGAGAAGATGGCCGAAC
The DNA here is from genome assembly GCF_000315795.1 of Caenispirillum salinarum AK4. Taxonomy (GTDB): domain Bacteria; phylum Pseudomonadota; class Alphaproteobacteria; order Rhodospirillales; family Rhodospirillaceae; genus Caenispirillum; species Caenispirillum salinarum. The sequence continues at coordinate 196,878 of NZ_ANHY01000006.1, forward strand.
TCGTGCGCGACAAGCGCATCGAGGGCATCTCGGACATCCGCGACGAGTCCGACCGCCACGGTGTGCGCGTCGTCATCGAGGTCAAGCGCGACCACGTGGCCGACGTGGTGCTCAACCAGCTCTACCGTTACACGCCGCTGCAGACCAGTTTCGGCGTCAACATGCTGGCCATCAACGGCGGCAAGCCCGAGATGCTGCGGCTGGTCGACGTGCTGCGGGCCTTCATCCATTTCCGGGAAGAAGTCATCCGCCGGCGCACCATCTATCTGCTGCGCAAGGCCCGCGAACGCGCCCATACGCTGGTCGGCCTGGCGATCGCGGTGGAGAACATCGACCCGGTCATCGAGCTGATCCGCGCCGCGCCGGACGTCAACACCGCCAAGGACCAGCTTATGGCGCGGTCCTGGCCGGCGGGCGATGTCGAGCCGCTGGTGGAACTGATCGCCGATCCCAGCCACCAGGTCATCGACGGCAAGTACAGGCTGTCCGAGGCTCAGGCCAAGGCCATCCTGGAGCTGCGCCTGCAGCGCCTGACTGGCCTGGAGCGCGAGAAGATCCACGGCGAACTGCGCGAGATCGGCGGCGAGATCGAGGAATACCTGTCCATTCTGCGTTCCCGCGAGCGGCTGTTCGAGATCATGCGCGCCGAACTGGTGGAGATGAAGGAGGAGTACGCCACTCCCCGCCGCACCACCATCGAGGAGAGCGAGTTCGAGGCCGACATCGAGGACCTGATCCAGCGCGAGGACATGGTCGTCACCGTCACCTCGTCGGGCTACATCAAGCGCGTGCCGCTGACCACCTACCGGGCCCAGCGGCGCGGCGGCAAGGGCCGTGCGGGCATGCAGACGCGCGACGAGGACGTGGTCACCCGCGTGTTCGTCGCCAACACCCACCAGCCGGTGCTGTTCTTCAGCTCCACCGGCATGGTCTACCAGATGAAGGTCTGGCGCCTGCCGCTGGGCAACCCGCAATCGCGCGGCAAGGCCATGGTGAACCTGCTGCCGCTGAACGAGGGCGAGACGGTCTCCACCGTCATGGCCCTGCCCGAGGACGAGAACACCTGGGGCGACCTGCACGTCATGTTCGCCACCAGCGCCGGCACGGTGCGGCGCAACAGCCTGTCGGACTTCACCAACATCAAGTCCAACGGCAAGATCGCCATGAAGCTGGAGGAGGGCGACAGCCTGATTGGCGTCGCCACCTGCTCCGACGCCCATGACGTTCTGCTGGCGACCCGCAACGGCAAGTGCATCCGCTTCCCCATCGGCGGCGTGCGCCTGTTCGCCGGCCGCACCTCCATGGGCGTGCGCGGCATCCGCCTGGGCGACGGCGACCATGTGGTGTCGCTGTCCATCCTGCGGCACGTGGAGTTCGACACCGAGCAGCGTGACGCCTACCTGCGCGTCGCCGGCACGCTCCGCCGCGCCAACGGCAACGGCAACGGCGAGGACGGCGGCGAGGCCCACGAGGTGGACCTGGACGCGGTGCTGGCCGAGCAAAGCCTGACGCGCGAGCAGTTCGACACCTTCGCCGAGGCCGAGGAATTCATCCTGACGGTGACCGAGAACGGCTTCGGCAAGCGCACCTCGGCCTTCGAGTACCGCATTACCGGCCGGGGCGGTCAGGGCATCACCAATATCGACACCGGCGCCCGCAACGGCCTGGTGGTGACCAGCTTCCCGGTCTCCGACACCGATCAGGTGATGCTGATCTCCAACGCCGGGCAGATCATCCGCATGGGCGTGCACGACATCCGCATCGCCGGCCGCAACACCCAGGGCGTGACGCTCTTCCGTACCGCCGCCGACGAGTCGGTGGTGTCCGTCGCCCACCTGCCGCTGGACGGCACCGAGCCCGAGGACGCCGAGGGCGAGGAAGACGGTGACGAGACCGAGACCGGGGCTGCGCCCGAGGCCGGCGACGCCCAGGCGTCCGACGAAGGCGGCGCCCAGGAAGGAGGCGAGGGCAATGGCTGATCGCGTCGGCGTCTACCCCGGCACGTTCGACCCCATCACCAACGGTCACCTGGACATCATCAACCGGGCGACCAAGCTGGTGGACCGGCTGATCATCGGGGTGGCGGTGAATGCCGGCAAGGGCCCGCTGTTCACCCTGGAGGAGCGGGCCGACCTGACCCGCGCGGCCGTCGACGCCCTGCCGGGCAAGAACGGGTGCGCCATCGAGGTCCGACCCTTCGACAATCTGCTGATGCACTTCGCCGCCGAGTGCGGGGCGCAAACCATCATCCGGGGCCTGCGCGCCGTCTCGGACTTCGAGTACGAGTTCCAGATGGCCGGCATGAACGCCCGCGTGAACCCGCGCATCGACACGGTGTTCCTCATGGCGTCGGAACGCTGCCAGTTCATCTCCTCGCGCTTCGTCAAGGAGATCGGACGGCTGGGCGGCGACATCTCCACCTTCGTGCCCGAAACGGTGCGCAAGGCGCTGGAGAGCCGCTTCGCCGAGGAGAAGGCGGCTCCCGACGGCAATGCCACCTGACCCGTTCAGGCGGGGAGGGCGCCGCGCCGATCTCCGCCCGTCCCTCAGCTTTCGCACCCGCGCGTGCGGGAAAAGGATGTATCCATGCTGAACCGCATTCTGAGCGCACTGATCGGAGTTTTTCTCATCATGACCGCGTCGCAGACGGCCTCCGCGGCCGATCCCGAGAACACCCTGTACATGGACCTCGAACACGGCCGCGTCGTCATCGAGATGCGCCCCGACCTGGCGCCCAAGCACGTCGCCCGCATCAAGGAACTGGTGCGCGAGGGCTTCTACGACGGCACGCCCTTCCACCGCGTGATCCCGGGCTTCATGGCCCAGGGCGGCGACCCGACGGGCACCGGCACGGGCGGCTCGGGCCAGAACCTGCCGGCCGAGTTCTCCAACGAGCGCCACGTGCGCGGCACGGTCTCGATGGCGCGTGCGGCGAACCCTAACAGCGCCGACAGCCAGTTCTTCATCGTCTTCGAGGACGCCCCGCACCTGGACGGCCAGTACACCATCTGGGGTAAGGTCGTCGAAGGCATGGACGCCGTCGACCAGATCAAGAAGGGGTCCGGCCCCAACGGCATGGTCAGCTATCCCGACCGCATTCTGGAAATGCGTGTCGCCGCCGACGTCAAGGAGTGACGAAGGCCGGGGTGCCGCGGCGTCACAGGGCGGCGGGACAGCGATTTTAGGGGCTTGACCCGCCGCCCCCGGTTTTCTAGATTGCCGCCTCCCCAGTGAGGGCCCGTAGCTCAGTTGGTAGAGCAGCTGACTTTTAATCAGCGGGTCACAGGTTCGAATCCTGTCGGGCTCACCAGATAAACCCCGCCAAGTCAAAGGCTTGGCGGGGTTTTCTTGTTCAATGGCTGTGGCTGGGGCGGGCGGCTTGCCGTGGGGCGCCGGGCACGATACACAGGGTGGGCGACCGGCTCCGCCCGGTCCCGTTCTGTCGCGTTGGGTGGCGAGGGTTACCATGAGCCGGATGGGCCAGTTGGCAGGGCCGTCGATGCAGAAGTGCTCCAGCACCGCGCGTCAGTCCGAGGCCGGACGCAGGGCTCAGCGGTGCCGCGAGTGTACGGTGCGGCAAAATGCGTTGTTCGTGGGACTGTCCCCATCCGAACTGGACGAGATCGCGCCAGCGGTGCCCGATCTCGTCGTTCCGGCAGGCGAGACGCTTTATGACGCGGAGACGCACGCCGACGCGCTTTTCATCGTCCGGCGCGGCGTCGTCAAGCTGGTCAACTACCTGCCCGACGGCTCGTACCGGATCGTGCGCCTCGCGCGCCGCACCGATGTTCTGGCGCTTGAGACGCTGCTGGGGGAGCCCTGCGACCATACGGCCGAGGCGCTGACGGAGGTGGAGGTCTGCCGCGTTCCGATCAGCGTCGTTCGGACCGTGATGGAGCGCCAGGCCTGGCTTTCCACGCGGATGATCCACCACTGGCACCTCGCGGTCCAGAAGGCGCACGGCTGGCTGACCCACTATGCCACCGGGGGCGCGCGCCAGCGTATGGCGCGCCTGTTGGCGGACTTGCACGACGAGTGTGCCAGCGCCGAGTCTCCGCGGCCGGCCGTCGAACTTCCGTCGCGGGACGACGTCGGCGCAATTCTTGGCATCACGAAGGAAACGGCCAGCCGCCTCATCTCGGACTTCCGGCGAAGCGGACTCGTTAACAAGGTGGATGCGCGGCGCGTGGAGGTCGACAGGATGCGACTGGAGGAGATCGCAGGTTCCGACGGCTGACATCGACCGAAAGGTTAGCGATCTTGCGCCGACCGCAATCCCGAACCCAACTCCATGCGTAACGTACGATAGGTTTTGCGCATTCCGCGGAGGCGTCGCCATGGGTCTCGGACACGATCACCAGCACCGGAGCCGCCGGGATCACATACGGCGCAACACGCTCATCTGGTTCCTCGTCCAGCACTGCGCCGCCGGCATCATCGCCGGGCTTGTTTTCTGCGCGGCCGTCATCGCCACCGACATGGCGAACATGCGCACGCTGCTGTTCGGCGGCGATGGCTTCGGGATGACCGTCGGGCTCTACCTGCTGGTGGGGTCGATTTGCGGCACATTTGGCAGCGTCGCCATGGCGGTCGGGATCATGCGGTTGGGCGACCATCGCGACCATCCTGACCGCGAGTACTGAAAACAGCCGGTTTTTCCGCCTTTTGCGGGGCCGACTTCCTGTGGCACACTCCGCCCGTTATCTTCGGGAGGAGGAGGGGATCATGCGACTCATGCCGGCTTTCACGCGCCTTGGCTTGGCGGTGCTTGTGGCGGCGGCCGCCCCCGCCGCGGTTGCGTTGGCGGGCGCCATGCCGCCGGAGTACGCCGACCCGCCGCCCGCCCGCTCGGCCGAGACAGCCGCCCCCATGCCTGCGCCTGAGCCGGCCGTGTCCCGCCCCCTGGGCACGCCGGCAGCGCTGGTTCCGGCCCCCGCCACGCCCGAGGCCGCGCCGCCGCTGCCACCCAGCGCCCTGACCGTCACCTACGCCGAGGATGTGGGCTTCTTCAGCCGTCGCGGCTACGAGGATGTGAAGGAGGATGCCGCCCTCTACTGCGCGCAGTATGGCCGCGTCGCCGCCCTGGACAGCCGCTTCGAAGTGAGCGATGAGTGGTATGTGCGCTTTGATTGCGTGACGCCCCGCTGACCTTCGTTTCCGGCGCTCCGTGCCGGAACATTGGCGGTCAAACGTGCGGCCCGGACCCGTTCCGGGCCGCTTTTTCGTGTCCTGCCTCAACCGTTAAGCGTTATGCCTGCGGCGGTGATGCGGCACGGAAACCATGTATGCAACTCGGATAAAGAAGAAAAACAAGGGGCTTTGCGCGCCGCAACATAAGGAATTCCTACGTCAAAAATAGGTTTGCATGTGTTCAAAAAACCCTTCAAACCGCTCAGGAAGGTGTTGCGGCAGCGGAGACGAATCCTCATACTGTCGTCACATGCAAGAAAAGTAATAAGCGTTCGCAGGGACTTGTTGCCGAACTCTCGGCGTTCACCCGACGCATCCAGACCCGTCAAGGGAACGCCGAACCACGAGGGCGGCACGGTCCAGCCAAGGGAGGCTAGGACATGGCATTTGGGCTTTCACGGCTGCGCGGTTTTCGCGCCGCCGTCCTGGCGTTCATCGGTCTCGCGATTATGGCGGGGCCCGCCGCGGCCGGTCAGCCGGAACCGTGGCAGATGAACATGCAGGACCCCGCGTCTCCGGTCATGACGCAGATCTACGACCTGCACAACTACATCACCATCATCATGATCGGCATCGTCCTGCTGGTCATGGGCCTGTTGGGCTATTGCATCTTCCGCTTCAACGCGAAGAAGAACCCGACGCCGTCCAAGACCAGCCACAACACGCTGCTGGAAATCGCCTGGACGGCCATCCCCGTGCTCATCCTGGTCGCCATCGCGGTGCCGTCGTTCCGGCTGCTGTACTTCATGGACCGCACGCAGGAGGCGGAGATGACGCTCAAGGTCATCGGCCACCAGTGGTACTGGTCCTTCGAGTATCCGGACCACGGCAACGTCGCGCTGGACAGCTTCATGAAGTACCCGGAAGACCTGGAGGAGGGCGAGCCGCGCCTGCTGGCCGTGGATACGCCCGTGGTGCTGCCCGAGGACACCAACATCCGCATCATCACCACGGCGAGTGACGTCATCCACAGCTTCGCCATCCCGGCGCTCGGCCTGAAGACCGACGCCATCCCCGGCCGCCTGAACGAGACCTGGGTGCGGGTGGAAGAGCCCGGCATGTACTACGGCCAGTGCTCGGAGTTGTGCGGCGTCAACCACGGCTTCATGCCGGCCGCCTTGAAGATCGTGCCCAAGGATGAATTCGAGGCCTGGATGAGCGAGACACAGGCCGCCCAGGGCATCGACCCGGCGCAGACGCCGGCGACCGAACTCGCCAGCCGGTAACCAGAGGCCGAGAGGGGACTGCATCATGTACGAAGGGACTGCGGCCGGCGGGACGGTCGCCCACGACCATCATGACCACGCGCCCAGCGGCTGGAAACGCTGGGTGCTGTCGACCAACCACAAAGACATCGGGACGATGTACATCGTCTTCGCGATCGTCGCGGGCCTGATCGGCGGCCTGATGTCCATGGTTATCCGCGCGGAGCTGTATGCCCCCGGCCTGCAGGTGCTGGGCGGCGACAACCAGCTATATAACGTGTTCGTCACGGCCCACGGCCTGATCATGGTCTTTTTCGTGGTCATGCCGGCGCTGATCGGCGGGTTCGGCAACTGGTTCGTGCCGTTGATGATCGGCGCGCCGGACATGGCCTTCCCGCGCATGAACAACATCAGCTTCTGGCTGCTGCCGCCGGCCTTCATCCTGCTGCTTCTGGCGCTGGTGACAGGGACCGGACCGGGCACGGGCTGGACGTTGTATCCGCCGCTGTCGGGCATCGTCAGCCATTCCGACGCGGCGGTGGACCTGGCGATCCTGTCGCTGCACATCGCCGGCATCTCGTCGATCCTTGGCGCCATCAACTTCCTGGTCACCATCCTGAACATGCGCGCGCCGGGCATGAACATGTTCCGCATGCCGCTGTTCGGCTGGTCGATGTTCGTCACGGCCTTCCTGCTGCTGATGGCGGTGCCGGTGCTGGCCGGCGCGCTGACGATGGTGCTGACGGACCGCAACTTCGGCACGGCCTTCTTCGACCCCTCGGCCGGCGGCGACCCGCTGCTTTACCAGCACCTGTTCTGGTTCTTCGGACACCCCGAGGTCTACATCATGATTTTGCCGGCCTTCGGCATCATCAGCCATGTGATCTCGACGTTCTCGAAGAAGCCCATCTTCGGCTACCTGGGCATGGTCTGGGCCATGGTCGCCATCGGCCTGATCGGGTTCGCGGTGTGGGCCCACCACATGTACACGGTCGGCATGGATGTCGACACCCGCGCCTACTTCATCATGGCGACCATGCTGATCGCCGTGCCGACGGGCATCAAGGTGTTCTCGTGGATCGCGACCATGTGGGGCGGCTCCATCGAGTTCAAGACACCCATGCTGTTCGCCGTGGGGTTCATCTTCCTGTTCACCGTGGGCGGCGTGACGGGCGTGGTGCTGGCCAATGCCGGCGTCGATATCGCCCTGCACGACACCTACTACGTGGTGGCGCACTTCCACTACGTGCTGTCGCTCGGCGCGCTGTTTGCCATGTTCGCCGGGTTCTACTACTGGATCGGCAAGATGAGCGGCCGGCAGTACCCGGAGATGCTGGGCAAGATCCACTTCTGGCTGACGTTTGTCGGCGTGAACCTGACGTTCTTCCCGCAGCACTTCGCCGGGGCCGCCGGGATGCCGCGCCGTATCCCCGACTATCCGGACGCCTTCACCGCCTGGAACCAGATTTCCACCGTGGGCGCCTACATCGCGGGTGTCGCGGCGGTGTTCTTCATCTACGTGGTCATCCACACCCTGTGGGCCGGCAAGCGTGCGCCGGCCAACCCCTGGGGCGAGGGCGCCACGACGCTGGAGTGGACGCTGACGTCGCCGCCGCCGGTGCACGCCTTCGAGGAACCGCCGGTCATCCCCGGCGGCGGCCGTCACGCGCCGGCCGAATAGGGCAGGGCAGGGGCGGCGTCCGGCGGGCGCCGTCTCTCGCCGCTTTCGATGCTGAAGGGAGGGCTCGGCATGAGCCAGCAGACGCATCCGACGACCAACAAGGGCAACGCCCGCCTGGGCCTGACGCTGGCCGGCGTCGCCGTCGGCATGGTGGGCCTGGCGTTTGCCTCCGTGCCTCTGTACGAGGTGTTCTGCCAGGTCACGGGCTACGGCGGGACGCCCAAGGTGGTCGCCCAGAACGAAAGCGACGCCATGGACGCCGCCGCTGCGGGCCGCGAGATCACGATCCGGTTCGACGGGTCGGTCAACCGCGACCTGCCGTGGCGGTTCCACCCGCTGCAGACGGCGGTCACGGTGCCGCTGGGCCAGGATACGCTGGTCGCCTATCAGGCGCGCAACACATCGGACGAGCCCATCGTCGGCACGGCGACATTCAACGTCACGCCGTTGAAGGCCGCGCAGTACTTCAGCAAGATCGAGTGCTTCTGCTTCACCGAACAGCGGCTGGAGCCGGGCGAGTCCGTCGACATGCCGGTGACCTTCTACGTCGACCCGGCGATCCTGGAAGACGAACACGCCCGCGACGTCTCCACCATCACGCTGTCCTACACGTTCTTTGAGAAGAAAAAGGGCGACGGCGCCTCATAAGCCGCATCCGCCGCCCGCCCGCGCGCGAGTCAACGCCGCGACAGAGCAAGGGAGCGCCACACCATGAGCGAGGTTCAGGCCCATTCGGCCCGCAAGCACCCCTACCACATCGTCGATCCCAGCCCCTGGCCGTTCCTCGGTTCGCTCGGCGTGCTGGTGCTGGCGGTCGGGGCGGTGCAGTACTTCCACGACGCCCCGCCGTGGGTGATGCTGGCCGGCTTCGCGCTGGTGCTGGTCACCATGTTCGGCTGGTGGCGCGACGTGGTGAAGGAAGGCATGGAAGACAAGGCCCACACCGCCAAGGTGCGGCTCGGCCTGCGCATGGGCATGGGAATGTTCATCGCGTCCGAGGTGATGTTCTTCGTCGCCTTCTTCTGGGCCTACTTCAACAATGCCTTCCTGGTCAGCCCCGGCGTCACCGCCTGGCCGCCGGAGGGGATCGAGACCCTGCATGCATGGGGCCTGCCGGCCATCAACACGGCCATCCTGCTGACGTCGGGCGTCACGCTGATGTTCTCGGCCAAGGCCATGAAGGGCGGGAACCAGCCGCTCCAGCTGTTCTGGCTGGGGACGACCATCGCCCTGGGCGTGGTGTTCCTCATTCTGCAGATGGTGGAATACGGCGAAGCGGCCTTCGGCTTTACCGAGGGCATCTATCCGTCGGTGTTCTACATGGCGACGGGCTTTCACGGCTTCCACGTCTTCGTTGGCGTGTGCTTCCTGGCGGTCATGTTCGCGCGCGCCTGGAACGGCCATTTCGTCCACGAGCGCCACAGCATCGGCTACGAGGCGTCGGAGTGGTACTGGCACTTCGTCGACGTGGTCTGGCTGTTCCTGTTCGTCGTCTTCTATTGGTGGGTCGGCTGAACCGTACCGCCCGCGTAACCATCACCCGTTTCCGGCCCGGCCGGCCCCTGTGGCGGCCGGGTCTTTTCGTGCGCCGGCGGAACGGTCCGTAAGGGGTGGAGAAAGCGCTTGCCGATCGACCTCGGGCTGCTGTATGTTCCGCTCCTCTTCGGCGGATCGCGTCCGGCGCGTCCGACTTTTCCACAAGACCATCGTCGCGGCTGTCATCGGACCGACCTATGTCGGTGCCGAGGTTTTGTGCATTCCGAAGGGCGCACGGCGGTCTTGATCGCCTTGACTCTCACCCCGATACCACCGCCGCCGCCGGCACCGAGAAATCGCGGAAATCGGCGCCTTTCCGGCGATCTGACGCCTCATCCAAACGGGGTGCGAGTCGGGCCGTCTGGTGGGGTTCGGCCCTGCCTCTTTCGTGGGCGGCGGGGCTGCCCAGTTCTTGGGCATAGAGGTGACCCCCTCGGGGATGCCTTGGGTAGCGGCCTCCGTGCACAGACTTATCCACAGACTTTGGGGAAAAGAAGTCGGTTTCTTGACGCCGCCGGCACCGCCGCCGCCGTGCCTGCCGCGCAAGCATTCTGAACGAAAAAAGGGGACACCGCATGGGCGTCCCCTTCCTCGTAGAAGCGCGGGCGAGAGGCCGGAACCGCCAAAGCCGCCTTACCCTCCGGCAAGGCGGTCGGGACGGCCGCCGCGCGAATTCTGGGATCAGCCCTGGGGAGGCTGCTCCGGCAGGTTGATCTCGGCGGTGGGATCGGCCTCGACGAGCTTCGCCACTTCCTCGTAAGCCGACGCGTTCTGCTCCATCTGTTCGGCCAGGTTCGGGTTGTCCTGACCGACGGCGCGGAAGAAATTGGCGGCGCCGCGGAGCATGTCGCCGGCGACGTTGGCAATGGTGGCCATTGGGCTTTCCCCTATGTTTTCGAAATACCGTGTATACAGGCGCAGGCTAACAAGCCGAGCCCTTGGCGGTCAAACGCGGGAAGGCGGCCAACGGCTACAATTTTTCGGCAGCGCGGCAAAGGCCGGTGGTTCGGACCGGCCTCAGCGATAGGCCGCCGGCTCCACCCACCAGGTCATGTGCGGCTGGGCACGGCGCTCCTGGGCGGCGCGGAACTCGGCAAGGTACCGTCCGACAGGAGAGGAAAGAACACCCGTTGCGCCCGAAAAGGCCGACTTCCAGACAACGTTGTACAGCGGCATGACGATCCCCGTATCCAAATGTGGCGCTTGGTCCCGATTTTGGGCGCCGATTACGACTTTGGAAGGATGTGTGGCTGCATTCAATCCTAAAGTTCCAACGGGCTTAATCGGACGAACTGGGTTTTTCGCCCCCGCAGCTGGCGGCGACGGCCTCTGCGATCCGTGCGACCGCCCACTCATGGTCCGTCGCAGCGATGCCGTGCAGCAGGTCTCCACCGACGATGCGGACGTTGGGGCCCTTGGTGCAGTGTCCGAAGCAAGGCCCTGGTGCGACCGCGACGTCCGGCGGCAGTCGTCCGTCGGCCACGGCCGCGTCAAGGGTTGCCAAGACCTCGGCGGCGCCCCGACGGCCACAGGAGTCCGCGGAGGCGCCGAAACGCTGGTTCGTGCAGACGAGGACCCGGCATCGGCTGGTGCTGACGGCGGACATGGCAACTCCTTTCAGTGCGGCGCGAGCCGGCGACAACCTCCTTGGGTTTCCGCCCCGGGTGTCCATTTAAGCTGCATGCCGCTCAATGCCGAGTATGACCATCGGATATGCCGGCGGAGACGGTATCCTCCAGTACCTTTGCGCCGGGAGGAGCACGATGGGACACTTCACCCTCATGACCGGTATTGGAAACCCCCTCATGGCGAGGGCAGGGAGGCGGCCCATGCGCATCGAGTGGCGCCCGGAGTTTTCCTGCGGCGTACAGGAGGTGGACTCCATGCACCGCCTCATCATCGACCGCCTGACCACCCTTGACGCCGCCGGCGTTGAGCACCCTGCGGCGTTGCCCGGGGCCATGTGCGACCTTGACCGCGCCGTGCGCATGCATTTCGAGTACGAGGAAAAGCTTCTGGGCAGGCTTGCGGCGCAGGCGACGGCATCCCACCGGCGGGAGCACGCCCACCTTCTGCGGCTGATCGGCGACGGGATGTCACTGTGCGACGACAACCGCTCGTCGGAGGCGCTGCCGACCTTCGTGCGGGTCATTGGGCGCTGGCTACTGCACGAGATCTCGACCAACGACCGGCACCTGTTCGCCTATATGCGCGCGCGCAGCGGCCGGCCGGTCGCGGACCTGTAGCAAGCGACCGCTTGGAGCGGCCGGCCGCCTGAGCTATAACGGACGAAAGCCATCGGCGAAGGGGGAGGGCCGGCCAGGTGCGCAGCACGAATGTGGAGAAGCAGACGCGGATCATCGAACGGCGGGTCGTGAACCCGGGCCAGTACGTTTTCCGCGAGGGCGAGCCGGGCGACCGTGCCTACCTGGTGCAGGAGGGCAAGGTCGAGATCATCAAGCGCACACCGAACGGCGAAAAACTGCTCGGCGACGTGGGCCGGGGCGGCATTTTCGGCGAGATGGCGCTGATCGACAACCAGCCGCGCATGGCCTCGGCCCGAGCGGTGGAGCAGACGACGCTCGTGGTGGTCACGCACGAGCAATTCGAGAAAAAGCTGAAGGATGCCGACCCCTTCATTCGCGGGCTTCTGAACATCTTCGTCCGCAACATCCGGCAGATGGCCTCCCGGACCTGAGACGGCCGAAGGCGGACGCGCCAACCGGCGCCGGAAGAAGGCCGTTGAACTCCGGCACGCTTTCCACCACAGTCTGATCCCACGGCCTTCGAATTCAACGGACCTCCATGAGCCAGGATTATCACGACCCGTCGGACCCGTCGGACCCGTCGGGGCCGCCGCACGATCATGTAAACATTCCCCACGTCGCGCCGCGCATGACCATGCTGGGGCGGCTGCGGGCGTACTTCTTTGCCGGTATCCTGGTCACCGCCCCGGCGGCGATCACGTTCTATGTGGCGTGGCTCATCATCGGCTTCATCGACAAACAGGTCACCAGCCTGTTGCCGGGCCGGTACAACCCCAACGAAATCCTGCCGTTCTCCATTCCGGGTCTCGGGCTGATCATCCTGATCATCTTCCTGGTGATGGTGGGTGCCTTCGCGGCAGGATTCCTGGGCCGCATGGCAGTTCGTACCAGCGAGAACCTGCTGGCCCGCATGCCGGTCATCCGGTCCGTCTACGGCGCCGTGAAGCAGATCTTCGAAACCGTGCTTGCCACCAAGTCCACCGCCTTCCGCCAGGTGGTGCTGGTGGAATACCCGCGCCGCGGCATCTGGGCCATCGGCTTCGTCTCCGGCATCACCGAGGGCGAGGTGCAGAACCTGACGGAGGACGAACTGATCAACGTCTTCCTGCCCACAACGCCCAACCCCACCAGCGGCTTCCTTCTGTTCGTGCCCCGGCGCGACCTGGTGGTGCTGAACATGAGCGTGGAGGAGGGGATCAAGATGGTCGTCTCGGGCGGCATTGTGACCCCGGTCGACCCGCGCCCAGCCGAGGAGCGGAAAGTGCCGCTGCTGGCCTCGACGGAGCCGGACCCGCCGTCGGCGGTGCCCGAGGAACGGCAGCCGTGGTGATCTACTCGTAGATATATCCTGGCCGCGTCCGGGTGCTTCCGCCCCTTGAGCCCCCGATTGCGAGGGCCAACCTCTAAACTCTTCAGTTTTTGGGAGAGGGCGCGCTCAGGGCTAGCACGGGGGTAGGTTCCTGCTTTCGAGGCCGTTAGGAAGTCGGTGGGCGCTCGCCAAAGGGAGCGCGGCAGGATGACTGGCAGCGGATGCGGATTCCTGCTTTCGCAGGAATGACGGCTAATTTCTTTATCTAAAACAACATCTTAAAAAGATATCCGTCGTCCCTGCGAAAGCAGGGACCCACGCACTCCGTCAGCCGCCCTTGCGACGCCTCTGCTGGCGATACCGCCGACGTAGGCGCCATTTCTCAAGTAACAGAAACCTGGGTGGCTTGGCAGGCAGCGCCCTCCAAGCGGGGTGTCGCGCGGAAGGCGCGCGGAGCGCACGGTGGCGGCGGTCCCAAGCGCGAAGCGCTCAAGGCTCCTCGACCGTTCATCGCGCCCCCACGCCCTCTTCCTCCCGTGCCAGGTCGGCCAGCTGCTTGAGCAAGGCCTTCGCACCTTCCAGGCGTTCCTTGGGCGTATCCCAGCGGCGCTGGACCACCAGCTTGTGGTCGGGGCGGACCTTTACCGTGCCCACCTGCTGGCTGATGAACCGCACCAGGCCGCCGGGGTTGGGGAAGGTGTTGTCGCGCAAGCCCACCACGGCGCCCTTCGGCCCGGCGTCCAGCTTCTCCACGTTGGCGACGCGGCAGAAGGCCTTGATCGTAACCACTTCCAGGAGGTTCTTCACCTCGTCCGGCAGCGGCCCGAAGCGGTCGATCATCTCCACCGCCAGGGCCTCGATCTCGTCGGTGTCCTTCACGTCGCCGATGCGGCGGTAGAGCGACAGGCGCAGGCCCAGGTCCTTGACGTAGGGCTCGGGGATCAGCACCGGCATGCCGATGTTGATGTTGGGCGACCACTCGGTGCCCACCTCCTCGCCCAGGCCCTCGCCCGATTTGGCGGCGGAAACGGCCTCTTCCAGCAGGTGCTGGTACAGCTCGATGCCGACTTCCTTGATGTGGCCCGACTGTTCGTCGCCCAGCAGATTGCCGGCGCCGCGGATGTCCAGGTCGTGGCTGGCGAGCGTGAACCCCGCGCCCAGGCTGTCGAGCGTCTGCATCACCTGCAACCGCTTCTCCGCCGAGACCGTCAGCGGCTTGGATGGCGGCAGGGTCAGGTAGGCGTAACCGCGCACCTTGCCGCGCCCGACGCGCCCGCGAAGCTGGTAGAGCTGCGCCAGGCCGAACATGTCCGCCCGGTGCACGAAGATCGTGTTGACCGAGGGCATGTCCAGGCCCGACTCGATGATGTTGGTCGCCAGCAGGATGTCGTACTGGCCTTCCGCGAAGGCGGTCATCACGTCTTCCAACTGGGTCGGCGTCATCTGTCCGTGGGCGATGGCGACCTTGACCTCGGGCACCAGCCGGTTGAGGCGGTCGGCCACCCGGTCGATATCGGCCAGGCGCGGGCAGACGTAGAAGCACTGGCCGCCGCGATAGCGCTCGCGCAGGATGGCCTCGCGCACCACCACGCCGTCGAAGGGCAGGACGAAGGTGCGTACGGCCAGGCGGTCCACCGGCGGGGTGGCGATGATCGACAGCTCCCGCACGCCCGTCAGCGCCAGTTGCAGCGTGCGCGGGATGGGCGTTGCCGTCAGGGTCAGCACGTGGACGTCGGCGCGCAGGGCCTTCAGGCGTTCCTTGTGGGCGACGCCGAAATGCTGTTCCTCATCGACAATAAGCAGCCCCAGGCGCTTGAAATTGATGGATTTCGCCAGCAGCGCATGGGTGCCGACCACGATATCCACCGTGCCGTCCGTCAGCCCCTTCTTGGTCGCCGTCGCCTGCTTGGGCGTGACCAGCCGGGATAGCTGCTCGATGCGCACCGGCATGCCCTGGAAGCGCTCCTGGAAGGTCATGTAGTGCTGGCGGGCGAGCAGGGTGGTCGGCACCACCACGGCCACCTGCATCCCCGACATGGCGGCGATGAAGGCCGCGCGCAGGGCCACTTCCGTCTTGCCGAAGCCGACGTCGCCGCAGACCAGCCGGTCCATGGGGCGGCCCTTGCCCAGGTCGTCGGTGATGGCGTCGATGGCTTTCAGCTGGTCTTCCGTCTCGGCGTAGGGGAAGCGGGCGCAGAATTCGTCCCACAGCCCTTCGGACGGCGTCATGCTCTCAGCAGACTTCAACTGGCGCACGGCGGCGATGCGGATGAGCTGCTCCGCCATGTCGCGGATGCGCTCCTTCAGCTTGGACTTGCGCGCCTGCCATGCCGGGCTGCCCAGGCGGTCAAGCTGCACGCCGGCGGTTTCGGAGCCGTAACGGCTGAGGACGTCGATGTTCTCCACCGGCAGGAACAGCTTGTCGCCGCCGTCGTAGATGAGCCGCAGGCAGTCGTGGGGCGCGCCGCCGACCTGGAGCGTCTCCAGCCCGTCATAGCGGCCGATGCCGTGCTCCACGTGCACCACGAGGTCGCCCTCGGCCAGCGCGCTGACGTCCTGGATGAACTTGTCGCCCCGCCGCTTCTTCTTGGCCGGGCGGGCGAGGCGGTCGCCGAGGATGTCCTGCTCGGAAATCAGCGCAAGGCCGGGCGCGACGAAGCCGCGCTCCAGCCCCAGCACCAGCATGGCGACGGCCTTGGCGCCGGTCTTTCGGGCATCTTCCCAGGTGTCGACGTATTCCAGCTTCTCCAGCCCGTGTTCCCGCATGACGCCGCCGATGCGGTCGCGGGATCCGGGAGAGTAGCAGCAGACCACCACCGTCTGCCCGTCGCGCTGCTTGCCCAGCACATGGGTGCGCAGCGCGTCATAGACGTTCTCGTCGGGGCGGGCGCGCACGTCGGCGAAATC
Source organism: Caenispirillum salinarum AK4 (assembly GCF_000315795.1). Lineage (GTDB taxonomy): Bacteria > Pseudomonadota > Alphaproteobacteria > Rhodospirillales > Rhodospirillaceae > Caenispirillum > Caenispirillum salinarum. The sequence goes on from NZ_ANHY01000006.1 coordinate 212,973, forward strand.
GCGCCCCGGCACGCCGCCGGCATCCACCGCGTCCGATCCCACGTCCGGCGCCGGGAAGGGGGAGAACAGGGCGCAGGGGCGCGCGTTCAGCAGGCGGTCGTATTCGTCCGCGCCCAGGTACATGCGCTCGATGGGCACCGGGTGGTAGACAAAGCCGCCCTCCGCCATGTTCTGGTCGGACAGGGTGCGGCGGGCGTCGTAGTATTCCTGCACCATTTCCAGGCGCGAGGCGCGGGCCTCAAGCCCCTGGTGGTCGACCGTCACCACCGCGTCGGGCACGTAGGCGAACAGGGTGTCCAGGCCGTCGTGGAACAGCGGCAGCCAGTGCTCCATGCCCTGGAACTTGCGGCCCTCCGACACGCTCTCGTACAGCGGGTCGTCCTTGCCGGCGGCGCCGAAGAGCTCGCGGTAGCCGGTGCGGAAGCGGGCGATGGAGTCCTCGTCCAGCGAGACTTCCGACATGGGTTTCAGCAGCACCTGTTCCGCCTTGCCGGTGGTGCGCTGGGTCATCGGGTCGAAGGTGCGGATGCCGTCCACCTCGTCGCCGAACAGGTCGAGGCGGAAGGGGTCCTCGCTGCCGGGCGGGAACAGGTCCACGATGCCGCCGCGCACGGCGTATTCGCCGGGCTCCATCACCTGTTCGGCGCGGCTGTAGCCGTTGCGGATCAGGTACTCGGACAGGCTCTCCAGGTCCAACTCCTCGCCGAGCCGGATGGCGAAGACGGCCTCAAGGAACGTCTCCCGCCGGGGCACCCGCTGGACGGTGGCGCCGACGGTCGCCAGCAGGATGCGCGGGCCTTCGTTCCCTGTGCGCCGCTGGGCCAGCCGAGAGAGCGTGTCCACCCGCCGCGCCACGATGTCGCCGTGGGGGCTGACGCGGTCATAGGGCACGCAGTCCCAGGCCGGGAACTCCATCACCTCCACGTCCGGGGCGAAGGTCGCCAACGCCTCGCGCAGGGTGGCGAGGCGCACGTCGTCGCGGGCCAGGTGCAGGATTTCCGGCGCGGAGCCGGATCGGGCGAGGTCGGCCAGCACCAGGGCGTCATAGCCTTCCGGCAGACCCGCCAGCTTGCGGCGGCCGGGCTGGGCGAACAGGGCTTCGAAGTCGATCACGGGGGCTGCCGTCACCGGTACGCTTCACGCTCGGCGTTGGGGCGGAAGGCGCGCAGCATGTGGAAGACATCGTGGTCATGGCGGGCCGGCACGGGCTCCTTGCCCATGATCCAGTCCATGATGTCCATGTCCAGCTCGTCCATCAGGGTTTCCAGCCGGTCCACCTGCTCGGGCGTAAGCTCGTCCAGATGCGTTTCGGCGAAGCGGCCGATGAGAACGTCGGCCTCCTTCATGCCCCGGTGGTTGGCGCGGTAGAGCAGGCGCTTGCGGCGAATTTCGTCCACGGGTCCATCCATTCCATCAAAGCGTGCGACGACGGTTGGCCTGAGATATATAGGCTTCCACGGCTGCTGTCAGCCCATCGCCGACACCTCAACGTCCTGACGGCCCCATGCGTCCTTACGTCCTCAACGACCTGTTCACCGACATCCGCACGCTCCCCGGCATCGGCCCCAAGCTGGCGCCGCTGGTGGAGAAGCTTGTGGGCGGGCCGCATGTGGTGGATATGCTGTGGCACCTGCCCAGCGGCATGATCGACCGCCGCAACGCGCCGCCGCTGAACGAGGTGCGGGACGGGCAGGTGATCACGATCCTGGTGCGCGTGCTGGAGCATCATTCCGGCCCCACGCCCCGCAGCCCGACGCGCATCGTCTGCGCCGACGGATCGGGGGCGCGGCTGCATCTGGTGTATTTCCACCTGAAGCGGAAGTTCCTGGAAACGCTGCTGCCCATCGGCTCCACCCGCGTGGTCTCGGGCAAGGTGGAGCTGTACCGCGACGAGCCGCAGATGACCCACCCGGACCACGTGGGCCCGCCGGAGGACCTGGACGGCCTGCAACGGGTGGAGCCTGTTTATCCCATGACGGCGGGCGTGCAGCCGCGCACGCTGGGCAAGGCCATGGCGGGGGCGCTGTCGCGCGTACCGGCGGAGATGCCGGAATGGCTGGATGCGACCGTGATGGACCGTCGCCACTGGTCCGACTGGGCGAGCACCATCCGGGCCGCCCACGCGCCGGAGGACGAGGAGGACCTCTCGCCGCTCTCGCCCATCCGCCAGCGGCTGGCCTATGACGAGCTTCTCGCCAACCAGCTCGCCCTGTTGCTGGTGCGCGCCAGCCAGAAGAAACTGACGGGCCGCGGCTTACAGGGCGATGGAAGATTGCGCGCCAAGGTCTTGGAGGCGCTGCCCTTTTCCCTGACCGGCGCGCAGGAACGCAGCCTGGAGGAAATCGGCGCCGACATGGCGGCGGAAAGCCGGATGCTGCGGCTGCTCCAGGGCGACGTGGGCTCGGGCAAGACGGTTGTGGCGCTGCTGGCAATGCTCAACGCCGTGGAGACGGGCGCCCAGGCCGCGCTCATGGCCCCGACGGAAATCCTCGCCCGCCAGCACCTCGCCACGCTGGAACCGCTGGCGGCGGCGGCCGGCGTGCGCATGGCGCTGCTGACGGGGCGCGACAAGGGCAAGGCGCGCGAGGCCCTGCTGGGAGAGCTTCAGGCGGGCTTCATCGACATCATCGTCGGCACCCACGCCCTGTTCAGCGAAGACGTTGTGTTCCGCGACCTCGCCATGGCGGTGATCGACGAGCAGCACCGCTTCGGCGTGCACCAGCGCCTGCAACTGGCGGCCAAGGGGCGGCATCCGGATATTCTGGTGATGACCGCCACCCCCATCCCGCGCACCCTGTCGCTGACGCTCTACGGCGACATGGACTCCAGCAAGCTCGACGAAAAGCCGCCCGGCCGCAAGCCGGTGGACACGCGCTCGGCCTCCATCCAGCGGCTGGACGAGATCGTGGGCGCGGTGCGCCGCAAGGTGGACAGCGGCGCCAAGGTCTACTGGGTCTGCCCGCTGGTGGAGGAAAGCGAGGTGTCCGACCTCGCCGCCGCCGAGGCCCGCCATGCCCACCTGCGGGAGGCTTTCGGCGATCGCGTGGGGCTGGTCCACGGCAAGATGAAGGGGGCGGACAAGGACGCCGTCATGGAAGCCTTCGCCGGCACCGGGCTGGACGTGCTGGTGGCGACGACGGTGATCGAGGTGGGTGTCAACGTGCCCGAGGCGACCGTGATGGTCATCGAGCACGCCGACCGCTTCGGCCTCGCCCAGCTTCACCAATTGCGCGGGCGCATCGGGCGCGGCGACAAGGCATCCACCTGCCTCCTGCTGTTCGGGGAGCCGGTCAGCGAGACGGCGCGGGCGCGGCTGTCCATCATGAAGGAGACCGAGGACGGCTTCCGCATCGCCGAGGAAGACCTGCGCCTGCGCGGCGGCGGCGAGGTTCTGGGCACGCGGCAGGCCGGGATGCCGGAGTTCCGCGTCGCCGACCTGGCGATCCACGGCGAGTTGCTCGCCATGGCCCGTGACGACGCGCGCCTGATCGTTGACCGCGACCCCAACCTGGACAGCGAGCGCGGCAAGGCGCTGCGGGTGCTGCTCTACCTGTTCGAGCGCGACGAGGGCGTGCGCACGCTGCGCAGCGGGTAAGGGGCTTTTCCCGGCGTCCCGGCGGCCTCATATGGCGGGCACGCCGCATCAACCCGGAGCCCATCACCGTGACCGATCATCCTGATCCGACCTCCGGCAGCATCCGTAGCAAGCTGCGACGGGCCGCCCGCCGCGTGGGCCTGAGCGGAGACCCGCCGGCCGCGCCGGAGGACCGGCGCCTGCCGCCGGGGCAGCGGCTGGTGGGGCATCTGCCGGTGCTGGACCTGGGCATTCAGCCGGGCATCCGGCCGGTGGACCTCCGCCTGTCCGTCGCCGGGGCCGTGGAGGCGCCGGTTTCCTGGGATTGGGATGCCTTGATGGACCGGCCGCAAACGACGCTCACCCACGACATCCACTGCGTCACCAACTGGTCGGTCTATGACCAGGAATGGACGGGTGTGCGGGCGCGTGACCTGCTGGAGGAGGTCCGGCCGAAGCCCGAGGCCAGGGCCGTGATGCTGAAATCCCACGACGGGTATTCGGCCAACGTGCCTCTGGAGGTTTTCGCCGGGCCGGACGTTCTGCTGGCCCACACGCTGAACGGTGCGCCGCTGGACCCCGCCCATGGCGGCCCGGTGCGGGCGGTGATCCCGCGCCTGTATTTCTGGAAAAGCGCCAAGTGGTTGCGGCGCATCGAGTTTCTGACGCACGACTCCCCCGGGTACTGGGAGGCGCGCGGCTATCACAACGATGGCGATCCCTGGAAGGAGCAACGCTATGACGGCGGCTAAATTCGTCCTCGCGGCGGCGGCCATGTTGGCGGGCGGCCTGTTCGCGGCCAATGCGCAAGCCGCGGGGCAGGGCAGCGCCCACGACTTCGAATTCCGCACCATCGACGGCGCGCCCCTGCCCATGAACGACTTCGCGGGAAAGGCGGTGCTGGTGGTCAACACGGCGTCGGAGTGCGGCTTCACGCCCCAATACGAGCAGCTTCAGGCGGTGTGGCAGAAATACCGGGACCGGGGACTGGTGGTCCTCGGCGTGCCGTCCAACGACTTCGGCGGGCAGGAGCCGGGCACGGAGGCCGAGATCAAGGATTTCTGCGAGACCGCGTTTTCCGTCGACTTCCCGCTGACGGAAAAGGAAGTGGTGAAGGGCGATGACCCCCACCCCTTCTATCGCTGGGCGCGCGACGAGCTGGGCGACCTGGCGGCGCCGAAGTGGAACTTCCACAAGTACCTCGTCGGCCCGGACGGGCGTCTGGTGGACTGGTTCTCCACCGTGACCCGTCCCGACTCGCCCAAGGTGCTGGCCGCGATCGAGAAAACACTGCCGAACAAGGACCAGGCCCGCGCCGCGCAGTGATCCTCAGCGGCCGGCGTCGCTCTCCGCGCGGTGCTTCTGGTGCCTGGCAACGACGGCCCGCACGCCGCGCTGCGTCGCCTCCTTGGCGGAAATCCAGCGGGGCGTATGGCCGCAGGCGCGCAGAGCAGCCTCGTAGGGCCCGCGCAGGGCGTCGGCGGATACCAGCAGGATGTCCTGGCCCGGATGATAGCTGTCTTCCATGGCGCGGACCTCATGCCCGATCAGCAGGCCGGAAAGGAACGGCGCGATCTCGCCGCCGCCCAGGTCGCCGTAGAGGTGGCGGGAGCGGGCGGTGAAGATGTGATGCAACAGCCCGTCCGGACGGGCCGACTGCAGCAGGCCGCGCTCGAATGCGCTGTCGGACCACGGCGCCTTGCGGTCGGCGGGCTGGCCCAGGATGGTGTGGTCAAGGCAGGTCTGGAAGATTTCGCCGGTCATGGAGGTGGTGAAGCGGATCAGCCTGCCGTCCTTCACCTCCGCCCATTTGGAGTGGTTGCCCGGCAGGCAGAGGGTGGCATCCGTGCAGCCGGCCGCGTCGATGGCGCCGAAAATCTGCACTTCCTCGCCGCGCATGACGTCGACGCGGTCCTGCTCGCCTTCCAGCCGCACGCCCGGGACGATCCAGGTGTCGCGCATTTCCTCCACCGGCACCACGTGCTCGGCCAGGTCGTCCGGCCCTTGCGGCAGGGGCGGCTGGGGCGCGGTCAGCCAGCCGAGGACCGACCCCACCATGCCCGCCATGTAGACCGGCGGACGCACCTGCGACGGATCGTCCCGCCAGCGCGAGAGCACCGCACGGCAGTAGCCCGGGAACTCGGACCGCGCCAGGTCGCGCATGCCGCGCCCTTCGGGAATTTCGTCCAGGACGGCGTCGGTTTCCAGATCGACCAGCCAGGCCCGGAAGGACTTCGCACCCCAGTCGACGATGATTACCCGCTGCTGCTCGGACATCCGGCTCTCCTTCCCGCGAAATGGCGCGATGGTGTTGCGCTGACGCTGCCCCCGGTATCTACGAGGCTTCGGCCTCGCGGTCAACGCGCGGCGCACGAAAGCGGTGCCGCGAGCGTTGAAGGTGCAGGAACCACCCGCGCCTCGCGCGCTGCACGAAGAAGGATCACACCCGTGGGGATCATCGCCTGGATCGTTTTCGGCCTTATTGCCGGCATCATCGCCAAGCTGCTCATGCCCGGAAAGGACCCGGGCGGCTTCATCGTCACCATCCTGCTGGGCATCGCCGGTGCGCTGGTGGGCGGGTTCATCGCCCGTGGCCTTGGCATCGGGGCCGGGGTGACGGGCTTCAACTTCGGCAGTTTCATCATCGCCGTCCTTGGCGCCATCGTGCTGCTGATCGTCTACCGCATGGTACGGGGCCGCAAATCGTCGTGACACGCCGGCAGGGGAAGGTGAGATGAGCCGTCTGGCCGCAACGGCGGGCATCATGGCGCTGGCCGCGCGGCTGGCGCGCGGAAGTCTGGCGCCGCGACGCCGCCTGACCCTGCGCGAACGCCTGCACAACGTGCCCATCGATGACGCGCCGCTGGTCGCGCCTGCCGCCATCCACTGGAACCAGCACATGGTGCCCTTCATCGACGCGGCCGACGAGCCCGACTTGGCCGTCGCGCTGGGCGTCGTGCACGGGCACCTGCGCCTTGCCCAGCTGGAGGCGATGCGGCGGATCTCGCAAGGGCGGCTGGCGGAGGTTCTCGGGCCGGCGGCGGTGGATGCGGACCATGTGCTGCGGGTGCTGGACCTCGGCCGCGCCACCCCGGCCATGGAGGCCATGCTGCCCGACGCGACGCGGGCGTGGCTGGAAGGCTTCGCCGATGGGCTCAACCACGTCATCGCCCATGTCAACCGGGCCAGGCGCTACCGGCCCGAGGAGTTGGCCCTGCTGGGCGTCGCGCCGCAGCCATGGACGGTGTCCGACCTGCTGACGCTCGGCCGGCTGGCGGCGACGGATTTCACCTGGAAAGTGTGGATACGGCTTTTGAAGCTGCGCGGCCGGCCCGACTGGCTGAAGCTGTGGAGCCGCCTCATGGATGTCGGCGGCGAGCCTCCCGTGCCGGCCCTGTCGGGCTCCGGCGGCGCCGACGGCGGCGGGCTGGAGGCGCTGGACTGGCTGTGCGACACCTTCGGCCGGCCCGGCGGCAGCAACTCGGTGGCCGTGGACGCCGCGCGCGGGGCCGGCGGGGCGGCCAAGATCGCCAGCGACCCGCACTTGCCCATCACCCTGCCCAACCTGTGGCTGCTGGTGGGGATGCACTGCCCGACCCTGCACTGCGTCGGTTACATGGTGCCGGGTGTTCCCGCCGTCGCCATAGGCCGCAACCCCTGGATCGCCTGGGGCGGGACGTCGCTGCACGCGGCGTCGAGCGAGCTGTTCGACCTGTCGGATCTGCCGGACGGCGCGGTGAGGGAGCGCCGCGAGACCATCCGCGTGCGCTGGGGCGCCGACCGGGAGGTGTCCATCGGCGAAACGGACTGGGGGCCTGTGCTGTCCGACGCGCCGCTGATCGGGCCGAAGCGGGGCGAGGGGGATGAACCGCGCCCGCGCTTTGCGCTGCGCTGGGTGGGACACGACCCTTCCGACGAAATCACGGCCCTGCTGGGCGTCAACCGGGCCCGCGATCTCGGCGAGTTCCGCGCCGCGCTGGAGGGCTTCGCCATCCCGGCGCAGAACATGATCTATGCCGATGAACGCGGCAGGATCGCCCAGGTCATGGCCGCGCACCTGCCCAAACGCCCCCTGACGACGCCCGAAGACATGCTGGCCCCGCGCTCCGACCTGGACCAGTGGCGGGGCGGGCGCGTCACCGGCACCGACCTCCCGGCGGTGGTGGAGCCGGCGGAGGGCTTCGTCGCCTCGGCCAATAACCGTCCGGAGGAAACGCCGGCAGTAGCCGTCAGCTGGTTCTTCTCGCCCGACGACCGCGTCACGCGCCTGCGCCAGTTGCTGGCCGAGGGGCCGCCGCTGACGGTCGGCCGCCTGAAGGCGCTGCAGGCCGACGTCACCATGCCGGGTGCGCTGGTTCTCCGTGACGCCCTGCTCGGCCTGGCGCCGGCGAAGCCCGAGCATGAGGGCATCCGCCGCCACCTCATGGACTGGACCGGCACCTATGACGCCAACAGCACCGGCGCGCTCGCCTTCGAGCTGTTCGTCAACGCCTTCGCCGAAGCCCTTCACGGGGAAGAGGATCTGGCGATCTACACCGCCACCTGGGATCCCTGGGCGCTGCTGCGCGACGACCTGGAGCGCCTGGGTCCCGACCGCCTCGCGACCGCGGCGCTGGCGGGGCTGGACCGGGCCGGGGAGGGCGTGCGGCGCCACCGCGCCTGGGGTGCCGTCCACCGCCTGCGGCTGTCCCATGTGCTGGGCGCCCTGCCCGGCATCGGGCGGCGGTGGCGGTTCGTGGACGCGCCCATCGCCGGCTCCAACGAGACCGTGATGAAGACCGCTCACGGTTTTTCCGGCGGTCCGCATGCGGTGAGGCTGGGCGCCAACGCGCGGCACGTGTCGGACCTCGCGGACATGGATGCCAACTGGTTCGTTCTCATGGGAGGACAGGATGCCCGGCCGGGCAGCGTCTGCTTTCTCGACCAGTGGGACCTGTGGCGCGAGGGTCAGATGATGCACGTACCCCTGCGGCTGGAAAGCGTGCGCCGCGATTTTCCCTACCGCACGACCCTGCGTCCGCCGACGGGAGGAGGCTGACCGATGATCGACGCGACGCCGCTGCTGCGCCTGCGAGCCCGCTGGCGCCTTCGCCAGCTTCGCCGCATGTACCCGCGCGCCGCCCAGCAGAAGCAGCTTCGCCAGCTTCTGAAGACGGCCGCCGGCACCCGCTTTGGGCAGGCGCATGATTTCGACCGCCTGCGCACGGTGGAGGACTTCCAGAAGGCGGTGCCGCTGCGCCGCTACGAGGATTTCTGGACGGAGTGGTGGAAGCCGGCCTTCCCCGCCATGGAGAACGCCACCTGGCCCGGCCGGACGCCCTATCTGGCCGTCAGCAGCGGCACCACGGCGGGGCGGACGAAGTACCTTCCGGTCACCAAACCCATGGCGAAGGCCAACCAGCGGGCGGTCCTGGACCTTCTGAGCTTCCACGTTGCCGCGCGGCCCAATACCCGCATCCTGGGCGGGCGCAGTTTCATGCTGGGCGGCACCACGATCATGGAGGACGAGGGCGGCGGCGTGCTTTCGGGGGACCTGACGGGCATTGCGGCGCGCGAGGTGCCGGCCTGGGCGCGGTCGCGCTACTATCCGCCGGGGGACCTGGCCCGCCTCACCGACTGGGATGAGAAGGTGGCTGCGCTGGGCGCCGATTCCGTGGAGCGCGACATCCGCCTGATCGGTGGCACGGCAAGCTGGCTGCTTTTGTTTCTTGAGCGCACTGCCGGCCGTCCGGCGGAAGAGATCGATCTCCGGTCGCTGTATCCGGGGCTGGAAATGGTCGTCTACGGCGGAGTCAACTTCGAGCCCTACCGCGAACGCTACCAGGCCATGGCGCGGGCCGACTGGGGTACGCGGCCCGTGGACCTGCGCGAGGTCTACCCGGCCAGCGAAGGCTTCATCGCGTGCGCAGACCGGGGGGTGGGCGAGGGGCTGCGACTGTTTCTCGACAATGGCCTGTTTCTGGAATTCGTGCCGGTGGAGGAGCTGAATTCGCCCCACCCGCGCCGGTTCTGGGTGGGCAACGTCGAGACCGGCGTGACTTATGCCGTCATCGTCTCCAGCAATGCCGGCGTGTGGTCCTATGTGCTTGGCGACACCGTGCGCTTCGTGGACCTGGACCCGCCGCGCGTCATCGTCGCCGGCCGCACCGCCTACACCCTGTCGGCCTTCGGCGAGCACCTGGAGGGCGAGGAGATCGAGGCTGCCGTCACCGCCGCCGCCCGGCATCGCGGGCGGGCGGTTTCGGACTGGTCGGTCGGGGCGCTGTATCCAGAGCAGGCCGGCCATCAGGGCGGGCACCTCTATGTGGTGGAATTCGCCGGGGAGCCGCCGCCCGACGACGCCCAGGCCCACCGCTTCATCGCCGACGTGGATGCGCGGCTTCAGGATGCGAACGACGACTACCGCGTCCACCGGACCGGCGCCGTCGGCATGGACCCGCCGCGCCTTCTGGTCGCCGCGCCGGGCACTTTCGCGGCCTGGATGAAATCGCGCGGCCGGGCCGGCGGACAGAACAAGGTGCCGCGGGTGATCGCCGATCCTGGCCTCTTCGGCCAATTGCGCGAGTTTGCCCGCGACCTGGGCGCCCGCGAGGTTGGCGGAGCGACAGCGCAACCCTGATGCTTCGCCAGTGGTTCAAACAGCATGACGATCACGCTGCACTCCGAAGAGGTCGCTTTCGAGACCTCTACCCCCTTCACCCTGAAGGATGTGCCCGAGGCCCGGCGGCATCCGATTCGGGGGCGGGGATACCTGTACCGCCCGGAGGTCGCCGAGGGCGAGACCGATCCGCGCCCGAAGCGCCCGGCGGTGGTGGTCTCGCAGGGCCTGGGTGGCCTCAAGCAGGCCCGCGAGCACACCTATGGCCGCCGACTGGCCGAGCACGGCTATGTGGCGCTGGTGGTGGACAGCTTCGCCGTTCGCGGCAAGGACCACGACAGCCACAGCAAGCGCGCCCTGGCTGCGACGGAAAGCACCATGCTGGCCGATGCCTTCGCCGCCCTGCGCACGCTGGCCCACCGGCCCGACGTCGATCCCGACCGCATCGGCATCGTCGGCTTTTCCTACGGCGGCATGATCACGGTGCTGACGGCGTACGAGCAGATGCGCCGCCTGTTCCTGGACGGCACGCCGGACGCCAATTTGAAGTTCGCCGCACATGCGTCGTTCTATGGCTCTTCGGTTCCGCGGCTGGACGACCCCACGGCGACCGGGGCGCCGGTGCTGATCCTCAATGGCGCATTGGACGCGAATGTTTCGCTGAAGCGCACCGGGCAGATCGCCGAGGACCTGAGGCGCGGCGGATCACCGGTGGAAGAGGTGGTGCTGCCCGGGACCTATCACCAGTGGGACAGCGACGACGCGACGCCCCGCTTTGTCCGCTGGTCCATCAAGAACGTGAAGATGCGGGTCAAGCGCGACAACACCATCCGCGACGAGATCACCGGCATCGAGGTGCGCGGGAAGGCATCCCGCACGATCGCCATCGGCGCCGGCACCAGCCCGCGGGGCTACCTTATCAAGATGGACGCCGAGGCGACGCAGAAGAGCCTGGACCGCATGTTCACGCACTTCGACCGCACCTTCGGCTGGCAGCCGGAAGAGGGCGCGCGCACCGCCGTCGCGGCCCCCGAGCGCGGCGTGGACGGGGCGGCCGTCACTTCACCGTGATGCAGGTGCAGTGGGCGAGCGTGGCAACGCGGTTGGAGGTCGAGCCCAGCAACCCGCCGCCGCCGTCGCCGATGCCGCGCTTGCCCATGACGATGCAGTCGATGCCCTTGTCCTTCGAGTACTCCAGGATGGTGCGGGCGGCCTTGCCGCGCTTGACCACCTTTTTGATGCCAGTCGCACCCAGTTCCTCCGCCCGCTTGGCGGCCATGTCGACGATTTCCTGCGCGATCTGGCGCAAGGCCTCGTCGGGTCCGGCCAGTTCCTGTCGCGGACGCACCAGCGAATGCGAGCTTTCGAACATGCCGTAGTGACGGTAGACCGACAGGATGTGCAGGTTCGAGTCGAACTTGTCCTCCAGTTGCACGGCCAGTTCCAGTGCCTTCATGGCGTGGTCGGAGCCGTCCACCGCGACGAGCAGGTTCTTGAAGTACATGACGTTTCCCTCCTTTATCCCCCAGTGCCGCACGGCCCGGCGGGGGCCGGGCCGTGGGCGCGTCGTGTGTCGGTGCCCGCGTCCGCCTCAGCGGAAGGCCAGGTCGCGCAGGAACAGCGCGATCTGCGGGTAGGCGATCAGCAGAACGGCGGCCGCCAGCAGGATGATGATGAACGGCGGCGTGCCGCGGATGACGTCGAAATAGGGCCGCCGGAAAATGGCGATGGCCGTGAAGATGTCGCAGCCGAACGGCGGCGTCGCCGAACCGATGGCGACCTGCAGCGTCACGATGACGCCCACCAGCACCGGGTCCAGCCCCGCCTGCTGCACCAGCGGCGCGAAGATTGGGACCAGGACCAGGATCACCACGATCGGGTCGACGAACATGCAGCCGACGAAGAAGGCGATGGAAATGGCGATCAGGATGACCGTCGGCTCCGCGGTCTCGAGTCCCAGGCTGCCGATGATGGCCTGCGGGATCATGGCGAAGCTGATGACCCACGAGAACGCCGCACCGGCCCCGACCAGGATGAAAACGACGGCCGTAATCAGGCCCGTCGACAGGGCGATCTCGGGGATCTCCTTGATGCTGACGGAGCGGAAGATCACCACCTCCAGGATCAGCGCATAGGCGACTGACACGGCGGCGGCCTCGGTCGGGCTGAAGATGCCGCCGTAAATGCCGCCGATGATGATGACCGGGAAGCCAAGCGGCCAGATGGCGCCCTTGATCGCCTTCAGGCGGTCGCCCCAGGTGGCCTTGGGGGCGGTCGGAATGCCCTCCTTCACCGCGAAGAAGATGGAGTAGGCCGAAAACATGGCCAGGATCATCAGGCCCGGGCCGATGCCGGCAATGAAAAGCTCGGCAATGGAGGTGCCCGAAATGACGCCGTAGATGATCATCCCGATGGACGGCGGAATCAGGAAGGCGATGTCGCTGGCGTTGATGGTCAGCGCCATGACGAAGCTGTCCTTGTACCCGGCTTCCACCATCTTCGGCCGCAGCGGCCCGCCGATGGCGACCACGGTGGCCTGGGTGGAGCCCGAGACGGCGCCGAACAGGGTGCAGGTGGTGGCGGCGGTGACGGCCAAGCCGCCCTTGATGTGGCCGACGAAGGTCATCACCAGGTCCAGCAGGCGGTCGGCTGTGTGGCCCTTGGTGACAATGTCGGCGGCCAGGATGAACATGGGCACGGCGATCAGCGCGGTGGGCTTAACGCCGCCGATCATCTGCTGGATGATGTTGGTTTCGGGCATGCCGGGAAAGAACCCGACGAAGGCGATGATGGTCGCGGCGATCAGGGGAATCATCATGGGGAACCCGAGCAGCAGAAGCCCGATCATGGTTCCCAGCATCACGGCTGTCATGGGTCTGGTCTCCTTGTTCGGGCTCTACTCGCGGTCCTCGCCGCTGCCGGCGGCGGTGCCGTCGATCTCGTCGTAGCTGTCGACGGCCTCCCACGAGATCCAGACGTCCGGGTCGCGGAGGTTGCGCAACACCGTCAGCGCATACTGGATGCCGGTCAGGAAGAAGCCGAAGGGCACCCACAGATACGTCAGGTACAGCGGAACCCGCAGGGCCGGCGTGACCTTGCCCGAGTTGGCGACGCTGGCGACGTACTCGTAGCTGATCCACGACAGCCAGAACATCACCGCGCCCGTGACCGCGGCGATGATGATCATCAGGATCTTGCGGCCGCGATCGGACAACTGGTCATAGAAGGCCGACATGCGGATGTGGCGGCCACGGCGGGTCGCGTAGCCCAGCCCGACGAACGTCACCAGGACGATCAGGAACTGGTTCAATTCCTCGGAGAAGTACAGCGACTGGCCGAACAGGTAGCGCCCGATGACGTTCCCGATGGTGTTCAGAAACATCAGCAGGATGCCGTAGGCCAGGATGAAGGTCTCCACCTTCGCCAGAACCGTGTCCAGGATACTGATGGCGTTGAGGACCGGATGGGACTTGCCATCCCTGCCGCCGGGGGGCGGATTGCGTCGCTCCATGCGTCTCGAACTCCTACGACGGCACCGGCGCGAACCGGCGCAACCTCGACTGGCGACGCGGAACCATCCTTCGCGTCGCCGCGTTCCTCATCTTGACCGGTGGCCGGAGAGGGACCCCAGCCGGCCGATCGGAACATGGAAGTACCTGAAAGGCTAGGACAGAAATCGCAAACGATCAACCGCCGATTAGAAAACGCGAAGATCAGAGAAGATTGGACGACCGTCCTTCCGTATGCGACGTAAGTCCCGGATCGTCTGACTGGTGCCTGCTGGCGGGCGGAATGTCGCAAGACTATTCTACCGCATCGGCACACGTGCGCGATAATACTGTTCCATGAACGGGTATGGTCTCTTTGCAGGGATTTTATCCTTGCGAATGATTTGAGACCCCCTTAGCCTTGTAACACATGAGTCGCCAAGCGGCGCGTGCCGCCGTCGCATTCTGCCGCGGCGGCCGTTGCCTTTTGAGGGCCTCGCACAGCCAGCCTTGCCCGCCTTGCGGGTACTGGCGTGACAGGGCCCGTCCGATGCGATCCACCGTAAGGGAGAGCCTCAATGACCATTCGCAAGTTCGGCATGGCGCTGACCGCCGCCGCCGCCGTTTTCGCCGGCTCGGCCGTCGTGTCCGCCGCCCAGGCCGAGACCTGGAAGTTCGCGCTGGAGGAGATCGACGGCAGCGTCCAGGACGCCTACGCCGAGAGGTTCAAGGAACTGGTCGAGGAGCGCACCAACGGCGAGGTCACCGTCCAGATCTATCCCTACGGCACGCTGGGCACCTCGGCGCAGCTGACGGAACTGGTCGCCAACGGCACGCTGCAGTTCGCCAATGCCTCGCCGGGCCATCTGGGCTCGCTGGTGCCCGAGGTGAACGTCTTCAACCTGCCCTACATCCTCAGCCAGAGCGATGAGGTCAACAAGAAGGTCCTGACCGAGGGCGAAACCGTCTACAACATGCTGGCCCCGAAGCTTAAGGACAAAGGCCTGCACCTCATCACCATGTACCCCGAGGGTGACATGGTCTGGACCACCAACAAGGAGGTCCGCAGCCCCGAGGACTTCTCGGGCTTCAAGATGCGCACCATGACGTCGCCCATCCTGACCGAGAGCTACAAGGCCATGGGCGCCAACCCGACGCCGATGCCCTACGGCGAGGTCTACGGCGCGCTGCAGCTCAAGCAGATCGACGGCCAGGTCAACCCGGTCTTCGCCATCGAGGAGATGAAGTTCTACGAAGTCTCCGACTACATGATCTGGGCCGGCCAGCAGGAGTTCACGACCACCGTCGTCGCCAACCAGACCTTCTGGGAGAACCTGCCGGAAGACCGGCGCCAGATGGTCGACGAGGTGGCCAGCGAACTGGCCGACTTCATCTTCGACGTGAAGACCCAGTACGCCGAGGAGCGCCTGGAAAAGATCAAGCAGGCCAAGCCCGACATGCCCATGATCGAGCTGACCGAGGAAGAGCGCGCCAAGTTCAAGGAAGCCGCCATGGGCGCGCGCGACACCTTCATCGAGGTCGGCGGCGAGGACGCTCAGAAGGTGCTGGACGCCTTGACGGCCGAAATCGAGGAAACTGAGAAGGAGATGCAGGGCGGCTGATCGCCGCGCCTGCGATCACCTGAGCGGTGACCACAGAAACGCCCCGGAAACCATTGGTTTTCGGGGCGTTTTTCGTTCTGGCGCCACAATCAGACAACCCGGTCCCCCGGCTCGGCCCGGCGCAGCACAACGGCGTCCACGTTGTCCAGCGCGCGGAACCCCATGGCAGTGCGCGTCTCCAGTGTCGCCGTGCCCAGGTGCGGCAGCAGGAAGGCGTTGGGCAGGTCCAGGTACCCGGGATTGACCGCCGGCTCGCCCTCGAACACATCCAGCCCCGCAGCCTGCACACGGCCGTCCTTCAGGGCGGCGATCAGCGCGGCGTCGTCCACGACGGTGCCTCGTGCCGTGTTGATCACCACCGCGCCCTTTGGCAGCAGCCCGATGCGCTCGGCGTTGAGGTAATGGTGGTTGTCCGCCGAGCCGGGGATGTGGATGGAGAGGAAATCCGAGACCCTGAGAAGGCTCTCGCTGGTGTCGTGCCACGTCAGGCCCAGGTCCGCCTCCTCGCCCTCGGGCAGGCGGGTGCGCTTGCAGTAGTGCAATTCCATCCCCAGTGCCCGCGCGCGACGAGCCAGCGCCATGCCAATGCGCCCCATGCCGAGAATCCCGAGCCGCCGGCCGCCGGGATGCACGCCCAGAAGCTGGGTCGGCGCCCAGCCGGTCCAGTCGCCCCGCCGCAGCAGGCTTTCCGCCTCCCACGCCCGGCGGGCGGCGCCCAGGAGGCAGAGCAGGGCGATGTCTGCGGTGGCCTCGGTGACCACGTCGGGCGTGTTGGTGACGGTCAGGCCGCGGGCGCGGGCGGCGTCGGTGTCGATGTGATCGTGCCCGACGCTGAAGGTCGCCAGCACGCGCACGCTGTCCGGCAGCGCCTCGATGACCTCGCGCGTGACCTTCTCGGTGGGCGTGACCATGAGGGCGTCGGCGGCAAGCCGCGCCGCGGCCTCGGCCAGTTCCAGGCCGCCGTATTGGCGGTCTTCGGGGTTCAGATGGGCGTCGTAATCCCGCGCCGCCCGCTCGTGCACCGGGTCGGGCAGCCGTCGCGAGATCAGGAGAACCGGTTTGTGAGCCATGGAAATTCCCTTATAGTCGTGGGACATACACACCAACGCCCGGCAATCGGGCGGCCACGCGCGCAGACGGGAGGATAGCTGACAATGACGGTCGGGATCGACACCCACAAGGTCGGCTTCGTGGGCCTGGGCATCATGGCGAAGGGGATGGCCCGCAACGTCATGAAGGCCGGCTACGAGGTTCACGGTTACACCCGCACCAAAAGCAAGGCCCAGGACCTGCTGGACGAGGGCGTCATCTGGCACGACACGGTGGCGGATCTTGCCGAAACCTGCGGCGTCGTCATCACCATGGTCGGCTATCCCCAGGACGTGGAGCAGGTGTACTACGGCGAGGGCGGCATCCTGGCGCACGCCAAGCCGGGCAGCTATCTGGTCGACATGACCACCAGTTCGCCCTCCATCGCCCAGCGCATCGCCAACGACGCCGACCAGCGCGGCCTGCACGCCCTGGACGCGCCGGTTTCCGGCGGCGATGTTGGTGCGCGCGAGGGCAAGCTCGCCATCATGTGCGGCGGCAATCAGGATGATTTCGACGCGGTGAAGCCGCTGTTCGAGACCATGGGCAAATCCATCGCCCTGCTGGGCCCGGCGGGCGCCGGCCAGCACACCAAGATGGTCAACCAGATCGTCATTTCCGGCACCATCCTGGGCGTGGCCGAGGCCATCGCCTACGCCAAGAAGGCCGGGCTGGACACCGACGCGGTGCTGGACGTCATCGGCAACGGCGCGGCCGGGGGCTTCCAGCTCAACGTGCTTGGGCGCCGCATCGCGCACGGCGACTACGCGCCGGGCTTCTACGTGCATCACTTCCAGAAGGACATGAACATCGCCGCCGCCGAGGCCGAAGACTTCAAACTCGACCTGCGCGCGTTGAAGCTTGCCATCGAGCAGTACGAACGCTATGTCGAACAGGGCGGTCGGGAGTCCGGAACCCAGGGCATCTACGAGTTGTACGAGGACTGACAGCCGCGCCGCTGACGGCAGGATGGGGATCAGGCCATGAAGTTCACCGGGGAATACCGCATACCCGCACCCAAGGGCGCCGTCTGGCGCGCCTTGAACGACGTCGACATCCTCAAGGCCTCCATCCGCCAGGTGGAGGAACTGGAGTGGACCGGCGAGCGCGACCTGAAAACCACCATCCGCGCCCGCGTCGGACCCATGAAGGCGCGGTTCCGCGGCTCCATTGAACTGGCGGACATCGACGCCCCGCACGCCTACACGCTGATCGGCCAGGGCGACGGCGGCGTTGCGGGGTTCGCCAAGGCCACCGCCCGTGTCCGGCTGGCCGAAGCGCCCGATGCGGCCCACGAGACCATCTTCATCTACGACTGCGACGCCGACATCGGCGGCCGGCTGATGACCATCGGCGGCTCGCTGGTGCGCGGCGTGGCGGACCGGGCGGCAGAGTCGTTCTTCGAGGCCTTCGCCGACCGGTTGGTGGTCGCCATCGCCGCCCGCGACGCAAGCCAGGTGCCCGACGAGACGGCGGCGTCACCGTCCGACCCGGCGGCGGCGCCGGTGAAGGTGGACCCTTTTTCGGGAAAGACGTTCCGCGCGGAAGCGGCCGCCGTTGAGGCGCCGTTCTCGTGGACCGGTGCGGCCTCGCGCCTGGCCGATCAGTTGAAGGCGCTGGAGGACGACCAGCAGTCGGCCGGCCTCGCCACCGCCGGCTATTGGGAGGAGCCTCCGCCGGCCCTCTCGCGCGAGGGAGTCATTCCCGTCAATGCCGCACTGCTGCTCATCGTCGCCGGCTGGGTGGGCATGGCAGCAATCCTGCTGCTGCTGTTCGCATTGTAGCACCAGACCAGAACCACCACGCGGGCACGAAAAAGCCCGCTTTCGCGGGCCCTTGCCGCCGACGTGGCGGACGGAGAGGCGGGGGCGCCCTGCGGCGCCCGCCCTCGTGCCGATCAATGACGGTGGCGGAAGACGATTCGGCCCTTCGTCAGGTCGTAGGGGGTCATCTCGATGTCCACCTTGTCGCCCACCGACACGCGGATGCGGAACTTGCGCATCTTGCCCGCCGTGTGAGCCAGCACTTCGTGATCGTTTTCCAGCTTCACGCGGAACATCGCGTTCGGCAGCTTTTCGACCACGGTGCCGTTGAATTCGAGGGTTTCTTCCTTCGCCATGCCTGTCTCCTTGCTGGGTCGCCGCGTCCGGCGGCGCGTGACGGCGAAAGCCGTTCGGACCCTCGCGGCGCGCGGGGCTGGGGGCGACCGTCATAGATGAATTTCTTCCCGCATCACAGGGCACCGAAGCGGCGCACCACGTAACGGGAATGGGGCGGACCCGGCGGGACCGCCCCACGAGCGTTGCCAGTTATATAAAGAATGCTTCAGCCGATGTCCAGTTGCGAGCCCACGCGCGAGGGCGCATCAGCGTTGCGGACATTGCGACTCGGCAAGTCGCGCAAAGAACGTCGCGCCCGTCGTCAGGATGTCGTCGTTGAAGTCATACCGCGGGTTGTGGAGCCCGACGCATCCCAGGTCTTCCGATCCCTCGCCATTGCCGATGAAACCGTAGGCGCCCGGTTTCTCCTGAAGGAAAAAGCTGAAGTCCTCGGCGAACATCACCGGCGCCTGGTCCAAGACCCGCTCGGCGCCGAAGGTGTCGGCGACCACGGCGCGCGCGGCCTCGGTTTCGCCGGCAGTGTTGACGGTGGGCGGATACCCATACTGGTAGTCCACCGAAACCTCGACGCCGTGCGCGGCTCCGATGCCCTCTGCCATGCGCTTCATGCCGCCAATCGCCTGCTCGCCGATCTGCTTGTCGAAGTAGCGCACAGTGCCGCCCAGACGCGCGGCGTCGGGCAGGACGTTGAACGTGTCACCGGCGTGGAACTCGGTCACCGACACCACCAGCGTCTCATGCGGCGGGCAATGGCGGCTGACCAGGGCTTGCAGCGCCTGCACCAGAGCCGCGCCGGCCACCACCGGGTCCCGGCCCAGGTGCGGTGCGGCGGCATGGGCCCCCTTGCCCTGGATGGTGATGGTGAATCGATCCGCCGCCGCCATCACGGGACCGGGAGACACCGCCACCGATCCGGCCGGCAGGCCCGGCATGTTATGGACGCCCCAGACGGCGGAAACGGGGAATCGGTCGAACAGGCCGTCCTCGATCATTGCGCGCGCGCCGGCGCGGCCTTCCTCGGCGGGCTGGAAGATGAACACCAGCGTTCCGGAGAAGCGCCGCGTCTCCGCCAGATAGCGGGCGGCGCCCAGCAGCATGGTGGTGTGCCCGTCATGGCCGCAGGCGTGCATGACGCCGTGGTGGACCGACTTGTGCGGCCGGTCTTCCGCGGCTTCCACGATGGGCAGCGCGTCCATGTCGGCACGCAGGCCGATCATCGGGCCGTCGCCCTGGCGCAGCACGCCGACCACACCCGTGCCGCCGATGCCCTCCACCACCTCGTCGAAGCCGAAGCCGCGCAGTTTTTCCGCCACCAGGGCGGCGGTGCGGTGTTCCTCGAAGGCGAGTTCCGGATGCCGGTGGATGTCGTGGCGCCAGTCCACCAGGTCGTCGTGGAAGTCGGCGATGCGGTTGAGCACGGGCATGATGGAAGCGGCTCTCCTTGCGGCGGGGCGACGGACGGCGTCAGTGGCCCTTGCGAAGGCGCTACGATCGGGCCTAAGCAGAAGGCATGCAACGACTTTCACATGGGGCCGGCCGACCGGCGCGACAAGGCGAGGGGCACGCACGCCCATGAGCGGGACGGCATCCGCCCCTCCCGCCGGCTCCCCTTGGGGCGTGCTGGCGGCGACCACCACCGTGCAGGCGCTGGTGAGCATGGCAGCCCTGACGCCGCCGGTCTTCGCTGCCGTCGCGACGGAGGACGTGGGCCTGCCGGGCAGCTTCGTTGGTTATTACACCTCGCTGGTGTACCTGGGCGCCATGGTGACGACGCTGGTGTCGGGCGGAATCATCGGCCGCTACGGCGCCATGCGGACAAGCCAGGTCTGCCTGGCGCTGTGCCTGGCGGGCCTGGCCGGGGTGGCGGCCATGCAGGCGGGTCCGCTGGTGGTGATGGCCATCGTCGGCGCACTGGTGATCGGGCTTGGCTACGGGCCCGTCACGCCGTCCTCCAGCCACATCCTCGCCCGCACCACGCCGGCGGAACGGCGGGGGCTGGTGTTCTCCATCAAGCAGACGGGCGTGCCCATCGGCGGCATGCTGGCCGGAGCCCTGGTGCCGAGCCTGACGGATGCCATCGGCTGGCGTTGGGCGGCCCTGGTCGTGGGGACGGCGGCGCTGGCGGTGGCGCTTCTGGTGCAGCCGACGCGGCAGGTCCTGGACGCCGACCGCGATCCGCGAAAGCGCGCCAACGTGGCTGCCGTACTGGCCCCGCTGGGCATGATCTGGCGTCACGCGCCGTTGCGGCTGTTGTCGGTCGCCTCTTTCACCTTTGCCGCCATCCAGCTCAGCCTGTCGAGCTTCCTCGTGGTCTACCTGGCGCGCCGCGCGGGCATGAGCCTGGTGGACGCCGGGCTGATCCTGGCGGTGGCGCAGGGCGCGGGGATCGCCGGGCGCGTGATCTGGGGCTGGGTGGCCGACAAGTGGATCGGGCCGCGCGCCATGCTGTTGATCCTGGGCGCCGTCATGGCCGCCGCCGCCATTCTCACGGGTTGGCTGGCGCCGGACATGCCGGTGGCGCTGCTGGTGCCCGTCGTCGCCCTGTTCGGCGCCACCGCCATCGGTTGGAACGGCGTCTTTCTGGCAGAGGTGGCGCACCTGGCCCCCAAGGGCCGGGCAGGGGAGGCCACCGGCGGCGCCCTGTTCTTTACCTATGCCGGAGTGGTCTTCGGGCCGAGCCTGTTCGGCATCGCCGTCGAGGTCCTGCCGGGAGATTACGCCTCGGCCTTCACCCTGTTCGGGCTGGCGGCGCTGGGCGGCGGGCTGTTGTCGGGCCTGGCCGCGCGCGTCGCTCACACGCGGGAAGAGGAGGCCGCCGCGCCATGATCGTCCTGTTCACCGACTTCGGCCTCGCAGGTCCCTATGTGGGCCAGATGAAGGCCGTGCTGGCGCGGGAGGCCCCGGCGGTGCCGGTCATCGACCTGTTCGCCGATGCACCCAGCTTCGATCCCATGCTGTCCGCCTATCTTCTGGCGGCCTATGCCGAATGGTTTCCAGCCGGCACGGTGTTCCTGTCCGTGGTCGATCCCGGCGTCGGGACTGACCGCCCCGGCGTGGTGGTGGAAGCCGGCGGCAAGCGGTTCGTCGGCCCCGGCAACGGCCTGTTCGAGCCTGTCCTGCGCCGTGCACCCGACGGCTCTGCAAGAGCCTGGGAGATCACCTGGGCGCCCGACGTCCTGAGCGCCAGCTTCCACGGCCGGGACATCTTCGCGCCGGTCGCGGCCGGCCTCGCCACCGCCGGGGCGGACGCGATGGCGGGCGAGGGCAGGCTGTCTCCGCTGCCCCTGTCGCGCCTCCGCCGAAAAAACTGGCCCGATGATCTGGACCGCATCGTCTACGTCGACCACTACGGCAATGCCATGACCGGCCGGCTCGGG
This sequence comes from Caenispirillum salinarum AK4, assembly GCF_000315795.1. Classification (GTDB taxonomy): domain Bacteria; phylum Pseudomonadota; class Alphaproteobacteria; order Rhodospirillales; family Rhodospirillaceae; genus Caenispirillum; species Caenispirillum salinarum. Next base: position 234,841 of record NZ_ANHY01000006.1, read on the forward strand.
TATCGACTGTCGACAGAGGCGGTGCTGGTGCTGCCCGACGGCACCCGCGTCAGCCACGCCCGCACTTTCGGTGCCGTGCCCGTGGGCCGGCCGCTCTGGTACGTAAACTCCAACGGCCTTGTGGAAATTGCGGTCAACCAGGGCCGTGCGGCATCGGTCCTCAGCCTCACGCCGGGAGTGCCGGTCGTGGTCGAGCGCACAAGCGAAAACCCCAGGTGATCCATCGGAGTAGGTCGGCCGATAAAGGATTGATCGTTGTGCGCGAAAAGTGGAATGTTTGCGTATGGAGTCCGGGGCGGGGGCACCGGAGCACATGACAGAGCAGGGGCGCGGTTCTTGATGGATTTCTCGGTGACCTTCTGGGGAGTGCGCGGCAGCATCGCCTGCCCGTCGCCGAACCACGTGATCTACGGCGGCAATACCAGCTGCCTGGAGGTTGTCGCCGGGGGGCGCCACATCATCATGGACGCCGGTACCGGCATCCGCGGCCTGGGCCACAAGGTGATGGAGCAGGGCATCCAGGCCTCCACCCTGCTGCTGACCCACACCCACTGGGATCACATCAACGGCTTCCCCTTCTTCGCGCCCGTCTTCCAGAAGCACCGCAGCCTGGACATCTACGCCGGCCACCTGCACGACGCCGGCGGCATCCAGAGCGTGCTTGCCAGCAGCATGTCCAATCCGGTCTTCCCGGTCCCGCTGGAGGCGTTGCAGGCGAAGCTGACGTTCCACGACTTCAAGGCCGGCGAGACGCTGCACCTGGGGGATGACGTCACGGTGCGGACTGCCGCGCTGAACCATCCCAACGGGTCGACCGGATACCGGATCGAATACGACGGAAAGGCCATGTGCTATGTCACCGATACCGAGCACCGGCCCGGCGAGCCCGACCGCAACGTGCTGGAACTGATCCGGGGCGCCGACCTGGTGATCTACGACAGCACCTACACCGACGACGAATTCCCGCGCCACGTCGGCTGGGGCCACTCCACATGGCAGGAGGGCGTGCGCCTGTGCCGCGCGGCCGACGTCAAGCGCATGGCGATCTTCCACCACGACCCCGACCACGACGACACCTTCATGACCAAGGTGGAGGCCGAGGCCGCGGAGACCTGGGCCGGCGCTTTTGTTGCGCGCGAGGGCATGACGGTGGACATCGGCGCCTGAAGCGGCGCTTTAGCCTTCTCGCCCAACCTGCTGACAAAAAAGCATTTTCTGGCGGGCCTATTTGGAGGTCGCCACGAACACGCCGTCCCAGTCCTCGCCGGGAGGCGCGGCGCGGTAGTCGTCCGCGCGGCCGTCGTACAGGTCGTAGAGGCCGTCGAGGTCCAGCCCCAGCGCATGGGCCTCGGCGCGCAGGGCGACGCCCATTTCCGTCATCTCGTTCCACCGCTGCCCGCGGTAGAGGGCGAGGAACTGATCGTGGCGGGCCTTGAAGATCTGCCATTCGCTGCTCGACGCCATGTCCGGCGAGCCCAACAGGGCGAAAATGCGCACCGGCACGGTCTTGCCCTTCACGCGGATCAGGTCCAGCTCGACCTGCGCATACTCAGGTGCCAGGCGGGCCGTCTGCTCGCCCAGCACCACGGTCACGCCGTAGGTCTTGGACTGGCCCTCCAGACGGGAGGCCAGGTTCACGTCGTCGCCCAGGACCGAATAGTCGAAGCGCTGTTCCGAGCCCATGTTGCCGACGCAGACCGTGCCGGTGTTGAGCCCGATGCCGATGTTGATGGGCACGTGGCGCCGGTTTTCCTCCTCCGCCTCACGCTTTAGCGCCTCGTTCAGTCCCTTCAGGTTGCCGATCATGGCCAGCGCGGAATCGCAGGCGTTGCGCGCGTGTTCCGGATCGTCCAGGGGCGCGTTCCAGAAGGCCATGATGCAGTCGCCCATGTATTTGTCGATGGTGCCCTGGCGCGCCATGATCACGTCGGTCATCGGGGTAAGGAACCGGTTGATGAGCCGCGTCAGCCCTTCGGCATCGAACAGTTCCGAGATGGTCGTGAAGCCGCGTACGTCGCAGAACATCAGCGTCATGGGCCGCATTTCGCCGCCCAGCTTCAGATGGCTCGGATCGGAGGCCAGCTTTTCCACCAGGGCCGGCGACAGGTACTGGCCGAAGGCCTGGCGCACCTGGGCCTTCTGTTTTTCCTCGCGGACGTAGTTCGAGTACGTCAGGTACATGTAGAGCAGCGTCGCCACCAGGGCCGGATAGACCGGATCGTAGAGCAGCCGCTGGCTCTGGAACGCCCACCACGAAAAGCCGAACATGGCCGCAACCGAGACGAAGCCGAGCAGGGCCGTCCAGCGGGCGCGGACCATGGGCACCAGGACGATCATCAAGAGACCGGCGGCAATTCCCGCCACCAGTTCCTGTCCCAGCGCGTCGCGGGGGCGGATGAGCTGGGTATTGGTCAGGATGTTCTCGAGAATCTGGGCGTGCACCTCCACGCCGGGCAGGAAGGCATCCACCGGCGATGACTTGATGTCGAGCAGCCCGACGGCCGACGTGCCGATCAGCACCAGCTTGCCGGCGATCTTCTCGGGCGGAGCGGTGCCGTTGAGGACGTCGGCGGCAGAGACATACTTCTCGGGGTCCATGTGCGAAAAGTACACCCAGACCCGGCCCTTGTGGTCGGTGCGGATCAGGTTGGGGCGGATGACGATGCCCTCGACCCCCGCCGTGCCGCGCGCCTTGACCGCGAGGCTCTGGTTGCCGGTCGCCACGCGCAGGACTTCCGCCGAGAGGCTGGGGTGCAGGGTGCCGTCCACGTTCACCACCATGGGCACGCGGCGGACGATGCCGTCGATCTCGCCGGTGGTGTTGAACACGCCCCGGCCCATGGCGGCCCTGTCCAGGATGGGGATGTTGCGCAGCATGCCGGCGTGCTGTTCCACCTTGTCGCGCACGTCCGAGCCGATCAGCGCGATCGAGGTGGTGGGGCTGTCTTCGGGCGCCGGAACGGCATCGGCCCGCACCGACTGGCCCATGACGACGCGGCTCTGGCTGATGACCTGGGCCAGGACCTCGTCGTTGGACGGCATGGACTTCAGCCGTTCGCGCATTTCCGGATCAAGGCCCGGCATGCTGGCCTGCACGAGGGCGGGCGACATGCGGTCGGGCTCGGCGAACACGATATCAAAGCCGATGACGACCGCGCCCATGGCGGTCAGGCGCTGGACCATCTCGGCCACGGTCGTGCGCGGCCACGGCCACTGGCCCACCTGGTTGAGGGACTTTTCGTCCAGGTCGACGATGGTGACCGGCCGCTGGGTGACCTCGCGCGGCTCGATCTGCTGGTAGAGGTCGAAGGTCTTCACCCGCAGGATCTCGATGGGCGCGGGGTCCAGCGTGCGCAGCACCGACAGGGCGATCAGCAGCAGAATGGCCCAGCCGCGCCCCTTGGTCACAGTGCCGCGCGCCGCGCGCCTGATCCATCCCCCGATCCTGCCCCGGCGGCTTTCCCCCGTCGCCATGGACGCCTCTCCCCTCGATATCCCCGAAACTCTGGGGCCGCAGCATAACGCAAGACTTCCGGCGTAGCGCAGAAGAAAAAGAACTTGCCACCTTCGGCCGCGCGGTGTTCCCTGGGCACCCTGGGGAAACAAACGGCGGACACGGGCCTCGTCCCGACGCCGGATCGTGCGCGGACCGATCATCCATGGCAGACGACGACACGGCGCCTTCGTGGCTGCGGCCGGTGCTGAAGCCGTTGCGCCCGGCCTTCCTGGAAGTGCTCACGCTGTCCTTCTTCGCCAACCTTCTGGCGACGGCGGTGCCCATCTTCACGCTGCAGGTCTACGACCGGGTCGTCTTCCACAACGGCCTGTCGACGCTGCAGGGCCTGGTTGCCGGCATGGTGCTGGTTCTCGCCTTCGACTTCGTGCTGCGCCAGACCCGGTCGCGCGTGTTGCAGCGGGTGGCGCTGACCATCGACGCCAAGGTCGGCCGCCGTCTGTTCGACAAGATCACGGCCCTGCCGCTGCGCACCCTGGAAAGCCGTCGCACCGCCTTCTGGCAGGGCATCTTCCGCGACCTGGATACGGTGCGCAACACGCTGTCCGGGGCCACGGTGGTGCTGCTGGTGGACCTGCCCTTCGTCGTGCTGTTCGTCGGGCTGGTCTACGTCATCGCCGCGCCCGTGGCCTGGGTGCTGCTGATCGCCTTCGGCGCCTTCGTTCTGCTGGCGGCGTGGTCGGCGGCGACCATGGCCAAGGCCGCCAAGGCCGAAAAGGACAAGGCCGCCCGCCGCGATCTGCTGGTGGCTGAGACGATCCAGGGGCGCGCCACCGTCAAGGCGCTGGCCCTGCACCGCCACCTGCGCCCGCGGTGGGAGGACTTGCAGGCCGACACCATCGGCCGGTCCATCGACCGCGGCCTGCGCAACGACGGCTACGTCAATCTTGCTCATGTCATGACCATGGCAACCACGGTTGCCATGACCACCGTCGGCGCCTTGGCGATCATGGAGCAGGAGATGACCATCGGCGCCCTGATCGCCGCAAACATGCTGTCGGGCCGCATGATGGGGCCGATGAACCAGGTGGTGGGCGCGTGGCGCTCCTATGCCGGTTTTCGCCAGTCGGCAGCGCGGCTGGGCAAGCTGTTCGGTGAAGCCGAGGAGCGCATGACCGCCGCCATCACCCACGACCGCCCGGCCGGCCGCCTGAGCCTGGACGGAGTGGGCTTCCGTTACCGCAAAGATGGTCAGCCGGTGATCCACGAGGCGCGGGCGGACGTGCCGCCGGGCGGCATCACCTGCCTGATGGGCCGCAACGGCAGCGGCAAGACGACGCTCGCGAAGCTGCTGACGGGCCTCTACCGGCCGGGCGAGGGCAGGGTGCTGCTCGACGGCGCCGACATGGCCCAGTTCTCGCGCGAGGAACTGGCGACCTGGATCGGCTACGTGCCGCAGGAAACGGTGCTGCTGTCGGGCTCCATCCGCGACGCCATCTCCCAGGGCACCGTGGCCGGCGAGGCCGGTGACGAGGCGATCATCACGGCCGCCAAGCGCGCCTGCGTGCATGACATCATCATGGACATGCCAGACGGCTACGACACCGACGTGGGCGAGGCCGGCGCTCTGCTGGCCGGCGGCGTACGCCAGCGCATCGCCATCGCGCGGGCGCTGGTCACGGACCCTCCGGTCATCATCATGGACGAGCCCTCAAGCCACCTCGACACCCAGGCGGAGCAGACCCTGGCGCAGTCGCTGGCGGCGCTGGCGGCCGACCGCAACGTCATCCTGGTCACCCATTCCCCGGTGCTGCTGAACGCCGCACGCTCCATCATCGTGCTCGAGCGCGGGCGTATCGCTGCCGGCGGCCCCGCCGGGCAGGTGATGACATGGCTGCAGGGACGCGGCGCGGCGCCGGGGCAGCAGGGCGGGGCGAAAGCGCCCGAAACACGAGAGGCCAAGGCAGACGGGGGTGCGGCATGAAATCCTCCCCGTCACCCGCCACCCCGTCACCCGCCGGCCAGCCGGCCGACGGCCCGCTGGACGCCCTGCTGCGCACCCGCAAGGCGCCAGGGTGGCGCGTGGTCGCGGGCCTGATCGCGGCCTTGCTGGCGGGCGGTGTCGGGTGGTCGGCGCTGGCTCAACTGGACGAGGTCTCCGTCGCCTCGGGCGAAGTGGTGCCGCGCAGCAAGGTGAAGGTCATCCAGCACCTGGAAGGCGGCATCATCACCGACATCTATGTGCGCGAGGGCGCGGTGGTGAACAGCGGTGATCCGCTTCTGCAGCTCGACCTCGCCCAGACGGCCATGAACAAGGACGAGTTGCAGGTGCGGCTCGACGGCCTGCTGCTGGAAAAGGCCCGGCAGGAGGCTGAGGCCACGGGCGCCGAACTTTCGCTGCCCGTCGACGTCGCCGCGCGCAGGCCTGCCATCGCGGCCGGCGAACGCGAGGCGTTCCGCGCGCGGCGCGCCGAATTGGCGGCGCAGGTGGGCGTCCTTGCCGAGCAGGTGCAACAGCGGCGCCAGGAAATCCGGGAACTGGAGGCGCGCCAGGAAACCCTGCGCAAGTCCGAGACCCTGGCGCGCCAGAAGCTGGCTATGTCGGCGGAGCTTTTGCGCGACAACCTGACGCCCAAGCTCGATCACCTCAAGCTGCGCTCGGAACTGGAGGACATTCAGGGCGAGCTGTCGGTGCTGAAGGAGATGCGCCCCCGCGTCGAGGCCGCACTGGCCGAGGCCGAGCAGCGCATGGGCGAGGCGACGCTGCGCTATCGCCGGGAAGCGCGCGAGCAACTGGCCGAAACCGAAGTCGCCATCGCCCGCACGCGCGAAGTCCTGCGCCAGGCCACCGACCAGGCGCTGCGCACCGAGGTTCGCAGCCCCATCGACGGCGTGGTCAAGAACATGCGCTACAGCACGCTCGGCGGAGTGGTGAAAGGCGGCGAGCCGATCATGGACATCGTGCCCACCGGCGACACGCTGGTCATCGAGGCCCGGCTGGACCCGGTCGACCGCGGCTATGTGCGGGTGGGGCAGCCGGCCACCGTGAAGGTCTCCACCTATGATTACGCCCGCTATGGGGGGCTGGAGGGCGAGGTGACCCTGGTCGCGCCCGATTCGACGCAGCCGGAGAACGCGCCGCCCTATTTTCGGGTCCTGGTCGAGACCGACAAGGATTACCTGGGCGCGGCGCCCGGCGACCTTGCCATCACGCCCGGCATGCAGGCCACCGTGGACATCCATACCGGCACGCGATCGGTCCTGGACTATCTCATACGCCCGGTTTTGAAGCTCAAGCACGAGGCCTTCCGGGAACGGTAGGCGGGAATGCGTCTCCGGGTACCGCAAAATTCTGTCTTTTGGCGTGTCCTTACCCTATAGTGCCTACTCCGAAAGAAGCGGACGCGTGCCGGGGGAGATCATGTGGGGTGGCGCGCCTGAAGGGGCAGAAGCTAGATGAGTTTCGCGACCATTATCGGTGTCATCGTCGGGTTCGGGCTCTTTGTCGGGGCCGTCATCCTGTCGACCGACAATTTCATGGTCTTCCTGAACCTGGCCAGTTTCATCATGGTCGTCGGGGGGACGTTTGCGGCGACCTTCACGGCCTATGAGGCCCGCTATGTGATGCTGTCTCTGAAGGGGCTGGGCTCGGTCATCTTCGTCAGCAAGGTGGGCCGCGCCATCCTGACCAACGAGGTCGGCCGCGTCATCCGCTGGGGCTACATCATCCAAAAGAACGGGCTTCCGGGCCTGGAAAGCGACGCCGGCAAGATCCGCCACCAGGACCGTTTCATGGGATTTGGCATCGACCTCGTGGTGTCAGGCTACACCGGCCAGGAAATCCGCGAGATCCTTGCCACTACCGTGGAGACGACCTTCCAGCGCCACACGGTTCAGTCGGACGTGCTGCGCGGCATGGCGAGCAACGCGCCGGCCTTCGGCATGATCGGCACGCTGGTGGGCCTGATCATCATGCTGGACAACATGGGCGACGACCCGTCCAAGATCGGTCCGGGCATGGCGGTGGCCCTGATTACCACGCTGTACGGCATCCTGTTCGCGCGCCTGATCCTGCTGCCGGCGGCGACCAAGGTGCAGCAGCGCGAGGAAATCCTGCGCTTCCGCAATTATCTGGTGGCCGAGGGCCTGGCCCTGCTGGCCGAGCGCAAGAGCCCGCGCTACATCCAGGACCGCATGAACGCCTATCTCGACCCGGCCATCCACTTCAGCATCGACAAGATGCGGAGGTAAATCGCCATGATGGGGATCAACAACAACGGCGGCGGCGGCCGCTTCGGCAAGGGCAAGAACGAGGAAGACGAAAGCTGGATGACCACGTTTGCGGACATGGTCACCCTGCTGCTGGTCTTCTTCATCATGCTGGTCGCGATCTCCAAGGTGGACGTGGTGCTGTTCGAGCAGGTCCAGGCCGGCGTCGCAAAGGGCATCGGCAACCGCGACGTGGTGCGCCCCATCGAGCTTCTGAAGATCGACGTGCAGGACGCCGTGCAGGCCATGGAGTTGGAGGACGTGGTCGCCATCGGCACCGACGACCGCGGCCTGACCATCGAATTCGCGTCGTCCGCCTTCTACGAGCCGGGCAGCGCAGAAATTCGCGAAGAGGCGATCCCGGCGCTCCAGCGCATCGCCGCCACCATCGGGGCGGAACGCTACCGCAGCTTCCAGGTGGAAGTGCAGGGGCACACCGACGACACTCCCATCTCCACCGAGAAGTTCCCTTCCAACTGGGAACTGTCGAGCGGGCGGGCCTCGCGCGTGGTGCGATTCTTCGCCGACCAGGGGCTGACGCCCGAGCGCATGGAGGCGATCGGCTATGCCGACACGCGGCCCAAGGTGCCCAACCGCGACGCCTACGGCGAACCTCTGCCCATGAACCAGGAGGTCAACCGCCGCGTCGTGGTCCGGCTGGAACCGCGCTGACACCGCGACTGGTGGCTTCGGGCTGCCCCGAAGCCAAGTAAGGCCGGAGAGTGCTTTCTCCGGCCTTTTTCAGTGGGTTGAGCAGCGAGGCTCAGAGATCGAGTTCACACCACACCGGCGTGTGGTCGCTGGCCTTTTCCTTGCCGCGGGGGCCCTTGTCGATGTCGCAGGCGGTGACCGCGTCGGCCGCCCGGCCGGACAGCAGCAGATGGTCGATGCGCAGGCCCAGGTCGCGCTGCCATGCCCCGCCCTGGTAGTCCCAGAAACTGTAACGGTGCGGTTCCTTGTGGAAGGCGCGGTAGGTGTCCGTCAGGCCGAGCCACAGGAGCGCCCGGAACGCCTCGCGCGTCTCCGGCCGGCACAGGGCGTCACCGGCCCAGCCCTGGGGGTCGTAAACGTCGTAGTCGGTGGGGCAGACGTTGTAGTCGCCGCCGATGAGCAGCGGCAGGTCAGTGGTGCGCAGAAGCCCTTCCGCATGGGCGCGCAGGTTCTCCATCCAGCGAAGCTTGTAGGGATACTTTTCCGTGCCCACGGGGTTGCCGTTGGGAACATAGACGCTGGCCACGCGAACGCGCCCATCCACCACGGCCTCCACATACCGGGCCTGCTGGTCCTCCGGCTCTCCCGGCAGGCCGCGCACCACCTCGGTCAGCGGGTGGCGCGACAGGATGGCGACGCCGTTGTAGCTCTTCTGGCCGCAGATGGCCGTGTGCCTGTAGCCGGCTGCCTGGATCTCCATAAGCGGGAAGGTGTCCTCGACCGTCTTGATCTCCTGCAGCAGGGCGACGTCGGGCGCCGCCTCGTTCAGCCACTCGACCACGTTGGGCAGGCGGGCCTTGATGGAGTTGACGTTCCACGCGGCGATCTTGAGCATAGACTTCCTTAACCTCGGCATGAGACCATCGTTGCGTCGGATCGGGGTAGAGCCCTCTCCAAAAGAGGATGCCCCGGCACGGGCGATGAGAGAGTGCCCGCCAGCCGACGCCACACACAATAGAAGAGAGTGCGAGGGGGTGCCATGCCGTCGTCGGAACGATCTTCCGCCGCCCGGACCGGTCTGCGCGCCGCAGCGCTTGCCGGCGCTGCTCTGGCGGTGCTGACGGTGGTTCCGGCCCAGGCGCGGGATGCCTCCGTCTGTGCGCAGGATGCCGCGCCGGTCAACGTGACGATGGAGGTGGAGCGGGGCAGGGTGGTCGGCGACCTCAGTCTGGACAAGGCGCAACTGACCGCCCGCTTTGCCAGCCGTCACGCCAAGGGCACCGGCGCACGCATGACCACCGGCAAGTGGGACACGGTGGGTCTGACAGAAAGCAGCCTCGAAATCGTCACGTCCACCAGCACGCTGGTCCGCTCTGCGCGGGGAGGGGGCTATTGCGCCGACCTCAGGTCCGTGCGGCTGAAGGTGGGCTATCCGGAACTGCGCGTCTACATTCCGCGCGAGTACCCGACCGGCTCCTGTGCCTACGATGTCGTGCGCGAGCATGAGCTGGAACACGTGGCGATCACGCGGGCGGTACTTGACGATCATGCTCCCCGCCTGCGGACCGTTGTGGCCGAGGCGGTCCAGACCATCAACCCGCTTTGGGCTCCGACGCGGGAGGCCGCCAAGGGAGCGGCGGCCAAGCTCCTGCACCGGGCGCTGGAGCCGGCGGTCGTGGCCCTGAAGGCGGATCACCGGCGCCGCAACAAGGCGATCGACGGCCACGACAACTACGTCCGCCTTCAACGGCGCTGCGACAACTGGTAGGCCCTGCGCCCAAAGCCCCATTTTCTTTCCCAGCCCGCCGCTCTCTCCGGCGGGCCTTTTCATGCACAACGTGTGAAATGAAAGGCCCGCACACTTGCGTTTCCCGCCGTTTCACGCGCCCCGCGGACCGCCTCGACCCGTGCGCCGGACGACAGCGCTGCAGCCATCGAGCGGATAAATCGTTGTTTTAGTACGAAATCCTATGACGTTTCACGGTTTCACGGAAGAGAAAGCCAAAACCGGCTCTCGTCGTCTACTAGTAGGCTGGAGGATGGAATGCCTAGGCTTTTGATCCTAGGAATGCTTGTCGTGAAACGCCACGGACATTCCTGTCACGGCATAGCGAAACGTTACCCGTAGTCTACTAGTAGATTCGGCGGTAACTTCTGCCAGCGCCTAATGGGCGCGCAGGCGAGCTTTCAAGCGGGGCTCCTGTCCCCGGACGCCATTGATGTTCCAGTCGTAGAGCGTATAGCCCCGAGGCCCCGACCGGACGGAGTCGGCGTTGTGCTCGATGACCTCGGCGTTGGTGGTCACCCGCAGGAGGCCGCGGCTGTTCAACCCGATCCGCTCGATGGTCTCCGGATCGATCATCTTGATGGCCTGACTGCCGCGGACGGAGACGGTGCCAGTCTCAGGGTCCGTTTCCATGCTGATGATTCGCGCGTTCCGGCGGACGAACGTCACCAGTTCCGGCCAGTTGAGTTTGCCGAGGCGATTGTACTCCACGGCAAAGCGCGCCGTGCCGGTCGGCTCCACCTTGCTGAAGTTGCTGTCCCGAGCAAGATCCGCCTCCAGGACGTCCATCTTCTCGGGGATCTCCGCCTCGGTGACCTTGCCCATGCGCAGGTCCCGCACCAGCGGCAGCCAGATCAGGTCGCCCTCGTAGTAGAGCCCGTACTCGCCGGTCTGCGTGAGCCGGATTTCCGATTCGAAGCGGTCCGGCAGATAGCACCCCGCCAAAAGCGGCAGCGCCAGGGCGCAGGCCGTGGCGGCGCGGGCGAAGCGGCGGCCGAGCCGCTTGATGCCGGCGCGGCGCGGCCGGGCGGGCGCGGGCAGGGCGGTCATGGGCGGGCGTCCCTCTTCACCTGGCCCCACAGGGCCTCCATTTCTTCCAGGTCGGAAGTTTCCGGAGATCTTCCCCGCTTTTCAAGGTGGTCTTCCACGGCCCTGAAGCGCTTTTCGAACTTCGCATTGGCGTGGCGCAGGGCGCTTTCCGGGTCCACGTCGGCCTTGCGCGCCAGGTTGGCGACGGCAAACAGCAGGTCCCCGATCTCTTCGGCCACGCGGTCCTGGTCGCGCACGGGCGCGTCCAGCTCCTCGCGCACTTCCTCCAGTTCCTCTTCGATCTTGTCGATCACCTGGACGGCCGCGGGCCAGTCGAAGCCGACACGGCCGACGCGGTTCTGGATCTTGAGCGCACGGGTCAGGGCGGGCAGGGCGACCGGCAGGCCGTCCAGCACGGAGTGGCGGGCATCCGCCGCAGCGCCTGCACCCTCGCCGGCATCGGCGCGGCGGGCGGCCTTGGCGGCGCGCTCCTGGGCCTTCTGCTCCTCCCAGGCGACACGCTGGGCCTCGGCATCTTCGGTGACGGCGTCGGCGAACACGTTGGGGTGACGGCGGATCATCTTGTGACAGATGGAGCCGACCACGTCATTGAAGGCGAAATGGCCTTCTTCCTCCGCCATGCGGCTGTGAAAGACCACTTGCAGCAGCAGATCGCCCAGTTCGTCCTGAAGCTCGTGCATGTCGTCACGCTCGATGGCGTCGGCGACCTCGTAGGCTTCTTCGATGGTGTAGGGAACGATGGTGGCGAAGGTCTGCTCCAGGTCCCAGGGACAGCCGCCGTCAGGGTCGCGGAGACGCGCCATGATGGCCAGAAGGTCGTCGATGGGACGGGGTCGGGCGTGCTGCTCGGTCATGGTTCCTCGGCGGCTTGCCTGGGACGGTGCGGACGGCGCTTGAGTAGCAGGTTGTGGCCCGCGCTGGCAAGCGGCCGGGCAGGGCGTGCCAAGACCGTCAGCCGCGCGAACCAGAGCCCGAGCGCGGCTTGCGGCCGACCTTGCGCAGGAAGGCTTCCCACTTCGTCTCAGGCCGCCGCTTGCGCCGGGCGCCGCCGGCCGCTTCGCTCTGGGCGCGGTGCTTGCGGATGATCTGACGCCGCGTGCCGACGACCGCCTGAGCCTCGGGTGTGTCCATGAGGTCACGGCGCTTCAGCTCCGACAGCAGCACGGCGCTCATCCGCAGCCAATGGTCCCCGAACCGTTGTGCCTGGTCGGGCAGGGGCCGCGGCGCCTCGTCGGCCGCCGTGTCGGGATCGTGCGCCGGATCGTCGTCGGACTGGGCCATGGGGCGGTTGCCTATGATCATGGTGTAACGGAGCGGTCCACCGTTCGGACTACACCGCCATGCTGTGTGGGCGCAAGGAGAGACGATGAAAGAGCCCCACACAGTGCGGCACCTAAATGTCGCATAATGTATATTATGCATAGAGATAGAGAGGCCACCGGAAGAGGGCGTTTGCGCAGCCAGGCGCCGTCGGCATGCAGTGTCCCGGTTTCCCTGGTCGCTGTCGAGGCCTTCCGGCAACGGGCGGACTGCGCAGGTGGTTACTCCTGTTGGACCACCGTCACGAGGAGCACCCGCCCATGTCCCTCAGCGACGCCGACATCCCCGGCCGGCATCTGGAAATCGACGAGCCGCCGCGCGTTCCGCTCCTGGACCTGTTCTTCGCCTATGGCGCCATGGCACCGCTGATCGTCGGTGCAGGCGCGGTGTGGCTGGCGGACGAGCCGGTGGCTGCCCTCGCCGTCCAGGCGTCGATCCTCTGGGGCGGCGTCATTCTCGCGTTCCTGTCAGGCGTGCGGCGCGGCCTGAGCTTTCGCACGCCCGGCGGCCCGACGCTGGCGCAACTTGCCATGTTCCTCTGGCTGTTCGGCGCCGGCATCCTGGCCTTTGCTCTGCCGCAAGGAGCGGCTCTCGGCGTGCTGGTCGCCGCATACGCCAGCATGGCCGTCCTCGACCCCGTGGCGGCACGGCGCGGCGAGGTGCCGATCTACTTTGCGCGGTTGCGGCCGTGGCAGATGGGACTGGCCGTGGCGGCGCTCGTCGTTCTGTGGGCCGGGGCGCCCTAGCCTCTCACGAAAAACAGCACGGTCATCACGGCACCCGTCACAACCACCACGCCGCGTACCCATTGCGGCGGCACTTTGCGGGAAACGCGAGCCGCCACATAGCCGCCGATCACCGCGGCCACGGCCATGGGCATCACCTCGGCCCAGGCGACCACGCCGCCGCCGGCATACAGGATCACGGCGATGATGGTCAGCAGCGCCGACAACAGGTTCTTCACGCCGTTCGCGACATTGATGTCGGCCTCGCCCAGCAGCCGCAGGACCGCCAGGAGGACGATGCCGAGGCCGCCGTTGAAGTAGCCGCCGTAAATGCTGACGGCCAAGATGGCCACGCCGGTCAGCGCCGGTCCATGGCTGATCTCGCGTCCAGCTTTCGCAAGCGTTTCCAATAGCTTCGGACCGAATGCGAAAAGCAGCGTCGCGGCCAGCAGAAGCCACGGCACGATGGCCGAGAAGGCCGCGTCGGTGGTCATGAGCAGGAGCCCTGCCCCGATGGCGCCGCCAATTCCCGACACCGCCGCCACGGCCCACAACGGCAGGCCGCCCGGCGGCGCCCGCAACAGATCACGGAAACCCCACGCGCTGGCCATGTAGCCCGGCAGCAGCGCCACGGTTCCTGTCGCGTTCGCTGTCACCGGCGGCACGCCGATGAACACCAGCGCGGGCAGGGTGAGGAACGAGCCTCCACCGGCGATGGCGTTCAAGGCACCGCCGAAGAAGGCGGCGACGGCGATGATGGCAATGTCGAGAAGGTCCATGCGTCCGGCCGGGGTGCTTGCTGCGAAAGGGCCGGTACCGTAGCCACGCGGGCAGCGGCAGGAAAGGGCCATTGCCGCCCTTCCCCGCTCCGCCGTCTCAGCGGTTGCTCACAAGAGGCTGAAATCAGCCGATGATGTTGTAGCCGGCATCAACGTAATGCACGCCGCCGGTGACCGTCCGCGCGCCGTCGGAGACCAGGAAGTTGGCGTAGGCGCCAATCTCCTCGATGGTCACCAGCGTGTGCTGGGGCGCGCGCTCGGCAGCCTTTTCCATCAGGGCGTCGAAGCGCTGGATGCCGCTGGCGGCGCGGGTCTTGAGCGGGCCGGGCGACAGCGCGTTGACGCGGATGCCCTTTTCCCCCAGGTCGGCGGCCATGTAGCGGGTGACGCTTTCCAGCGCCGCCTTGACAGGGCCCATGATGTTGTAGTCGGTCACCACCTTTTCCGACCCGTAGAACGACACCGTCAGAAGGCTGCCGCCGTCGGTCATGAGGGGCTCGGCGTACTGGGCGACACGGATGAAGCTGTGGCAGCTGACGTCCATGGCCTGGGCGAAGCCGTCGCGCGAGCAGTCGACGACGCGGCCGTGCAGGTCTTCCTTGGGCGCGAAGGCGATGGAGTGCAGCACGAAGTCCAGCTTGCCCCACTTTTCCTTCACGGCGTCGAAGACGGCACGCATCTGGCCGCTCTGGCGTACGTCGCAGGGGCCGAGCAGGTCGGCATCCAGGCGCTCGGCCAGCGGCGCGACATAGGGCTTGGCCTTTTCATTGAGGTAGCTGACGGCGAGATCCGCACCCGCCTCGCGGAACTGCTGCGCGCATCCCCAGGCGATGCTCTGGTCGTTCGCGATACCGATCACCAGGCCCTTCTTGCCGGCCAGTGAAAACGTGGTCATGGCTCTCTCCCCGGTTTAAGCACAAAGTCGTGCTGCGGTGCAGCAAAGCGCACTTCCCACCTGGGGTCCAGAGTCGAAGAATGAAAGATTGGAGACGAAAATTTGCCGCCCTCAGGCGACCTCCAGCACCATGCCGTCGTAACCGGGTTCCAGGCCTTCGGGCAGGGTGCGGCGCAGCGTGCCGTAGTCCAGGCTGGGCCCCATGTGCGTGAGCACCGTGCGCTCCGGCCGGACCCGCTGGTGCCAGCCGATCACCTTGTCGACGTGGGCGTGGGTGCTGTGCGGCGTGTTCGTCAGACAGCCGACCACCCAGGTCGTCACACCGTCGAGCACGGCAAAGGCGGCCTCGTCCAGGTCCAGGACGTCGGTGGAGTAGGCAAAGTTGCCGATGCGGAACCCCCACGACGTGGCCCAGCCGTGATCCTGGGCAAAGGCCCTCACCGCCACCCCGACGGCCGTGAAACGTGGCTGGATGAGGTTGGGAACCAGCCAGGGGCGGAAGATCGGTTGTGTCGCCAGATCAATGCCTTCAAAGCAATAGCTGAAGCGCTGCTGCAGGTCGTGAAGAGTCGGCTCATCGCCCCAGATGGGAAGCGGCCCACGGATGAGCCGGTTGACCTCGCGCAACTCGTCGATGCCATGGATGTGGTCGGCGTGGGCGTGGGTGTAGAGGACGCCGTCCAGCCCCGGCACGCCCACGGCCAGCAATTGCTCCCGCACGTCCGGGCCGCTGTCTACTAGTAGACGACGGCCGGATTGCTCCACCAGGATGGAGGCCCGGAGGCGCCGGTTGCGGGGCTCGTCCGGATCGCAGTCGCCCCAGCCGGCAGAGAGCATGGGAACGCCGCCGGCGGGGCCGGTGCCGAGAAGGGTGACTTTGATCGGCGCGCCCTGCCCCGTCACGCGGCGATGGCCTCGGGATTCGGCGCCTTGGAGAACAGGCGGAAGAAGTTGGCGGTGGTGGTTTCCTCCACCTCTTTCATGGACACGCCCTTGACCTCGGCCAGAACCTTGGCGGTGTGCGCAACGAACGACGGCTCGTTCCGTTTGCCGCGCTTGGGGACCGGGGACAGGTACGGCGCATCCGTTTCCACGAGCAGGCGGTCCAGCGGCACGCGGGCGGCGATCTCGCGCAGCTCGCCCGACTTCTTGAAGGTCAGGATGCCCGACAGGCTGATGTACAGGCCGAGTTCGACAGCCTTTTCAGCCAGTTCCGGGCCGGAACTGAAGCAGTGGATCAAGCCGGGGAAGGCGCCCTTTCCGACCTCCTCCTCCAGGATCGCGCTCGTCTCGTCGTCAGCATTGCGGGTATGAATGACGATGGGAAGCTGCATGTCCCGCGCCGCCTGGATGTGGCTGCGAAAGCTGCGCTTCTGCTCCTCGCGCGGGCTGTGATCGTAGAAGAAATCCAGCCCCGTCTCGCCGAAGCCCACCACCTTGGGGTGCCTGGCCTTCTCCAGCAGCGTCGCGGCGTCCGTCTCGGGCTCATTGCCGGCTTCGTGCGGATGGATGCCGACCGTGCAGGTCATCTGCTCGTGCGCCTCGGCCAGCGCCAGCACCTTTCCGAACTTCGTGATGTGCGTGCAGATGGTCAGCATATGACCGACACCGGCCTCGCGGGCGCGCGCAAGCACGCCCTCGAAGTCTTCGGCGAAGTCGGGAAAATCCAGGTGACAATGGCTGTCGACGAGCATCAGCCCTTGGTCTCCTCGTTGGTCTCGGGCTCCACATAGCGCGGGAAGACGCCCTGCGGCTTGGGGATCGGCGTTCCGGCCGTCAGCGCCCCACCCTCGCCCAGCGCGGCGAAGGTGCGCGCGTCATCGGGAATGGACAACTGGTCGAGCATCTTGGCCGCGCTCTCGGGCACCACGGGCTGCATGAGGATGGCGACGTTGCGGACCGCCTCCATCAGCACGTACAGGACCGTCGCCATGCGGGCGGGGTCGCTCTTGCGCAGCACCCACGGCGCCTGGCGATCCACATAGGCGTTGGCGGCGCGCACGACAACCCAGATGGTTTCCAGCGCCTCGTGAAAGGCTTGGCGGTCCATCAGCGGGCGCACCTTGCCGAGCAGGCCGTAGGCCGCGTCCAGCAGCTCTCGGTCCTCGGGCGTGAAGGCGCCGACCTCGGGCACCTCGCCCTTGCAGTTCTTGGCGGTCATGGACAGCACGCGCTGGGACAGGTTGCCCAGGTCGTTGGCAAGTTCGCCGTTCATGCGACCGACCATGGCGCGATGACTGAAGTCGCCGTCGTTGCCGAACGGCACCTCGCGCATCAGGAAATAGCGCACCTGGTCCAGGCCGTAGGTCTCGATCAGCTCCAGCGGGTCGATGACGTTGCCGACGCTTTTCGAGATCTTCTTGCCCTCGTTGGTCCACCAGCCGTGGGCGAAGACGCGCTTGGGCGGCGTGATGCCGGCGGCCATCAGGAAGGCCGGCCAGAACACGGCATGGAAGCGCAGAATGTCCTTGCCCACCATGTGCAGGTCGGCCGGCCAGAACTTGTCGAACTCGCCGCCTTCCTCGGGCCAGCCGACGGCGGTGATGTAGTTGGTCAGCGCGTCCAGCCACACGTACATGATGTGCGCGTCGTCGCCCGGCACCGGCACGCCCCATTTGAAGGTAGTGCGCGAGATGGACAGGTCCTGCAATCCTCCGCGGACGAAGCTCATCACCTCGTTGCGGCGGCTTTCGGGGGCGATAAAGTCCGGGTTGTCCTGGTAGAACTGCATCAGCTTGTCGCCCCAGGCCGACAGGCGGAAGAAGTAGCTGGGCTCCTCCACCCACTCCACCGGTGCGCCGGTCGGGGCCATCTTCTGGCCGTCGGGGCCGTCGACCAGTTCGTCCTCGGCATAGAAGGCCTCGTCGCGGACGGCGTACCAGCCCTTGTAGGCGTCGAGGTAGATCATGTCCTTCTCGACAAGACGCTTCCAGAGGGCCTGGCAGGCGGCCTTGTGGCGGTCTTCCGTCGTGCGGATGAAGTCGTCGTTGGAAAAGTTCATGGCCGTCGCCAGGTCGCGGAAGTTCTGCGACACCTGGTCGGTGAAGGTCTGCGGGTCGATGCCCTTGGCCGCGGCGGACTTTTCCACCTTCTGCCCGTGTTCGTCCGTGCCCGTCAGGAACTTGACGTCAAAGCCGTCCAGCCGTTTGAACCGCGCCAGCACGTCGCAGGCCAGCGTCGTGTAGGCGTGGCCGATGTGCGGCTTGTCGTTCACGTAATAGATGGGCGTGGTGATGTAATAGGGCGTCGTCTGCCCGCTCATCGCGAGGGCCTCCGGGAAAGGGGAACTCAGGCGCGCACCAGTCGCTCGACCGCGAGGAACGCGCTGATCAGCGCCTGTTTCTTGTCAAGGTGAACCGCCTGGGTGCGGTCGAAAAGGTGGCTGATCTTTTCCCACACCTGCACCCATTGTTCAAGGGCGCCCGCGGCGGCCAACCGCTGGGTCAGAGCGGCCTCGCCGGGCACCACTTCGGGCTCCACAACGCCCGAGCCCTTGGCGCGGATGACCCGGCCCAGCCACCAGGTGAACAGGTCGGCGGCGATGCGGAAACCGTGGTCGCCCTTCGACAGCTTTTCCGCCAGCGCGTGCAGCCCTGCGACGTCCAGCCGCGGCAGCCCCTGGAGCAGCTTGATAAGGTCGCGGTAGAGGTCCAGGCCGCCCTGTTCCTCCAGCTCCAGTGCGCGGCCGACACTGCCCTCGCCCATGGCCGCGAGCGCCGCGCGGTCGGCGTCCGACAGCTGCGGCTTGTGGCGGGCGAGCAGGGTTTGCACCGTCCCGGCCTCCAGCGGCCGCAGCGGCAGGCGGCGGCAGCGGGACCGGATGGTGGGCAGCAGGCGCGCGGGGTTGTGGGTGACCAGAAGCAGAAGCGCCCGGCGCGGCGGCTCCTCCAGCACCTTCAGCACGGCGTTGGCGGCGGAAACGTTCATGTCCTCCGCCCCGTCGATGAGCACGATGCGCCAGCCGCCCTCCGCTGAGGTCATGGAGAGGAACGACCCCACCCCGCGCACGCTCTCGACGTTGATGACGGTCTGTAGCTTCTTGGTCTTTTCCTGCACCTCGCGCTTGACCACGCGCAGGTCGCCGTGACCGCCGGCCGAAACCCGGCGCACCACCGGATGATCCTCCGGCAGGTCGAGCGATGCGGGGGCGGCTGATTCCGGCGCCGGCAAGGCGTCGCCGAACAGTCCCGGCCCGGCATCCTCCGCGGCCCCGCCCTGCCCCGCGTCCACGTTGCCCTGGGCCAGAACGAAGCGGGCGATGCGGTAGGCGAGCGTCGCCTTGCCGATTCCGCGCTGGCCGGAAATCAGCCAGGCATGGTGCATGCGGCCGGAGTTCCAGGCGTCCAACACCTCGCGCTCCGCCGCCTCGTGACCGAGCAGGTCGAGAGTCCGGAACGGCGCGTATGGATCGTCCAGAAGGGCGTCGTCGGCCGCGGCCATCATTCGGCCTCCCGTTTCGGCTCCGGCAGCGGCAGGCGGCCGGCGACCACCGCCAGAACGGCGGCATGGACCGCCTCGACATCCTCCGCGGCAGAAACGAGAGCGCAGCGCTCCGGCTCCCGTTCCGCGATGGTGTGGAAGCCCGCGCGCATACGCGCGTGGAAGCCGTCGTCCATGCGCTCGTAGCGGTCCTCGCCGGCATCGCCGGGCGCCTCGGCACGGCGGCCGGCGCGGGCGAGCCCCTCCTCCACCGGCAGGTCCAGGATCAGCGTCAGGTCGGGCCGGAAACGGTTCAGCACGAGCGTGTCCAGCCGGCGGATGCTCTCGCGCCCCATGCGGTGGCCGTAGCCCTGGTAGGCCATGGTGCTGTCGGCGAAACGGTCGCAGATCACCCAGCGTCCGGCCTTGAGCGCCGGGGCGATGACGCGGCGGACATGGTCGCGGCGGGCGGCGTAGTGCAACAAGGCCTCGGTCATGGGGTCCCAGCGGCCCGGCTCGCCGGTGACCAGCAGGGCACGGATGTCCTCGGCCCCCTGCGAACCGCCGGGCTCGCGCGTCTGCACGACGTCCAGCCCGCGCGCCCGCAGGGCGTCAGCCAGCAGGCGCGCCTGGGTCGACTTGCCCGCACCCTCGCCGCCTTCAAGCGTGATGAAGCGTCCCCGGGGCCGAAGCCCCGCCGTCGTCGCCGTCTTGCCGTCCGTCACCGTCGCGCCCGCCCGGCCCTATTGCTCGGCCGGCTGCGGCGCGGCGGCGTCCATGGCCTGGCGCGCGGCCCCGAAGACCAGGTGCTTGGCGGCGGCGCCCATGCGACCGACGAAGCCCAGCTTGGGCACGTCCTCGCCGGCGATAAGCGGCACGGTCTGGCGCTCCATTTCCGGTCCCTCGACCACCAGGGTCGCAAGCTGCTGGCCCTTCTGGATCGGCGCCGGGATGGGGCCGTCGTAGACCACGCTGACGCGGAACTCGTCGCTGGGCTGGCGCGGGATGGTCAGGTGCAGGTCCCGGTCGATGACGAGCGGCACCGTGTCCGCCTCGCCCAGCCAGACCTCGGCGCTTTCCACCACCTCGCCCTTGTCGAACAGGTCGCGGTTCTCGAAGGTGCGGAAGCCCCAATCCAGCAGCTGCTGGGTTTCCTGCGCACGCTCCTTGGTGCTGTCCAGGCCGTTGACCACCAGAATCAACCGACGCTCCGCCCGCTTGGCCGAGGCGGTCAGGCCATAGCCCGCAACCTCCGTATGGCCCGTCTTCAGCCCGTCGGCATCGATGGGCATGTAGAGCAGCGGATTGCGGTTGTGCTGGGTGATGCCGTTGTAGGTGTACTCGGTCTTGGAGTAGATGTCGTAGTACTCGGGAAAGTCCAGGATGATGCGTTTGGCCAGCGTCGCCAGATCGCGTGCGGTCATGTAATGATCCGGGGCCGGCAGGCCCGTTGCGTTGGTGAAGTTCGAACCGGTCAAGCCGATCTTTTCGGCCTCGCGGTTCATCAGTTGGGCGAAAGCCGCTTCGCTCCCGGAAACATTCTCGGCGACAACAATGCAGGCATCGTTGCCCGACTGGATGATGATGCCGTGCAGCAGCTCCTCCAGCGTCACCTGGCTGTTGGGCTCGAGGAACATGGTCGAGCCGCCGGACGCCGCGCCACCCTTGCGCCAGGCGTTCTCCGAGACGCTGAAAATGTCGTCCATCTTCAGCTTGCCCTGCTTGAGCATGTCGAAGACTACATACGTAGTCATCAGCTTGCTCATGGACGACGGCGGCATCTGAACGTCGGCATCCTTGGCGAACATAACCGTTTCGGTATCGAAATCCATCAGCAGCGCCTCGCGCGCCTTGGTTTCAATGGCCAAGGCCGTGCCGCCGGCCGCCGTGGCCGCGAAAGCCGCCACCACCGAAGCCGCGAGGCCCCGTCGCAGGACCTTGAAGAAGTCACCCGTCGTCGTGCGCGTCATCGATCGATCGTACCTTGATTGCATCCGTGGAGCCCTGCGGCCGTCTCTTACCGGCGAACCGGGGCATTCTCGTGGCGATCCGGCGCTCCCCCCGGCACGCCCGGACGCGGTGTGGTCAGTCGGTCACCACCATGGCATTTCCGAACCCGGCCGATACCATGCGGTCGAGCAGGCTGCGGGCCGCAGCGTCGGACAGCGGGCCGAGCCGCACGCGATACATGGTCCCGCCGCCGGTGTCCACCGGCGTTACGTGGGTCTGCCCGAAATCCCGAAGGTCCGCTTCCAAGGCCCGGGCATTGGCGATGCTGGAGAAGGCGCCGGCCTGGACATAGGTGTCCCCGCCTGCCGCCGCCACGGGTTGTGAACCGGTGGCCGGAGCCGGAGCCCGCACCGTGGACGGAGCCGGCGCGATGACCCGCTCTCTCTGGGGCTCCGACGTTGCGATACGCGATGCGGGTTCGTCTCCGGGGGGCGGCAGAAGACGGGTGGCGACCGTAGCGGCCCCGGCACCCGGAAGCGGCGCCGATACGGTGGCGGAGGCGCCGGCCGACGGGCTGGCGGAGATGCTGGCCGCGCCTCCGTCCCCGCCGGGAATGGGTGCGCGCACCGTCACCCGGGGCTCCGGCGGGGGAACGGGCGCGGCCGGCGCGGGCGCCGACGCCGTCACGATGCGCCCTTCGCCGCCGCCGTTCAGCAGCGCGTCGCGCATGGCCATGCTTTCCTCCGCCAGGATTTCGACCCGCACGCGCGTCGTTCCCTGCCCCTCGAACCCCAGAAGCTGGGCGCCGCGGCGCGACACGTCGATAATCCGTTCCTTGGCGAAGGGGCCGCGGTCGTTGACCCGCAGGACGAGCGCCCGGCCGTTCTCAAGGTTCGTGACACGCACCACAGACGGCATCGGCAGCGTCCGGTGCGCCGCCGTCAGGTCATTCATGTCGTAGACCTCGCCATTGGCGGTGGCCTTGCCATGGAAGTTGGGGCCGTACCACGAGGCGATGCCCTCTTCCACGTAGGAATAGTCTTCCTTGGGGTGATACCAGCGCCCGGCGATCTGGTAGGGCTGCCCCACCTTGTAACGGCCGCTGCCGGTGGAGATGTCGGCCGTGCCGCCGACCCGCTTGGCCGTGTGGACGGCAAGTTGCGTCTCGGCGCAGGCGGCCAGTGTCAAACCGGCGACGGTGAGAACGCCGGCCCGGCGCACAAGCCGTTGGAACGAAACGCGATCACCCATCATGTGGTGGCCCTGCTTTCCTGCCTTCCCCAGATGTGGCGAGAGTACCCCGTCCGGCCGTCTGCCGCAACCGATGCGGCACGCGGCGGCGCTAGTTGGCCGGCACTTCCGCCGCGCGGCGGCTGGCCGCTGTCTCCAGCGCGGCCAGCGCCTCGGCCGAGGGGTATCCGTCGGGCGGCAGGCCGGCGGCCGTCTGGAAGGCCCGCAGCGCCGCACGGGTGCGCGAGCCCACCACGCCGTCGGCCTCGCCTGCGGGGAAGCCGGCGTCGTTCAGCAGGGTCTGCATGCGCATGACCTCGGCGCGGCTGAGGGGGCGGTCGTCGGGCGGCGCCGCCTTGGCGATGGGCGGCAGGCCGACCAGCCGGTCGGCCAGGTGCCCCACGGCGATGGCGTAGAGGGTGGAGCGGTTCCAGTCCAGAATGGTGTCGAAGTTCTCGTAGATCAGGAACGCCGGCCCGCGCGCCCCGCCCGGCAGGATCAAGGCCGCGTTCATGCCGTCGACCACGGGCAGAGGCCGACCGTCGGCTCGCGTCAGTCCCATAGCCGCCCATTCGGCCAGCGGCTTGCGGACCTCGCCGTCCGCCAGCGCGTAGTCGAAACCGTCCGGCAGGCGGACCTCGCGGCCCCAGGTCTCGTTGGGGTTCCAGCCGGCGTTGGTCAAATAGTTGGCGGCAGAGGCGAAGGCGTCCGGCAGGCTGCCCCAGATATCGATGCGGCCGTCACCGGTCGCGTCCGTGGCGTGGGCGGCGAAGGTGGTGGGCATGAACTGCATGTGCCCCATGGCTCCGGCCCACGAGCCAATCATGCGGTCGGCCGGAATGTGCCCGGCGTCGATGATTTCCAGCGCCGTCAGCAGCTCGCGGCGGAAGAAGTCGCTACGGCGCGTGTCCCATGCCAGCGTCGCCAGCGCCTCAAGCACCGGGAAGCCGCCGAACGTGGCGCCGTAGTTGGTCTCCAGCCCCCAGAAGGCCACGATGAACCGCGCCGGAACGCCGTAGCGCGCCTCAACCTCCCGCAGCAGGTCCGCATGGCGGCGCAGGCGCTCGCGGCCCTGCTCGATACGGCGGTCGTTGACGAGGCGGCCGACGTAGCCGAAGAAGGTTTGGGTGAATTCGGGCTGGCTGCGGTCCAGTTCCAGGACACGAGGCAGGGGCTCGACCCCGCTTAGCGCCGCCAGCGTGTCCTCGCCGATGCCGCGCTCGCGGGCTTCGGACCTCAGGTCATCTAGCCACGCCGCAAAGGCCTTTTGCTCGGCCGGCCCGACCTGCTCGGGCTCAGCCACGGTCGGCGCCTGCGACGCCGCCGGCGCCGGCGCGGCTGTCTGCGGCCCCGGCTTCGCCTCGGGCGTGGGCGTGGCGGCGCAGGCCGCCGTGGCGGCAGTGAGGGCCGCGACGCACACGGCGGTGGTCAGGGCATTGGCTTTGGCAGGGGCGGACAGGCGGCGGCGCGGCATGGCGATGGTTTCCCGAAAAGCAGTCGCATCGGCGGTTGTGCCATACCCTTACGCCCGGCGGCAAGGTCCTCAGGGACCCGGAAAAATCTCGTCCGTTCGACCCATGGCACGGTAGGCGAGAAGCCCCACCCATTCATGCACGGCCATGGTGAGGTCGCTCAGCCCGCTCATCAGCCCCGAGTTCCAGCCGCCGGCGGGATGGGTGCGATAGTCCACCGGGTAGGGTACTACCCGCCACCCCGCCGCCTCGAAGACGCCGACGCTGCGGGGCATGTGCCAAGCCGACGTCACAAGCAGCCAGCCCTCGTGCCGCGCGGCCTCGGGCAGCATGGCGGCCAGCAGGTCGGGGCTTTCCGAAGTGGTGCGGGCATCGGACTCGATCACGAGGCGTCCGGGCGCGATGCCGGACTCGGAAAACAGGATGCGGGCGAACGGTCCCTCCTTCAGAGCCTGGTTCGACAAGCTTCCGCTACCACCTGAAAATGCTATCGTTTTTTCAGGGTGAGCGTGCGCGAGGCGGAGGGCCTCGGTGTAGCGCTCCGCCGTGCTGTTCAGCGCAATGCCCGGCCGGTTGAGCGACATGCCCAGGCTCACGGACCCGCCGAGCACGATGATTCCCGGCGCGGCGGCAACCTGCGCCTCCAACGGCGGCGGAAAGCGCTCGTCCAGGGGGCGCAGCAGCCAACTCGGCACGGGCGTGAACGCGACCACGGCCACGGCAACCGCCAGCCCGCGCACCACCCACCGCGTGCGCCGTCCCATCCGCCCGAACAGCGCGACAAGGATGATGACGGCGAGCAGGATGTTGGCGGGCTGCAGGACGATCCAGCCCAGTTTGGAGAGGATGAAGCTCATGGCGCGGAGGATTGCGCAGGTGGAGCAGGCTTGCAAGGCGGATGTGAGAGACGATAAAGTCCGCGCCCGCGCCATTTTTTCCGGCGCGATGCGGACGGATGGGTGGCCGAGCGGTTTAAGGCACCGGTCTTGAAAACCGTTATTCCGGTTCCCTCGCCTCTTTTTGCTACCCGAATTTATCCTTGTTCACCCTGAAGTCCGCTATATTTCGGATAGCAGTCTTCCCGACGGCAGATTTCCGCCGCTTCCTTTGAGTATCAAACCGAGTATCACCGGCGCGGTCCAAAGCTTCCCGCAGCGGGCCATCGGCAACCTCAGCCGTGGCCCGATCCATGGTCTCCAGAAGGTGCCCGTAAATGTCGGCCGTGACGCTGACGGAGGCGTGCCCGGCGCGCTCTGAGACGTGCTTCAGCGGAACACCCGCCATAAGCAGCGAAGAGATATGGCTGTGCCGCAGGCCGTGAAGGGTCACGTTTAGCCCGGCGTCTTTGGCGATCTGGCGGAAGGAGCCTGACATGGCATTCAGGCTCATAGGCGCTCCGGTGAAGTGGCAGCAGAAAGCTAGGCCGTCCGGTTGCCGCGCGCCGGTCTGCATCATCTCTTCTTTCTGACGAGCCTTGTAGGCTTTCAGCGCGTCCACCACGACGGCCGGAATGTAGACGGTGCGGCGGCCCTTCGCGGTCTTGGGCTCCTTCAGCCGGTATTCGGTGGCCTTCTGCCCTTTTTCCTCCAGCTTGCTTCCCGGCTTCGGGTCCACCTTCACGGCTTCCCATGCGAGATTTACCGTGAGCCGTCCAGCGTCAAGGTCAATGTCTCGCCACCGCAGCGCCAGAACTTCGCCGCGCCGAAGGCCGGTGGACAGCGCCACAAGGACCGGCTCATAGTATTTGTGCCCGCGGAGTGCGCCTAGCAGTCGGGCGGCATCTTCAGGGCCTTGCAGGATGCGAGCTTCCTTGCGAGGCACCCGCGGCGGCCGGATAGCCGATGCGGGGTTGTAGGTGATAAGCCTTTCCTTCTTTACGGCCGCATCGAGCGCGGTGAACAAGCAGCGGTGGACGTGCTTCACCGATTGCGGAGACAGCGGCCCGCCGTGCTTCGCGCCGTACTCCAAGAGGGCGGCGTAGGCGGCTTCAATGTCCGACGGCGTGAGCTTTACGAGCGACAGGCGCCCAAGGTGCGGTTTGATACGCTCCTCCACAATGTACTCATACCCTTGCAAGGTGCGGGTTGAGACGTGGAGCGCGTGAGCCCTAAGCCAGCGGTCCAGATAGGCGCCGACCGTGAGACGGCTTCCGGCCTCAGGCGCCCGGCCTTCGTCCACTTCGACAAGGAACCGTGAAAGCTCCCGCTGCGCTTCCTTCCGAGTGGCAGCGCCAACTGTCTTCGTCTTGAAGCGCGTGCGCCCGGTGCGCGGGTCGATACCGGCGGCCACCTTGAGCCACCACCGGCCGGGCGTGCGCTCCTTCATGTATCCTTGCGGGCGTCCTCTGCTCATTTCTTTGCCCTCCGGGCTCTAATGGCGGACGTTTTACAGGATGGGGAGCAGTACATGGCGCGCGGGTCCTTCAGGCGGAACGGCGTCCGGCACCAGTGGCATTTCCTCAGCTTCCACTTTTCGTTTACGGCGTTCGTGAGTTGGAGCCACATCTTTCCGGCGGTACACACGCTGAAGGGCTCCGCCCGCAATGAGAGGCGGTCGAAATCGGAGACAAGGTTCGCCTCCATGCGATCCCGCAGGCGATCGCTTACGATCCCGTGAAGCATTGAGTGGGCGCCGAGGGCCTCGACAGTCCATCCCGCCTTCGGAAAAAGCTCCAGCGCCAAAACCCCCGCATCGACAACCTCATCCTCAAGCGCGTCGAACAAGTCAGGGAACATGCCGAGGATGTCTTCATCTTCGCGGGCTGGAATCCCCGTGGTGCCCTCTATGAACTGCCAGAGGAAGACCGCCTTTCGGAAAGCCTCCCGTTCGGATTGCCAAGCGCTGACGGGCTCTTCTACGCCGCAGTCCAAGGTGCCGTAAAGATTGGCAAAGCCTTGGAAGCTCTTGCGCGTGGGCTCCAGGCACATGAACCGGAGAAACAAATTTTCCGGCAGTTCGGCCCGCTTTCCGCTGCCTTCCAAATAGATGATTTCGGCCACTTTGCACTCCCCTCTCCAGTCTCTTCAGTATCGATATACCCCGGCAGTCATTGACATGCAACGGATTTCGGGTAGCATTGGCTGTCCGATAAAACGGATATATCGGTGACATTCGTGGAGTTTTGACGTCATGCCACAGCACGCAAGCGCGCCCGCGCCGCTTTGTTGGACGGTCAAGGAAGCGGCCGTGGCCCTCGGAATGCCTGAGAAGGGGATTTACGCCGCGGTGAAGCGCGGAAACCTCCCGTGCGTCCGGATCGGCGGCCGGGTGCTTCTGCCGAAGGCGAAGATTGAAGCCCTGGTCAACGGGACGACGGACGGCGCGGCGCCCACTGAGTAGGCCCGCCGAACGCGGCACAAGAGGAAGGAGACGAGGCGATGAACACCCACCGGCACAACCGCGGGCGCCTTTGGCGTCCAGTTCATCAACCCGACCGCCGCATCAACTGGAGGCGTCCGGCCACTGGACTTGCACCGGCCCTCCAATGATGCGGGCGCCGTGAGGCGCTACGGTCGAAGTAATGGAAAGCACTTATGACGGAACAGTATACCGAAATTCCTGAAAAACCGGAAGATCGGGGGCCGGTAATGATCCCCCCAGGTATGGAAGTCCGCGGGGTCTTGAAGGCCGTCTACTACAGAGGGGAACCTCTCGAGGATTATCCGGAATTTATAAAGGGGGTTGATCCGCGCGCGTTGAGCAACATTGAGCTGTTTTTTGATCGTGTTTTTCCACCCCCCGTTGTGAGCCTTCTTCTCGTAAAGTACGCCATGGGCGGCGAGGGCATATGCTTGGGCTTTGCCTTCGTTGTACAACCCGGAGAACCCAACATTGATGAGACTATTGCGTCGTTCTTCTCGCGATTCCGGCTGAAGTTTGGCGACTTAGAACTCCGAACTCCAAATAGAATCGAGGGTCTTTGGGATCCGGATTTGAAGTTTTCTCTACCTGGCGAGCGCGTTCTCGGTGAGATCGTTATTACCACAGAACACATGCGCCAGTTCACTTGGGTGGACGCTGGTTGGCCTGCCCTGGCGAATTGGTCATTTGACGCGTTAGAGGAGGGCCGACAGGCGCAGGCGTTCGCAGACGCTACGGTGACGACTGGCGATTTCGCCAAGTGGGAGCGGTTCATGCGCCTGTCGGGCGGCGATCCCGAGGTGTTCGCCGCGCTCTGTGAAGGCCGGAAGAAGAACGATCAGCCGGTGAATTTCCTTGTCGAAGGGCTCATTCCGCGGCGCTACGTCACCTTGCTTGTCGGGTCCAGGAAGACGGGCAAAAGCACGGTGGCAACGGAGCTTGCCGCGGTGGCGGGGTCCGGCGGGGGCGAGTGGTGCGGTTTCACGGTCCCGGAGGAAGCGTGCAAAGGGCTTTCGCTTCTTCTGTCCGGTGAGGACGGCCACGACATTCTGTATGAGCGGTTGGAGGCAATGGACCCGGAACAGCGGGCGGACCAACTGCAAACGATCCCGGTGGACGGGCGGCCGATTGAGGACATTCTAGCCGACTATGAGAACGCCCCGGTGAGCCTGCTTGTCGTGGACCCGGCGCGGAAGTACCTCCAGGGCGACGAAGACAGTTCTGATAGCGTGGACCGGCTGTTTTCGACGCTGGAGAGCTTCGCGCAACGCAAGGGTTGCGCCGTCGTGCTGGTCCACCACCCGAAGAAGGGCGCGCCTATCACGTCGCTTGCCCAGGTCGCGGAGGCGGCCCGAGGCTCCGCCGTGTTCCTGGACCGGCCGCGCGTGACCCTCGGCATGGTCCGCAGCGGCGCCGAAACTGTGCTTGGCATTCCCGCCCCGAGCGGTACGCCCCTCCACAATCTGCCCGCCCGCAAAATGTTCCAGGGGCAGCGGCGGCTTGTCCGGTGCGATGAGACGTTCAAGCACCGGCCGATCGACCAAGCGGCCAAGCGTACCGGCTCCGCGCCGGAGGACGCCGCTTTGGAGGCGGTGAGCCGCGCAGCGGCCCGCTTGGCAGCCGAAGGGGTCAAGGTGACGCGCACCGGCCAAGCAGGGCTTTACGAACTCCGCCCCGGTGAAATTGCGGGGCTGTCCCGCGCCAAGGTCCGGGCGGCCATTGACTACATGCTATCGGACGGGCGCCTTGTAACGGGTGAAGACGGCGGGATCGTTCCGGCCAAATGCGAAGGAAACGGGCCCTCCGTATTGGAAGCCATGTTAAGCTAGCTTTCGAGAATGGTCCAAATCGGCAATAGGATGTTTCCGACTATTTGTTTGATTTGGGCCATTTCCGCCGTTGCCAAGCGTGGCCGTGGCAATGGCGGCAACGCGGCAACGGTCGGCAACGGATGGTCACGAGGACGCTAACCCCTTGATTTTCCTGGATTTTCCGTTGCCGCCACGGCTGGCGGAGGGGTGCTCCAAGTCATTGATTTTGCTGCATTTTCCGTTGCCAGCCACCTATAGAGACCGGAGCTTTATGGCTCCGGGTCTCTAGATAGCTTGGCCCGCAGTGACCGGCCACCGGAGCGGGTCCAAGTTTGGAAGCGAGAGGGAGAAACCCACCATGATCCGCAAACCCACCTGGAAGCCCTTTGTTGAAGTCCGCCCCGGAGAAACCGCAGTCTCGGCGGTGGCGCGTCACCGGAAGGAACATAACCACCGCGGCGCGTGCATCGTCATGTTTCCTCGAACAGCGGGCCGTCCGTAGCGCCGGATAGGCGTTGCGCGGGAAGGAGCAAACGGCGACGGGCCAAGGCAGGGGCGACCCCACCTTGGCCCGTTTCGCGTCGGAGGGCGCTTTCTAGGCCGCCTGAGCGGCTTTCAGGTCCTTCGCCACCCGTTGCGCCACGGAGACCCCTACCCCGGCCTCACGGGCCGCTTTACGAATACCGCACCCGGCTTTCAGCAGGTCGCGTACCTTCGCCTCGCGCACATCGCCAACGCCCGGCCGTCCAAGCCGCTTGCCTTGTGCCTTGGCGCGCTCCAGGCCCGAGGCGACACGCTCCCGGATGATCCCGCGCTCAAACTCCGCGAAGACTCCGCACATCTGAAACATGGCGCGCCCGGCCGGTGTGGTCGTATCGAGCGCCTGTTGATGCAGGAACAGATCGCAGCCGAACGCCTGAAGCTCATTCAGCAGCCCCACAAGGTCTTGCAGGGAGCGCCCGAGGCGGTCCACGGACCAAGCGGCCACCATATCGACTTCACGCCGCGCCACGGCCTCCGAGAGCGCCTTAAGCCCCGGCCGGGCGTCCTGCCCCTTGGCGCCGGAAATGCCTTCGTCCCGAAGCTCCAGGGCGACGGTATGCCCTGCCCGCTCCGCCCACTGGCGAAGCTCACGCACCTGGTTTTCAACCGTCTGGCCGGACGTGCTTACTCGGGCGTAGATCGCAACGCGCTTGCTCATGGTCGGCACCCTCCAACGGAAATTCCCTATGGCCCTGATGGTACGGCATGGGTGTACGGTTAACAACTGTTTTCCGTACACCCTCTAGCAGCCGATCCCGGTCAAGGGTTTCCGCGGCTTTCGAGCGGCGCCCGGTGGAGGGGTTTTCCGTACAGTCTCCCCGAGCCCCGATTTGCCCCTCTTCTCTCATAAGGCGGATTTACGATGGCGCACCCTCTTGGGGCGCAATCGTTCCGGCTTTGTGCTACAATCCCGGGAAGGTGATGATTTGTTGGGGTGCAGGACATGCCCGCTCCTATGACGGATAAACAACAACGGTTCGCTGTTGAATATGCCAGCAACGGCGGTAACGCCACCGCAGCGGCCAAAGCCGCCGGATACTCTGAGGCGTCGGCCCATGAGATCGGGCGCCAGCTACTTGAGAAGCCGCACGTCCATGATGCGATCCTGCGCCACCTGATGCGGGCGCGCTTCCGCTCCGGCGCGGTGGGGATCAACGCGCTCATGCAACTGGCCCAGGACGACAAGGCCCCGGCCAATGCGCGCGTGTCCGCCGCACGAGCCTTGTGCGAACACGCCGGGCTGTTGGGCACCGCGAAGGATATGGAAGATGCGCGCGAGCGGGCCAAAGAGGACGATCGGCCGACGGTCGATCCGCGCGAAGTCCTCCGGGTGCTCCGCGGTGGCCGCGACGACAAGGCGGAGGGCGTGGCATGAGCGAACCGCGGCTAATCACCGACCTGACCCGCCGCGAGTTGGAGCGCAAATGCGAGCGCATGACCGGCCTCAAGGTTCCGGCGGAGGGCTCCCCTCGCACCGCTTGGCACGAGTGGGTCACGGCCGGTCTGTACGTCGGTGCGCTTCGCCACTTCAAGGACGATGCAAAGGCGCGGCAGTGGGCCGCGGAGTCGCTTCGGACCTTCCTTGACGAAGACCTGGCACCCTATGCGGACGAACTGGAGGCGGGCGCCTCCGTCGCTTAACCCACCGCGCGCCCCTGCCCGAATGCGACACGGGGGGGGGCGCGAGACAGTCCGCGATATCTGAAAAAGTTGGCCGGACTCATTGGGCAGGCCAAAGCGGGTCCGGCAGAAGGTAGCGGCCCATCCTCTGAGGGAGATCGAGGGGCGGGGCAGGCCGCTCACCCTATCTGCTACTAACACTTAATCGGGAAAAGCCTATAGAACCCGTGGGCGGCTCAAACCGCGCAGGGTGGCGCGGATGACGCAGCAAGCCCCTTCTACGGCGGAGTGATGGGCTTCCGCGGTGGCGCACTCCGATCCGGCGAAGGCGTCCGCCTCACGTTCCGCCGCTTCGGCCGCAAGGCGCACCGCCCGCACCGCATACGGCGCTCCAGCCTGAAGCGCCTTCAAGGCGTCTCGCAGTGCCTCCCGCGATGGAGTGGGCAGCCAATCTCCGACCGTCCCGCGGTAAAGGCGCCCCAGCTTCTCTAATGCCTCCCGCGCGCCGTCCGGCTCCGCGGCGTCCGTGATAGCGGCCCACTGGCAAACGCTGCCGTGGATGGCCCCGGAGTTAGCGGCGCGTTGGGCAAGCGCGTTTTCAAAGGCGCGATCAAGCTCCGAGAGCTTCCGGCGGGCCTCGGCATAGGCGATTGACTGGCGCATGAATTACCTCCTTCGATCCATGTATACGCCAAACGATGCGAAGCGCGCGGCGTGTCGGTCAAGGAGATAATTTGTCGAAAGTTTCAGACGGTGGAGGCGTGGAATATCAAAGGCTTCCGGGCCACTGTTGAACCCGCCCGGCGGGGCGTCGGGCCGCTCAACAGAGTGCCCGCAGGTTCCGACAAGCCGTTTCGTCCGATCCGCCGATGCGGCGCTGGGGCCGATCCGACCCCCCGGTAGGGGGCGGACGTGTTGCGCGCGAGAGCCCTCCAGGGCGCCCGAGAAAATTTGCGCTGGAATTTCAGAACTCGGGCGGCGTTAGGGCCATGCGGCGATGAACCCCGCGATGACCAGCGCGACGCAAAGCACGTCGAAGAGGAATTTTAGGATTGTGAGCACTGCGCCCCCTCCTTCTGATGGTCCCATTTCCACCGCTACACGGGAAATGTGGGGGAGGCAATAGTTGCGCGCCGACTCCACGCCTGTCCGCGTAGTGTTCTTGACCTGTTCTCAAGTCCGGTGCATCTTCGCGGGCATGACGTTTGACCGCCCGACCCCGGACCTGAGACGCGACCTGGCGATTGCGCTCAAGCTCGCAATGAGCCCTGGCGACCGCAAGGCCCTTGGCATTGACCGGCGCATTGACGCGGACGAACGTGCGCGCGCCCTGGCGCATCGGCTTGTTGATGAGCTTGTGCGGGCCGGGTGGCGGTTCAGCCATGATTAGCGGAAAAGGTATATCTACCTCCTAAGCCGCGGTCTGTTACCCTGGCGCAACCACTGCCAAGGGAAACAGGCACATGCGCTCAATCGCTTTCGCAATCGCCTTCGTCGGCGCGGCGGTACTCTCTGCCCCGGCATATGCCGAAGTGACCGGCCGCGCCTCGGTCATTGACGGCGATACACTCGAAATCAGGGGCACCCGCATCCGCCTCCATGGCATCGATGCACCGGAAAGCGGCCAGACGTGCCGATCCGGCGGCCGGGCCTATCGGTGCGGCCAGCACTCCGCGAACCAACTGGATAAGGCCCTGGAAGGGCGCACCGTCCGATGTGAGGGCAACGAGACAGACCGTTATGGGCGCCTCATCGGTGAGTGCTTCGTCGAGGGCGCGAACATCAATGCGTGGATGGTCCGCTACGGGCTTGCGATGGCTTACCGGAAGTACAGCCGCGACTACGTTGGGGACGAACAGGCCGCTAAGGCGGAGGGGCGCGGCATATGGGCAACCGACTTCGTGGCCCCGTGGGACTGGCGGCGCGGGAAGCGTCTAGCCGAAGCGCAAGGCGGCAGCGCTCCAGAAGCCCGGTCCCGTAGCCGCGGTGGCGCTCAGGGTGGCGACAAGGACTGCGGCGACTTCCGGACGCATGCTGAGGCGCAAGCCTTCTTCCGATCAGCCGGGCCGGGCGACCCGCACCGGCTGGACCGCGATGGCGACGGGCGGGCGTGCGAGAGCTTGCCCTAATGGCGTTTCGATTAAAGGGGGCACAAGATGCTGGAATTAGGTTTCACAATCGCAATAGCGGTCGCGGCCGGTATTCTAATTGCTCACATCGTTAAAAAATATCCCCGTCACAGTTATATCGTGATGTTACTGGCGCTGGATATCACTATTACAGGGGCAATATTTTTTGGCGCCTATCTGTACTGGGATGAAATATTGTTGGTAGGCGGGAGATTTGTGGCCTCCCCCCTCTGACTAGAAGCAACCTAACGCCAAGCCGCAGCACTAAAGACCCCCCGGCACCCGGACCACCCAGGTTGGGCAAACAAAGAAGGCCGTTTAGAGGATTGACGCCCTCACTCGGCCCCCATTCGCATTTGAGTATCAACCGAGTATCACAGGGCCATTGACGCCACCCACCCCGCCCGAATATGTAGGGAAATCAAGCGGGATGGGTGGCCGAGCGGTTTAAGGCACCGGTCTTGAAAACCGGCGTGGGGTTCCGCCCCACCGTGGGTTCGAATCCCACCCCATCCGCCACCTTCCCCCCCCTTTTGCCCCAACGTATCCGGATTTCCCGAAGCAAAGGGATTTTTTGCGGTTCCTTCTTCCGTGAAAGACTTCCACGTCTGCAGTTTTATGCCGTTTTTACGGCCCTGAGCGGCCCCTCTTCGCCTGTCCGCAGCCGCCAGGCGACATCAGGAGACGCCGTTTTTCTTTTAAAATCAGTACGTTGCGAGATTTCCCGTCGCCAGAGCGCGCGGTCGGGGCGCGGCGCGGGCCATGGACACGAGACTTTTATGTCCTCGGCCTCTTACTCACATGGCGTCTTTACGCGCTCTTTGGGCAGGGTGAACCCATGACGCAAAGGCGAGCCGCCAACCCGGCTCCCACCGCACAAAAACAAGGAGCGCACCGGCATGACCAATACCGATATGGCGAATGTCGATCCCGGCAAGCAGATCGAGGCCCAGATTCCCGACCTCAAGCGCTATGCCCGCTCCCTCGCCCGCAGCGAGGCCGACGCCAATGACCTCGTCCAGGACTGCGTGGAGCGCGCGCTTCTGAAATGGCACCTCTACAAGCCCGGCACCAACCTGCGGAGCTGGCTGTTCACCATGATGCGCAACGTCTTCATCAGCCAGAAGCGCCGCGAAGCGGTCTCTCAGCGCTACATGAGCCAGGCCGTCCACGACGAAAGCACCATCGCCCGCCCCAGCCAGATGCACAGTGTGTACCTGAAGGAAACGGTGCAGGCGATGGAAGAGTTGTCGGAGCAGGAACGCTCCGCCGTCCAGATGCTGGGCATCGATGAGCTGTCGCATCAGGCCGCTGCCGAGCTGAATAGCCTGCCGGTGGGCACCATGAAGTCGCGTCTGTCGCGCGGTCGCGCCAACCTGCGCACCGTGCTGCAGATGTCCGACGGCGACCTGTAAAGGCCGCCGCCCTCCTCCTCCTGTTCGACCCGAGGAGGTCCTCCCTGTCCCTTGCCACCAGGACCCGTGCGGTCCTGGTGGTATTTTTTCGCCTGCTACGGGTTGCGCCGCTTACAGCGCCCCGGCATCCTATCAGCCAATTGGTCGCGACGCGGCAGCACGGAACCAATGGGACCTCTGCGTGGTTTTCCATCCGTGCCGGTGTCCCGGCTCAAGGGGTTGGAGAGGATTGCAAGCGATGGCATTGGCCGTGACCGCCGAAGGTACAGCCCGGGCGAAGGGTCCGCGCGTGCTGGTGGCCGAGGACATCTGGTTGACCGCACAGGAACTTGAGTCGACGCTGACCGACATCGGCGCGGTCGTGATCGGTCCGGCGTCCAACCTTCTCGATGCGAAACGGCTGGTTGCGACCGAAGCCGTCGACTGCGCCGTTCTCGACATAGACCTTGAAGGTCGCGCCGCCTATCCTGTTGCTGCCGAGCTAGAGCGCCGTTCGGTTCCCATCATTTTCGTCACCGGTTACGAGCGCCCTCACCTGCCGCCATCCTTGCGGCGGTATCCGCTGTTGCGGAAGCCCTTCCCGCCCGAGCGCCTGCAGGACCTGATCCGAAAATCCTGCCCGGCCTGAGGTACCCAGGCTAGCGGTTGCCGGTTTTCCGTTCCGGCGCCGCCTCGCGCGTCGCGTCGTCCGGCGCTCCGCTGCCGATCAGGCTGCGGCGCTGTCGCTCCAGCAGTCCGACCAGGTCGGGATGGCGCGCACAGCACATCACCAGCAAATCCAGAAGCTGCGGCTTGGTCACTGCGTTGAACGGGCGAATGAAGCGCGTGATGGCCTCGTCCAGCTCCGACGCCGGGTGTGGCGGCGCCAGAACCTCACCGGCGCGCCGAACAGCGGATGCCGTACTCAGGCCGAAAGTGCGCGCGACCTTGTCCAGCTTGATCCGCGCCGCCTCAGCCTCGCCGGCATGCCCGCGCTCGGCCAAGGCGTTGATCTTCAGAACGTATTCCGCATCTTCGCGCGTCATGGTCTCGACGGATCGTTTCGGCTTGTTATTGATGAAGTCCCGAAGAGATCCGTGATGGTCTAGCATGCTAGACCCGTCCTGCCATTCCCGCGCGACGCGCATGTAGACGGCGGCGGTGGAATAGCTGAAGTCGCAGTTCTGACGCACCCAGTCCTTGAAGGGGATGTCGCGGTCGGCGTCCGCCTTGGCGGCCAGAAGGGCGTCACCGGCGCGTCGGGCGTCCACGAGCATACCGCGCGCGTGCCGTCGCACCTCACGGTGGGCATCGTTGATTTCCGTGGCCAGACGGGCCAACGGACGTTGAACCAACGGCGTAGCGCTCATGCCATGTCCCCCGCGTTGCCGGCGGCCGCGTGCTCGGTGAGCTGCTGATACGGCACAGTAACGAATGGCCGGCGACTGGTCTTTCCCCAAAGATCCGTTGAAAGGATACACGTTTTGGTACTGAGACGAAAGCGGCTATGCGCGCGAGCGTCGTTCCCGCTTTCCGCCCCTATCCACAGGATCGCCGGAGGGCTATTCTGGGACCGTCGCGGCGTGCTGCCGCGCCTCTTTCAGGGCTCACGTGCCGGGGGGACACGGGATGATTCACGTTGCCAACTGTCTTTTCATTGCACCCGATGACCCGGCGTCATGCGCGCTGTGGCAGGCCCTGAACGCCGAGGGCCACGCCGGCGAGCACCTGACGCAGCCGGACGCGGCCGTGGCACATGCCGCCGCGGCGCGCCCGGACGTCATCGTCATCGCCGAGGACCCGCCCGGACGTCCGGCGCTGGAGGTGGTTGCGGCGCTCAAGGACCGGCCGGAGACGCGGGACGTGCCGGTCTGCCTTCTTCTGCACGCGTGGGATCCCGCGCGGCTGACGGACCTGCTGGACGCCGGCGTGGATGACGCGGTGGCGCCGCCCATAGACGGCGCCGTTCTCGCCGCGCGCCTGCGGCCGCTGGTGCGCATGTCCACCATGCGCGCGGCCCTGTCCCTGCGGATTGCGGCCGCCAATCGGTTCGGGATCGAGGCCTCGGACCGGGTTTCGGTGGCGGACGAGCGGCCGCAGGTGCTGGTGGCCGGTTCAGAGGACGACGTACAGCGACTGCGGTCGGCCGTAGGAAACAGCGTCGAGATCACGGCGACCGACAGCTTGTTTGAAGCCGAAAGCTTGATGAACCGCCGCATCTTCGATTGTTTCGTGATGGCGGCGACGGGGTCGGCGGACGCCGCGCTTGATCTGTGCATCCAGATCCGCCGCAATCCGCGCCTGTTCAACCTACCCGTCGTGCTGATGATCGACGAGGCGCCGGACGTCGGGCCGCGCGCCCATGCCATGGGAGCGAGCCAGGTGCTGTCGCGCGTGCCGGACGCCGAGGAACTGCGTTGGGCAGTCTCCACGCTGGTGCGCCGCCAGCAGAGTCGATGGGCCATCCGCCGGGCGCTGGATCGCACGCGCGTCCCCGCCCTGCTGTCGGAGGACCTGCCCGACCTGTACACGCGTGACATGCTGTGCGCCGGACTGGCCGACCACCTGATCCAGGCGCGCCACAGCGGCAAGGCGCTGTCGGTCATTCGGTTCGCCTTCGGCGGCGTCAACCGGATTGCGTCGGAATTCGGCAATGAGGCGGGCCATCACCTGCGGCGGCAGCTCGGCCAGTGGATCACCAGCCTCATTCGCGCCGAAGACCTGGCCGCGCACATGGGCGACGCGCGCTTCGCCGTGGTCCTGCCCGACACGCCGCTGGACGAGGCGCAGGTTGTTATGCACAGAATTGCCGGTGTGATCGGCTACACGGACTTCGCCGTTCAGGACGTTTACGAGGTGGTCAAGGTCTGGCCCCGCGTGGGCGGTGCAGAGGCGCGGCCCGAAGACACTGCCGACAGCCTGCTGGACCGGGCCGAAGCACAGATGGAGGATTGACGGGCCGCCGCCCTTCCGGGCGTCCGGTGGCAGGCCCGGAAGCGAACGGCACGCCCCGCGAGAACGCATGCACATCACCATCGTGTTCGACACCGTCTGCCCCTGGTGCTTCATCGGGAAGCGCAGGATGGAACGTGCCCTGCGGGCCCGTCCGGAGGTGCGCGCGACCTTCTCGTGGCAGCCGTTCCTGCTGAACCCGGAACTGCCGCCGGAGGGCACGGACCGGTCGTTGTACCTGGAGCGAAAATTCGGCGGCCGCCAGCGCGTCGACCGCATGTACGAGGCGCTGACCACCGCCGGTCACCACGAAGGCATCCTTTTCGCCTTCGACAGAATCCGCCGCACGCCCAACGCACTGAACAGTCATCGCCTAGTGCAGTGGGCGCCGTCCCATCTGCGGACCGATCTGGTGGATGCCCTGTTTGTCTCCTACTTCAGCGACGGCATGGACATCGGCGAACCGGCCGTCCTTGCCGGCATCGCGGCCGAATGCGGTCTGGAGTACCGCGCGGCCCTGCACTACCTGCGGTCTGAGGCCGGCGTGAACGGTGTCTACAATGCCAACGCGCGCAGCCATCGCATGGGAATCAATGGCGTTCCCTGCTTCCTGTTCAACCAGGCGTACAGCCTGGCCGGTGCCCAGGAGGTGGAGGTGCTGGTGCGCATGGTCGATTTGGCCGCGGAAACGCAGGTCATCGATCCGGTCAGCCAAGCCTGACAGACGGCTACTATTGTAGCTCAGGAATTTGCGGCAAGCCCCTGTAAATTCTGGAAAATCTTTCGTGCCGTGCGCTCGAAAAACCTCCCCGGTTTCACGCTTTCACGTCAGGCTGCCGTCTACTAGTAGACTATCGGTCAGCCGACCCTGGGCGCAGGCGCCGGGCAATCCAGGCGCGTGTCCGCGCCTCGATGAGCACCATCCGGTCGGCGGCGTCTTCCATGTCGGCAGCGGAGGCCCTGTTGCGGCGGGCGCGATCGCACACCAGCCCAAGCGCGCGCCAGTCGTCATCGCGTTTCAGGATGCTCCGGCGCCGCATCCCCGAAACCACGGCCTCCGGCAACTCCACGAGGCCGGTGTCCCGATCCAGTTCCAGGACAGCTGGAAACATCTCGGCTGTCATAGCGTCGTGCAGGGCCGCCAGTGCCCGGCCCACTTGCGCGTGGGATGTTTCGTCGCCGAGCCACTCCGCCTGGTCGAGCGCCGCCCCCAGCAACCGGGTCATGTCCTGTGTGCGCCGGATGAGGCCGGCGGCGGGACTGGCGGACAGCATAAGAGTTTCCTCCCTATCCTCTGGAAGGAAACTCGCCAGTCCGCCGTCGGGTTGCCGGCCCGTCAGACGTGGGACAGAACCTTGGTGGCAGCATCGAGGAACCCGCGGGCGGTGATCGGCTTTTCCAGGAAGGCATCGACGCCCGCCGCCAGTGCCTTCTCGCGCACCTCGCCATCGGAGTAGCCCGACATCATGATGATGCGCGCCTGCGAGCCGCGCTCCCGCGCCTGACGGGCGAACTCCAGCCCGTCCATGGTTTCCATGCGCCAGTCGCACAGCACCAGGTCGGGCGCCCGCTCCGCCAAGTCGTCCAGTCCCTCCTGCCCGTTGCCGGCGACGTGAATGTCGCGCACGCCCAGGCTTTTCAGGATCGTCTGGATGATGACCTGGAAGTTGCGGTTGTCTTCCACCACAAGCACCTTGAGAGCGGCCCAGTCCACCGCCGGCGCCCGGGCCTCCTCGCGCTCCTGCGCCTCCCGGTCGGCATCGGACTCACCGAAGCGGATACGGGCCGCTGCCGCGATGGCATCGGGGCTGGCGAGACAGGCGTCGCGGTAGTCGAAGTCCCGTTTTTCGATGTGATCCACCAACCAGTCCCGTAGGAAATCCAGAACTTCCCCGCCGTGGACACTATCCGGGTCCTCCTCGAAGCGGCTGCGAATTTCCATCACCTGGCGTTCCAGGTCCCGATGGCGCGCCTTGTGGGCCTCAAGCCCGGAATACCCGGCGACCTCCTGCAGCTTCTCCTCGCGTGCGAAGTGGTACTCGGTGTACTCCACCAGCGAGTTGAGCACGCTGCCGAGCGTCGCCTTTTCCTCGTTGTCCCCGACGGTATCGAAAACCTGATTCAGCAGGGAGACCAGGACCTTGTGGTCGGCGTCTATGACGGGAATGCCGATCTCAAGGTCCTTGCTCCACGCGATGTTCCTCGCCCCCTGATTGCCCACGCGCTTCCCCTCTCTTAGTAACTGAATGGTCTACTGCTTCTCGACCTGCGAAACGTCGCGCACCGCACCCTTGTGTGCGCTGGTGGTCAGCGCGGCGTAAGCCCGCAGGGCCTGGCTGACGGGCCGCTCGCGCTTCGCCGGCTTCCAGGCCTTGGCGCCCTTGGCTTCCATGGCCGTCCGGCGCTCGGCCAGGACCTCGTCGGACACCCGCACGGCGATGCCGCGGTTGGGGATGTCGATGTCGATCATGTCCCCTTCCTCGATCAGCGCAATGGCGCCGCCCGAGGCCGCTTCCGGCGAGGCGTGGCCGATGGACAGGCCCGAGGTGCCGCCCGAGAAGCGGCCGTCGGTGACCAGCGCGCAGGCCTTCCCCAGGCCCATGGATTTCAGGTAGCTGGTGGGATAGAGCATTTCCTGCATGCCCGGTCCGCCCTTCGGCCCTTCGTAGCGGATGACGACCACGTCCCCTTCCTTCACCACGCCGCCCAGGATCTTGGCGACCGCCTCGTCCTGGCTCTCGCAGATGACGGCGGGGCCGGAGAACTTGAGAATGCTTTCGTCCACGCCGGCCGTCTTCACGATGCAACCCTCGGGCGCGATATTGCCATAAAGCACCGCCAGCCCGCCATCCTTGCTGAAGGCATGCTCTGCCGAGCGGATGATGCCCTTCTCGCGGTCCTTCTCCACCTCGATGTAGCGGCGGTTCTGGCTGAACGCTTCCGTCGTGCGAACGCCGCCCGGCGCGGCGCGGTAGAAAGTGTCCACCTCCGGCGCAGCGGTGCGGGCGACATCCCACTTGTCGATGGCGTCGGCCATGGTGGCGGAGTGCACGGTGGGCACCGTGGCATCGAGCAGGCCCGCGGCCTCCAGCCGGCCCAGGATGCCCATGATGCCGCCGGCGCGGTGGACGTCTTCCATGTGCACGTCGGGCACGGAGGGCGCGACCTTGCACAGCACGGGCACCTCGCGCGACAGGCGGTCGATGTCGGCCATGGTGAAGTCGATGCCGGCCTCCTGCGCTGCTGCCAGCAGGTGGAGCACGGTGTTGGTGGAACCGCCCATGGCGATGTCCAGGCGCATGGCGTTCTCGAAGGATGCGAACGCGCCGACGTTGCGCGGCAGGACCGACTCGTCGTCCTCCAGGTAATAGCGCTTGGTGATCGCCATGACGGTGCGCGCGGCCTCGAGGAACAGTTCCTTGCGGTCGGCGTGGGTGGCCAGCAGCGATCCGTTGCCCGGCAGCGACAGGCCCAGGGCCTCCGTCAGGCAGTTCATGGAGTTGGCGGTGAACATGCCCGAGCACGATCCGCAGGTCGGGCAGGCGGAGCGCTCGTACTCCGCCACCGTTTCATCGTCGACGTTCTGGTCGGCGGCGACAACCATGGCGTCCACCAGGTCCACGGCCAGTTCCTTGCCCTCGCGCAGGACCTTGCCGGCCTCCATGGGGCCGCCGGAGACGAACACGGCGGGAATGTTCAGCCGCATGGCGGCCATCAGCATGCCCGGCGTGATCTTGTCGCAGTTGGAGATGCACACCAGCGCGTCGGCGCAGTGGGCGTTGACCATGTATTCCACGGCGTCGGCGATCAACTCGCGCGACGGCAGGCTGTAGAGCATGCCCGAATGCCCCATGGCGATGCCGTCGTCCACCGCGATGGTGTTGAACTCCTTGGCGATGCCCCCGTTGGCCTCGATCTCGCGCGCGACCATCTGGCCCAGGTCCTTCAGGTGGACGTGGCCCGGCACGAACTGGGTGAAGGAGTTGGCGACCGCGACGATGGGCTTGCCGAAATCCTCGTCCTTGACGCCGGTGGCACGCCACAGGCCGCGGGCGCCCGCCATGTTGCGGCCATGGGTGGAGGTGCGGGAGCGGTAGTCGGGCATGGTCGTTCTCCAGAAAGCCGCAGCTCTAATGCGGATTTTTATCGGACGCGAAAGGCTACGTCTACGGTTAGACGCCGACTCGGGGCATTTCAACCCCAAGCGCCGTGTGGTGCCGGAAGAATGCTGCCGGAATGGCGCTCAAGGCGTAGCAGCGATGAAGTTGGGCAGCAGGCCGGCCTCGCGGCAGCGGGCCAGGGTGTCCTGGCCGCGCAGGAATCCGTACTCCACCAGCATGACCCTCATGCCGGCGCCGCGACCGCCCAGGACGTCGGTGTGCGGGCTGTCGCCCACCATCAGCATGCGCTCTCGCCGCACGGCGGGGAAGCGCTGGCCCACGAGATCGTAGACCCCGCGGAACGGCTTGCCGAGGAAGGTCACGTCCGTCAGGCCCCGCGCCGCCAGGGTATGGGCGTAGAAGCCGGGCTCGGCGGAAATGCGCTCGCCGTAGGGACAGGCGACGTCCGGATTGCACACGACCATTGGGCGCGGCTTGATGGTCAGTGATGCATCCAGGAGCGCCGCCGTGGTCTCGGTCCAGTAGTTGTTGTCGACGAACAGAAAGCCGTCCACGGCATCCAGATCGCTTGCCGTCGGTGCCCGCTCCCGTCCCATGGGAACGCAGTCGGCGAAGCGGGCGGCGATGTCTTCGTCATGGGTGGCGAGCACGCCCCAGGTTCCGGCCGGGCGGGCGTCCATGATGGCGGGAAGCAGGGAGCGGCCGGAAACAACCTCTTCCGGCTCGATGTCGTAGCCCTTCGCGTTCAGCCCCTGGCACACGCCGTCGGGCCCGCGGGTGACGTCGTTGGTGACCACGCACAGCGGCACCCCCCGTTCGCGCAGCCCCTTGAAGGCGGCCAGCCCTTCGGGCAGGGCATCCCCACCCACGTGCAGCACGCCATAGGAATCGAACAGCACCAGGTCCACGCCGCCGCGGTCGACCACCTCCAGCAGGCCCGAAACCCGTTCGGGCGTCATCGGCGGCGGGAAGGCCGGCATGCGCGGATGCGCCTCCAGATAAATGTTCCAGGCAGTCTGGAAGGGGGTATAGAGCATCTGACTTATGAAGCCTCGTCCTGGGCGTCGCGCTCCGCCTGGAGCTTCTTTGCCCTTGATTTCAGGTCGATTTCGAGGCGCCGGACCTGGCGGTGCAGGTCATCGACGCGCGTGAGCGCGGCGCGGCGCCGCTCATCCCGGAAACGCCCGAACGGCGCCCT
Organism: Caenispirillum salinarum AK4; assembly: GCF_000315795.1. Classification (GTDB taxonomy): domain Bacteria; phylum Pseudomonadota; class Alphaproteobacteria; order Rhodospirillales; family Rhodospirillaceae; genus Caenispirillum; species Caenispirillum salinarum. The sequence goes on from NZ_ANHY01000006.1 coordinate 277,969, forward strand.
CAGCCCCAGCGCGCCGCCGATCCAGAGCAGCGCGAGCCCCGCCAGCAGGCTCAGCACCGCCGCCAGCACCCGGTCGGGCGCCTGCCCGATGGCGAGCGCGGTGCCCCAGACCCCGATTGTGGACAGGGCGGCGCCACCCAGCAGCACGAACCGGTCGATCAGGCGGGAGGAGCGCGCCTCCTGTCCCTCCGCGGCCTTGAGCGCGGCGGTGATTTCCGCCTTCGCCATCCCCTGCCAGGACTTGAAGGAGACACCGGCGGTGGCGGACCGGCCCTCGCGGATGAACCGCTCCAGCTTGGTCACCACCACCTCGGCCCGTTCCTCGGGCGTGGGCGCGCCGGGCGGGCGGGACGGCTTGCCACCGGAGGTCTTGGCCCCTGCCCTGCCCTTGCCGTCCGCGCCTTTCGCCATGCCGCACCGCCGGGCCGCTTACAGGGCCGCCAGGCGGTCGTACGCGTCGCGCAGTTTGTCGCGCGTGCCTTCGGCGTCGGCCAGTCGCTCGCGCTGCTCGGCCACCACGTCTGCCGGCGCCTTGGCGAGGAACTTCTCGTTACCGAGCTTGCCCGAGAGCTTGGAAATTTCGCCCTCGACCTTCTTCAGCTCCTTCTCCAGGCGCGCCTTTTCCTGGTCCACGTCGATGACGCCGGCAAGCGGCAGGATGACGGTCGCCTCGCCCACCACGGTCTGCGCCGCACCCTTGGCCGGAGCCTCGAACACCGCCTCCAGGCTGTCGAGCCGGGCCAGCGTCTTGATGAGCGCTGCGTGCCGTTCCATGCGCGCCACCGTCTCGGGCGAGGCATCCTTCAGTTGCAGGCCCAGACGGGCGCCGGGCGGCACGTTCATCTCGGAGCGAACCGAGCGGACGGAGGAGATCAGTTCCACCACCCAGTCCATTTCTTCGGCCGCGGCGGCATCGGCCACGTCGCCGGCGTCGGTCCAGTGGTGCTGGGCCAGCATGGACTCGCGCGCGGTTCCGCCGATCTGGCCCCACAGTTCTTCCGTCAGGTAGGGCATGAACGGGTGCAGCATGACCAGGATCTGGTCCAATACCCAGGCCGCCGTGGCGCGGGTCTCGGCCTTGGCGGCCTCGTCCTCGCCGTGGAAGACGGGCTTGGCGAATTCCAGGAACCAGTCGCAGAAGGTGTTCCAGGTGAAGCCGTAGGCGGCCTGGGCCGCCTCGTTGAACTTGTACTCCTCCACCGCCTTGGCGACGGTCGCGGCGGTTTCGGCCGCCTTGCCGACGATCCAGCGGTTGAGCGTCGACGTCACGCCCGCCGGCTGGAAGGCCGGATCGGGGCGGCACTCGTTCATCTCGCAGAACCGGGCGGCGTTCCAGATCTTGGTGCAGAAGTTGCGGTAGCCGGCGACGCGCTGCTCGCTCATCTTGATATCGCGGCCCTGGGCGGCCATGGCGACCAGGGTGAAGCGCAGGGCGTCGGCCCCGTACTCGTCGATCAGCGTTAGCGGATCGATGACGTTGCCCTTGGACTTGGACATCTTCTGGCCGTGCTCGTCGCGCACCAGGGCGTGGATGTAGACGTCCTTGAAGGGCACCTCATCCATGCCGTAGTGGCCGAACATCATCATGCGGGCGACCCAGAAGAAGATGATGTCGAAGCCCGTGACCAGCACGTCGGTCGGGTAGTAGCGCTTCAGCTCCTCCGTCTCCTCGGGCCAGCCGAGCGTGGAGAACGGCCAGAGCGCCGAACTGAACCAGGTGTCCAGAACGTCGGTGTCGCGGGTCAGCTCGACGGTCTTGCCGTAGTGCTTGTCCGCCGCTCCTTGCGCCTCGGCCTCGGTCTCCTCGACGAAGATTTCGCCGTCGGGGCCGAACCACGCCGGAACCTGATGACCCCACCAGATCTGACGGCTGACGCACCAGGGCTGGATGTTGCGCATCCATTCGAAGAACGTCTTCTCCCACTGCTTGGGCACAAAGCGAGTGCGCCCTTCCTCGACGGCCTTGATGGGCTCCTGCGCCAGCGTCTTGGCGTCGACGAACCACTGGTCCGTCAGCCAAGGCTCGATGACCACGCCCGAGCGGTCGCCGTAGGGGACCGTCATCGGGTTTTCCTCGACCTTCTCGAGCAGACCCTGCGCCTCGAACTCCGCGACGATCTTCTCGCGGGCCTCGAAACGGTCGAGACCGATGTAGCCCTCGGGCGCGTTCTCGTTGATGCGCGCGTCGCGGTCGAGAACGTTGATCATCTCCAGGCCGTTGCGGCGGCCGACCTCGAAGTCGTTGAAATCGTGGGCCGGCGTGATCTTCACCGCGCCCGAGCCCTTCTCCGGGTCGGCGTATTCGTCGGCGACGATGGGGATGCGGCGGCCGACGATCGGCAGCACGACGTGCTTGCCGATAAGGTCGGCGTAACGCTCGTCATCGGGGTGCACGGCGACGCCGGTATCCCCCAGCATGGTTTCCGGGCGCGTGGTGCCGACCGTGACGGTGACGCCCTCCTGCCCCTCCACCGGATAGCGGAAGTACCACATCTTGCCGACTGTCTCGCGCTGATCGACCTCCAGGTCGGAAATCGCCGTGTGCAGCTTGGGGTCCCAGTTGACCAGGCGCTTGTCGCGGTAGATCAGGCCCTTGCGGTGCAGGTCGACGAAGATCTTGCGAACAGCGGCCGACAGGCCGTCGTCCATGGTGAAGCGCTCGCGCGGCCAATCGGCGGAGGCACCCAGGCGGCGCAACTGGTTGATGATGGCGCCCCCGGACTGCGCCTTCCACTCCCAGACCTTTTCGATGAACTTTTCGCGGCCCAGGTCGTGGCGGGTCTTTCCCTCTTTCTCCAGATTGCGCTCGACGACCATTTGCGTCGCGATCCCGGCATGGTCGGTGCCCGGCTGCCATAGAACGTCGCGGCCCTGCATGCGGTGGAAGCGGATCAGAGCGTCCTGGAGGGTGAAGGTCAGCGCGTGCCCCATGTGCAGGGTGCCGGTCACGTTGGGTGGCGGCATCATGATGGTGTAGGGCGTCTTGCCGTCGGCCTTGGGATTGCAAGCGAATACGCCGGACTCTTCCCACCGTGCATAAAGTTTCTGCTCGACCTCGGCGGCGTTGTAGGTCTTGTCCAGCATCGCGTGTGTCTTCCCGTTTTCTCTGACGGCGATTGGGGCGAAAACGCCGACGCCGGGCCCCAGGGACCCGGCGTCGCGCGCGGTGTTAGATAATGATGGGTCCGGTGCGGTTTTATTGCTTTTCGGACCGGGATACCAGTCTCTCGATTTCCCGCTGGACCAGGCGCTCAACGATGCCCGGCAGGTTGGCGTCAATCCACTCGCGCAGCAGCGGGCGCAGCGCATCGCGGACCAGTTCCTCCAGCGTGATGGCGCCGTGGCCGACGGTGAGCTGCCGGTCCGAGGTCATGGTGCGGGCCAGCTGCGACAGGGCGGCGGCGGACGCGGCCTCGGTGGCCTGGCTCATCAGGTGATCGTCGTCCAGGCTGGCGGCAGGATTCGGCTGCGGCGCCGGCTCCGGTTCCGGCATGGGCTCCGGTTCGGGTTCGGGCTCCGGTTCAGGCTCCGGCTCCGGCTCGTCCATGTCCATCTCGTCGAACGAGAAGACCGGCGCTTCGGGCTCGGGCTCGGGCTCGGGCTCCCACTCCGGTTCCGGCTCAGGCTCGGGTTCCGGCTCCGGCTCGTCCTCGACCATCATGCTGTCGGTGAGTTCGAGCACATCCTCGTCGTCCTCGTCCTCGGCGACGGGCTCCGGTTCCGGCTCGGGCTCGGGCTCGGGTTCCGGCTCCGGCTCCGGTTCGGGCTCCGGCTCGGGCTGAGGAGGCGCTTCGGCCTTCTTCGGCTCCGGCTGGGCGTCCTCCTCCTCGTCCTCCGACAGGATCTTGCGAATGGAGGCGAGGATGTCCTCCATCGATGGTTCCTGCTGCCCCTTGTCGTCCATGTGCCTAAACCGTCTTAATACCTATTCCCGGCCGCGAAGAGTAACGGATAACCCCTCACCGTACCACGAGAAAAAGCCAGCGCCCCTAATCCGCGCCGGTCATTCGCCAAGCCGGACACCCATGGGGCCGCCGCGCTCGCTGCCGGTGATCGCCAGTTCTTCGTCGTCCTCGGCCCACTTGTTGCCGCCGATCCACTGGTCGCGCACGTCAAGATAGTGGGCGTCGGGATCATAGGCTTCGATGGGCAGGTCGAGGGATTGGACGGTCATCCGACCGACCGACGCCAGAAGCTGGTAGGCCGCCACGAATTCCGTGCGTTGGGCTCGCACGAGGTTGACGCGGGCGTCCAGCAGCTCCTGCTCCTGGTCGAGCACGTCCAGGACTGTCCGCGCCCCGACCTGGGCTTCGCGCTGGACGCCTTCCAATGCGATCTGAGCAGCTTCCACCTGGGCCGTCAGCGACTCGATGGCGGCGCGGGCGGCGGCCAGGTTCTCCCACGACTGCACGGCGGCCTCGCGGGCGTCGAACTGCGCCTCGTCCACCTCGATCCGGCGCTGGCCCGCGACATGCTTGGATTCGCGCAGGCGGGAATAGACCTGCCCCGCCTGGTACAGCGGGACAGTGGCCTGCACCACCACGCTGGCACTGTCGCTGCGGAAGCCCTGGCGGCTGCTTTCCCAGTTCTGACCGTAAGAGCCGATAAGGTTGACCGTCGGCAGCAACTCGCCCCGCACCTGATCGATGTTGTCGACGGCCGCGTCAGCGCTGTACTGGCGCGAGACGACGCTGGGGCGGCTGGTGATCGCCAGTTCCACCGACTCGCGCAGACTGTCGGGCAGGTTGGCGACCGGCGGCGGCGTGTCCACTTCGCCGGGCACGGCTCCGACGACCCGCTCGTAGGTCGCGCGCACCGACTGAAGCTCGCTCTCGGCCGAGATGCGATCGGAGATCGCGCCAGCCACGCGGGCCTCGGCCTGCGCCACGTCGGTGCGGGTCACTTCCCCGACACGGAACCGGTCGCGCGTCGCGTCCAGCTGGCGTTGCAGGACATCCACGTTGTTCTGCGTCAGTTCCACCACCGCCTGCGCCTGGATCACGTCCATGTAAGCCGTGGCCGCGGCAAGCAGTACTTCCTGCTCGGTCGCCTGCAGGCCGGCTTGCGCGGACCGCACTGAATTCTTGGCCTGCTCCACCGCCGCTTCCGTGCGGAAGCCGCGAAACAGCGGCTGCGCCACCTGAATTTCATAGCCGCGGGGCGTCAGGTCGGAACTGCCGGTCGTACGGGTATTGTCGTCGACGATGGCCTTGCCGATCGAGCCCGTGACCTCCACCGTCGGGCGCCAGCCGGACTTGGCCTGCGGCACCGATTCGTCGACCGCGCGCACGGCGGCGCGCTGGGCCTTGAGCGTCGGGTTGTTGAGGTAGGCGCTCGCCAGGGCTTCCCTGAGGCTTTCCGCGTGGGCCGCCGACAGCGGAACAAAGGCGGCGGCAGCGCCGAAAATGGCGGCCGCGACGGCGATGGAAACAGGCTTTTTCATCGACAATCACCTTGAATGAAATTGCTGGCGGCGTCCCCCGCGGCGATCCGGCGCCAAGCATACGCCAGGCAACGGTTTGTGGGAAAGAGTGCGGAGACCTGCCATGTGATGTTCATGGTCCCGCGCGGCAACCGGCGCCGCAAGGGCCACTCCCGATACGGCTCCGGCCGCCACGCGGGACAGGCATGGCGGCCGGAGCAAGAGGTGCGACGCTGAAGGCGCAATCAGAAGACGAACTTGGGCGCCGGTTCGAAGCCCGGCAGCATGGGCACCTTGGCGTCGAACGCCGTGCGGCGGCCGACCACGCCTTCGTTGCGGGTCACCAGCGTGGCCTGACCGACCTCGGCGTCGGCATCGTCCTCGATGACCGTCACCAGACGGCCGCCTTCCCGCAACTGGTCGAGGATGGCCTTGGGCACCTCGGCGATGGCGCCGTCGAAAAAGATGACGTCATAGGGCGACTGCTGGGGATATCCCTGGTCCAGCGGGCCGCTGACGACGGCGACGTTATCGATGTTCAGGTCGGCCATCAGGCGCGACGCGCGGTCGGCGAGTTCCTGGTCCGCCTCCAGCGCGACCACGGTGGACGCCATGTGCGCCATGACGGCGGCGGAATAGCCGGTGCCCGCACCGATGACCAGGACCACGTCGTCCTCCTGCACCGCGCACTCCTGCAGCAGGCGGGCGAGGATCATCGGCTCCATCAGGCAGCGGCCGTTGCCCAGCGGGATTTCCTCGTCCATGTAGCAGATGGACTGCATCGCCTTGGGCACGAACAGCTCTCGCGGGAGCGTCTTCATCGCGTTAAGCACCAGGGGGTCGGTGACCCGGTTGGTGCGGATCTGGCCCTCGACCATGTTGCGGCGAGCGATGGTAAAGTCCATGGAAAACCCCTCTGCGGTGCCGGGCGGCCCGTCGGATGAAAATTAAGTGCGGCGGTCGCGCGCCCGTCGTCTCGATCGATGCTGAAAAGGTGTCCCGCCCGTGCGGGTATGACGGCGGTCTTATAGCCCCGCCCCGCGCGAAAGACAATGCCGCGCTACATCGACAAGGAAACCTGTTTTCCCAAAAGGTGTTGACCTCGGCCGTTCCAGTCCCTATAAAACGCGCCTCCCCCACGGGGGAGCACCGCAGACGGCGCCTTCAAGACAAGGACGCCCGACGCTAAGGCCCGGTGGCAGAGTGGTTATGCAGGGGACTGCAAATCCCCGTACATCGGTTCGATTCCGGTCCGGGCCTCCATAGACTGCTGGCGATGATCCGGCGTAGCTCAACGGTAGAGCATGCGACTGTTAATCGCAGGGTTGTAGGTTCGAATCCTACCGCCGGAGCCACCGCCCCACCCGGGGCGCCCCTTTGCGCCGCCAGCCTTTTTTTGCGCTTCACGGGAGCCGTGTTGACCACGCAATCCAAGCCGCGACGCGCCCGGTTCTCCATCGGCCAGACCGTCCGCCACAAGAGCTACCGTTACCGCGGCATCGTGGTCGACGTCGATCCGTCGTTCCGCATGGACGACGCCTGGTACGCCGACCAGACCGAGCGGCAGCCACCCAAGGACAAGCCCTGGTACCACGTGCTGGTCGACCAGACGGAAATGTCAACCTACGTCGCCGAACGCAATCTTCTGGCCGACGATACGGACGACCCCATCGACCATCCCGATGTCGAGGAATGGTTCAACGAGTCCGACGAAGGCCTCTACACGCCGCTGTCGCGCCCCAACTGAGGGCACGCGGCCGGCTCGGCTCCAGTCTCCATCTGACCCCCAGCCCCGCGCCGGCCACCGTCGCGGGGTTTCGTTTGCGGGAATGACGAAGCTCAATTACATTAGGGCCTGCTTATGTGATGGTGCGGTCGCATCCTCTTTTCGTTGGTGACCGGAGTTCGCACGACATGCCTGAGGCCAAACGCCCCGATTCCGTCTCTGCCCCTGCCGACGCCGGCGCCGGAACCGCGCCGGCCGGCGCCATTCCCGCCGCCACCAGCGCCGCGGGGCCGTGGCTGATGCACGTGCCTGTACCCCTGTTCGCCGTGGTGATGGGCGTGACCGGCCTGGGCATCGCCTGGCGCAAGGCCTCGCACACGGTCGCGGCGCCTGCCATGGTCGGCGAGGCGATCATGGCGCTTGCGGCGGTGCTGTTCGTGGCCATCACGGTGCTCTACGGCGCCAAGGCCCTGCGTTTTCCCCAGGCGGTGAAAAAGGAGTTCGCGCACCCCATCCGCGCCAACTTCTTCCCGGCTTTTTCCATCGCCATCCTTCTGCTGTCCATCGGCGCCATCCCGCACGCTCCCACGCTGGCCCTGTGGATGTGGGCGGCGGGCGCCGTGCTGCACGTCACCCTGACGGTGACGCTGCTCAAGCGATGGATCTTGCACGACGTCCACATTGCGCATTCCAACCCGGCGTGGTTCATTCCCATCGTCGGCAACATCATCGTGCCCCTGACGGGCAGCCACTTCGGCTTCACCGAGGTGGCATGGTTCTTCTTCTCCATCGGCGTGGTGTTCTGGCTGGTGCTGATGACGTTGCTCATCTACCGCATCATTTTCCACGACCCCATGCCGACGAAGATCCTGCCGACGCTGTTCATCTTCATGGCGCCCCCGGCCGTCGGCTATCTGTCCTATGTGGCGCTGACGGGCGGCGTGGTGGACGGTTTCGCGCGGGTGCTGCTCTACACCGGGCTGTTCATCGCCCTGCTGCTACTGAGCATGACGCGCACCTTCCTGAAAGTGCCCTTCGCGGTGTCCTGGTGGGCCTTCACCTTTCCAAGCGCAGCCCTGGCCTGCGCGGTGCTGGATTATGGTGCCCGCGTCGGTGCGCCTGCCGGGCTGACCGTGCTCGGCTGGAGCCTGCTGGGGCTGGCGACCGTGATCATTGCCACGGTCTTCATCCGCACGACGGCGGCCCTCATCGGCGGGAATCTGTTCGTGCCCGAATGATCCGGGGCCGGGGTGCGGCATAAGGCGCTAAGGGGTCGGCCGGAAGTCGTGCCGCCCCCTTTCTTGTTGCACCGCAAACTCAGGGCGTTAGGCTGACCTCATCCTTCTGGGCACCGATGACGAGGGGGGTCATGAGCGTCCGCAACCTGAAATGCCTGTTCAAGCCGGAGTCGGTCGCCGTCGTGGGGGCGTCCAATTCCGAGACGGCCATCGGCGGCATCGTCATGCGCAACCTTCTGCGCGGCGATTTCGGCGGTCCCATCATGCCCGTCACCCGCTCCGCTCAGGCGGTGCAAGGGGTGCTGGCCTATCCCGACATCGCCAGCCTGCCGCTGACGCCCGAGCTGGCCGTCATCTGCACACCGCCCGAGGATGTGCCGCAGGTGGTGGACGAACTGGGCGCACGCGGCACCCGGGCGGCCGTCGTCGGCTCGGCCGGCATGGGCAAGGCCGAAGGCGCCGACGGCCGCACCGCCATGGACCAGGTCCAGGACCTCGCCCGCAAGTACGGAATGCGCATTCTCGGCCCCAACAGCATGGGGCTCATGGTCCCGCACATGGGGCTGAACGCCAGTTCGCTGCACCTGCCGGCGCGCCAGGGGCGGCTTGCCTTCGTCTCGCAGTCGGGCGCCCTGTGCGCGTCCGTGCTGGACTGGGCGCATACCCACGGAGTCGGATTCTCGCACTTCATGTCCATTGGCGAAGCGGTGAACACCGACTTCGGCGACCTGCTGGACTACCTGGGCAGTGACCCGCAGACCAACGCCATCCTGCTCTACATCCAGTCGGTCAAGGACCGCCGCAACTTCATGTCGGCCGCCCGTGCCGCCGCCCGCAACAAGCCGGTGCTGGCCATCAAGGCCGGCCGCCATGAACAGGCGAGCCGGGCCGTCTACAGCCACACCGGCGCCCTGGCCGGGTCCGATCAGGTCTACGACGCCGCCTTCCGCCGCGCCGGCATGCTGCGGGTGTACGACTTCGAGGAACTGTTCGCCGCCGTCGAGACCCTGGGCCGCTCGCGCCGGCTGAAGGGCGACCGGCTGGCGATCGTCACCAACGGCGGCGGCGTCGGGATCATGGCGGCCGACGACCTGCTGGGGCTGGACGGGCGTCTGGCGGACCTGTCGGACGACACCATGGAAAAACTGAACAAGGTGCTGCCCGGCATCTGGTCGGGCGGCAATCCCATCGATCTCATCGGTGACGCTCCGCCCGACCGCTACCTGGAAACGCTGAAGATTCTTCACGCGGCCAAGGAGGTGGACGCCATCCTGGTCATGCACGTTCCGGTCGCCATGGTGGACGCGACGGCGGTCGCCCAGGCGGTCATCAACTTCGCCAAGGAAAAGCGCACCGCCCACATCGGCACCTGCTGGGTCGGCGACGAGCGGGTGCGTGATGCCCGCCGCCTGTTCGCCGAGTCGAACATCCCTACCCTGGACACGCCGGATCAGGCCGTGCGCGCCTTCATGCACACGGTGCAGTACCAGCGCAACCAGGAACTGCTGATGGAGACGCCGGCTTCGCTGGCGACAGACTTCCAGCCGGCCACGGAAACGGCGCGGTCCATCATCCGCGACGTGCTCGCGCGCGGCGACTCCATGCTCTCGGAACCCGAGGCCAAGGCGGTCCTGCTGGCCTATGGCGTGCCCACGGTCGAAACCCACATCGCCAAGACACCTGACGAGGTGGAGCGCCTGACTGCGCGCATGGGCCATACGGTGGCGCTCAAGATCATGTCGCCCGACATCGGCCACAAGTCCGATGTCGGCGGCGTGGTGCTGGACCTGAACACGCCCGAGGAGGCCCGCCAGGCCGCCGAGAAGATGGAAAGCCGCCTGCGCCGCATCTTCCCCGACGCGCGCCTGGACGGCTTTTCCGTGCAGACCATGGCTCGGCGCACCGGCGCGCACGAGTTGATCGTCGGCGTCTCCACCGACCCAATCTTCGGTCCCGTCATCCTGTTCGGCCAGGGCGGCGTGGCGGTGGAGGTGATCGGCGACCGCGCCGTCGCCCTGCCGCCCATGAACATGACCCTGGCAAAAGAGGTCATCGGCCGCACCCGCGTCTCGAAGCTCCTGGAGGGCTATCGCGGCCGCCCGCCGGCGGACACCGAAAGCATCAGCCGCACGCTGATCCAGGTCGGCCAGCTCATCACCGACATCCCCGAAATCGTCGAGCTGGACATCAACCCACTGTTCGCCGACGCCGACGGGGTGCTGGCCATCGACGCCCGCATGCGCGTGCAGGAGGCGCCGGCGGTGGCGACGGACCGGCTGGCGATCCGCCCCTATCCGCGCGACCTTGAAGAGGTCTTCACCATGCGCAATGGGCGCAAGGTGATGTTGCGGCCCATCCGGCCCGAGGACGAGCCCAACCACCACGTCTTCGTCAGCCGCCTGACGCCCGAGGACATCCGCTTCCGGTTCTTCGGTCTGGTGCAGGAACTGCCGCACAGCCAGATGGCGCGCCTGACGCAGATCGACTACGACCGCGAAATGGCCTTCATCGGCGTCTCCAAGGACGACGAGGGCAACGACGAAACCCTGGGTGTGGTGCGCACGGTGACGGACCCCGACAACGAGTCGGCCGAGTTCTCCATCGTCATCCGCTCCAACCTCAAGGGCGGCGGCCTGGGCATCCGCATGATGGAAAAGATGATCGAGTACTGCCGCGCCCGCGGCACCAAGTACATGGTCGGCCAGGTCCTCAAGGAAAACCAGCGCATGCTCAAGTTCGTGGAGCACCTGGGCTTCAAGCGCACCGCGACCATCGACATCGACATCGTGGAGGTGACGCTGGACCTGCAGAACACGCCGACCCAGCAGGAGCCCTTTACCGGCTGACGGCCGCCGGCAGCGGGCAGACGGCCAGCGCGCTGTCGGCCACCGACCCGATCACCAGCCGGTCGCCCGCCGCAACCGCGCTGGTGGCCGCGGCCAGGATGGCGCTGTCGGGATCGTCGAACAGGACCCGCGCCGGCCCGGCCCCGTCCGGATCGACCGCCACGACGCGGGAGCCCGGCGGGTCGACGCCCAGCCACTCCTGCCGCGAGAGCATGAGCTGCAGTCCGCCCGTCAGAACCGCCACGGCGAGCCGCCCGTCGGGCAACGCCGAGACGTTGTCCGGCGGCCCGTCCAGCGGCACACGCGCTGCGACCGTGCCGTCCGGCGTCAGGACCGTAAGCCGGTCGGCCCGCGTTTCAGCGACGACGATACGCCCGTCGTTCAGCCGGGCGATGCCGTTGGCGAAGGCCAGGCCTTCCGCGAATGGGGCGTACTGGCCCGGGCGGATGATCTTCGCGCGGGCGAGCGGAACCGTCACCTCCAGCAGGCGGCCAAGGCCGCTCTCCGAGCCCTGGTCGATGCTGACCAGCCATCCGCCCTGCCCGTCCGGCGCCACGTCGTTGGCCCGCGACAGGCGGTCGTCTTTCCGGGCTTCAGGCGCTGCAAGCGCGCCGTTGTCACCGACGGGGAAGACAAGCAATTGCGACCTCTCCCGCCGATCGCGGTGGTCGATGACCGCCAGCGCCGCGCCGGCGTCGTCCAGGGCAATGCCGTGGGGAAAGGTGACCGCCCCGGCGTCCAGCCGCATCGCCGTGCCCGCCTCCAGACTCGCGGCCGGAAGCGCGTAGAGGCCGCCGCCGGACCTGCCGGCGCGATCATGGGCGGAGATGAAGAGGGTGCCGGAAGGAGCGTGGAACGCAAGGTCCTCCGGGCCCAAAATGGCCGCGCCGGTTCTGATGTCGGTCAGCGGGACTCGCCGGCAGTCAAGCGGCTGGGAATGCGTCACTGAGGCCGTGAGCGCCAGCAGTCCAGCCAGAACGGCCCCCATCCGCAGCCTCATATCCCCCGCCCGTCCGTCAGTCGTACTTTTCCGTCCGCACGTTATAGCCCAACTCGGTCAGGGCTGTGCGTGCATTGTCGACCATGCCGGGATGGCCGCAGGCATAGGCCGCCGTTTCCCCCACGGGCAGCTCGAAGCGCCGGCGCACGGCAGGGACCAGGCTTTCCGCCCTGCCCTTCGCGCCCTGCCAGCCCGCGTTGCGCGGGTCATCGGGTCGGCTGACGGTGGGGATGTAGGTCAGCAGGTCGGGGCGACGGCGCGCCAGGTCCGCAAGTTCCGTATCATAGCCGAACTCGTCGCCGTGGCTCGCGCCGTGGACCAGCACGCAGTTCAAGTCCCGCCGGCCGCGGTGCAGCGCGTCGCGCAGGATGCTGACGAAGGGATTCACGCCGGTGACGGTGGCGAGCATGAGGTGCCGGGCCGCGCTCTCGTCGAAGGCAATACCGCCCTTTGGTGCGCCGGCGATCTCCACCCGGTCCCCGGCCTTGAGGCGCGCGATCTTCGACGTCATGCGGCCCTGGGGGACGATCTCGACGTAGAATTCCAGGTGTGGCTCGTGCGGGGCCGAGGCCAGGGTATAGCGCCGCCGCGTGCCCTCCAGTTCAAGGCGCAGGGACTGCCCGGGCGTGTATGCGAGCCCGGCGGGCTTGGCGATGAAGAGACGCAACAGGTCCGGCCGCACCCGGCGCACCTCCAGCACCTCGCCGCCCTGGCCCGACGCCACCGACGGCGGTGTCGGCTCGGCGGTCTTGGCCGCCCCCGGTTCGGCGGCGGGAGCCGGCCCGCACGGCGCCCGCTTGCGCTCCTCTGCCGGGCGGGCGTTGTGTGCCGCGGCGGCCGAGCGGCGCACGGAGACGGTCCGGGCATCCGGCGGAGAGGGCGGCGCGGCCGCTGCGGGACGGTCGCGCCGGCGCGCACGCTCCTCGGCCGGCAGATCGTTCAGCGGGATCGCCTTTCCGGCCGAGGCAGTTCGGCCGCGTGGCGGGCGGTGCAGCATGTGGGGTTCCGTTTGCGTGTTCGCGAGGCTGGGTGGGCAATGTCTTCCACCACACCAACGCGCGGGAACGCCAATGGTGTCAAAGGCTTCGCCGCCGGTTCACGCCCCGGCCGCAGTGCCGATCGTTTCCTCGGGCACCAGGCTTTCGCCCGCTGCTTCGCGCCGCAGGAGGTCGGCGATCTGGTCGGCGGGCATGGGGCGGCCGAAGTAGTAGCCCTGGGCCACATCGCAGTTTTCGGCGCGCAGGTAGGTATAGGTCTCCAGGTCCTCGACGCCCTCGGCCACGACGCGCAGGCCCAGCGAGTGCCCCAGATTGATGGTGGCGCGCGCGATGACGGCGTCGTTGGCGTCGGTGGTGATGTGGCGCACGAAGCTTTGGTCCACCTTCAGCTTGTCGACCGGGAACTGCTTCAGATAGCTGAGCGAAGAATAACCGGTACCGAAATCGTCGATGGCAAGCTGGATGCCAAGGTCGGACAGGTCGGTCAGAAGCTCGATGGCCTGACGGGCGTCCTGCATGAGCATGCTTTCCGTCAGCTCCATCTCGATGGCCGTCGGGTCGACCTGATGCTCGGCGATCAGCGCCTTGACACGGTCGATGATGCCGTCCTGGCGGAACTGAACCGCCGAGATGTTGATGGCCATGGTGATGGGCGGCAAGCCGTCGTCCAGCCAGGCGCGGCTCTGGCGCATGGCTTCCGACATCACCCATTCCCCGATGGGCAGGATCAGGCCGCTGTCCTCGGCGACCGGGATGAACCGGGCCGGCGAGACCATGCCCTGTTCCGGGTGCTGCCAGCGCAGCAGCGCCTCGACGCCGATGACGCGGCCGGTCGCGACGCTGATCTGCGGCTGGTAGAACAGCGTCAGTTCGTCCCGCTCCACCGCCCGGCGCAGGTCCCCTTCGATGCCCAGTCGTACCTGGGCCTCGGCGTTCATTTCCGAACTGAAGAAATAGTACGACGCCGTTTCCGAGCGGATGGCCCGGTACATGGCCATGTCGGCGTTCTTGATGAGGTGGTCGGGGTCCTCGCCGTCCTGCGGGAATATGGCGATGCCGACGTTGGCGCCCAGGTGGATCTCGTGGCCGTCCATGTCGACGGTGGTGCCCACGGCGTCCACCACCTTCTTCGCCAGCACGGCGGCGGCCTCGGCGTTGGGCAGGTCGCTCTGGATGACGGCGAACTCGTCGCCGCCGATGCGGGCCACCGTGTCCGCGTCCTCGGCCACCAGCTGGATCCGTTCGGCCATGGTGGACAGCAGTTGGTCGCCCGCCGCGTGGCCAAGGGTATCGTTGATGCGGCTGAACCGGTCCAGGTCCACGAACATCACGGCCAGTGCCTTCTGCATGCGCCGCGCGTGGCTTACCGCCTGGTGCAGGCGGTCGCGGAACAGCACGCGGTTGGGCAGGCGAGTCAGCGTGTCGTAGTTGGCGAGATAGCGGATGCGCTCCTCCGCCCGCTTGCGCTCGGTGACGTCCTCGTGGATGGCGACGAAGTGGGTGATCTTGCCGTGTTCGTCGGTGATCGGCGCGACGGTCTGGTCGACGGTGTACAACGTCGCGTCCTTGCGGCGTTCCACCATCTCGCCGCGCCACACCCGGCCGCTTTTCACTGTGCGCCACAGGGTGGCGTAGGTGTCGGGGCTCTGCACGCCCGACTTCAGCACGGCGGGCGTCTTGCCCAGGACGTCCTTGCGGTCGTAGCCCGACAGGCGCGTGAAGGCGTCGTTGACCCACTCGATGCTGCCGTTGAGGTCGGTGATGAAGATTGCGTTGGCCGCCGCCGCCATGGCCGTGCCCTGCAGGCGCAAGCGTTCCTGGTCACGCACGATCTGGAACGCCGATCCCAGGCGGCCGCCGGCGCGGGCGATGCGGGCCGTGTCGGGCCGGCTCAGGTGGGCCGGATCGCCGGCGAGCACGATGACGCCGACCACCTCGTTCTGCGCGTGCAGGGGCACGGCCGTCACGCCGTCGAGCCCAAGGCCCTTGATGGCCCGCACACAGGGACCCGGTGGGCCGACGAGTGTCGAGATCGTCACCTGCTGCGTCTCGCCCAGGCGCACAGCCTCCGCTGCGGGACAGAACTCGGGCATGGCGGCGTCCCAGCGGATTTCGCCTTCGAAGGAGACCTCCGGCGCCCTTTCGCCGGCCGTGCCGCGCAGGCTGACCGTGCCGTCCAGTTCCTTGGTGCCGATCCACACGAGCGGAAGGTTGCTGACCTCGGCCATGCGCTCGGCGGCCATGCCGGCCACCTGATCGAGCGAGGCACCGCGGAAGGCCTGCTGGTCGAGCCTCTGGAGCAGGTCGTCCAGATGCTCGGTCACCAGGGCTTCCGAGATGTCGCGCACGACGGCCACATGGTGAAGGCCTTGGGCATCGCGCATGCAGGCGACGCGCAGGTCGATGGTCATGAGCCCGCCGTCGCCCCGCCGCGCCTGCGTGCGGGTCGCGCGCACGGCGCGGCCGTCTTCGCCCAAGCCAGTCGAGGCCTCGACGATCAGGCCCCCTTCGGGATGCGCCTCGTGGTCCTCCGCCGGCAGGACGTGGGCCGCGGGACCGCCGACCACCGTCACTGCGTGCATGCCGAAGATGCGCTCGGCCTCGGCGTTGAAATCCGACACGCGGCCGTCGGCGCCGACGGTGACGATGCCGTCGGCAACCGTGTTGAGAACGGCGCGAATGTGATCTTCACGTCCGGCCGCCACGCGCTCCGCCTCGACCGCCGCCTCGCGCGCGGCCGCAAGGTCCTTGGCCTGTCGGCGCTGCACCAGCACGATGAATCCGACGGCGATGGCCATGGTCAGGCCCTGGGCGATCAGGAAGCCCATGGGCGCCAGCTCGGGATCGCGCCCCAGGAAGGGATAGCCGAGCGTGTGCGCGGCCCAGGCGACGAAAAGAACCGCGATGTAGGTGAAGTTGTCCCGCTGCTCCGCCCGCCGCGACCAGAAGGCCCAGGCGGTAATCAGCATGACGCCGGCCATGAAGACGTACTGCGGCAACGTGGTCCAGAAGAACGACAGGTCCAGCATGGCTGCCGTCAACGCCCAGCCGACCGCGGTCGCCAAAAGCGCCGCGAACACCGCCGGCCGCCCCCGGTTGCCGAGGAAGCGCCAGGTGCCGGCCAGCAGCAGGACCGCCGTCAGTCCGTTCAGACTTTCGGAGACGAACAGGATTCCGGGGTCGTAGGTCAGCGGGTCCGGCGCGACGACAAGAAGCTGCAAGGCGTGCACGAAGAACGACAGGGCCCAGAGTTTCAGCCCGCCCGCCGCGTTCGGCAGGCGCGCAAGATAGGCCAGGGCCACGGCGAGCACCACCGAGCCCAGCACAGCGCCCACCACCGCCGCCGACAGCGAAAAGGCCATGTTTCCCCACTCTCCCGTATCGATTGCCGGGGTCACGCCGCCGCGACACCCTCCGGGGGTCGAACGAAGTGTACCATCCGAAGGCAGTAGCACCTTCCCCCTTCGGACTCAACCGCGATGAAAGTCAGGGGTGGCATTGCGCGCCCTGCTGACCCCAGGGCTGCGGCGCTCGAAGGCGCCGGACGATCTCGCGCGTGGGTAGAAAAGTCTCGCCTGACCGCTTTACGCCAGGATGCTGCTGCGCTATAGAGACGCAATGCCGAGTATCTTTTGGGGGATGGGGAAAGTGCTTCGTACGTCTTCGGCCGTATACTTCTGCGCCCTGGCCGTGATGGGCTCTGCTCAGGCGCAGGCTGCACCGCTTGCGGAAGAGGTGACATCGCTGCTGGCCGGCAATCCCCGCATCGAGGCGGCCCGCAACAATCTTAGAGCGGCGGAAAAGGGCATCGACGAGGCCTTCGGCGACTACCTGCCGCGCCTGGATCTGCGCGCGGACATGGGGCACCTCTATGCCGACAGCCCGACACGCCGGACACAGGGCGAAGATCAATACGCCGCCGGACGCGAAACCGCGACCCTGACGCTGACGCAGAAAATCTGGGACGGCGGCGCGCGGGAAGCCGAATATCAGTCCGCCCAGCTTCAGCGCGATGCCGCCGCCTCGGCGGTCAACGCCACTGTTCAGGAAGTCATTCTCGAGGCCGCGACCGCCTACATGACGGTCCTGCGCCAGACCCGGCTGCTCGAGCTGTCGCGCGAAAACGAGCGCAACATCATGGAGCAGTTGAACCTGGAGAACGAGCGCGTGCAGCGCGGCTCGGGCATCGCTGTCGACGTCCTGCAGGCCAAGTCCCGCCTGCAGATCGCCAAGGAACGCCGCGTTGCCGTCGAAGGCGCGCTGCGGGACGCGCAGGCGCGCTACCTTCAGGTGTTCGGCACCCCCGCCGTGGTCGACAGCATGACGCGCCCGCGCCCGCCCGTCGACCTGCTGCCCGAAACGCTGGATGCCGCCATCGAAATTGCCCGCGCCGAGAACCCGGCGGTGACCTCGGGCGCCAAGCAGATCGCCATCGCGGATGAGCGCCGCGATCTGGCGGAGTCGGGCTACTATCCCCGGTTCAACCTCGAGCTTTCCGGCACCTACGAAAACGACGTTGATCCGCACCTGCGGGATGCGCCCGGCATGAACCGTGAATTTTCGGCACTGGTCACCGCCAACTGGAACATCTTCAACGGCTTTGCGACCAAGGCGGCCGTCGCCCGCACGGCCTTTGAGCATGCCGCCGCGCGCGACACCCAGGCGCAGACCCTGCGCCGGGTGAGCGAGCAGGTGCGCGTGGCATGGGAGGCCCTGCAGACGGCGCGGGAGCGTGTTTCGCTTCTGGGCAACGCCGTGACCATCGCGCAAGAGGTCTACGACGCCCGCCTGCGTCTTCGCCAGTCGGGCCGCGACACGGCCCTGAACGTGCTGGATGCCGAGAACGAGGTGTTCACGGCACGCATTAACTACACCTCGGCCCTGTTCGAGGCACAGATCGCCACCTATCGGCTGCTGGCCGCCATGGGCCGCCTGGACCCCGAGGTCCTGGACCAAGTGGCCGCCGGGTCGGGCGAGCCGGGGACCACGAGTCTCGCTGCCGCGGAAGGCTGACACGGGCAGCGTCGCCCGGTGGCGGCGCGGACAGAACGGCAAACGGCGCGTCCGAACGGCATGTGCGGACGCGCCGTTTTCTTTTGAAGATCAGCCGCTTAGAAAGGCTTCTTGTAATCCTTGTGGCAGGCGCGGCACGACAGCGCGACCTCCTTGAAGGCGTCGGCGATGTCGTCGGCGGTGCTGGCCGGTTCGGTGGCGGCTTTCAGCGCGACGGCCTTGCCGGTCGCCTCTTCCGCCAGCGCCGCGAACGCTTCGGGCTCTTCCCACACGGCGTCCAGCGCGGTTGACCCGCGAATTTGGGTCCCCTCGGGGAAGAGCACGGGAATCGCGCGGGTGTTGCGCTCGATCAGCTCGGCCAGTTGAGCCGCCTTGACGGCATCGAAGGGCGCCTCCTCCTCGACCATCTTGGCGAGTTCGCTCATGGCGCGTTTCATGCCCTTCATGGTGTCTTCCCGGGCGTTGAGCACAGCCACCACGTCCAGGCCGCGCAGCTCCTTCTCGAGGATTTCCTGCTGGGCGACGGCGGGCGTGGCGGCGCCAGCCAGCGCGGCGGACAGGCCCAGCGCGCCGGCCAGCGCGACCCGGGTTACGTTCATCGACACGGTCTTCATCCCCTGCGTCAGTCTTCGTCTTTCTTGAAATCGTCGTGGCACGCCCGGCAGGTCTCCGCCACCTCCTTCACCGCCGGCGCGATGGCGGCCGCCGCCCCTGCCCCGTCGACCGCCTCGCGCAGCGCGGCCGCCGCTTCCAGGGCCTCGGCGGCCTCGTCGCGGAAGGCGTCGGACTCCTCCCACACGGCGGGCAGCGCATGGCCGGGCTCGTAGTAGGTGGAGTCAGTTGGGTAGAAATCCGGAATGCGGGTCGAAACGCCATGAATGACGGCCGCCGCCTCGGCGGCCTGGGCGGCGTCGAAGGGGGCTTCCCCCTTCACCATGGGGCCGAGGACCTTCATGGCGTCCTTCATGTCTTCCATGGCGGCCTGACGTTCTTCCACCAACGGCGGCGCCCCCGTGGTGTGGGACGACGCCGGCAGCGCCGCGAACAGCCCAGCACCGGCGATCATCAGGCCTGGAAACACGGCCAGGACGGGGCGGCTGCGGATCATGTCCGGTACTCCTTACGGCTTAGCGGGCGACGGTGGCCTTGTCCTCTGCCACGGACAGACCTACCGCGTCCAGGGCTTTCCGCTGCCGCTCCGCCACCGCGTCGGCGTCGAAGTCGCCGATCAGGTCATGGAACAGCTGGTACCAGTTGCGCTGCGCCTTGAGGTGCAGGAACACCGACCCCAGGCCGATGGCGGCGCGGTCCATGAGCACGAACTCCCGCGGCGGAGTCACGCCGCCGACGCGGCGCAGGTCGGCGTGGACCTTCTCGGCAACCTCGCGGCCGTAGACGCCGGAGTTGGTGTCGGCAATGCCCCGCTCCCGGTCTTCCAGCAGCGGCGCGTAGATGAAGGCCGCCCACTGGTTCAGGACGTCGATCATCTCGTTGGACAGGTTCTTGAAGCCCCAGGTCTCGTAGGCCGAGACCGCCAGGTCGCGGTCGTCGCGCTGGAGCGCCCAATAGAGGTCAATGACGCCCTTCACGAAGTTCGGCCGGAAGACGCGCACCGCGCCGAAGTCCAGCAGATTGATGCTGTCGTCGGCGCGAACCGTGTAGTTGCCCAGGTGCGGGTCGCCATGGATGACGCCGTAGCGGTAGAACGGCACGTACCAGGCCCGGAACATGTGATAGGCGATGCGGTTGCGCTGCTCCAGGTCGGCGGTGTCCGCCACCTTCAGAAGCGGCGCGCCGTCCAGCCACGTCATGGTCAACAGCCGCCGGGTGGACAGGTCCTCGACCGGCTCGGGTACATGGACGGTGGGCTCGTCGGCCAGCATGTGGGTGTAGAGCCGCATGTTGCGGGCTTCGCGGGTGTAGTCCAGCTCCTCCCGCAGGCGGTCGGCGATCTCGGCGTGGATTTCGCTGGGGTCGATGGCGCGGTCGTAGCGGCGGTAGATGGAAATGATGATCCGCAGCTGCCGCAGGTCCGCCTCCACCACCGACTCCATGTCGGGGTACTGCAGCTTGCAGGCGAGCTTGCGCCCGTCGTGGTGAACGGCCTTGTGCACCTGCCCCAGCGACGCGGCGGCGGAGGCTTCGTGATCGAAGCTTTCGAACCGCCGCTGCCAGGTCGGGCCCAGTTCCGACGTCATGCGGCGCTTCACGAAGGGCCAGCCCATGTGCGGCGCGTTGGCCTGCAGCTGGGCCAGTTCCAGAGTGTACTCCTCGGGCAGCGCTTCCGGGATGGTGGACATGATCTGCGCCACCTTCATCAGCGGACCCTTCAGCCCGCCCAGCGCCGCCTTCAGCTCGGCGGCGTGCTGGGCCTTGTCCAGCTTGAGCCCCAGATAGCGTTCGCCGGCCCAGCGGGCGGCGAGGCCGCTGACGGCCCCGCCCACCTGAGCATAGCGCCGGATGCGGCCGCCGAAGCGGCGTTCGTCGCGATCACGGTCCCGAGGAGTTTCGGCCATGGGATCAGGAAACCTCTTCCAATTCATCGATGAAGCCGGAGATCACCGTCAGCCCCCGCTTCCAGAAGGCGGGGTCCGAGGCGTCCAGCCCGAAGGGCGCCAGCAGGTCCTTGTGGGTCTTGGTGCCGCCGGCGCGCAGCATGTCCAGGTACTTCTTCTGGAAGCCTTCGTGCCCTTCCAGGAACACCGAGTACAGGGCGTTCACCAGGCAGTCGCCAAACGCATAGGCGTAGACGTAGAACGGCGAGTGGATGAAGTGCGGGATGTAGGCCCAGTAGTTCTTGTACTCGTCGTCGAAGCGGAAGGCATCGCCCAGGCTTTCGCGCTGGCACTGCATCCAGATTTCCCCCAGGCGTTCCTCCGACAATTCGCCGTTGCGGCGCTCGTCGTGGACGTGGCGCTCGAACTCGTGGAAGGCGATCTGGCGCACCACGGTGTTGAGCATGTCCTCCACCTTGCCGGCCAGCATGACGCGGCGGCGGGTGGCGTCGGTCTCGGCGTCGACCATGGAGCGGAAGGTCATCATCTCGCCGAACACGCTGGCGGTTTCGGCGAGCGTCAGCGGCGTGGCCGACAGAAGCGGCCCCTGCTCGCCCGCCAGCACCTGATGGCAGCCGTGGCCCAACTCGTGCGCCAGAGTCATCACGTCGCGGCCCCGGCCCATGAAGTTGAGCAGCAGGTAGGGATGCACGCTCGGCACGGTCGGGTGGGCGAAGGCGCCTGACGCCTTGCCGGGCCGCGCCGGCACGTCGATCCAGGGATTGTCGAAGAACTTCCTGCCGATATCCGCCAACTCCGGCGAGAAGCGCGAATAGGCCGACAGAACCGTCTCCCGGGCCTCGTCCCACGAATAGGTGCGGTCGGTGTCTTCGGGCAGCGGCGCGTTGCGGTCCCAGTAGTCCAGCTTCTCCATGCCCATCCACCGCGCCTTCAGGCGATAGTAGCGGTGGCTGAGGTCGCCGTAGCTGCCCTTGACGGCGGTGACGAGGGCGTCCACCACCTCGTCCTCAACCTGGTTGGCCAGGTTGCGGGACGACACCGGCCGGGCGTAGCCGCGCCAGCGATCCTCGATCTCCTTGTCCTTGGCGAGCGTGTTGGTGATCAGCGAGAACAGCCGCATGTTGTCGCCGAGTACCGTTCCCATGACCTTGGCGGCGGCCTTGCGCTTTTCCGGCTCGCGCGAGGACAGGCGGTCGGTGACCTGGGTGATGGTCAGGTCCTCGCCGTTCACGGGGAAGCGCAGGGACGCCATGGTTTCGTCGAACAGGCGCACGAAGGAGCCGCGGCCGGCGACCTCCTTCTCGTGCAGCATCTTTTCCAGTTCGTCGGACAACTGGTGGGCGCGGAAGGCGCGGATGTCGCGAATCCAGGGCGCGTAGCGCGCGGCATCGGGAACCTTCAGCATCTCTTCCAGCTTGGAGTCATCGATGCGGTTGATCTCCAGGGTGAAGAAGATCAGGTGCGCGCTGATCTCCGTGCCCTTCTCCTGGATGTCCTGGTAGAAGCGACCAATATCGGGGTTGGAGACGTCGGACGCGTGCAGCAACTGCGCGTAGGAGAAGATTCGGTGCAGGATTTCGGTAATGCGCTCGTAGTCGCCGATGGCGTTGGCAAACGAGCCGCCGTCCAGGCTGGCGACGCGACCGGCGTGCTTGTCTTCGAACGCGATGGCATCACGGCCGGCGCGGTCCAGGTCGCGCTTCAACTCTTCGGATTGCGGGCCGGGATACAGGTCCGACAGGTCCCAGCGGGGCAGGTTGGACGCGGCGGCTTCGGACATGAGCGCTCTCTCTCCTCCGTTCATCTCTGGTGCGCGCGATATGGGGAAGGCTTGCGACAGGGGCAAGAAAATTGCGATAACCGACCCTAAATGAATAACACCCCTTCAATACCGGGTGAAATCGGGAGGATCACGTGACATCGACCGGCGGCCGCGCCATCGACTTCGACACTGCGACAACGCTCACCCGCATGTTCTACGAGCAGGTGGCGGCCCTGGATGACCGGCCGTTTCTGTGGCGCAAGGCCGAAGGTGCGTGGCACCCGATGAGTTGGCGGGAAACGGCGGAGCGGGTTGACGCGCTCGCCCAGGGACTGGCGCTGCGTGGCATCAAGCCGGGCGACCGGGTGATGATCGTGTCCGAAAACCGGCCGGAATGGCTGATCGCGGACATGGCGGCCATGGCGATCGGCGCCATCACGGTTCCGGCCTACACCACCAACACGGTGGCCGACCACCTTCACATCCTCAACGACAGCGGCGCGGCTGCGGTCGTCGTCTCCACCCGGGCGCTGGCGAAACGGGTCTATGCCGCCGCCGCCCAGGCGTCCGAGACGCCGTTCGTCATCACCATCGATGATCAGGCTCTTGCACAGAACCCGGGTGTGGAGACAGTGAAGTGGATGCAGCTCATCCACGACGGCCAGCCGCTGGGACGCCCGAAGCATTGGGAAGGGGCGGAGGCGGACGATACCGCCTGCATCATCTACACCTCGGGCACCGGGGGCGCGCCCAAGGGTGTGATGCTCAGCCACAAGAACGTGCTGGCCAACTGCATGGGCGCTTTCGACGTCCTGGAAATCCTGGGCCTGGGTGACGAGGTCTTCCTGTCCTTCCTGCCGCTGTCACACTCCTACGAGCATTCCGCCGGGCAGTTCTTCCCCATTTCCATCGGCGCGCAGATCTACTACGCCGAAGGCCTGGACAAGCTGTCGGAGAACTTCCAGGAAGTCCGCCCCACCATCACCACGGCCGTGCCCCGCCTGTTCGAGTTCATGCGCAACCGGATCCTGCGCGCCATGGAGAAGCAGACCGGCACAAAGGTGAAACTGTTCTACAAGGCGATCGAACTGGGGGCGAAAAAGTACGAGAAAGGCCTCGGCCCCATGGAGGCCATGACCAACTGGGTGCTGGGGCGGCTGGTCCGGCGCAAGGTGGCGCAGCGGTTCGGCGGACGGCTGAAGGCGCTGGTCTCGGGCGGCGCCCCGCTCAACTACGACATCGGCCTGTTCTTCATGGCGCTGGACGTGCCCATCCTGCAGGGCTACGGGCAGACGGAGGCCGCGCCGGTCATTTCCGTCCAGCGGCCGGGGTCGGTGCGGCTGGAGAGCGTCGGACCGCCGCTCAAGGGCGTTGAGGTGCAGATCGCCGAGGACGGCGAGATCCTCGCGCGCGGCCCGATGGTCATGCGCGGCTACTGGAAGGGCCCGGAGCAGACGCGCAAGGCCATCGACGCGGAAGGATGGCTTCACACCGGCGACGTCGGGCACTTTGACGACGCCGGCAACATCGTCATCACAGACCGCAAGAAGGACATCATCGTCAATTCCGGCGGCGACAACATCGCCCCGGCGCGCGTCGAGGGCTTCCTGACGCTGGAGCCCGAGATCGCCCAGGCCATGGTGTACGGCGACCGACGACCACATCTGGTCGCCCTGCTGGTTCCCGATCCCGACTGGCTGGCGACCTGGAAGAACAGACGGAAACGGGATCGGGCGGCGGAGACGGAAGCCGAACCCGCCGCCGCGGGCGCTGCCGCGGCTCCGAAGGCCGCCGATGCCGAACAGGCAGGGACCGAGGTGGAGACCAGGCCTGCCGACAAGCCGGAGGGCATCACGGCGCCGCCCGTTGCAGCGCGCGAGGCGGCGGGCGCGGTTCAGGCTCCTGCCCGGCCGCAGCAGGTCGAGGCCGAGGGCGACCCCGAGGACGAGTTCGTTTTCGACGATCCGGCACTGGTCGAGGCGCTGTCCCAGGCGGTCAGCCGGGTAAACCGCAACATGGCGAACGTCGAGAAAATCCGCCGATTTTGTGTGGCGCCCGAAGGCTTCACCGTGGAGAACGGCATGTTGACGCCGACCCTGAAAATCCGCCGCCACGTCATCCGCGACACCTACAAGGACATGCTGGAGCGGCTGTACGAGAAGTAGGGCCGGCGGGCGACTCCGCCGATGTTTGCTGGAGGCACCTCACATTGCCTGTGCCGACTGTTATCCTATCCAGACATATTGCAGCGGCCGCTGAAGGCGGACAGGCAATGCAATTTCGCGCCATGGGCCGTCCCGCGTTCGTTCATTATCCGAGTGTTGCGACGGGTATTTCCTCGTTGTAACAGGCGTTTCCCGTGATTAAATCTCAGGGACGATCCAACAAAGGAACAGGGTCGCGGCGCCGGCCGATGGCTTGAGGCGAACCGCGCCCCGGGAACCGGGAGACACGGCATGACCTTCCTCGCCAACGTCACGCTCGAGGACAAGTACACCCAGGAGAGCGGACGCATCTTCATCACCGGCATCCAGGCGCTGGCCCGCCTGCCGATGATGCAGCGCGAGCGCGACCTGGCCGAGGGCCTGAACACGGCCTGCTTCATTTCCGGCTACCGCGGCAGCCCGCTGGGCGGCCTGGACAAGGAATTGTGGAAGGCGCGCGAGCACCTGAAGCGCCACGAGGTCCACTTCCAGCCCGGCGTGAACGAGGACCTTGCCGCCACCGCCGTCTGGGGCAGCCAGCAGACCAACCTGTTCCCGCAGGCCAAGTACGACGGCGTGTTCTCCATGTGGTACGGCAAGGGTCCGGGCGTCGATCGCTCCGGCGACGTGCTGCGCCACGGCAACATGGCGGGCGCCATGAAGAACGGCGGCGTGCTGGTGGTCGCCGGCGACGACCATGCCGCCAAGTCGTCGACGGTCGCCTACCAGACCGAATACGCCTTCATGGACTTCATGATGCCGGTCCTCAACCCGTCGAACGTCCAGGAGATGATCGACTACGGCCTGTTCGGATGGGCGCTGAGCCGCTATTCCGGTTGCTGGGTGGCGTTCAAGGCGCTGGGGGAAATCCTCGACAGCTCCGCCTCCATCACCGTCGACCCGACGCGCCTGCGCTTTACGATGCCGACCGACTTCCCGATGCCCGAGGGCGGCCTGCACATCCGCTGGCCCGACAGCCCGTTGGAGCAGGAACACCGGCTGATGAAGCACAAGCTTTACGCCGCCCTGTCCTTCGCCCGCGCCAACACCATCAACCGCGTGGTCATGGACAGCCCCAACCCGCGGCTGGGCATCGTCACCACAGGCAAGAGCTACCTGGACGTCCGCCAGGCGCTTGAGGACCTGGGGATTGACGAGCGCCTGGCCGCCGAGGCCGGCATCCGCGTCTATAAGATCGGCATGCCGTGGCCGCTGGAGCGCGAGGGCGTGCGCGAGTTCGCCAAGGGCCTGGACGAGATTCTGGTCATCGAGGAAAAGCGCGCGCTGATCGAGAACCAGTTGAAGGAGCAGCTTTACAACTGGCGCGAGGACGTGCGGCCGCGCGTCGTCGGCAAATTCGACGAGGCGGGCCGCTGGATTCTGCCCTCCAACGGCGAACTCAGCCCCGCCCGCATCGCCCGCGTCATCGCCGAACGCCTGGGCCAGTTCTTCACCTCCGACCGGATCAAGCAGCGGCTGGAGTGGATGGAGAACAAGGAGCGGTCGCTGGAGAAGCCCGTCAGCCCGGTCAAGCGCCTGCCATACTTCTGCGCCGGCTGCCCGCACAACACGTCCACCAAGGTGCCCGAGGGCTCGCGCGCCGTCGCCGGCATCGGCTGCCATTACATGGTCACCTGGATGGACCGCAGCACGTCCACCTTCACCCAGATGGGCGGCGAGGGCGTGCCCTGGATCGGCCAGATCCCGTTCACCGAAGAAAAGCACATCTTCGCCAACCTGGGCGATGGCACGTACTTCCACTCGGGCATCCTGGCGATCCGCGCCTCTGTCGCAGCCAAGGCGAACATCACCTACAAGATCCTCTATAACGACGCCGTCGCCATGACCGGCGGCCAGCCCGTCGACGGCACCGTGACGGTGGCGCAGATCACCCAGCAACTGCGGGCCGAGGGTGTGCGGAAGATCGTCGTCGTCTCCGACGAGCCGGACAAGTACCCCATGGGCTATGAGTTCGCGCCCGGCACCACCGTCCATCACCGCGACGACCTGGATGCCATCCAGCGCGAGCTGCGCGAGACCGAAGGCGTCACCATCATGGTCTACGACCAGACCTGCGCGGCGGAGAAACGCCGCCGCCGCAAGCGCGGAAAGATGCACGACCCGGACAAGCGCGTCTTCATCAACGAACTGGTCTGCGAGGGCTGCGGTGACTGCGGCGTGCAGTCCAACTGCGTCGCCGTGCAGCCGGTGGAGACCGAATACGGCCGCAAGCGCATGATCGACCAGTCCTCGTGCAACAAGGACTATTCGTGCGTCAACGGCTTCTGCCCCAGCTTCGTGACCGTCGAGGGCGCGAAGGTGCGCAAGAAGACGCCGGAAGGCGCCGGCAAGGACGCCGGCGGCGACGACGGCTTCGGCACCCTGCCCTGTCCCACCCTGCCGGAGACGGCCGATCCCTACGGCATCGTGGTGACCGGCATCGGCGGCACGGGCGTGGTGACCATCGGCGCACTGCTGGGAATGGCCGGCCACATTGAGGGCAAGGGTGTCTCCGTGCTCGACCAGATCGGTCTGGCGCAGAAGAACGGCGCCGTGGTGACCCACGTGCAGATTGCCGACAAGCCCTCGCGCCTGCACGCCAGCCGCATCGCGGCGGGCAACGCCCGGCTGGTGCTGGGCTGCGACATGCTGACGGCCGGCACCTTCGACGTGCTCGCAAAGGCCCGCACCGGCCACACGGCGGCAGTGGTCAACGAGCACGAGACCATGACGGCCGACTTCACCTCGAAGCCCGACATCGCTTTCCCGCACCAGGAAGTGAAGCATGCGGTGGAGGACGCCGTGGGCAAGGACGCGGCAAGCTTCGTCGACGCCACCCGCGTCGCGACGGCGCTGATGGGGGACAGCATCGCCAGCAACCTGTTCATGGTGGGCTATGCCTGGCAGAAGGGGCTCATTCCGCTGACGCTGGAGAGCATCGAGAAGGCCATCGAGTTGAACGGGGTGGCCGTGAAGGCCAACAAGACCGCCATGCTGTGGGGCCGCCGCTACGCCGTCGATCCGGCGAAGGTGGAAAAGGTGGTGGAAAGCGCCGACGACGCCGACACCCAGGCGCAGCTCTCCCACCGCAAGCTGTCGGAAACCTTCGATGAGCTGGTGGCCCGCCGCGTCGACTTCCTGACCGGCTACCAGGATGCCGACTACGCCGCCCGCTACAAGGCGCTGGTGGACAAGGCGGCGAAGGCCGAGAAGGACCGCGCGCCCGGCCGCACCGGGTTCGCCGAGGCCGTCGCGCGGTCGGCCTTCAAGCTGATGGCCTACAAGGACGAGTACGAGGTCGCGCGGCTCTATACCGACGGCCGGTTCCACGCCGCGCTAAAGGACCAGTTCGAGGGTGACAGCATCAAGATCACCTTCCACATGGCCCCGCCCCTGCTTGCCAGGAAGGACGAGAGCGGGCGCCTGAAAAAGACCACCTTCGGCCCCTGGATGATGGGCGCCTTCCGTACGCTGGCGAAGCTCAAGCGCCTGCGCGGCGGGCCGCTGGACATCTTCGGCTACACGGCCGAGCGCAAGCTCCAGCGCCGCCTCATCGCCGAGTATGAGCAGGTAGTGGACGAACTGTGCCGCGGCATGAGCCACGACCCCCATGCCATCGCCGTCGAGATCGCGGAACTGCCGCAGAAAATGCGCGGCTTCGGCCATATCCTGGACCGCAACGTAGAGGAACAGAAGGCCCGAGAGCAGCACCTGCTGGAGGTCTTCCGCAGCCCCGCGCCCCAGGCAACCGCGGCGGAATGAGGTAAGACTTCAGCAAGAAGAATACGACGTTCCGAGTATAATAGAAGCTCCGCCCGCTTTGGTTCGGGCGGAGCTTTACTTTAATGCCGATGCGCGAACTCTGGACGGTGCCCCGCGTTTCTCCGGCACAATCCCATCCCATTAGGGCAACGGAGGAATGACAGCATGACCAGGCACATTGGAGTCTCCGCCCTCGCCATCGCCATGACCCTGGGCGGCGCCGCCTTCGCGCAGGACGGCGGCAATCAGAACCAGCAGATGCAGAACCAGCAGCAGGCGGCCCAGGGCCAGAACCAGGACATCCAGGTTCTCAGCCAGTGGAATTATGACGAGCTGTACCAGGGCGGGCTGCGCGCCGAGACCATGCTCGACGCCGACGTTTTCGGCCCGAACATGGACGAAATCGGCAGCGTCGAGAACGTCATCCTGGACCGCGACAACCAGATCGTTGCCATCATCGCCCAGGTCGGCGGCTTCTGGGACATCGGTGACACCCACATCGCAGTGCCCTGGGACAAGGTGCAAATGACCCAGGGTGGGTTCCAGATTCCGGTGACCGAGGACACCGTCGCCGAGTACGGCCTCTATGCCGAGCCCAGCATCGTCAACAAGAGCAACCTGCAGTCCACCCGCGTGGTCGACGACGACCTGATCGCCGGGCGCCAGACGTGGAAGCTGACCGGGCTGATCGACGACTATGCGGTGCTGAACACCGGCGCCGGCTATGGCTATATCGACGACGCGATCTTCACCGAGGACGGAAAGCTCGACGCCGTCGTCGTCCAGCCCGACTACGCCGGCTACGGCGTCGGCGGCGCCTATGCCTACCCCTTCTACGGCTACGGCTATGGTTGGACGCCCGACGCCGAGGCCTATGACCTGCGCTACGAGGCCGACGAACTGGCCGAGATGGACCCGTTCGACTACGGCCGCATGCAGGGCCCGGCTCAGACGGCCATGGAACCGGCCGGCCAGGATATGCGCGGCGAGACTGGTGAGCAGCAGCAGGACTGACGCGCCGGTTCCTACGCCGAGATTGGAAGCCCGTCCCGCCGCCGCGGGGCGGGCTTTCCGCTGCTCGGCTGTTGCTTCATCTTCCAGCCGCCTTGCGGCCTCCGATCCACGCGCCCATGTCGAGCGTATGGTTAAGACGGGGGCCCCGCCTCCGCTGATCCAGCCGCCGCCCGGAGGCGCCAATGAGTACCGCCACACAGTCTTCCGTCAGCGATCCCGATGCCCGCGATCCGCGCGCCGACGAGCGCCGGCTGGAGCGCATGGCATGGTGGCTGGCCATCGCCGGACTGATCCCCTTCGTGATCGGGACGATCGGCGTCTGGATGTTCCGGCACCCCTTCGACTCCATGGCGCTTGAAGCGCAGATGAGCTACGGCGCCGTCATCCTGTCGTTCCTGGGCGCCGTCCACTGGGGGCTGGTGCTGCGCATGCCCTATGGGGTTCCCCGCGCCCTTCTCATCTGGGGCGTGACCCCCTCGCTTGTCGGCTGGGCGGCGCTGGCCTTCGGGCCGCCGTTGCAGCATGGCGTGCTGATGCTTGGGTTCCTGGCGGCCTTCATCGCGGATCGCCGAGCGGTACTGTCGGGATTGGCGCCGGCGTGGTACGCTCGTCTCCGGTTGATGCTGACGACTGCCGTTCTCCTGCTGGTGGCGGCGGCTGGCCTGCGATACATCGTGTATCCACTGGTCGACGCCTTCTCGATGGTGCCTGCATCGGCGAAGGGAATTGCGGTCTGAGCCTCGCCTGAACGACAAAAATCGGACAGTGGAGGTAGGATGTTCTCACCCCGTTATGCCGGTAACCTGGCGGTCGCCATTCTATTCTTTGTGGTGATCGTCATCGCGCAGGTGGTCGGATCGACCGCCGAACTGCCGGGCGGCGTCGACGCCCTTCTCACCCTGCTTGCCATCGGCAGCGCCGTCGGCATCCTGGTCTTCCTGGGTGCCGCCGCAATGGGGCGCAAGCCCCGCCTCGACTGGTCCGACGACAAGGGCGAGCACCTTCATCCGCAGGTGAAGGCGGGGCTCCAGGCGTTGGGCGTGGTCGGCGTCGGGTTGGCGGGCCTTGCCTTCTACATCGCGCTCTACATCTTCAAGTGGCCGGTCTTCATCATTCCCATGGTGCTGCTGGCGATCGCCATGCTGGTTTTCGTGGTCTATCTGACCGCCGGCAAGCACATGGACTAAGGACGTGCAAGGGGCACAGCCATTACCCCTATCTTTATTCATGTTTTCGACGGGGCATCTCTTGCGAGGTGCCCCTTTTATCTTTATGGATTAGTCGAGTCTTGTTGTCGGAATACATGCACACATGGTAATGGGATGCCGCCCTGACGCATCCTCATCGACAACAGCCAGGACATATCCCCCGATGTTCTCCATTCGCTATGCCGGAAACTGGGTGATGAGCGCCGTGTTCGCGCTGATCGCCGCAGCCTCCTTCGCCCTGCCCGCCGTGGCCGAGGCCACCGGGTCCACCGTTTTCCTGGGCCAGTTGGTCGCGGCCTTCGCCGCCGCCGGCGTCGTCGTGCTGGTGGTCAACGCGGCCCTGAAACGCGCGCCCCTCTTTGACTGGACGGCGGACTGCGGCACCCGCCTGCATCCGCGCGCCAAGACCGCGCTGCAGGGCCTGGGCGTCACCCTGGTGGCGCTGGCAGGCCTGCTGGGCTACATCTCCATTTTCATTTTCGGCCTGTACGGCATCCTGTACTTCGGCCTGTTCATGGTCGTGGTGATGATGAGCTGGATCATCTACATCACCGCAGGTAAGCATCTGGACTGATTGTGATATTTCGGACGATCCCGACCCGGCGGGATCGTCCTTCCGAAGGGGCGCCTTTGCGCCCCTTTTTCTTTTCCGGCCTTTCAGCAGCGGTCGTACAATGGGTGTGTGACGGCGGAAGGGCGCCGGTCGCGTCCTTTCCCGCCACAGAGTATCCGTTCCGGGACGTCGGGCCCGGCGGCCCGCGCGCGTAGACACCGCCGCCGGACCCGCCTCCCGCACAGTCGTGGGAGGATGCCATGCTTGACCTGAGGACCCTGGTTCCGTGGGCGGGCGGGCGCCATGTGTCCAGCCCCGCCACCCGGGACACCGATCCGTTCACGGCCTTCCGCCGCGAGATGGATCGCCTGTTCGACGACGCCTTCTCCGGCCGCTGGGCCGCTCCGACCCTGACCGCGGCCGGGACCATGGTTCCGCGCATGGATGTCGAAGAGACCGAGACCGACATCATCGTGTCCATGGAACTGCCGGGCGTCGACGAGAAGGATCTCGCCATCGACCTGACCGGCGACATGCTCACCGTGAAGGGCGAAAAGAAGGAGGAAAAGGAAAGCAAGGAAGAGGGCCGTCATGTGGTCGAACGGACCTATGGCAGCTTCGCCCGGTCGATCCGCCTGCCCTACAACGTCGACGCCGAGGCCGTCGACGCGACGGTGGACAAGGGCGTTCTGACGCTGAAGGTCCGCAAGCCCGCCGAGGCGCGGTCCGAGCCCAAGCGCATCGCCATCAAGGGCGGCTCGGGCGCCAAGACCGTCGAGGCCGGCACGACGACCGCACCGGAAGGCGAGAAGACGGAAACCACCGCCGCCTGACGCGCGGCCCCCGACATGCCACACATCCAGGCGCGGGCCCAGCGGCCCGCGCCGCCGTTTTCGCCACGCAGGGCCTTGTTTCCGCGTTGATTGAACGGCAAAAACCACTATCTCCAGCATGGAGCATCGACGCCGGCCTGACAGAAGGACCACCGCCATGAAAGCCCCAGGCTTTTTCCGCAACGACCCCGACCGCGACGACGGCCCCTCCCGGGGCGGCGGCTGGAACGGCTCGGGCGGGCGCGGGCCGGGCCGCGATCCGGGCAACCAGGGCCGCATGGACTTCAACCGCCGCTCGCTCATCAGCGTTGCCCTGGCGATCGCCTTTGCCGTCCTGATCGCGTCGGTGATGCCGCCGCCGCTCGTTGCTGCCACCTTCAGCGAAATCTGCTTCTTCGGCGCCCTGGGCATTGGCGTCGTCGCCGCCATCCGCCGCGAGCCCATCGCCGGCGCGCCCGTGCTGACGGGGTGGGACCGCGCGGCAATGCTGCTCCTGCTCTCCCAGATCGCCGGCCTGTTCGTCGACCATGCCGAAGTGGAGGCCTACCTGCGGCAGGTCCAACAGACCGGGCAGTTCTAACCATGGCCGCCGGGCGCGCCCTGCTGCGCCCCGACGCCCTGGCGTCGTTGACGGCCATGGGCCTTGTGCTGGGCCTGGTCGGTTGGCTCTTCTCGGGCCCCAGCGGTCTTGCGGTGGCCGTCATCGCCATGGCGGTGACCATCGTTCTGGTGCCCAAGGTGCCCGTGGACCTGGCGATGCGCGTCATCGGCGCCCGCCCGGTCCATCCCGAGGAGGCTCCGGGGCTCTACACCATCCTGATCGAGTTGTCGGACGCGGCGGGCCTGGAGGCCGCTCCCATCCTCTACCGCGTGCGCGGCGGCCGCATCCTGGCGGTGGCTGTGGGGGATTCCAGCCGCTCCGCCCTCGCCCTGTCGGACGGCATGACAGTGGTGATGGACGAGCGGGAGATGCGGGGCGTGCTGGCGCACGAGATCGCCCACATCGCCGCCGAGGACACGACGCTCATGAACCTGGCCGCCGCGCTCGGCCGGGTGATCCACACGCTGGCCATTTTCGGCCTGATCGCCGCCGTGCTCATCGTCCTGCTGACACCCGAGCCCGTGATCCCCTGGGTCGTCGGGCTGATCGCCCTGGCGCCCTGGGCCGCGACGTTGCTGCATCTCGCGCTCATGCGCCGGCGGGAGTTCGCCGCCGATGCCGACGCGGTGCGGCTCACGGGGGACGCCGTCGGCCTCGCCCGGGCGCTGGTGAAGCTTGAGACGCTGCCCGCCGGCGGACTGGCGCGGCTGATCGGGGGCGGCCCGGGACGGCAGCGCCGGGGTCTTGGCTTTCTGCGCACCCATCCCAGCACCAGGGCCCGCATAGAGCGTCTGGTGGGTCCCATCTCCGACCGGGTGCGCCCCATGCGTTTCCACTGACCCTGGACGCCGGTCCGGCCGCGCGCTATCACCTGGGCATGGTCCAGACACCGCACCAGGAACCGCCGCCGCTGGTCTATGTCGTCGACGATGACGACGCCCTGCGCGACTCGCTGACTTGGCTCATCCGCTCTGCCGATTACGAGGTGGCGGCCTACGACTCTGCCGATGCCTTCGTCGGCGCTTTTCGTGACGAACGGCCGGCGTGTCTGCTGCTGGACGTGCGCATGCCCGGCATGTCCGGTCTGGAGTTGCAGGAGGCACTTCGCCTCCGCGGCATGACGGTGCCCATCATCTTTATCACCGGACACGGCGACGTACCCATGGCCGTTCGCGCGCTTAAGGCCGGGGCCTTCGACTTCGTGGAGAAACCCTTCGACGACCGCGTGGTGCTGGACCGCATTCAGGCGGCCGTCGACGTCCACCGCGAACGCCTGGCGGAGCGGGACCACCATGATTCGCTGCTGCGCCGTTGGCGAACCCTGACGCCGCGGGAGCGGCAGACCCTGCGCAAGGTGGCGGACGGCCTGCAGAACAAGGTCATCGCTCACGAACTGGACATTTCCCAGAAAACGGTCGAGGTCCACCGTCACAACGGCCTGGAGAAGATGGCCTGCACCTCCGCCGCCGATCTCGCGCGGATGTTGATGACCCTCGGCGACGCGGCCCGGGACGACGCTTCCTGACGGCGATCCCTGACGGTAATCCCTTAGCAATCCCCTCAGGCTTACTGGGGTTATCCCCAATACCCCCAAAAGCCATACGCGCCTAGCGTGAGGACATGGACGGAGGGCGCCACTCTCCGCCCCGCTTCATGCCAAGGACCCGAAGGGGATGACCAATGGATTCGAGCCGCCGCGACTTTCTGAAGGGCGCCTGCTCGGTCACCGCCGGCGCGGCCATCTGCGTCGCCACTGCCGAGACGGCCGCCGCCGCCGCGCCCATGCGGCGGGGCGGCGATGCGTCCAGGCGCTATGCCATGGTGGTGGACCTGCGCAAGTGCATCGGCTGCCAGGCGTGCACCGTCGCCTGTTCCATGGAGAACCAGGTGCCGCTGGGCGACTTCCGCACCATCGTCTCGCAGTACGAGGTGCGCGACGCCGACGATCCCACCCAGCCCGCCGCCACCTACACGCTGCCGCGCCTGTGCAACCACTGCGAGGACCCGCCCTGCGTGCCGGTCTGCCCGGTGCAGGCGACCTACCAGCAGAAGGATGGCAAGGTGCTGGTCGACGCCGACCGCTGCGTCGGCTGCGCCTACTGCGTCCAGGCCTGCCCCTACGACGCCCGCTACATCAACCCGGAGACCCAGACCGCCGACAAGTGCACCTTCTGCACCCACCGCACCGACGTCGGCCTGCTGCCCGCCTGCGTGGAAACCTGCACCGGCGGCGCCCGCGTCTTCGGCGACCTGCTCGACCCCGACAGCGAGATCAACGCCCTGCTGGCCGAGCATGAGGTCAAGGTGCTGCGGCCCGAGCAGGGCACCAGCCCGCACGTCTTCTACATCGGCCTGGACGATCGCTTCCAGGGCAAGGTCGATGGCCAGGCCGCGCTGTGGGTCGTCCGCGACGACCAGGGCCACCGGATCGGGGAGGTCTGAGCCATGAACGTGCCCGACATCATCGAGACCGTCAACGTCAGCCGCCATGCCGCCTGGCTGCCCTGGGCCGTCTCCTACTTCTTCCTGATCGGCCTGTCGACGGCCGGCGCCTTCCTCTCCCTGCCGCGCTTCCTGGCGGGCAAGGCGGACTGCGACCGGCTGGGGCGGCTGGCCGTGCTCATCATGCTGTCGGCCGCCCTCGCCGCCCCCGTGGCGCTGCTGGCCGACATGCACCAGCCCGGCCGTTTCTGGCACTTCTACGCCCACTTCACCCCCTGGTCGTGGATGAGCTGGGGCTCGCTCCTGCTGCCCGCCTATGTGGGTCTGGCCGTGGTCTACGGCTGGCTGGTGATGCGCCCCGCCCTGAGGGAAGGCCCCGCCCCGGCGCGTCTGCTGGCGCTGGGTTCCGGCGACCTGTCGGGCTTCGTGAGGCCGATTGCCGGGCTGACCGCCCTCGCCGGCCTGGCCGTGGTCGTCTACACGGGCATGGAGGTGATGGTGGTCGAGAGCCGGCCGCTGTGGAACACCGCCACCCTGCCGGTGATGTTCCTGTTCACCGCGCTGACGGGCGCCGCCGGCCTGGGCCTGCTGTTCAACCGGCTTCTCACCGGGCATGACGCCGTCACCGACCGCCGCTTCTATCGGATGCTCGCCCTGTTCTCCGGCCTCGTGCTGCTGAACGGCGCCGTCTGGCTGGCGCTGGGGTGGAGCGGCATCGGCACGGCGGAGGCCCGCGCGCTGGAGATCGTCGCCGGCTCCAACGTCTGGATGGGCGTGGCCGCCTGGGCGACCATGACCGCCTTCGTGCTGCTGGTCTTCGGCCTCGCCAAGCCGCGCGGCCTGGGCTGGCTGGCCGGGCTGATCGCCCTGCACTCCGCCTGGATGTTCCGCTGGACCGTCTTCATGGGCGGGCAGGCCATCCCCAAGACGGGCGCCGGCTTCTACGAGGTCCACCTGCCCATGGGGTCCGAGGGCCTGGCCGGAATCGCCGCCGCCATGGGCCTGTGGGTGGCCGTCGTCGCGATCCTCACCATGCTGGCCTCCTGGCGCGGGCGGAGCGATGCCGCCGCGTCGGCCTCACGCGCCGACCATGCCGTCCCCCACGCCGCCGAATGATGCCTCAAGCCTCCGAGATTTAGGAGCACCGCCATGACTTCCCGCCGCAACCTCCTGAAGGGCGCCGCCGCCGTCGGTGGCCTGGCCGCCTTCGGCGCGGGCTACAGCGAAACCATCGCCAAGACCGCCGAGGGCCTGATCCACGGCACCGCCGGCGAGGCCCCGCGCGACCCGCGCACCTTCAACGCCCCCAAGCCCGAATTCTCCGTCGACGCCGAGACCGGAGACCTGGTGCCCAACCCCGACCAGCAGGTCGCCTTCACCATGTGCATGGCCTGCAACACCATGTGCGGCGTGCGCGTGCGCACCGACAAGCAGACGGGCGCCGTCCTGCGGGTCGCCGGCAATCCGTACCATCCGCTGTCGGCGGAGACGCACCTGCCCTACGAAACCTCCATCCGCGAGGCCTTCCTGTCGCTGACGGGCAAGGGCGAGGCCGGGCTTGCCGGCCGCTCCACCGCCTGCGGACGCGGCAACGCGGCGCTGGCGCAGATCACCAACCCCTACCGCGTGACCGAGTGCCTCAAGCGCGTCGGCCCGCGCGGGTCGGGCAAGTGGCAGACCATCCGCTTCGAGCAACTGGTGGAAGAGATCGTCGAGGGCGGCGACCTGTTCGGCGAAGGGCCGGTGGAGGGCCTGCGCGCCATCCGCGACCTGGAGACGCCGCTGGACCCGGACAACCCCGAATACGGCCCCAAGGCCAACCAGCTGGCCGTCATCCACGCGACGTCGGAGGGGCGCGAGGGCTTTCTCAAGCGCTTTGCCTTTAACTGCTACGGCACCCGCAATTATGCCCACCACGGCAGCTATTGCGGCCTGTCCATGCGTGTGGGCTCGGGCGCGGTGCTCAACGACCTGAAGGGCTACGCCCACGGAAAGCCGGACTTCGAGCACGTCGAGTTCGCCATCTTCCTGGGCAGCAGCCCCGGCAACGCCGGCAAGCCCTTCAAGCGCCAGGGCCGCATGGTCGCCAAGGCGCGGTCGGAGGGCGTGCTGAACTACGTGGTGGTCGAGCCCGTGCTGACCAATGCCTCCAGCATGGCGGCGCACGAGCGGAACCGCTGGCTGCCCATCACGCCGGGCACCGACGCCGCCCTCGCCATGGGCATGATCCGCTGGATCCTGGAGCACGAGCGTTTCGACGCCCGCTACCTCTCCCAGCCTGGCCCCGCCGCCGCCGAGGCCGCCGGGGAGGCCAGCTTCTCCAACGCCAGCCACCTTGTGGTGACGCAGGACGGCCACCCGCGCGAGGGCCGGTTCCTGCGGGCCTCCGACCTGGGCCTGCCGCTGGCGGACGTGGAGGGTGCGGAGCGCTACAAGAAGGGTGACGCCTTCCTCTGCA
This sequence comes from Caenispirillum salinarum AK4, assembly GCF_000315795.1. Taxonomy (GTDB): domain Bacteria; phylum Pseudomonadota; class Alphaproteobacteria; order Rhodospirillales; family Rhodospirillaceae; genus Caenispirillum; species Caenispirillum salinarum. Next base: position 315,565 of record NZ_ANHY01000006.1, read on the forward strand.
TCGACGCCGCCGACGGGTCGGTGCGTCCGCACGGCAAGCCCGCGCCGGCCGCGCTGTTCCACGACGGCGTGGTGGAGACGCCCGAGGGGCCGGTCGCGGTCAAGACCAGCCTCCAGCTTCTCAAGGAAGAAGCGCAGCGCCACACCATCGAGGACTACGCTTCCTTCTGCGGCATCAAGCCCGAGGCAATCGAGGGCCTGGCGCGCGAGTTCACCGCCCACGGCAAGAAGGCCGCCATCGACACCCACGGCGGCTCCATGCACGCCAACGGCTTCTATACGGCCTATGCGGTCCTGATGCTGAACCTGCTGATCGGCAACTGGAACCAGAAGGGCGGCATGGTCGACAGCATGGGGGGATTCCCCGAAGTCGCGCCGGGGCCGCGCTACAACCTGAAAAAGTTTCCCGGCATGGTGAAGCCCGCCGGCGTCTTCCTGTCGCGCTCGCGCTTCCCCTACCAGAAGACCAGCGAGTTCAAGCGCCGCACGGCCGCCGGGGAAAGCCCCTACCCCACCAGGGCGCCGTGGTATCCGTTCTCGCCGCCCATGCTGACCGAGTACCTGACCAGCGCCGTGAACGGCTACCCATACGGCCTGAAGGCCCTCGTCAGCTTCATGGCGAACCCCATCTACGGCCACGCCGGCCTAAAGGCCGCGATCGGGGAGCAGCTGAAGGACCCCAAGGTGCTGCCGCTGTTCGTCGCCGTCGATGCCTTCATCAACGAGACCAATGCCAACGCCGACTACATCGTGCCCGACAGCGTGATGTATGAAAGCTGGGGCTGGGCCGTGCCGTGGTCGGGCACGGTCACCAAGGCATCCACCGCCCGCTGGCCGGTGATCGAGCCGCGCCAGGCGAAGACGGCCGAGGACGACCGCGTGACCATGGAGACGTTCTTCATCGCGGTGGGCAAGCGCATGGGCCTGCCGGGCTTCGGCGAAGGGGTGATCCAGGACGCGGAGGGCGCCATGCATCCGCTCAACCGGCCGGAGGACTGGTACATCCGCGCGGGCGCCAACGTGGCCTATGCCGGCGGTGCGCCCGTCCCCGACGCCACCGACGACGACATCGCCCTGTCCGGTGTTGCTCGCATCATGCCCGAACTGGACCGTGCCCTGAAGCCCGAGGAAGTGCGCAAGGTCGCTCACGTCTACGCCCGCGGCGGCCGTTTCCAGGACTACGCGGAGGCCTACCAGGGCGACGAGTTGACCAACAAGGTCACCGCGCCGGCCGGCTTCTGCGTCTACAACGAAACCATAGGCGCGGCGGTCAACACCATGACCGGCGAGCGCTTCAAGGGCACGCCGACATGGTTCCCGCAGCGATTCGCCGACGGCACGGCGATCCGCGACCGCTACACCGCCGAGGACTGGCCGTTCCTGGTGTCGTCGTACAAGTCCAACATGCAGTCCAGCTATTCCATCGGGGCGCCGCGCCTGCGCCAGGTGCACCCCAACAACCCCATCTCCATCGGCGTGAAGGACGCCGAACGGCTGGGGATCGTCTCGGGAGACGCGGTGCGGCTGTCGACGCCCGACGGCAGCGTGATCGCCACCGCCCTGGTCCGCCACGGCATCGCGCCGGGAGCCATCGCGGTGGAGCACGGCTACGGCCACAGAGAACTGGGCGCCCGCCGGCATGAGATCGACGGGGTGATGCAGCCCGACCTGGGCGGCTTCTCGGCCGGCGTGAACCTCAACGAGATCGGCCTGCTGGACCCCACCCGCGACGGCCGCGCGACCCTCGGGGATTGGGCCGTCGGCTCGGCGGCGCGGCAGGCCTTGCCCGCACGGCTGGAAAAGGCATGATGACCGCAGGACGGAACGAACTGGACGGGGCGGATGCTGCGGCAACCGCCCCGCCTCAGCCCCAGGAACGGGTGGAGCGCGCGGGGTTCTCCTCCGCCATGCCGTCCATCTCGTCATAAGCGCGTTCAAGGGCCGTCTGGGCGTCCTCCAGGGCCGCCGCCATGGCGCGGCGTTCAAGCTCCAGGGCCAACAGGTTCATGGCGTTGCGCAGGTCGTCGGCGTAGGGCGCGAATTGCTCTGGATCATCGATCCGAAAGTCGACAACGCCGAAGGTCTCCGTGCCCGAAACCAGTGGAAACCGCTGCCAGCCGGCCGGCGGTTCGGGCGTGCCGATGTCCAGCCGCGCCGTCACCTGCGCCCTACCGACGCCGGGAACCTCCTTCAGGCCGGCGCCCACGAATCCTTCGAACTGCTGGCGGCCGGGCATCGACCGCGCCACACAGGCCAGAAGCAGCAGACGCGACGCGGTCGGGTCAGGCATGACCGTGCGCGTGTCCGTCACAGCAAGCGCGGGCTTCGGCTTCGCTCGGCGGTTCGTAGTACGGGTTGGGCACGATCTGGTTGCGCACCAGCATAAGCGGATGCGCCTTGAGAATCTGGAAGAGCAGTTCGCCATCGAACAGCCGGGCGTCGTACTGGCAGATGGCGCTGAAGGGGCTGTCTGTCACCACCGCGTTCACCTGGCGCTCGTATGACACCAGATCGTCCACCCCCGGCAGGCCGGGATCGAGCGACCAGTCCATCTCGCCGGTAAAGAACACGGTGCCGCTCACCTTGCCGTGCATGTCGGCATAGGCGCGCCGCAGCGTCGACAGCATGGCGGCAGGATCGAACCGCCCGCCGGGCGCGTAGGTGGAACGGGCGTCGCGAAACTGGAAATGGGGCTCGGCCAGAAGTTCGCGGGGAATGCCGCGCTGGACCAGATGGTCGTGGATCAGGTCAAGCTCGGTCTCGCAGGCGAAGTAGTCCGTCGATCCGCCGTTCGCCAGCACGCCGGCCATGATGCGCCCGATGGCGTCCATCCGTTGGTCTGGACTATCGTACAGGTAGCAGACATGCGTCCCGGGCTGGATCGACTCGATGGAAAAGGCGGCGTGACCGCTCATCGTGCGCTCTCCGGCGTATAAGGTCGACTGTCGCGTTCGGAAACAGATGATCCCCTGACTGCCGATACTGTTGCACGCTCGGGCGTTCTACGAAAGGAAAAGCTTACATGCGCCGGCCGGGTCATGGCGCGGTCCGGCCGGTTCCCCTAGACTGCCGCTCGCGTCCTAACGCCAGGGGAGAGGCCTTGTGTCCGTGAACATCGCCGACCGGTACCGCCGTTTCATGATCCACCTGGTGCGCGCCTGCTGCCGTGCGCGGTGGGCCGTGGTGGCGGCGGCGGTGGCGTTCACCGTCGTGTCGGCCTGGTTCGTGGCGAGCAACCTGGCGGTGAATTCCGAAACCGAGGACATGCTGGACCCCGCCCTGCCCTTCCGCCAGCAGGCCAAGGAGTTGCGCGCCGCCTTCCCCGAACTGAGCCGCACCCTGCTGGTGGTGGTGGAAGGAGAGACGCCCGAACTGGTGGAGCAGGCCGCGGGCCGCTTGGCCGAGGCCATGAGCCGCGACACGGTGTTCGACACCGTGTTCTATCCGGCCGCCGACCCCTTCTTCCGCCGTCACGGCCTGCTGTACCGCGATGTGGAGGCCCTGGAGGATACCGTCGACCGCCTGACCGAGGCGCAGCCGTTCCTGGGCCCTTTGTGGCAGGACCCGTCCCTGCGCGGCTTGGCCGGGCTTCTGGGCATGATGGCTGACAACCCCGAGCGCCTGACCGACGACGCGGCGGCGCAGCTCGACGACATCCTGACGCGGATGGCGGCGGTGGCGGAGGCGCGCGCCGGGGATGATCCCACGGCCGTGCTGTCGTGGCGCGGCGTGCTGGGCGGAGGCGGCGCCGCGGGCGGAGAGGCGGCGACAAGCGGCGAGGTCGATGCGCAGCCGCCGGTCGCAACCGCCCCTGTCCGCCGCATCATCGTTGCCCAGCCGGAGGTGGACTACACCGGCCTAGCGCCCGGCGCCACGGCGATCCGCACGCTGGAACGCCTGACCGACCGCCTGGACCTTGCGGCAGAGTACGGCGTAACGGTTCACCGGACCGGGCCGGTGGCGCTCGCCTATGACGAACTGCAAAGCGTGCGCACCGGCATGGGCCTGTCGGGCCTCATCTCCCTGGGGCTGGTGGCGGTCCTGCTGTGGTTCGGCGTCAAGAGCGTGCGGATGGTGATCTCGGCCCTGTTGACCCTGGTGATGGGCTTGATCTGGACCACCGCCGTCGGCCTGTTCGTGGTCGGCTCCCTGAACCTGATCTCCGTTGCCTTCGCCGTGCTGTTCATCGGCCTGTCGGTGGACTTCGGCATCCACTTCTCGCTCCGCTACAAGGAAGGCCGGGACCACGGCCGCACCCACGCCCAGGCACTGGACGAGGCCGCCGGCGACGTGGGCGACAGCCTGACGCTCAGCGCCATCGCCGCCGCCATCGGCTTCTTCGCCTTCCTGCCCACCTCCTACGTCGGGCTGGCGGAACTGGGGCTCATTTCCGGCATGGGCATGGGCATCGCGCTGTTGGCGAACCTGACCGTGCTGCCCGCGCTGATCTCCATCATGCACCCGCGGCGCATCCGCCTGCCCCGCGGCCCTTCGGCGCGGCTGGTGCGGACGTTGGAAAACCACCCAAAGAGCATCGTCGGCACGGCAGCCGCCCTGGCGCTGGTTTCGGCGGTGCTCGCGCCCTTCGTGTCCTTCGACTTCGATCCGCTGAACCTCAAGGACCCGGAGGCACCATCGGTGCAGGCGCTGGACGACTTGATGGAAGCCGGCGACGTGAACTTCTACGCCGCCCAGGTCTTGGCCGAAGACCAGGCCGCCGCCGAGGCTCTGGCCGAGCGGCTGGGGGGCCTGGAGACGGTGCAGGAGGCGACCACCATCGCTGCCAGCGTACCGACCGAGCAGGAGGACAAACTTTACCTGGTGGACGAGGCGGCGCTGGTGCTCGGCGCGGCCTTCGCCGCCGACCGCCGGCCGCAGCCGGAAGGCGCAGACCTTGGGCAGGCGGTTTCCGACCTGCGCCAGACGCTCGACCGGCTTGCCGACGGCGCCGTTGAGCGCCCGCAGATCAGTGAGGCTGCGCGGCGCCTGCACGCTGTGCTGGGCGAGCTTCCGCCCGAGGAGGCCGAGGCAGCTCTCATGCGCACCCTGCCCAAGGTGCTGGACGACCTGAACATGGCGCTTGAGGCGCAGCCCGTGGCGCTGGAGGACCTGCCCGCCGCCGTCACCACGCGCTGGCTGTCCCAGACGGGCCGGGCGCGGGTGGAGGTGGTTCCGGCCGTCGACGTCCATGACCGCTCGGCCCTGGCCGATTTCGTGGGCGAGGTGCGGTCCGTCGCGCCGGCGGTGACCGGTCCGCCGGTGACCATTCTGGAGGCCGGCCGCACAGTGCTGTGGTCGCTGTTCGAGGCCATGGCGATCTCGGCCGCCGCGACGGTGCTGCTGTTGCTGGTGGTGCTCCGGTCGGTGCGTGGCATCGTCTACGTCTTCGCGCCGCTGGGGCTGGCGACGCTGATGACGGCCGCCGTGTCGGTGGTGATCGGCCTGCCGCTGAACTTCGCCAATGTGATCGTGCTGCCGCTGCTGTTCGGCCTGGGCGTTGCGAGCGCCATTCACATCGTGCAGCGTGCCCGCGCGACAGGCCGGGCATCGGAGTTGCTGCACACGTCGACGCCGCGGGCGGTGGTGTACTCCACGCTGACCACCATCGGCAGCTTCGCCAGCCTGGCGCTCAGCGATCACGCCGGGACGGCCAGCATGGGCATCCTGCTGACGGTGGCGGTCGGGCTGACGCTGTTGTGCACGCTGGTGGTGCTGCCGGCGCTCATGGCCGTCGCCCCCCTTCGGCGGCGCTGGGACGTGCACATCGGCGAGTAGCGTGTTCCGTCGACAAGAAAAAACGGCGGCCCGTGCGGACCGCCGTTTCCTCGATGATGCGGACGCGCCGCCCTACTCTCCGGCCGGAACCTTGCGCGGTCGGCCTTCCTTGGGCGTCGGATCGCTGGTGCGGCCCGCACCCATATCCTCGGGCAGCAGGCCCTGCGGACGGGTCAGCAGGATGACCTGCAGCAGGATCGCCACCAGCAGCACGCGCACCGCGCCCGCCTGGGCCTGCCACTCCGCCGGCAGATAGCCGGTCGCAAGCTCGGACCCCGACCAGACGAACCAGATCAGCACCGCGCCCAGGATGGCGCCCTTGTTATTGCCCGACCCGCCGGCAATCAGCATCACCCACACCAGGAAGGTGGCGAACAGCGGCTCGAACGCCTCGGGGCTGATGAAGCCGAAGTAATGGGCATACAGGCCGCCGGCCAGGCCCATGACGGTGGAGCCCACCACGAAGGCCTCAAGCCGGAAGCGCTGGATGTTCTTTCCCGCCGCCATGACGCCGTTCTCGTTCTCGCGGATGGCGCGCAGCACGCGGCCCCAGGGGCTCTTGCGGGCGGCTTCCATCAGCAGGTAGACGACCACCAGAACGACGATGATGCCGATCAGGAAGGCCAGCGGGCTATCAAGGCCGAGGGGCTTCGGGATCGCGGGAATGCCGCGCACGCCGTTGGTCAGCCAGTCCTCGTTCTTCAGCAGAAGCCGGATGATTTCAGCGATGCCGATGGTGGCGATGGCCAGATAGTCGGTGCGCAATCGCATGGTCACCCAGCCGATCACCACCGACAGCAGCCCCGACATGATGACGGCCACCAGGAGGCCGACCGGCGTCGGCAGATCGAAACCGCCGACGAAGCTGTTGCTGGGGGCGGCCGTCAGGATCGCCGTCGAATACGCGCCGATGGCGAAGAACCCGGCGATGCCGATGTTGAACTGGCCGGTGAAACCCCATTGAAGGTTGAGGCCCAGCGACAGGATTCCGTAGATGCCCGCCAGCGTCAGCAGCGAGATCCCGTAGAAAAGCAGTCCGGACAGTTCCATCACGCTTGCCCCTTGAAAATACCCTGGGGACGCCAGATCAGCATGGCGACCATGATCGCGAAGGCCACGGCGGGCTTGTAGACCGGCGGCATGACCATGGTGGACAGCTCCATGGCGATGCCGATCACCATGCCGCCGGCAATGGCGCCATAGGGCTTGCCGATGCCGCCCAGAATCGTGGCGGCGAAGACCGGCAGCAGGATGTTCCAGCCCATCACCGGGTGAAGCTGGGCGTCCATGCCCAGGAAAACGCCCGCGGCCGTCGCCAGGCAGCCGGCAAGAATCCAGGTCCACATCACCACGCGCTCGGCCGGGATGCCACAGGCCGCCGCCAGGTCCACGTTGTCGGACATGGCGCGCATGGCCTTGCCCATCTTGGTGTGCGACAGGAACATGTGCACCACCAGCACCAGCACGATGGCCCCACCGACGATGAGCAGGTGGTCGGGCTTCACCACGATGTCGCCCCAGCGGTAGGGCATCTGGATGCCCTTGGCGAACACCTGGTTGTTGGGGCCGAAGATCAGCTGGATCAGGCTGCGCAGGCCCAGCGCCATGCCGAAGCTGGAGATCAGCAGGATCACGGGCGCGGTCCGCCGCAGCCGCCGGTAGATGGTCTGGTCGATGACCACGGCGATGACGGCGGTGATCGCCATGGCGATGGGCAGGGCCACCAGCACGGGGAGGCCCAGGCTGACCACGGCCAACGCGGAGAACGCGCCCAGGGTCATGATGTCGCCGTGGGCGAAGTGGGCGAAGCGCAGGATGCCGAAGATCAGCGACACGCCGATGGCGCCCAGCGTCAGGATGCTGCCCAGCACCACGCCGTAGACGAGCAGTTGCAGAAAGTCGATCACAATGAAATTCCCCCGTCAGCCGCCCAGGAACACTTCGGACACTTCCTCGTTGGCGAGGAGGTTGGCGCCGGTGTCGGTGATGCGGTTGCGGCCGGTGGTGAGCACGTAGCCCCGGTCGGCGATGTGCAGGGCCTGGCGGGCGTTCTGCTCCACCATCAGGATGCCGACGCCGGTCTTGTTGATGGCCTTCACCTGCTCGAACGTCTGGTCGATGAACAGCGGCGACAAGCCGGCCGTCGGCTCGTCGAGCAGCAGAAGCTTGGGCTCCAGCATGAGCGCGCGGCCCATGGCGACCATCTGCCGCTCGCCACCCGACATGAGGCCCGCCTGCTGCTTGCGGCGTTCCGCCAGGCGCGGGAACAGCTCGAAGATCCACTCCATCTGCCTGGAGTAGTCGTCCTTGCGCAGGTAGGCGCCCATTTCCAGGTTCTCCAGCACGGTCATGCTGGGGAACACGTTGCGCTCCTGCGGGACGTAGGAGATGCCCTTGCCCACAAGCTGGTCGGGGCGCAGGTGGGTGATGTCCTCGCCGTCGAAGGTCATCGTGCCGTCGTTGATCTTCAGCATGCCGAAGGCGGCCTTCAGCAGCGTCGACTTGCCCGCACCGTTGGGACCGATGATGACGACGATCTCGTCGCGGTCGGCGGTCAGGTCGACGCCGTTCAGGATGTTCATCCCGCCGTAGCCGCCGTGAATCTGCTTGATGTCGAGAAGGCTCATGCTTCCACCCCGCCGCTCATGCCGCCGCCCAGGTACGCCTCGCGCACCTGTTGGTCGGCCTTCACCTGGTCCATCGTGCCCTGGGTCAGCACGGTGCCCTGGGCCATGACGACCACGGGGTCGCACAGCTTGGCGATGAGGTCCATGTCGTGCTCGATGATGCAGAAGGTGTAGCCGCGTTCCGTGTTCAGGCGCTGCACCGCGTCGGTGATCTTCTTGAGCAGCGTCCGGTTCACGCCGGCGCCCGGCTCGTCCAGCAGGACCACCTTGGCGTCGGTCATCATGGTCCGGCCCAGTTCAACGAGCTTCTTCTGGCCGCCCGAGAGATTGCCCGCCACCTCGTCGGCGACGTGGGTGATTTCCAGGAAGTCCAGCACCTCGTCGACCTTTTCGGCGATGCGCTTGTCTTCTGCCGACACCCGGCCCCGGCGGAACCACGCGGAGAACAGGCTTTCGCCCGACTGCCCGGCGGGCACCAGCATCAGGTTTTCGCGCACCGTCATGCGCGAAAACTCCTGCGGAATCTGGAAGGTGCGAACGAGCCCCTTGTGGAAGCGTTCGTGCGGTGCCAGTTGGGTGATGTCCTCGCCATCCAGGACGATGCGCCCTTCGGTCGGCGCTACGAAACCGGCGACGATGCTGAAAAGCGTCGTCTTGCCCGCCCCGTTCGGGCCGATCAGGCCGGTCACGGAACCCTTCTCGATGTCGAAGGAACATGCGTGAACCGCCTGGATGCCGCCGAAGGACTTTGAGACGTTCTCGATCCGTATCAAAGTTTAACAGCTCCCTGTACGTCTTTCGGCCCTCTGGGGCCATTCGGGCGGTCATAGCGGAAGACACTCGCCATGACAATGCCGAATGCCCGACTGTTGCCAGGGGCGAACGAATGTTCCAACCCTTGGCAGGAGGCCACGTTCGGGCCATATAGGGGTGCTTTCAGGACAAACGGTGAATCGAACCCATGCACGAGATCGTCGTACGCGGCGCGCGCGAGCACAACCTTCAGAACGTCGACGTCACCCTACCCCGCGACAAGCTGATCGTGATTACGGGGCTTTCGGGCTCGGGCAAGTCGTCTCTGGCGTTCGACACCATCTATGCGGAAGGCCAGCGGCGGTACGTCGAAAGCCTGTCCGCCTACGCGCGCCAGTTCCTGGAGCTGATGCAGAAGCCCGATGTGGAAAGCATCGAGGGCCTGTCGCCGGCGATCTCCATCGAGCAGAAGACCACCTCGAAGAATCCGCGTTCCACAGTGGGCACGGTGACCGAGATCTACGACTACATGCGCCTGCTATGGGCGCGCATCGGCGTGCCCCACAGCCCGGCCACGGGCCTGCCCATCGAAAGCCAGACGGTCAGCCAGATGGTCGACCGCATCATGGAGATGGGCGACGGCACCCGCCTCTACCTGCTGGCCCCCATCGTGCGCGGCCGCAAGGGCGAGTACCGCAAGGAAATGCGCGAGCTTCAGGCCAAGGGCTTCCAGCGCCTGAAGGTCGACGGCGAGATGTACGAGATCGACGAGGTCCCGGCCCTCAACAAGAAGCTCAAGCACGACATCGAGGTCGTGGTCGACCGCGTGGTGGTGAAGGAGGGCATCGAGAGCCGCCTCGCCGACTCGTTGGAAACCGCACTCGAACTCACCGACGGCCTGGCCTTTGCCGAGGACGCGCGGTCGGGCGAGCGCACCACGTTCTCGGCCAAGTTCGCCTGCCCCGTCAGCGGTTTCACCATTGATGAGATCGAGCCGCGGCTGTTCTCCTTCAACAACCCCTTCGGCGCCTGCCCCACCTGCGACGGCCTGGGGCTGAAGATGTATTTCGATCCCATGCTTGTGGTGCCCGACGAGCGGAAGACGCTGCGGCAGGGCGCCGTCGCACCGTGGGCCATGACCGGCCAGGTCTCGCCCTACTACCAGCAGGCCCTGCAAAGCGTCGCCGAGCATTTCGAGTGCGACATGGAGACGCCGTGGAAGGACCTGCCGGAAAAGGTGCGCGAGGTCATCCTTCACGGCTCGGGCGGCGAGCCCATCCGCATGCAGTACCGCGACGGCACCCGGTCCTTCACCACGGAGCGGCCGTTCGAGGGCGTCATCCCCAACATCGGCCGGCGCTACCGCGAGACCGAGTCGCAGAACATGCGGGACGAGTTGGACAAGTACCGCGCCTCCGCCCCCTGCGAGGCCTGCAACGGCAAGCGCCTGAAGCCCGAGGCGCTGGCGGTGAAGGTGGCCGGCGAGGACATCTCGGCCATTACCGACCTGTCCATCGGCGGGGCGCGGCAGTGGTTCGAGACGCTGTCGCCGCACCTCAAGCCCCAGGACCAGGAGATCGCCAGCCGCATCCTGCGCGAGATCAACGAGCGGCTGACATTCCTGAACAACGTGGGGCTTGAGTATCTGACCCTGTCGCGCACCTCCGGCACTCTGTCGGGCGGGGAGAGCCAGCGCATCCGGCTGGCCTCGCAGATCGGGTCGGGCCTGACGGGCGTGCTTTATGTGCTGGACGAGCCCTCCATCGGCCTGCACCAGCGCGATAACGACCGCCTGCTGGCCACCCTCAAGCGCCTGCGCGACATCGGCAACACGGTGATCGTGGTCGAGCATGACGAGGACGCCATTCGCTCTGCCGATCATCTGGTGGACATGGGGCCCGGCGCCGGGCTGCACGGCGGCACCATCGTCTCGCAGGGCACCCCGGACCATGTGATGAACGACGACGCCTCGCTGACCGGGCAGTACCTCACGGGCAAGAAGTTCGTGCCGGTTCCGGCGCAGCGCCGCACGGGCAACGGCAAGAGTCTGTCCGTGGTCGGCGCGAAGGCGAACAACCTTCAGGACGTGACGGCCGACTTCCCGCTGGGCACCTTCACCTGCGTGACCGGCGTGTCGGGCGGCGGCAAGTCGTCGCTGGTGATCGAGACGCTCTACAAGGGCCTGGCCCGCACCCTTCACGGCGCGCGCGAGCATCCGGCGCCGCACGACCGCATCGACGGCATCGTGCACATCGACAAGATCGTCGACATCGACCAGAGCCCCATCGGCCGCACCCCGCGCTCCAACCCCGCGACCTACTGCGGCGCCTTCACGCCCATCCGCGACTGGTTCGCCGGGCTGCCGGAGGCCAAGGCGCGCGGCTACAAGCCGGGGCGGTTTTCCTTCAACGTCAAGGGCGGTCGCTGCGAGGCGTGCCAGGGCGACGGCCTCATCAAGATCGAGATGCATTTCCTGCCGGACGTCTACGTCACCTGCGACGTCTGCAAGGGCAAGCGCTACAACCGCGAGACCCTGGAGGTCACCTACCGTGGCAAGTCCATCGCCGATGTCCTTGATATGACGGTGGAAGAGGCGGCCGAGTTCTTCAAGGCCGTCCCCGCCATCCGCGACAAGATGGAGCTTCTGAAGCAGGTCGGCCTCGGCTACATTCACCTGGGGCAGCAGGCGACCACCCTGTCGGGCGGCGAGGCGCAGCGCGTGAAACTGGCGAAGGAACTGTCGCGCCGCGCCACCGGCCGCACGCTCTACATCCTGGACGAGCCCACCACCGGCCTGCACTTCGAGGACGTCCGCAAGCTGCTGGAGGTGCTGCATCATCTGGTGGACCAGGGCAACACGGTGGTCGTGATCGAGCACAACCTGGAGGTCATCAAGACCGCCGACTGGATCATCGACATCGGCCCCGAAGGCGGCTCGGGCGGTGGGCGCATCGTGGCGGCGGGCACGCCGGAAGAGGTCGCCAAGGCCCCCGAAAGCCACACCGGCCATTACCTGGAGCCCTACCTGACCAACGTGGCGACCCGGCTGCGGGCGTGAGTCTGCTTTCGAAGCGCTCGGGAAGCTGTTCGACGTTCTCCGCAGCACAGGCGTCGGGCTGGCAAACGCCGGAGGTGGGCCCCTGCTTTCACAGGGGTGACGCCTTTTTCCAATCAGTTGATTTAGAGAAAGGAATCGTTCGTCATTCCTGCGAAAGCAGGAATCTACATCCACTGCTGGCCATCCTACCGCGCTCCCATCGGGGGAACGTCCACCAACGGAGCCTAGCGCCTCCCAAGCACCTGCTTTAAGCAGCGTCCCCGTTCTCACGCCCCCCGAATGATCTCCTCCAGCCGCTCCGCCCGGTCCGCCGGCGCAGGGTGGGTCGACAGGAAGGCGGGCTGGCCACCGCCCTGCCCGGCCATGCGGCGCCAGAGCTGCACGGCTGCGCGCGGGTCATAGCCGGCGTCCGTCATGAGCCGCAAGCCCAGGCGGTCGGCCTCCAGTTCGTGTTCCCGCGTGTATGGCAGCGTGAGGCCAACCTCCACGCCCAGCCCAAGCACGGCGGCAATTTCCCGCGCATAGGCGACGTCGCCGATATCAAGGAAGAATTCCACCGCCTCCAGCCCGAAATCCTTGGCGACGGCGGCGTTCATACGTTCCTGAGCGTGTTCCGCCAGATGATGGCCGATTTCGTGCCCCACCACGGCGGCCAGTTGCGCCTCCGTCTGGGCAAAGCGCATCATGCCTTCGAACACGCCGATCTTGTTGCCCGGCAGGGCGAAGGCGTTGACGGCATCGCCCTGAAACACCTGCAACTCCCACGCCTGAGGATCTTCGCCCATGGCCCGCAGCATGCGCGTGCCGATAGTGTCCAGCACCTGATGGAGGCGCGCCTGGTCGGACAGCGGCGTCTGCTCCTTGAGCTGCCGCCAGCTTACCAGGCCCATTTCCCGCACCGTTTCGTCGCTGACCAGATCAATGGGCCAATCGCCGTCATCACATCCCGCCAGCGGCAGCGCAGCCAGAGCCGCACCGCCCAGCGTAAGCACGCGGCGCCGGGACAGGAAGCCACAGCCACAGGTCATCCTCTTACCTCTCGTAGGGTTTTGCCATCGGGTAAGGTGATAACGCGACGGCCGCATGGCAAGCGCCTCGACATCGGAAAGTTTTCCGCATTCGCAACGATTTCCATGGTTTACATGGCCGCCGGCCGATGCTTCGCTCTTGCTTGAAAAGACAGCCGGCGCCAGGAATCCCTGCATGAGCGACACCGTCTCCGCCCCGCTCTCCTCCTCCACCGACACCGCGGCGGCGAGCGGGGGCGCGTCGCTTTTCCAGGCCGTGATGTTGTGCTGGGCGCTGCTGTTCGGCATGGGGCTGGTCATGCTGGGCACCGGCCTGCAGAGCACCCTGCTCGGCGTGCGGTCCATCCTGGAGGGCTTTCCGCCCGGCATCACCGGCATCATTCAGTCGGGATACTTCGCGGGCTTTGCCGTGGGATCGCTGTTCGCGCCCGGGCTGGTGGCGCGGGTCGGGCATGTGCGGGTGTTCGCCGCGCTGGCGTCCGTGGCGTCGATCGCCGTGCTGCTGCACACGCTCTACGTCGACCCCATCGTGTGGACGGCCATGCGCATCCTGACCGGCTTCTCCTTCGCCGGTCTGGTGGTGGTGGCGGAAAGCTGGCTCAACTACCAGAGCCAGAACGAGACGCGCGGCCAGATGCTGTCCATCTACATGGTGGTCTGCATGGCCGGCATGGGGGCGGGACCGCTGCTGCTGAACGTCGCCGACCCCGGCGGCTTCGTTCTGTTCGTCGTGGTGTCCGTGCTGGTGTCGGCGGCCCTGGTGCCCATCCTGCTGACGGTCGGCGGGGCTCCGCCCTTCGAGGCGCCGGAAAAGATGCGGCTGCGGGAGCTGTACAAGCTGGCGCCGCTCGGCATGACGGGCATGGTGGCCGCCGGCATGTCCAACGGCGCCCTTGTCGGCGTTGCGGCCGTTTACGCGCAGGAGGCGGGCCTGTCGCGCTCGCTGGTGTCGATCTTCGTGTCGGTGGCGCTGATCGGCGTCGTGGTCGTCCAGTGGCCGGTGGGGCGCCTGTCGGACCGCTACGACCGCCGCAAGGTGATGACCGCCGTCACCCTGATGGCGGCCTGCGTCGCCGCCGTCGCGCTGGTTCTGGAGCCCGGTACCGTCCTCTCCCTGATCGCCGCCGCCGGCCTGGGCGGCCTGTCCTTCTCCATGTATTCCCTGGCCGTGGCGCAAACCAACGATCGGGTGCCGTTCAAGAAGATGGTCGGGGCCTCATCGACGCTGGTGCTCATGTCCGGGCTGGGCTCCACCGTCGGGACGCTGGCGGCCGGCTTCTCGGTGGATGCGCTGGGGCCCAACGGGTTCTTCCTCTACTTCGTGGTGGTCCATGTGGCGCTCGGTCTTTATGCGTCCTGGCGGATCGCCAAGCGCGACGCCGTGCCGACCGAGGAGCAGGCGCCGGCGGTCTACCTGGGCGGCTCCTACGCCACCAGCGCCGTCGCCACCGTGGCCGCCGTGGAGGTGGCCGAGGAAGCCTACGAGGAACAGCAGGCCGAAGCCGCCGCCGCCGAGGAGGCCGCTGCTGCCGAGGAAGTCGAAGACCGCCAGGACGCGACGGACGGCACCTCTGCCCCGTGAACACGCGAAGGCCCGACCGAACGCACGTCCGGCCGGGCCTTCTTTGTCTTCGTCCGCTGGGCGGGGCGGTCCGGGAGACTGGGGGACTGTCGGACAGGACCGCGCGCCGCCCGGCGCCTCAGGACGCTTCCTGGGCCTGCTTCTCGCGGGTACGGTCGGGATCGGTGACGATGTCGTAGCGGTGCGTGGCGCTGTCGATCGTCTGGCTGGTCAGGCCGCGCCAGAAGTCGAGCGCCTGCTGCTTCTGGAACGGGCCGTAGACCTCGAACTCGCGGTCCGGCGCCATGTCGGTGAAGCTGGTGTCCTTGTACTCGCCGCCGACCACGTAGAACTGCTGGTCGGGCAGTTCGTCCTCGTTCTTGACCACGTAGCGGACCATGGCGTTGTCCACGGTCTGGCCGGTGATGGAGCGCCAGAAGTTGTGGGCCTCCAACTCGGTGAAGGGGCCGTGCTTTTCCAGCTCGGTGCCCGGCGCCGGCTTGGTGAAGCTGGTGTCGGCGTATTCGCCGCCGATGACGTAGTAGGATTTCTTCATGACGCCCCGGTCTCCTCGATGACTGGCGATGAAACGACGGGGCCCTGTATAAGGCCTTCGGCCTTTTGTTGAAACCATGAACTTGACCCCGCCGCCGCCCGCCGCGGGCGGCGGATCAGCCGCGCTGGACGGGCAGGCCCTGGCGGTTCCACTTCATCATGCCGCCGGCCACCACCTGCACGTTGCGCAGGCCCGCGCCCTTCAGCGTCCGCGCCGCCGAGGCCGCCCGGTTGGACGACTTGCACGCCAGGTAGACGGGCGTGTCGGCATAGGCCTTCAGGTCCTCGCTCAGGCTCTTGGCACGGCTGGTCAGCTGGGAGATGGGAAGGTTCAGCGCGCCGGGCACGTGGCCGAGCGCATCATTGAACTCGTGCGGCTCGCGCACGTCGATGACCAGCGCGTCCTCGCCCGAGTCCAGCCGCTTCTTGACCTCGCGCGGCGGTACGAACGGTGCCCCGGCGATCAGGCGCGGGACAACCTTGACCAGCAGCAGGGCGGCGAAGCCCGCCACAATGGCGGCCAGAACGTCGCTGCCGAAAAATTCACTGATACCGTCGAGAAACTGGTCCATTGCGGGCTCCGAAGCGATGGGCGGCGGTCCGGTTCGGACCGGCCGCGAAAGGCGCACATAGAATGGGGCCGCGCGCGCGCAAGTCAACGCTGGACAGCGCCCCGCGCACCGACTACATGAGGCGCCATGTCCGACATTCGCCCTGTTCATATCATCGGCGGCGGTCTCGCCGGGTCCGAGGCGGCGTGGCAACTGGCCCGCGCCGGCGTTCCCGTCGTGCTGCACGAGATGCGCCCGGTCCGCCGCACCGACGCCCACCAGACCGACGGCCTGGCGGAGCTGGTGTGCTCCAACTCCTTCCGGTCCGACGACGACGACTACAACGCCGTCGGCCTGCTGCACTGGGAGATGCGCCGCGCCGGCTCCCTGATCCTGCGCTGCGCCGATGCCTGCGCCGTGCCCGCCGGCGGGGCGCTCGCGGTTGATCGCGAGGGCTTTTCCCAGGCCGTTCAGTCGGCCCTGGAGGCGCACCCGCTGGTGACCATAGAACGCGGCGAAGTCGCGGGCCTTCCGCCCGAGGACTGGGACAGCGTCATTATCGCCACCGGTCCGCTGACCAGCGCGCCGCTGGCCGAGGCCATTGCCGCGCTGACCGGCGAGGACAGCCTGGCGTTCTTCGATGCCATTGCGCCCATCGTCTACAAGGACAGCATCGACTTCGACACGGCGTGGTTCCAGTCGCGCTACGACAAGGGCACGGGCACCGACTACATCAACTGCCCCATGAGCCGGGAGCAGTACGACGCCTTTCTCGACGCCCTGCTGGCCGCCGAGAAGACCGAGTTCAAGGAGTGGGAGGGCACACCCTACTTCGAGGGCTGCCTGCCCATCGAGGTGATGGCCGAGCGCGGGCGCCAGACGCTCACCTACGGCCCCATGAAGCCCATCGGCCTGACCAACCCGCACAACCCGACGGTCAAGCCGTATGCGGTGGTTCAGCTGCGCCAGGACAACGCGCTGGGCACGCTCTACAACATGGTCGGCTTCCAGACCAAGCTGAAGTGGGGCGAGCAGAAGCACATCTTCCGCATGATCCCCGGCCTGGAAAACGCCGAGTTCGCGCGGCTGGGCGGTATCCACCGCAACACCTTCCTCAACAGCCCGCGCCTGCTTGACGACCGGCAGCGGCTGAAGGCCATGCCGCGCCTGCGTTTCGCGGGCCAGATCTCGGGCTGCGAGGGCTATGTCGAGAGCGCCTCGATGGGCCTGGTGGCCGGCCGCTTCGCCGCTGCCGAGCGTCTGGGGCTTGAGCAGGGGCCGCCGCCGGTCACGACCGGCATGGGGGCACTGCTCAACCACATCACCGGCGGCGCGGAGGCGGACACGTTCCAGCCCATGAACGTGAACTTCGGGCTTCTGCCGGACATCCTGCGGAACCCCGAAACGGGCCGGAAGATCAAGGGGCGCGATCGCAAGGCGGCCTATACGGCACGCGCCAAGAAGGACTTCACGGATTGGCTGGCGGCCTCGGCCCTGCCCGTTCCGGGCGACGACAACCAGGCCGCCTGACCCATCCGATCAAAACCACGCCCGGAAACGAACGACGCCCCCGACCAGGATCGGGGGCGTCGTCGCATCGGGAAACGTGGTGGGGGACCGTCAGTGGAGGCTGCGCAGCCGGTAGCCGTCGTCATCCGTCTCGAACAGTTCACCCTCCAGGGCCGTGTGTGCCTCGGCGCTGCCGGACTGCCAGCCACCCAGGCCCATCAGGCCGTGGAACATGAGACTGACGGCGATCACCCACGCTACGGCGGCCAGGTGCTGGCCGAAAGTCGCATTTCTGGGAGTCATTTCGCCCTCCGTCCCTCGGGATCGGTCTCATCCGGAACGGGAACACGTCCCGTCGTTTAGGCCCACGCTGTTAAAGTACGCCCGCAGCGAATCGGAATCAAGTCCCTGATTTACCGCCAAATGCGGCTTAACCGGTAGGCGTAGATGCCACCGGACGACTCGTGGTCTTAGGACTCGGCATAAGACCGATATAACGGGGTGCGCCCTACCCTCCGCCACCACATGATGCGGCGGAACCCCGGCGACACATTGGCAAGCCCTAGTACCGGCTCAGGAATGCCGCCGCGGTCAAACGGAGTGGCCGGACGTCGACGCGGCCCAGGTCGGGGTGGTACACGTTCCAGCCCAGCCGTTGCAAGCGCTTTAGATAACCATCGGCAAGAACGGCGGGCAAAAGCGCCGGAAGTGCGGCCCGACTCACCCTCCCGCGCAGGCCGCGCGCCTCGGCCAGACGCGCCCGCGCCGCGCCCGCCAGGTCAGCGGCGACCGCAGCGACGGCGTCGTGCGGCTTGCCGGCCGCCACCACGTACCCGTCGATTCCGCGGCCCGTCAGTTCCGCCGCGGGCAGGTAAACCCGGTTCTGGGCGGCGTGGAAGGGCACGGCGCGCAACAGGCCGGTGATCGCCCAGGCGGTACCGACCGCATCCGCCGCCGCCAGCGTCTCCTCGTCTCCTGCGCCCAGGATGCAGGCGGCAAGGCGCTGGACGCTGCCACCGGTGCCGCGGGCATAGGCCAGGAAGGCCTCGCGGTCATCGGGCGGCTGGTCATCCATATCCCGCTCACGCGCCTCCAGCAGTGTGTCAAAGGGCTCGCGCGGCAGGTTGCGGCGCCGGATCGCCCCGATCAGCGCTTCTGCCGTCGGATGGGTCGGCGGCGGCGTGCCCTTCTCGAAGACGCCCTCCAGCAGGTCGCGCCAGAACTGCAGGCGCATGAGGCCCATCATGGGCTCGCTCACCTTTTCCCGAATGCCCGCCACATCGGCATTGAAGGCATACAGCGCAAAAAGGTCCTCGCGGCGGTCCTCGGGCGCGAAGAGGGCCGTCATGAAGCGGTCGCGATCCTGGCGACGCACCTCTTCTCCCATCATGGACAGGTCGGGGGTGCGCGGCTGTCGGGCGCTGTCGGGCATCTGGGTCCTTTCCGGTTGCGCGGGTTGCCGGTCGGCATCGTTTGGCGCGACGCGGCGTGCTGTGCCATATATAGGGTTCGTATCGCTGAGAAAAGGCGTGCCATGTCAGGCTCCACCGCCTCCGTGCCGGACGCCGCACCGGGGCCGGAGATCACCGACGCCGTTCGTGCGGCGCTGTCCGGCAAGGGAATGGGCGACGAGAACTTCCCCGTCGCGTCGGTCCTGCTGGCCCGGCGGCACCGGCCGGTGGTCGCCGCCTACTACCGCTTTGCCCGCACCGCCGACGACGTGGCGGACTCCGAAACGCTGACGCCGGACGTCAAGGTGGCCGCCCTGGACGTCATGCAGGCGGTGCTGGAAGGGCGCGAAGACCCGGCCCTGTCGCCCGAGGCCGCGGCGCTGCGGCCGATGCTGCAGGAGCGGCGGGTGCCGCTGCGGGTGGCGAGCGACCTGTTGATTGCGTTTCGCGGCGACTCCCGCGGACTGACCTGCCGCACCTGGGACGACCTGATCGCCTACTGCGAGAACTCCGCCAATCCGGTGGGGCGCTTCCTGCTGCGCCTGCACGGCGCCCCTGCCGCCGCGGACCGGCCGTCGGATGCCCTGTGCACGGCGTTGCAGATCCTCAACCACCTGCAGGACCTGCGCGAGGACTGGACGCGCCTGCACCGCCTCTATCTGCCGCTGGAGTGGATCGAGGCCGCGGGCGGCCACGCAGAGGATCTGGCCCGCGTGCCCACGCCGGAACTGTTCCGGCCGCTAATCCTGGAGGCGCTGGACCGCACCGACCCGCTGATCGCCGAGGCCGACCGTCTGCCCGTCCATATCGGCGAGCGTGGCTTGACCATGCAGTCTCGCATGGTGGTGGAACTGGCGAAGCGTCTGTCCTCACGCCTGCGCGCCGATGCGCCCGAGACCGAGGACACCAAGGCCAGCCGCACCGATTGGGCCGCCGCTGCCCTGCGCGGCGCCTGGAGCGGGCTGGGAGGCCGGCCATGAGCGCCACCACCACCGCGGCTCGTCCGGGCACGGCCGGGGCAGGCGCCTTCACGTCCATCGGACGGCTCGACGCCCTGGACTGGGCCCTGCCGCTGGTGCCGCGCGACCGGCGCGGGGCGGCGCGCGCGGTTCTGGCGTTCCGGGCCGAGGTACAGGCGGTCGCCGACGGAGCGGCTCCCCGCCCTGAAAAGCGCGGCCGGCTGGCGGCGTGGCGTCTGGAACTTGATGCGCTGGAAGCAGGGCTCCCGGCCACGCCGGTGACCATCGCGCTGCAACAGCCGCTCCACCGTCACCGCCTGCCGAGGACGGAACTGGAAAACCTTGTATTGGCCGCCGACATGGACGCGGGCGGCGTCATGGTGGCGCCGCCGCAGTGCGACCTGCGGCTATACACCAGGCGCTCGGGCGGGGCCCTGATCATCCTGCTGGCGGCCGTCCTGGGCGACACCAGCCACGCCGCCGGCTGCTTCGGCCTGGCGCTCGGCGAGGCCATGCGCCTGACGACGCTGCTGCGCGACCTGGGTCCGGCCGCCCGTGCCGGGCGCCTCTGCCTGCCGCGCGAATCCCTGGCGGAAGCGGGGATCGTCGCCGCCAGCACAGCCGAGGTGCTGGACCATCCCGCCCTTGACGCAGCCTGCGCGCCCGTGGCCGCAACCGCATCCGAACGCTTTGCAGACGCGCGCCTCATGCTGCCCGAGGTGGCGCTGCCCGCCCGCCCCTTCCTGCGGGCTGTGCTGGAAGCTCACGAGGACCTGCTGGAGACCCTTCACGCGCGCGGCCGCGGCGCGGCTGTCCAACCGCCGCCGTCGCCCGGTCGGGTGGCCCTGGCCGCCCGTGTGTTGCGCCATCGGTTCCGCGGCGCCGCATGAGCCGGCGGCGGATGCACGTCATCGGCGCCGGGATGGCCGGCCTCGCCTGCGCGGTGGAGGCCGTGCGCGACGGCTGGGCGGTCACCGTCCACGACAGCGCGCCGCGCGCCGGGGGCCGCTGTCGCTCCTACCACGATCCGGCGCTGGACAGGGTCCTCGACAACGGCAGCCACCTCATGCTGTCCGCCAACACCGAGACCCGGCGCCTTCTGGAAACCACCGGCGGCTGGAGCCGCGTGGTGGAGGTGACGCCGGCGGTCTTTGCCTTCCACGACCTGCGGGACGGCACGGCCTTCAGCGTCCGACCGAACGCCGGTCCCCTGCCCTGGTGGATCTTCACAGCCGGCCGCCGGGCGCCGGGGTCGACGGCCATGGACCATCTGAGCGCCCTATGGCGGCTGTTCCGGGCATCGGCGGGGGCCAGCGTGGCCGACGCGCTGGCCGGCCCCCTCTACGACCGGGTGTGGTATCCCATCGCCGAGGCCGTGATGAACACCGCACCGGCCGAAGCCTGCGCCACCAGCTTTCGCGCCGTGATCCGCGACAGCCTGCTGCGCGGCGAGCCGGCGTGCCGGCCGTGGCTCTTTCCCGAAGGCCTCGACGCTGCCCTGGTGGCGCCGACGGTAGCCTGGCTGGAGGCGCACGGCGCCGAGGTCCGGCTGACGGACCCGGTGAAGGGCCTGGAGACCAAGGACGGCCGCATTGCCGCCTTGCGCACGCGGTCCGGCCCCGTCGCGCTCGCACCGGGGGACGTGGCGGTCTCCGCCCTGCCCGCCTTCACCGTCGGCAGGCTGCTGCCGGACCTGGCTCCTGACGGCCTGGAAACGCGCGCCATCCTCAACGCCCACTTCCGCCTACCGGCGCCGGTGAACCTGCCCCCGCCCGGCTTTCTGGGCCTGATCGGAGGACAGGCGCATTGGCTGTTCGTGCGCGGCGACGTGCTGTCGGTGACGGTCAGCGCCGCCGATGCGCTGGCGGCGCATACCGACGACGAGGTCGCGGCGCGGCTGTGGGCGGACGTGGTGCGCGTGCCCGCCTTCTCCCACTTCGGCAACCCGCCGCCGCCAAGCCGCGTTGTGCGGGAGCGAAGGGCGACGCTTGCCCATACGCCGGGCATCGACACCCGGCGCCCCGGTCCGCGCACCGGCCTCGGCAACCTGCTGCTGGCCGGAGACTGGACCGCCACGGGGTATCCCTGCACCGTGGAGGGCGCCGTAAGGTCCGGCGTGACGGCGGCGCGCACCGCAAGGACAATCGCCGCGCTGCACGGCCCGGTGGAGTGAGAGGGAATTTCTTCGCCACGAGGCTTGCAACATCGCGCCGCCGCGGCTTATCTAAACGCCTCGTTTAGACTCTTTCCAAAACCCGAATATTGCGAGGTTGGTAATGGCTTTCGAACTGCCCCAGCTGCCGTATCCCAAGGACGCCCTGGCGCCGCACATGTCGGCCCAGACCCTGGAATTCCACCACGGCAAGCACCACAACACCTACGTCACCAACCTGAACAACCTGACCAAGGACACGCCGCTGGCCACCCAGCCGCTGGAAGACGTCATCCACGAGGCCTGGAAATCCGGCAACACGGGCGTGTTCAACAACGCCGCCCAGGTCTGGAACCACACCTTCTTCTGGCACTGTATGAAGCAGGGCGGCGGCGGTGAGCCGACCGGCAAGGTGGCCGAGAAGATCGACAGCGATCTTGGCGGTTACGCGGCCTTCAAGGAAAAGTTCACCGATGCCGCCAAGACGCAGTTCGGTTCCGGCTGGGCCTGGCTGGTGGTCAAGGACGGCAAGCTGGACATCATGAAGACCCCCAACGCCGAGACCCCGATGGTTCACGGCGCCACGGCCCTGCTGACCGTGGACGTGTGGGAACACGCCTACTACCTGGACTACCAGAACCGCCGCCCCGACTTCGTCGCGGCCTTCCTGGACCACCTGGTCAACTGGGACTACGTGAACGAGCAGCTGGAAAAGGCCGGCGCCTGATCGCCGACCGGACCGGCGAGCGGTTCATGAAAAAGGGCGGGGCCTTACGGCTCCGCCCTTTTCGGTGTCTGCTGCAGAATCCACCGTTAGCGCAGCATCGCCACGCCGGGCCCGTCCAAATGCTCCATGGGATCGATCGCCTTGGAGCCCTTGCGAATCTCAAAGTGGACCTGCGGGCGATCGACGTTGCCCGTCTGGCCCGAGTGCGCGATCACGTCGCCGCGCTGCACGGTCGCGCCGCGCTCCACCAGAAGTTTGCTGTTGTGAGCGTACGCGGTCATCCAGCCGCCGTCGTGCTTGAGCAGCAGGAGATTGCCGAAACCGCGCAGCTCGTTGCCGGAATAGACCACCACCCCATTCTCGGAGGCCCGCACCGGCGTCCCCTCGGGTACGGCGATGTTGATGCCGTCATTGTGCAGGCCGGCCCCGGCCGGGCCGTACTTGCTGATGATCTGCCCCTGAACCGGCCAGCCGAACCGCCCGCCGGACCGTGCTGGCGGCCGCGTGTCCACTGGAGCCGGCGGCGGCGCGGCCTCGGTCACCTGCGTCTCCGCCGGCGCGGGCGCCGGTGCTGGTGCCGGTGCGGCGGAGGGTGAGGACGGTGCCCCTGCGCTCTGGCGATCCACCAGCAGCGGCGGCGGATCGGGCCTGCGGTCGCCGGACGACCGGGCAGGTGCCGGTGCCGGCCGCGCCTGCGCCACGGCGGTTTCCACCCGCCCCGGCAGGACGAGCGGCTGGCCGGGATAGATCGTGTAGGGCGGCCGCAGCTCGTTCACCCGCGCCAGCGTGTTCATGTTGACGCCGAAGCTGCGGGAAATGCCGTAGAGAGTGTCCCCTCGCGCCACCCGGTAGACCTCCTGCGCCGGCATGCGCAGGGTTTGCCCGGGATAGAGCATGTAGGGCGGATTGAGGCGGTTGATCTCTATGATCCGGCGCATGGGCACGCCGTAGCGCCGCGCGATGGCGTAGACGCTGTCACCCCTTTGCACCACCACCTGCCCCGGCACCCGGCCGTCAACGACGGCCCCGCCGGCGGGTTGGTAGTTGGGATAGCGGGGCGCCGCATCCCACTGCACACAGCCGCTCAAGGCCAGGCCGAGGGCGGCACAGGCCAGGATGCGGAGGTGCCGCCCGTGCGGCCGGCGCGGTGGCGAAGGTGGGACCCGGGTCGTCATGGCCGTCAGCCTATACGGGCTTGGCCCTTCGCTCAACGCGTTGTTGTCATGGGTGATGTCAAAGCGCCTCAGCCGTTGCCGACGGGCAACCCTTCCACCAGCGGGACGAAGCGGACGGGGAACAGGCGCTCGACGTGGGCCTGGCCGTCCTCGTCCTTGAGGACGCGCAGCAGGTCCTGGTCCTGGCCCGCGGTCGGGCCGACGGGCAGGATCATGATGCCGCCGGGCTTGAGCTGGTCCAGCAGCGTCTGGGGGATCTCGCTTGCCGCCGCGGCGGTGACCATGATGCGGTCGAATGGCGCCTGTTCCGGCCAGCCCCGGTTGCCGTCGCCGATGATGGTGTGGATGTTGTGCAGGCCAAGCTGCCGGAACCGGGCCTCGGCGACGCGCAGCAGGGGGCGGTGGCGCTCGATGGTGTAGAGGCGGCGGCACAGCCTGGCGAGGATCGACGCCTGGTACCCCGAGCCGGTGCCGATCTCCAGCACCTTCATGCGCTTGTCCACCTGCAGGGCCTGGGTCATCTGGCCCACCACCAGCGGCTGGCTGATGGTCTGGCCGCAACCGATGGGCAGGGCGCGGTTGGCGTAGGACTGGTCCTGATAGAGGTCTTCCACGAACAGCTCGCGCGGGATGCGCTCCATGACCTCCAGGACGCGCTGGTCGGCGACGCCCTGGCGGCGGAGTTCCATGATGAGCTGGGCCTTGTGGGTTTCGTCGATCACGAGAATACCTGCTTGAGCGACAACATTGTGGGCTGGTGCGTCAGGTCGACGCACAGCGGCGTGACGGCGATGACGTTGCGGTGAACGGCCTCGATGTCCGTGCCGACGACGGTTGTGTCCTCGTTGCGCGCCGGGCCGATCCACACATAGGGCCGGCCGCGCGGGTCATGGCGCTCGATCAGGTGGTCGCCGAGCTTGCGCTTGCCCTGGCGCACCACCTCGACGCCCTTTACCTCGTCCGGGCCGCAGTTGGGAAAGTTGACGTTGATGGCGACGTTGCGTGCCCAACCGGCAGCGCAGCAGCGGCGGATGACGTCGGCGGCGTGGAGGCGCGCGGTGTCCCACGGCACCGGGTCGGGGTGGCGGAAAACCTGCGACAGCGCCATGGACTGCACGCCGAGGAGCGTTCCCTCGATCGCGGCGGCGATCGTGCCGGAGTACGTCACGTCGTCGCCGATGTTGGCGCCCCGGTTCACGCCCGACAGCAGCAGGGTCGGCCGACGGTCTTCCACCAGCCGGTTCACGCCCAGCAATACCGCGTCTGTCGGCGTGCCGTCGACGGCGTAGTGCCGCTCCTTCACCTTGCGGTAGCGGAGCGGGCTGTGCAGCGTGAGCGAATGACCGGCGCCGCTCTGCTCTCCTTCCGGTGCGATGACCCAGACGTCGTCGGTGAGCGTCAGAGCCACCTCTTCCAGCATCTTGATGCCCGGCGCGTTGATGCCGTCGTCGTTGGAAATGAGGATGCGGGCTTCGGACAGGTCGGTGATGGGCTCGAACATCGCAGGCGGTGCCTCATGGCCCGCGCGCCTCGCGTCGACGGTCGGCGGCGCGGTTGGTGGTGGTGGGTCTGAAGCGGAAGCCGGCCGCGCCGCCTGAGCCCGTATCCGGGCGGCGGCGCGGCACCGGCGTCACGACTGGTTGAAGTCGGTCTCGTCCACGCCGTCGGCGTCAAGCTCGTCGAAGGCGTCATCCTCCAACTGCTCCTCGCGCTTCTTCTGCATCATCGTGACGGTGACGATGGAGATCTCGTACAGCGCGATCAGCGGCAGGGCAAGGCCCACCTGGCTGATGACGTCGGGCGGCGTCAGGATGGCCGCCATGACGAAGACGCCGACGATGGCGTACTTGCGCTTGGCCTTCAGCCCATCGGCCGTGACCAACCCGGCACGGGCCAGCAGGGTCAGTACGACCGGCAACTGGAAGCTGATGCCGAACGCCAGGATCAGCTTCATCACCAGACCAAGGTACTCGCCCACCTTGGCTTCCAGTTCGATCGGCAGCACGGTCTCGCCGGCGCCGGTCTGGAAGCCCAGCAGGAAGCGCCAGGCCATGGGGATGATCAGGTAGTAGACCAGCGCCGCGCCGATGGCGAAGAGGATCGGGCTCATCACCAGGAACGGCAGGAAAGCCTTTTTCTCATGGCGGTAGAGGCCCGGCGCCACGAAGCGCCAGAGCTGCCAAGCGATGATCGGAAAGGCCACGACGACGCCGCCGAAGGCGCCCACCTTGATGTAGGTGAAGAAGGCTTCCGTCAGCGCGGTGTAGATCATGCGCTGGCTGCCACCCACCTCGTCCATGATTTCGGCGAGCGGCGCGACCAGAAAGCCGTAGATGTATTCCGCGACGAAATAGCAGGCGAAGAACGCCACCAGGAAGGCGACGACGCAGTACAGCAGACGCTTGCGCAACTCGAGCAGGTGCTCGAGCAGCGGCATCTTGTTCTCTTCGGGATTGTCCTGAATTGTGCCCATGGATCAGGCGCCCTTCTCGCCGCCGGCCGACCGGTTCGGCTCGGTGGAGGCAGAGGCCGGCTCGGGCTCGCGGGCGTCGGGCGACGCCGACGAAGGCGAAGACGGCGCCTTCGCGGGTTCGACGGGCTCGGCTGCGTCCGCGATGGGACGGGCCGGATCCTCGGTGGGCCGGTTCTCGGCGGCGGTCTTGGTCTGACGGGGCACGCTTTTCAGGTCCAGATCTTTGCGGGCGTCGTTCAGGTCCTTGGTGAACTCGCCGGTGGGATCGACCTCCTTTTCGATCTCGCGACCGAGGTCCATGCGCTTCGCCTTGTTCAGGCCGTCGCGCACCTCCTGCAGCTCGGCCTCGCGCACCACATCATCCAGGTGCCCCTGGAATTCCCGCGCCATGCCGCGGATACGCTTGACCCACTTGGCGATGGTGCGCATGGCCGTGGGGAGTTCCTTGGGGCCCAGGATCAGGATCGCCAGGACGACGATCATGCCCAGTTCAGGCCAGCCCAAATCGAGCATCAACCAGACCTTTGAAGAGAGACGGCGGCGGCGGCACGGTCTGCCGGTGACCTTTGGAAGGCCGCCTCCAGCGACCGTGCCGCCCCTTCACCGAATAGGGTTGCGGGAAGCCCCGGGCATCAGCCCTTGGCGGCTTCCTCGTCGCGTTCCTTGTTCACCGAGGTGGTGTTGCTCGTGGCACCGCCCTCGATGGTCTTCGGCTCGGACTTGGCTTTGTCCTCAGACCCTTCGTCGTCTTCCTTCAGGCCCTTCTTGAAAGCGTTGACGCCCTTGGCGACGTCACCCATCAGCCGCGGAATCTTGCCGGCGCCGAACAGGACCAGGACCACCAGAAGGACGATGACCCAATGCCAGATGCTGAAAGTACCCATGAACGTTTCTCCGAAGCTGACTGTCTGCGCCGCAGCAAAAAAGCTTGCGGATCATCGCAGAAAGACCCGTCCGCCGCAACACGCAGGGCGGCCCTGTTTTTGCTAATACGCCTCGTCCGCCGGATAGACGAAGACGAGGCTGTCGTCGAATCCCACCTCGAGCCGTTCATCCGGCGGCGGCAGGTAGCGGCCCGGCACCCGCGCGTGCAGGTGCAGTCCCGCGCCTCCGCCGGGCACGTCGACCGACAGATGCACGAGGCTGGACCGGCCCAGCATCCGCGATGCCAGAACCCGTCCCACGACGGACGGCGATGACCCATCCTCGATGGCGGTCAGCTTGAGCGCTTCGGGGCGAACCATCACCGCAGCCTTGGCGCCGTCCGCGAGGGTCCCCGCGTCCAGCGTGCCGAGCGGCGTGTCCAGCGCCCCGCCCCGGACCGTCCAGCGGAACTCGTTCACCTCGCCGAAGAAGCGGGCCGCGAAGGCTGTCTTCGGGTAGCAATACAGTTCCACCGGCGTCCCCATCTGCACAATCCGGCCGCCATTCATCAGGGCGATGCTGTCGGCCATGAACATGGCTTCCTCCGGGTCGTGGGTGACCATCACCGTCGCGACGCCGGTCTCCTTGAGGACGTGCAGCGTCTCGTCCCGCACCTGGTCGCGCAGCCGGCGGTCGAGGCCCGAGAACGGCTCGTCCAGCAGCATCAGTTTCGGCGCCGGGGCCAGGGCCCGGGCAAGGCCGACACGCTGCTGCTGTCCGCCGGACAGCGTGTGCGGATAAACCTGCATATAGTCAGACATGCCGACCTGGGAAAGCACGTCCCGCGCCCTTTCCTGCTTTTTCTTTCGGGACATCCCCTCCAGCCCGAACGCCACGTTCTCTTCAACCGTCAGGTGCGGGAACAGGGCGTAGTCCTGGAAGAGGAAGCCAACATTGCGGCGCTCCGGCGGGACGAATGTACGCGGGTCGGCGACCTTCAGCCCGGCCACCCTCACCTCGCCTTCCGTCGGCGCCTCAAGGCCGGCGGCGATGCGCAGCGTCGTGGTCTTGCCGCACCCTGACGGGCCCAGCAGGCACAGGAATTCTCCGGGCCCGACAGTGAGGGTCACGCCGTCGACCACCGGCTTGTCGGCCTCGTAGGCATGGCGGATCTCGGTCATCACCAACCCCGCCTTGTCGGGGTCGACCTTGTCGCGGAAGGGCACGGGGCGGATGGGCGCGATCTTCATGACGAGGTCCTCGGGGTCAGCGGGCGCTGCCGGGGCGCGAGCGGGCGATGGCGACAGACAGCAGGACGACGGGCACGATGCCCACAAGCACGATGGCCAGGGCCGCCGGTGCGGCCTCCTGCAGGCGTTCGTCGGAGGCCAGCTCGTAGGCGCGCACGGCCAGCGTGTCGAAGTTGAAGGGGCGCATGATGAGGGTCGCCGGCAGTTCCTTCATCACATCGACGAAGACCAGCAAGGCGGCCGTCAGGATGCTGCCGCGGATCATCGGCAGGTGGACGCGCTTGAGCGTGGCCCACGGGCCGAGGCCAAGCGTGCGGGCCGCCCCTTCCAGGTTCTGCGTCACCTTGCCCAGCGACGCCTCGATGGCGTTGAAGGAGACAGCCAGGAAGCGCACCAGGTAGGCGTAGACCAGCGCGGCGATGGACCCCGTCAGCAGCAGTCCCGTGCCGAAGCCGAACACCGCCTCCATCCAGCGGTCCAGGGCGTTGTCGAAGGCGGTCAGCGGCACCAGGACGCCGACTGCGATCACCGAGCCCGGCACCGCATAGCCCAGGCTGGCGACGCGGGCGGCGGCGAGCGTCATGCGGCTCTTGCGCATGCGCTGGCCGTAGGCGAGCAGAACGCCGACGGCCGCCGCCAGGACCGCCGCCACGCCGGCCAGGATGAAGCTGTTGGCGGCGCGGTCGAAGAAACGGCCGCCGGACATGACGTCCGACCATGTGTCGACCGCCCACTGCGCCAGCACCAGGACCGGAATCAGGAAACCCAGGGCCAGCGGCAGGGTGCACACCAGGATGGCGCCGGCCATCTTCCAGCCCGTCAGGTGGACGCGCGGCAGGACACGGATGCGGGTGCTCGTGTGCTGGTAGCCCGCCTGCCCCCGCGACCAGCGCTCCATGAGCACCAGGACGAAGATGAACAGCATCAGCACCGCGCCCAACTGCGCGGCGGCGGCGGGCTCGCCCAGGCCGAACCAGGTACGGTAGATGCCCGTCGTGAAGGTGTCGACGGCGAAATAGTCGACCGTGCCGAAGTCGTTCAGCGTCTCCATCAGCGCCAGTGCCGTGCCGGCGACGATCGCCGGCCGTGCCATGGGCAGCGCGACGCGGAAGAAACTCCGCCAGCGCCCGCAGCCCAGCACCCGGCTGGCCTCCAGCGCACAGACCGACTGCTCCAGGAAGGCTGCCCGCGCCATCATGTAGACGTAGGGGTAGAGCACCAGGCTCATCATGGTGATGGCCCCGCCCAGCGACCGGATCTCGGGAAACCAGTAGTCGCGGCGGCTCTGCCAGCCGAAGACGGCCCGCAAGGCCTCCTGCACCGGCCCGGCGTAATCCAGCAGGCCCGTATAGGTGTAGGCGATGACGTAGGCGGGCACCGCCAGCGGCAGCAGCAGGGCCCACTCGAACAGCCGGACACCGGGAAAGCGGCAGATGGTGACGATCCAGGCCGTGGAGACGCCCAGCAGAAGAACGCCCGCCCCCACACCGAACATGAGCCCCAGCGAGTTGCCGATGTAGCGCCAGAGGACGGTGTCATAGAGGTGGCTCCAGACCTCTCCGGTATCCACCCCCACATGGCCGACGACGACCAGCACCGGCAGCGAGATCAGCAGCGCCACCAGCAGGACGGCAATGGTCCACCAGCGGCTGCCGGTCGCCCGCCGCCGGGCGATGGCAGCCAGGCCGGCCTCTGGCTTGCCGGTGTATTCGGGAACGCTGACTGTTGCTTGCGCCACGATGCCGCCCTGGAGCCTCTGAAGTGTTCAGACCGTCTGCGCGGACCGGCCCCAGGCCTCGGCACCGTCCCGCACCTGCTCACTGTGGTGCAAGGCATTCGCAATATCAAGACCCCACGGGACTTGGGTATTCAGCCGAGGGCCCGTCCCGTGCGCCGGCATCACTTGTCGAACACCGCGCGCAGCATGACCTCTTCCACCACGCCCTCGCCCACCACGCGGCCGGTGACGATGCGGAGCTTTTCCTTCATGACGATCAGGTCGATTTCGTCATGGTCGCGCAACCAGCGGGGAATCCACTCGTGCAGGTAGCGCACCATGGCATCCTGGATACGCACCGTGTGCGGCCTCACGTCCTCGGCCGTGCCCTTGCGCACCTTGAGGCGGAAGTTGAAGTAGATGGACCGGCGCAGCCCCTCGCCCTCCAGGATGACGGGCAGGATGAACGGCTCGATCTCCACGAACTCCGGCCGCACCGGCGGCGGCTTCACCTCTTGCCGCGGCGGCGGGTCCTCCAGCTTGATGCCCAGCCCCAGAACGTCGGGAATGACGCCGAAGGCGGTCAGGCCCGTGAAGGTGCCGCCGGCCAGCGTGACCAGCACCAGAACGATCACCAGAAGCTTGATCATGTCCCCCGCGTTTCCCCGCCATCCGCAACAGGCTCAGTAGTGGCTCCAGCTCGTGCCGCCCGCGAAGGGCTCGGCCGGCCCGGCACCACGCCGCACAAAAACTTCCGACCCCGCGACCATACGCCCGATGGGCGTCGCGGTCAGCCCGCACCGGACGGCGGCGGCACGAACCTGCTCCACCCGCTCCTCGGGCAGGGTGAAGAGCAGCTCGTAGTCGTCGCCGCCGCACAATACGCTGCCGAGAAGCACCGGGGCGGCGTCCAGCGCCGCGCGGGCAGCGTCGGACAAGGGCAGCGCCTCCAGATCGACTTCCGCACCCAGGTGAGAATTCTCGCATATGTGCTTGAGATCGCCTATCAATCCGTCCGAAACGTCCAGGCAGGACCGGGCCATGCCCGACAGCACCGGACCGAACGACACCCGCGGGCGCGGCAGGCGGTAGCGGTCCATGAGGAAGGCCTTGTGCGTCTCGGACAGGCCCGCGAGGGCCGGATCGCCGCGGCAGACCTTGAGCCCCAGCGCCGCGTCGCCAAGCGTGCCCGTGACCATCAGCACGTCGCCCTCCTTGGCCCCGTCACGGCGCAACTCGCCGCCCGCCGGGGCGCAGCCGAGTGCCGTGACGGTGATGGTGGCCGGGCCGGGCGTGGCGACGGTGTCCCCCCCCAGGACCGGGCAGTTGTAGGCGTGAACGTCCTCCGACAGGCCGCGCGCAAAGGCCTCGATCCAGGCCTCTCCACCCTCCTTGGGGAAGCAGGCGGCGACCAGGATGCCCATGGGCTCGGCCCCCATGGCGGCGACGTCGGACAGGTTGACCCGTACGGCCTTCTTGGCGACCAGGTCCGGCGGGTCGTCGGGCAGGAAGTGCACCCCCGCCACCACGGCATCGGTGGTGGCGACCAGCCGGTACCCCTTGGGCAGCGACAGGATTGCCGCGTCGTCCTTCAGGTGCAGCGCCCCGGGATGCCCGATGGCGAGCGGCGCGAACAACTCGGCGATCAGGCCGAACTCGCCACGCCCCTTGCCGCCGGAGCCGCCACCGGAGTCCTCGGGGCTGCTCATCATCGGTCGCCGTCCCGACCCCGCTCCATCTCGTTGGGGCGCACGACGCGGGCCAGGCGGTCCAGCACGGCGTTGACCAGCCGCGTCTCGGGGCCGGCATAGAAGGCGTGGGCCACGTCAACGTACTCGTTGATGGCGACCCGCGGCGGCACGTCCACGCGCTCCATGATCTCGTAAGACCCGCAGCGCAGCATCTCGCGGACCGTGTTCTCCATGCGGTCCCACTGCCAGCCCGAGGTGAGCGACTGGCTGACGGTCTCGTCGATGCGGGCTTCCTCGGCCAGCACGCCGCGCACCAGCGAGACGAACAGTTCCTGGTCGAAGTCGATCAGCGCGGCGACGCGCTCCTCTTCCGTATCCGGGTCCACTTCGATGGCCTCGCCGCCCATGCGGCCTTCCAGGAAGTCGCGGATGACGTCGTCGGCCGACTGCTCGCCGATGTGGATCATGTACAGCGCCTGCACCGCCGCCAGCCGCGCGGCGGAACGACGGCGCGAGCCGCCGCCGGGAAGGCGGGACTTGCGGGGCCGCGGGGCCCGGGGTTCGGCGTGTTTGCTCTGGTTGTCGGTCATGGACTCCGGGCTCACAGGCCCATCTCGCGTTTCACCTGGATCATGCGCAGCGCCGCTGCCGCAGCCTTGCCGCCGAAGTTCTTTTCGTCGACGCGGGCGCGGGTCAGGGCCTGCTCGCGCGTGCGGCAGGTCAGGATGCCGTTGCCGATGGCCAGCGAGTACTGCAGCGCCAGCTTCTGGACACCGTCGATGGCCTGGTGGCAGACGTGTTCGTAATGGTCGGTCTCGCCCTTGATGGCGCAGCCCAGCACCACGTAACCGGCGAAACGGGTGTCGGTCGCCCGCAGTTCCATGGCACGCACGGCAAAACGGATCACGGCCGGAATCTCCAGGATGCCCGGCACGATGATGCGCTTGTAGCCCGCGCCCTGCGCCGTCAGTTCCTGCACGGCACCCTTCACGAGCTGGTCGGAGATGTCGTCGTAGAACCGCGACTCGACGATGAGAAAGCGGGGACCGCTGGCCATTACTTCGGTTCCTTGTCTGCGGGGATCGGGCGTTGTTCCACCACCCGAAGGCCGTAGCCGTCAAGCCCGATGATGTGCTTGGGGGTGTTGGACAGCAGAATCATGTCGCGCACGCCGATATCCAGCAGGATCTGCGCGCCGACGCCGTAGTCCACCAGGCGGCTGTCGGCCTTCTCGCCGGCCAGGCGCTCGCGCACGCGGTCGGACAGGCTGGTGCGCAACGGCTCGCGGATCAGCACCACGACACCGGCGCCGTGCTCGGCGACCTCCTCCATGGCGACGTGGAGCTGCCGGCCCTTGCCGCTCTCCTTGTCGCCCAGCACGTCCTCGAGCACGTTCAGCGCGTGCATGCGGACCATCACCGGCTCGTGCCCGGTGATGTCGCCCTTCACCAGGGCGATGTGCTCGGCGTAGGCCACTTCGTTGACGTAGACCAGCATGCGCCAGTCACCGCCCCACTCGGAGGCGAACGGCATCTCGGCCTCGCGCCGGACGATCTTTTCCGACTTGCGGCGATAGGCGATGAGGTCGGCGATGGTGCCCACCTTCAGGCCGTGGCGCTGGGCGAAGGGAATCAGATCCGGCATCCGCGCCATGGTGCCATCGTCGTTCATGATCTCGCAGATCACGCCCGCCGGATACAGGCCCGCCAGCCGTGCCACGTCGACGGCGGCTTCCGTGTGGCCGGCGCGGACCAGCACGCCACCCTCGCGCGCCCGCAGGGGGAAGACGTGGCCCGGCATGGCGATGTCGGTTTTGTCCTTGGTCGGGTCGATGGCGACGGACACCGTGCGCGCGCGGTCGGACGCCGAGATGCCGGTGGTCACGCCTTCCTTGGCCTCGATGGAGACCGTGAAGGCGGTCGCCAGGCGCGACTGGTTGTGGGCCTGCATCATGGGCAGGCCCAGCTCGTCGCAGCGCTCGCCGGTCAGCGACAGGCAGATGAGTCCGCGGCCGTGCATCGCCATGAAGTTGATGGCGTCGGGCGTGGCCATCTGCGCCGGAATCACCAGGTCGCCTTCGTTCTCGCGGTCTTCATCGTCCACGAGAATGAACATCTTGCCGTTGCGGGCGTCCTCAAGGATTTCCTCGATCGACGAAAGGTACTCGCTGTAGGGCACGGTCAGTCCTTTTCGAGAAGGCGCGCGACGTAACGCGCCAGCATGTCGATTTCCATGTTGACGGGATCGCCGACCTTGTAGGTGCCAAAGGTCGTGACCTCCTGGGTATGCGGGATGATGTTGACGCCGAAACGCGCGCCCTCGACCTCGTTCACGGTCAGAGACACGCCGTCCAGCGTGACGGAACCCTTGGGCGCGACGAACTTCTTCAGCCCTTCGGGCACTTCGAAAACGTAGCGGCGGCTTTCGTTCTCGCCGCGGATGTCCACCACGCGCGCCACGCCGTCGACGTGGCCGGAGACCACATGGCCGCCCAACTCGTCACCCATCTTCAACGCGCGCTCGAAATTGACGCGACGGCCCTCGTCCCAGTCGCCCAGCGTGGTCTTGGACAGGGTCTCGTCGCTGGCCTGTACGGTGAACCAGCCGCGGTCACCGGTGGTGCCCTTCTCGATGACGGTCAGGCAGACGCCGTTGCAGGCGATGGAGGCGCCGATGTCCACCGTCGTCATGTCGTAGGACGTGTCGAAGGTGAACAGGGTATCGCCGCCGGGCTCACGCTTGCGCTCGCGCACGGTCCCCAGGTCGGTGATGATGCCGGTGAACATGAGTCAGCGTTTCTCCAGAACTTCCAGCACGTCGTCGCCGACGCGGGTGAACGAGACGGGTGCAAATTCGGGGGCCGCGGTCAACCGGTCAAGGGCCAGATCGGCGACGGCCGCCCGGCCGTCTCCACCGATCACCTTACCCGCCCGGAACCACGCCAGTCCATCGACGCAGCCGTCGCGCAGCATGGCCGCTGCCACGCGCCCGCCGCCTTCAACCAGAACACGAGTGATGCCGCGCGCGCCGAGAACGTTCAGCACGGCCTCGGGCACGAGGGCGCCGGACTCGTCGCAGGCGGCCTCCAGAACCTCGGCACCGTGCCCGGTGAAGGCCTCCAGCCGATCGGGATCGTGGCCCGGACTGGTGACGATCCACAGCGGCACCGCCTTCGCCGACCGCACCAGCGCACTGGTCACCGGCAGGCGCAGCGAACCGTCCAGCACCACGCGCACGGGCGAACAGTCCTCCAGCCCCGGCAGGCGGCAGGTGAGGGTCGGATCGTCGGCCAGCGCCGTGCCGGAGCCGATGAGGATGGCGTCGTGGGCGCAGCGCAGCAGGTGACCGCGGCGGCGCGCCTCGGGCCCCGTGATCCACTTGCTCTCGCCCGAGGCCAGGGCGATGCGGCCGTCCAGCGTGGTGGCGCATTTCAGCGTGACCAGCGGCCGTCCGGTGCGCACGCGGCTGAAGAAACCGGCGTTCAGCGCCTCCGCCTCATCCCGGCGCACGCCTTCCACCACCTCGATCCCGGCTTCGCGCAGACGGGCAAGGCCGCGGCCGGAGACGCGCGGGTCGGGGTCGACGGCGGCGGCGATGACGCGCGCCACGCCCGCCTTCACCAACGCATCGGCGCAGGGCGGAGTCTTGCCGTAGTGGCTGCAGGGCTCCAGAGAGACATAGACGTCGGCCCCGTGCGCCGCCTCCCCGGCCATTGCCAGCGCCAGCGGCTCGGCATGGGGGCGGCCGCCGGGCTGGGTGAAGCCGCGCCCGACCACGTGGCCGTCCTTGACCACCACGCATCCCACGGTCGGGTTGGGCCACACGCGCCCGAGCCCGCGCCGCGCAAGCGCCAGCGCCGCGCCCATATGCAGGTGCATGGTCCGCGCGTCGGGCGGTGGAGCGGCGTTTCGGCCATGGTCCTCCGCGCCGCCGGCGGAGGCCCGGCTGGAAGACCCGGACGACACGGCGTCACTCGCCTCCCAGCTTTTCAACGAACTCGCCGAAGTCCTTGATTTCGCGGAAGTTTTTGTAAACGCTCGCAAACCGGACATAGGCCACCTGATCAAGCGACTGAAGCGCCTTCATCACCAGCTCGCCGATCTGCGCCGACTGGATTTCCGTCTCGCCGGTGCTTTCGAGCTGACGCTGGATGCCGTTGACGATCTGCTCGATCCGCTCCTCGTCGATCCCGCGCTTGCGGCAGGCGATGCGGATGGACCGCGTGAGCTTGTCGCGGTCGAAGGGGCTGCGCTGGCCGTGGCGCTTGATGACCGTCAACTCGCGCAACTGCACGCGCTCGAACGTCGTGAAGCGGGATTGGCAGGACGGACAGTACCGGCGCCGACGGATGGCGTTGTTGTCCTCCGTCGGCCGCGAGTCCTTCACCTGGGTGTCGTCATGTCCGCAGAACGGGCAGCGCATGGTCTCGGTCCCCCTCTCGTGGCGGCCCGCCCGGCCGCGCCGACCCGAAAGTCGCGCGGCCGGAGGGCGTGCGCCTTACATCCCCTCGTAGATGGGGAAGCGGTGGCACAGGTCCTGGACGCGCTCGCGCACCGTCGCCTCGACCCCGCTGTTGTCGTCCGGGTTGGCCGACAGGCCGTCCAGAACCTCGACGATCATTTCGCCGACCTGGGTGAACTCGGCCGTGCCGAACCCGCGCGTGGTGCCCGCCGGCGTGCCGAGGCGCACGCCCGAGGTCACCATTGGCTTTTCCGGGTCGAACGGAATGCCGTTCTTGTTGCAGGTCATGCCGGCGCGCTCCAGGCTGTGCTCGGCGACGTTGCCGGTCAGCTTCTTGGGGCGCAGGTCGACCAGGGTCAGGTGCGTGTCGGTGCCGCCGGCCACGATATCCAGCCCGCCCTTGATGAGCGTTTCGGACAGGGCGCGGGCATTGGCGACGACCTGTGCCGCGTAATCCTTGAAGTCGGGCTTCAGGGCCTCGCCGAAGGCCACGGCCTTGGCGGCGATGACGTGCATGAGCGGGCCGCCCTGCAGCCCCGGGAACACGGCGGAGTTGATCTTCTTGCCGATGTCGGGGTTGTTGGACAGGATCATGCCGCCGCGCGGACCGCGCAGGGTCTTGTGCGTGGTGGTGGTGACCACGTCGGCGTAGGGCAGCGGGCTCGGGTGCGCGCCGCCGGCCACAAGGCCCGCGAAGTGCGCCATGTCGACCATCAGCAGCGCGCCGACCTTGTCCGCGATCTCGCGGAACCTGGCGAAGTCGATGACGCGCGGATAGGCCGAGCCGCCGGCGATGATGAGCTTGGGCTTGTGTTCCATGGCCAGGCGCTCGACCTCGTCGAAGTCGATCAGCGCGTCCTGTCGGCGGACACCGTACTGCACGGCGTTGAACCACTTGCCCGACAGGGCGGGCGCGGCACCGTGCGTCAGGTGACCGCCGGCGGCCAGGCTCATGCCCATGATGGTGTCGCCCGGCTTGGTCAGCGCCAGCATGACGGCGCCGTTCGCCTGCGCACCGGAATGCGGCTGAACGTTGACGTACTCGCAGCCGAACAGCTTCTTGGCACGGTCGATGGCGATCTGCTCGGCCACGTCCACGAATTCACAGCCGCCGTAGTATCGCCGACCGGGATAGCCCTCGGCGTACTTGTTGGTCAGCACCGAGCCCTGCGCCTCCAGCACGGCGCGCGAGACGATGTTCTCGGAGGCGATCAGCTCGATCTGGTCCTTCTGGCGGCCCAGTTCGTCGGTGACGGCCTTCATGAGGTCGGGGTCGGTCTCGGCCAGGGAGGCACCAAAGAAAGTGGCGGTGGACATCGCTGCGGGTGTTCCTTGAAAGAGCGAACGAACGATAGACAAATAGCCGATGAACCGGCCGGGATCAGACCGGGCGGCTCATCTTTTCGACGCGGCGGGCATGGCGACCACCCTCGAACTCGGTGTCGAGGAAGGTGGCGAGACAGTCCTGCGCCACGCCGGGACCGGTGGTCCGCCCGCCGAGCACCAATACGTTGGCGTCATTGTGCTCCCGGGACATACGGGCGGTAAAGGCGTCGTGGACCAGCGCCGCACGGATTTCAGGGTGACGGTTGGCGGCGATGGAAATGCCGATGCCAGTGCCGCAGATCAGGACGCCGCGGGCCGCCTTGCCGGATTTGACCGTCTCGGCCATGGCGTTCGCGAAGTCGGGGTAATCGACCGACTCCGTGCCGTTGGTGCCGAGGTCGAGCACCGACAGGCCGCGCGCCTCCAGGTCCTTCTTGAGGAGTTCCTTGAGGTCCAGACCGCCGTGGTCACAGGCGATGGCGATGGTGTCGTCGGACATGGTGGCGTCGTCTCGCTTGGTCGTCAGGGGGATTTTGCGGGACTGTTACCATATGTCGAGGCCGCACGCCAGCATGCCCACCATGTCGTGCGCCGCCCAGCGCCTTTCGACCCATCACACCCTGCCCTGCCCATCCCAAGGGACCGGAATGGCGCTTGCCGCCCCTCCCGCCTGGCCGAAAGTATAGGATGACACCATAGTATCGGGCGTGAAAACGCCCGATACATCACCAATTCGCCCCGCCGACACCGACAACCGCAGGCTCGCCAGGGCCAATTCGTCGCGCGGTGGCTGCCGTGTCGAAGTAGGTTTTATTGCTCTTGCACGCCGGCCAAGTAATGTTTTACTGAGACGCCAGACACAACCAATTGACAGCGTGTTAAAAACCAACAAAAATAGCCACCGCGAGGGGCACTCGACGGGAAGGCACGTGGGGTCGGCACACTGTAACCGAGCCGACGGGCCGTGTCGCCGCGTCGAGAAAACGTGCGGATCAAGAAACAAACTGGTGATGAAATGACAGAAGCCCGGCAAGATGAAACCAACCGTGACGACATGCTCCGCATGGCGGTCGACGTCGTCGCTGCCTATGTGAGCAAGAACAGCATGCCGGGGACGCAAATTCCGGAATTGATTCAGACGGTCTACGGCGCGCTCAGCTCTCTCTCCAAGCCCGAGGCTGCGGCAGCGGAGGCGGCGCGGCCGGCGGTGCCGGTCAAGAAGTCGGTTACGCCCGATTACATCATCTGCCTGGAGGACGGCAAAAAGCTGAAAATGCTCAAGCGCCACCTTCGGACCAATTACAACATGACGCCCGACGAGTACCGCGCCAAATGGAACCTGCCGGCCGACTATCCGATGGTCGCGCCGAACTACGCCCAGCAGCGGTCGGCCTTCGCCAAGAAGATCGGCCTGGGCCGCAAGCCGGGCGACACGGCCGCGAAACGTAGCAAGGCAGCGGCAAAATAGCCGCGGGCTTCGCGTCGAGAGGACAAACGGCCGCCGCTTGGGGGAAAGCGGCGGCCGTTTTGTTTCCAGGTCCTGCGGAACCGGCGCGGCGGCGGGACGTGTCGGCCTTATGCCACCGTCCCCCCGCTTCCACCGCCGCCCTGCTCCCGTTGCTCCAGCACGCGGCGCAGCTTGCGGATGGCGTTCTGCTCCATTGTGTAGCGGGAGTAGGTGGCCGGCGCGACGATGGAGACCTCAATGTTGGTGCGCGCGTCGATGGCGGAACACCGGCAGACGTTGCCCATCTGCACGATCTCCAGATACACGTCGCCTTTCCGCCGCTTCGCCATCGCCGCTCCGATTGAGCCGTATACGCCCGGGCACCAGACGTCAGAGCTGCGGTGTGTGGTTCGCACACGCCTTCGGCACCACGCGCCCCGCAGGCTCACACGCCTGACCGGCGCGGGGTCCATCTCCCGACCCTGTTCGCACGGTCCAGTCATGCAGGACCGGACCGTGCCTCACCGGCAGACTTCAGATCTCGCCGTCGATCATCTTGATGATGGCGGAGAAGTCCAGGTTGCCGTTCCCCTTGGACGACATCATCTGATACAGGCTTTCGGCCGCCGCACCAAGCGGCGTCGACGCACCGGCCTTGCCGGCGGCGTCCTGTGCCAGCTTCAGATCCTTCAGCATCATGTCGGTGGCGAAGCCCGGCTGGTAGTCGCGGTTGGCCGGCGAGGTCGGCACCGGGCCCGGCACCGGACAGTAGGTGGTCAGCGACCAGCACTGGCCCGACGCCTTGGACGAGATGTCGAACAGCTTCTGGTAGTCCAGGCCCAGGCGCTTGGCGAGCATGAAGGCCTCGGCGACCGACAGCATCTGGATGCCGAGCATCATGTTGTTGCAGATCTTGGCGGCCTGGCCGTTGCCGGCATCGCCGGCGTGAACGACGGTCTTGCCCATGATCTCCAGGAACGGGCGGGCCTTCTCCGCCGCCTCTTCCGTACCGCCGACCATGAAGGTCAGCGTTCCCGCCTCGGCGCCGCCGACACCGCCGGACACCGGCGCGTCGACCATGGGAAAGCCCTTGTCTTCCGCCGCGGCGATGACGGTGCGCGCGGTGTCGACGTCGATGGTCGAGCAGTCGATCATCAGCGTGCCGGGCGCGGCGGTGGCGAAGACGCCGTCGGTGCCTTCATAGACGTGGGCCACGTGCTTGCCGGCCGGCAGCATGGTGACGATGACGTCGACGTCGCGCGCGGCGTCGGTGACCGTTTCAGCCGCCTCGCAGCCGGCGGCGACGGCCTTGTCCACGGACTCCTTGCTCAGGTCGAAGGCCTTCACGGTGTGGCCGGCCTTGGCCAGATTGGCGGCCATGGGACCGCCCATGTTGCCCACGCCGATGAAACCGATGCTCGCCATGACGTCGTCTCCTCTGGTTATCCTGGTCGTTTCCCGGAGCCTGCGACGGCTCCTTATTGTGTTTGACTTCCGGCGCCTAGTCGAACGTCAGGTCGCCCTGCTGCAGCGGTGCGAAATAGGCGTCAACGGCCTCTTCCTCCACACCTTCAAGATCGGCCGGCATCCACTTGGGCGCGTTGTCCTTTTCCACAAGCAGCGCCCGCACGCCCTCGAAGAAGTCCGGCCCGGCCATGAAGCGCTGCGACAGGCGGTATTCGATCTGCATGGCGCGGTCGAACTCCACCTGGGCGCCCACCTGCATCTGCTTGAAGGCGACCTTGGTGGCCGTCGGGCTTTTCTGGCGGATGGTCTCGGCGGTCTGGGTCGCCCATTCCGAGCCATCCTCGGCCAGCCGGTCGAGAATGCCTTCCACCGAGTCCGCGGCGAAGCACTGATCGATCTGCGCGCGGTGCTTTTCCAGCGGCGCTGTTCCCGGTTCCTCGTGGTACATGTCGAGGACCGCCGTCACGCACTGCTGCATCTGGTCGGCGGTCTTGGCCTCCGTCTCCGCCTCGCCCATAGCCTTGACCATGTCCGCCAGGCGGTTGGACGGCACGTAGTGGGTGGCGATGCCGGTGTAGTAGCAGTCCGCCGCCCGCAGGCGCGCGCCGGTCAGCGCCAGGTACATGCCCAGCTTGCCCGGCAGTCGCGGCAGGAAATAGGTGCCGCCGACGTCGGGGAACATGCCGATGCCCGTCTCCGGCATGGCGAACAGGGTGCGCTCGCTCGCCACGCGGTGGGAGCCGTGCACCGAGACGCCGACGCCGCCACCCATGGTCACGCCGTCGATGAGCGCGACATAGGGCTTGGGATACATCTTCATGAGGCGGTTGAGGCGATATTCCTCGGCGTAGAAGGTGGCGAGGTAGGGCTCGTCCTTCGCCTGCCCCGCCTTGTAGAGCGCCACCACGTCGCCGCCGGCGCAGAAGGCCTTCTCGCCCGTGCCCTGGATGACGACGCAGTGCACGGCGTCATCCTCGGCCCAGGCGCGCAGCTGCGGGTCGATCTTTTCCACCTGCGCGAGCGTCAGCGCATTCATTGCCTTTGGACGGTTCAGCGTGATGGTGCCAATCCCGTCCTTGACCTCGAACAGGGTATCTTCCTCGGACATCCGGCCCTCTCTTCCGTCTGGTCTGCCGCGTCCGGCCCTTAGCCGGCGATCATCTTGCGCGAGATGATAAGGCGCATGATTTCGTTCGTCCCCTCCAGGATCTGGTGCACGCGCAGGTCGCGCAGGATCCGTTCGATGGGATACTCGCGGATGTAGCCGTATCCGCCATGAAGCTGCAAGGCTTCGTTGACCACGGTGAAGCCCGTGTCGGTCGCCAGCCGTTTGGCCATGGCGCACAGACGGGTCGCGTCGGGGTCCTTGCGGTCGAGCGTCCAGGCCGCCTTGTGGAGCAGCAGGCGGGCGGCCTCAAGCTCTGTCGCCATGTCCGCGATCTTGAACTGAAGGCCCTGGAAGCTGTTGAGCGGCGCGTTGAACTGCTTGCGCATGCCCGTATACTCCAGCGCCGCCTCCATGGCCGCGCGGGCACCGCCGAGCGAGCAGGCGCCGATGTTCAGGCGGCCGCCGTCCAGACCCATCATGGCGATCTTGAAGCCCTCGCCTTCCTCGCCGAGGCGGTTCTCCACGGGCACGCGGCAGTTCTCGAAGATCACGGCGCTGGTCGGCTGGCTGTGCCAGCCCATTTTCTCTTCCTGCTTGCCGAAGGACAGGCCCGGCGTGTCGCTAGGCACCACGAGCGTCGAGATGCCCTTGGGACCCGGCTCGCCGGTGCGGCACATGACGACGTAGACGTCCGACCGCCCGCCGCCCGAAATGAACGCCTTCTCGCCGTTCAGCACGTAGTGGTCGCCGTCGCGATCGGCCTTCGTCTTGAGGCTGGCGGCGTCGGAGCCCGCGCCGGGCTCCGTCAGGCAGTAGCTGGCGAAGTGCTCCATGGTGCAGAGCTTGGGCAGGAACTTGTGGCGCTGCTCGTCGTTGCCGAAGCGGTCGATCATCCACGACGCCATGTTGTGGATGGAGATATAGGCAGCCGTCGACGGGCAGCCTGCCGCCAGTTCCTCGAAGATCACGGCGGCGTCCAGGCGCGTCAGGCCCGAGCCGCCCACGTCGTCGCGGACGTAGATGCCGGCGAACCCGAGTTCGGCGGCGGCGCGCAGGGTCTCCTCGGGGAAAATGTGCTCGGCGTCCCATTTGGCGGCATGGGGCGCCATCTCGTTCTGGGCAAAGGCGCGTGCGGCGTCCTGAAACGCCGTCTGGTCCTCGGTCAGCAGGAAATCCATCGTGCTTCCTCCCGGCATGTTCTTGTTTGCATACAATTTTGAGGAAGGATCATACACACAGCGCGCCGCCTGTCAAAGCGCAACCTTCCGATAACGGAACCCCACCTTGGAAACTGTAATACATCAGGATTTCACACAAAGATGCGCAATGATCTGTTGACAGAGACTGCCTTGGCGGGCTTACCTGCTCAACCAGGGAGACAGCAACACCATAGGGGATACCCGCGATCATGGACATGAAGAACGCCCGCCCGGAAACCATCGTGCTGCACGCCGGCTATCGCGCCGAGGAAACCACCAAATC
Source organism: Caenispirillum salinarum AK4 (assembly GCF_000315795.1). GTDB lineage: Bacteria > Pseudomonadota > Alphaproteobacteria > Rhodospirillales > Rhodospirillaceae > Caenispirillum > Caenispirillum salinarum. Next base: position 358,731 of record NZ_ANHY01000006.1, read on the forward strand.
GGTGGCCGTGCCCATCTACCAGACCACCAGCTACCAGTTCGATTCGACCGAGCACGCGGCAAACCTGTTCGCGCTCAAGGAATTCGGCAACATCTACAGCCGGATCATGAACCCGACGGTGGACGTTCTGGAGCAGCGCGTGGCGGCGCTGGAAGGCGGCGTGGCGGCGCTGGGCGTGGCCTCCGGGCAGTCGGCGTCCACCTTCGCCGTGATGAACCTCGCCTCGGCGGGCGACAACATCGTGTCGTCGACCGACCTGTACGGCGGGACCTGGAACCTGTTCGCCAACCAGCTCAAGCAGTTCGGCGTCGAGGTCCGGTTCGTCGACCCCGAGGACCCCGAAGGGTTCCGCAAGGCGGCTGACGAGCGCACCCGCGCCTTCTACGCCGAGACCCTGCCCAACCCCAAGCTGCACGTCTTCCCCATCAAGGAAGTGGCTGACATCGGGCGGGAGCTTGGCATTCCCCTCATCATGGACAACACGGCCGCCCCGCATCTGGTGCGCCCGTTCGACCACGGCGCGGCGATCATCGTCTACTCCCTGACCAAGTTCATGGCCGGCCACGGCACCACCGTCGGCGGCATGATCGTGGATGGCGGCAACTTCGACTGGGCGGCCCACGGCGACCGCTTCCCCACGCTGAACACGCCCGACGAAAGCTACCACGGCGCGGTGTGGACGGAAGCCACCAAGCCGCTGGGCCCCATCGCCTACATCATCCGCGCCCGCGTCACCCTGCTGCGCGACGTCGGCGCCGCCCTGTCGCCGTTCAACGCCTTCCAGATCATGCAGGGCATGGAAACCCTGCCCCTGCGCATGAAGGCTCATTCGGAAAACGCCCAGAAGGTCGCGGACTTCCTTGCCAAGCATCCGAAAGTCGGCAAGGTCATCTACCCCGGCCTCGCCACCGGCAAGCAGCGCGAGCGCGCCGACGCGGTGATGAAGGGCGGCTACTCGGGCCTGGTCGGCTTCGAGTTGACGGGCGGGCTTGAGTCCGGCAAGCGCTTCATCGACAGCCTGGAACTGCTGTACCATGTCGCCAACATCGGGGATGCCCGGTCGCTGGCGATCCACCCGGCGTCGACCACTCATTCGCAGTTGTCGGTGGAGGATCAGGTTGCCACGGGCGTCTCGGAAGGCTATGTCCGTCTGTCGATCGGCATCGAGCACATCGACGACATTCTGGCCGACCTGGAACAAGCGTTGGAGAAAGCGTGAGCAGCGACCCCGGCATCAGCCGCCCGACCGCCGTCTTCGGTTCCTTTCCGCGGGTGCGGATGCGCCGCCTGCGCCGGGATGACTGGACCCGGCGCCTGGTGGCCGAGAACCGCCTGACGGCCGACGACCTCATCTGGCCCTGCTTCGTCGTCGACGGCGAGCAGGAGCGCCAGGAGGTGGCCTCCATGCCGGGGGTCGAACGCCTGTCCATCGACCTGCTGGTCGAGGCGGCCGGGGAAGCCAAGGATCTTGGCATCCCCGCCGTCGCCCTGTTTCCCTCCGTCGATCCGGCGCTGAAGCACCCCGACGGGCGCGAGGCGACCAACCCCGAGAACCTGGTCTGCCGGGCCGTGCGCGCCATCAAGGAGGCGCACCCCGACCTCGGCATCGTCTGCGATGTGGCGCTGGACCCCTTCAACAGCGACGGCCACGACGGCATCTGCCGCAACAACTACGTGGTGAACGACGAGACCGTCGCCGTGCTGGTCAAGCAGGCCATCGTGCAGGCCCAGGCGGGCTGCGACGTCATCGCGCCCAGCGACATGATGGACGGCCGCATCGGCGCCATCCGCGACGGCCTGGACGCCGCGGGCTTCGAGGACGTGCGCATCTGCTCCTACGCCGCCAAGTACGCCAGCGCCTTCTACGGCCCGTTCCGCGATGCGGTGGGCTCGGGCGGGGCGCTCAAGGGCGACAAGAAGACCTACCAGATGGACCCGGCCAACTCCGCCGAGGCCTTGCGAGAGGTGGCGCTCGACCTGCAGGAGGGCGCCGACATGATCATGGTGAAGCCGGGCATGCCGTACCTGGACATCATCCGCCGCGTGAAGGAGACCTTCGCGGTGCCCACCCTCGCCTATCAGGTCAGCGGCGAGTACGCGATGCTGAAGGCCGCCGTCCACAACGGCTGGCTGAACAACGATGCCGCCGTACTGGAAAGCCTGTTGGCCTTCCGCCGCGCCGGCGCAGACGCCATTCTCACCTACACCGCCAAGGAAGCCGCCCGGCTGATGCGCGACGGCTGAGGGGTCGGGTTCCGTCCCGTTCCAGAAAAACGCCGCGCGGAGCAAGATTCCGTGGAACAGGCCGCCCATCGGGGCGGCCTTTGTTTTATATCAACGGGTTGATGCGCGGCTGCTCATAATCCGGATGAGACAGGCGATGATGGAAAGGCTTAGCCCCTCAGTCCAATGCTCCGGGTTGTCACAAATAACACGCAGCGCGGGCTCTTGACATTGCCAACACTCGCCAAGAACAGTGTAGCCATTATGCAACAGAGCGTCCCGTAAAAGCACACTACCACTTTGGAAAGCGGAACGAGAGCCCCCTCATTATTGGTTTCTCGCATGGCATTGAGGCCTTCGAAACCAAGGAGATATCCCATGAAAAAGCTCAGCGCGCTCGCGGCCGCCGCGATCATCGTTCCGGGTGTGGCTTTTGCGCAATCGGACATGAACACCATGGAAGCCGGCAGCTACGCCCGTGGTGTCGGGGACTGGGAACTGCGCCTCTCGGGCACCGGCGCCAGTGACAAGGATTTCGACACCACCACGCTCGGCGTCAGCGGCACTGTCGGCCAGTACCTGTATCCGGGCGTTCTGGTCGGCATCCAGCAGGACGTGGCCTTCGCCGACACGGACGACGACAACCAGCTGAACGCCTCCACGCGCGTGTTCGCCCAGTACGTTTTCGACCTGGGTCAGTGGCAGCCTTATGTCGGCGCGGCCATCGGCGGCACCTATGGCGAGGACATCAACAGCACCTTCACCGCCGGCCCGCAGGCGGGCGTGAAGTACTATGCCGACCGCAACACGTTCATCTACGTGGGCACCGAGTACCAGTTCGCCTTCGAGGACAGCGACGAGATCGACGACGCCTTCGACGACGGCAGCTTCTACCACACGCTCGGCATCGGCTTTAACTTCTGATCCTCTCTGCCGACTGTCGACCGCCTGTTCCGGCGGGACAGGGTCTGGGCGGCGCCTTCCCTACCGGGCGCCGCCATCGACCTGGACCCGCGTCTTCGCCGGAATGCGGCATCGCGGCGTCACCCATGGCCCTTCAGGAAGTCGAGTACCGGCGCCATCTGGTCGAACGACATCAGCCACGGTGCATGGCCCGCGCCCGGCACCTCCACCGTTTGGCAGCCGGGGCCCCGGCGCTTCATTTCTTCCAGCACCTCGGCCGGCAAAAGGTCCGACTCCGCGCCGCGCACGACCAGTACAGGCACCTGCACCCGGTCCCACAGCGCCCAGAGGTCGATGGGCTGGCCGGGCTCGATGGCCTGGAACGCCTGGGCGATGGCCGGATCATAGGCCAGCCGAAGCCCCTGTCCCTGCGGGTCGGGGCGCGTGGAGTGGTCGACGAAGGCGGGCCAGCGCTCCGCCGGCATGGGGCCGTAAGTGGCTGTCCGCTCCTTCAGGCGCTGCTCCGCCGCCGCCCGGTCCGGGAACAGCGGGTCCTCGCCCACGTAGGTGCCGATGCGCGCCAGCCCGTCCCACGGAACCAGCGGTCCGATGTCGTTGATGACGAGCCGGCGGATGGGCGTGTTGGGCGTGGCCGCCAGCATCAGGCCGATCAGCCCGCCCATGGACGTGCCCACCCAGTCCACCGACTCCACGCCGCTGCGGGCGATCAGCGCCGCCATGTCGGCCAGGTAGAGCGGATAGGTGTAGCCGGACTTGTCATCGAGCCAGTCGCTCTTGCCGCGGCCGAGCACGTCCGGGCACAGCACGCGGCGGTGCAGGTCGTGATCCAGGCGTTCTGCCAGGGCGTCGAAGTCGCGCCCCTGGCGCGTCAGCCCGTGGACGCAGACAACCACCTCGCGCCGGTGCGGATCGCCCCAGGACGTGTAGGCCATGTGCTTGAAGCCCTCGGGCCGCAGCACCCGCACACCCGTCTCGATCATGCCCATGTGGTCGCCTCCTCCCGGTTCCGCTGGCGTGGTGGAACGCGATGGTCGGGAATTTCGCGCCCCGGCACAAGAGTGGCCGGACCCGCCCCTGCGGGAAAGGGGCTGGATACTTTAAGGCTGCTTGATGTATACAAGTTGGGTCACAGGGAGAAACGTCCGGCGGTTGCGCCGGCGTACGATCGCAGACAAATGCCCGACAGAGGCCGCCACCGGTGCGAAACGCCGGGGCACGATCGGCGCCATCAGGCCCCGCCGCAACCAAGGGAAGACAGGCGCGCATGCCGAGAAGATCACCAACGCGCGCGGACCAGTTGCGCCGCGCCCTTGAGGAAGACATTTTCGCCGGCACCCTAAAACCGGGGGACCGGCTTGACGAGCAGTCCCTCGCGCATCGGTTCGAGGTGTCCCGCACACCCGTCCGCGAGGCCCTGCGCCAGCTTTCGGCGTCAGGTCTCGTGGAAGTCCGCCCGCGCCAGGGCGCGGTGGTGTCTGTCATCACTCTGCCCCGCCTGGTGGAGATGTTCGAGGTCATGGCCGAACTTGAAGCCATGTGCGCCCGCCTCGCTGCGCGGCGCATGAGCGACAAGGAACGCGCCGACCTCAAGCGTTTCGTCGACGAATGCGAGGACTTCGAAAAGAAGACGGACCTGGAAGGCTATTACGCGGCCAACAAGGTCTTTCACGACGCCATCTACGACGGCAGCCACAACGAGGTGCTGGCGGACATGACCCGCTCGCTGCACCGGCGCACGGCGCCCTACCGCCGTCACCAGCTCAACCGGCCGGGCCGCATCAGCGAAAGCCTGTCCGAGCACAAGGAGGTGGTGGACGCCATACTCGCCTACGACGCCGACCAGGCCGGCCGCCTGATGGCCCGGCACGTCAACGTCCAGGGTGACGTCTTCACCGACTTCATTTCCACCCTGCCCACGGGCTATGTGGCCTAAACAATGAAGGCAAAACAAGCCACTAGGGCAGCATCCTGATCCACAACGAGAACACGTCCAAGAGGCCCCCGAACGCCATGAACATGGTCAGCAGCATCCCGCAGAACACCGACCCCTTCGCGCTCGCCAAGGAGCTGTCGGGCTTCCACCTGATCGACGGCGAGATGGTCAAGGCCGTCTCCGGCAAGACCTTCGACGTGGTCAACCCGGCCACCGGCGCCGTCATCGGCCAGGCCGCTGACGGCGACGAGGCCGACGTCGACCGCGCCGTGCAGTCCGCCGCCGCCGCGCAGAAGGCGTGGAAGAAGATGCCGGCCCGCGAGCGCGGCAAGCTGGTGGCCGAGTGCGGCCGCCGCCTGACCGAGCACGTGGAGGAACTGGCGCGCCTGATCGCGCTGGAAACTGGCAAGGCCCTGCGCACGGAAAGCCGCGTGGAGGCCAACGTGCTGGCCGATGCCTTCGTGTTCTACGGCGGCCTGGCGAGCGAGCTGAAGGGCGAGAGCGTGCCCTTCAACCCCAACATGCTCACCGTCACCCAGCGCGAGCCCATCGGCGTGGTCGGCGCGATCATCCCGTGGAACGTGCCGCTGATGCTGATGGCGCTGAAGATCGCGCCGGCGCTGGTGGCGGGCAACACGGTGGTGGTGAAGTCGGCGGAAGAGGCGCCGCTGACCGTCCTGCGCGTCTGCCAGATCATGAACGAAGTGCTGCCCAAGGGCTGCTTCAACATCCTGTCGGGTTTCGGTCCGGAGTGCGGCGGCCCGCTGGTCGCGCACCCGAAGGTTGGCAAGGTGACCTTCACGGGCTCCGTCGAGACCGGCAAGATCGTCTCCAAGGCCGCTGCCGAGAAGCTGATCCCGGTGACGCTGGAACTGGGCGGCAAGAGCCCGATGATCGTCTTCGCCGACGCCGACCTGGACAAGGCCGTGGCCGGCGCGGTCGCCGGCGTGCGCTTCACCCGCCAGGGCCAGAGCTGCACGGCGTCCAGCCGCATCTACGTGCACGAGAGCATCCACGACGAATTCGTGGCCAAGCTCAAGGCCAAGGCCGACGCCATGAAGATGGGCGACCCGCTGGACGAGGAAACCGACATCGGCACCATCGTCAGCCCCGACCAGATGGAGCGCGTGAAGGGCTACATCCAGAAGGGCATCGACGCCGGTGGCACGGCCAACCTGTGCTCCGCCCTGCCCGACGATCCGGCGCTGAAGAAGGGCCTGTACGTCCAGCCCGTCATCTTCACCGACATCTCGGCCGACGCGCCGCCGAGCCGCGAGGAAATCTTCGGCCCGGTCACCTGCGTCTTCAAGTTCACCGACTACGAACAGGTGATCGAGGCCGCCAACGACAGCGAGTTCGGCCTGGCCGCGACGGTCTGGACCAAGGACCTGCACACCGCCATGGACGCCACGCAGCGCCTGGAGGCCGGCTTCGTGCAGGTGAACCAGAACCTGGTGGTGCAGCCCAACCTGTCCTACGGCGGCATCAAGAAGTCCGGCATCGGCCGCGAGGCCTCGCTGGAGGCCATGCTGGAGCACTTCACCCACAAGAAGACCATCATCTTCAACATGGGATGACGGCGACGGCCGCTTGAGCGGGCGGCCCGATGATACAAGATAGAGGGGTGCCGGTTCACCGACCGGCGCCCCTTTCGCTTGCCGGGAATGGACATGGCCATCCACCGCCGCCTGCGCCTGCACCACTGGATCACCGCTCTGCTGCTCGTGCTTCTGTCGCTGGTCATCCTGGCGATGCTGGGGGCGTGGCTTCTGTTGCACGGCAACCTGCCGCGCACGACGGGTGCGCTCGACCTGCCGGCCCTGGACGCGCCGGTGGAGGTGGCGCGCGATGCCCACGGCATCCCCACCATTCGGGCCGGGAGCACCCGCGACGCATACCTGGCGCTGGGCTTCGTGCACGCCCAGGACCGCTTTCAGCAGATGGAATTCATGCGCCGCCTGGGAGAGGGACGCCTGGCGGAGGTGATCGGCGAGGGCGCGGTCGGCATGGACCGCTGGAGCCGCACCCTCGGCCTGCACCGGCGCGCGCAGCAAAGCTATCGGGCCCTGGGCGACGAGGCCCGGGCTGCGCTGGACGCCTACGCCGCCGGGGTGAATGCCTGGCTGCGGCGCCGCGACTCGTGGCTGCCGCCGCCGCTCACGCTGCTCGACGTCCGGCCCGACCCCTGGACGCCCGCCGACAGCCTGGTGTGGCAGCGCCTCATGGCCTTCCGCCTGGCCGGCAATTGGCAGGACGAGGCCGCCCGGGCGCGGCTGCTGGATGCCGGCCTGCCGCCGGAGCGGGTTGCCGACCTGTGGCACGAGACGCAGGGCGTGACGGTTTCCGAACCCGTCACCATGCCGCAGCCGGTGCGCGAGGCCGCCCTGCCCCCGGCCCCTCCGGCCGCGCTGGCGGCGACGCTGGCCTCGAACGCCTGGACCGTGGCGCCGGCGCGCTCGGCCACGGGCGGGGCGCTGCTCGCCAACGATCCGCACCTGGGCTACCAGACGCCCATCCTGTGGTATCTGGCACGGCTGGAGACCCCGGATTGGCAGGTTTCCGGCGCAACCGTGCCGGGCGTTCCCTTCCACCTGATCGGCCACAACGGCCGCATCGGCTGGGGCATCACCACCACCCACGCCGACACCAAGGATCTGTTCATCGAAACGGTCACCGGCGATGGCACCGCCTATCTTGCACCCGACGGCCCCCGCCCCTTCGAGACGCGGGAAGAGGTAATCGAGGTGCGCGGCGGCGAACCGGTGACCTTCACGGTGCGCGAAACCCGCCACGGCCCCGTCGTGACCGACCTGCGCGGCATGGCGGGCGTCGCCGGCGGGACGGACGTCGTCGCGCTCGCGGCCACCGGACTGATGGAAGGGGACCGCACGGCCGAGGCCATCATGCGCCTCAACCGCGCCGGCAACCGGGCTGAATTCCTGGAGGCCATGCGCCTGTTCCACGCCCCCATGCAGAACGTCTTCTTCGCCGCCACCGACGGCGACACCGGCTTCATCAGCGCCGGCCGGGTGCCTGTGCGCAAGGCGGGCGACGGACGGGTGCCGGTGCCAGGCGCCGGCGGCTCCCACGACTGGACGGGCTTCGTGCCCTTCGAGGACCTGCCCCAGGCCTTCGCCCCGGCGTCCGGCACGCTGCTGAACGCCAACAACCGGGTGGTCGGCGACGGCTACCCCCACCTCATCACCGCCCACTGGCCGCCGCCCTGGCGGGCCCTGCGCGGCGAGGCATTGCTCGCCGGTCGCGAGGCGCACACGGTTGCCGACATGATCGCCATGCAGCACGACATGCGCTCGACCATGGCGGAAACGCTGGTGCCGGTGCTGCTGGGTGCGCTGCCCGCCTCGCCCGACACCGCCGAGGCCCGGCGCCGTCTTGAGGCCTGGGACGGCACCATGGACCCGGACCGGCCGGAGCCGCTGATCCTGTCTGCGTGGCTGCCCCGGATCGAAAAGGCCCTGACGGCGGATGAACTGGGCGACCGTGCCGGCGATTGGCGGGAGAACGGCGAGCGCTTCATCGCCGCCGTCGTGTCGTCGCGTGACACCTGGTGGTGCGACAGAAAAGACACTGGCGCGTCAGAGACTTGCGGCGATATCCTCGACCTTTCCCTCAGCGACGCGCTGACCGATCTGCGCGCCCGTCACGGCGAGGACATGGATGGCTGGCGGTGGGGCGACGTCCACGAGGCGGCACTGGACAACCGGTTGTACGGGCGTATTCCGCTCATTGGCGGCTGGTTCAACCTGCGGCCGGAGGTGGGCGGCGGAAACCACACGCTGCTGCGGGCCGGCTACTGGAACGGCGGCGAGAGCGGCCGATTCGACGCCGTGCACGGCGCAGGGCTGCGCATGGTGCTCGACATGGCCGATCCCGGCGCGTCACGCTTCATCATCGCGACCGGTCAGTCGGAAAACCCGCTTTCCGATCATTATGCCGACCAGATGCCGCTTTGGTCGCGCGGCGCGACACTGACGCTGGACGGCGAACCGGCTTCCGTGCTTCGCTTGGAGCCATGACCGCGAAAAAAACCCCAGACCCCGCTCAGGCTCCCGACCCGACGGAGCTTCCCGACGCCGTCCGCATGCCCGTCGCCGCCGCTGACGTGACGCTTGACGACATCCGCGCCGCCGCCCGGCAACTGGCCGGCACCATCGTGCGCACGCCGATGGTCGACAGTATGTCGTTGTCGCGCCTGTTCAAGAGCGACCTGGTTCTCAAGCTGGAGAACACCCAGGTCACCGGCTCCTTCAAGGCGCGCGGCGCCCTCATCAAGATGCTGACCCTGCCCGATGAGCAGCGCCGCCGCGGCATCGTCGCCATGTCGGCGGGCAACCACGCCCAGGGCGTGTCCTACCACGCCGGCCGCCTGGGCATTCCGGCGACCATCGTCATGCCCGAGGGCACGCCCTTCACCAAGGTGCGCCTGACCGAGCAGTGGGGCGCGAAGGTTGAACTGGTGGGCGAGACCCTTGAGGCCTCGCGCGAGCACGCCGACCGCCTGGCCGCCGAGCACGGCCTCGCCTTCGTCCATCCGTACGACGATCCCGCCATCGTGGCCGGACAGGGCACGGTCGGCCTGGAAATGATGGAGGACCGGCCGGACGTCGACGACATCATCGTGCCCATCGGCGGCGGCGGCCTCATGTCCGGCGTGGCGACGGCGGTCAAGGCGATGAACCCGGGTGTGCGCATCATCGGCGTGCAGGTGGCGGCCTATGCCGGCTATGCCATGCACCGCATGGGCGGCATGCCGCCGGCCGGCGGGCAGACGCTGGCCGAGGGCATCGCCGTGAAGAGCCCGGGCGGTTTCACCACACCCATTCTCGACCGTTTGGTGGACGAGTTGGTGGTGGTCGACGAGCCGGCGCTGGAACGGGCGGTCCAGTTGCTCATGGAGGAACAGCACGTGGTGGCCGAGGGCGCCGGGGCCGCCCCGCTGGCCGCGGTCATCTCCCGGCCCGACATGTTCGAGGGGCGGCGGGCCGCCCTGACCATCTGCGGCGGCAACATCGACAGCCAGTTGCTGGCGTCGATCCTGCTGCGCGGCATGGCTCGGGCGGGACGCATGGTCAAACTGCGCGTGGAAATTCCCGACCGCCCTGGCGTGCTGTCCAAGGTGGCCGCGATCATCGGCCAGGGCGGCGGCAACATCATCGAGATCTACCACCACCGCCTGTTCCTGGACGTGCCGCTCAAGCGCACCGATGTCGATGCCGTCATCGAGGCCACCGACGCCCCGCACGTCCACCGCATCATCGAGGCGCTGAACGACGCGGGCTTCCGCACCAGGCTGCTCAGCACCATGGGCCAGGAAAGCTGAGACGCCCCGAGAGCGCCCTCCTGCTCGGATAAGCGAACGGCCGGCCCCGCGGATGCGGGCGCCGGCCGATTTCTTTGCGACCTTAACGGAACCTTAGGTGGGAAGGCCTCAGGAATCGACCGTCGCGTAGGCACCGCGGAAGTACACCAGCGGCTGCCCGCCCGCCTGATAGTCCACACGCTCCACCTTGCCGATGAAAATCAAATGGTCGCCACCCTCGGCCACACTTTCGACCACGCAGTCCAGCACGGCCAGAGAGTCGGGCAGCACCGGCGCGCCCGTGGTGCCCGGCGTGACGGCCAGACCTTCGAACTTGTCGTCACGACGGCTGGCGAAGCGGATGGAAACCTCGCGCTGGTCCTCGCGCAGAACATTGACGCTGAATCCGCCGTCGCGGAAGGCGTCGATGTTGCGCGTGTTGCGATCCAGGCAGAACAGCACAAGCGGTGGATGCAGCGACAGCGACGTGAACGAGCTGACTGTGACGCCGACCGGTCGTCCCGCCGCGTCGGTTGTCGTCACGACGGCCACGCCGCTGGGAAAGCAGCCAAGCGCCTTGCGAAAGGAACGTTCGTCGATGCTCATGAAGCGCCTTCCCTTGAGACCTGTCCACGGCGGCCGGCCCAGGGCTCGGCGGCCCGCCGGCGGGATGGACCTAGCATGATTGCGCAAGCCGCGCAAAGGTGAGATTTCCTTACACCTTCGGCGGATGATGCTTCCCTTTCGATACCCCCCGTCGCTATAATCCCCGCCGCGCATCGGGTCCTTCGGTCAAAAGACTGTAAGAAAAAGCTTTTTCGTCGCGGTCGCGATGCGGGCAGAAGCCTCGAAGATGTGAACGTCGCCAGGACACCAGAATGCTTATCATCATCGGCTCGATAATCGTCACGGTCAGCGTGCTTGGCGGCTATGCCATGCACGGGGGCGACCTGGGCGTCCTGTGGCAGCCGTTCGAGTTCGTCATCATTTTCGGTGCGGCCATCGGCGCCTTCATCATCGGCACCCCGAAGTCCATCGCGGCGGACACGATCAAGGCGATCGGCCCGATGATGAAGGGGCCGAAGTACAAGAAGGATGATTTCCTCGAGCTTCTGTCCATGCAGTATTCGGTCTTCAAGCTGGCGAAGACCAAGGGCGACCTGGCCCTGGAAAGCCACGTTGAAAAACCCGGCGACAGCCCGCTGTTCCAGCGCTTTCCCAAGTTCGCATCCGATCACCACAACCTCGCCTTCCTGTGCGACTACCTGCGCCTGCTGACGCTGGGCACCAACAACGCCCACGAGGTCGAGGCCATCATCGACGCCGAGATCGAGGCCCACCACCACCACAAGCACTCCATCTCCTCGGGCGTCATCACCATGGCCGATGGCATGCCGGCGCTGGGTATCGTCGCGGCCGTGCTGGGCGTCATCAACACCATGGGCTCGATCACCGAGCCGCCGGAGGTGCTGGGCAAGCTGATCGGCGCGGCACTGGTCGGCACCTTCTCGGGGGTGCTGTTCTCCTACGGCTTCTTCGCCCCCTACGGCCGTGCCATGGAAGCGGTGTTCGAGAACGAGACGCTGTACCTGAACTGCATGAAGGCGGGCCTGCTGGCCCACATGCAGGGCTACGCGCCGCAGGTCTCCATCGAATTCGCCCGCAAGATCCTGCCCGACCACCTGCGTCCCACCTTCCAGGAACTGGAAGAGACCGTCACCAACCTGCCCAGCGAGTAATCGAGCAACCGGCCGGCCGGCCGGTGAAAGGTTGAGAGGCCGCCATGGCGGAACAGAACGTCACGATCATCAAACGGGTCAAGAAGGGCGGCGCCGCGCACCATGGCGGCGCCTGGAAGGTGGCCTACGCCGACTTCGTGACCGCCATGATGGCGTTCTTCCTGCTGCTGTGGCTGCTCAACGCGGTGACCGAGGAGCAGCTTCAAGGCATCTCCAACTACTTCAACCCGGCGACCGTGTCGCAGAACCCGTCGGGCGCCGGCGGCATGCTGGGGGGCCAGGTCATCGGCGAAGGCGCGAGCCAGAGCAACACCGGCTCGCCCATCGAACTTACCCTGCCGCCGCCGACCATCGGACAGGGCGGCGAGGACTTCACTGACCCCAAGGAGGGACTGACCGAGCAGGACGTGGACGAAACCGCCTCGGGCCGCCGCGGCACCGACATGGACGCCGAAGCCGAGCGCGAGGCCGAGCGTCTGGAGGCCCAGGCCGACCGCGTCGCCGACGAATTGCGCGCCGCCATGCAGTCGGTGCCCAGCCTGGCGAAGCTTGCGCCCAACCTCATGGTCGACCAGACGCCCGACGGCCTGCGCATCCAGATCGTCGACAACGAGGGCAACAGCATGTACCCGGCCGGCAGCGCCGCCATGTTCCCGCAGACCCGGCAGTTGCTGACCCTCGTCGCGGGCCTCATCCAGGAGGTGCCGCAACAGATCGCCATTGACGGCCACACCGACGGCACGCCCTTTGCCGACGACACCGGCTACGGCAATTGGGAACTGTCGGCCGACCGCGCGCTGGCCGCCCGGCGCGTGCTGCAGGAGGCCGGCATTTCCGACGATCAGATCAACCGCGTGACCGGCAAGGCGTCGTCGGAGCTGCTGGTGGAGGGCAATCCGACCAGCCCCCGCAACCGCCGCATCAGCATCACGCTTCTGCGCGACAAGCCGATCGAGGACGAAGCAGAAGAGCAGGAAGGCCCCCGCCGCCTGCCCAGCATCATCCGCGGCGGCCCCTGACCCGCCGTCCGCCCGCCCTGCATTCCAAATGCGGCGTGCGTGGATCGTCCGGCGGGTACCTGCCGTTTTTCCTCACGGAATGCGCCGACGCGCATTCCCGCCGCGAAGGGGTGGCGAGACGCCGCCCTTTGCCCCATAGTTGGAGGAAACAGCGCCCCACGGTGGCTGAGACGGCGGCGCCGGGATCGTCGCGAGCAGCACCCGTACGTCCCGTCCGGTGATGAAAGGAGCGGCAGGTCTCCATGGTGATGGAACATCAGACGGTCAAAAGACCGCAATTCTTCTTCACGACGGCGCCCATGCCCTGCCCCTACCTGCCGGGCCGCATGGAGCGCAAGATCGTCACCGAACTGAACCAGCCCGGCGCCGACGCCCTGCATGACGTCCTGTCCCGCGCCGGCTTCCGCCGCAGCCATTCGATCGCCTATGCCCCGGCCTGTTCGGGCTGCAACGCCTGCGTGCCGGTACGCATCGTGGCGGCCGAGTTCCGCATGACGCGCAATCAGCGCAAGGTGTGGAACGCCAACTGCCACCTGACGGTCAACCCCGCCCCGCCGCGTGCGACGGCCGAGCAGTATGCCCTGTTCTCGCGCTATCAGGCGGAGCGGCACACGGGCAGCGACATGGCCCTGATGGGGTTCTACGACTATCGCTCCATGGTCGACGAAAGCCCCATCGACACAACGCTGCTGGAGTTCCGCGACGACTCGGGCGAGTTGAAGGCCGTTTGCCTGACCGACCGCATGAGCGACGGCCTGTCCGCCGTCTACAGCTTCTTCGACCCGCGGCTGCACAGGAAGTCGCTGGGCACGCACATGATCCTGTGGCTCGTGGAAGAGGCGCAGCGGCGCGGCCTGCCCTACGTCTACCTGGGCTACTGGATCCGCGAGAGCCGCAAGATGGCCTACAAGATCCGTTTCCAGCCGCTGGAGGGCTTTACCAGCCAGGGCTGGCGGCGGATCGATGAAACGTTCGAGCCAGAGCGCCCGATCGGCCGTTAGCCAAACCCGACTCACGACGTTGCACATTCACCGAAATCGCTTATACTTCCGCAACTTGATTGCGGAGCCGCCTTCGCGTGTCTTGAACCACATGCATATGAAAACCATGTGGGCTGAACCGGGATTAACCGGATAGTTGCAACAATTGGTTCCGTCTATTCGACGAGAGGAAATGTCCATGAAGCGTCGTGATTTCATTAAGGGTGCCGTTCCGGCCGCTGCCGGCCTCGCCGCCGCCTCTTCGCTGTCCGCGCCGGCCTATGCCCAGGGCAAGCGCCAGCTGAAGCTGGTGACGACCTGGCCGAAGAACTTCCCCGGCCTGGGTACCGGCGCGCAGCGCTATGCCGACCGGATCACCGCCATGACCGACGGCACCCTCGAAGTGAAGCTGTTCGCGGCCGGCGAGCTTGTGCCGCCGTTCGAGTCCTTCGATGCCGTCTCCACCGGCACCGCCGACATGTATCACGGCGCCGAGTACTACTGGCAAGGCAAGAGCCCGGCCTTCAACTTCTTCGCTGCCGTGCCGTTCGGCCTGACCGCGACCGAAATGAATGCCTGGATCTACCACGGCGGCGGACAGCAGCTGTGGGACGAACTGTCGGCCAAGTTCAACATCAAGGCCATGCCCTGCGGCAACACGGGCGTGCAGATGGGCGGCTGGTTCAACAAGGAAATCACCAGCCTGGACGACTTCAAGGGCCTGACCATGCGCATGCCGGGCCTGGGCGGCGAAGTGCTGCGCAAGATCGGCGCGACCGCCGTGGCGCTGCCGGGCGGCGAAATCTTCCCGGCCCTGCAGTCGGGCGCCATCGACGCCACCGAGTGGGTCGGTCCCTGGAACGACCTGGCCTTCGGCTTCTACCGCATTGCCAAGTTCTACTACTATCCGGGCTTCCACGAGCCGGGCGCGACCCTGTCCACCGGCATCAACCTGGACACCTGGAACGAGCTGACCGAGGGCCAGAAGGCCGTCGTCGAGGCCGCTGCCAAGGCCGAGAACACCTACATGCTGGCCGAGTTCAACGCGCAGAACGGCAACGCGCTGAACACGCTGGTGAACGAGCACAACGTGCAGCTCAAGAAGTTCCCGGAAGACGTGCTGAAGGCCATCGGCAAGGCCTCGGGCGAGGTCATCGCCGACCTGGCGGCTCAGAACGAGGACGTCGCCAAGGTCTACGACAGCTTCATCAAGTTCCGCCAGAACGCGATGGAGTGGGCCAGCGTCTCCGACCAGGCCTACTGGGAAGCGCGCGCCCTGGACTACCCCTACGGCGGATAAGGCGGTCGCGGCGGAGGCATAGGCCTCCCGCCGCCAGGGCCTGCGTTTCCAGAAGGAGGCGCAGGCCCCGCCTTTTTCGTGGCATGGGCGCCCGGCACATCATGACCGCCATGGCGTCGGCGGCCTGATCCGCGCATACTGCCCACGCTCCCGCTCCCGACATTCCACCGCCGGACGCTCCCGGCCCTCCAGCCCTCCGAGAGACGCAATCGTGCAGGCACTACACTCACTGGCGCGGGGTATCGACCGCACCAACGACCTCATCGGCCGCGCCGTGGCGTGGCTGACGCTCGCCATGGTCCTCATCCAGTTCGTCGTCGTCGTCCTTCGCTACGTCTTCGGCCTCGGCTTCATCTGGATGCAGGAAAGCATCCTGTACATGCACGGCATCGTGTTCCTGGTGGGCGCCGGCTATACGCTGCTGAAGGACGGCCACGTGCGCGTGGACATCTTCTATCGCGAGGCCCGGCCGACCCGGAAGGCGCTGGTGGACCTGCTGGGCGTCATCTTCCTGCTGGTGCCGTTCTGCGCGCTGGTGTGGACGGTCGCCCTGCCCTACGTGATGAATTCCTGGGCCGTTCTGGAAGGCTCCAAGGAAACCAGCGGCATCCAGGGCGTCTACCTGCTGAAGACCTCCATCCTGGTGTTCACCGTGCTGGTCGGCCTGCAGGGCCTGGCGACCGCGCTGAAGTCCATCCTCGTGCTGTCCGGCGTATTGGACGACAACGGCGACACCACCGGCGCCGAACGAGGGGGAGCGCACTGAGATGAGCGACCTCGTCACCACCGAAATCTTCGCCGGCCTGATGTTCCTCGGCACCATCGTGGTGCTGCTGGCGGGTTTCCCCGTCGCCTTCACGCTGGGCGGATCGGCGCTTCTGTTCGGCGGCATCGGCTGGCTGTTCGGCGCGTTCGACATGGCCTTCGTCTCGGCCATGCCCCAGCGCATCTACGGCAGCATGACCAACGAGGTCCTGATCGCCGTGCCGCTGTTCGTGTTCATGGGCATCATGCTCGAACGCTCCAAGGTGGCGGAAGAGCTGCTGGAGAGCATGGGCAAGCTGTTCGGCCCCATGCGCGGCGGTCTCGGCATATCGGTCGCCATCGTGGGCGCGCTGCTGGCGGCCTCGACCGGCATCGTCGGCGCCACCGTGGTCACCATGGGCCTGCTGTCGCTGCCGACCATGCTGCGTCGAGGCTACGACCCCAAGCTGGCCTGCGGCACCATCTGCGCCTCGGGGACGCTGGGCCAGATCATTCCGCCGTCCATCGTTCTGGTGCTGCTGGGCGACCAGATCTCCAACGCCTACCAGGACGCCCAGCGGGCGCTTGGCAACTGGGCGCCGGAGCCCGTGTCGGTGGGCGACCTGTTCGCCGGCGCGCTGATCCCCGGCCTGCTGCTGGTGGGGCTGTATATCCTCTACCAGCTTCTCATGGCGGTCGTTCGCCCCAAGTCCTGCCCCGCGCTGCCGGCCGATGAGCGTCTCGGCGGCGCCGACGGCACCAACATCAGCACGCTGCTGCACGCCCTGATCCCGCCGGTGGTGCTGATCATCGCCGTGCTGGGTTCGATTCTGGCCGGTGTCGCAACGCCGACCGAGGCCGCCGCCGTGGGCGCCGTGGGTGCCATCCTGCTGGCCGGCCAGCGCCTGACCGACGGGCCCGCGTGGAGCATCTACGCGGCCGTCGGCGCGCTGGTCCTGCTGATCGGCCTGACCAGCTTCGTTGACCTGCGCGTGGCGCGGACCGATATTCCCGCCGGCGACATGGCTGGCATCTGGCTGGCCGCGGCCTGCTGCATCGTCATCGCCTGGGGCCTGCTGGCAAGCCTGGCGAAGGTGTGGAACGCCGGCACGCTGAAGGACGTCATGCGCTCGACCATGATGGTCACCTCCATGGTGTTCATCATCATCGTCGGCGCCGGCCTGTTCTCGCTTGTGTTCCGCGGCTTCGGCGGCGAGGAGATGGTGCACCACTTCCTCACCAACCTGCCCGGCGGCACCGTGACGGCCGTCATCGTGGTCATGCTGGTGATGTTCATCCTGGGCTTCTTCCTGGACTTCATCGAGATCGTCTTCGTCGTCGTGCCCATCGTCGGCCCGATTCTGCTCCGCATGGACATCGATCCCGTGTGGCTGGGCGTGATGATGGCCATGAACCTGCAGACCAGCTTCCTGACGCCGCCGTTCGGCTTCGCGCTGTTCTACCTGCGCGGCGTGGCACCGGCGAGCGTGACCACCGGCGCCATCTACAAGGGCGTCATACCCTTCGTCATCATCCAGATCCTGGCACTGGGCGTGCTGGCCCTGTTCCCGGAACTGGCGACATGGCTGCCGAACCTGATCTTCGGCTGACCGTGACCGTCGACGGCATGACAAAGGGGCTCCCGACCGGGAGCCCCTTTTCTGTTCCGACCGTCTGTATCCCGCCGGACAGCCTCAGCCGTCGGTCAGTTCACGGCTCTTGATGCGCAGGCTCTCGATCAGGCCGTCGACTCCCTGCCGCGCCAGGATGGAGGCATACTCGCTGCGCTTGGTCGCCAGTTCGCTCACGCCCTTCCCGGCCAGGATGTCGACCACGCCCCAGCGCCCCTGGCGCTCGGCCAGGACGTAGGAAATCTGCACCGGCTCCTTGACCTTGCGGGTGATCTCCGTGCGGACGATGGTGGTGCCGCGCGGGCCCTCGTCGGTGCCCAGCACGCGGAATTCCTGGCCGTTGTATTCGTGGAAGCGGGCGGCGTACTGGGCCGTCGTCATGTCGCCGAAGACGTCGATCAGCGCCTGCTGCTGCGCGTCGCTGGCCTCGCGCCAGTCACGGCCGACGGCGGTGCGGATCATCACGTCCAGCCAGAAGGCGTCCTTGACCGGCTGTTCCAGCATGTCGTAGCGCGCCTGGAAGCCGTCGGTCTTCATGGCCTGGAGCAGGGTGCTCTGGAAATCCTGCACCACCGCACTCGGCCCCGTGGCGGCCTCCTGCTGCTCCTGGGCGGCGGCGGGTGCCGGCGCCAGTGTGGCGGGCGCGGCAAGCGCCAAGCCCAGGCCGAGAACGGCGGCGGACATCAGGGGCGGGACGGGACGTGCGGGCATGGTAACCTCCGATAGCTCTGGTCCGAACCGGCGTTTTCGAACGAACGCCTGGGCCCGCGTCCGGGTTATCGTGCAACCATGGCAGAATTTCGGGACCCGTCCATGCCGCTCTGGCTAACCGCCTTGACCTTTGTTTCGCTCGCCGCGTGGCTGTGGCTGACGCTGATCCACGGCCGCGGCTTCTGGCGCGGTCGGGAACGCCTGCCCGCGACCGCCCCGAAGCCGCCCGCCGTGCCGCCCGGCGTGGTCGCGGTGGTGCCGGCGCGCGACGAGGCGGCGGTGATCGGCCGGTCGGTAGAGAGCCTTCTGCGCCAGGACTGGCCGGTGTCCTTTCCGGTGATTGTCGTCGACGACCACTCCACCGACGGGACGGCCGACGCCGCGCGCGCCGCCGCCGCGCGGGTGACGGGCGGTGCGGAACGCCTGCACGTCATCCCCGCCCCCGCGTTGGAACCGGGCTGGACGGGTAAACTGTGGGCGCAGGCGGCGGGTCTCGCACGGGCGAAGGATGTCGCACCAACGGCCGCCCTGGTGTGGCTGGCGGATGCCGATATCGCCCACGGTCCGACAGTCCTGTGCCGCCTGCACGACCAGCTGACGCAGGGCGACCGCGTGATGGCCTCGGTCATGGCACGGCTGGACACCGGCGGACGCTGGGCGCGCCTGCTGATCCCGGCATTCATTTACTTTTTCCAGAAGCTGTACCCGTTTCCGCGCGTCAACGACCCAGCCGACGCCATGGCGGCGGCGGCCGGCGGCTGCGTCCTCGCCCGGCGGGACGCCCTGGAGGCGGCCGGCGTTCCCCGCGCCATTCGGGCCGAGATCATCGACGACTGCGCGCTGGGCCGGGCACTGAAGCGGCAGGGGCCGGTGTGGCTCGGCACTTCGGCCGACGTGGTGTCGTTGCGCCCGGCGGCGGGGCTTGGCGACATCTGGCACATGGTCACCCGCACGGCCTTCGAGCAGTTGCACCACTCGGCCGCGCTGCTGGCGGGAACGGTGGTCGGCATGGCGCTGCTCTACCTGCTGCCGCCGCTGGCCTTTGCATCGGGGCTGGCGACGGGCGACGCGCTGACGACGGTGGCGGGCGGCGCGGCCTGGCTGCTGATGGCGGGCACACTGGTTCCGACCCTGCGGCTCTATGGCCTGGGCGCCTGGCGCGGCCTGCTGCTGCCCGTGGCGGGGGTGCTGTACACGCTGATGACGCTGGACTCCGCCCGCCGGCACTGGCGCGGCCAGGGCGGCGCGTGGAAGGGCCGGGTGCAGGGCGGGCGCGGCTCTCAGGCACGCTGAACCTGCCGCCCCCAGCGCTTCACGTACGGCCCCCAGTGCCGCGCCACCAGCGAGGCCGTCTCCGGGTCCTCGCGGTAGGTGTTCTTGCGGTAGCCTGATACGTCGTCCAGGTAGGCCGAGAACCGGGGCGCGGCGGCCTGCCACCCGTTGAGGCCAAGCTGCCCGTAAACCCGCTCAAGCTCGGCCATGGGCTGCTGCTCGAAGGTCTCGAAGCCGATCTCGGCGTAGCGCTCCGCCGGCAGGTCGGCGACATCGGCCAGCATGCGCTCCATCATGCGGCCGTAGGTGTCCAGCACCACCGCATCCACGTCCACATGATCGTAAGACTGCAACGCCATGGGCGGAAACAGCTTGTGATAGAAGTTACGCATGCTTTCAAAGATGCGGACGGGGTCGCGGTGGACGTGGATGAAGCGGGCCTCTGGGAACATCTCCCGCAGCAGCGCCACCCGCGCCGTGTAGACCGGGTTCTTGATGAGCAGCGGCTTGCCGCCCGACTCGATGGTCAGCTTGCGGCACAGCAGCAGGAACCGCTCCTTCCACAACGCCAGCTCCCGCTCCGATACGCCGTCGAGAAAGACCGCCTTGTCGAATTGTTCCTGGAAGCGGCCGGGGAAGTACAGCGCGTGGTAGTAGGACAGCGGCTGCATGTTCGCCAGCGCGATCTCGTCCTCCTGCGGGCTGTCGGGCGTGACGGCCACGTTGTCGATGTAGCGGCCCTGCGGCAGCTGGCGCTCCAGCATGGGGCGGATCATGGGCACCAGCGTCAGCATCTCCCACGGCATCCCCGTCGGCAGCGGCGCCAGGTATCCGAACTGCGGATCGCGGCTGAGCACGTTGTAGAGGTGCGTCGTGCCGCTGCGCCAGTGCCCCAGGATGAACACCGGCGGGGGCAGGTCCGCCGGCATGTCCTTCAGCCGCCGTGCCGTCACCATGCGCTCGGCCAGGGTGAAGGGCATCCGCCCCAGCACCGACCCCAGAATGCCGGCCACCTGCCCCCAATGCCGCGGCGAGGCCCCGCCGTTGCGCGCAAGGACCGTCATCAGGGTGCCCAGGTTGCTGCCGCTCAAAGGGTGCATGGAAAAGGATCGCTCCGTTGCCGTGGTGGACGAAGGGCGCCGCCGCCGGGCATCATCGGCGGACCTGCGCATTTGACCACACCAAGGCTCCGGGTTGAACCATGGTACGCCCTCTGAACCTCGTCACCGGCGGCGCCGGCTTCCTCGGCCGCCACATCGTGCGGCAACTGGCCGAGGCCGGCGAGCCGGTCCGTGTGCTCGACCCCGCCTGCGGCCGCGTCGCCTGGCCGCAGGGGGTGGAGCCGGTGGAGACCTCCGTGCTCGACCCCGACGGGCTGGCCGCCGCCATGAAGGGCATGGAGACGGTCTACCACCTGGCGGCCGTGCCGCATCTGTGGGCCGACGACCCGCGCGTGTTCGAACAGGTCAACCTGGACGGCACCCGCGCGGTCCTCGCGGCCTGCAGGCAGGCCGGGGTGAAGCGGGTGGTCGTGACCTCGTCGGCCGTGGTGCTGGTGGGCCACGGCACCGCCTGGACCGGCAGTCCCATCACCGAGGACACGCCCCGCCCGCCGCTGGACGCCATGGTGGGAGACTATGCGCGCTCCAAATGTTCGGCGGAGCGCGAGGCAAGGGCGGCGGCGGCGGAGGGGTTGCCGGTGGTGGTCACCTACCCCACCGTCCCCATCGGCGCCGGCGACGAGTCCGAAACGCCGCCGACGCGTATGCTCCTGGACTTCCTGAAAGGCCGGACGCCCGCCTATCTGCAATGCCGCATGAACATCGGCGGCGCCGCCGACATGGCGCGCGGGCACATCCTGGCCGCCCGGCACGGCGCGGACGGCGCGGGCTACATCCTGGGCGGCGAGAACCTGTGGATGAGCGACCTTCTGGCACACCTGGAGGCCATATCAGGCCGCACCATGCCGCGCCGGCGGGTGCCCTACCCGCTCGCTCTGGCGGCGGCGAACGTCCAGGAGTGGTGGGCCGACACCGTCACCCATCGCCCGCCCCAGGCGCCGGTGGCGGGGGTGAAGCTGGCAGGGCTGCCCATGTGGTTCGACAGCGGCAAGGCGCGCCGCGACCTCGGCTGGCAGCCCGCCCCCCTGCATGACGCGCTGGCCGACGCCGTGCGGTGGATGCGCGAGACGGGGCGGCTGTAAGCGCGTCTCGATCCGCGCCACCACTATTGAGCTAAACCTTTCATGATCAAAACGTGGTAGGAGGGACGGGTAAGGCTTAACCACTGGAACAAGCGGAGAAACCGTGTCGATGGAGCCAACCGTCATCGAGAGAATGCAGGTGTCCGTGTCGGGAAAGGGCACGCACACCGTTGTTCTTGCAAACGGTTTCGGGACGACCAAGGCGGTGTGGACGCGCATCCTGCCGTGGCTGGAGCAGCGTTTCCGCGTCGTTCGCTTCGACTGGCCCATCGCGCCCGAGCACTACGACCACCTGCGCTACAGCCGCCTGGAGGGCTATGCCGACGACCTGATCCAGGTGATCGGTGCGGTGGATGCGGCGCCCTGCACCCTGATCGCCCATTCCATGAGCGGCATGATCGGCATGCTGGCGGGAAAGCTGATCCCGCATTCCTTCGGCCGGATCATCATGATCAATCCGTCGCCGCGCTACATCGACGACGGCCCGTACACGGGCGGTTTCAGCGAGGACGAGGTTGCCGGCCTGATCAAGAGCCTGGACGACAATTACATGCAGTGGGTCGAAAATTTCGCGCCCGTCGTGGTGGGCAGCGAGCCGGGCCACCCCGACGTTGCGGAGTTCGCCCGCGGCCTCGTCGCCATGCGGCCGGACGTGGCCCTGTCCATGGCCATCACCATCTTCCGCAGCGACTACCGTGACCAGTTGGGCGGCTACCGGGTGCCGACGACCATCGTGCAGTCCACCAACGATCCCGCGGTACCGGTGCAGGTGGGCAAGTACCTGCAACGCCAGTGGCCCGACAGCCGCCTCGTGGTCATGGACATGGAAGGCCACCTGCCGCACCTGACACAGGCCGACCGTTTCCTCCAGGTTCTGGAGCAGACGCTCTGGTGTGCCCCCTCACCGCCCGGCACCGCTAGTCGGACGGCATAGGCGGAGGGGCGGCCCCCATCATGCCGCCGCCTCCCATGCCCATACCCATGCCGCCGGTCCCGCCGGCCATGGTGCCGCCGCGATCCTCGGGGAAATGCTCCGCCAGATAATCCAGCACCACGTCGCGGTCTTCCGGCGCCAGTTCGGGCATGCCCTGTTTTTCCACCATCCAGACCAGCAGCTTGTCCCAGCGGTCGCGGGACATGCCCTGCTGCGTGATGATGCCGGTGGAGTGGCAGGCGGTGCAGGTATAGAACACCGTCTCCCGGCCCTCGCCCTCCGGCAGGCCGCCGAAATCCTCGTCCTGGGCCTGGGCGGCGGCGGGAAGGAAGCTCCCCGCCGCCGCCAGGACCACGGCGCCAACCATCGTGTTCAAGCGCCGCGCCATCCTTACGCCTCCACCCGCAGGGCGATGCGGTGCATGGCGTTGTTGAGGTAGCCCTTGGGGTTCCAGGCGATGGCAAACGGCTGACTGACTCCTTCAGCGTTGGTCGCCCGTGCCCAGACCTCGTAATAGCCCTGGGTCGGAAACGCCATGCGGGCCCGCCAGCGCTGCCAGCTGTAGGTGTTGGGCGGCGGGTCCAGCTGTGCCGGCACCCAGGTCGCGCCGAAGTCGTTGCTGACGTGCATCTCCTTCACGTCATGGTCGCCCGACCACGCATGGCCGCGCACCTCCAGCGTGCGGTGGTCGCGCGGCAGGACGATGCCGCTTTCCGGATAGGTGATGAGCGACTTCACCGGCATGGACTCGATGATGCGGAAGGCCTCGTTGGGCACGTCCTGGCCGGGTGCCACCGGATACTTGGGCACGCGATAGCTGGTCGGACCCATCTTTTGCCCGTCGTGGACCTGGTCGCGCACCCAGATGCGCGTCAGCCACTTCTGCGACACCGACCCCGGCCAGCCCGGCGCCAGGATGCGCAAGGGGGCGCCGTTCATGGGATGCAGATCGCCGCCGTTCATCTGGAAGGCGATGAGGGTGTGCGGGTCCCAGGCCTTCCAGATGGGCATCCCGCGCGAGACGGCCTCTTTCTCCGGATCGCCGGACAAGTGGCTGTCGGCGCCGTAGTGGGCCGTATATTTGGCATTTTCGGTCAGCCCTGCGGCCTGGAGCACATCGCGCAGCCGCACGCCCGTCCACTCGGCATTGCCGATGGCGCCATAGGTCCACTGGTTGCCCGAGGCCGGCGGGTTGAAACCGGCGCGGCCGTTGCCGCCGCACTCGTGCTGGAGCTTCAGCGTCACCACCTCGAACCGGTTGCGCAGGTCATCGATGGACAGCTCCATCGGGGTGTTGACCTCGCCGTCGATCGTCAGCGTCCATCCGTCCGCGCTGGTGTTCTCCGGCGGCAGGCCGTTGTTGCGGATGAAATAGCGGTCCGTCGGCGTGACGTCCGGGTCCAGCAGTGGGGCCGGCGTCTCGGCATTGACGGGGCGATCGTTGAGGATGCGCAGGCCGCTCTTGCCCTCGATGGTGAAAGGCTTGGTGTCCTCGGCCAGGGCGGCCGGTATCAGCCCGGCCGGATAATTTCGGTGGAAGGGAATGGCGGCGCCTACCACCGCCCCCATGGCGGCCAGACCGGCGCCCCGCAGGAAGCCGCGCCGCCCTTCATCGGCGACGCGCCCGAAGACAAGCGCATCCGCCCGCTCCGGATCGTTCTGGTACAGCTCGCAAAGTCCGCGCTCCCGGATCTTCATGTGAACGTCCTCCCATGCACGTGATCCTGCCTTGTGCGGTGTGAGCCCCCGGTGCCGGTCTTCATG
Source organism: Caenispirillum salinarum AK4 (assembly GCF_000315795.1). Classification (GTDB taxonomy): domain Bacteria; phylum Pseudomonadota; class Alphaproteobacteria; order Rhodospirillales; family Rhodospirillaceae; genus Caenispirillum; species Caenispirillum salinarum. Next base: position 383,428 of record NZ_ANHY01000006.1, read on the forward strand.
CCGACGCTCCTGGGAAGAACGGTCGAAGCGCCCGATTCAATTAAAAATATTTGCAACCTTCCCCACCCGGAACGGATGCAGCGGGTTTAAGCACTCGTTTTGGGCGATATCTTGGCGTAGAATGCCGCCTTGCTTGTACCCCGCAAGGCAAGAGGGGAAGTCGCCATGCAATTCCACGACCTGGACGACGCGGCCTATGCGGCCATGCGCGATACGGTCATCAAGGTGCTGGAAAACCCGTTCCTTGCCCGCGGTCAGCAGGCGGAACTGTACGGCAACATCTACGATGTCCTCGGCAACCCGACGGTCGGCTACGGCTATGATCTGACCCAGCACGACATGGATGCCATCACCCAGTCCCTCACCAAAGCCTTCGACGGGGCGGGTGAAGACACCATGCTGGCCATGGCGCTGGAAAAGATCGGCGCCTGGAAGGCCGGCAGCCTCTCGGCACGCGACCCGTGCGCGTGGCGGCCCAAAACGCCCCTTCTGGACGACGCCCGTGCCACACGCCTGCTATCGGAGATGGTGGAGGCCATGTACGAGCCTGCCCTGGACTCCGCCCTTGCCCGCCGTTGTCCCGGCGTTACCGTGCCGCGCTCACGTGAACGCGCGGCGCTGGTTTCTCTCGTGTTCAACGGCGGTCCCGGCATGGTCGGCCCGGGGCTGGGCGCTGCACTGGCCGCCGGCAACCGCGCAGAATGCTGGTGGCAGATCCGCTGGGCGTCCAACGGCGGCAACAGCGCGGGCATCGCCACCCGCCGCGCCTACGAGGGCACCCTCTTCGGCCTCTACGACGATCCCCGCGCCGTCCCGCCCGCAGAGGCGGCACAGGTAGACGCCATGGACAAGGCTCACGCCGACAGGCTCAAGGCACTCAACGCCCGGTTCGCCGACGCCGCGGCCAGCGCCGACCGCAACTACCCGGAACTGCTCGGCTACCTGCCCGAAGGCCGGGTGCCGACGCTGGACGATGCCCTGGCCCCGGCGCAGGCGACGGCCTGAGCACCGGTCAGGGCACCCAGTCCGCCAGGTGGTCGGCGACGGCCGGCCGGTCCTTGGGGCCGGGCGGATTGACGATGGTGCCGATCCCGATGAAGCCGACCAGCTCCTCGCCGTCCTCCAGATGGAAGGTGCGGCGGAGAGCCTGCGTCGTGACCTCCGCGCCCGACAGCAGCATGCCGCCGAACCCCATGGCCTCAGCCGCCAGCAGAATGTTTTCGCAGGCCGCGCCGACGCTCATGGCCTGCTCCTGCACCGGCACCACCGGATGATCGGGCTGCGGCCGGAAGATGACGACGATGGTTTCCGGCTCCTTGTGGGCCTTCTTGCGCGCGCGTTCGATGGCGACCTCCGACGCCTCGGGCTCCACTTCCAGCTTGGCGGCGACAAAGGCCTCGGCCAGCGTATCGCGATGCTCGGCCGGCACGCGAAGGAAGCGCCACGGGCGGATGGCGCCGTGGTCGGGCGCGGTCAGCGCGCAGGCGATCAGCGTGTCGATCTGCGCCGCCGACGGGCCCGGTGGGCCCAACCGGCGCGGGGCAACGGAGGAGCGGGAAAGAATGATGTCTATCAGGCCATTGTCGGAAGACATTCAAGCACCTTCTAAAGGTCAGAAACTGGGCGGCGTGCAGGCGGAAATCACCCGGCACGGCTCCTCGCCGACGTTGCGGAAGCGGTGCGGCTGGCGGCTGTCGAACTGGTAGGCGTCGCCGGGACCAAGCGTGCGCACCTGGTCGCCCACCGTCACCTCCAGCCGGCCGGAGATGACCACGGCCGCCTCCTCGCCCTCGTGGCGCAGCAGGATCTTGCCGGTGTCGGCGCCGGGACCGTAGCGCTCGTCCAGGATCTGCAGCGCCCGGCCCGTCAGGTCCACGCCCACTTGGCGGTAGCTGATGCCGCCGCGGCCGATCTCCACCAGTTCGTTGGCGGGAAAGAACACCTTCTGCTCGGCGTCCTCGGGCATCTCGAAGGCGAAAAACTCCGACAGCCCCATGGGAATGCCGTCCAACACCCGCTTCAGGCTGCCGACCGAGGGGTTGATGTTGTTGCTCTCGATCAACGAGACGGTGGCGTTGGTCACGCCGGCGCGGCGGGCCAGTTCGCGCTGAGACAGACCATTCTGCTTGCGTACTGCCCGCAACCGCGGGCCGATGTTGAGGGTCATCGCCGGCACCCTTCGTTAAGCGCGTTCACGATCCTGAACACTGTGCGCTGCGTCATCAGGAATATCAACCACTTAACCATTGGGAAGAAAACGGCTTGTTAAGCCGCGCGTGCAGTGGGACCGTAGGGTAAAGCCGGGCCGAAACCGGCGGAAAACCAAGCCCTTCAGGAGGTCTTCATGTTGGACGCGCCGTCCCCCAACGATCTTGCTCCGTTCTGGATGCCGTTCACGGCCAACCGCCAGTTCAAGTCGGCCCCGCGCATGCTGACCGGCGCCAAGGGGATGCACTACACGACCCAGGACGGCCGCCAGGTCATCGACGGCACCGCCGGCCTGTGGTGCTGCAACGCCGGCCACGGCGACCCGCGCATCGTCAAGGCGATCCAGGACCAGGCGGCGGAGCTGGATTACGCGCCGGCCTTCCAGATGGGCCACCCCAAGGCGTTCGAACTGGCCAGCCGCCTCGCCACGATGATGCCGGGCGACCTGGACCACGTGTTCTTCACCAATTCCGGCTCGGAAAGCGTGGACACCGCGCTCAAGATCGCGCTGGCCTACCACCGCGCCAACGGAGAGGCCAGCCGCACGCGCCTGATCGGTCGCGAGCGCGGATATCACGGTGTGGGTTTCGGCGGCATCTCGGTGGGCGGCATCGTCAACAATCGCCGCTTCTTCGGCAGTCTCCTGGCGGGCGTCGACCACATGCGCCACACCCACCTGCCCGAGCAGAACGCCTTCTCGCGCGGCCAGCCCGAGCACGGCGCCGAACTGGCCGACGATCTGGAACGGCTGGTGGCCCTGCACGGCGGAGAGACCATCGCCGCCGTCATCGTCGAGCCCATGGCCGGATCGACCGGCGTGCTCATGCCGCCCAAGGGCTACCTGGAGCGCCTGCGCGCCATTTGTGACAAGCACGGCATCCTGCTGATCTTCGACGAGGTCATCACCGGCTTCGGGCGCCTGGGCTCGTCGTTCGCCTGCGAGCATTTCGGCGTACAGCCCGACATCGTGACCACCGCCAAGGGCCTGACCAGCGGCACGGTGCCCATGGGCGCGGTGATGGTGCGCAAGCACATCTACGACGCCTTCATGCACGGCCCGGAAACGGCCATCGAGCTGTTCCACGGCTACACCTATTCCGCGCACCCGCTGGCCTGCAACGCCGCTCTGGCGACGCTGGACGTCTACCGCGACGACCAGCTGTTCGAGCGCAGCGCCGAGATGGCGCCCTATTGGGAAGAGGCGGTGCACAGCCTGAAGGGCCTGCCGCACGTCATCGACCTGCGCAATATGGGCCTGATCGCCGGCATCGAACTGGAGCCCATCCCGGGCCAGCCGACCAAGCGCGCCTTCGAGGCGTTCCTCAAGTGTTACGAGAAGGGCGTGATGACCCGCACCACCGGCGACATCATCGCCCTGTCGCCGCCGCTCATCATTGAAAAGAGCCACATCGACCAGATCTTCGAGACCATCGCGGACGTCCTGAAGACGATCGACTAAGCGGCTGATACCGTTAGAGAAATAGAAGTCCCACTCCGTCCCCCAGGAGACAGAAATGCTGATCGGCGTTCCCAAGGAGATCAAGAACCACGAGTACCGCGTCGGCATGACGCCGGCCGCCGTGCGCGAGGTGATCGCCCACGGCCACCAGGTGATCGTCGAGACCAACGCCGGCGGCGCCATCGACCTGACCGACGACGCCTACCGCGCCGCCGGGGCGACCATCGTAGACGCCGCCGAGGAGGTCTTCGCCAAGGCCGACATGGTGGTGAAGGTCAAGGAGCCCCAGCCCAACGAGTGCAGGATGCTGCGCGAGGGCCAGGTGCTGTTCACCTACCTGCACTTGGCGCCGGACCCGCAGCAGGCCAAGCTGTTGCAGGAATCGGGCTGCATCGCCATCGCCTATGAAACCGTCACCGACGCGCGCGGCGGCCTGCCGCTGCTCGCACCCATGTCCGAGGTCGCCGGCCGCATGGCGATCCAGGCCGGTGCGCGGGCGCTGGAGAAGTCCGCCGGCGGCCGCGGCACGCTGCTGGGCGGCGTGCCGGGGGTTCCGTCGGGCAAGGTGGTGGTGCTGGGCGGCGGTGTTGTCGGCCTCAATGCCGCCAAGATGGCCATGGGCCTGGAGGCCGAGGTCGTTGTGCTGGACAAGTCCCACGCCCGCCTCAAGGAACTGGACATGCACTACGGCGGCCGGATGCAGACCATCTATTCCACCAACGACGCGGTGGAAGAGTACGTGACGCAGGCGGATCTGGTGGTTGGCGCCGTGCTGGTGCCGGGCGCCAACGCGCCCAAGCTGGTCAACCGACCCATGCTGTCGAAAATGCAGAAGGGTTCGGTGGTGGTCGACGTCGCCATCGACCAGGGCGGCTGCTTCGAAACGTCGAAGCCCACCACCCACGCCGACCCGATCTACATCGTCGACGACGTTGTGCATTACTGCGTCGCCAACATGCCGGGTGGCGTCGCCCGCACGTCCACGTTCGCACTGAACAACGTCACCCTGCCCTTCACTGTGGCGCTGGCCGACAAGGGCTGGCGCGAGGCGCTGTCCGACGACGCCCACCTGCGCAACGGCCTGAACGTCGCCCACGGCAAGATCACGCACGGGGCGGTCGCCGAGGCCCTGGGCACCGACTACACGCCCGCCGACAAGGCCATCGCCGGCTGATCCAGGCCGCAAGAACAAGGACATAACCGATGACCTTCATCAACCATATGATCCCCGGTCACGAGGCCGAGGGCTCCGGCACGCCGGTCTACAACCCGGCCACCGGCGAGCAGACGGCGACCGTCGCGTCCGGCGGCAAGGCAGAGGTGGACGCCGCCGTCGCCGCCGCATTGAAGGCGTTCCCCGACTGGGCCGCGGCGCCGCCGCAAAAGCGCGCGCGCGTCATGATGAAGTACGTCCAGTTGCTCCAGGACAACGCCGCCGAGATCGCCAAGCGCATCTCTGCCGAGCACGGCAAGACGCATGACGATGCCCTTGGCGAGGTGCAGCGGGGCCTGGAGGTGGTGGAATTCGCCACCGGCATCGCCAGCCACCTGAAGGGCGACTTTACCCGTGACGTCGGCCCCGGCATCGACAGCTTCAACCAGCGCGCGCCGCTGGGGGTGTGCGCCGGCATCACGCCGTTCAACTTCCCGGCCATGGTGCCGCTGTGGATGTTTCCGGTGGCGCTGGCCTGCGGCAACACCTTCGTGCTCAAGCCGTCGGAGCGTGATCCTTCGGCCGCCATGTACGTGGCCGAATTGGCCATCGAAGCGGGTGTGCCCGAGGGCGCGCTGACCGTGGTGCACGGCGGCAAGGACGCGGTGGACGCCCTGCTGACGCATCCCGACGTGCAGGCGGTGTCCTTCGTCGGTTCCACGCCCATCGCCGAGTACGTCTATTCCACCGGCACCGCGCACGGCAAGCGCGTGCAGGCGCTGGGCGGGGCGAAGAACCACATGGTGGTCATGCCCGACGCCGACATGGACCAGGCGGCCGATGCGCTCATGGGCGCGGGCTATGGCTCCGCCGGCGAGCGCTGCATGGCGGTCTCCGTCGCCGTGCCCGTGGGCGAGGAAACGGCCGACAAGCTGGTGGAAAAGCTGGCTCCGCGCGTGCGCTCGCTCAAGATCGGCCCGTCGACGGACAGCGACGCCGAGATGGGGCCGCTTGTGACGAAGCAGCACCGGGACAAGGTCTCGGGCTACATCGACAAGGGTGTGTCCGAGGGCGCGGACCTGGTGGTGGACGGCCGGGGCTTCTCCCTCCAGGGCTATGAAAACGGCTACTTCATCGGCGGCACCTTGTTCGACCGCGTGACGCCGGAAATGACCATCTACAAGGAGGAGATCTTCGGCCCCGTGCTCAGCGTGCTGCGCGCGGCGTCCTTCGAGGAAGCCGTGACGCTCATCAACAAGCACGAGTACGGCAACGGTACCGCCATTTTCACCCGCGACGGCGACGCCGCGCGCACCTTCACCGACCGCATCGAGGTCGGCATGGTGGGCGTGAACGTGCCGATTCCGGTGCCCGTGGCCTACCACAGCTTCGGCGGCTGGAAGCGTTCCATCTTCGGCAGCCACGGCATCTACGGGCCCGAGGGCGTGCACTTCTACACCAAGCTGAAGACCGTCACCTCGCGCTGGCCGACGGGCATCAAGGAAGGCGCGGCGTTCAACTTCCCAACGATGTGAGAAAGAGCCGCCAACTCGTTGTTTCGCCGGCGTTTCCGTCCGTTCAGTGCGGCCGGGTGACGCCGGCGAAAACGCTCAGGTGGAACCACCGCGGGAACGACCGTGCGAGCATTGGGCTGCCGTGCAGGTCGAGCCGCCCGTCGTCCACCGCCCGGTCAACAGCAACATCTCCCATCCACACCTTTGCCAGCTCCCGCCGGTTGGCGGTAACCCACAGGTCCACCTCGAACCCCGGATCGTGCAGGCAAAGATCGGCCTGGTCATCCTCCAGGATGAGCCACCACCGGCCCTTTCCCGTCGGTGCGTCGGGTACGCGGAACTGGATGACGGCCCGGCCGTCGGCGCGCAGGTCCTCCGGCAGGCTGACGCGGCGGCGGATGTCCCACATCAACAGCGCGACATCCACATCCTCTTCCTCCACCTTGGTGCGCACCCAGCGCTGCCCCCAGGCGCCCAGCGTCTCGATGACCGGACGCAGTTCCTCGCCGGCCGGCGTCAGGTGATAGGCGCCGTCGTGGCCGCGCCAGATGATGCCGGCCGCCTCGAGCTTGCGCAGCCGCTGGCTCAACAGCGACGGCGACATGAGCGGCACGCCGCGTTGCAGGTCGTTGAAGCGGTGACTGCCCGACAGAAGCTCGCGCAGGACCAGCGGCGTCCAACGCTCGCCGACAATCTCGGCCGCCTGGGCAACCGGGCAGAACTGGCCGTATCCCTTCATGTCGCAGCCCTTTCCGTGGCGCGACGCTCAACCTTGATCGCCACACTACAGAAACCCGAGTTGAGCGCGATGTGTTCCGAGAGCACCGTGACCCCCTGACACAGCAAAATTCACGGGAGGACACCATGCCGGACATTACCGTGATCCGCCGAGACGGCACGTCCGCCGACCTGGCCGAGGACGCCGTGTCCGATTTTCGCGCTGCCCTGCGGGGCCCGCTTCTTGCCGGCGGCGACCCGAGCTATGACGACGCGCGCACCGTCTGGAATGCCGCTGTCAACCGCCGGCCTGGCCTGATCGCCCGCTGTGCCGACGCCGCCGACGTCGGCGCCGCCGTGCGCTTCGCCCGCACTCATGACCTGAGCCTCTGCGTGCGTGGCGGCGGGCACAGCGTGGCGGGGACGGCCGTGGCCGATGGGGCGCTGATGATAGACCTGTCGCACATGAACGGCGTTCGCTGCCGGCCCCACGACGGGGGGACGACCGTCGGGCCCGGCGCCACGCTGGGCGACGTGGACCACGCGACGCAGGCGCACGGCCTGGCGGTGCCGGCGGGCATCGTCTCGACAACCGGGGTCGCCGGACTGACGCTGGGTGGCGGCTTCGGCTGGCTGACCCGGCGCTACGGCTACACCTGCGACAATCTTGCGGGCGCCGACGTTGTGACGGCCGACGGCCGGGCGGTCCGCGCCGACCCCGACAACAACCCGGACCTGTTCTGGGCCCTGCGCGGCGGCGGCGGAAACTTCGGCATCGTCACCGCCTTCGACTTCCGGGCCCGTCCCTGCGGCCCCACCGTCCTCGGCGGCTTGCGGCTGCACCCGCTGAAAGAGGCACCGGGGCTCTTGCAGGTCTTCCGCCAGTTGACGGACGCAGCACCGGAGACGCTGACATGCCTGCTGGTCCTGCGCCCTGCCCCGCCGGCGCCCTTCCTGCCCAAGGACATGCACGGAAAGCCCATATGCGGCATCGGCGTCTGCTACAGCGGCGATGATCTCGACGCGGGGGAGCGCCTGCTTGCACCGTTGCGGCGGTTCGGCACGCCGCTTGCCGACCTGATCGGTCCCAAGCCGTTCACGGCCGTGCAGACCATGCTCGACGCCACCCAGCCGCCCGGCCGGTGCTACTATGAGAAGTCGGAGTACCTGCCGGCCTGCACACCGGAGGTTGGCGAGGTCATGACCGATCATACCTGGGAGGTCACCTCCCCCATGACGTCGACCCTCTGCCTGCACCTGGGCGGCGCCATGGCTCGCGCGGGACCGGACGCCGGGGCGGTCGGGCACCGCGATGCCCGGTTCGTCGTGAAGATCGGCGCTTCTTGGCCCGATGGTCCCGGCGATCCGCATGTGGATTGGACGCGCGCCTTCTGGCGGGACCTGCGCCCCTTCGGCACGGGCGGGTCCTATGTGAACTTCCTGGATGCCGATGAAACGCCCGACCGCGTGGCGGCCGCCTATGGCGACGCCCTGCCCCGGCTGCGGGCAATCAAGCGGGACGTCGACCCCGAAAACGTGTTCCGCATCAACAACAACATCGCACCGGCCGATGCCGCGGCGGTGTGACCGCTTGGCCGTCCTGAGCTTGGCCGTCCTGAATCGAAAAACCCCGCCGGCGCGCTCCGGCGGGGTTTTCCAGGCTGGTGGGCAGGGGCGTCCCCCCGACCCACGTCACCGCTTACTTGCGCAGGCTTTCCTGGTAGGCCTGCTCCATGCGGTTCACCACCTGCTCGGCGCGGCGGGCGGCCTGTTCGGCGCGCTCGGCGGCCGCGGCGGCGCGTTCGGCGGCCGTCATCGTCATATCGCGACCTTCCACCGACTGCTGGTGGACGGTGGCGATGGTGTTCCTGCCCGGCTGATCGGGGGTCTCGAAATCGTTGGCGCAGGCGCCAAGGGCCAGGGTAGAGGTCGCGACGGCCGCGATCATCAATGCGCGCATGGGTCGACTCCTTTGCAATTGCTTAAACAACACACGATCAACGGTTAGCGTCCGCATTCGTGGCAAAAAATATGATGGCGGGCGCCATAAAGAAACGGGCCCGCCGTCGCCGGCGGGCCCGTGGTGCAAGACTCGCCGACGATTGCCCGGCGTCAGCCGTTCAGCGCCGACCACATCTCCTGGTCGCGCTCGGCCGTCCAGATGTTGGGACGATCCAGGCCCTTGGCCTCGTCCACCGCGCGGGCGACGTCGAACGGCATGCAGTGCTCGTAGATGACCCAGTGGCCGTACTTCGGGTCCATGCGCTGCTTGCAGAGCGCATAGATGTCCTTCAGCGCCATGTCCTTCTCCACGCCCTCGCGCGCGGTCTGGTACAGGTCCGTCAGGAAGGCCTGGGTTTCGGCCATGGCGGTTTCGCAGTCGGCGGCGTTCATGAGCGCGTCGCCCCGGCCCGGCACCAGCTTCTCCGGCTTCAGTTCGCGCAGGCGCTGGAGGGTTTCCGGCCAGTCGCGCAGGTGGGCGTCGCCGGTGTAGGGGGTGGCACCGAACTCCACCAGATCGCCGGAGTACAGCACTTTCTGGTCGGGCAGCCAGGCGATGGTGTCGCCCTGGGTGTGGCCCCGGCCGGGATTCCAGATTTCCACGCGCTGGTTGCCCAGGTCCACCGTCAGCTTGCCGTCGACGACGATGTTGGGCCAGGTGAGGCTCTTGATGCTCTCGTGCCCCTCGAACAGGCGGGGGAAGCGGCCGAACTCGCTCTCCCAGTCCTGCTGGCCGCGCTCCACGATCAGTTCGTAGGTGCGCTGGCTGGCGATGATGTTTTCCGCCCCATAGGCCGCCGCGCCCAGCACGCGCACGGCGTGGTAATGGGTGAGCAGGATGTACTTGATGGGCTTGTCGGTCACCTTGCGGATTTCGGCGATGACCTTCTGCGCCATCTTGGGCGTCGCCTGGGTGTCGAGCACCATCACGGCGTCGTCGCCGACGATCACGCCGGTGTTGGGGTCGCCCTCGGCCGTGAAGGCATAGGCGCCCCGGCCCAGCTCGGCGAAGGTGATGGTCTTCTCGCCCAGGTCACCGGTGGAGGCAAACGTCTTCGTCGCCATTGTGGAGCGTCTCCGTTATCTCTGATGTGTCATTGGAGGCGCCGGGCGCCTCGGTCCCCGCATCCTATCAGGACACGGTTTCAAATGAAACCAAACCGCAAGGCTTACAGGCCGAGATAGGCCGCCTTCACCTTCTCGTCGTTGATGAGGTTCTCGCCCGTGTCGGTGAGCACGATGCGCCCCGTCTCGATCACGTAGCCCCGGTCGGCGATGGCGAGCGCCTGGAAGGCGTTCTGCTCCACCAGCAGGATGGTGGTGCCCTGCTCCCGCAGCATCTGCACGATGTTGAAAATCTCGCCCACCAGCAGCGGCGCAAGGCCCATGGAGGGTTCGTCCAGCAGCAACAGGCGCGGGTTGCTCATGAGCGCCCGGCCCATGGCGAGCATCTGCTGCTGGCCGCCCGACAGCGTGCCGGCCGACTCCTTGCGCTTCCTCTTGAGGATGGGGAAGGTCTCGAACACCCGCTCCAGGTCCGCGTCGGTATCGGCGCCGCGCCGGCGATAGGCGCCCAGGCGCAGGTTGTCCTCCACCGACAGCGGGCCGAAGACCTGGCGGCCTTCCGGCACCTGACTGATGCCCTGTTTGACGCGGGCCTGGGGCTTGGACTTGGTGATGTCGGCGCCGTCGAAACGGATTTCGCCGTTGGTCAGCGGCTGCACGCCCGACAACGCCCGCAGGAAGGTGGTCTTGCCGGCGCCGTTCGCCCCCACCAGCGCCACCAGCTCGCCCTCACCCACCTGCACGTCGATGCCGTGCAGGGCCTCGATGCGGCCGTAGCTGCTTTTCATTCCGTTGACTTCGAGAAGCATGTAAGTCTCCCGTGCCCTCAGGCGACCTGGCCCAGGTAGGCGGCGATGACGTCGGGGTTCTGGCGCACTTCCTGCGGCGTGCCCTCGGTGAGCTTGCGGCCGTAGTCCAGCACCAGGATGTGGTCGGAGATTTCCATGACCATCTTCATGTCATGCTCCACCAGCACCACCGTCACGCCGCTTTCCGCCACCTTCTTGATGACGTTGTCGATCTCGCGGCTTTCCACGTCGTTGAGGCCGGCGGCGGGCTCGTCCAGCAGCAGAAGCTTGGGCTCGGCCGCAAGCGCGCGGGCGATTTCCAGGCGCTTGAGCGCGCCGTAGGGCATGGCGTCGGCGTCCCAGTCGAAATACTTCTCCAGGCCGACGAAGGCCATCAGCTCGCGCCCCATATCCTCCGCCGCCCGGTCGCCGCGGACGATGCGCGGCAGGCGGAACAGCGACGGCAGAAGCCGGCCGTCCAGGTGCAGGTGACGGCCCACCAGCACGTTCTCCAGTGCCGTCATGTTCATGCAGATTTGCAGGTTCTGGAAGGTGCGCGACATGCCGCGCGCCGCCAGTTCGTAGGGCTTCTTGCCCGTCACCGGCTCGCCGTTGAACTGCACCGTGCCGAAGGTGGGCGTGTAGACGCCCGTCACCAGGTTGAACAGCGTGGTCTTGCCGGCACCATTGGGTCCGATGATGGAATGGATGGTTCCCGGATCAATGGTGAACGACAGGTCATCGATGGCGCGGACGCCGCCGAATTCCTTGACCAGGGTGTCGACAGTCAGAAGGCTCATTTCTCACCCCCGCGCTTGAACAGCGCCGCCAGGCTGGGGACCACGCCCTTGGGAAGGAAGATCATCACCAGCATGAGGATCAGGCCGAAGATCAGGTGCTCGTAGTCCTCGAGGAACGTGAGGAACTGCGGCAGCGCGGTCAGGGTCGCCGCGCCCACGACGGCGCCGAACGTCGACGCCATGCCGCCCAGCACCACCATGATGACCAGTTCGACCGAATGGAAGAAGCTCGCCTCCTGGGGGCTCAGGAACATGATGTAGTGAGCACCCAGCGAGCCGACGACGGAGGCGAAGACCGCCGAGACGACGAAGATCATCACCTTGTACCTGGTGGTGTCCACGCCGACGACCTCGGCCGCGACCTCCGACCCGTGCACGGCGCGCAGGGCCCGGCCCACCGGGCTGTCAATGATGTTGAGCGACAGCCACGCCGCGATCACCAGCAGGCCGCCGACGAGGCTGTACCAGTGCCACGGCTTCTTGAACTCGAACCCGAAGACGGTGAAGGGGTCGACAATCATGCCGTCGGGGCCGCCCGTCAGCTGCGCTTCCTGGTTCAGGATGATGGAGATGATCAGCCCGATGCCGAGCGTCGCCATGGCCAGATAGTGGCCCTTGAGGCGCAGGATCGGCCGGGCGATGACGAAGGCCAGCAGCCCGACCACCACGGCGGCCACCACCAGCGACAACAGCGGCGGCCAGCCGAAGTTCGTTACCGTGATCGCCGAGAAGTAGGCGCCCACACCCAGGAAGCCGGCGTGGCCCAGTGAAATCTGCCCGCAATAGCCGATCAAGAGGTTCAGGCCGATGGCGACAATGGCGTTGAAGCCGATCTGAATGGCGACGTCGTAATGGAAGGCGTTCTGCAGGAAGGCCGGCAGCACCGCCACCACGACGGCCAGCACCAGCAGGCCGCCGGTGCGCGGCTTCATCAGCCTGGCCTTCAGCCCCTGGCGCGGGCGACCGGCCGATCCGGCGCCGGTGCGCGGCGTACCCGGCGCCTGGGGCGCGGGACGCTCGGGCGCGCCGGGCGGCGTGGTGTCGCCGGGCCGCGAGATATTCGCGGTGGACGCAGAGGACGGGCGGGGGGACATGGGCGTCGCCTCGTTCATCGTTCGCACCTCAGACACGTTCCGTCCCCTTCTTCCCGAACAGGCCGCTCGGCATGAAGAAGAGCGCCAGCAGGATGATGATGAAGGCCATGGCGTCCTTGTATTCGGAACTGATGTAGCCGGCGCCGAAGGCCTCCACGATGCCCAGGATCAGCCCGCCGATCACGGCGCCGAAGGGGTTGCCCAGCCCGCCCAGGATGGCGGCGGAAAAGCCCTTCAGGCCCAGCATGATACCGACCTCGAAGTTGGTCGACGTGATGGGCGTGATCAGCACACCGGCGATGGCACCCAGCGCGGCCGACATGCCGAAGGACAGCAGCAGCACGAAGCTGACGTTGATGCCGACCAGCTTGGCCGCCAGCGGGTTGACGCTGGTAGCCAGGATCGCCTTGCCCAGAAGGGTCCGGTTGAAGAACCACTGCAACACCACGACGATCAGCGCCGTGATGCCGAGCACCCACAGCGTCTGCGAGGTGATGGTGGCGCCCAGCACGTTGATGGGCTCATCGCCGGAGAACGCCGGCAGGGTGTGGAACTGCTTGTCGAACAGCACCTGTGCGGCCCCGCGCAGCACGATGGAGGCACCGATGGTGATGATGATGAGCGTCACCACCGAGGCGTTCTTCGTCTGCTCCACCGCCAGTTTCTCCAGCGCAAAGCCGACGCAGGCCGTGCCGATGATGGCGACGACCACCGCCAGCGGCAGCGGCACGCCGGCCGCCGCCAGGAAGACGGTGCCCATGCCGCCAAGCATGACGAATTCGCCCTGGGCGAAGTTGATCACGTGGCTGGCGTTGTAGATCAGCGCGAAGCCGAGACCCACCAGGGCATAGATGGCGCCGCTGGTCAGGCCGGAAAACAGGTATTGGATGAACTCGCCGAGCATGTCGTCCTGCCGAGCTTCGAGGGAAGGCGCTTGGTCGGGCCGGATCAGGATGCGGTCGCTGGCCGGAGCCGTCCGCCGCCGCGCCGTCGTCCTTGGAAGACGGACTCGTGGCGACGGACGGGCTCCTGCCGCGCTGGGACCGCGATCAGCCGGTGGTGTCGTCCACCAGCACCCAATCACCGTTACGGATTTCCAGCATGCGGAAAGCGTCCGGCGTCAGGCCGAGGTGATCGTTCTCCGAGAAGTTCACCTCGCCGGCGGTGCCCATGTAGCCCTTGGTGTTCTCCAGGGCGTCGCGCACGGCCTGCGGCTCGGAGGAACCGGCCGTCTTCATGGCGTCGACGATCAGCATCAGGCCGTCGTAGGCATGGCCGCCGAAGGTGGAGACGGACCCCTCGCCGTGCTTTTCCTCATAGGCGGCCTTGTAGCCGGTGACGACCGGCTTCTGCGGGTCGTCGTCGGACAGCTGCTCGGCCACCAGCAGGGCGGCGGCGGGCAGGCGCACGCCCTCGGCGGCGTCACCGGCCAGCTCGATGAACTTCTTCGACGCCACGCCATGCGACTGGTACAGCGGCGCGTCGATCTGAAGCTGGCGATAGTTCTTGGTCACGATGGCCGGACCCTGACCGAAGCCCGGATTCAGCACCGCCTGCACGCCCGGGGTGTTCTTGATGCTGGTCAGCTGGGCCGTCATGTCGGTGTCCTTGGGCCCATAGGTCTCGTCGGCCAGGATCTCGATGCCGTAGTCCGGCGCCACACCCTGACACTCCGCCTGCATGGACTGGCCGAAGCCACCCGTGCCCGAGATCATGGCGATCTGGGTAAAGCCGCGCTTCTTCATGTCCTCGAAGATCTTTTCGCAGGCCATGGTGTCGGTGTGCGGCGTCTTGAAGGTCCACGCCTGCACCGGGTCGACGATCTTCTTGGAGCCGGCGAAGGAGATGAAGGGCACCTCGAAACGCTCCATCAGCGGCATCACCGCCAGGCTCTCGCCCGAGGTGGAGCCGCCGACGATGGCGTCCACTTCATCCTGCGCGATCAGGCGCTTGACGAAGGTCACCGCCTTGTTCGGGTCACCGCCGGTGTCGTAGTGCACCAGTTCCAGCGGCTGGCCGTTGACGCCGCCCTCGGCGTTGATTTTGTCGACGTACATCTGCAGCGTCTTCAGCTCGGGGTCGCCCAGAAAGGACGCCGGGCCGGTCACCGACAGAAACGTGCCGATCTTGATGGGCTCGTCGGCGGCCTGCGCGTTGCCGGGCAGCGAGGCCGCGGCGGCCACGCCCAGCGCGGCGACGGCAGCCATGAACGTGCGACGGGTATGCTTGAGGGTCATTCTGAAGTTACCTCCCTGGATCGTCGGGCTTTGTCTCCCCACACGGAGCAGGCGCCCGCCTTGTTGTTTCCTTATGGTTCCACCGAACGCTCTTTGGCGTCTTGTTGTGTATCGGAACCCGAAACCGTTTCATCTGCAACCATGAACACGTCACAGACGAGGATAAAACCCTTTTCTTAAGTCGGATACCGCGCGTCCGGCTTATGCGGCCGCGCGCGACAGCAGTGCATCCAGCGCCTCGCGGGCGTGCCCGAAGGTCTCCACCGCTTCCTCGTAGGCGTCGCGCGCCTCGGCGTAACGCTCCACCCCGTCGGTCTGAATGCCGCCGGAGAACAGTTGCACGTGCCGGCGCTCGCAGATCTCCAGATTGCGGTCGGCGATCAGGCGCACGGACATGTATTCGCGCGCCGCGGCGGCCTGTACCGGCGAGAGATCGCCATAGGCCGGGACGTGCCGGTCGGCGCGCTCGGCGAAATCGGGCCTCAGAAGCTCCCACATTTCCGCCCAGTCCTCACGCAGCTCACCGTCCTCGAGATGGCGGTAGCCGAACCTGGCCAGGACACTGCGGCCGTTGGAAAACAGCGGGTTGGGAAGCTCGGTGATGGTGGTCGGCATGACGTGGCGTCTCCGTCTTCCGGGGCATCGCTTTGCCCCATTTTACTTGCGGTTTCTTTTGCCCCTGACGGCGCACGGCCCCGGACCCGGCCAGGGTCGCGGAGCCGTGCCGCGTGATTGACCGCATCACGGAAGCGGCCTTCATCGCGTATCCGTGCGTCAGGCGGGGACAGCCTTGTCGGCGGGCGCCTCGCCGGCTTCGTAGCCCATGCGCATGTCGTAGTCGGGCTCGACGCCCTGCGGCATCTCCAGCCCGCACTCCTTCAGGCGACCTTCCAGCAGTTCCAGGTATTCAGCCTGCAACTCCTCGGGCGTGCGCACCTTGATGCCCCAGTCGTAGTACTTCTGGAACATGGCCGATGCCTTCGCGCCCTGCGACGGACGGCCGTAGAAGCCCAGACCCACCTTCATGAACTTTTCGATCTTGGACTGGCAGATTTCGCGGGCCTTCTCGCCGCCGAACTCGATGTTGCGCTTGGTCGCCCAGACGCCGAAGGCCAGGTGGCCGTGCTCTTCCTTGTGGATGCGCACGTTCACACGCGCCCACGGCAGGTACGAGCATTCGCGGTACTGGCCCAGAAAGGCGACGGCGGCCGGCGTGACCACGGTCGAGAACAGGCCGACGTCGTACCAGTCCTCGAACCAGGTGGACCAGTTCTCCTTGCGGAAACCGTTGATGACGTTGACCTTCGCCGGGTCCGGGTTGTCCGGGTTGGTGACCAGCTCCTGCAGACGGGAGTCGACGTCCACGCCCAGGTCCTGCATCAGGTTCCAGACATAATAGCCATGGCCCATCTCCTCCATGACCTTCTTGGACAGGCGATAGGCCTCTTCCGGGCGCGGCGCGAAGCGCATGTTTTCAGCCACGCGCTGGGCGCCGGCGTACTCGCTGTCGGCCTGAAAGGACATCAGGTTGAGCAGCAGGCTTTTGTATTCTTCGGGTAGCTTGTCGCCCTTGTCGAAGGTCTTCCACTTCGGCATGTCGTTCGTCTCCTCCTGGACGTGCCGCCCCTGCTGGCCTTTTGCGCGTCTTGTGTTTTGTTGCGCGCTTGACCCGGCGTTCAAAGTGACACAGAATTCCTCTGTGCCCATGATCGTAGTGTAACGCTTTTCAGCTTGTCAAACGGAATTCGCGACAGGGTGTGCGATGAGCGAACGATGGCCCCAGCCCGCGGCAATGCCGCACTTCCAGGCCTTCCGGACGGCGCCGGCGGTCGTGCCGGACCATGACGGGAGCATTACAATTCCCGCCGCAAAGTGCGGCAATTCGTGCTATATCCGGATCAGCGGCCGCCGGGGGCGCGGCGCCTGCGCTTGACGGAGGCGCCGGCGACGCCGACCCTCTCCGCCGGAAAAGACAAGAAAAGGGGCCCCGAGGGAATGCAGAGGCAAAAGCGCATCGATGATCTGATCGCCGGGCTGCTGGACAGCATACCGATCCGCGCGAAATCGCTCATCGTCACCGTCTACGGCGACGCCATCCTGCCGCACGGTGGCAGCGTGTGGCTCGGCAGCCTGATCAACCTGCTGGAGCCCTTCGGGCAGTCAGAGCGCATGGTGCGCACCGCCGTCTTCCGGCTGACCAAGGACGACTGGCTGGAGGCCACTCAGATCGGCCGCCGCAGCTATTATGCCGTCACCGATTCCGGCCGCGTGCGCTTCGATGCCGCCCACCGCCGCATCTACGCCGCCCCCAACATGCCGTGGAACGGCGAGTGGGTCCTGGTCCACACCAACTGCTGCGGCCTGGAGCCCGACCCCCGCGAGAGCCTGCGCCGCGACTTGGCGTGGCAGGGATTCGGGCAACTGGCGCCCCACGTTCTGGCGCATCCCGCGCCGGACGAGGAAGCCCTGCACCTTTCCCTGCGCGAGCACGACGCCATGGACAAGGTGGTCATCCTGCGCGCCGGCGCCGACCGCCTGACCGCCCCCGGCAGCCTGAAGATGCTGGTGCGGGCCTGCTGGGACCTGGACCAGCTTCAAACCGACTATGAAGGCTTCCTCGAGCGGTTCCGCCCTGTCTGGCGGGCCATGGACGACAACGGCGTGCCCGACGGCACCGCCAGCTTCACCATCCGCACGCTGCTCATCCACGACTACCGCCGCATCCTGCTGCGCGACCCCATGCTGCCGGAAGAGGTGCTGCCGCCCAACTGGCCGGGCGCGGCGGCGCGCCTTCTGTGCCGCAACATCTATCGCGCGGTGCAGGGGCCGGCGGAGCAGCACCTGATGCAGACGCTTGAAACGGCCGACGGCCCGCTGCCCGGCGCCCTGCCCTATTTCTATGACCGCTTCGGCGGCCTGATGGATGGCACCGAAAGCCGTGCCTTCTCGGCCGTCATGACCTGATACCGCTCCGCCCCTGCTGGCGCGGACGGCTGTAACGATCGATCGAAGGCGCACCGCAATAAAGCGCCGCGATAACAGGGAGATGTTCCATGTCCGCATCCTCCACCGCGCCCGAGGTGCGTCCGGCCGCGAGTGTCTGCGTTGTCGGCAGCGGGCCGTCGGGTCTGTATGCCGTCGACGCCGTCGCGCGCAAACGGCCCGATGCCGCCATCGACGTGATCGACCGCCTGCCCACGCCTTTCGGCCTGGTTCGCGCCGGCGTCGCGCCCGACCACCTGGGCACCAAGAACATCGTCCGTCAGTTCGACCGCGCTCTCTCCCGCCCCGGCGTGCGGTTCCTGGGCAACGTGACCGTCGGCCGCGACGTCTCGCTGGACGAGTTGAAGGCCGGCTACGACGCGGTCATCCTGGCCGTCGGCGCGCCCGTCGACCGGCCTCTTGGCGTGGCGGGCGAGGACCTGGCGGCGGTTTACGGCTCCGGCGCCTTCGTCGGCTGGTACAACGGCCATCCCGACCACGCAGCGCTGGAACCGCGGCTGCCCGGCCCCTCCGTGGCGGTGGTGGGGAACGGCAACGTGGCGCTCGACATCGCCCGCATCCTGGCGAAGACGCCCAAGGAAATGGCCGAGTCCGACATCTGCGCCCACGCCGCCAAGGTCATCGAAGCCGCGCCCATCACCGACATCCACGTCATCGGCCGGCGCGGCCCGGTCGAGGCCTCCTTCACCTCCGCCGAACTGGGCGAACTGGGGCACCTCTCCCGCGCGCGTCCGGTGGTGGACGCCACCGTGCTCGACGGCCTGACGACGGAGTCGGAAGACGACCCGCGCGCCCGCAAGGTCAAGGACAAGAACCTGGAAATCCTGCGCGCCTTCGCCGCCCGCCCCGACGCCGGCGAGCCGGTGCGCATCCACCTCCATTTCCACGCCGCCCCGCGCGAAGTACTGAACGACGGCTCCGGCGCCGCGGGCGGCCTGCGACTGGAGCGCACACGGGTAGAGAACGGCCGCGCCGTCGGCACCGGAGAGACGTTCGATCTGCCCGCCACGACAGCGGTGACGGCCATCGGCTACCGCTGCGCCGCCGTCCCCGGCCTGCGCATGGACGAAAACCGGGGCATCGTCGCCAACGACGACGGCCGCGTGGAGCCGGGGGTCTATGTGACAGGCTGGGCACGCCGAGGCCCGTCAGGCGTCATCCCCACCAACCGCACCGACGCCATGGCCGTCGCCGGTCACGTGCTGGCGGACCTGGAGGAGGTGGAGTCGGCCAAACCCGGCCCGGCGGCACTGGATACCCTGCTGGCCGAGCGCGGCGCCCGGCCGGTGTGCTACGACGACTGGAAGCGGATCGATGCCGCCGAGGTGGCACGGGCGGCGCAGGGTCGGCCGCGGGAGAAGTTCGTGCGGGTGGAGGAGATGCTGGCGGCTTTGGACGGCTAGTTTCGGCTGACGCCGAACGGGCTGCCGCCCGTACCCGCTTATCGTGAGGGCCGGCGGGCCCTCACGCTCCCGATTTCCTTTGCCAGATCAATACCATCCGGGTAGTAACCTCCAACGGGTCATTCCAATGGAGGGGACGATGAATCGGGGCTTCAGACGAGCCGCCATTGCCTGCCTGTGCGCTGTAACGGCAGCGGCCTGCACCCAACCGGGCGATGCGCCTCCGGTGCCGGACCTTTCGATCCCGTCCGCTATGGAGGCCGGGCACCCACCGCTGGCGGTCGAATTCCGACCCCGTCATGCGGCCACTTTCCAGAACAAGGCCGACCCTGCCACGGCGCACAGGGCCCAGCTTCAGGCATCGTACCCAGAGGATCGGAGCACCGCTTCGCTGAACCGGGTGCTGATGGAAACACTGACCGGCACGAGCCTTGTCCTGCGGGGCGGTTCTTCCACGGAAATCCTGTTCCTCTCGCCGGACGGCCGCGCGGGCGTGGTCACCGAGGGCCGAGGCTGGAAACAGATGGGGGCCGCCGAACAGTGGTACGTAAACGCGGCCAATGACCTCTGCATCCGCGACCGCTACATGGTCCACCTCGACAACAAATTTGGCGGCACGCCGCGCACCTTCCATCAGGCCGGCTGGTGCCTGGAGATCGCCGAGATCAGCGACGGCGCCGTCTACATCGCCTGGGGCGACCGCATATACTACCGCGGCAAGGCGTTTCAGGGCGACATCCTGAACATGGCCGCCCGCGAGGAAAAATTGAGACGCTATTACAATTACTGGGACACCCACTAAACGCGGGGAGCGCGAGGGGCCCGCGTCGGGTCCCTCGCATCCGCAGGCCCGTCCGTCAGCGCAGCGTCAGTCCCCGATCCCGTACGGCGCCGGGGCCTCGCTGACGAGCTTGCTGTACATGCCGCGCACCTCTGCCCGGGCGCCGGGTCCGAAGATGGGGTCGTCGTTGTCGCGGAAGGCGGCGTCGATGGGGGCCCAGTCCTCGGCCGTCAGGCAGCGCTGGGCCATGGGCATGACGATGCCCTCTTCCTTCTGCATGTGCTTCATCTGGAAGCGCAGGTACTGCTGCACCTGCTCCTCGAAGGCGGCCTTGGCGCCGGCTGTTTCCTCGGCGTCCCAGCGGTCGAGGGCGGCCTTCAGGGTTGTCAGGCTGACCGGACAGTTGTCGTGCTCCGCCTCCAGTTCCTCGAGGATCGCCTCGGCGGCCGGGTCGCGGGCGCGGAGGGCCTTGAAGAGGAACAGGTCCTCCTTGGGGTGGTGGTAGCGGTCGGTGAAGGTTTCGATGTATTCGATGATGTGGCGCAGAAAGGCCCGGTCCGGGTCCTTCTGTTCGCGCACCATCTGGTCCATCAGGTGGACGACGCGGAACAGGTTGCGGTGTTCCTGCTTGATGATCCGAAGCGCTTCACTCATGACCCCATCCTCCCGCACGGCAGCGACGATGGCGCCATGCGTGTCAGTTTTTCGTTGTTTGGCTAAAAAACCGTATCACGACATGACGCCCTTCGCCAGTGCCTCGATTACGTGTCCGCGTCGGGTTGTGCTTCCGGTGCGGCGGCCGCGAAGGCATCCAGGCCCCGGCAGTGGGCGTCGATGCGCACCAGTGTCGGATACGGCTCCAGGTCCACGTTGAAGCGCCGGGCGTTGTACATCTGCGGCACCAGGCAGAGGTCGGCGAGCGTGGGTGTGGAGCCGTGGACACAGTCTCCCGTGTCCGGATGCCCTGCCACCATGGCCTCCAGCGCCGTCAGCCCCTGCACGGTCCAGTGCCGGTACCATTCCAGCTTGGCGTCCTCCGACAGACCAAGATGACCGGTGAGGTGCTTGAGCACCCGCAGGTTCGTCAGCGGGTGGATTTCGCAGGAGATCGCCAGCGCGAACGCCCGCACCCGCGCCCGGCCGGCGGCATCGGTCGGCAGAAGCGGCGGGTGGGGGTGGACTTCGTCCAGGTATTCGCAGATGGCGAGCGACTGAGTCAGCGCGCGGCCGTCGTCCTCCACCAGTGTCGGCACGCCGGCCTGGGGGTTCAGCGCGGTATAGGCGGGCTGCTTCTGCTCTCCGCCGTCGCGCACAAGGTGAACGGGCACCTGCTCGGCGCTCAGGCCCTTGAGGTTGAGCGCGATGCGCACGCGGTAGCTGGTGGACGACCGCCAGTAGGTGTAGAGCCGCATGGCGTCAGGCTCCCTCGTACTTCACGACCTGCTGGTCGATGGCGCCGA
>NZ_ANHY01000007.1 GCF_000315795.1 Caenispirillum salinarum AK4
CGCCTGACCCCGGCCGGGGGGTGGCGGCGCGGGGGGCGGCCCCCATCTTGAGTGGCCCGCCCGCCCCGACCGCTCCCCGAGGCCGAGGACCCGTCCGCCATGACCGCACCCGCCGCACCGGCCAGCCAGGCCGGCACCAGCATCACGCTCCTGAAAGGAGCGGCGCGGCTGCTGGCGGGCGAGCGGCGGCGGGATGCCGTGGCGCTGGGTGATGCCTGCCTCGCCGCCGGCGCCCTGGCCGCCCAGCGCACCGGCCGTCATGGCGCCCGCATTCGCCTGCGCCGCCTGCGCGCCGCCCTCCGCGCCGGGGAAGCCTCCGACGATCTGGCCGCGCCCTTCCTCGACCTGCACGGGCGGTGCGGACTGCGGCTGGACATGGCGGAGCTGTTCGTCACGACGCTGCTGCGCGACACGGAAGACCCCGTGATCGAGACGTGGAACGGCCTGATCCGCTACTGCCACGGCTCGGGCGGAACGGTGGCGGTGATGCTCGCGCCCGTGCTGGGCGCAGCGGCCGAGGCCGAGGACGTGCTGCCGTTCGCCATCGACCTGGGCATCGCCGTGCGGCTGGTGGATATCGCCCGCGACACACGCCACGATGCTGAATGCGGCCGCGTCTACCTGCCCGCTGCCCTTCTGCCCCGCTCCGTCACGCCGGCACGTCTGGCCGAGGGCGCGCCGGCCGCCGTCGCGGCTGCGCACGGAGTCGCGCAGAAGCTGTTGAAGCGCGCCGCCGTCCACTTCCGCAGCGCGGAGTCGGGGCTGTCCGCCCTGCCCGCCCGCTCCCGCGCCGCCGTGCTGGTCGCCATCCGCCAGCACGAGGCCCTGGGCGAGCGCATCGCCGACGCCGCGCCAGAGACATGGTGGCAGCGCCCCACCACGTTGCCGGCCATGGGGCGGACGTGGCGCACGGGGCGCACGCTGGCGGGATTTGCCACCGACAGCCGTTTGCGTAACGGCCACCAGCCGCCGCCCGAACACGTCGCCGCGCTTCACCGGCCGCTGCGGGGGCTGCCGGGCGTTCCACGCCCCTAGCGCGCCCCTTACTATCTATAAAGACTCCGCCCGCACGATCCGGTGCACGAAGCCCAGCTTCGCCACCACGGCATCCGACAGTACGAAGGGATAAAGGTCCGCCTGGCCCATGCTGCGGTTCAAGCTGTTAACCGCCACCGTCAGGGGCACCCAGGCCTCCAGAATGCGGTCCAGCTCTTGCTCGGCGTAGGGGTCGAAATCGGCCGCCAGCCGTGCGCCGTCGCCGCCGGCGCGGGGACGGCTGCGCAGGCCGAAGGCATAGGCGGTTTCCAGCGCATCGACCATGTGAAGATAATGCGCGAAGCACTCCGCCCAGTCCTCCCAGGGGTGGGAGGCGGCATAGCGGCTGATGAAGCCCCCGCGCCAGGCGCCGTCATCGGGCGCGTCGTAATGGGCCTGGAGCGCCTGCGCGTAGTCCGCCGTCTCGTCCCCGAACAGGGTGCGGAACTCTGCCAGTGCCGGCCCGTCCTTCACGCGCAGGTCCCACACCCAGTGCCCCACCTCGTGCCGGAAATGGCCGAGCAGGGTGCGGAAGGGCTCGGCCATGGTGTCGCGCTGGCGTTCCCGCTCCACCGGGTCGGCCTCGGCTATGTTGATGGTGACGACGCCGCCCGCGTGGCCGGTCATCACCTCGCGGAACTCGGGGTCGGGGTCGGCCAGGAAGTCGAAGGCAAGGCCGGCTTCCGGCGACTCCGTCTTGGGCGTCAGCGGCAGGCCCAGCCGCATGAGGCTGTAGACCGCCCGGTGCTTCGCGGTCTCCAGCCGGCGCCACAGGACGACGTGGGCGTCTGCCGTCAGGTCGGGGATGGTGCGGTTGAGCCGGCAGGCCCGGCAGAACGCCTGCCCCGGCTCCGCCAGCCAGTTGCAGGCGCCGTGCGCGGCATTGGCGCACAGGGCGTCGCCGCCGTCGGGCGATCGCAGGCGCAGGACGTGCGGATCGAAGGCCAGGGCCGCGCCGCAGGTTTCGCAGCGCGTGTTTTCGAAATAAAGCAGGCTGCCGCAGGTGTCGCACTCGAACAGGCGCATGGCCGATTCTCCCAAGGGACCGTCCGGAGAGGAACGCCGGCGGCGGTCAGTACGGCAACTCGCCGAACATGTATCCTTCGCCGTAGACGGTGACGATCAGTTCCGGGTGGGCGGGGTTGGGCTCGATCTTCTTGCGCAGGCGCCCGATCAGCACGTCGACGGTCCGGTCCGTCGGGTTCCAGCCGCGGCCGACGGCGTCCATCAGCGCGTCGCGGCTCATCACGCGGCCGGGATTGTCCACCAGCGCCTTGAGCACCGCCGCCTCCTGCCGGGTCAGCATCACCGGCTGCTCATCGGTGCCGATCAGCAGCCGCTTGCCGTGGTCGAACACCCAATCGGCGAAGCGCACCCGATCCGCCCCCCTGAGCACGGCAGCGGTGCCGGCTGTGGACACCCGCCACATGAGATTGCGGCAGCGCACGGCCAGCTCTCGCGGCTCGAACGGTTTGGTGACGTAGTCGTCGGCGCCCATCTCCAGCGCCACGATGCGGTCCACCACCTCGGTCCGCGCCGTCAGCGCGATGAGCCCGATGGCCGAGGCCGCCCGCAGGTCGCGGATGAGCATGAGGCCGTTGCCGTCGGGCAGGTCAAGCTCGGTCACCACCAGGTCGCAGGGCCGCACGTCCATCAGCCCCCGCACAGACGCCGCATCGACGGCGCCCAGGGCCTCCATGCCGCTGTCCCGCAGGGCGGACACCGCATGCTCGCGCGCTGCATCGTCACCATCCACGATGATGATGCACCGCCGGTCGCCCTGTTTTCGCGGTTCCTGCGCCATGCGCCCCGTCCGTTTCCACCACCGCGCGTGCAGCGGCTAACCCACCCTTACCTGAATTTACATTTCCTAACATTTTTCCCACAAGTGCGTCACCTCTTTCACAAACGTTTTTCACATCATCTGGCTATACTCCAAAAGACAGAGGGGGACATAGGCCGATCGGCCAGAGGCATAAGGGGCCCCTCCTTGACGGACCAGCCCCGCCGCGACACCGCGGCAACCGCCTCTCCCACCGGACCACCGCCTCCCTCGCGGATACAGGTTTCAGACGCGCCGCGATCGCGGCCATGGACTTAACGCGGAGGATAAGATCATGCGCACCATCATCGCTCGTTTCCGTAAGGACGAATCCGGCGCCACCGCCATCGAATACGGCCTGATCGCCGGCCTGATCTCCGTCGTCATCATCGGCGGCGTGACCCTGGCGGGTACCGAGATCCAGGCTCTGTTCACCACCATCCAGAACAGCCTGACCGGCGTCGGCACCGGCGCCTGACGCCACCCACCACGGCCGCGCGGGCCGCTCCCCCCACGGAACCCCCACAGGCCCGCGCGATCCCACAGGGAGCCGGCCGCCGATCCACCGGCGGCCGGCTTTCCTCGTTTCCGCCCGATCCCCTTTCGGCAGGGAGCAGGTCCGCCATGTTGTCCTACGGTCTGTCCGACATGAACACCATCGCCGACCTGCTGCGCACGCTCAGCGTGCTGGTGCTGTGCGGGGTGGTCACCTATGCGGCGGTGGTCGACGCCCTGACCTTCGAGATCTCCAACACCGTCTCGCTGGTCATCATCGGCGCCTTCGCCGTCTGGCTCCTGACCGGCGCGCCCACCGGCGAACTGGCGCTGGAGCGCCTGACGGCCCACGTGCTGACCGGCGGCGCCGTGCTGATTGGCGGCGTCCTTTTGTTCGCGGCCGGAGCCTTCGGCGGCGGTGACGCCAAGATGCTCGCCGCCGTGGCGCTGTGGGCCGGTCCGCAGTGGGTCGGCCTGCTGCTTCTGTTCACCGCGCTCTACGGCGGCTTCCTGTGCCTGGCTCTGCTGATGGCGCGAGCCGCCGCCCGCCGGACGGACAGCGTGCCGCCGCTTTTGGAACCGCTGCTGAGCGGCGAGACGCGGGTGCCCTACGGCATCGCCATCGCCGCCGGCACCCTGACCCTGTTCTTCGTGCCCGCTTCGGTGGCGGGCGCGTAATGCTGCAAGTGAGGAGGCCGCCATGCGTGGGCTCATGATCGTCCTGGTGATCGTCGCGCTGGCCGCCGCCGGCGGCGTCAGCTTCTTCACCAACCGCCTCATCGACGAAGTGCGCGACAAGCCCGCCACCCCGCTGGAGGCCGAGGTGCCGACGCCGCCCATGGTCGCCGTCGCCGCCTCCGACATCGCCCCCGGTGCGACGCTGACGGACAAGGCCGTGCGCTGGCAGCCGTGGCCGGCCGACGCCCTGCGCCCGGAATACGCGCTGGTGCCGGCCAACGCCGCCCAGCCCGAGGCCGTGAAGGCCAACGCCCTGCCCCGCTTCGCCGGCAAGGTTGCGCGCCGCCCCATCGCCGCCGGTCAGCCGCTGACCGACGAACTGGTGTTCACCCGCGGCGACGCCGGGTTTCTTGCCGGCACGCTGGAAAAGGGCTTCCGCGCCGTCGCCGTACCGGTGGCCGCCGACAGCGCCGCCGCCGGCTTCATCCTGCCGGGCGACCGCGTCGACGTGATCCTGTCGCAGGACGTGCGCCGTCATGTGGGCGAAGCCGTCGCCGCCCAGGCGCGCGACGTCGCCCTGGTGCGCTACGCCGCCGAAACGGTGGTGGAGAACGTGCGCGTGCTGGCCGTCGACCAGTCCATGGCCGCCGGCGAGGAGGCGGCCGACGTCGTCGAGACCGCGACGCTCGAAGTCACCCCCGACCAGGCCGAGGCGCTGGCCGTCGCCCGTCACATGGGCGCCATCAGCCTGACGCTGCGCAGCCTTGAGGAACCCGCCATGATGGTGGCAGGCGATGCCGGCCCCGCCATGGACGAGGCCGGGGACATCGTGCAGGCCAGCGGCGTGGCGCTGGCTGTGGGTCGCCAGGCGGCCGGCACCTGGGTGGGCGACGTGGAGGTCAGCCCGAGCCTTGCGGCCGTCGCCGGCTTCGACCGCAACGGCAATCCGCTTCCGTCCGCACAGCCTGCCGCCCCGGCAGCGCCCGCCGCCGAGACCGGACCGGCGCCCGAGCCGGAGCCCTGGCGGGTCACCATCCACCGAGGCCGGGAGCCAGCGGAGGTGGTGCGTGGTCGCGACGACGAGGACGCCGCTGACGCCGGGGATCAGGGGTTCGACGAGGTCTATCGCGGCAGCCCGGCCCCCGCCGTCAATGCCGACCGCCTCAACCGCGGGTTCTCGGCCATGCGCGGCGGGGCGTTTGGCGGCACCCCTACGCGGATCATCGGCGGCGGATAAGGAATTCAACGCTTAATCGCCCGACTCTGACGTGATACCGTAAGGCCCATCAAGACAAAGAGGCTGGTCCGGGTACGGACGAGGGGAAGGACCGACGGAATGACCCACCGCATGCGGCACCTGGGTGCCGTTTTCACCGCCATGGTCTTTCTGGCCGCGACGCCGGCCGCCGGGCAGGAGGATGAGGCGACGCCTGCCGCGCCGGCTCCGGCCGGGGCGGCGGCCGACCCCGCCGCCACGCCCGTTCCCGTCACCCGCCGGCCCGACGCGCCGGCTACGCCCGTCGACACGGCCCGGACCTACGCCGTGAAGGTCGGCCAGTCGGTGGCGCTGGAACTGCCGCGCCCCATCAGCGACGTGGTGGTCGCCGACCCGGAAACCGCCGACGTGGTGGTGCAGCAGCCCACCAAGGTTTTCGTCCTGGGCCGCGAACCAGGCACCACGAACATGTTCTTCGTGGACGACACCGGCGAGGTGATCCTCAACGCCCGCGTCCTGGTGGCGCCCGACGTGGCCGCCGTGCGCGAGGCCCTCCGCGACCTTCAGCCCGCCAGCGCCATCGACATCAAGACGGTCAACGAAAGCATCCTGATGTCGGGCGTCGTGCAGTCCGCCGCCGATGCCGCCGACGCCGAGGCCGTGGTGCAGGCCTTCATGGGCGCCGACACCAGCGTCATCAACGCCCTGCGCATCGCCGGCGACCAGCAGGTGCTGCTGCAGGTGACGGTCGCCGAGATCAGCCGCACGACGCTCAAGAGCCTGGGCGTCGAGACCTCGGTGGACGTGGGCAACCAGACGCTCCAGACCGTCACCAGCTTCGCCCGCGACGTCACCGGCGGTGTGTTCGGCCAACTGGCCGTGGACGCCGGCATCGACAGCATCGCCTTCTCCGCGCTGGAGCGTGAGGGCCTGGCCAAGATCCTGGCCGAGCCCGCGCTGACGGCCATTTCCGGCGAGACCGCCAACTTCCTGGTGGGCGGCGAGTTTCCCCTGCCCACCGGCGCCGACCGTGACGACGAGGGCAACGTGGAGGTCACCGTCGAGCTGCGCGAGTTCGGCGTGTCGTTGAGCTTCACGCCGGTGGTGCTGGCCAACGACCAGATCAACCTGCGCATCGCCACCGAGGTCAGCAACATCACCGAGGAGAACGCCATCGACCTGGCGGGCGTGCGCATCCGCGGCCTGTCGGTGCGGCGGGCGGACAGCACGGTCATGCTGCCCTCGGGCGGCAGCCTTATGATCGCGGGCCTCATCCAGAACGACGAGTTCAACCGCGTGGAGGGCATTCCGGGCCTCATGGACATGCCCATCCTGGGCGCCCTGTTCCGCAGCAACCAGTTCCAGACCAACCGCACCGAACTGGTGGTGGCCGTGAAGGCCTTCCTGGTGCGCCCCATCGAGTTCGGCCCGCGCATGGCCTATCCCACCGACGGCTTCGTGCCGGCCAACGACCTGGACATCTACCTCTACGGCCGCCTGCGGTCCACCTATGGCCCCAAGGACGGCGAACCGGCCGGCGAGCCCTATGTGATCGCCGGTCCCAGCGGATACATGATGCGATGACCGCCACGCCCGCTTCCGGTCAAGGAGACGCCCCGGCCATGACCGCCCACCACCGCACCGCCGCGTCCCGCCGTCCGCAGCTGGCCGGCGCCGTCGCGGCTGCCGTCCTGGCCCTGGGCCTGGCGGCCTGCGAGACGCCGCCCTCCCCGCCCGTGGCGGACCGCTATGGCATAGAGGTGGAGATCCGCACCTTCCAGGCCTCCGTCCCCGTGGGTGCGCGGGCGGAACTGCCGGCCGACTTCGTAACCGAGTACCGGCGGCGCGGTCGCGGAGCCATGCTGCTCACCGCCCCGCCGACACCCGAGGGCGAGCGCACCGCGCGCCGCCTCAAGCGATGGCTGGCGGACCAGGCCATCAAGGCCGACATCGTCACCGGCTACAGGCCCGAAGCGGTGGTGCAGGCGTCCTTTCCCGCGGCCGTCGCCGCCGTGCCCGAGTGCGGCAACTGGTCGGACGGCGACACCTACAATCCCAACCGCATGAAACCGCTGAACTTCGGCTGCGCCTACCAGCGCAACATCGGCCTGATGCTCGCCGATCCGGGCGACCTGCAGCAGGCCGATCCCATGGGCCGGCCTCGGGCACCCCGCCAGGTGGACATCGTGGAGAGCTACCGCCGCGGCGAACCCACGGCCACCACGTCACCGGCAGAGGAAGGTCGCCCGGCCAGCGACATCACCGAATAGGCCCGCAGCCGCCTGCAGGAGGACCCGTCCCATTCGCATCTCCATCCTGGCCTTCGTGACCTCCGAGGACCGCGCGCGCACGGTGCGCGACGCGACCGGCCTGCCGCGCCTGCACCGGGCCACCTTCACCGCCGAGGCCGGCGGGATGGCCGAGGCGCACGCCCACCTGTCGCGCCACGACAGCCCCGACGTCCTGATCCTGGAAACCGCCGACGACGCCGAGGCCCTGGTCCAGGGCCTGGACAGGCTGGCCGACGTTGTGCGGCCGGGCACCAAGGTCATCCTTCTGGGCGACAACAACGACATCGCGCTCTATCGCCGCCTGCTGTCCATGGGCGTGTCCGAGTACCTTTACGGCAGCGTAACGCCCGACGAGTTGGTCGACGCCGTCCAGCGCATCGCCTCCACCGACGGTGACCAGGCCGGGGGCGGCCGGGTCGTCGCCGTCTTCGGCACCGCCGGCGGCGTCGGCACCAGCACGGTTGCGGTGAACATGGCCGACGCCATCGCGGCCCGCGGCGACGAGAGCGTCGTGCTGGTGGACCTGGACCTGTGGTTCGGGGTCGATGCCCTGGCGCTCAACCTCACGCCCCGCCAGGGTGCGGCCGACGCACTGAGCGACCCCAACCGTATCGACGACATGCTGCTGGACCGCGTGCTGGAAAAGCACGGGGACGGCGTTCAGGTGCTGGCCGCCCCCGCCTCGCCCGAGGTGGCCGCGCCGCCGTCGGAGGACGCGCTGGAAAAGCTTCTGTCGGTGCTGCGGCGGAAGATGGACGTGGTGGTGCTCGACCTGCCGCGCCTGTGGACGCCCTGGGTCAAGACCGCGCTGATCGAGGCGCGGGAGACGGTGCTGGTGACCTACCCCGACCTCGCCAACCTGCGCAACACCCGCTCCATCGTGGACGTCATCGGCCCGGCCCGCGCGGGCGGCGCCCCGCGCATCGTCTTCAACCGCGCCGGCCTCAGCCGCAAGAACGAACTGACGGCCGGCGACTATTCCGAAGCCCTGGGCCACGCCCCCGCTGCCGTTCTGCCCTTCGAGCCGGCGCTTTGCGCATCCGCCATGAACCAGGGCCAGACGCTGCGCCAGGCCGGCCGGACCAATGCCCTGACGCGCGCCATCGGCACCCTTGCCGACACCGTCGATCCGCCGGCCGGAAAGGGGACCGGCAAGGGGCGTCCCCGGCTCAGCCTCAAGACTTTGTTCACTCACGGACGCTAGACTGGCGGTTCGGGGCGCCCTGCCCCGACGCCGTCCCGCCCCCACGTCCGCAACCCTTCGCGAAAGCCCGAGCCCCCGCCCATGTTCGGCCGCCGACAAGGTCCCGTTCCGCCGCCTTCTCCCGCCCGGCCCGCGCCGGCCCGGCCGGCCGCGCCCGCAGCGGCGGAGACCGCGCCGGATCAGCCCGTCGGCGGTGCCGCCAAGCCGGCTCCGGCCGGGTCCGCGCCGCGCGGTGAGCCGACGCCGAGCCCCGCACCCGCCGCCAAGGCCGAGCCGAAAAGCGCGACCGCCGGCGCATCGGCGGCCGCGGACCGCCTGCACGACGTGAAGGTGGAGGTGTTCAACGCCCTGATCTCGGCCATGGACCTGGCGCAGCTGTCCGCCCTGTCGCCCGAGGCCGTGCGCGAGGAGCTGACAGACGTCATCTCCGAGATCATCTCCATGCGCGGCTTCAGTCTGTCGGCGGCCGAGCAGAAGCAGGTGGTCGACGACATCTGCAACGATGTGCTCGGCCTGGGTCCGCTGGAACCGCTGCTGGCGCGCGACGACATCGCCGACATCATGGTCAACGGCGCCGACAAGGTCTACATCGAGGTCGGCGGCCGCATCCAGCTGACCGACATCAAGTTCCGCGACAACGCGCAGCTGATGAACATCTGCCAGCGTATCGTTTCCGCGGTCGGGCGCCGCGTGGACGAGGCGAGCCCCATCTGCGACGCCCGCTTGGCCGACGGCTCGCGCGTCAACGTCATCGCCCCGCCGCTGTCCATCGACGGCCCGGCGCTGACCATCCGAAAATTCCGCAAGGACAAGCTGACGCTTGAGGAGCTGATCGGCTTCGGCACCATTTCTCCGGCCGGTGCCGTGGTGCTGGAGGTCATGGCCGCCAGCCGGTGCAACATCCTGGTCTCCGGCGGCACGGGCTCGGGCAAGACGACGCTCCTGAACATCCTGACCAACTACATCGAGCACACCGAGCGCGTCGTCACCTGCGAGGATTCGGCCGAGCTTCAGCTCAAGAACCCGCATGTGGTGCGCCTGGAAACCCGCCCGCCCAACCTGGAGGGGGCCGGCGAGATCACCATGCGCGACCTGGTGAAGAACTGCCTGCGCATGCGCCCCGAACGCATCGTCGTCGGCGAGGTGCGCGGGCCCGAGGCCTTCGACCTGCTGCAGGCCATGAACACCGGCCACGACGGCTCCATGGGCACGGTCCACGCCAACAGCCCGCGCGAGGCCATCTCGCGCCTGGAAAACATGATCGCGATGGGCGGCTACAACCTGCCGCCCAAGGCCACGCGCGAGCAGATCGCAGCCGCCGTGGACGTGATTGTCCAGGCCTCGCGCATGCGCGACGGCAGCCGCAAGATCACCCACATCACAGAGGTCGTCGGCATGGAAGGCGACGTGGTGACGCTGCAGGATCTGTTCGTCTACGACTTCGAGGGCGAGACCGCCGACGGCAAGATCATCGGCCGGCACCGCGGAACGGGCCTCCGCCCGGCGGTGTGGGACAAGGCGCGGTACTTCGGCCTGGCCGGGCGGCTGGCGGAAGCGTTGGAGATTCCCAATGCCTGACGCGCTGGGCCTCATCGCGCCGGCGGCAGCGGCCGCCGCCAACGCCGCCGTTCCGGCGGCGGAGGCCGAGGGTGCGGTGTCGGGCATGGTGCTGTCGCTGGTAGGGGCGCTGATCCTCATGCTCGTCGCCCTGGCCGCGCTTCTGGTGGTGCTGGTGGCCGACGGGCCGCGCCGCCGCCTGCGCCGACGCATGAGCGCCATCGGCCTGGTGGACGGCCCGCCCGGCGCTGCCGCCGGCGGCGCGCGCCTCATGCGGGCGGGGGCGCGCGGCGGGTCGCAGGCGGCCCGGCAGAAGCGTATCCAGGAAAAGCTTCAGGAGCTGGAGGGCAAGAACACCGGCAAGGCCCAACGGCGCAACCAGTTGCGCGCCGACCTTGTGCAGGCCGGACTGGACTGGGACGTACGCAAGTATACCGGCGTCATGATGGGATCGGGCGTCGCCATCACCATGGCGGTCATGCTGATGCTGGGCAACGTGCTGCTGGCCCTGGCCGCCGGCGTCGTGGGCGCCTTCGGCGTGCCGCGGCTGATCCTGCGGTGGAAGGCGGCGCGCCGGCGCAAGGCTTTCGTGCGCGAGTTCCCCAACGCCATCGACGTGCTGGTGCGTGGCATGCGCTCGGGCCTGCCGGTGGGCGAGTGCATGGGCATCGTCGCCCGCGAAAGCCCCGAGCCCCTGTCGGGCGAGTTCAAGCACCTGGTGGACGGCATGCGCCTGGGCATGTCCATGGAAGAGGTCATGCACCGCGCCACCGAGCGCCTGCCCGTGCCGGAATACCGCTTCTTCGCCATCGTCCTGCAGATCCAGCAGCAGACGGGCGGCAATCTGGCCGAGACGCTGTCCAACCTGTCCAACGTGCTGCGTGACCGCAAGAAGCTGCGCGACAAGGTCAAGGCCATGTCGTCGGAAGCCAAGGCCTCGGCCGCCATCATCGGATCGCTGCCGTTCATCGTCGGGGGCATCGTCTACCTGGTGAACGCCGACTACATCATGCTGCTGTTCACCGAGTTCGCGGGCAACGTCATCGTCGGCGGCGGCATCGCATGGATGCTGCTGGGCATCGCCATCATGGCGAAAATGATCAATTTCCGTATGTAGCGGGCCGGAGACCGCCGTGGAGCTGCTCAAGACCATCGACATGCAGGCCTGGATCACCGCGCTGACGTTCGTCGGCGCGGCGGCCACGCTGCTGGCTTTGCTGCTGCCCCTGCTCCGCCGCGACGAGCGCAGCCGGCGCCTGAAGGCGCTCAAGCAGCGCCGCGAGCAACTCCGCCAGGAAACCCAGCGCCAGCTGGAGCGCCGCAAGGCCGAAGCGCGCGGGCCGAAAAAGCACGTCACCCTCATGCGCAAGGTGCTGGACCGCCTGCGCCTGGGACATCTGGTCTCCAGCCGGTCACTGCAGCAGCGGCTGTCGGCGGCCGGTTACCGGCAGCCGCAGGCGCCGGTGGTCTACGTGTTCGTGCAGGTGGTCGCGCCCTTTGTCTTCGCCGGCGTGGCGCTTCTGCTGATCGGCCTTGCGCGCGAAGCACCGTCGACGGGGATGCAGATCCTCATCGTCAGCGGCCTGACGGCGGCGGGCCTGCTGCTGCCCTGGATTCTCCTGAAGAACGCCGCCGACAAGCGCCGGGCGGAAATCACGCTCTATTTCCCCGATGCCCTGGACCTGCTGGTCATCTGCACCGAGGCCGGGCTGTCGGTGGACGCCGCCTTCGCCCGCGTGACCGAGGAACTGGCCGAAACCTCGCCCGTGCTGGCCCAGGAACTGAGCATCACGGCCGCCGAACAGGCCTTTCTGGGCGACCGCCGAAAGGCCTACATGAATCTGGCGGAACGCACCGGCGTGCCGGCGGCGCGCGCACTGGCGACCTCTCTCGCGCAGGCGGAAAAGTACGGCACGCCGGTCAGCCAGGCGCTCAAGGTGCTGTCGCAGGAGAATCGCGAGGAACGGCTGTCCCGGGCCGAACGCAAGGCCGCCGCCCTGCCGGCGCAGTTGACGGTGCCGATGATCATCTTCTTTTTGCCGGTGCTTCTGGTGGTCATCATCGGCCCGGCGATCATCCAGGTGTTCAAGACGTTCTGAGGCGGCCGTCCGGCCGGTTCGGCTACGCCGCTTCCCCGCTACTCCGCCTCCCGCGTCGCCGCCTCCGCCCCTGCGAGCCGGCGCAGGTCGGCCACCGCGCGCTCGGCCAGGTCGGCGGGCAGGTGCTGGCGGACCATGCGCTCGGCGCGCGGCACGTCGCCCTTCATGGCGTACAGCAGTGCAAGGTTCTGCCGCACCTGGAGCGGCGCGCCCGGGCGCTTGGCCTGCTTTTCCAGAAGTGCGACGCCCTGGTCGATGTCGCCCGTCATCGCCAGCGACAGGGCGTAGTTGTTGGCCGCCTCCACGTCGTCGGGCGCCAGGGCGAGGGCCGTCTGATAAGCCGTGCGCGCGTCCTGCGGACGGTTCAGGCGGTCGTAGGCGATGCCGAGAAGCTTCTGCATGGGGGCATCGCCCGGGTCCTGGGCGCGCATGTCCTCCAGCAGCGCCGCCGCATCGGGCACCAGCCCGCCGGCAAGCTGCGCCTTGGCCAGTTCCAGCTTCACCGCCCGCACCTCCGCACCACGCTCGGGCAGGTCGTCCAGCAGCCGTTGCAGGACCAGCATGGCCTCCTGCGGCTGGCCGGCATACCGCAGCAGCCGCGCCTGGTCGAGCCGGGCCGGCAGCGGGTCGTCCAGGCGCTCCGCCAGCCGGCCATAGTGGGCGGCGGCCTTCTCGAACTGGGCGTCCTGCTCCGCCCGCTCGGCCATCGAGCGCAGCGCCGACGTCACCGCCGCACCGTCGCGCGCCGACCGCTCCACCCGGTCGCCCTGGCCCGCCTCTCCGGCGCAGCCGGTCAGCGCCAGGCCGAGGGCAAGGCCGAGCGTCGCGGATCGGAACGTCGTGCGGACAGCGGTGCGGCGGCGGGTCATGGAGGCGTCGGAACTCCGGCTGGATGCGCGTGTCGGCGGTCAGGTTCAGGTAAGGTGCGCCAGCAGGCGCAGGCGGGCAAGGTCGCGGATGATGAGGGTCTTGTGCCGGCGCTCCACCAGGCCTTCGCGGGCCAGCTGCCCGACGGCGGCGGCCACGGTTTCGCGGTCGGCCCCGACCCATCCGGCGATGTCGCCGTGGGCCGGCAGGGGATCGACCGCCCAGGTGCCGTCGCCGACGGCGCGAGGCTCGGCCAGGCGCACCAGTTCCATGAACACGCGCTGGCGCGGGGTCAGGGTCGACAGGCTGTGAACGCGCCGGTTGAGCGAGCGGATGAAGCCGGCGAACCGGCGCAGCAGCGCCATGGCGAGCGGCGGATGGGCCTCCACGAGGTCGAGGAAGTCCTCGCGCGGCAGGATGGCGAGCAGGCCGTTGTCCAATGCCACCGCCCGCGCCGACCGGGGCCGGCCATCCACCGCCGCCAGTTCGCCGAAGGTGTCGCCGCTTGTGAACTCTGCCAGTGTCACCAGTTCACTGAGGGAGCTTTCCGGGACGGCGTCGGCGCCCTCGGCGGGCGCCGCCCGATCGGCATCGTCCGGTCCGTCCCGGCGGATGACGATACGCAGCTTGCCGCGCACGATGAAGAACACCGCCGCGGTCGGATCGTCGAGTTCAAACACCACGTCGCCGGGCCGCGTCTCCCGCCATTGGCAACGGGCCTCCACCGCGCGCAGGCGCTCGGCAGGGATGGCGCGCAGAAGGTCGATGGCGGCGAGGGAGCGACCGGAGGCCTCGGCGGCGGATGAGGGTTCGGCCATGGAAGAGTGTCCAGACACGGTACGGGGTTGTGCAGCCGCCCACGACAGGAGCGGACGGCAGGGTCGGCAACACTCTATCGGCCCCTCGCGCGACCGGCAACGGCCACCGTCACAGACAGCGCCGCCCGGGGCCCGACGCCGCGCTTTCGTTTGCCGCCTCCCATGGGGTCCGATATGCTTCCACAACAGGAACAATCGCTTAAGGATGCGCGCCGGGCCAAACGGCTGTTTCAGCAGTGCATTTCGGGACAGGGAGCCATTTCGTGGGTCAAGCAGCTGAAAAGACGCTTATCGGGTCCGGCATAAGGGGCCTCGACCACATCCTGAACGGCGGCCTGCCTCGCGGCCACGCCTATGTCGTCATCGGCGAGCCCGGCACCGGCAAGACGACGCTGGGCCTTCATTTCCTGCTTGAGGGGCTGAAGCAGGGTGAGCGGGTGCTGTACCTGACCCTTTCCCAGACCGAGGACGAATTGCTCGGCATCGCCCGGTCCCACGACATAGAACTCGACGCCGGAATCGTGCGCGAATTGTCGCCGAGCGGCCTCGCCCGCTTGGCCACGCGCGACCAGACGGTGCTGCAGACCACCGACGTCGAGTTCGCCGCCACCATGAACGCGATCGAGAACATCATCAAGGAAACGGCGCCCGCCCGCCTTGTGCTGGACACCGTCGGCGAGATCCGGCTGCTCAGCAGTTCCCCGCTCCGCTTCCGCCGCCAGTTCCTGGAAATCAAGGACATGCTGGGCCGGCACGGCGTCACGGGGGTGGTCCTGGACACGGCGGAAAGCTCGGACATCCTGTCGGGGGACATCGACGCCATGGCCCATGGCGTCATCCGCATGACCTGGAACCTGCCGCCGCACGGCACCGCCCGCCGCCGCATCGCCGTCACGAAACTGCGCGGCCATGCCTTCGTGGAAGGCTACCACGACATGACCATCCGCCGCGGCGGCGTGGAGGTCTATCCGCGCATCCTGCCGCGCCAGCACGAAACCGACAAGCCGGTGCCCAGCCTTGGCAGCGGGATCGAGGACCTCGACGCCCTGTACGGCGGCCAGTTGTCGGGCGGCGGCACGCTCATGCTTGCCGGATACGCAGGCACCGGCAAGTCCACGCTGCTGACCGCCTATGCCCGCAACGCCGCCAGGGAAGGCCGGCGGGCGGCGCTGTTCCTGTTCGAGGAGCGCCCAGACATTTTCCGCCAGCGCGCCGCCGACCTCAGCCTGGGCCTCGACGATCAGCCCGGCACCGTGCAACTGAACCGTATCGATCCCATGGAGGTCTCGCCCGGCCAGTTGTTCCAGCACATCCAGGCCGAGGTTCATGCCGGCGCCGACATCATCGGCATCGACAGTCTGCAGGGCCTCGTCGCGGCCATGCCGGACGAGCGCGAGGCGATGACGCAAATCCACAGCCTGCTCAGCTTCCTGGGCCGCCACAAGGTGCTGACCATCCTGACCATGAACATCCAGGGCATCGTCGGGGCCGGCGCCCGCCCCGATGTGGACATGAGCCTGATGGCCGACACCATCCTGCTGCTGCGCCAGTACGAGGCCACAAGCGAAATCCGCCGCACCCTGGCCGTCGTCAAGAAGCGCTACGGCCCGCACGAAACGGTCTTGCGGGAGTTCTCCATCACGTCCGACGGCCTCAGCGTCCATCCCATCCGGGATGACGTGGACATGCGCCGCCACTTCCAGCTGGGTGTGCCGCATTGACCGGCGACCTGCCCGGCCCCGACGCCGCGACCGGACCGCCGGACGCCGGAACGGCCGTCGTGCTGGCACCGTTCGGCGGTGATGCCGCCATCCTGGTGGAGGCGCTGCAGGCCGCCGGCGTGCCGGTGCGGCGGGGCGACGCCAACGGCGCCCTTCCCACGGCGCCCAAGGCCATCAAGGCCCTGCACCCGGGCATCCTGCTGCTGACGGAGGAAGCGCTCGGCCCTGCCGTCGTTGCGGCTCTGGCGGGCTTCCAGGCGGCGGAACCGCAGTGGTCCGCACCGCCCGTCATCCTGCTCTGCAGCACGGGAACGGACGTGCGCCGCCTGACCGCCCCCCTTCTGTCCCGGCGGCCGGACACGCCGCTGACGGTCCTGCGCCGCCCGACCACCGAGGCCGACCTGCTGACCGCCGTGCGCAGCGCGCGGCGCGTCCGGGCCGTGCAGCTTCGCACGCGGGACGTGCTGGAGGAACGCGAGCGGTCGGAACAGTGGGCGCGGTTCCTGCTGAACGAACTCAGCCACCGCACCAAGAACATGTTCTCCATGGTGCTGGCCCTGGCACGGCAGACCATGCGCCAGACGCCCCAGACGCCCGAAGCCTTCATGAAAACCTTCGAGGGCCGGGTGCACACGCTGGCCGAGGCCTATTCGGCGCTGACCCGCAACGACTGGCAGGCGGCCACGGTGGGCGACCTGGCCGAACATGTTGTCCTCCCCCTGGCCGAGGACGACGGGTCGCGCGGCCGGGTGACGCTGGCCGGGCCGGTCCTCGCGGTACCGCCCGCCACGGCAACGACGCTTGCGCTTGCCATGCACGAACTGGCAACGAACGCCACCAAGTACGGCGCCCTCTCCACAACCGGCGGCACCGTTCGCATCACCTGGTCCCGCACACCCGGCGGACTCGGCCGGCTGGAATGGCGGGAGCGGGACGGTCCGCCGGTGACACCGCCGACACACATGGGGTTCGGCACGCGCGTCATCACCGGCGCCATCAAGACGGAAGCCGGCGGAGACGCCGACATGCGGTTCGAGCCCGAAGGCCTGACCTGCATCCTGACCTTCCAGACCAGCAGGACGAGTTGACCCGTCTCCGGCAGGACCGGCGCACCGGTGGCGCCTAATACTGGTGCTCGTCCCCGCGCAAGCCCAAGGCCCACATGAAGCCGAGCCCCATGCCCTTGGCGCGGGGCAGGAACAGCAGCACCATCTCCAGCCCGATGGGCACCCACAGCAGCAGGTGCACCAGAAGCGACGGAGCGAACAGTTTTTCCACCAGGATCGCCAGCGGCACCAGCGTGTGACCGATCACGAAAATGCCCAGCCACGGGGCGAAGTCGTCGGTGCGGATATGGTCATAGGCCTCGCCGCAGTGGCCACACGACGGGCTGGGCGTCAGGAAGCCCGTCAGCAGCCTGCCCTTGTCGCAGTTGGGGCACCGGAGCATGAAGCCCCGCCGCATGGCGCGCAGGATAGGCCCCTTGCGGGCCCGCTCGGCCGCCCGCTGGTGCTTGTGGATTTCCCAATCGCGCTCCCATTCCGTCAGGCGATACTCGGGTCGCGGCGACTTGTCGGGACGATGTGTCATGGCGGCGCCTCGCGCGGTTGCAGGCCTTCAGCATACCCGACGAACGCCCGGCGCTGGCAAGAGTGCGAATTGGATGCATTTCCATAAATGATCTGGGGGTGACACAACGGATCGACGTGGCAACCCCGTCCATCACTGTTCGTTGCGACAGTAGACGGCCGGGCGACGCCAGTGACCGGAGGAAAAAGAGGAAGATGAGTAGAAAGCGTCGTCCAGTAATTTCACGATCATCGTGCAACGATGCAGAGAGGACAACGCCCATGACTCTCATGTGCAAGCGCACCCGATCCACGACGCTCGCGTCCGCCCTGATGACCGGCATCGCCACCGTGGCCCTGACGGCCGGCGGTGCGCTGGCGCAGGACAATGCAACCAACACGGCCGAGCAGAACGGCGACATTCAGACGCCGACGAACCTCGGCACCTCCGCCGAGACCAACGGCGAGCAGGATGCCGCCGCCGGCGCGGAGACGGCCGACACCGGCGCCGACACCGATCAGGAGCAGGCGGCCGCCCCCACCGGCACGACGGGGGATACCGAAACCGACGCCGCCACCGAATTCTATGACGAGGATTCCGAGCCCGTCCCGTCCTTCGGCGAAGGAATGACCGGCGAGACGGCCGCCACCGGCGCCGGCACCGGCACCGGCACCGCGACCGGCCAACCCGACGCCGGGGCCGGCGCGGAGGAAAAGGTCGCCGCCGATCAGCCGCAGTTCGAGCAGCAGCGGGCCAAGCGCCTTCTGCAGGCCCTGAGCGAGGGCCGCGATCTGCCGCCGGGCACCATGGTGATGGTCGTGCCGCAGGATGCCTTCGATGCGGGCTATCACGACCCCCAAAGCCGCATGAGCACGGACCGCGAGAGCTTCTCGGCCGAAACGCCGGGCAATCTGGTGGTCATCCCCATGAGCCGCGACCAGCTTCAGCGCATGCAGGACATGCCCGGCGGCCAGGGCCAGCAGATGGCGCAGCAGGGCCAGGGCCAGCAGGATGAGTCCTGGGCGCAGCGCCGCGAGGACCGCATGATGCAGCGCTACCAGCGCATGCTCGACCAGCAGGACGCCATCGACGCCGAAGAGTTCCGCCGCCGCATGCAGCAGGACGGCGGACAGCAGATGGGTCAGATGGGCCAGATGGGCCAGATGGGCCAGCAGATGGGCCAGATGGGCCAGCAGATGGGCCAGATGGAGATGAACCGGAACCAGCAGATGCGCCAGATGCAGCAGCAGGCGCAGCGTGACGGCCAGATGGACCGCTATCGCGAGTTTCGGGCGGACCGCCTGTCGCAGCTGGACGAGGACTACAGCCGCTGGCGCGCCGATCAGCTGAGCGAGATGGACCGCAGCTACCAGCAGTGGCGCGAAAACTTCCAGCGCCGTCTGGACCAGGCCTATATGGACCAGCGCCGCCAGCAGCAGCGCGGCCAGATGATGGGCCAGATGCAGGGCCGCGACCAGGGCCAGCAGATGGGCATGCGGGGCTCGGAGCTTCACTTCTACGACCCGCAGACCGGCGCGGTGATCGACCCTGATCTCGCCTACGTCCTGCCGGACGGCCGCGTGATCGTCGACGCGATGCCGCACGTCCCGGGCATTCAGCCCGAGGAACTGGCCGAACGCTAAAACGCTCAAGGCGTGAATGACGAACGGGCC
This sequence comes from Caenispirillum salinarum AK4, assembly GCF_000315795.1. Taxonomy (GTDB): domain Bacteria; phylum Pseudomonadota; class Alphaproteobacteria; order Rhodospirillales; family Rhodospirillaceae; genus Caenispirillum; species Caenispirillum salinarum. The sequence goes on from NZ_ANHY01000007.1 coordinate 19,046, forward strand.
GGAGCCTCAGTGGCTCCGGCCCGTTTCGCTTGCCCGTCGCGCCCCTACTCGGACAGCGCCAGCAGGCCGTCCACCACCTCAGTCAGCGAGGCGCCCGTCACCGACGGCTGACGGAAAATGGCGGGAAAGGGCTCGTGCCGGGCGACGTAGCCCGTGGACAGTCCGGCCGCCGCCGCACCGTGGATGTCCCACGGATGCGCCGCCACCAGGGCGCATTCCTCGGGCGTGATGCCGCAGGCGGACGCGGCCTTGTGGTAGACCTCGCGCCGGGGCTTTGCGAGTCCCACGTCCTCGACGCTCAGCACATGGGCCACCATATCGCGCAGGCCGGCGCCCTCGAACAGCGCTTCCGTCGCCGAGAGGCTGCCGTTGGACAGGGCGACGGCCATGACACCCGCCTCCCGCAGCGCCTCCAGCGCCGGGCGCGCGTCGTCGTGGGGCGGCAGCTTGGCGAAGGTGGACAGCACCCGGTCGCGCTGGGCCTCGTCCGGGTCGGTGCCGTGGTCGCGGGCGACGGCGATCAGGTTTGCTTCCAGCACGCTGCGGAAAGGTTCGAAGCAGTCCGTCGCCGCCAACGCAAACGCGTCACGCAGCGACCGGGCGAACCACGTCGGCAGGGCGTCGCTGCGCACACCGATCTCCTCCAGCCGATCACGCAGCGGATGGAGGGAGAAGGTGGTCTCGATCACGTCGAAGGCGACGACCTTGGGACGGTGGGCCATAAATGAACCTCCTGGATACTCGTTGGACTTGCCGTTACAACGCGCGCCGCGTCAGAAATGGGTGACGTGGCCGCCGTCGACAAAGAGTGTGTGCCCGGTGATGTAGGATGCCGCCGGCGAGGCCAGGAACACGACCGCCCCCGCAATCTCCGCCGGGCGGCCCCAGCGGCCGAGCGACGTTCGGCCCTTGAGCCAGGCGGCAATGCCATCGTCAGCGGCCATCTCCGCGTTGGCTTCGGTGGCGAAAAAGCCGGGCGCCACGGCATTGACCGTTACCCCCGCAGCGCCCAGTTCCGCTGCCAGCGCGCGCGTCAGCGCCTCCAGGCCGCCCTTGCTCATGGTGTATGCGGGGTCGCCCGCCCGCGCCACGGGACCGGCGATGGAGGTCATGTTGATGATCCGCCCTGCCCCTTTCGCGACCATGCCCGCCGCCGCCCGACGGCAGAGCAGGAAGGGCCCCATCAGGTTGCCCTCCACCACGGCGCGGGCGGCATCGGCCGGCAGGTCGGCAAGGCCCCGGCGGTCGCGGGTGCCGGCGTTGTTCACGAGAATGTCGAGCCCGCCATATTTTCCGTCGATCGTGGCGAACGCGGCAGCGACAGCGGCTTCGTCGGTCACGTCGAAGGCCAGAGGCTCGGCCGTGCCGCCCTCGGCGCGAATGGCCTCGACCAGCGGAGCCAGGCGATCTGCGGCGCGCCCGTTGACCAGCACCAGCGCCCCTGCCTCGGCCAGCGCCCGCGCCATGACAGCGCCGAGACCCCGCCCGGCACCCGTCACCAGTGCCACGCGGCCATCCAGCCGAAAGTCCGCAATCGCCATGCCCTGCCCTCCTGCTGCTGATCAAGCCCCGGCAGAAGTGCCACGGCGCGGCCTTCCCGGCAAGCGGAGGGCCTTGTCGCAGTGCTAACCATCGTGCCATTTATGACCATGAAAAATATAAGCGTATCAAATCGCGCGCCCCCCGCAGCCGCTCCGTTACGCACTGACAATCGGCATTTTTCGCCATTTTCTGCGTTGTAACCGATATGGCTAACCGCAACCCATCCTTAAAAGCGTTACACTTTCCTTGGCATCATCGGGATTTCTGTACTATATTCCAGACCATGGAAAACAGGCGGCCCGAACGGCCGCGTCCCTGTGGGAGGACACGCTGCGATGAAGGATGCCCTGACCGCCACCGATCCGCGCGAAACCGCGTTCGAGGAACACGTGAGCGCCGACGGCCAGGTCGAGCCCAAGGACTGGATGCCCGAGGCCTACCGCAAGACGCTGGTGCGCCAGATCAGCCAGCACGCGCATTCGGAAATCATCGGGATGCAGCCGGAAGGCAACTGGATCACGCGCGCGCCCAGCCTGCGCCGCAAGGTCGCCCTGATCGCCAAGGTCCAGGACGAGGCGGGCCACGGCCTCTACCTCTACAGCGCCGCGGAAACGCTGGGCGCCTCGCGCGACGACATGGTCGACGCCCTGCTGGAAGGGAAGGCCAAGTATTCCAGCATCTTCAACTATCCCACCCCGACCTGGGCCGACATCGGCGCCATCGGCTGGCTGGTGGATGGCGCGGCCATCACCAACCAGGTGCCGCTGTGCCGCACGTCCTACGGTCCCTATGCCCGCGCCATGGTGCGCGTGTGCAAGGAGGAGAGTTTCCACCAGCGCCAGGGCTACGAGATCATGCTCCAGCTTGCGCGCGGGACCGACGCTCAGAAGAAGATGGCGCAGGAGGCCCTGAACCGCTGGTGGTGGCCGTGCCTGATGATGTTCGGCCCGCCCGACCACGACAGCCCCAACTCCGCGCGCTCCATGGCCTGGAAGATCAAGCGCCACTCGAATGATGAGTTGCGCCAGCGCTTCGTCGACCAGACCGTGCCGCAGGCGGAATTCCTGGGCCTGAGCATCCCCGACCCCGACCTGAAATGGAACGAGGAGCGCGGCCACTACGACTTCGGCACCCCGCCGTGGGACGAGTTCATGGAGGTCGTCAAGGGCAACGGCCCCTGCAACCGCCAGCGCCTGAACGCCCGCCGCAAGGCCCATGACGACGGCGCCTGGGTGCGCGAGGCCGCCCTCGCCCATGCCGAGAAGCGCCGCGAGCGGGCCGAGGCGGCGTCGCAGGCGGCCTGACGAGCGGCTCTGCCGACAGCGATACAACGATAAGACACAGGGAACGGACAGGATCATGAGCAAGCAGCATTGGCCGCTCTGGGAGGTCTTCGTGCGCGGCAAGAACGGTCTCGCGCACAAGCACGCCGGTAGCATACGTGCCGCCGATGGCCGCATGGCGCTGGAGAACGCGCGCGACCTTTATACCCGCCGGGGCGAAGGCGCCTCGCTGTGGGTGGTGCCGGCCGAGGCCATCATCGCCAGCGCGCCCGAGGACAAGGGCGAGTTGTTCGACCCGGCCGACGACAAGGTCTACCGCCACCCGACCTTCTACGAGATCCCCGACGACGTCGGGCACATGTAAGGAGGGCGCCGGAGCCATGATCGACCCCCAAGCCTCTCCCCTGCCCGCCGGCACTGATCCGGCCGTGACACTGGGCACCATCGGCACCACCGTTCCGGGCGTCGATGCCGCCGACGTGGTGGCCTATGCACTCAGGCTCGGCGACGACAGCCTCATCCTGGGCCAGCGCCTGTCCGAGTGGTGCGCGAAAAGCCCGGAGATGGAACTGGACATCGCGCTGATGAACCTGTCGCTGGACCTGTTCGGCCGCGCGCGCACGCTGCTCTCCCACGCCGCCGCGCTGGAGAACGAGGGCCGCGACGAGGACAGCATCGCCTTCCTGCGCGACATCGGCGACTTCCGCAATGTCCTGCTGGTGGAGCAGCCCAACGGCGACTTCGCGGAAACCATCGTCCGTCAGGTGCTGTTCGACTGCTTCGACCTGCCCTTCCAGGAGGCGCTGGCCGCCTCGGCCGACGAAACCCTGGCCGCCGTCGCCGCCAAGGCCGTGAAGGAAAGCGCCTATCATCTGCGCTTTTCCGCCAATTGGCTTATCCGCCTGGGCGACGGGACCGAGGAAAGCCACCGCCGCGCGCAGGCCGCCCTGGATGCGCTGGCGCCCTATGCCCACGAACTGTTCGAGACCGACGCGCTGGAAGACCGCCTCATCAAGGCCGGCGTTGCCGTCGATCGCGCCGCCCTGCGCCCGCGTTTCGACGAGCGACTGGCGGCCATCCTCAAGGAGGCGACGCTCACCCTGCCCGGCACCGAGTGGCGGCCGACAGGCGGCCGGCGCGGCGAGCATTCCGAGGCGCTGGGCTTCCTGCTGGCGGAAATGCAGTGGATGCAGCGCGCCTACCCCGACAGCGAGTGGTGACCGCCATGCGCGATGCCACCGCCGAACAGCGGGCGTGGGAGGCCCTGGAAACCGTCTTCGACCCTGAAATCCCGCAGCTTTCCATCGTGGATCTGGGCATCGTCCGGGCGGTGGAGGCTGGCGGCGACGGAACGGTGCGGGCGGACCTGTCCCCCACCTACTCCGGCTGTCCGGCGGTGTCGGTGATCGAGCTGGACGCCGAGGTTGCTCTGCGCGCGGCCGGGTTCGCGTCGGTGACCATCAAGCGCGCGCTCTCGCCCGCCTGGACCACCGACTGGATCACCGACCGGGGCCGGCAGAAGCTACTGGAGGCCGGCATCGCGCCGCCCGCCGGGGAAGCCTCCAAAATGGCGCTGCTGGACCCGGAGGTCTCCTCCGTCACCTGCCCGCACTGCGGGTCGGAGAACACGGAACAGGTGTCCGAGTTCGGCTCCACGGCGTGCAAGGCGCTGCATCGCTGCCGCGACTGCCTTGAGCCCTTCGACTACTTCAAGTGCATCTGAGGACCATCGACCATGGCCCGCTTCAACACCCTGACCGTCAGCGACATCAAGCGCGAGACCGAGGACTGCGTCTCCATCGGCTTCGACGTGCCGGAGGACTTGCGCGACGCCTACGACTTCCGCCAGGGCCAGTACCTGACGCTGAAGACCACCATCGACGGCGAGGAAGTCCGCCGCAGCTATTCCATCTGCGCCGGCGTGCCCGAAGGCCGCCTGCGCGTGGCGGTGAAGACCGTGCCGGGCGGGGTGTTCTCCACCTACGCCAACTCCCGCCTTCACCCTGGCGACGTGCTGGAGGTGATGCCGCCGGCGGGCCGCTTCACCACGCCCATCGAGCCGGAAAAGGCCAAGAGCTACGTCCTGTTCGCCGCCGGCAGCGGCATCACGCCGGTCATGTCCATCGTCAAGACCGTGCTGGCGCTGGAGCCCGACAGCGACGTGACGCTGTTCTACGGCAATCGGCGCGGCGGCTCCATCATCTTCCGGGAAGACCTGGAGGACCTGAAGAACACCTACATGGACCGCCTGCGCGTCTTCCACGTCCTGTCCCGCGACGTGCAGCAGACCGACCTGCTGCGCGGCCGGCTGGACCGCGAGAAAGTGGACGCGCTGCTGGACGCCTTCGTGGACCTGGAGACCACCGATCACGTCTTCGTCTGCGGCCCCGAAGGCATGACGGAGGCCGTGCGCGATGCCCTGAAGGACCGGGCCTTCCCCTCGGGACATGTCCATTTCGAGCTGTTCGGCGCGCCCGGCCAGGCCAAGGCCGCCGCCAAGCCCGCCTCGGAGCCGACGGGCGAGCAGACGACGGTGCGCATCACCATGGACGGGCTGAACACCGAGTTCGCCATGGACCGCGCGGAAACGGTGCTGGACGCCGGCCGCACCGCCGGCCTGGACTTGCCCTTCGCCTGCAAGGGCGGCGTCTGCGCCACCTGCCGCTGCAAGGTGGTCGATGGCGACGTGGCGATGGACGTCAATTACGGCCTTGAAGAGGCTGAAGTGAAGGCAGGATACATCTTGTCCTGCCAAGCCCGCCCCAAGACGAAGAGCCTGACGGTGGACTTCGACGCCTGATCTTCGGTGGGCCTTCGCTTACGAACGATACAGCTTCGCTTGCGTTGGAAAGGGTGAAAGAGCCGCCGGAAGGGTGGCTCGATCCCTAAAACTACTCCGACGGAGGCCAAGACATGAAACGCTTCGCCGCCATGACCGCCGCCGCATCCATGACCGCCGCCGCCATGACGGCCGCCCCCGCCCTCGCCCAGGACGACATGGCCGAGGCCGACCGCGCCGCCGAGGAAATGATGGCCGAGATCTACGTCTACGACACGGTCGACTACAAGACTCCCAGCCAGATCATCGCCAACCTTCTGGATCGCGGCTACACCAACATCGAGGAATTCGATGTCGAGTGGGGCAGCTACGAGGTCGAGGCCGTGCCGCCGGGCGGCACGGACGAGATGGAAATCGAAATCGACCCCGTCACCGGCGCCATCACGGACATCGACGAAAACTGGTTCTAATCCGCCCGCACGGATTGGAACTCGGCAAGCGGCCGGAGCCTTCGTGCAAGGCTCCGGCCGTTTTGCATGGATAGCCACGAAGGCACGAAGAACACCAAGAGGATGTGCTTGCTGTGGCGCTGCGGCTTCAGCGGTCTGCGTAGTGCGGGTGAAACACCAAGACACCAAGGCATCAAGACAGCGCGCGAAGGCGCGCAATCATCCTCTTCCCGACCACCTTCGCCCGGTCCGTCAGGTTCATGATGATTAAATCGTCGAGGGAGCGCGAGGGAGCCCGTGGCTCCCTCGCATAACCATTCCGGCGAAGCCGAAAAGCCTTGGTGTCTTGGTGTCTTGGTGTTTCAAAAGCGACGCTGGACCCTGAAGCCGCAGCACGCTCCATCAGCACACCGGCTTCGTGCCCTTCGTGTCTTCGTGGCCTCGCCGCACCCCGCCAGACCCAGCCCCTCCCCACAAAAAGCCCCGCCGACCAAAGCCGGCGGGGCAAGATGAGGCAGGGGCCTCCTTCTTCGGCGCTACGCGGGTTCGCGCACGCCGACGAAGCGGAATCGGTTGGCGACGAAGGCCAGGTCCACCAGGGCCGCGTTGGCCGCCGGGTTGCCGCCGGTGGCGTGGAAGTCGCTGAAGGCCGCCGTCTGGTTCACGAACACGCCGCCCGTCAGGTTGACCGACAGGGCGACCTGCGCATCCAGGCAGGCTTCCTCCGCCTGCTCGACCAAGTCGCGGCTGGTGGAGTACAGGCCGGCGGTGATGGCGCCGTGCTCCCGCACCGTGCGCTTGGCGGTCTCGATGCAGTCCGCGCCGTCGTCGCAAGCGATGACGAAGGACACGGGGCCGAAGCACTCCTTGCAGTAGTCCGCCGCTCGGTCCTTTTCCAGCACCAGCATGGCCGGCGTGTGGACGCGGGCGCCCTTCAGGTACGGGTGGTCGATGGGGCGGCTTTCCAGGATGACCTGGCCCATCTTTTCCGCCTCCTTGATGCGCTCGGCCGTGGCGGGGTTCTGGATGGCGCCCAGAACTTCCACCGCGCGGGCGTCGTCGGACAGGAACTTCTCCACGCCCTTCGCCAGCGCCTCCGCCACCTCGTCGAAGCTCTTGTGGCCCTGGTCGGTCTCGATGCCGCCCTTGGGGACGAAGATGTTCTGCGTGGTGGTGCACATCTGGCCCGTGTAAAGGGACAGGGTGAAGGACATGTTGCGGATCATGCCCTTGAAGTCATCCGTCGACTCGATGACGACGAAGTTCACGCCGGCCTTTTCCGTGTAGACCTGCGCCTGCCGGCAGTTGTCTTCCAGCCAGTTGCCGAAGGCGGTGGAGCCGGTGAAGTCGATCACCTTCACCTCGGGCCGGGTGCACAGCTCCTTGGCGATGGGGGCGTTGTGGTCGTCGGCGGCGAGCGTCACCAGGTTGGGGTCGAAGCCGGCTTCCGCCAGAACCTCGCGCGCGATCTTGACCGTGATCGCCAGCGGCAGCACGGCACCCGGATGCGGCTTGACCACCACCGGGTTGCCGGTCACCAGGCTTGCGAACAGGCCGGGGTAGCCGTTCCAGGTGGGGAAGGTGGAGCATCCGATCGTCACCGCGACGCCGCGCGGGGCGACGCGCCAGTGCTTTTTCATGACCAGCGGCGGGTTCTTGCCCTGGGGCTTCTCCCAGATCACCTCGCCTTCCGGCACCTGCGTCATGGCCATGTAGCCGTAGGTGACGGCCTCCAGCCCGCGGTCCTGGGCGTGCGGGCCGCCGGCCTGGAAGGCCATCATGAAGGCCTGGCCGGTGGTGTGCATGACGGCGAAGATCATCTCCGGCGTGCGCTTGTTGAGGCGCTCCAGGATTTCGGCGCAGACGCTCGCGCGCACTTCCGGCACGGCGCGGCGCCAGTCCGGCATGGCGGCCTGGGCGGCCTTCAGGACTTCGTCGATGTCGGGCTTCGGGTAGGTGATGCCCATCTCGATGCCGAACGGGCTTTCCTCGGCGCCGACAGTGCCGGACGCGCCGGGCACGTCGATCTCGAACGGCTTGCCCAGGTGCGCCTTGAAGGCGGCCATACCGTCGTCCTTGGCAGTCTCGCCGTAGGGCTTCAGGTGCTCGGGGTAGAGCGACCAATAGCCGCGCGCATTTGCGGCCTCGACCGCCTTTTCCAGCGTCGGCTTGTGCTTGGACACAAGCTCCATCGCGCGGGTGCTGATGACGTTCATCGGGGTCTCCGTTTCCTTGGACGGTGCGCCACCGGCCTTGCATGAACCTTCCGGCGGCGGCGGTGTTCCCTGTTGTCTTGTTCTGTTCGTTGAGCAGCGCAGAAAGCGGGCGGTCAGCCCAGCTGCGCCAGCCATTCCTCGCCCCAGGTCAGCGCGTCCTCGTCGGGCAGGGGCTGGGTGCAGGCGTCGATTTCCAGGCGCTCCCCGACCTTGTGGGCGCCGAGTTCGGCCAGCAACGCATCCATGGTCTTGCCGGCCTTGCAGAAGGTGTCGGAATACGTCTGGTCGCCCAGCGCGATGACGCCGTACTTCAAGCCCGACAGGTCCGGCTTCTCCTCGCCCAGCGCGTCGTGGACGGGGATGATATTGTCGGGCAGTTCGCCCAGGCCGTGGGTGGAGGTCACCACCAGCAGCACGTCGCGCGCGGGCAGATCCAGCCCGTCGAGCGTGGCGTCGTCCATGGCCATGTCCACATCGTGGCCCTTGGCGCTGAACTCGTCCATGAGGGTCTCGCCCACCATCTGCGCGTTGCCCGATTCGGTGCCGACGAGAATCAGGATGCTGCTCATGGATGTCCGTCCCCGTTCTTACGTTCTTGTTGCCTGTTTTCCTGGCCTCCCGGAGCGGTCCGGTTTCCGTTAACGGAACCCACTCGCCCACGTCGGAATTTTGTGATACCAAATCGCAGGCTAAGTGTCTATTTTTGTATCACGCGCAAAACACAGAACACGCAAGGGAGGGCGCAGATCCATGGCACGAGCGGATTCCGAGGTCATCGAACACGTCGCGGGCGGCGGGACGCTGGGGGCCGACGACACGCTGTCGCCGGGTTACAAAGGCGAACTGATGCGGCTGATGGCTGTCTTCGTCGACAGCGAACTGGCGGGCGCGGCGGGCTTCGTGCCGTTCATCAACAGCGCGCCGGGGCTGAAGCAGCGCAGCATCGCGGCGCGAATCGTCAGCGAAAAGTACCGCCACGCCGAACAGGGCCTGAGTTTGATGGAGCCGTTTGGTATCAACCCGGAACTCTATGTGCGCAGCCACTGCTGGTGGTCGCGGCTGGATCGCTCGCTGGACCTGGGCGCGCGGCGCGTGGGATCGGACAAGCGGCTGAACGTGTTTCACTACCCGCTGGAGGGGTGGACGGATGCGGTCGTCCTCAACCTGCTCATGGGCACCGCCTCGGCCGTGCAGATCGATGAGCTGGCGGGCTCCTCCTACCGCCCCATGGCCGAGGTGATGGGCGCCATTGCGAGCCGGGAGAAGACCCACGCCGAATGGGGCGAAGAGGGCCTGCGCCAGGAGGTGGAGCGCCTGCGCGACCACCGCACGCCGCAGGTCAACGTTGACTACTGGTTCCCGCGCGTCGCCGCCACCTTCGGCCGCCACGGGGCGACGGACCAGAGCCAGCAGTACCTGAAATACGGCCTGCGCCAGGCCACCAGCGGCGAGCTTCTGAACCGCTGGCTGGTCGATATCGGACCGCGCCTCAAGGGCTTGGGCCTGACGCTGCCGCCCGTGCCGACCGCCTGAGCCCAGCGGTTACGCCTTTCGGCACCTGCGGCACGGGCTCAAAAAGGTTTACATTTTCCGACGCTGGTGACAGGATTTTGTATCATTAAAAATTGCAGCCCGGCGGGGCGCTGGCGCATCCGCCGCCAACACCTGACACGACGGGCCTCCGCACCCTGGATGAACCGGGGGCGGACAGGGAGGACACGAGACACGATGACCACGGCCGAGTTCACTCGGGCGGGGCGTTCGGAGGCCGGAGCGGAGACCCCGTTCGCCGATATCCGCATCGACATGGTGCGTCCGGGCGTCCTGCGTCTGACCATCGACCGCCCCAAGGCCCGCAACGCCCTGCGGACCCAGACCCTGCGCGAGATCGCCGAGGCGCTCGATGCCGCCGCGCGCGATGCCGACGTGCGCTGTGTCGTGCTGACCGGCGGCCCCAAGGTCTTCGCCGCCGGGGCCGACATCGGGGAACTGGCGGCGCATGACGCGACGTCCATCCTCGACGACGCCCGCCCCGGCCATTGGAAGGCCATCCGGTCCTTCCCCAAGCCCATCGTCGCGGCCATCAACGGCTATTGCCTGGGCGGCGGGAATGAACTCGCCATGCACGCCGATATCCTCATCGCCGGCACCACGGCCGTCTTCGGTCAGCCGGAGGTGAACCTGGGCATCATTCCCGGCGCCGGCGGAACCCAGCGCCTGACCCACGCGGTCGGCAAGTCCAACGCCATGCTCATGGCGCTGACAGGCGCCTTCATCGACGCGCAAACCGCGCTCGCCCAGGGGCTGGTGAGCGAGGTGACCCAGCCGGAACTGACGGAAGACCGCGCCATCACCATCGCCGAGACCATCGCCGCCAAGCCGCCGCTGGCCGTGCGCATGGCGAAGGAAGCGGTGCTCAAGGCGCACGAGGTGGGGCTGGAACAGGGCCTGCACGCCGAGCGCCGGGCCTTCTGCCAACTGTTCGCAACCGAGGATAAACGCGAGGGCGTGAGCGCCTTCCTGGAAAAGCGCCGCCCGGCCTTCACCGGCCGCTGAGACAAGCCACAAAGGACGACGCAGAGGCATGAACACCGAGACGATCCTGTACGAGGTCGCCGACGGCGTGGCGAAGATCACGCTGAACCGCCCGGACAAGCTGAACAGCTTCACCGTCCAGATGCACGGGGAACTGGCCGAGGCCATCAAGGCCGCGCGCACGGATGAAAGCGTCCGCTGCCTGCTCATCACCGGCGCCGGGCGCGGCTTCTGCGCCGGCCAGGACCTGGGCGACCGCGCCGTGTCTCCCGGCGGTGAGGCGCCGGACCTGGCGGAGAGCCTGGAGAAGCGGTACAACCCGCTCATCCGCTCCATCGCCGACCTTGAGATGCCGGTGATCTGCGCGGTGAACGGTGTGGCCGCCGGCGCCGGCGCCAACCTGGCGTTCGCCTGCGACATCGTGCTGGCCGCGCGCTCGGCGTCGTTCATCCAGGCGTTCTGCAAGATCGGCCTCGTGCCCGATTCCGGCGGCACGTGGTCCCTGCCCCGCCTTGTCGGCCCGGCCCGCGCCGCCGCGCTGATGCTGACCGGCGAGAAGGTCCCCGCCGACAAGGCCGCCGACTGGGGCATGATCTGGAAGGCCGTGGACGACGAGGCCCTGGCGGAAGAAGCCGAGGCCCTGGCGAAGCACCTCGCCACCCAGCCGACCGCCGGCCTCGCGCTCATCAAGCGGGCGCTGAAGGAAACCTGGACCAACACCCTGGACCAGCAACTGAACCTGGAGCGCGACCTGCAAAGCCTCGCCGGCCGCACGCGCGATTATCAGGAGGGCGTGGACGCCTTCATGAACAAGCGCCAGCCGGCGTTCGTGGGCAAGTGAGGCCGGGCATGACCGACCACACCACCGCCACCGCCCTGCCCGACTCTTCCGTTGTCGGCGTCATCGGCGCCGGCACCATGGGGGCCGGCATCGCCCAGGTCGCCGCCGCCGCCGGGCATCCCGTCGTGCTGTTCGACGCCGCCCCGGGCGCCGCCGCCAAGGGCAAGGAGGGTGTCGCCGGGCAGCTCGGCAAGCGGGTCGAAAAGGGCCGCATGAGCGAGGCCGACCGCGACGCCCTGCTCGACCGCATCACGGTCGTGGACGCGCTGGAGGGCCTGTCCGACGCCGCCCTGGTGGTGGAAGCCATCGTGGAGCGCCTGGAGGTCAAGCAGGAGGTCTTCGGGACGCTGGAAGACCTGTGCGGCGAGAGCGTCATCCTGGCGTCGAACACCTCCAGCCTGTCGCTGACCGCCATCGGCGCGGGCCTCAAGCGGCCGGAGCGGCTGGTGGGGATGCACTTCTTCAACCCCGCCCCTGTGATGCAGCTGGTGGAGGTGATCTCCGGCGTCGCCACCGATCCGGCCGTCGCCGCCACCGTCCACGCCACGGCGGCGGCCTGGGGCAAGAGCCCGGTGCACGCGCGCTCCACCCCCGGCTTCATCGTCAACCGCGTGGCCCGGCCCTTCTATGCCGAAGCCTTGCGGGTGCTGGAGGAACAGGGCGCGGACGTCGCCACCATCGACGCCGTCATGCGCGAGTGCGGCGGCTTCCGAATGGGGCCGTTCCAGCTCATGGACCTGATCGGCCATGACGTGAACTACGCCGTCACCTCGTCGGTCTTCGCCGCCTACTACAACGACAAGCGGTTCCTGCCGTCGCTGGTGCAGAAGGACCTGGTGGACGCCGGCTGGCTCGGCCGCAAGACCGGGCGCGGCTTCTACGACTACGCCGAGGGCGCCGAGACGCCCGAGCCCGCCACCGCCGCCCCCTGCCCCATGCCGGAAGGCCCGGTGGTCGCCGATGCCAACGCCCCCCTGCTCGACCGCCTGCGCGCCAACGGCGTGGCGGTGGAGGTTGAGGAGGCCGAGGATTTCTCCATCACCGTCGATGGCGTTGTCCTGCTGCCCTCCGACGGCGGCACAGCGACGGAGGTGGCCGAGGCCGAGGGGCTGACGGACGTGGTCGTCTACGACCTGGCGCTGGACTTCATGCAGGCGACCCGCATCGCCGTCGCCGTCGCCGATCAGGCCGCGCCCGGCACGCTGGAAAAGGCCGTGGGGCTGCTCCAGGCCGCCGGCTTGGCCGTGTCGGTGATCGACGACGTGCCGGGGCTGATCGTCACCCGCACCGTCGCCATGCTCGCCAACGAGGCCGCCGACGCCGTCTTCCAGGGCGTCGCCGGCGCGGCCGACGTGGACACCGCCATGACCAAGGGCGTGAACTACCCGCGCGGGCCGCTCGGTTGGGCCGAGGACCTGGGCCTGGAGCGCATCCACGCCACCCTCACCAATTTGTACGAAACCTATCACGAGGACCGCTACCGCCCGTCGGCGCTGCTGCGGCGCAAGGTCCTGGGAGGAACCCGTTTCCATGCCTGAAGGTGATCCGATCATGGAGCCCGCCCGCAAGCAGCAGGTGGCCGAGGCCGCCCGCGAGGCCATGTACGCCCGCGACCACGCCGCCCAGGCCCTCGGCATCGAAGTGACGGAGGTCGCGCCCGGCTTCGCCAAGTGCACCATGACGGTGCGCCAGGACATGGTGAACGGGCACGACATCCTGCACGGCGGCCTGTGCTTCACGCTGGCCGACACCTGCTTCGCCTACGCCTGCAACAGCCACAACCGCGTCACCGTCGCCCAGTCGGCGAGCGTGACGTTCTGCGCGCCGGGCAAGCTTGGCGACGTGCTGACCGCCGAGGGCACGGAAACCTGGCAGCAGGGCCGCGGCGGTGTCACCGACGTCACCGTCACCAACCAGGATGGCGTGGTGCTCGCCATGTTCCGGGGCAATTCCCGCACCATCAAGGGCCAGGTCGCCGACCTGCCGGGAGAGGAGGCCGCGCAATGACCCGCGACGCTTTCATCTGCGACGCCATCCGCACCCCCGTCGGCCGCTACGGCGGCGCGCTGGCGAGCGTCCGCGCCGACGATCTGGCCACCGTGCCGCTCAAGGCGCTGATGGAGCGCAACAAGTCCGTCGAGTGGAACCAGGTGGACGACGTGATCCTCGGCTGCGCCAACCAGGCCGGCGAGGACAACCGCAACGTCGCCCGCATGGCCGCCCTGCTGGCCGGGCTGCCGACCGAGGTGCCGGGCACCACCGTCAACCGCCTGTGCGGCTCCGGCATGGACGCCACGGGCTTGGCAGCGCGCTCCATCAAGGCCGGCGACGGCGACCTGTGGATCGCGGGCGGGGTGGAGAGCATGAGCCGCGCGCCCTTCGTCATGCCGAAGGCGGAAACGGCGTTCTCGCGCGCCAACGCGGTCCATGACACCACCATCGGCTGGCGCTTCGTCAACAAGATCATGCAGGAGCAGTTCGGCATCGACAGCATGCCGGAGACCGCCGAGAACGTCGCCGCCGACTTCCACATCGCCCGCGAGGACCAGGACGCCTTCGCCCTCCGCAGCCAGCAGCGCACCGCGAGCGCCATGGAGGCCGGGCGCCTCGCCGCCGAGATCACGCCGGTGACGATCCCCAAGCGCAAGGGCGACCCGGTGGTGGTCGATACGGACGAGCACCCGCGCCCAGAGACGACGCTGGAGGCGCTGGCGAAGCTCAAGACCCCGTTCCGCAAGGACGGCTCCGTCACCGCCGGCAATGCGTCGGGGGTGAACGATGGCGCCGCCGCCCTTCTGTTGGCCTCGGAGGATGGCGCCAAGCGTCACGGCCTGACGCCGCGCGCCCGCGTTGTCGGCATGGCGACGGCCGGCGTGCCGCCGCGCATCATGGGCATGGGGCCTGCGCCCGCCACCCGCAAGGTGCTCGCCCAGACCGGCCTGACGCTCGACCAGATGGACGTCATCGAGCTGAACGAGGCCTTCGCGGCCCAGGCGCTCGCGGTGCTGCGCGACCTCGGCCTGCCCGACGACGCCGAGCACGTGAACCCCAACGGCGGCGCCATCGCGCTCGGCCACCCGCTGGGCATGAGCGGCGCGCGCCTCGTCACCACCGCGCTGAACGAGTTGGAACGCCGCCAGGGCCGCTATGCGCTGTGCACCATGTGCATCGGCGTCGGCCAGGGCATCGCCATGGTGATCGAGCGGGTCTGAAATCCTCACACCCGCCCGGCGCTTAGCCGTGGCATATTAAAAAGAATGAAAGAGCCGGCTTCCCCCAAAACAACAATCCGCCGGCCGACGGGAACAGAGACTGGAACGTCCGAGACAGGAAGGAATCGGGGCATGAACATGGTGAAGACCGCGCCCAACGGTGCCATGGACCTGACCAAGCGTCCGCTGGAACACGAACTGGACCCCATCGAGATCGCCTCGCGCGACGAGATCACGGCAATCCAGACCCGCCGGCTGAAATGGTCGGTGCGCCACGCCTACGAGAACGTCCCGCACTTCCGCAACAAGTGCGACGCGGCAGGAATCCACCCGCGCGACATCAAGGAGTTGTCGGACCTGAGGCACCTGCCCTTCACCACCAAGGACGACCTGCGCGAAACCTACCCCTACGGCATGTTCGCCGTGCCCATGAGCGAGGTGGTGCGCATCCATGCCTCGTCGGGCACCACGGGCCGCCCGACGGTGGTGGGCTACACGCAGCAGGACATCGCCATGTGGTCGCGGGTGATGGCGCGCTCCATCCGCGCCGCCGGCGGGCGCCGGAACATGAAGGTGCACGTCTCCTACGGCTACGGCCTGTTCACCGGCGGCCTGGGCGCGCACTACGGAGCGGAGGCGCTGGGCTGCACGGTCATTCCCATGTCCGGCGGGCAGACGGAAAAGCAGGTGCAGCTGATCCGCGATTTCGAACCGGACGTCATCATGGTCACGCCGTCCTACATGCTGGTCCTGGCCGACGAGATGGAACGCCAGGGCATGGACCCGCGCGACAGCAGCCTGAAGATCGGCATCTTCGGCGCCGAGCCCTGGACCAACGACATGCGCACCGAGCTTGAGGGCCGCCTGGGCCTGGACGCCATCGACATCTACGGCCTGTCGGAAGTGATCGGGCCCGGTGTGGGCATCGAGTGCATCGAGACCAAGGACGGCCTGACCCTCTGGGAAGATCACTTCTATCCCGAGATCATCAACCCGCAGACCGGCGAACCGGTGGCGGACGGCGAGATCGGTGAACTGGTCTTCACCAGCCTGACCAAGGAAGCCATGCCGGTCATCCGCTACCGCACCCGCGACCTGACCCGCCTGCTGCCGGGCAGCGCGCGCTCCATGCGGCGGATGGAAAAGATCACCGGCCGGTCCGACGACATGCTCATCATCCGCGGCGTCAACGTCTTCCCGACCCAGATCGAGGAACTGATCCTGAAGGACGAGCGCCTGTCGCCGCACTACCAGCTCATCGTCGGGCGCCAGGGCCACTTGGACACGCTGAAGGTGCGCGTGGAGATGCGTGCCGGCGTCGACGGCTCGGCCTGCGACATGGCCGCCAAGGAACTGCAGCACCACATCAAATCGTTGATCGGCGTCTCTTCGGTCGTCGACGTGGAGCCCCACGGCGCCATCGAGCGCAGCCAGGGCAAGGCCAGGCGCGTCGTCGACCTGCGCAAGGACGAGGGCTGACGGGGGCCACCACCCCGTCCCGTCCCCCGGCCCCCCTTTCCGCCATCGCCGCCGTCCAGACCCAGCCTTGGACGGCGGCGATGGACCTTGAACGGGGCTCTCTCGGCAGTTAGTATCAAATGAAACTGTAACGGATGAAACAAACATCCGCAGGCGAACGGGGAAGCGTCCAATGCTGCAAACCTATCAGTACCCGGAGTTCCAGTACGTCCCACCCAGGGAGCTTTCGTCGGACACGGTCACGCGCAAGCCCGCCGTGGTGGTCGGCGCCGGTCCCATCGGCCTGACCGCCGCGCTCGACCTTGCCGCCCAGGGCGTACCGGTGGTGGTTCTGGATGACAACAACACGGTCTCCATCGGCTCCCGCGCGGTGTGCTACGCCAAGCGCGCGCTGGAGGTGTGGGACCGCCTGGGCGTCGCGGGGCCCATGGTCGACAAGGGCATCGGCTGGAAAATCGGCAAGGTCTTCCGCGATGAGGAAATGGTCTATCAGTTCGACCTGCTGCCCGAGGCCGACCACAAAATGCCGGCCTTCATTAACCTCCAGCAGTACTACCTGGAGGAATACCTGGTGGAGCGCTGCAAGGCCTATGGCGACCTTGTGGACCTGCGGTGGAAGAACAAGGTCACGGGCCTGGAGAACAACGCCGACCACGTCGCACTCACCATCGCCACGCCCGACGGCGACTACCGCCTGGATGCCGACTGGGTCATCGCCTGCGACGGTGCGAAGTCCGACATCCGCGGCATGATCGGCGCCAGCTTTGAGGGGCAGGCCTTCCAGGACCGTTTCCTCATCGCCGACGTGGTGATGAAGGCGGACTTCCCGACGGAACGCTGGTTCTGGTTCAACCCGCCCTTCCACCGGAACCAGAGCGTCCTGCTGCACAAGCAGTGCGACAACGTCTGGCGCATCGACTTCCAGCTGGGCTGGGACGCTGACCCGGAGGAAGAGAAGAAGCCGGAAAACGTCATTCCGCGCCTGAAGGCCATGCTGGGCGAGGACACGGAATTCGAACTGGAGTGGGTGAGCGTCTACCAGTTCGCCTGCCGCCGCATGGAGCACTTCCGCCACGGCCGCCTGCTGTTCGCCGGCGACGCCGCCCACCAGGTCAGCCCCTTCGGCGCGCGCGGGGCCAACACCGGCGTGCAGGACATCGACAACCTGTCGTGGAAGCTGAAACGGGTGATGGACGGCACCGCGCCGGAAAGCCTGCTCGACACCTACGATACCGAGCGGGTCTTCGCCGCCGACGACAACCTGATGAACTCCACCCGGTCGACGGACTTCATCACGCCGAAAAGCCCGATCAGCCGCGCCTTCCGCGACGCGACCCTGGACCTCGCCCGCGAGCACCCCTTCGCCCGCGCGCTGGTGAACTCCGGCCGCCTGAGCATGCCCACACCCTACGCGGCCTCGCCGCTCAACACGCCGGACACGGACGCCTTCAAGGGCCGCATGACGCCGGGCACGCCGGCCGCCGACGCGCCGGTGACGGCGGACGGACAGGATGCGTGGCTGCTCAACCGCCTGGGCGGGGACTTCACGGTGCTGTACTTCACGCTGGACGGCGGCGTGCCGGACGAGCTGAAGGCCTTCGAGGATGACCCCGCCGGCGTGAAGGTGGTGACGGTCGGCCCCGGCGGCCTCGCGGACGTGAAGGGGCTGGTGGCGGAGCGCTACGATGCGACGCCGGGCTCGGTCTACCTGATCCGCCCCGACCAGTACGTGGCGGCCCGCTTCCGCCAGTTTGACGCGCGCCGCCTGCGGGTGGCGCTGGACACCGCGCTCGGCAAGGGCTGAGGCCCGAGTACAGGGAGAATACGCCCATGTTCATCGACAAGGACAAGACCGTGCGCGAGGACGGCATGACCAAGCTGACCACCCAGCCGAACCTGTCGCGGCCGGATGACTTCTATGAAGCCCTCATCGAGGCGCACCGAGGCCTGTCGGACGACCAGAGCCGCGACGTCAACTGCAAGCTGGTGCTCCTGCTCGCCAACCACATCGGCGACATGGATGTGCTGAAGGACGCGCTGGAGATGGCGCGGAAGGGGCATGAGCCGGAGACTGCGACCTGAGCGCCTGACGGCGCGCGGGGCTCAGGCCGCCCCGCACCCGCTTTTGCGAGGGCCGTCGGGCCCTCGCGCTCCCGGTTACTCCGCCGCCATTCGCGCCGCATTCGCCAGCGGGAGCAGCGGGTCGCCCGCTTCCTCGCCAAAGCAAACGGCGTAGTCGTCGCACACCGCGCAGTTGGGCGCCTTGCAGATGACGATGCCCTCCATCTGGCAGAGCTGGCGGTAGAAGAACTTCTTCCACTTCATGGTGTCGACGTTGCGGGCGGCCAGGGGCGCGAAGTGGCGGGTCAACAGGCCCGACAGCTCCGACCTCTCCCACAGGCCCAGGTCCTGCCACAGGTGATTCGCGCCCAGAGAGCGACGGGCGACAATGGCCGCCAGCCAGGCTTCCTCCGGCCGGGTGCCGGTGGTGCGGTGGTCGAGCAGGAGGCGCTTCAGGTCCTCTTCCTCCAGCGCTTCCTCCGCATCGGGAACGGCGGTGGCGGGGTCGTGCAGGATATCGCGGCAACCGGGGAAGTACGTGGCGAACAGGGCAAGCAGGGCGTCCGGCGCGAGCCCCGTGCCATCGCACAAGGTCCGCGCCGGATCGGCCCGACAGACGGCGATCACGCAGGCGAACACGTGCCGGTCGACGGACTCCCCCAAGCCATCGGCGGACATGAGACGCTGGTATACCGTCTGCATTGGAAACCTCCTTCAGCGGGTGCCTCGGCGGCAGGCGGTGGAGGTCGATTCCTGCTTTCGCAGGAATGACGGGTATTGGATAGCCCGTCGCCCAGCGTTGGGCTCCACACCCGATGCCAGTCACCCCGCCCCTCACGCCGCCGCTTCGGCGGGGCCGTGGGTCTGGCAGCTGTTGCCGCAGACCTTGCTGCACGAGTTGCAGCCGACACAGTTGCCCGGGTTGGCGACCGTCATGACCTTGCGCTCGATGTCCTCGTCATCGTCGAAGGGGTCCACAAGCTCCCCCTCGTCGTTGACGCCCTTCAGTTCCAGCACGCCCTGGTCGCAGACCTTGTAGCAGCGGCCGCAGCCGATGCAGCTGTCGCTGTCGATGCTTTCCAGGTACTGCGGCACCCACGGCGAGCCGTCGCGCCGGGCAAAGGTGATGGAAGCCATGACAATCCCCTTAGTTCAATACGTTATCCGTTGAACACCGCCTAAAGCGGCGGCGGCGGCCGTCTCGGCCTGCTTCAACTCGGCGCGGGCGGCCGTCAGCTCGGCGTAGGCGTCATGGGTGGCCTGGGCCACGTCCATGATCTTTTCCCAGTCCACCGGAAGCTCCTCCGACAGGTCGTGGAGGTTCATCTTGGCGTTGGTGGCCCTGGCGCTGAGCTTCTTCACGCGCGCCTTCAGATCCTCGATGTCGCTCATGGCCGCCCCC
Organism: Caenispirillum salinarum AK4; assembly: GCF_000315795.1. Taxonomy (GTDB): domain Bacteria; phylum Pseudomonadota; class Alphaproteobacteria; order Rhodospirillales; family Rhodospirillaceae; genus Caenispirillum; species Caenispirillum salinarum. Next base: position 38,845 of record NZ_ANHY01000007.1, read on the forward strand.
TTCACGCATCCGCCACGGCGGGGAAGGTCTCGATCCACTTGACCGCCTCGGCCACCAGTTTCTCGCCCGCCTCTTCCAACTTGGCGACGCTTTCAAAGCCGAAGCGGTGGACGTCGCGCAGGGACTTGGCGACCACCACCAGCCGGCCCGTCGTCATGATGACGCGGCCGAAGCCCTCGTGGCTCATCTTCATCATGGGGCTGCACATCCTGCCCGTGCGGCGCTCCACCGCCAGGCCGATGGCGGCGTAGAACAGTTCCACCCGCCACAGGATGTCGGGGTCCGGGTCGCCGATGATGGGGATCTCGCGGCGCCGCTCCTTGGTGACGATGAAGTCGTCCAGCAACTCGCGGTCGGATTTCTTCTCCCAGGCGCCGTAGCTGTCCTGGGCGCGGATCTGGCTGATCAGCTCCTTCACGAAGGGGCTTTTCAGGGCCGTCGCCTCCTCGGGCGTCAGCTCCAGCACGGGCGCGTCGGTCATCGGGTCAGTCCTCCTCGTCCATGAACGACAGGTCGCGTTCCTCGGTCTTGCCGAGGGCCTTGCGCAGCCACGGCGGCGGCGTGCCGTTCAGCATCGCCACGGTGCGGTCCAGCACCTGGGTGATGGGCTCGGGCTGCGGCACCTTGATGGGGTGGACGCGGGCCGCCACCACCTTGGCCGCCGCCGGGCCGCCGATGGCCTTCACGAACAGGATGGCGCAGCCGTCGAGCGCGCCGATCTTGGCCGCGATGCGGTCCTCGCCGTCGTCGGTGTGCTTGCCGTCCTCGTTGCTCGTGTTGTCGAACTGCAAGGCTTCGAGGAAGCGATAGCCGGCGTCGTCAACCTCGTAGACGGCGATGTTGCGGGCCGAGGCGAAGTGCGCGTCGACGGTTTTCATGTCCTGGGTGGTGAAGGCGATCTTCATGGTGCCCCTCTTGCGTTCCGGCCGTGCGGCGAGCGCGGTGCCGCCTCCGGCGTCCTCAACCAGCCGCAGCTTGCGAACCGCCATGGCTCCCCTCCCCTGACCCGGCGCCCGCCCAATCGGCCGGGCTGGCGTGGTGGGCGTGGTCGATGAAGGTGTTGGCAAGGTCGCAGACCAGCGCCCGCGTGCCGCGATAGCCCAGAAGCGTCTGATGCGCCGCCCCGATACGGTCGAACTGCGGGAAGCCCACCCGGAACAGCGGCAGGCCCAGGCGCTCGGACGCCTGCCGGCCGTGGCTGTGGGTGACCAGAAGGTCGGCGCCGGTCTCGGCCGCGCCCGTCTCCAGGTCGCCCAGGTCGCCGACGATCACCTTGGCGCAATCCAGCGCCTCCAGGTGCGGGGCTGGCATGGTGGTGACCACGGTCGAAAGCTCCGCCCCCATGCCCGTGAAGATCGGCCCCAGCGCCCACAGAAGGTCCGGCTCGGCGGCGATGGCGATGCGCTTTCCGCCGAAGTGGAAATGGCCGTCCAGCATGGAGTCCACCAGCTGGCTGCGCTGGCGGCGCAGGCGCTTCGGCACCGGCTTGCCCGAAATCTCGGCGAGCGTGACCACCAGCCGGTCCACCGCCTCCAGTCCCGTCAGGCCGTCGATGAAGCGGGTCGGCACGCCCGTGCGGGCCTCCAGCCGCTCACCGCTGATGCGCATGTGCTCCCCGATCGCCAGCGTGCAGGCGGAGCGGTGCATGCGGCCCATGTCCGCGATGGTCGTGCCGCCGTAGGTGGTGCCGACGTGGCGGCCCGGCACGTGCCCGTCCAGCGAGCCCGACAGGTCGGGCAGGATGATGGGCTCCAGCCCGAAGGCCTCGATGATCTCGCGCAGCTCGTCCACGTCGCCAGGGCTCATGTGCGCACCGGCCAGGACGTTGATCTGGCGCAACGTGCGGGTGCCGTCGCCGGCGGGCACGAAGCGGTCGATCATGGCCGACACCGCCTTGCCCCACCCTTCCTGCACGCCGCCGGCGAAATCAGGCGTCGCCGCGAAGACAAGCTGCGTGTCGCCCAGCGCCTCGGCGTGTTTCGCCTGGATGGTGCGGACGTCGGCGAAGGTGTCCTCGCCGCGCGTCTCCGTGAGGCCGGTGGAGCAGATGCCGATGACCTTCGGCCGCGCCCGCTTGTGGATGTTGAGCACCGCCTGTTCCACGTTGTCCATGCCGCCGAGGATGGTCGTGACCTCGTTCATGGCGGTGGTCTGGAACGGGATGGCTTCCTTGAAGTGGCGCACCAGCAGCACCAGCGCGAACGCCGTGCAGCCCTGGCTGCCGTGGAACAGCGGCAGGCAGCCGTCCAGGCCGAGATACGCCATGGCCGCGCCCAGGGGCGGGCTCATCTTCAGCGGATTGGTGGAGGCGGACTTGCGCGCGATGACGAACTTTTCGCTCGGCTTCTGCATGGCTCAGCCCTCCCCGCCGGCGGTGGTCAGAAGATTGCCGTCGGCGTCCCAGGGGGCGTCCTTCTGGATGGTCGCCCACATGGGGTTGTTCACCGCCTTGTCGAGCTGGCGCACCAGCTCCACCATGCCGACGTAGCCGGCGTAGGCGTAATGGCGCTCCTGGTTGATATCCAGCCACGGCCGGCGGGCCTTCAGCGCGACAAACTGCGTGCGGCCGCCCGACAGCATGATGTCGGCCTCGCCCTCCTCCAGCATCCGGTACATCTCCGGCGCGGGGATGGCGCCGACCAGCGCGCTTTCCTCGCCTTCCATGAGGTCCAGCGCGCGCGCCTTGTCGTTGTCGGTCGCCTTGCGGACGGATGTACGGACAACCTCCATCCCCACCTCCTGCAGGGCGGAGACCACCGACCAGCTCTTGTGGCCGCCGGTGTAGAGCAGCACCTTCCTGCCCTCCAGGCGCGGCTTGTAGGCGCGGATGGCGGCCCAGGCGTTTTCCTCTTCCTCGGCGATCAGCGCCTCGGCGCGGTCGATGAGGCCGGGATCGGCGCCCTGGTCTACGAGTAGACGGCTCATGGTGCGCAGGACGTCGGAGGTATCCTCGATGCCGTAGAAGCTGCCCTCGAAGAAGGGAATGCCCCACCGCTCCTGCATCTTGCGTCCGACGTTTATCATCGCCTGGCTGCACACCATCATGTTCACCCGCGCCCGGTGGGCAGTGGCGACGTCGCGATAGCGGGCATCGCCGGTGATGCAGGCGCGCAGGCGGATGCCAAGCTTCTCGAACAGCGGCTTGACCTGCCACAGCTCGCCGGAAAGGTTGTATTCGCCGATGATGTTGACGTCGGTCGGGCCGGCGTCGTCTGGCTCCATGGTGCCGATGACGTGGTCGAGCAGCGCCTCGCCGCCCAGCTTGTTGCCCAGGTTCTTGGAGCCGACGAAGCCCGGCGCGTTGACCGGAATGACCGGCACGCCCAGCTTTTCCGTCGCCACCTCGCAGACCTTTTCCACGTCGTCGCCGATGAGCGCCGGCACGCAGGTCTGGTAGACGAAGACGGCCGGCGGGTTGCGGTCGGCGATGACGTCCTTGATGGCCTTCCACAGCTTCTTTTCGCCGCCGTGGATGACGTCCAGTTCGCTCATGTCGGTGGTGAAGCCCATGCGGTACAGCTCCGACCCGGACGAGGCCGCATGGCGGTTGTCCCAGGCGTTGCCGGCGCAGGCGATGGGGCCGTGAACCAGATGGACGACATCGGTGATCGGCTGCAGGGCGATGAGCGCGCCGTCGTAGGCGCAGCCGCCGGCGGCGGCACCGGGCGTCAGGCCCTTGATGGAACAGCCCTTCTTGCGCTCGGCGTCCGACTTGCCCTGGTTGGTGACGCAGCCGGGCTCGTTGAACAGCTCCTGGACTTTCTGCTTCAGCATCGCGGTCTCCTCGGCGGAACGGGGGAGTGGTCCCGAGGGGGGTGATGCGGAGGTGGTTGCAACCCCTGTGCCAGAGGGAAAACGGCGGAGTTTCAGGGAGTTCAGGAAGTGTCGCTTTGTCGTGTCCGTGCCAATTGTCGGATGTGTGACATGCGTTACTCGGAGTGCCCCCAAAAGAAGACCGGCCGGAGGGTTTCCCCTCCGGCCGGCTTCCCGCAAAAAAAGCGGTCCCAGCGTTACCGGGTGAGGTCGAACGAGTAGTCCGACACGCCGGTCTCGTTGGTGTCGGCGTCGATCGTGTCGAACACCTTGTCCAGCAGCGTCACCAGGACGCGCAGGCCACCCTGGTAACCCCAGGTGGGGAAACGGTGGTGGTGGTGGCGGTCGAAGATCGGGAACGTCAGGCGGATCAGCGGGATCTTCAGGTCACGCTCCAGGTACTTGCCGTAGGAGTTGCCGATCAGGAAGTCCACCGGTTCCGTCGCCAGCAGGGACCGCAGGTGCCACAGGTCCTTGCCCGCCCACACCTGGCAGCCTTCGCCGTAAGGCGAGGACGCCAGGAGCGCTTCCATCTGCTTGCCCCAGGCCTTGGTGCCGTTGGTGGCCAGCACGTGGGTCGGCTCGGCGCCCAGCTCCATGACGAACTGCGCCATGCCCAGGCAGAAGTCCGGGTCGCCGTAGATGGCGAACTTCTTGCCGTGCAGGTGGCTCATGCTGTCGGCGATGGCGTCGACCAGGCGGCCGCGCTCCACCAGCAGCTCTTCCGGGATGTCCTTGCCCGTCAGCTCCTTGACGGCCATCAGGAAGGCATCGGTGCCCTGCACGCCCAGCGGGTAGTTGAGCGCCTTGACCTGCTGGCCCACGCTTTCCGCGTACTCCAGGGTCTTGCTGGTGCAGGCCTGCTGCATCGAGAGGGTCGCCTTGGCGTTCATGGCCGCCTTGGTGTCCTCGATGGTGGTGCCGCCGGCGTACATGTTGAAGGTGCCGTCGGCCGGCATGTCGTAGACGTCGGAAACGTCGGACAGCAGGGTGTAGTCGACGCCCATCATGTCCAGCATGCGCTTGATTTCACGGTTGTTGGCAACCGCGAAGCCGTCGAAGCCAGGGATGATGTTCAGGCTTTCGCCGGCCGTGCGCTCCTGCTTCTTCCAGAAGTACTGCAGGATGCCCTTCATCATGTTGTCGTAGCCGGTGGTGTGGCTGCCGACGAAGGCCGGGGTGTGCGCGAAGGGCACGTCCAGGTCCTGCGGGATGGAGCCCTTTTCCTTCGCCGTGGAGGTGAAGGCGTGCAGGTCGTCGCCGATGACTTCCGCCATGCAGGTGGTGGACACGGCGATCATCTTCGGCTTGTACAGCTTGTGGGCGGTGCCCAGGCCGTCGACCATGTTGGTTAGGCCGCCGAACACGGCCGCGTCTTCCGTCATGGACGAGGAGACGGCCGAGGACGGCTCCTTGAAGTGACGGGACAGGTGCGAGCGGTAGTAGGCCACACAGCCCTGCGAGCCGTGCACGAACGACAGGGTGTCGGCGAAACCGGCGGCGGCGAACACCGCACCCAGCGGCTGACAGGCCTTGGCGGGGTTCACGACCAGGGCCTCGCGGGCCAGGTTCTTCTCACGGTAGTCCCACGACTTGGTCCAGTCCGCGATCTCCTGGACCTTTTCGTCCGGGTGGCCGCATTCGAACTGTTCCTTCTTCGCCTTGAACATCTCGGTGTATTCGGGCTGGCGGAACAGCGGCTGATGGTCGAGGACCTTTTCAACGCTCTGAGGCATATCGGATACTCCTGAACAGTGTGGAGCCGGAGGTCGGAGGCCGCTTACGCGGCCTTCCACGGAGCCTGGAACAGACCCCACACCGGATTGTTGATCGCCATGTCCATGTCGCGGGCGAAGATGGCGAAACCGTCATAGCCGTGGTACGGGCCCGAGTAGTCCCACGAGTGCATCTGGCGGAAAGGCACGCCCAGCTTCTGGGTCGGGTACTTTTCCTTGACGCCGGAGCCCACCAGGTCGGGGCGCAGGCCCTCGATGAACTTCTCAAGCTCGAAGGCCGACGCATCGTCGTAGATGAGCGTGCCTTCCTTCACGTAGTCGCCGGTGCGCTGGTAGTCGTCGTTGTGGGCGAACTCGTAGCCCGTGCCGACGATCTCCATGCCCAGGTCCTCGTAGGCGGTGACGACGTGACGCGGGCGCAGGCCGCCGACGTAGAGCATCACGGTCTTGCCTTCCAGGCGCGGACGGTACTTTTCCGTGACCGCGTCGACCAGCGGGCGGTACTTGGCGATGACCTTCTCGGCGTTCTGCTGGATGGTCTCGTCGAACTGCTTGGCGATGTTGCGCAAGCTGGCTTCGATCTGCGAGGGACCGAAGAAGTTGTACTCCATCCAGGGCACACCGTATTTTTCTTCCATGAAGCGGCAGATGTAGTTCATGGACCGGTAGCAGTGGATGAGGTTCAGCTTGCCCTTGGGCGCGCGCTCCAGCTCCGCCAGGGTGGCGTCGCCCGACCACGAGCCGATCACGCGCAGGCCCATCTCTTCCAGCAGGATGCGCGAGGCCCAGGCATCGCCGCCGATGTTGTAGTCACCGATGATGACCACGTCGTAGTCGGTGCCTTCCCACTGCACGTCGGCCTTTTCCAGGACCCAGTCGCGCACGGCGTCGTTGGCGATGTGGTGGCCCAGTGACTGGGACACGCCGCGGAAGCCCTCGCAGCGGACCGGCACGATGGTCTTGCCGGTTTCCTTGGCCTTCTTGCGGGCGACGGCCTCGATGTCGTCACCGATCAGGCCGATCGGGCATTCCGACTGCACCGAGATGCCGTTGTTCAGCGGGAACAGCGCGTTGATCTCGTCGATCGTCTTTTCCAGCTTCTTGTCGCCGCCGAAGACGATGTCGCGTTCCTGGAAGTCGGTCGTGAACTGCATCGTGCCGAAGGCGTTCACGCCCGTCGTGCCGATGTAGTAGTTGCGACGCTGGGACCAGGAGTAGTGGCCGCAGCCGACCGGACCATGGCTGATGTGGACCATGTCCTTGATCGGGCCCCAGACCACGCCCTTGGAACCGGCGTAGGCGCAGCCGCGCACCGTCATCATGCCCGGAACGGACTTCACGTTGGACTTGACGCCGCAGTCGGACTTGCCGTCCGCCACGTTCAGGTGCTTCTTGCGCTTCTTGGCGCCCTTCTCGGGATACGCCTCGAGGACTTCCTCGATCAGCTTCTTCGAAAGCTCGGCGTCGTTGGTGTAGTCAAGGCTCATCGCCTTCCCTCCTTCAAGTACCGGCCCGGAAGGGCCCGGAGCGGGGTCCGGCGGCACCGCGCGCCCCCTTCAGCGCATGGATGCGGCGCGGCCGGACCCGCCAGGTTGGATGTCGCGAACGTCCGCCTTAGTTGGCGGCGGCGGCTTCCTTGGCGGCCAGCTCGGCGAGCTGCTGCTCCTCGGTCTTCATGATGCCGAAGTCCATCAGCATCTCTTCCAGCTCTTCCATGGAGATCGGGGTCGGGATGACGCCCTGGCCGCCGTTGGCGTGGATCTTGTTGGCAAGCTGGCGGTATTCGTCGGCCTGCTTGCTGTCCGGCGCGTACTCCAGAACCGTCTGGCGGCGCAGTTCGGCGTGCTGGACGATGTTGTCGCGCGGGACGAAGTGGATCAGCTTGGAGCCCAGCTTGGCCGCCAGGGCCTCGGCCAGTTCCAGTTCCTTGTCGGTCTGGCGCTCGTTGCAGATCAGGCCGCCCAGGCGCACGCCGCCGGAGTTGGCGTACTTCAGGATGCCCTTGGAGATGTTGTTGGCGGCATACAGCGCCATCATCTCGCCGGACATGACGATGTAGATTTCCTGGGCCTTGTTCTCGCGGATCGGCATGGCGAAGCCGCCGCAGACCACGTCGCCCAGCACGTCGTAGGAGACGTAGTCGACGCCTTCATACGCGCCGTTCTCTTCCAGGAAGTTGATGGCGGTGATGACGCCGCGGCCGGCGCAGCCGACGCCGGGCTCGGGCCCGCCGGACTCGACGCACTTGATGTCCTTGTAGCCGATCTTCAGCACGTCCTCGAGTTCCAGGTCCTCGACGGAGCCGGCCTCGGCGGCCAGGTGCAGCACGGTGTCCTGCGCCTTGGAGTTGAGGATCAGGCGGGTGGAGTCCGCCTTGGGGTCACAGCCGACGATGAGGATCTTCTGGTCAAGCTCCACCAGGGCGGCCAGGGTGTTCTGCGAGGTGGTGCTCTTACCGATGCCACCCTTGCCGTAGAAGGCGATCTGACGCAGCGACATGGAATTCTCCTTCCTGAGTGTGTGCTGTGTTCGAAACTCTGCGGCGGGGTCGCTCCCGCCTCGCAGGCCCCGTCCTTGCAGCGGCCGTGCCAATTCCATAGTTCGTCGCACACGACAGGAAATGTTCATTAATTTCCGATGGTTAACGAACCCTTCCGGCCGCACTGCCGGCCGATGTCGGCCTGTTGCGAACCCGACAATCCGCCGACACAGTGTCGCGACCCCCACAGCGGGAGGCCTGCGTCAGAGGTATCCGAATAAGGGTTTCCCCACATTTTCGTAACGGGCATACTGGCCGGCACAGTCTCAGCCTCATTGCGTTCCAGGAGACCGCGGCCGTGACCGTCACCGCCCGTGCCAGCACCGCGCCGCCGCCGGCCGTCGGACATTCCACCAACCTGGTGGGGGTGCCGACGCCGCTGCTGGCCAGCCGCGCCTTCAACGAGCACCCGGTACCGCTGTCCATCGCCGGCGTGCGCGAGATGAACCGCTCGTTTTTCACCATGCTGGACGACAGCCCGACGCTCGCCGACGCGGCGGAGGCCTTCCATAAGTACATGGCCGCCGTCTTCGACCTGGAGCCGGAGCAGCACGAGACGGCCCGGCGCACCGACGGTGGCGTGCGCCGGTTCCGGTCGAGCTACCTGCGCCTGTTCAAGGGCTGGGGCTACGACAACAACAGCCCCGAGGGCGCGGTGCTGAAGGGGTGGGTGGAAAGCCGCTTCGGCCTGTTCCCCACCTTCCACAAGGGGCCGATCCCGGCCATGGGGTGCAAGGCGTGGGCGGATTACATCAGCGAAAAGATGTCCAGCCGCTTCCACAACAACAGCATTTACGTTCAGCTGGACATCATGTACGGCTTCTGCCAATGGGCGCTGAACCGCTTCGTTGCGCCGGGAGAAAGCCACCTGACGCTCTGGCGCGGCGTGAACGACTACGACGAGCATCAGATGGTGGAGCGGCTGGAAAAGCGCCGCGTGGTCATCCGCATGAACAACCTTGTTTCCTTCACGTCGGAGCGGGAAATCGCGGACTGCTTCGGCGACAACATCCTGGAAGCGCGCGTGCCGACGGCCAAGGTGGTCTTTTTCTCGCGCCTTCTGCCGGTGCATCCGCTGAAGGGCGAGGACGAATTCCTTGTCATCGGCGGCGATTATGCCGTCAACGTGTCATACTTCTAATCAAGAGGCCGCAGCGGAACGCGGCCACGAAGGGAGAAACGGCGGGAAATGTTCGTCAAGCGCCCCGCAGAGGGTGCCGAGGCTTCACGCATCGAGACACAAGGACACCGCCTGACCATGGAGAGTCCCGACCTGCACGCCCGGGCGCTCGGCGCCTATCTGGGCTTGGCCGTGGGCGACGCGCTGGGCGCCACCGTCGAGTTCATGACGCGCGGCGAAATTCAGCAGCAGTACGGCGTCCACGCCAAGATGATCGGCGGCGGCTGGCTGCGGCTGAAGCCCGGCCAGGTGACCGACGACACGGAAATGTCGCTAGCGCTGGGCCGGTCGCTGGTGCGCTCCGGCGGTTTCGACCTGGGCGACATCAACGAGTCCTTTGCCGATTGGCTGCGCACCAAGCCCAAGGACGTGGGGAACACCTGCCGGCGCGGCATCCGGCGCTACATCACCAAGGGCACGCTTCAGACCGAATACCACGAGGGCGACGCCGGCAACGGCGCGGTCATGCGCACCCTGCCCGCCGTCCTGGCCACCCTGCACGACGCCCGGCGTTGCGCCGAATGGTGCCGCCAACAGGCGCACGTCACGCACAATCACCCCCTCTCCGACGACGCGACGGTCACGGTCGGGGAAATGGTGCGGCGGCTGATCCTGGGCGGCTCCATGCGCGACTGCCGGGATCTGGCGACGGACCTGGTGGAGCGCCACAAGACCTTCCGCTTCGAGCCCTACAAGGGCCAGAGCAGCGCCTATGTGGTCGACACCATCCAAACCGTGCTGCACTTCTATTTCCTGACCGACAGCTTCAAGCAGTGCATCATCGAAACGGTCAATCAGGGCGGCGATGCCGACACGACGGGCGCCATCGCCGGAATGCTGGCCGGCGCGACCTACGGCGTCGACGCCATTCCCCGCCCCTGGCTCACCCGCCTGGACGGTACGGCCAAGGGGGACATCTTCAAGCAAACCAACGCTCTGCTGGCGCTTTCCGGCATAGAGATCTAACGGGGAAGAAGGAGCCTCCCATGGCCGACGTGGTGTTCTTTGAAAAACCCGGCTGCCGCAACAACACGAAGCAGAAGGCGTGGCTGTCCGCCTCCGGGCACCGTGTCGAGGCGCGCAATCTGCTCGCCGAACACTGGAAGGCCGAAGACCTGGCCGCATACTTCGGCGACCGGCCCGTGACCGAGTGGTTCAACAAGGCGGCGCCGGCGGTGAAGGCGGGTACGGTGGACCCGGCGGCAATGACGGCCGAGGCGGCGCTGGCGCTCATGCTGGCCGACCCGCTGCTCATCCGCCGCCCGCTCATGCGCGTCGGACCCGAGCGCCGCGCCGGCTTCGATCCGGCGGCGGTGCGGGCCTGGATCGGGCTGACCGGCGAGGACCAGGGCGACATGGAGACCTGCCCGAGCCTGCACACGACGCGCCGCTGCCCCGAACCGGGGCGCTGACGACCGCCCTGCCCCTGACGCAGGACTGCGGGGGGCGCCGGCTCGCACGAATGCGAACTATTGCTGTTCCCTGTCACCACTCCGTCGCCTGTTCGGCCAGGGCCTGCAACGTCTGCTCCGCCGCATCGGCGACCGTCGGGTCGTCGTCGGCCGCCAGTTCCTGAAGGACCGGGGCCGCCGATGTGTCGGCGCATTTCTCCAGGGCCTCGGCCACCGCGCCGCGCACGGCCGGCTTGCGGTCCCGGGCCAGGCGGCAGAGCCAGGTGACCGCCGCGCGGCCGCCCAGGTCGCCCAGCGCCGCGACCACCGCCAGGCGGCCGTCCAGGTCCGCCCGCTCCGCCGCCCGGCCGAGAAGCACCGCCGTGTCCGCATCCGCCACCGGGGCGAGGGCCCGGACCACGCGCGGCAGGTCCACGGGGGCCGCCGTCGACAGCCACGTCTCCAGCGGTGCCCGCCCCGCCGGCAGTCCCAGAGACCCGAGCGCCAGGGTCGCCGCCGCCGCCACGCCGGGCGCCGGATCGGTGAGCAGTGCCTCCAGCGCCGGGCCGCTCGCCCGCAGCCGCAGGCGCGCCGCCAGCTCGCAAGCCGCCGCCCGCACGGCCGGCGCCTCGTGCGTCAGGTGCTGGCGCGCCAGCGGCGCCGCCGGGCGGTGTCGCAGGGTCGCCAGACACGCCAGCGCAAGCGCCAGCGACTCGGACGACAGGGCGTCGAGCGTCGCCAGGTCCGTGACCGCGCTGGCGCAGGCGGGATCGTTAAGCTGCGCCAGCGCCGCCAGTGCCGCCCGCATCTCCGGTGCCCCGGCATCGCGGTCGAAGCCGGCGAAGCGATGCGCGAGCCGCAGCAGCGGCGCCGTCGCCGCCCGCTCGCCGCGGCCACCCAGGGCCTCGGCCAGCGCGACGAAGGCCGCCATGGCGGGGCGGTCGTCGTCGAGCAGCGCAACCAGCCGCGCGATCAGCTCCGCCGTCGGAGCCGACTTCAGGTTCTCGAGCACCACGGCCGGCGCCTCGTCCGGCTCGGGATCCGATGCCGGTGCAGCGGCATGGGGCTGCGCCACGGGGCGCCGGGGAAAGCTGAACAGGTCACCCTGGATCCGCCCCGGCGCGCGCCGGCGTGTCCGGCTGCCGCGCTTTGATGCCGCCGGGCGCTCCGGCGGGCGGGACGCGGCGGCGGGCGGCGGTGATGGCTCGGGCAAGGGAAGGCTGAGGCTGTCGGGCACCATGGCACCTGTCGCGGGTTCCGTTTCTGTTCCGTGCCACCGATGATGGCGGCAACGAGAACATTCTGTCAACATGCTCGCGGCTGCGGCGGTCGCTGGCGACGAAATGGGCAGGTGGCCGTCCGGGGCCGAAAGGGTGCGCAAAAAAGTGCGATTTTCCGCTGTAATGGAATTGGCACAAACGGTGCATTCCGCTAAAAGGACGACTTGGATCACCCGCCCCGCTTACGCCTTTGACCGTGCGGCGTTTTCGGGTCGGCCGGCGACGGACCACGGCGGCGCCGGCTCCATCGATGGAAGAGGCATGTCCCCCGACATCCATTCAGGTTCCGCCAGCGCAAACGTTTCCGCGGGCGCCGTGCCGCGCCTTGCCTTGCGCGGCATCACCAAGGCATTTCCCGGCACCGTCGCCAACGACGACGTGAGCCTTGCCCTGCGCGCCGGTGAAATCCACGCGCTGCTGGGCGAGAACGGCGCTGGCAAGTCGACGCTGGTGAAAATCGTCTACGGATTGCTCCAGGCCGATTCGGGCGATGTTCTGTGGGAAGGACGTCCCGTCGTCATCCCCTCCCCCGCCGAGGCGCGCAAGCTTGGCATCGGCATGGTCTTCCAGCACTTCTCGCTGTTCGACTCGCTGACGGTGGCCGAGAACGTGGCCCTGGGCATCGGCGACAAGACGCCCATGCGCGTCCTGGAAGACCGCATCCGCGAGGTTTCGGAGCGCTACGGCCTGCCGCTGGACCCGCGCCGCCCCGTCCACGCCCTGTCGGTGGGCGAGCGCCAGCGCGTCGAGATCGTGCGCTGCCTGCTCCAGGACCCGAAGCTGCTCATCATGGACGAGCCGACCAGCGTGCTCACCCCGCAGGAGGCCGAGCAGCTGTTCACCACGCTGCGCGCCCTGCGCGACGAGGGGCGGACGATCCTCTACATCTCCCACAAGCTGGACGAAATCCGCGCGCTGTGCGGCCGCGCGACCATCCTGCGCGCCGGCAAGGTGGTCGATGCCTGCGACCCGACGGAAAAGACCGCGCGCGAGCTGGCGCAGATGATGATCGGGTCCGACTACGCCACCCCCGCCGGCGCGGCGGAAGACCGAAAGACCGGCGAAGCGCGGCTGACCGTGCACAACCTCAACCTTGCCGCCTCCGGTCCCTTCGGCACGACGCTGGTCGACGTGGACCTTGAGGTGCGCGGCGGCGAGATCCTGGGCATCGCGGGTGTCGCCGGCAACGGCCAAGCGGAGCTTCTGTCGGCCCTGTCCGGCGAGCTTCTGGTGCAGGACGCAGGGTCGGTCCGGCTGGAGGGCGTGCCCGCCGGCCACCTGGGCCCGCGCCAGCGCCGCGCCATGGGGCTGGGCTTCGTGCCCGAGGAACGGCTGGGCCGGGGCGCGGTGCCCGACATGAGCCTGGCGGAAAACGCGCTGCTGTCGCGCGGCACCGGCGATGACATGGTCTCGCGCGGGATGATCCGCTTCAGCCGCGCCCACGGCTTGGCGGAAAAGATCATCGACGCCTACAACGTGGTCGCCGGCAAGGGCGCGCACGCGACGGCCAAGAGCCTGTCGGGCGGCAACCTTCAGAAGTTCATCATCGGCCGCGAGATCATGCGGAAACCCCGCATCCTGATTGCCGCGCACCCCACCTGGGGCGTGGACGCGGGCGCGGCGGCGGCCATTCATCAGGCCCTCATGGACCTGCGGGACGAGGGAACGGCCGTGCTGATCGTCAGCCAGGACCTGGACGAGCTGTTCGTGCTGTCCGACCGCATCGCCGTCATGTACCACGGCCGCCTGTCGCAAAGCCGCCCCGCCCACGAGGCGACCGTCGAGCAGATCGGCCTGCTCATGGGCGGCGTGTTCGATACCTCCGACGCCTGGGAGGGTGACGCCCATGCGTCCTAGCCTGGAACTGCGCAGCCACACGCCGCGCTCCATCCTCTACCTGACGCCCGTGATCGCGGCGCTGCTGACGGCCTTTTCCGGCGGCGTGCTGTTCGCCGCGCTGGGATACCCACCGCTGGAGGCGCTGTACGCCTTCTTCATTCAGCCGCTGACCAGCCTGAACGGACTGGCGGAAATCGGCGTGAAGGCGACTCCGTTGGTGCTCATCGGCATCGGCCTGTCCATCGGCTTTCGCGGCAACGTCTGGAACATCGGCGCCGAAGGCCAGTTGACCCTGGGAGCGATCTGCGGCGGTGCCGTCGCCCTGGCCTTCTACGATGTGGAGGGCGTGTGGCTGCTGCCGCTGATGGTCATCGCCGGCACGCTTGGCGGCATGGCTTGGGGCGCCATTCCGGCGCTGCTGAAGACCCGTTTCAACGCATCCGAAATCCTGGTCAGCCTGATGCTGACCTACGTGGCGACGCTGTTCCTCAGCTACCTGGTGCACGGGCCGCTCATGGACCCGGAGGGGTTCAACTTCCCGCAGAGCCGCCTGTTCCACGACAGCGCCCTGCTGCCCACCCTGATCCCCTTCACCCGCCTGCACCTGGGCGCGGCCATCGCGCTGTTCATCGTGGTGGCCGGCTGGTTCGTCATGGCGCGCACGCTGATCGGCTTTCAGGTCAAGGTGATCGGCCTGACCCCCGCCGCCGGCGGCTATGCCGGCTTCAGCCAGAAGAAGGTGGTGTGGATGGCCTTCCTGACCTCCGGCGGGCTGGCCGGCATGGCCGGCCTGTTCGAGGTGGCCGGCCCCATCGGCCAGCTCTCGCCCAGCGTCTCGCCCGGCTACGGCTTCACGGCCATCATCGTCGCGTTCCTGGGCCGCCTGCATCCTGTCGGAATCCTGCTGGCGGGGCTGCTGATGGCGCTGTCATATCTGGGTGGCGAGGTGGTGCAGATCGAACTGGGCCTGCCGCTCGCCATCACCGGCGTCTTCCAGGGCATGCTGCTGTTCTTCCTGCTGGGCGCCGACCTGTTCACCCGCTACCGCCTGCGCTGGAACCGCTCGCCGGCGGCCGGCACGGCCGCCGGGGCCGCGCGCCCCGCCGAGGCCCGTGAGGAGGCCGCCTGATGGAATCCTTCGTTCCCTTCATCGTCATCATGCTGGGCGCCGCAACGCCGCTGATCTTCGCGGCCATCGGCGAACTGGTGACCGAGAAGTCCGGCGTGCTGAACCTGGGCGTCGAGGGCATGATGCTCATGGGCGCGGTCTCGGCCTTCGCGGTCTCCATCACCACGGGCTCCACCACGCTTGGCCTTCTGGCGGCCAT
Source organism: Caenispirillum salinarum AK4 (assembly GCF_000315795.1). GTDB lineage: Bacteria > Pseudomonadota > Alphaproteobacteria > Rhodospirillales > Rhodospirillaceae > Caenispirillum > Caenispirillum salinarum. Next base: position 53,951 of record NZ_ANHY01000007.1, read on the forward strand.
CGGGGCGGGCGTGCTGATGGCGCTGCTGTTCGGGCTGCTGACGCTCACCCTTCTGGCGAACCAGGTGGCCTGCGGCCTGGCGCTGACCATCTTCGGCATCGGCCTGTCCAGCTTCATCGGCAAGGACTATGTGGGGAAGCCGCTGGACGCCCTGCCGTCCATGGACCTGGGATGGCTGTCGGACATTCCCGTGCTCGGCCCCGTGCTGTTCAGCCAGGACCTGATGGTCTACGCCGCCATTGCCGTCGTGGCGGCGGTCGCCTGGTTCCTCTACCACACCCGCGCCGGTCTGGTGCTGCGGGCGGTGGGCGAGAGCCACCACGCCGCCCACGCCATCGGCTACCCGGTCATCCGCATCCGCTACATGGCCGTCGCCTTCGGCGGCGCCATGGCGGGCCTGGGCGGGGCCTACCTCAGCCTCGCCTATACGCCCATGTGGGTGGAGCACATGACCGCCGGCCGCGGCTGGATCGCGCTGGCGCTGGTGGTCTTCGCCACATGGCGGCCGTTCCGCGTGCTGCTGGGCGCGTGGCTGTTCGGCGGCGTGACAATCCTGCAGCTTCACGCGCAGGGGGCGGGCATCGCCGTGCCCTCGCAATTGATGAGCATGCTGCCCTATATCGCGACCATCGTCGTTCTGGTGCTGATCTCGCGCGATGCCACCCGCATCCGCATGAACGCGCCGGCCTCCATCGGCAAGGTGTTCCACCCGGAGCGCTGACCGCCCTTGCCGATCTTTGCTTTCCGTGACCTGTCCTTTCAGGGAGTGAGTGTGGGATGAAAACCAAGACCTGGACCCTGACGCGCCGCGCGGCGCTCAGCCTCGCGGCCGGCGCCATGGCGCTGTCCGCCGCCGCCACCATGCCCGGCGGCGCCGCCGTCGCGCAGGACGACCCGCTGAAGGTCGGATTCGTCTACGTCGGCCCCGTGGGGGACCACGGCTGGACCTACCAGCACGACAAGGGCCGTCAGGCCGTGGTGGAGAAGTTCGGCGACGCGGTGAAGACCACCTACGTCGAAAGCGTGCCGGAAGGTGCGGACGCCGAGCGCGTCATCAACCAGCTGGCTCAGTCGGGCCACGACCTGATCTTCACCACCAGCTTCGGCTTCATGAACCCGACGGTGAAGGTCGCGAAGCGTTACCCGGACGTCATGTTCGAACACGCGACCGGCTACAAGCGCGCCGACAACGTCTCCACCTACGCCGGCCGCTTCTACGAAGGCCGCTACCCCATCGGCGTCATGGCCGGCCGCCTGACCGAATCCGACACCATCGGCTACATCGCGCCGTTCCCCATCCCGGAAGTGGTGCGCGGCATCAACGCCTTCACCAAGGGCCTGCACTCGGTCAACCCGGACGCGAGCGTTAAGATCATCTACGTCAACTCGTGGTATGATCCGGGCAAGGAGCGCGAGGCCGCCGAGACGCTGGTCGCGCAGGGCGCCGACATCCTGGTGCAGCACACCGACTCCGCCGCGCCCATGCAGCTTGCCGAGGAAAAGGGCCTGATCGCCTTCGGCCAGGCGTCCGACATGTCCCAGTTCGGCCCCAACGCCCAGGCGACCGCCATCGTCGACGACTGGTCGGACTACTACATCGACCGCGTCCAGGCCGTCATGGACGGCACCTGGGAAAGCCAGGACACCTGGGGCGGCCTGAACAGCGGCATGGTGCAGCTGTCGGACTTCGGCCCCAAGGTGCCCGAGGACGTCGCCAAGGAAGCCACCCAGATCGTCAAGGACATCGAGTCCGGCGACCTGGTCATTTTCGAGGGCCCCATCAAGGACAACGCCGGCGAAGTGCGCATCGCCGAGGGCGAGGCTGCGTCCGAAGAGGACCTGCTGTCCATGGACTGGTACATCGAAGGCATTGACGCGCAGCTTCCCAAGAACTGAGCGCCGGCCCGATGGCCTGGAAAGCGGAAAGGGGCGCCACAGGGCGCCCCTTTTTCTTGTGTTCGGATCGGCGGCACCCTCACCGCTCCCGGACCACGCGCCTGAGCACGATGTCACCGTCGACCCGCCGGCCGTCGGGCTCGAAACCGTGGCGGGCATAGAGCGCGCGAGCCTCGGCGTTCTCCGGCCGGACACCGATGTAGACCGCCGGGCGCAGCGGATAGGCCCGCGCCAGTTCCGCCACGGCGGCTTCCAGCGCCTCGCCGCCCAGTCCCTTGCCCTGATGGTCTCGGTCGATGAGCAGGCGGTAGATCCACGGCGCCCTGTCGTCGCGGTCCAGCGCGTACATCAACAGGCCCACCACGACCGGCGGCTCGCGGTTCGCAAGGCAGACGGCGCGCAGGTGGACTTCGGGCATGGCGGCCGCCTCGTCGAGCGTCGCCGCCACATCGGGCACGAACCGTGCCTGATGCGGCGCCACCCGCACCGCCAGCAGCGCCGCCCGGCCCACGTCCTCCACCGCACGGAGGCAGACCGGCCCAGGCGTCCCGGCGCCGGGCATCAGCCTTCCGGCAGGTTCAGGGCGCGGGCCTGCATGTCCTCCAGTTCGGTGGGCGCGAGGGGAATCAGGCCCTCCTCCACCAGATACCCCTCGGGGCCAATAGCCGCAGTGGAGACGAAGGACTGGACGTAGTCCTTGAGACCCGAGACGCGGCCGAGGTGGTCGTCCTTCAGATAGAAATACAGCGCCCGGATCAACGGGTAGTCGCCGGTGCGGATGGTCTCGCCCGACGGCAGAGCCCCGTCCATGCTGGCGTACTGCAGCCGCCCGCCCGCGTGCAGGGCCGACTGCAGCCCCAGCACGCCGGCCGACTCGCGGTCGTTGGCGACGCGCTTGATCAGCTCGGCGTCGTCTTCCTTGACGTTGATGTAGGCGCCATCCTCGCGCAGTTGCCCGCAGACGCGCCGTTGATCCGCCTCGGGCAGGCCGGAGACGTAGCTGTCGGCACGGCAGGCGGGTTCCAGGGCCAGTTGCATGAGGCTGTCGCGCGTGCCGGACGTGGGCGGCGGACCGTAGACGCGGATGGGGGTCGACGGCAGGTCCTTGTCCACGTGGGCCCAGAGGGTGTTGGGGTTGGGCATCATGCGCCCGTCCACCGGCACCTCTGCGGCCAGTGCCTGCCAGAGGTCGCGGCGCGACAGCTCCAGCTTCGGCGCATCGGTCGGCTGCACCACCACCAGACCGCCATAGCCGATCTTGAACTCGGTGATCTGGTCCACCGAGTTGTCGTGGCAGGCTGCGATCTCGCTGTCGAGGATGCGGCGGGAGGCAAGCGTGATGTCGGGCGTGTTCATGCCGATGCCGGCGCAGAAGCGCGCCATGCCGCCGCCGGTGCCCGACGACTCGACCACCGGCGTGCGGTGCGGTGTGGCCCGGCCGAAGCGCTCCGCCACGCGCGTGGCGAAGCCGTAGAGCGTCGACGAGCCCGTCACCCGCACCGTGTCCCGCGCCGGCTGCTGCGCCAGCCCGTTTGACGGCACGGCCGTCCAGGCGCCAGCCAGCACGGCCGCCGCCATCATCACCTTCCCGATCATGTCCCGCTTTTCCCGTATCTCGTGACGCGCGCGGCGCCCCTTTAAAGGAACGCCGACCAGGTCCCGAAGATAGCGGCTGACAGAAGGGCTGCAAGGGGAACCGTCACAAGCCAGGCCGCGACGATGGTTAGCAGGTGGCGGCGGCGGACCAGACGGCGCCTGCGGGCCTTCTCGGCCTTGCGGCGGCGTTTTTCCAGGACCTGGGGTTCCACGCCGGTTTCGGCAGCCGCGGATTCGCCGCCCTCGGCCGCCGTCGGCAGGCCGCCGGCGGTGAGCGCGGCGTCGGGGTCCAGCTCGTGCCAGTGCCAGGTGTAGCGGTTGGCGCGGAACTCGCGGTAGAAGCCGACGCCGAAGATGCCGCCGACCGCGATGTGGGTGGAACTGACCGGCAGCCCGAATTCCGACGCCACGATGACGGTGACGGCGGCCGCCAGCGCGACGCAGAAGGCGCGCGCCGGGTCCAGGCGCGTGATCTTCTCGCCGACGGTGCGGATGAGCTTGGGCCCGAACAGCAGCAGGCCCGTCACGATGCCCAGCGCACCGACCAGCAGCACCCAGCCGGGCACCGCCACCTTGGCATCCAGCGCCACGCCCTGAACGGCGGCCACCACGGCGGCCAGGGGACCGACGGCATTGGCGACGTCGTTGGCGCCGTGGGCGAAGGACAGCAGCGCGGCCGAGAAGATCAGCGGCCAGCGGAACAGCTCGCCCACCGATTTGCGGCGGTTCTCAAGCCCCACCGAGCGCCGGTGGACCATCGGCCGGGTCAGCGCCCACGCCCCCAGCGCGGCGACCAGCGCGATCAGCCACGACACGCCGGCGGGCGGCACCCACACCTTCTTGAGGCCCTTCATCACCAGGTAGAGCGAGAAGGCAAAGGTCATGAGCCCGACCAGCGCCGGCACCCAGCGCCGCGCGGCGGCGATCTTGTCCTCGACCTCCAGCACGCGGCTCGTCACGAAGGCCAGCACAAGCGCCGCGATACCGCCGCCCAAAGCGGGAGAGATCACCCAGCTTGCCGCGATGGCCCCCATGGTCGCCCAGTCCACGGCGCCGAAGCCGGCCGCCGCAACGCCCGCGCCCAGGACGCCGCCGACGATGGAATGGGTGGTGGAGACCGGTGCACCGATGATGGTCGCCAGGTTGATCCAAAGCGCGCCCGCCAGCAGGGCCGACATCATGGCGCGGACGAAGACGTCGGTGCTGGGCAGTTGCGTCGGATCGACGATGCCCTTGGAAACGGTGGAGACCACCTCGCCGCCCGCGATGATGGCGCCGGCTGCCTCGAAGATGGCGGCGACCACCAGCGCGCCCACCATGGTCAGCGCCTTGGAGCCGACGGCGGGGCCGACGTTGTTGGCGACGTCGTTGGCGCCGATGTTCAGGGCCATGTAACCGCCGATGACACCGGCGGCGATGACGAAGGAGGCGTATTGCCCCTCGGCCACGGTGACGGTGAAGGCGAAGACCGCCACGAGGAACAGAAGCGCCAGGCCGACGGCGCCGGAGGTGCGGCCGGTGGCCGCCGTCGCCGATTCGAGCCGGCTGATCTTCTTCAGGTCCTTGTCGAGGGTGCTCTTTGCCACGGGAACCGCCTGTCGCCAATGATCGCGCGTGCATGTACGGAAGGCTCCGCGATCAACGACCGACGGAGCCTTCCATTACAATAAAGTTGCGCTTTTATGACAGGCGACCGGCGTCGGGGCAAGGCCCGGTTTTCCATACATGCACCGCGCATAAGCATCAGCAGATACGCGGCAATTGCTCCCCGTTCAGCCACTCCACCACACGGTCACCGCCGAAGCTGGTGCGCAGGCGGACCAGGTTGCGGCCCTGCCCCTCCTCTACGTGGCCGATGATGGCGGACTCCGCTCCCAACGGGTGCGACCGCATGACCTCCAGCAGCCGCTCGGCACGGCCGGCGGGGCAGAAGGCCAGCAGCTTGCCCTCGTTGGCGACGCCCAGCGGGTCGATGCCCAGAAGCTCGCAGGCGCCGCGCACGGCGGGCTTGATGGGCAGGGCGTCCTCGTCCAGCGCCATGCCGACGTCCGACTGGTTGGCCAGTTCGTTCAGCGTCGCCGCCACGCCGCCACGCGTCGGGTCGCGCAGGCAGTGGACTTCCGGCACGGCGGCGACCATGTGCGCCACCAGGTCGTGCAGCGGCGCGCTGTCGCTTTCCAGCGTGGTCTCGAACTCCAGGTTTTCCCGCTTGGACAGGATGGCGATGCCGTGGTCGCCGATGGAGCCGGAGACCAGGATGGCGTCGCCCGGCCGGATGTTGTCGCCGGAGATGTGCAGCCCCTCAGGCAGAACGCCGACGCCCGTGGTGACGATGAACACCCCGTCGCCCTTGCCGCGCTCCACCACCTTGGTGTCGCCGGTGACGATGGGTACGCCGGTGGCGCGCGAGGCGCCGGCCATGAACTCGATGATTCGCTTCAGGTCGGCCAGCGGGAAGCCTTCCTCGATGATGAACCCCGCCGACATGTAAAGCGGCTTGGCGCCGCTCATCGCCACGTCGTTGATGGTGCCGTGGACGGCCAGCGACCCGATGTCGCCGCCGGGGAAGAACAGCGGCGAGATCACATAGCCGTCGGTGGACATCACCAGCCGCCCCGGCGGCGGGGCCATGACCGCCATATCGTTGCCCTGGGCCAGGTATTCGTTTTCGAAGGCCGCGGCGAACATCTCCGAAACCAGTTGCGCCATGGCCCGGCCGCCGGCGCCGTGGGTCATGTCCACGCGGCCGTTCGCCACGTCCAGGGCGTGGGGGAAGAGGCGCCGGTTGCGGGGCTTTTCCATGCCGCTCATGCGGGATGCATCCTTTTCGTCTTGGTCCGCGGACTATTCGGCGGCCGCCGTCCGGCGGTGCCGCCCGTAGAGCCAGTGGGCCGCACACGCCCCCTCGCCCGACACCATGCACGAGCCGATGGGCGCGTCCGGCGTACAGGCGGTCCCGAACAGCTTGCACTCCTCCGGCCGCTTGAGGCCCCGCACGATGTCGGCGCACTCGCAGGACTTGGGGTCCGGCACGGCGCGATACGGCAGCGCGAAGCGACGCTCGGCATCGAAATCGGCATAGGCGTCGGCGATGCGCAGGGCGCTGTCGGGCAGCCGGCCCAGGCCGCGCCACTCGAAGCCCTCGCGCACGGTCATCGTCTCGGCAATGACGGCGCGCGCCTTGGCGTTGCCATCGTCCGGCAGGGCGCGGCCATAGGCGTTTTCCACCCGCGGCGCGGCCTCGTTCACCTGCCGGACCAGCCGGTGCACGGATTGCAGCAGATCCAGCGGCTCGAACCCCGACACCACGATGGCCTGTCCGCGGTCCGCGAATTCCTGGTAGGGCCCGGTGCCGATGACGGTGGAGACGTGCCCCGGCGCGATGATGCCCTGAAGGGGCAGCCCCTCGCCGTCCAGCACCGCACGCATGGCCGGCGGGGTCATCACGTGATTGCAGAAGACGCTGAAATTATTAAGATTTTCGGCTTTCGCCATCTTCAGGGCCATGGCGGAAGGCGGCGTGGTGGTCTCGAACCCGATGCCGAAGAAAACCACCTGGCGGTCCGGCGTCTCGCGGGCGATCTTCAGGGCATCCAGCGTCGACCACACCATGCGCACGTCCGCCCCCGCCGCCTTGGCCTTGAGCAGGCTGTCGCGGTGGGAGCCGGGGACGCGCACCATGTCACCGTAGGTGCAGAGGATCACGCCATGGTCGCGGGCCAGCTCCAACGCGCTGTCGATGCGCCCGACGGGCAGCACGCACACCGGGCAGCCGGGACCGTGCACCAGGCGGATGGCCTCGGGCAGCATCTGCTCAAGGCCGTATCGGGCAATGGTGTGGGTGTGGCCGCCGCAGAACTCCATGAAGGTATAGGCGCACCCGTCCTGGCACTCGGCGGCGATGGCGGCACAGACCTTGCGGGCGAGGGCGCCGTCGCGGAACTCGCTGGCGTATTTCATGCTCCCGCCTCCCCGGCCTCAAGCTCCGCCAGGTCGCCCATTTCCTTGAGCAGGGCAAGCGTGCGGGCCGCTTCCTCGGGATCAATGCGGCTGAGGGCATAGCCGACGTGCAGCAGCACGTAGTCGCCTTCCGCCACGCCGTCCACGAGCGCCAGGCTGACCACCTTCTCCACCCCTTCGATGTTGACGCGGCCCATGTCGTCGGGCAGCAGCTCGACCACCTTCGCCGGGATCGCCAGGCACATGGCCCTAACCTCCTGTTCCTACCGTTGGGCCGCCACCCAGGCCTGGCCCAGGCTGACTGCCGGATCGCCGGGGCCGAGGCGGCCGGAGCGCAGGACCGTCAGTCCCTTCCCCTCAAGCCGCGCCTGAAGATCGGCCGACAGCACATTGTTGTAAAAGCACCCGCCGCAGAAACCGATGGTCGACGCCGGCGCCGGCGCCCGTTCCATCGCCCTGCCGACCCATTCCGCCAGCGCCGCCGCCAGCGTGCCGTGGAACAGGTTCGCACCGCGCGCCGCATCGGCGCAATCGGCAAGGGCGGACAGCAACGGCCGCAGGTCGAGAACGCCGTCGGCGCCGATGTGCCAGCCGTCCGCCAGAACCTCCGGCGCCGTCGCCAGCTTCTCCAGCGCCATCGGCGCCTGGCCCTCGAACTCCGCCACCGGATGCACGTTCAGCAGCCCGCAGGCGGCATCGAACAGGCGCCCGCCAGAGGATGTCTCCGGGCAGTTGACGCCGCGATCCATCATCCGTGCCAGGCGGGCCGCTGCCGGTTGTCCGGGCCAGCGCGCCGCCGTCTCTCCGCCGCGTCCGAGCGCATGCAGCGCGGCCGCTCCCATGCGCCAGGGTTCCCGCGCCGCCACGTCTCCGCCGGGCTGGAGCAGCGGCGCAAGATGGCCCAGGCGCTGGAACCGGGCACCATCCACATACAGACACTCCCCACCCCAGGCCTGGTTTCCCGGCCCCAGGCCGAAACCGTCGAGCGCCAGGCCGAGAAGAGGCCCATCGTGGCCGTGTTCCAGCGCCACGGCCGCGACGTGGGCATGATGGTGCTGCACGGGCACCGCCTCCGCTCCCACTTCATCGGCCAGCACGGCGGCGAAACGGGTCGACGGGAAGTCCGGGTGCAGGTCGTGGGCGACAGCGACGGGCCGGACACCGGCAAGGTCGATCAGCCGCCGCGCCGTCTCCTCCATGGCCGCCACGGCCGCCGGCGTGTCGGTGTGGCCGACATCGCGGGAGACCAGGGCGCGGCGCCCGTCGACGAGCGTCACCGTGTTCTTGAGAAAGGCCCCCATGCCGATCACGGGCGGCACGGCCCGCGGCAGCGGGATTTCCGCCGCCACCAGGTCGCGAGCTTCGGCCACGGCAGTCATCGGGCCGCCCGCGCCGCAAGCAGGGCGTCGCGCCGGTCGTCGATCCAGCCGAGCCACTTGTGCATTCCCTGCCCCGTCGTCGCGGACAGCTGAAGGACCGGCAGGTCCGGCTTGACGCGGTGCGCCAGCTCCAGGCAGCGGTCCACGTCGAAGCGGACATGGGGCAGCAGGTCGATCTTGTTCAGGATCATCAGGTCGGCGGCGGCGAACATATCGGGGTACTTCAACGGTTTGTCCTCGCCCTCCGTCACCGAGAGGATCACCACCTTCGCGGCCTCCCCCAGGTCGAAGCCGGCGGGGCAGACCAGGTTCCCGACGTTCTCGATGAACAGGACGGAGCCCTCGCCCGGTTGCAGGCGGTCGGTGGCGTCGGCGACCATGGCGGCGTCCAGGTGGCAGCCCTTGCCGGTATTGACCTGGATGGCGGGCGCGCCGGTCTCGCGGATGCGGTCGGCGTCGAAGCTGGTCTGCTGGTCGCCCTCGACCACCGCCACGGGGACGCGGCCCGACAGCATGTTGATCGTCTCGCACAACAGCGTCGTCTTGCCCGAACCGGGGCTGGAGACCAGGTTCAACGCGATGATACCCTCGGCGGCGAAGCGGGCGCGGTTGACGGCGGCCAGCCGGTCGTTGTGGCCGAGCACGTCCTGCTCGATCTTGACGATACGCGCCTGATCCAGTCCGGGCACCGACACGCCGGCCACGCCCGCGCCATAGTGAATGTGGCCGTCATCGTGGCTGTGAGGGATGCCGCGTGCATGCATGTCCGCATGGGCCGCGTCGTGGTCGTGGTGATCGTGGTGATGATGGGCGGGGGTGCTGTCCCGCCCCTCGACGGACGCCTGTCCGCAGCCGCAAACGGTGCACATCACTCCACCTCCAATTCCCGCACCCGCAGGTCATCACCTGCGGTCACCGTCAACTTGTAGCCGCCGCACCGAGGGCATGGATCGCCGCGCCGGGATATGGTGACGGCGTCCGAGCACTCCAGGCACCACGCCTGCCCCGGGCTCTCGATGATCTCCAGCCGCGCGTCGGCGGCGATGGTGCCGGGCTTCTGAGCCTCGAATGCAAAACGCATGGCTTCCGGGTCCGCGTGGGACAGGGCGCCGACCTCCAGGAACACCGCCTTCACCGTGCGGAAGTCCTGGGACGTCGCCTGCTCCTCCAGGATGCGCATGACGCCGGCCACCAGCGACATTTCATGCATGGTGCGCCTCCCGCGTCGACACGCAGCAGGCCACGCACGGGTCAAGCGCCGCGACGATCCATCCCGCCGCCTGCTCCGCCTCGGCCGCCGACCGCCCCCGCAGGCCGTCCAGCGCCACCCCCAGGGCGCCGCGCGGATGAAAGTTCCATTCCGTCGGCGCCAGGATGCGGTAGCGTGCGATGCGGCCGTCAGCAATGTCTACAAGGTGCACGAGACGCCCCCGCGCCGCTTCCACGGCACCCAGTCCGCGGCCGCTGCCCAGACCGGCCGAGACGCCATCCCCGAAGGCGTCACTATACGCCGCTTCGTGCGCCAGTTCGACGATTTCCCGCGCCAGGGCGCGCGCTTCCGACAGCCGCGCCGCGAAGCGTCCCGCGACGTCCGCCGCACCCGATACGCGGACGGCGGGGCCGGTTTCGAACACCGTCCCGTCCGGCCCTTCCGGGGCCTTGAGGAACGCAGCATCGTCCATGCGCGCGGCCAGCCACGCCGGGTCCAGGTCCGCCGGGAAAGGCGCCACGGCGGGCGCGGCAAGGCCGGGCACGCGGGCCGCCGTCGCTTCGGCCAGCGGCAGAGCCGCCGTCACCGCGGCGTCAAGGCCCTCGGCGGCACGGGCGAGCGCGCCCGCATCGGGCGCCGCGCCGCCGCCGATCCGCTCGCGTCCACCGGCCGGATAGAGCGCCGCCTGCACGGCCGCCGCCGCCGTCCGCACGACACGGGCGTGCGCCATGTCGGGAGCGGCCCCGGCCAGCTTCGGCCAGTCCACAAGCATGCGCGTCGCATGCTCGGCCACGGTTTCGGCCAGCACCGCCATGTGCCGCGCCGCAGCCTCGCGCGGCGGCACCGTGATCGACAGAGCCGCCTCCACCGCCCGCAATCCGGCCATCTGCTGGGCCGAGCCGCACAGTGCAAACAACAGCGGCACCAGGCGCAAGGCCTCCTCGGGCGCCTTGCCCTCCAGCACGCGCGAGGCCGTCACGGCACGGCTGGAGGCCACCTCGGCCGCCGCCACGGCACCACTTGGGTCCAGCGCCAGAACGATGTCGATGCGGTCCCCGCCGGGGATCATCGGCCGCCGCCCCATCCGCGTGGTGCACGCCCCATGCCGAGCGCCGCCCGCCGACTCAACCCGTCCGCGCCGCCGGCGGACGACGGTGCCGGCCCATCGCCGCGCCGCCGGGCGGTGGGCGCAGGCGGCGGAACCTCTTCCTCCGGCGGCTTCAGCAGGTCTTCCAGCGCCAGTTGCGCCGTCAGGCGCGCCGCTGGCTGGTCGGCGAACTCCTTCACGGGCGAGAACAGGGAACACATGAGGTAGGGCCCGAAGCCCTCAACCGATCCGGCCGTGAACTCCACCACGCCGCAGGGCAGCGCGTGAGACTCCTTTTCGCCCCCGCGCAGCCCCGCCCAGGCGGGATCGTCGGCCGTCGGCGGCACCATCATCACGTTCATGCACCAGGGCGTGACCAGAACGCCCAACAGCGCCGGCCCGCGCTCCAGCCCCCAGGGGCGGAAGCCGATGGCCTCCACGGCCAGGGCATCGTTGCGCAGGGGCATGTCCGCCATGGAACCCCGGTCAATGGCGGCAAAGGCGGTCTCCAGCGCCGTGGCGCGGGCAGCAGTCAACTCGGGCGTCGGCTCGGTCACGCGTAGTAGGCTCCCAGGATTTCCGACAGGCGTTCAGCGGTGTCGGTCAGGTCCTCCTGCGCGGCGAGCGCGGCGGCGGGAACGTCGCCCACCTGAAGGACATGCAGGATCATCTTGTCGTCGGCGTTGAAGTACATGAGACGCCAGACGTTGCGGATGCCCGTCGACACGACGCGGCAATTGCCGTAGCCGCGCGAGAGAATATCCACCGGCCCGTCGCCGTCCAGCGCCGTTTCCAGCACCATGAGGTCGATGGGCGTCATGGGCAGCAGCGTCAGATTGACCTCGTGCGGCTGATGCGCTGTGGGATCGTCGGCGCGCAGGGCGGCGTGGTCGCGCAATTCGCCCAGCACGGGGCGCACATTCATGGCGCCGCGCGGGATGCGGTCCTCGGCCGGCACCTTGATGGCGGACGGCAGGCCGCGCACGGCCGCGCGCACCACAGACGGAATGTCCGCCACCTCCAGCCAGCGGGTGCCGGTGGCGGGGTCGGCGACGCGCCAGATACCGGCCATGACGCTTTCCTGTACGCGGGCTTCGCCGGGCAGCTTGACCAGCACCTCGCCCTCGCCCAGCACTTCCTCCACAAGCCGGTGCTCGTCGGCGGACAGGCCTTCCAGGCTGACGCGCACCGGGGTGTCCCGGCCGATGCGGTGCGACGCCACCGCCGCCGTCAGGGCATCGAACACGGCGCGCGCGCCGGTCATGGCGGCGATGTCCTCGTCGGTGAAGGAACGGCGCCGGTGCGCCTCCGTCGCGTCGGAGGATCGCAGCGACAGCAGCGCGTCGCCCATGGACGGTCCGATCATGAATGGCGTCTCCTTTGGCCCCCCAGGCGGCGCGGGTCACGCTGGCACGGCCGGGGTTTCAATGATGTTAAGGCGATAAGGGGGCGGCGGTCGACAGAACAACCGCATCCGGTCAGCTTTGCCGGTCCTTCAGGAAATCCGGCAGTTCGGGCTCGCGGTCCACCAGGTCGGCGAACAGGTGGTCGACGGGGTGCCCCTGCTGCACCAGCGTCACGGCCTCCAGCGCATCGGCCACCTGGGCGGCTTCCTCCGCCGTCAGAACCGAATGGGCCGCACCCAGGAACCCCAACACCCAGCCCCCCGCGGGCTGTTCACCGACAAGCCGCAGGTCGAGGGTTTCCGTTACCGATCCGTCGCGGCTGACGCATTCGGCCCAGGCGCCGTCGGCGCTGACGGAGACGATTTTCATGGGCGTTCCCATGCACATGGCGCAGGTCCTTGAGTAACGATGTCAGCCCTTGGCGCCGACCGAGGCGCCGCCGGCCTCGTAGCTTTCGATGTCGAAGCCGTTGCCGACCAGGCCCGTTGCCACATCCAGCGGCACGGCCCGCCTCTCGGCGGCGCGGCCCCAGCGGGCGAGTTCCTTGAGCCCGAGGTCGATGGCCGGGGCCATGCGGTCGCGGATGAGCGGGCGCAGCGACCCGCCCCAGTCCTCCAGCTCCACCGCCTGCACGCCGATGAGCACGATGTCCTCCGGCCCGCCGCCCATCAGGCTGGCGGCGGCCAGAACGTCCTGAAAGCCGGTCTGGTGCAGGCTCATCTTGCGGCAGCCCATGAAGGCCGGCACCTCCTCGCCCCGCACCACCCGCAGCGTGCCCGGCTCGTCGCCCCAGTCGATGGCGTCGAAGACCAGCAGGTTGCGGGCGCGGCGGACGTAGGGCTCCAGGTACAGGCCCTGGGTGCCGCCGTCCATGAGCAGAACCTCGGGCGGCAGGGTGTGCGTGCGGTGGATTTCCTCCACCACGCGCACGCCGAAGCCCTCGTCCGCCCACAGCAGGTTGCCGATGCCCAGAACCAGCGTGTCGAAGCAGTCCTCGTCCACCAGGATGTCGCCGAGCCCGCTCACGGCCGGTCGTCCTTGTAGCTGCGCAGGCCGTTGACGATGGTGGAAATCATGGTCTGGCGCGACATGATGTCCTCGCGGATGGCGGCGTAGACGTGGATCATCACGAAGATGATGAGCACCCACATGCCGATGTGGTGCCAGGTGTGCACCTGCATGCTGTCGCCGAACAGCACGATCACCCAGCCGAACAGGGCGTAGTGGAGGCTGTCCTGCCCCGCCCCTTCCGCATAGAGCGCGAAGCCGGTCAGGATCATCAGGATGGTGCCGGTGACGAACACGCCGAACATGGCGAGGTGCGCCAGCGGATTGTGGCCGACGTACTTCTTGGGGTCGCGTTCAAGGAACAGGTACCACTTGGCCTCGAACACGATCTCCTTCCACCAGTCCTTGTCCCAGACCGGCAGGACGAAGATCTGGCGGGCGTGCTTGTTGCCAACGAAGGCCCAGTAGATGCGCCCCAGGAACCCGATGGCGAGCACGTACCCGGCGCTGAAGTGGATGTAGCGCATCCAGCCCATCAGGTAGTTCTCGCTCGCCTCCCCCGCCGTGGACGGCAGGGGCTCGGCGATGAAGTAGCCCGTGACCGCCAGGACGGTCATGGCGAGCGCGTTGACCCAGTGCCACAGGCGCACCGGCGCCTCGTAGACGTAGATGCTCTGCTGCTTGGCGGCCAGGGCGTCGACTTCCTTCAACGCCTCCTGGCTGGTGTATTGGCTGCTCATGGCGCGTCCCTCCCGGACCGGCGGCGCGTCAGCGCACGGTGACCTTGGTTTCCTGCCCGTCCGGGCTCATGACGTGGGTGGAGCACGCCAGGCACGGGTCGAAGCTGTGGATGGTCCGCAGGATCTCCAGCGGCAGGTGCGGGTCGTGCATCTTGGTGTCGAGCAGCGATGCCTCGTAGGCCCCGATGTTGCCCTGCGGGTCGCGCGGGCTGCCGTTCCAGGTGGTGGGCACCACGGCCTGATAGTTGGCGATCTTGCCGTTCTGGATGTGAATCCAGTGGCCGAGCGCACCGCGCGGCGCTTCGGTGAAGCCCACGCCCTTGACGTCGGCGTCCCAGGTCTCGGGCTTCCACTTCTGCGTGTTGGCCGTTGACGTGTCGCCGGCCTTGATGGTGGCCAGAAGCTTCTGGTGGTAGGCCTTCAGCTTGTGCGCCGCCCACTGGCACTCCAGCCCGCGCGCCGCCGTGCGGCCAAGGGTGGAGAAGATGGCTTCCAGCGGCACGTCCAGGTCGGTCAGCAGCTTGTCCACCGGCTCCTTGAACTCGGGATTGCCCTGCGCATAGCCGATGATGTAGCGCGCCAGCGGGCCCACCTCCATGGCGTGGCCCTTCCAGCGGGGCGCTTTCAGGAAGCTGTACTTGGCGGACTCGTCGAAGTTCTCGATCTTCTCGCGCGTGCCCTTGAAACCCGGTCCCGGGTCGTAGTTAACCTCGGTCACGCCGTCCCAGGGGTGCAGGCCCTTGCCCTCGTCCTCGTAGGAATACCAGGAGTGGCTGACGAACTCCTGGATTTCCGAAGGGTCGCGCAGGTCGACCTCGTGAATCTTGGACAGATCGCCCCCGACGATTGCCCCGCGCGGCAGCTCCAGGCTGTCCGCCGAGTAGTCGTTGGCGCGGGCCGGCATGTCGCCGTAGGACAGCACGTTCAACGAGGCCAGGCCGCCGCCGATCGCCCCCCAGTCCTTGTAGAAGGACGCGATGGCCTTGAGGTCGGGCAGGTAGACCTGTTCGGTGAACTGGATGCAGCGCTCGACGATGTCGCTGACGATGTTCAGGCGGTCCATGGTGATGCCGCCGGTGCCCGCGCCCGTGCCGTTCAGGTTGATGGGGGCCGGAACACCGCCCACCAGCCAGTTGGGGTGCGGGTTCTTGCCGCCGAAGATGGCGTGGATCTTCACGATCTCCTTCTGGAAATCGAGCGCCTCGATGTAGTGCGCCACGGCCATCAGGTTGGCTTCCGGCGGCAGCTTGTAGGCCGGATGGCCCCAGTAGCCGTTCTTGAACGGCCCGAGCTGCCCGCTGTCGACGAACTTCTTCAGGCGACTTTGCAGGTCGCGGAAATAGCCGGGGCTCGACAGAGGCCAGTCCGACAGGCTTTGCGCCAGTTCGCTGGTGGCCTTGGGATCGGCGGACAGGGCCGAGACCACGTCCACCCAATCCAGCGCGTGCAGGTGGTAGAAGTGCACCAGGTGGTCGTGCACGTACAGCGCCAGCTGCATCATGTTGCGGATGGTGTTGGCGTTCTCGGGCACCTCGATGCCCAGCGCGTCCTCAACCGCACGCACGCTGGTCAGGGCGTGAGTGCCGGTGCACACCCCGCAGATGCGCTGGACGAAAGCCCAGGCATCGCGCGGATCGCGGCCCTGGAGGATCAGCTCGATCCCGCGCCACATGGTGCCCGTGGACACGGCGTTGCGGATCACGTTGTCGTCGTCGACGTTCACTTCCAGGCGCAGGTGGCCCTCGATGCGGGTCACCGGGTCCACCACCACGCGGCGGCCGGAGGCGTCCAGGTTGGCGGCGTTGGGCGTCACCATGGTCGTCATCTGTCTCTACTCCTCGGCGCCTGGACGTCAGGCCTGGTCGCTGCCGTCGTGCGGGCGGCGGGTGTGGCTGTCGGGCTTCTGGATCACGCGCTTGACGGCGCTGGCGGCGGCATGGGCGGCGATGCCGACACCCACGGCGCCGGCCGCGGCCATGCCGATCTCGTCGGCATTGGCCTCGACGCCGAAGCCGTCGATGTCCTCGAGCCGCGAGTAGAAGCTGCCGCGATCCCAGAAGTCCTCTTCCGAGCAGCCCAGGCATCCGTGGCCGGAGCGGATCGGCCAGGATACGCCGTCGTTCCACTGTACCGACGAGCAGGCGTTGTAGGTGGTCGGGCCCTTGCAGCCCATCTTGTAGAGGCAGTAGCCCTTGCGGGCGTTGTCGTCGTCCCAGCTTTCCACGAACTGGCCGGCGTCGAAGTGCGGCCGGCGGTAGCACTTGTCGTGGATGCGCTGGCTGTAGAACATCTTCGGCCGGCCCTGGCGGTCGAGCGCCGGCATCTGGTCGAAGGTCAGCATGTAGGTCAGCACGCCCGTCATCACCTCGGCGATGGGCGGGCAGCCCGGCACCTTGATGACCGGCTTGTCGGTGACGACCTTGTGGATGGGGGTGGCCTGCGTCGGGTTCGGCTTCGCCGCCTGGACGCAGCCCCAGGAGGCGCAGGAGCCCCAGGCGATGACGGCGCTGGCGCCAGACGCCATGCGCTTGAGCTTGTTGACGAAGGGCTCGCCGCCGGGAATGCAGAACATGCCGTCCTCGGCCAGCGGCGGGTTGCCCTCGACGGCCAGGATGTAGTTGCCCCGGTGGGCCTCCAGCGTCTCTTCCAGGATGGCTTCCGCCTGGTGGCCGGCGGCCGCCATGATGGTGTCGTCGTAGTCCAGCGAGATCATGGACAGCAGCACGTCGGACACCAGCGGATGGGCCGAGCGAATGAAGCTTTCCGTGCAGCAGGTGCACTCCAGCCCGTGCAGCCAGATGACCGGAATGCGCGGCTTGGTCTCCATGGCGTGCGCCATCTGCGATGCCGCCGCCGGCCCCAGGCCCAGGCTGGCCGCCGTGAGGCTGCAGAACTTCAGAAAGCTGCGACGCGAGACGCCGCGGCGTCGGATGACGTCGTAGAACGTCTCCAGCCCCTGGGACATGTTTCCCCCTCCAACCTTGAATGATAAGCCGCATTGCGTTTTGTCAATTCCGGAACGGCTTTAGGGGTTCTTAGCATTTTCCCTGGTTGTACGCAAAAATTTTGTGGATTTCGCAGCGGCCAACTCGGGCTTTTACCCGTTGAGCCAAGGTGGTAGCTACCCGGACGGGTTGGCCGGAAAACCTGCTTTGAAGTTCTGGGAAATTCAGAGGCTTGTCGTTTCGCAGCGCAAAAACAGGGCGCTTCAGACGTGATTTTTTGGCTGAACCCCTTGAATTTTCCTGGCACGGCTGCGGCTTGATCAGTATCTTGCGCCGCAACAAAAACCTGTGGGCCATGACGCTTAGGCATGGGGAGGATGCTCCGTCATGCGCGCGGCGCATGGGAACCGCGTTGTCTTCACCAAGACAAGGGGGCCTCCATATGAGCGCTAGCATCCATGAAAAGGTAAGGCGGAACCCGAAGTTCCAGGAACTGTGCCGCAAGCGCAGCACGTTTGCCTGGACTCTCGCGGCCGTCATGCTTGCCATCTATTACGGTTTCATCCTCGTGATCGCGTTCGCGCCGGCCTCTCTGGGCGCGCCGCTGTGGGAGGGGGCCAAGACCACCGTCGGCTTTCCCATCGGGATCGCCATCATCGTCTCCGCCTTCCTGCTGACCGGCATCTACGTCAAGCGCGCCAATGGCGAGTTTGACGAGTTGACCCGCCAGATCATCGAGGAGTCGAAGTAAATGAAGCCGATCACCACCCGCGTTCTCGCGGCGGCGGCCGGCGCGTCGTCCCTCTGCCTGCCCGCGCTCGCCCATGCCGCCGGCGCGCTGGAAGGCGAGGTCGTCCAGCGCGACACCAACGTCACCGCCATCATCATGTTCTTTATCTTCGTCGTGGCGACCATGGGCATCACCTACTGGGCGGCCCGCCAGACGAAGAGCGCCAAGGACTTCTACGCCGCCGGCGGCGGCATCACCGGCTTCCAGAACGGCATGGCGATCGCCGGCGACTACATGTCCGCCGCCTCGTTCCTGGGCATTTCGGCGCTGGTCTTCGCGTCGGGCTTCGACGGCCTGATCTACTCCATCGGCTTCCTGGTCGGCTGGCCGGTCATCCTGTTCCTGGTCGCCGAGCGGCTGCGCAACCTGGGCAAGTTCACCTTCGCCGACGTCGCCAGTTTCCGCCTGGAGCAGAAGCCGATCCGCATCCTGGCCGCCTGCGGCACACTGACCGTCGTCGCGCTGTACCTGATCGCGCAGATGGTTGGCGCCGGCAAGCTGATCCAGATCCTGTTCGGCCTGGACTACATCATCGCCGTGTTCATCGTCGGCGCGCTGATGATCACCTACGTCATGTTCGGCGGGATGCTGGCCACCACCTGGGTGCAGATCATCAAGGCCATCCTGCTGCTGTCGGGCGCGACCTTCATGGCCGTCATGGTCATGTGGAACTACGGCTTCAGCTTCGAGAACCTGTTCACCGCCGCCACCGAGGTCCATGACAAGGGCATGGCCATCATGGCGCCGGGCGGGCTGGTCTCCAACCCCGTCGACGCCATCTCGCTGGGCCTGGCGCTCATGTTCGGCACCGCCGGCCTGCCGCACATCCTGATGCGCTTCTTCACGGTCGGCGATGCCAAGGAAGCCCGCAAGTCTGTCTTCTACGCCACAGGCTTCATCGGCTACTTCTACATCCTGACCTTCGTCATCGGTTTCGGCGCCATCGTCCTGGTGCTGGGCAAGCCCGAGTTCATGACCGGTGAAGGCGGCCTGATCGGCGGCGACAACATGGCGGCCATCCACCTGGCCGAAGCTGTCGGCGGCGACTTCTTCCTGGGCTTCATCTCGGCCGTGGCCTTCGCCACCATCCTGGCCGTGGTCGCGGGCCTGACGCTGGCCGGTGCCTCGGCGGTGTCGCACGACCTGTACGCCAGCGTGTTCCGCAAGGGCCGCTGCACCGAGCAGCAGGAAATCCGCGTCTCCAAGATCACCACCGTGTGCCTTGGCGTCGTCGCGATCATCCTGGGCATCGCGTTCGAGAAGCAGAACATCGCCTTCATGGTCGGCCTCGCCTTCGCCATCGCGGCGTCGGTGAACTTCCCGATCCTGTTCCTGTCCATGTTCTGGAAGGGCCTGACCACCAAGGGCGCCCTGTACGGCGGCTTCATCGGCCTGATCGTGGCCGTGACGCTGGTGGTGCTGGGCCCGACGGTGTGGGTCGCCATCTTCGGGTTCGAAGAGGCCATCTATCCCTCCAAGTACCCCGCTTTGTGGTCGATCTCGGCCGCCTTCCTCGCGACATTCCTCATCTCCAAGATGGACCAGTCCGAGGGCGGCAAGAACGAGGCGATCCTGTTCGAGGACCAGTACGTCCGGTCGCAGACGGGCATCGGTGCCGAGGGCGCGTCGTCCCACTGACGGGACGATCCGGCCGGGGAGCGGCGAGTCACCCTCCCTCCCCGGCGTGGACGATGCGCTTGCCCTCTCCGCCCCGGACGGCCCTATGCCATCCGGGGCATTTTTCTGCCGCGGGTTTCATGGTGCAATCTCAGCGGCACGCCCACAGACGCGACGCCGCCGGCCAGTGACAAGGGACACGCTCCGCCCATGCCCAAGATGTTCGACTCCTCCGTGCCGCCCTTCGACCGCCTGCGCCCGCGCGAGCGCGAGGCGGTGGTCGACGCCCTGGATATCGCCTACTTCCGCAGCGGCGACGTCATTATTGCCGCCGACCAGAAGCCGGACCACCTTTACGTCATCATCAAGGGCCACGCGGTCGAGCGCGACCCCGACGAGGAGATCGTCAACACCTTTTCGGCCAAGGACGCCTTCGACACCATGGCGCTCATCAAGGACGAGGCGCCCGCCAACAGGTTCGAGGCGGCCGAGGAAGTCATCGCCTACATGCTGCCGCGCAAGGTCTTCCTGACGCTGGTGGCCGACAACGCGGACTTCGAGCGCTTCTATTTCCAGTCGCTGACCGAGCGGCTGGAGGCCCAGGCGCAACTGGCCTCGAACCGCGGCATGGCGTCGTTCATGATCGCGCGGGTCGACGAGGCGTACCTGCATCCGCCCATCACCGCGCCGGCCGAACTGACCCTGCGCGAGGCCGCCCGCCTGATGAAGCAGAAGCGCGCCACCAGCCTGCTGGTCACCGGCTTCGACGGGCGGCTCGGCGTGCTGTCGGGCACCGACATCCGCGAGGCGGTGCTTATCGACGAGCAGCCGCTGGACATGCGTATCGGCGACGCGGCCACCTTCGACATCCACACGATCGATGCCGAGGATTTTCTGTTCAACGCCCAGATCCTCATGACCAGGCACGGCGTCAAGCGCCTGCCGGTGATGAAGGACGGCCGCGTTCACGGCGTGCTTGAACTGATCGATCTGTTGTCGTTCATGTCCAGCCACAGCCATCTGGTGACCACCCAGGTCGACCGCGCCCAGACGATCGAGGACCTGCGCCGCGCCGCCGACGGCATGGTGCCGCTGGTCACCGCCCTGCATGGGTCGGGCGTGAAGATCCGCCACGTCACCGAACTGGTAACGGCGCTCAACCGGAAGATTTTCGCCAAGCTGTTCGAGTTCCTGGCCCCGCCGGAGATCCGCGACCACGCCTGCCTGATCGTCATGGGGTCGGAGGGGCGCGGCGAGCAGATCCTGCGCACCGACCAGGACAACGCCCTGATCCTGCGCGACGGCCACGGCATCCGCCCGGAACTGATCGCCGGTTTCTGCGGCAACTTCAACCGCGCACTGCTGGCCTTCGACTACCCGCCGTGCAAGGGCAACATGATGGTGACCAACCCCGAGTGGGTGCGCACCGTCAGCGAATACGGGGACGCCCTGCACCGCTGGATCAATGTGCCGAGCGAATTCGGCCACCTGAACCTGGCCGCCTTCACCGACAGCGCCTACGTGGCGGGCGACCCGGCCCTGCTGGCACAAATCCGCGACAGCCTGTTCCGACGGCTGACGGACAACCAGGCGTTCTTCAGCTTTTTCGCACGGCCGGTGACCATGTTCGACACGCCCATCGGCCTGTTCCACCAGTTGCGAACCGACCGCCATGCCCAGGCCGGCGAGTTGGACATCAAGAAGGGCGGCATCTTCCCCATTGTCCACGGCATCCGCGCCATGGCGCTGGAAAAGCACGTGCAGGACACCAACACCTTCCAGCGGATCGAGGAACTGGCGCGGATCGGCGAGCTTGAGCGCGAATTCGCGCAGAACCTCTCGGACGCCTTCGCCTTCCTGCTGGACCTGCGCCTGAAGGGCCGGCTGGAGCGTCAGGCCACGGGGTCGGAGGACGGCGACAACTTCATCCAGACCCGCACCCTGCATAAACTCCAGCGCGACGTGTTGAAGGACAGCCTGCTGATCGTCAAGGAGTTCAAGGCAAAGGTCTCTCACCGCTACAAGCTGGCGGCCTTCTCATGAACGTCATCCTGCACGGCATGAAGCGCGCTCTCGGCCGCCGGCGGCTGAAGGACCCGGAGTACACCTTCCTGTTCGAGCCCGACGGCAGCGACGAGGCGGTGTGCTTCGACTGCGAGACCTCGGGCCTGGAGCCGGCGACGGCGGAACTGCTGTCCATCGGCGCGGTGAAGATCAAGGGCAACCGCATCCTCACCAGCGAACGGCTGGAGCTGACCATCAGGCCCGAGCGCGCGGTGCCCGCCGACGCCATCAAGGTCAATCACCTGCGCGAGATGGACGTCGCCGGCGGCCTGCCGGTGCACGAGGCGCTGGATACCTTCCTGCGCTTCGTCGGCGGTCGCCCGCTGGTCGGCTACTACCTGGAATTCGACGTCGCCATGGTCAACAAATACCTCCGGCCGTGGCTGGGCGTCGGCCTGCCCAACCGGCAGACGGACGTTTCGGCCATGTACTACGACCGCACGATCAAACGGGCGGGCGCGCACGATTACACCGGCACCGTGGACCTGCGCTTCGCCAGCATCATGGAGGACCTGGGCCTGCCCGAGCGCGGGGCGCACGACGCCTTCAACGACGCCCTCATGACCGCCCTGATCTATGTGAAGCTGATGGAGGATGCGCGCCCGCGCGTGGACTGACCGGCACGCGCCCTGCGCGCTTCAACGCTCCGCCAGGGCCGCGCGCACCAGGGCCTCCAGGGCTTCTTCCTCGCCGGCCATGGGCGTGCCCGGCAGCGTCGACAGATAGGCCCGCAGCGCCGTCTCGGCGGCCAGGCGTCGGGTTTCCACCGGTGCGGCGGCTTCGGACGCGGTGTCATCCACCAGCCCGGCCAGGGCCATCTGCTCGGCCTGCTCGCACGCCAGTTCCGTCTCCTTCAGGCGCGAATAGAGGCCGCCCATCCCCTTCACCGCCTTGCGCGCCCGCCTTACGGGGCCGACGACGGCCGCCTGCCAGTCGCGCGACACGGCCGCCGCCCGGGACAACAGCGCGTCCGACACGTCGTGCCCCGATGCCGTCCGCCACAGCAGGAACAGCAGCAGGTTGACGTCGGCGCCTCGGCGGTTCTGCAGGGCCAGCGCCGCCTCGGCCACGCCCGCCCGGCCATAGACCGACAGCGAGAAGCGCCAGAACGGATGGGCCGCCGCCTCCTCGGGCGCGAGGACCGGCGGGGCGGGCGGCTGGGGCGAGACGTCGTCGGTCATGGGTCCTCCGTGTGGTGGCGCGCCTGATGCAAACGCGCCGCGCGCCGATTCGCAACCCCTCAACACGCCTGCCGCCGCACCGCCCACCGCGCTCTGTCGACCGTCGGCGAGAACGGGGGCCGTCGCGCACCTCCTGATTTCCCTTGCGTCTTTTACATGACGCAAACGTCATGTCGCACCGCAGCTTAATGTTCTGTTGGTAGCCCTTTCGAGATGCATCATTATCAACGGTGAAAAGGCCTCACTGGCGGGTGACGTATACGTCATGCAAAATCCCTTGACGTAACTCACGTCCCGTATACTGTAGAGGTCAATGAAGACGCCGCACCCGAAGGCGGCGCGCAGAGACAACGATCGCAGGGAGGATCACGGAATGCGTAAGTTCGTGGGAGGCGCGCGTCTCGCCCCCGTCGTCGGCCTGGCCGCCGTCACGGCCGTCGGCCTGGCCGCCGAGGCCCAGGCCTCGGGCTTCCAGCTCAAGGAGCAGAGCGCCGAGGGACTGGGCAACGCCTTTGCTGGCTCCACCGCCAAGGCGCAGGACCTGTCGACCATCTTCTTCAATCCCGCCGGCATGACGGCGCTGTCCGGCCACCAGGGCCAGGCGGTGATGAGCTACATCATCCCCCGCGCGGAGTTCCAGGCCGACAGCGCCACCTTCGCCGGCACTGGCACCGGACTGGACGGCACCGCCCTGCCCGGGGCGCGGTCGCAGGATGACGCCATCGACGATGCGATGATCCCGGCCGCCTACGCCATGTACGACGTCAGCGACGACTGGAAGATCGGTCTGGCCGTCAACGTGCCCTTCGGCCTCGTCACCGACTACTCGGACAACTGGGTCGGACGGTACCACGCGCTGAAGTCCGACCTGCGGACCATCGCGATCCAGCCCACCGTGGCCTACAAGGTCAACGACTGGCTGTCGGTCGGCGGCGGACCCGTGGTCCAGCACGCCGAGGCGGAACTGACCAAGGCCGTCGACTTCGGAACGATCGGCGCCGGTCTCGGCATCCCCGGCCTGACGCCGGGCCTCAACGACGGCAAGACCAAGGTCACCGGTGAGGACTTCGCCGTCGGCTACACCCTGGGCATCATGCTCCAGCCGCTGGAAACCACCCGCGTCGGCCTCAGCTACCGCTCGGGCATTACGCACGAGCTGGACGGCGACGTGGAGTTCACCAACGTGCCCGGCGCCCTGGCGGGGGCCTTCCCCAACAGCGGCGGGCGGGCCGAACTGAACCTGCCGGCCACGGCCTCGCTGGGCCTCTACCACGAGGTCAACGACCAGCTTGCGCTGATGGGCGAGGTCGCCTGGACCGAGTGGTCGGTGTTCGAGGAACTCAGCGTGTTCCGCCAGGGTGCGACGACGCCGCTCAGCCGCACGGTGGAGAACTGGGACGACACCTGGTTCTTCTCGGCCGGTGCCACCTACGAGCCGACCGACAAGCTGAAGCTGCAGCTGGGTGTCGCCTATGACCAGAGCCCGGTGCCGGACGCGACCCGCACCCCGCGCGTGCCCGATGCCGACCGCACGTGGGTTGCCCTGGGCGCCGGCTACGAGTTCATGCCGGGATGGGAAGCGAACCTGGCCTACACCCACATCTGGGTGGACGAGGCGCGCATCGACCTCGACAACGAGGGCACGAACCCGCCCTACGAGCACAACGTGTCGGGCAAGTATGAAAGCGCCATCGACATCATCAGCGCTCAGGTGAGGGTGAAGTTCTAGGGCGCACGCCCCACTTCAGTCTGACCACCGTGTTTCCAGGCCTCCGGGCGTCAACCGCCCGGCCTCCCCTCCCCCCAGGCTCGGGTGGAGCGCCCGGAGGTCCTGGGATGCCAACCGGTAGCCCACAGGTGACCCGATGAGCGACACCATCACCCGCGACAACCAGGCCACGCCGCAGCCCTCCGGCGGCGGCGCCGACATCGCCCCCGGACGCGAGCACGAGCGCGGCGCCCCCATCGTTCCCAAGCCGGTGCACGCCCTTCTGGAAGAAACGGCCGCCCGCGTGCCGGATGCGCCGTACCTGGATTTTCTGGGCAAGAAGTACACCTACGGCGAGACCTGGGCGCTGGTGGAGCGCGCCGCCAAGGGCTTCCAGCAGCTGGGCGTCGGTCCCGGCGTGCGCGTCGGCCTGTGCCTGCCCAATACGCCGTACTACACCATCTGCTATTTCGCCATCCTGCGGGCCGGCGGGACGGTGGTGAACTACAACCCGCTCTATGTGGAACGGGAACTGGCCTACCAGATCAATGACAGCGGCACCAAGCTGATGGTGACGCTGGACCTCAAGCAGATCTACCCGAAGGTCGCGGCGTGCCTGGAGCACACCTGCCTCGAGCGCATCGTCACCTGCTCCATGACCGGCGCCCTGCCGGGCGTGAAGAGCATCCTGTTCGCCGTGCTCAAGCGCAGCGAATGCGCGGAAATCCCCGACGACCTGCGGCACGTGCCCTTCGAGAAGGTGATCGCCGCCACGGGCGCCCCGAAGAAGCCCTCCATCTCGCCCAAGACCGACATCGCCGTGCTGCAGTACACCGGCGGCACGACGGGCGTGCCCAAGGGCGCCATGCTCACGCACGCCAACATCACGGCCAACTGCGAGCAGCTGCGCCGGGTCATCCCCGACGTGCGCGACGGCGAGGAGAGGATGCTGGCGGTGCTTCCCTTCTTCCACGTCTTCGCCATGACGGTGGCCCAGAACCTGGCCACCCAGATCGGTGCCGAGATCATCATGCTGCCGCGCTTCGACCTGGCGCAGGTGATGAAGTGCATCGACAAGAAGCGCCCGACCATGTTCCCCGGCGTGCCGACCATCTACACCGCCATCAACAACAGCGGCGACATCAGGAAGCACGACCTGTCTTCCTTGAAAATCTGCATCAGCGGTGGTGCGCCGCTGCCGGTGGAGGTCAAGAACCGCTTCGAGGACCTGACCGGCTGCGCGCTGGTGGAAGGCTACGGCCTGTCCGAGGCCTCTCCGGTGGTCACCTGCAATCCCATCGGCGGGCTGGTCAAGGCGGGCTCCATCGGCGTTCCGCTGGACGGCACCGAGGTTCAGATCCGCGACCTGGACGGCCGCCGCGAGGAGGTCGCCCAGGGCAAGAAGGGCGAGTTGTGCGTGCGCGGCCCGCAGGTCATGAAGGGCTACTACAACCGCCCCGAGGACACGGAAAAGACCATCATCGACGGCCTGCTGCACACCGGTGACGTGGGCTACGTGGACAGCGACGGCTACATCTTCCTGGTGGATCGCATCAAGGACGTGATCCTTGCCGGCGGCTACAACGTCTACCCGCGCGCCATCGAGGAGGCCCTGTACCTGCATCCCGCCATCGCGGAATGCATCTGCATCGGCATCCCCGACGACTACCGCGGCCAGGCGCCCAAGTGCTTCGTGACCCTGCGGGACGATGCCGGCGACGACGTTTCGCCCGAAGGCCTGCGCGACTTCCTGACCGACAAGGTCAGCCGCATCGAAATGCCCAAGGAAATCGAGATCCGCGACGAGCTTCCCAAGACCATGGTCGGCAAGCTCTCGCGCAAGGAACTGGTGGCCGAGGAAGAAGCCAAGCGCGGCGACACCTCCGGCACCTGACGCGGGGCGCGCGGCGTTGGGCCCCTCGCCTGCCGCGCGCACCCGCCCCGCTCCCCTTTTTTTGTGCGACGTAGCGTAATCAAGGACTCCCCATGACCCATCAGATGACGTATACGTCAACAGAGAGACGCGGAAGTCACTTCGCGTCCCCAACGACAAGGGGAGTTTCCACCATGCCCGATCAGCAGCGGTTCTACACGGTCACGGAACTGGCGGAAGAGCTGGAGGTCACGCCGCGCGCCATCCGCTTCTACGAGGCGAAGGGCCTGCTGACGCCCGAGCGCGCCGGCGCCACCCGCGTCTACACGCACCGCGACCGTGCGCGCCTATTGCTGATCCTGCGCGGCAAGCGGCTGGGCTTCAGCCTGGCCGAGATCAAGGAGTTCCTGGACCTCTATGTGGTCGACACCAGCCAGACCGAACAGCTTCGCCTGCTGCGCAAGAAGGTGCACGAGCGCCTGGAAGCGCTGGAGGTGCAGCGCCGCGACCTGGAGGCCAGCGTGGAGGAACTGAAGGACATCGAGCGGGTCGTGGTCGACACCCTGAAGAACAAGGGCATCGACCCCGACGCGATCTTCGACGAGGTGCCCACAAAGGGGCGCCGCCCGCGCCGCGCCAAGGCGGCGGCCAACGAGGACTGACGGCGGCGGACGCCGGCTGATCGCAGCCCGCGCCGCTTCCCCTGCAAAGACGGACGAGGACGGAGTGACGCAGATGAAAAACGTGGTGATCGCGGGCTACGCCCGGTCTCCCTTCCACCTGGCGAACAAGGGTGCGCTGACCAAGGTCCGCCCCGACGACATGGCCGCCCAGGTGGTCCGCGCCCTGGTGGAGCGCACCGGGGTCAACACCGATGACGTGGAAGACCTGATCGTCGGCTGCGCCTTCCCGGAAGGCGAGCAGGGCCTGAACGTCGCCCGCCTGATCGGCTTTTCCGCTGGGCTGGGGCTGAACGTCGCCGGCGTCACCGTCAACCGTTTCTGCGGCTCCTCCATGCAGGCCATCCACCAGGCCGCCGGCGCCATCCAGATGAACGCGGGCGACGCCTTCATCTGCGCCGGCGTGGAAAGCATGACCCGCGTGCCCATCATGGGCTTCAACCCCATGCCGAACCCGGGCCTCTACAAGCAGATGCCCCAGGCCTACATGAGCATGGGCGAAACCGCCGAGAACGTCGCCAAGGTCTACCAGATCCCGCGCGCCGAGCAGGAAGCCATCGCGGTGGAGAGCCACAAGCGCGCCGCGAGCGCCCAGGCCGAGGGCCGCTTCGCCGACGAGATGGTGGCGATCTCCACCCCCGGCGGCGGCTCGGTGGACAAGGACGGCTGCATCCGCGCCGACACCACGCCCGAGAGCCTGGGCGGCCTGAAGCCCGCCTTCGACGCCGAGGGCTCGGTGACCGCCGGCACCTCCAGCCCGCTCACCGATGGCGCGGCGGCGACGCTGGTGTGCAGCGAGGACTACGCCAAAGCCAACGGCCTGCCCATCCTGGCGCGCATCCGCTCCGTCGCCGTCGGCGGTTGCAAGCCCGAGGTCATGGGCCTCGGCCCCATCGTCGCCACCAAGAAGGCGCTGGCCCGCGCCGGCCTGTCGGCGTCGGACATCGACATCGTGGAGCTGAACGAGGCCTTCGCCAGCCAGGCCATCGCCTGCCTGCGCGACCTGGACCTGGACTTCGGCAAGACCAACCTGGACGGCGGCGCCATCGCGCTGGGCCACCCGCTGGGCGCCACGGGTGCCCGCATCACCGGCAAGGCCGCCGCGCTGCTGAAGCGCGAGGGCAAGCAATTCGCGCTCGCCACGCAGTGCATCGGCGGCGGCCAGGGCATCGCCACCATCCTGGAGGCCGTGTGACCATGACGTCCAAGACCGAGACCCCCATCAAGAAGGTCGCGGTGATCGGCGCCGGTGTCATGGGTGCCGGCATCGCCGCCCATGTCGCCAACGCCGGCATCCCCGTGGTCCTTCTCGACATCGTCCCCGAAGGTGCGGCCAACCGCAACGCCATCGCCGAGGACGCGGTGCAGAAGATGCTGAAGGCCGACCCCGCGCCCTTCATGCACAAGCGCAACGCCAAGCTCATCCAGACCGGCAATATCGAGGACCACCTGGACCTGCTGGCCGACTGCGACTGGATCGTCGAGGCCGTCATCGAGCGCCTGGACATCAAGCAGAGCCTGTATGCCAAGATCGACGGCGTCCGCAAGGCCGGCAGCGTGGTGTCGTCCAACACCTCCACCATTCCGCTGGCGACGCTGACGGAGGGACTGCCGGACGGCTTCAAGGCCGACTTCTGCATCACCCACTTCTTCAACCCGCCGCGCTACATGCGCCTGCTGGAACTGGTGACCGCGCCCGAAACGCGCACCGACGCCGCGACCGCCATCACCGAGTTCTGCGACCACAAGCTCGGCAAGTCGGTTGTGGTGTGCAAGGACCGGCCGGGCTTCATCGCCAACCGGCTGGGCATCCTGTGGCTGCTGGCCGGCGTGACGGAAGCCCGCCGCCTGGGCCTGACGGTGGAAGAGGCCGACGCCATCATCGGGCGCCCCTTCGGCATTCCCAAGACCGGCGTCTTCGGGCTGATCGACCTGGTGGGCCTGGACCTGATGCCGCACGTGCTGAAAAGCATGGTCGGCGCCCTGCCCGAGACCGACGCCTTCTTCCAGCTCGACCGTGACCTGTCGCTGGTGGAAAAGATGATTGCCGAGGGCTACACCGGCCGCAAGGGCAAGGGCGGGTTCTACCGCATCAACCGCGCCGGCGGGGCTAAGGTGAAGGAGGCCATCGACCTCCAGACCGGCGAATACCGCCCGACCGTCAAGCCGGCGCTGGAAAGCATCGACGCCGGCAAGTCCGGCGGCGCCGCCGCGCTGCTCACGCACTCCGACAAGGGCGGCCGCTATGCCCGCGCCGTCATGGCCCGCACGCTGGCCTACGCCGCCGCGCTGGTGCCGGAAGCAGCCGATGAGGTCTACGCCGTCGATGAGGCCATGCGGCTTGGCTACAACTGGAAGCAGGGCCCGTTCGAGCTGATCGACAAGATCGGCGCCGACACGCTCATCCAGGTGCTCAAGTCCGAGGGCATGGCGGTCCCCACCCTGCTGGAGACCGCGGCCGGCAAGACCTTCTACAAGATCGAAGGCGGCACCCGCCTTCAACTCGGCACCGACGGCCAGTACCGCGAGATGGTCCGCCCCGACGGCGTGGTCATGCTGGCCGACATCAAGCTGACGGCCAAGCCGCTGGTCAAGACGTCCTCCGCCGCGCTGTGGGACATCGGGGACGGCGTCGCCTGCCTGGAATTCACGGGCAAGATGAACAGCCTGGACCCGGATGTACTGAAGTGCATCCACAAGTCCATCCCTGTGGTTGAGCAGGGCTTCAAGGCGCTGGTCATCTACAACGAGGGCAGCAATTTCTCCGTCGGCGCCAACCTGGGCCTGGCGCTGTTCGCCGCCAACATGGCCGCGTGGAGCCAGATCGAGGAACTGGTGGAGAAGGGCCAGCAGGTCTACAAGGCGCTGAAGTACGCGCCCTTCCCCGTGGTCGCCGCGCCGTCCGGCATGGCGCTCGGCGGCGGCTGCGAGATCGTGCTGCATTCCGATGCCGTCCAGGCCCATGCCGAGACCTACATCGGCCTGGTGGAAGTGGGCGTCGGCCTGATCCCCGGCTGGGGCGGCTGCAAGGAAATGCTCGCCCGCTGGACCGAGGCGGGGGCGGCAAACAAGGCGCCCAAGGGCCCCATGCCGCCGGTCGCCAAGGCGTTCGAGACCATTTCCGTCGCCACCGTCGCCAAGTCGGCCGCCGAAGCGCAGAGCAACCTGTTCCTGCGCCCGACCGACGGCGTGACCATGAACCGCTACCGCCTGCTGGCCGACGCCAAGGCTCGCGCGCTGGCGCTGGCCGAGGGCTACACCCCGCCGGAGGAACCCGTCTTCCGCCTGCCGGGCGAGACCGGCCGGGTGGCGCTGGAAATGGCGGTGAAGGGCTTCCGCAAGCTGGGCAAGGCGACGCCGCACGACGAGGTGGTCTCCGCCGCGCTGGCGTCTGTGCTGACGGGTGGCGAGACCGCCGACATGACTGTCGAGCTGAGCGAGGACGACGTCCTGGAGCTGGAGCGCGAGGCGTTCAACACGCTGCTGCGCCACCCGGACACGCTGGCGCGGGTCGAGCACATGCTCGAAACCGGCAAGCCGCTGCGGAATTAAGGCGCCTCGCGTCAGCACGAGATTAGAGGAAACGAGCAATGGCTGTTTACCAGGCTCCCCTGCGCGACATGCGCTTCACCTACCGCGAGCTTCTGGGCTCGGACAAGGTGACGGAACTGCCCGGCTGCGAGGAAGCGACCCCCGACCTCGTGGACGCGGTGCTGGAGGAAGCGGGCAAGGTCTGCGAAAGCGTCCTGTTCCCGCTCAACCGCAGCGGCGACGAGGAAGGCTGCACCTTCGAGAACGGCGTGGTCCGCACCCCCAAGGGCTTCAAGGAGGCGTACGAGACCTTCCGCGAGGGCGGCTGGGTCGGCATGGCCTGCGATCCCGACTACGGCGGCCAGGGCCTGCCCAACTGCGTCAACACGCTGGTGGAGGAGATGATCTGCTCCGCCAACATGAGCTTCGGCATGTACCCCGGCCTGTCGCATGGCGCCTACAAGGCGATCAAGCGCTTCGGGACGGACGAGCAGAAGCAGACCTACCTGCCCAAGCTGACGGACGGCATCTGGTCGGGCACCATGTGCCTGACCGAGCCCCACTGCGGCACCGACCTCGGCCTCATCCGCACCAAGGCGGAACCGGGCGCGGCCGAGGGCGAGTGGAAGATCACCGGCACCAAGATTTTCATTTCCGCCGGCGAGCATGACCTGACGGAAAACATCATCCATCTGGTGCTGGCCCGCCTGCCCGACGCGCCGCCGGGCATCAAGGGCATCTCGCTGTTCGTTGTGCCCAAGTTCATGCCCAAGGAAGACGGATCGGTCGGTGCGCGCAACGGTGTCGCCTGCGGCTCCATTGAGCACAAGATGGGCATCAAGGCGTCCGCCACCTGCGTCATGAACTTCGACGAGGCCACCGGCTGGCTGGTGGGCGAGCCCCACAAGGGGATGCGCGCCATGTTCACCATGATGAACGCCGCCCGCCTCGGCGTCGGCGTCCAGGGCCTCGGCATCATGGAAGCGTCCTACCAGGGCGCGGTGGACTACGCCCGCGAGCGCACCCAGGGCCGCGCCCTGACGGGCGCCAAGGCGCCAGAGCAGAAGGCCGACCCCATCATCGTCCACCCCGACGTCCGCCGCATGCTGCTGACCATGAAGGCGTACACGGAAGGCGGCCGGATGCTGGCAGCCTGGATCAGCCAGGAGCTGGACTACGCCGAGAAGTGCCAGGACCCCAAGCGCCGGCAGGAGGCGGAGGATTTCGTCGCCCTGATGACGCCCATCGTCAAAGGCGTGCTGACGGACCTGGGCAGCGAGGTCGCGAACCTGGGCGTGCAGGTCTACGGCGGCCACGGCTACATCCGCGAATGGGGCATGGAGCAGTACGTCCGCGACGCCCGCATCGCCCAGATCTACGAAGGCACCAACGGCATCCAGGCCCTGGACCTGGTCGGCCGCAAGCTGGGCGCCCACACGGGCCGCTACCTGCGCCGGTTCTTCCATCCGCTGTCGGAATACATCGACCGCATCATGGATGACGACGAACTGGAGGACTTCGCCCTGCCGCTGGCGAAACAGTTCGTCCGTCTTCAGCAGGCCACCGGGTACATCGCCCAGAAGGGGCTGAGCAACCCCAACGAGGCGGGTGCTGCCGCCACCGACTACATGCGCCTGTTCGGGCTGGTCGCCATGGGCTACCTGTGGGTGCGCGCCGTCGAAGTGGCGAAGCAGAACCTGGATGGCGACGAGGCCGACTTCTACAAGGCCAAGATCACCACCGCGAAGTTCTACTTCGAGCGCCTGCTGCCCCAGACCGGCGCCCTGTTCGCCGCCATCATGTCGGGCTCCAGGACCATGATGGAGATGGACGAAGCGGCGTTCTGAGACCGGGCGGCGGCCCCTGACCGCGCCGCCGCCCTCCCCGACCCCGATCCGCCGGCCGCGGCCGGTTTCCGATGCATGGAGGCTCCCGTAAACCCATGAACCTGTGGCTTCGCCTGCTCCGGGTCATTGTCGGGGCCCTGCTCGGCCGGCGGATCGGGCTGTTCAAGGCCTCGGCCCTGACCTTCCGGGTCTGGCCGACGGACCTGGACCTCAACATCCACATGAACAACGCCCGCTACCTGTCGGTCATGGACCTGGGGCGGACTGATCTCATCATCCGCACCGGCCTGCACAAGTTGATGCTTCGCCACAAGTGGCAGGCCGTGATTGGCGGCGCGACGGTGCGCTACCGCCGGCCGCTCAAGCCCTTTCAGCGCTTCGATCTGTCCACCCGCCTGCTGTACTGGGACGACCGCTGGATCTACCTGGAGCAGACCATCACCACCGCCGACGGGGCGGTAGCCTGCTCGGCCATGGTGAAGGCCGTCTTCACCGCCGGCGGCAAGCGCGTGAGCCCGGCCGAGACGGTGGCCGCGGCGGGGCACGACGCTCCATCGCCCGAGGTGCCGGGCTGGGTCAATGCCTGGCAGGCCATGGAGCAGACGGCGGACACCGCCCGGGCGGTTTGACCGTGCGTGAAGAAAAGGGGGAGCGGCCGCCGTGCCGCTCCCCCTTCCAC
This sequence comes from Caenispirillum salinarum AK4, assembly GCF_000315795.1. Taxonomy (GTDB): domain Bacteria; phylum Pseudomonadota; class Alphaproteobacteria; order Rhodospirillales; family Rhodospirillaceae; genus Caenispirillum; species Caenispirillum salinarum. The sequence continues at coordinate 87,148 of NZ_ANHY01000007.1, forward strand.
TTGACCGGACCGGGCCTGGATCAGGCCGCTTCCGCCTCCACGGCCTCGCCGTTGATGACCAGATTGCCGCCCTCGGCCGTGACGGTGACCGTCTCGCCGTCCTCGATGCGGCCTTCCAGCATCATCATTGCCAGCGGGTTTTCCAGGCTCTTCTGGATCACGCGCTTGAGCGGACGGGCGCCGTAGACCGGATCGTAGCCGTGATCGGCCAGCCACTGGCGGCCGCCCTCGTCCAGGCTGAGGGTGACCTTGCGATCCTCCAGGCGCTTCGCCAGACGGCGGATCTGGATGTCGACGATGCCGGCCATGTTCTCGCGGAACAGGCGGTGGAACAGCAGCACCTCGTCCAGGCGGTTGAGGAACTCGGGCCGGAAGGCCTCGCGCACCACCTCCATCACCATGGGCCGGACAACGCTGGAATCCTCGCCCTCCGGCTGGTTGGCGAGCACGTCGCTGCCCAGGTTCGAGGTCATGACGATCAGCGTGTTGCGGAAGTCCACGGTGCGGCCCTGGCCGTCGGTCAGGCGGCCGTCGTCCAGCACCTGCAGCAGCACGTTGAAGACGTCGGGGTGCGCCTTCTCCACCTCGTCGAACAGCACCACCTGATAGGGCCGGCGGCGCACGGCCTCGGTCAGCGAGCCGCCTTCCTCGTACCCCACATAGCCCGGCGGGGCACCGATCAGGCGGGCGACGGCGTGCTTTTCCATGAACTCCGACATGTCGATGCGGACCATGGCCGTCTCGTCGTCGAACAGGAACTCCGCCAGCGCCTTGGTCAGCTCCGTCTTGCCCACGCCCGTCGGGCCGAGGAAGAGGAAGCTGCCCATGGGCCGGTTGGGGTCGCTGATGCCGGCGCGCGAGCGGCGGATGGCGTTGGACACCGCCACCACGGCCTCGCGCTGGCCGACCACGCGGCGCTGGAGGTTGTCCTCCATGCGCAGCAGCTTCTCGCGCTCGCCGGTCAGCATCTTGTCCACCGGAATGCCGGTCCAGCGGCTGACGACGGAGGCGATGTGCTCGGGCGTCACGGTCTCGTTGACCATGGAATTGCCCGACGTGCCTTCGCCGTCGCCTTCGCGGTGCTCGGCTTCCTTCAGCTTGGCCTCAAGCTGCGGAATGGTGGCGTACTGAAGCTCGCCGGCCTTTTCGTACTGGCTGTCGCGCAGCGCCCGCTCCAGTTCCGACCGGGCCTGATCCAGCTGTTCCTTGAGCTTGGAGGCCGACGCGACCTTGTCCTTCTCCGCCTGCCAACGGGCGGTCAGGGCGGCGCTTTCGCCCTCAAGCTCGGCAAGCTCCTTCTCCAGCTTTTCCAGCCGGTCGCGCGAGGCTTGGTCGGTCTCCTTCTTCAGGGCCTCCCGCTCGATCTTGAGCTGGATGACGCGGCGGTCCAGTTCGTCCAATTCCTCGGGCTTGCTGTCCACTTCCATGCGCAGGCGGCTGGACGCCTCGTCCATGAGGTCGATGGCCTTGTCGGGCAGGAAGCGGTCGGTGATGTACCGGTTGGACAGCGTCGCGGCCGAAACCAACGAGGCATCGGCAATGCGCACGCCGTGGTGAAGTTCGTACTTCTCCTTGATGCCGCGCAGGATGGACACCGTGTCCTCCACCGTCGGCTCTTGCACGAAGACCGGCTGGAAGCGACGGGCGAGCGCGGCGTCCTTCTCCACGTGCTTGCGGTATTCGTCCAGCGTGGTCGCGCCGACGCAGTGCAGTTCCCCGCGCGCGAGCGCCGGCTTGATCATGTTCGACGCATCCATGGCACCTTCCGCCTTGCCGGCGCCGACCAGCGTGTGCATCTCGTCGATGAACAGCACGATGCGGCCCTCGGCGGCGGTGATTTCCTCCAGCACCGCCTTCAGGCGCTCCTCGAACTCGCCGCGGAACTTGGCCCCGGCCACCATGGCGCCCAGGTCGAGCGCCAGAAGCCGCTTGTTCTGGAGGCTTTCCGGCACGTCGCCGTTGACCATGCGCAGGGCCAGGCCCTCGACGATGGCGGTCTTGCCGACGCCGGGCTCGCCGATCAGCACGGGGTTGTTCTTGGTGCGGCGGCTGAGGACCTGGATGGTGCGGCGGATTTCCTCGTCGCGGCCGACCACCGGGTCGAGCTTGCCCTCGCGGGCTGCTTCCGTCAGGTCGCGGGCGTACTTCTTCAGGGCGTCGTACTGGTCTTCGGCGCTGGCGGACTGGGCGGTGCGGCCCTGGCGCATCTCCTTGATGGCGCCGTTCAGCTTATCGGCCGTCAGCCCCGCGTCCTTGAGCACGCGGCCGGCCTGGGTGCCCGAGGTGGCGAGCGCCAGCAGCATGTATTCGGCGGTGACGTAGCTGTCGCCGGCCTTCTCGGCCGCCTGCGTCGCCTGGTCGAGCACACGCCCCAGTTCCTGCGCCACGTACATCTGGGCGCCTTCAACCTTGGGCATCTTGTCGACGGCGGCGGTGACGGCCTCCAGCGCCTTCACCGGATCGGCCCCGGCGGATCGCAACAGGTTGGCGGCCAGCCCCTCCTTGTCGTCAAGCAGCGCCTTCAGAAGGTGCTCCGGCGTGACCTGCTGGTGGTTCTGGCGCAGCGCGATGGTCTGCGCCGCCTGGATGAAGCCTTTTGAGCGGTCGGTGAACTTCTCGAAATCCATAGTCTTCTCTCTCCCGTCTCAGCGACGAGGTTGCAGGCCCCGGTAATCGGCGACCGACAACCCCTCACGGTTGAAAGGGACATAGGGACGGCGCGCATCCGCCGCAAGAGACGGCAGCAGCCGCCCGTCGACAAGCGTTGGCCTTAACGCCGCAGGCCCACGATGAGGTTTTCCGCATTGTCGGACACGCGCCCATTGACAAGCCGGGCCAGTTGTTCAATGGAGTTTCCATGACATTGCATATCGCCGCCCTCTGCCGCTTCCCCGTCAAGGCCCTGAGCCCCCAGCCGCTGGAACACGCTGTTCTGGAAACCGGCGGGGGCATGCAGGGCGATCACGTCTTCGCCCTGGCCCACGGGGCAGCCTCGCGCGCGGCGGGGGGCGGCGATGCGGTGATCGGGCGCCTGCCGCGCACCAGCCTCATCACCCTGTCGGACTGCCCGAAGCTCGCGACCCTGCGCACCCGCTTCATCGACCAGCTGAACGTCATGACCGTGGAACGCGGCGGCCGGCAAGTGGCGCGCGGCGACCTGACCCAGCCCGTCGGCCGGGCCATGCTGGAGGATTTTTTCGGCGCCTTCCTCAAGGAGACGGCCCGCGGCGGCCCGCGCATCGTCATCGCCAAGCCGGGCGAGACCTTCGCCAACCACGAGACGCCGGGCGTGGTGCTGATCAACCGGGCGAGCGTCGCCGACATCGAACGGGTGGCAGGCAAGCCGGTCGACCCGACGCGCTTCCGCGCCAACGTGCTGATCGACGGCCCGCAGCCTTGGCAGGAGCTGGACTGGGTGGGCCACACCATCCGCATCACCGCCGCGGGTGGGCAACCGTCCAGCATCTCGGGCGGACCGCGGCCGGTGACGCTGCGGGTGCGCGAGGCCATGCCCGTTCACCCCGCCGCCGAGGTCAACCCTGAGACCGGCGAGGTCGACCTGAACCTGGACAAGGCCATGAAGCAGGGCCTGGGCCACGATCATTTCGGCGTGCTCTGCGAGGTGGTGGACGGCGGCACCGTCACCACCGGCGACACGGTGATGGTGGAATAAAGGAAAGGGGCCGGCCTACTGCCAGCCCATGATCTCGCGGATGCGCAGGGCGGCCTGGGTGCGGCTGTCCACGTTCAACGCCCGCAGCACGCCCGAAACGTGCGCCTTGACGGTGGACAGGTTCAGGCCCAGCCGCTCGCAGATCTCGGCGTTGGACAGGCCCTCGCCCAGAAGCTCCATCACCTGGCGCTGACGCCGCGTCAGCGACGCGACCACCGGATGCTGGGCAACCGGATCGGGGCGGACGGCGCCGCGCCCCACTGAGTCAGCAGAAAATCCCGGCGCCGCGGCAGGCCCGCCGACACCGGCAGACGCATCAGCCGGCGCCATGCCCAATTCGGGAGGCACATAAGTACCGCCCGCCAGCACGATCCGCAGCACACCGCCCAGGACCGCATGCTCGGTGGATTTGGGAATGAAGGCCCGCACACCCTGCGCAAGCGTCGCCCGCATGGCGGCGGGGTCCTCGGTCATGGAAAACACCGCCACCGGGCACGGCGCCAGACGCCGCACGAGGTCGCCCACCTGATCCTGGCCGGTGTAGCCCGGCATCCGCAAATCCATGACCAGAAGGTCCGCCGCCGGCGTGCCCTCGGGCGTGTCGGCCACGGCGGCTTCCAACTCGGGGAACGAGCGGGCCTCGATGATCTCGGCGGTCGGTTCGATGTCGCTGACCACGGCGCGCAGGGCGGCGCGGATGATACTGTGGTCGTCAGCGAGGATGATGCGCATGGTCTTTGGTCTCGGCCCAACGGACAAGTTTGCGCGCATTCTTAACGGTTGCGCCCTCGCGGTCAAAGGATATACCGCACGGCGGAGGCGAAAATGTTGCGGCGCGTAGTCATTCCGCGACCGTCGGCGGCGCCCGGGCGTTGACCGGAAAACGGAGGATTTTTCATGCGCCCCATCCCTCGAGTTTCGATCACGAGGGTCGCCGCCGCGCTGGCCACGGTCGTGGCGGCAAGTGCCCTTTCGCCCGGTACGACCGCCGCGCAGTCGGCGGTGACGCCCGATGAGTTCGTGCCCCAGCAGGTGGCCGTTCTGGGCGCGCTGGACAAGATCACCGCGCGCGAACGGGAACTGATCATTCCCGTCGGGACCAGCGACCAGTTTCAGGGGCTGGCGGTCATGGTCCGCACCTGCCAGCGCACCACCGTCTCCACCACGCCGCAGAGCGCCGCATTCCTGGAGATCAGCGATGAAAGCGTGATCAAGCGCGGCCGCCGTCCGACCGACGGCGCGTCGGCCTCCGGCGATGTGCCGGCGCCAGAGCAGGTGTCGACAGACGACAGCCCTGATGCGCCGCCTCACCTGTTCACCGGCTGGATGTTCTCGGCCTCTCCCTCGGTTTCGGCGATGGAGCACCCGGTCTACGACATCGTGCTGAAGGGCTGCCGCGCCAGCGCGCCGCAAGTGGCGGTCGCACCCCTGCCCACGCGCAAGCACGGCGTCCGGTCGGCGGCGGTTCCCCTGCCGGGGCTCAAGCCTGCCACGCCCGCCGACCCGACGATGACGCAGACGGCGCAGCGCCCGGAAGAGACCGGATAGGCCGTCAGCGGCCGCCCCCGCCCGTCATCCGCATGGTCGCCTCGAACAACGCGCTTGCGGGGTCGGCCAGGTCGAGGACCACGTCGAAGTGGTGGCGGTCGGGCGCCGGCACCTCGTGCACCAGGTTGCCCGCCGCCCGCCAGGCCGCCGCAAACTCGGCCGTCTGGCGCTTGAACTCGCCCTGCTCGTGCGCGCCGACGGTCAGCACCAGGGGCGTGCCCACGCCCTGCGGCACCTTGTAGAGCGGACTGTTGCGGCGGGCGGTCTCGGCGTCGAGGCTCATCCAGCTGTTGATCTCCGACAGGCGGATGGGCTCCAGGTCGAAAAGCCCGCTGGCTGCCATGCCGCCGGCGACGACGTCCTCGGGCACACCGAGTTCGGCGTGCCAGCCGGGCGCCAGGAGCATCCCCGCCAGATGACCGCCCGCCGACGACCCGCCGACGACGATACGCCGGCGGTCGATGCCGAACCGGTCCGCCTTGTGCCACAGCCAAGCCACCGCCGCCCGGCACTGACGCACGATCTCGTCGAGCGTTACCGCCGGTGCCAGCCCATAGTTCAGCGCCGCCACCGCGCAGCCCGCCTGCACGAAGGCCGGCGCCATGAAGCCCGAGTCCTCCCGCCCCAGCAGGCGCCAGTAGCCGCCGTGGATATAGACGAACAGCGGCGCTCCCTCCCCCGCCGGGTAGAGGTCGAGCGTCTCCGCCTCGCTGTCGCCGTAGGACAGCCCCTCGTGCACGGCAAGGCTCGCACGGGCGGCTGCCGTCATTTCGGCGTAGCGCCTGGTGTAGATGGTGAAATCCGGAACCTGGTCGCGCGCCCGGTATTCCCTATCCAGGGCCGCCTGATCAAGACCGCGGTACACGGCGGAACCGGCGCGGTCGGGGGTGTCGACGGTACGGGGCCCGGTCATGGCGATCCCACCGGGCCTGCGATCACCGCATGTCGGTTATCCCGAGCCATCGTTCACTTCCCTCTAATATTCGGTTAGACTTGATCGGCTTGCTCCATCGGGGGAACGCGCCATGGACGATGTATCCGGTCTCCTGCGCCCCGCCGACCAGTCGGCGCTCATCGATGCGCTGACGGCCCGAGGCTACACGGTCCTGGCCCCTGTGCGCCAGGGCGACGCCCTGACGGTCGCGCCGGTCACCGCCCTCGATCAGGTGGCGCGCGGGTGGACCGCCGACCAGACGGCCGGCACCTATCGCCTGCGCCGCCGCGACGACGCACGCCGCTTCGCCACCACCCCCGCCGCCTTGCCGTGGAAGCGGGTCCTGCATCCGCCGGAAGCCCACCTTTGGACGGCGCGCGACACCGGCAACGGCTTCGAGATGATCTCCAAGCCCGAGCCGCCGCCGAAGCAGGCGCTTTTGGGCCTGCTGCCCTGCGACCTGGCGGCCATCGCGCGGCAGGACAAGGTGTTCGACAACGGCACCTTCGCCGACCCCGTCTACACCGGCCGGCGCGAGAATGCCCTGCTGATCGCCGCAACCTGCGCGCAGGCCGGGGACACATGCTTCTGCGCGGCCATGGAAACCGGCCCCGACGTCCGCAGCCCGTGCGACATCGCGCTGACCGAGCTGGACGACGACGCAGGCTGGCTGGTGGAGGCGCGCTCCGGCAAGGGTGCAGAAATCCTCTCCGGCCTGCCGCTTGCGCCCGTGCCGGACACGGCGTTCACGCAGCGCGACGCGATCGCCGAGGCCACGGCGGCGGCGCAGATCCGCACCCTGCCGGCGGACACACCGGGCCTGCTGCACCGCCACCTGGATCACCCGCACTGGCAGGCGGTGGCCGATCGCTGCCTGTCCTGCGGCAACTGCACGAACCAGTGCCCCACGTGCTTCTGCTCCAACACCGAGGACGTGACCAGCCTGGACGGCACCATCGCCGAGCGCCGGCGGGTATGGGACAGCTGCTTCTCGCTGGATTTCACCTACGCCACCGGCCGTCCGCTTCGCCAAAGCACGGAAAGCCGCTACCGCCAATGGATCACGCACAAGCTGTCCACCTGGCATGACCAGTTCGGCGAAAGCGGATGCATCGGCTGCGGGCGCTGCATCACCTGGTGCCCCGTCGGCATCGACATCACCGAGGAAGCCGCGGCCCTCGCGGCACTGGAAGATGCGGCGGAGGCGGCCCACGCCTGACCGAGCCGCGCCCCGACCGGAGGAGGACGGGCCATGACCGACACCGTCAAGGAACCCATCGAGCGGCTCCTGCACAACCACCCCTTCTTCGCCGGCATGGAGGAACCCATGCTGGAGAAGCTGGCCGCCTGCGCCACGACGCGCACCTACAAGGCCGGCCACCGCGTGCTGAAGGAAGGAGCCTGCGCCGACCATTTCACCGTCCTGTTGTCGGGCTGCGTGGCCGTGGAGGTCGCGACACCCGAGCAGGGCGTGACGCCGCTGCAGACCCTGCACGCCGGCGACATCCTCGGCTGGTCCTGGCTGGTGGCGCCCTACCGCTGGACGTTCTCGGCCACCGCGCGCGAGGACACCCGGGCGGTCATCTTCGACGCGCCCTGCCTGCGCCGCGCGCTGGAGGCCGACCACGAACTGGCCTACCACCTGATGCCGCGTTTCATCGGCGTCATGTCGGAACGCCTGCACAGCGCCCGGCTTCAGATGCTCGACCTTTACGGGCCGCCGGCCGGAGCCAGGGAAAGGGGGCTGGCATGAGCACGCTCGCCACGCCGCTGAAGGGCCATGCACCACCGCCGGAGGCTCCGCACCCGGCCGCGGCGCCCGATCCGGCGACCGACCCCATGGTGCCGCGGCCCTTCCGCATCGTGCGCGTGAAGAAGGAGTTGTCTGACACCTTCACCTTCGACCTGGTGGCGCAGGACGGCGCGCCGCTCGGCTTCCGCCCCGGGCAATTCAACATGCTCTACGTCTTCGGCGTTGGGGAAGTGCCCATCTCCATCAGCGGCGACCCCGCCGTGCCCGAGGTTCTGGTGCACACGACCCGCGCCGTCGGCACCGTCACCCGCGCCATGTGGGCGATGAAGGCCGGCGCGACCATTGGCATCCGCGGCCCGTTCGGCTCTGCCTGGCCGGTGGAGACGGCGCGCGGCGGCGACGTGGTGGTGGTGGCCGGCGGCATCGGGCTTGCGCCTCTGCGGCCGCTGATCCACACGCTGCTGAACCAGCGTGAGAGCTTCAACCGCGTCATGATCCTCTACGGCGCCCGCACGCCCGAGGATATCCTCTACAAGACCGAGGTGCGCGCCTGGCGCGGGCGGTTCGACGTCAGCGCGCAAGTCACCGTCGACCGCGCCACCGGCGGCTGGTCCGGCCCGGTGGGCGTGGTGACGCGGCTCATCAATGCCGGCGGGTTCGACGCGCCGTCCACCACCGCCTTCGTCTGCGGGCCCGAAGTGATGATGCGCGCGGCCTGCGACGCGCTGACCCGCAAGGGCGTCGCGCGCGGCAAGGTGTGGCTGTCCATGGAGCGCAACATGAAGTGCGCACTGGGCTTCTGCGGCCATTGCCAGTGGGGCGGCGCCTTCGTCTGCAAGGACGGCCCGGTCTTCAACTACGCCGCCGTCGCCGACCGGCTGCCCGTCGCGGAGTATTGAGCCATGGCCACAAGCACCCGCAAACGCCCCAAGCTCGCCGTCTGGAAGTTCTCCAGCTGCGACGGCTGTCAGCTCCAGCTTCTGGACCTTGAGGACCACTTGCTGGATATCGCCGACGCGGTGGACATCGCCTATTTCCTGGAGGCCACCCGCGCCACCGCGCGCGGCCCCTACGACCTGTCGCTGGTGGAAGGCTCCATCACCAACCGCCATGACGCGGAGCGCATCCAGAAGGTGCGCCGCCAGAGCAAGGTTCTGGTCTCCATCGGGGCCTGCGCCAACTCCGGCGGCATCCAGGCCCTGAAGAACTTCGCCGACCACAAGGACTTCATCCGCGCCGTCTACGCCCGGCCGGACTACATCGACACGCTGGCGACGTCGACGGGCATCGCCGACCACGTGCCGGTGGACTTCGAGCTGCGCGGATGTCCGGTGGATCGTCACCAGCTGCTGGAGGTGGTCTCCGCCTTCCTGGCCGGCCGCAAGCCCAACATCCCGCGCACCGCCGTCTGCACCGAGTGCAAGCGACGCGGCATCGCTTGCGTCACCGTTGCGAGCGGCACGCCCTGCCTCGGCCCCGTGACACAGGCCGGCTGCGGCGCGCTGTGCCCCGGCTGCGGGCGCGGCTGCTATGGCTGCTTCGGGCCGAAGGAGACGCCAAACATGGCGAACCTGATGGCAGAGTTCGCCTCGCTGGGCCGGTCTGAAACGGGCATCCGCGACGGCTTGCGGCTGTTCAACGCCAATGCGGCGCCCTTCCGCGAGGAGTCCCTGCGCCATGACGACTAAGCGCATCAAGGTCGAGGCCCTGGCCCGCGTGGAAGGGGAAGGCGCGCTCGACGTCAAGGTCCGCAACGGCACCGTGACGGACCTGAAGTTCCGCATCTACGAACCGCCGCGCTTTTTCGAGGCCCTGTTGCGCGGGCGCCAGTACAGCGACGCCCCCGACATCACCGCCCGCATCTGCGGCATCTGCCCCGTCGCCTATCTGCTGGGCGCGTCGCAGGCCATGGAGGACGCGCTGGGGGTGGAGGTGGGGCCGGAGATCACCGCGCTCCGCCGGCTCATCTACACCGGCGAATGGATCGAAAGCCACGTCCTGCACGTCGCCATGCTGCACGCGCCGGACTTCCTGGGCCTGGACGACAGCCTGCAAATGGCGCGCACGCATCCCGACGTGGTCACCACCGCCCTGCGGCTGAAGAAGCTGGGCAATCGGCTTCTGGAGGTCATCGGCGGACGGGCGGTGCATCCGGTGAACCTGAAGGTGGGCGGGTTCTACTCGGTCCCCCCGCGCCAGGCGCTGACAGACCTGCTGCCGGAAATCGAGTGGGGGATCGAGGCAGCACGCATGCTCGCCCGCACCGTCGCCACCTTCGATTTTCCGGACCTTGAGCGCGACTATCTGTTCGTCGCGCTCCGCCACGCCGACGAATACGCTATCGCGCGCGGCGACCTGCGGACCAGCGAGGGCGCGGACGTGCCGTTGGCGGCTTTCGAGCAGCACTTCGGCGAGCACCACGTCAAGCACTCCAACGCCCTGCACGGGCTGACCAGCGACGGCCGGCCGTATCACGTCGGCCCGCTGGCGCGCTATGCCGTGAACTACGATACCCTGCGGCCCGAGGTGCAGGACGAGGCCCGCGCGGCGGGGCTGGGACCGGTGGAGCGCAATCCCTTCAAGTCCATCATCGTCCGCAGCCTGGAAGTCTTGCAGGCCCTGCTGGACGCCCGCGACCTGATTACGGCCTATGTGCCGCCGGAAGACGCCTCCGCCCCCGTCACGGTCCGCGCCGGGGAAGGCGTGGGATGCACGGAGGCCCCGCGCGGCATCTGCTGGCACCGCTACCGCCTCAACGACGACGGCACCATCGCCGAGGCCCGTATCGTGCCGCCGACGTCGCAGAACCAGCCAACCATAGAGGAGGACCTGCGCGAGGTCGTCACCCGCGGCCTCAATCTGCCCGACGACGCGCTGCAGTGGCGCTGCGAGCAGGCCATCCGCAATTACGACCCGTGCATCTCCTGCGCGACGCATTTCCTGCGGCTGAAGGTGGACCGTGGTTGAGGGGGCCGGCAGCAAGGCCGGGCTACCGCCGCTCATCATCGGAGTCGGACAGCCCTGGCGGGGCGACGATGCGGCGGGGCTGGATGCGCTTGCGCTGCTGGACGGCGGCGGCCCGTGGGACTGCCGCCCCCACCACGGCGAGGGCCTGGGCCTGATCGCCCTGTGGGAGGACCGGCCGCTGGTGTTGGTCATCGACGCCGCCCTGTCCGGCGCCGCGCCAGGCGCGCTGCACCGGCTGGAGGTGGCCGATGGCGCGGCGCTGGACGGCGCCGGCTTCCGCTGTTCCTCTCATGCCTTCGGCGTGCGGGAGGCCATCGAGACCGGCCGAGCGCTGGGCAAGCTGCCCGACCGGCTGATCATCCATGCCGTGGAGGGCGCACGGTGGGGCCTGGGCGAACCCTTGAGCGATGCCGTCGCCGCCGCCCTCCCCGCCCTGGCGGACGCGGTGCGGCGGGACCTGTACCGGCTGGCGGATGCGTTTTGAGGCGTCGGCCGTGCGGCGGTTGAGGGGGTGCGTGGGCCCCTGCTTCCGCCGGAGTTACGGATATTTTTCAAGTGTCTGTTTTAGAAAAAGAAACTAGCCGTCATTCCTGCGAAAGCAGGAATCCACATCCGCTGCCAACGACGCCGGGTTGAACGCCCCCGCCCATTGCGTTGACCTCCAGGCACAAAAAGAAGGGCCGCTCGAAGGCGGCCCTCCCTGAGCACATTGCGCCCCATCCAGCGATCAATGCTGCTGCTTGAACTGCTGGTAGCGGTCCCCCATGGCCTTGGCGTCCTCGTCGCTCATGGTCTTGCGGGCCTGGGGAAACATCTCGTCTTCCTCGTCGGAGATATGGTGTTCCAGCGCGCTCTTCAGCTTCTGGACCTTCTCCACGAACGCGTCGGAAGTCTTGTCCATCTTCTCCATCTCGGAGAGCATGGACTTGGCCTCGCCGTGCTCGTTCAGGGCGTCCTTGACCTCTTCCTTGGCCTCCTGGTCATGCTTGGCCTCGCGGAAGTTGGGGTAGAACACCTCTTCCTCGAACTTCGTGTGAAGCTCCAGGTCGTGCTTGACCTCGTTGAACAGCTTCTCGCGCGTCTTCTCGGCCCCTTCGGTGGTGTCGAGAATCTGCGTCAGCGCGTGCTTCACCTTCTCGTGGTCCTGGTGGAGCATGTCGTAAATGGCAGGCATTCGTTGGGCTCCGTATCCGTGTGTGAATGAGAACGGAGAACGGCCCGGCACCCGCCCGGTTGCCCGTTTCAGCGGGCGGGCGCAAGGACCCTCGCGCCCGCCACCGACGGTAGGCAGCTACTCCTCGATCAACGCCTTGTCCAGGGCCGAGCGCAGCGGCTTCATCAAGTAGTCCAGCAGGGTGCGCTCGCCGGTCAGGATCATCACCTCGGCCGGCATGCCGGGCTTGAGCACATGATCCGTGGCACCTTCCACGCGGCCGGACGGCACGCTGACGGTCACGTTGTAGAAAGCCATGCCGGTGCGCTCGTCCTGCTGGCTGTCGCCCGGAACCACGTCGACCGCACCGGTCAGCAGCGGCAGGTTGCGGTCGTGCAGGCCGGGAAAACGGATTTCCGTTTCCTGCCCCACATGCACGCGCTCGATGTCCGTCGGCGGGACGCGGGCGGCAATCTGGAGGGTCTGGTCGTCCGGCACGATCTCCATGAGCGTCTGCCCCGGCTTGACCACGCCGCCGACCGTCTGCGCCGCCAGCCCCTGCACCACGCCGGCCCGCGGCGCCCGCACCTCGGTCCGGGCGAGCACGTCTTCCGCCGCCTGCAACTGGGCGGCGGCGTCGGCTACCTCCAGCCGGGCGTCGCGCAGGGCAGCGGCGGCTTCCTCGCGCGCCGCACGGTGGACCTGCGCGAGCTTGAGTTCCGCCTCCGTCGCCGAGGACTCGGCACGGGCGCGGTCAGCCTCCGCCTGGGCCTCCTGCCCTTCCAGGTGCGCCAGGCCACGTTCCAGCGACCGCACGCGGGTGGCCGTCACCAGACCCTTGGCGTGCAGGTCGCGAATGCCGGCAAGCTCCTCTTCCAGAAGGCGCTTTTCCTTGGCGCGCGCCACGGCGGTCGCCTCCAGCGCTGCGATCTCCTCGCGCACTTGGGCGAGACGTCCGGCGGTCATCTCCGTCTCGCCCGCCAGCGCCTCGCGGGCCTCGGCAAAGGCACGGCGCTCGGCCTCCAGCACGCCCGAAAGCACCGGGTCGGCCTCGGCCAGGGCGGTCAGGTCGGGCGGGAAGGCAACCGCCGCCGCCGCTTCTCGCTGGGCCTCAAGCCGGGCGACGCGGGCGCGCGCGGCGTTGTGGCGGTCGGTCAGGCGGCGGACCGAGGCCGACGCCTGCACCGGGTCGATCCGCGCGAGCACCTGTCCCTCGGCCACCCGGTCGCCCTCGGCCACCAGCACGGCGGACACCACGCCCCCTTCCATGTGCTGGACGGCCTTGCGACCGCCCTCCACGGCGATGACGCCCGGCGCCGCCACGGCCCCGGCCAGCGGTGCGGTGGCGGCCCAGCCGCCGAAGCCCACGAAGGACAAGCCGACGATCACCAGTCCGGCGATCACCGGACCGCGAATGGAGGCGGCGGGGTCGTGCATCTCTGGCATCTCGGGATGATCGGTCATGTCAGGCACTCCGGGGGAACTGAGCGACGCCGGCGGGCTTGCGGGCGCGGCCCGTCAAGCGGCCGAGTACCTCGTCGCGGGCACCGACCACCTCCAGCAGCCCCTCGCGCAGGACGGCGATGCGGTCGCAGGCCGACAGCAGCGCGGCGCGATGGGCGACGATGATGACGGTCCGGCCCTCTGCCCGGAGAATCTCAAGCGCGCCGATCAGCGACGATTCCCCCTCGGCGTCCAGCCCGGCGTTGGGCTCGTCCAATACGATCAGGGCGGGCTCGCCGAACAGGGCGCGCGCGAGCCCGATGCGCTGGCGCTGACCGCCGGAAAGGGCCCGGCCGCTTTCACCCACCGGCGTGTCGTAGCCGGCGGGCAGGCGCTGGATCATGTCGTGCGCGCCGGCCTTCTTGGCGGCGGCGATCACGGCGTCGCGGTCCACCGCGCCCATGCGGGCGATGTTCTGCGCCACCGTACCCTCGAACAGCGCGACCTCCTGCGGCAGGTATCCGATGTGACGGCCGAGGTCGTCGCGCGGCCAGGCGGCGACGTCGAAGCCATCCAGCCGCACGGTGCCCGCCGCCGCCGGCCACAGGCCCAGCAGCACGCGCACCAGACTGGTCTTGCCCGCGCCCGAGCCGCCGACGACGCCCAGGATCTCCCCCGGCGCCACGCTGAAGGCGATGCGCCGCAGGGTCGGACGGTCGGCACCGGGCGCGGCGACCGTCAGGTTGGAAACCTCCAGCCGGCCCTCCGGCGCCGGCGGCACCAGGCGGTCGTCCTCGCCGGCGCCGACGCCGCCCAGCACGTCCTTCAGGCGGCCGAGCGCGGCACGGCCGCCGGCCAGCGTGCGCCAGTGCGCCACCACGCCCTCTACCGGAGCCAGGGCGCGGCCCATGAGAACGGAGGCGGCGATCATCATGCCCGCCGAGATCTGACCGTTGATGACCAGAACGGCGCCGGTTCCCAGCAGCACCACCTGCGTCGCGAACCGCGCCGATTTGGACGCCGCCAGGATCAAGCCGGACCGGCCCGAGGCCGCCGCCTGCCCTGCCAGCGCCCGCCGGCCAGAAGCCTGCCACCGCTCCCGCAGCGCCGCCCCCATGCCCAGCGCCTGCACGGCCTCGGCATTGCGGCGGGCCTCGCCGGCGATCTTCCAGGCCTCTGCCGACGCCTCCGCCGCCTGGGTGGAGGCGGTGCGCGACAGCCGCGCGTTCAGCAGCGCCAGCGCCACGATCACCACCGCACCGCCGGTGGCGACCAGGCCGATCCACGGGTGCATGAGGAATGCAAGCGCCAGAAAGACCGGCACCCACGGGGCGTCGAATACGGCGATCATCCCCGGCCCCGTCACGGCCTCGCGGAAGGACGCCAGGTCGCGCAGGGGCTCGGCGCCCTGCCCGCCGCGCCAGGCGGCATCGAACAGGGGCCGGCGCAGGGCCAGTTCCAGCCGCGTGCCCAAGCGCACCAGAATACGTGAGCGCACCGCGTCCAGCGCAGCCAGCACCGCCAGCGCGCCTATGGCGATCAGCGTGATCGCGGCCAGGGTGGGCAGCGACCGGCTCGCCAGCACCCGGTCGTAGACCTGCAGCATGTAGAGGCTGGGCACCAGCAGGAGCACGTTGGCGAAGATGCTGAAGCCAGCCGCCGCGACGAATCCGCCGCGCAACGAGGCCAGAGCGTTGCCGAGAAGGGTGTTTTTGGTCGTCATCACGTGGCGGTCACCCGATCGGATCGGTTGGAAGGACGGCCTCCCCGCCTGCCGGCGGTCCACAGCGGGGAGGCCTGTCAGCGGACGGCGGGCTGCTAGAGGAGGAAGTCCCCGCCGTCCAGCGGGGCGTTGCGGACCTCGATCGCCATGTCGACGACGCCGTCGCCGTCCACGTCGGCCTGCACAAGGTCGCCCTCGCGGCGCAACTCGCCGGCGATGCCGCTGAAGCCGCCGTCGCCGATCCAGGTAAAGGCCTGGTCGCCCTCGGTCAGCGCATCGGCGTCGACGGTCGACAGATCAATGCGGTCGCCGTCACTCTTGCGGAAATCGACGATCACGTCGGGCGCGTCGGCGCGGCTGTCGAGCAGGCTGCCGAAGTGGAAGACGTCCGCCCCGGCACCGCCCTCCATGGCATCACGGCCGAGACCTCCCGACAGCACGTTGTCGGCCGCATTGCCGACAAGCACGTTGGCCTGCATGTTGCCGGTCAGCGACAGCGAGCCCGAGCCGACGGCGCGCAGCACCTCCACCCCCGCTTCCAAACTGCGGGAAACGGTCGTGTCGATGATATCGCGGCCCTGGCCGGCCCACTCGATCACCCGGTCGGCGCTGCTGTCGATGCGGTAGATGTCGTCGCCCAGGCCGCCGGCGAAGGTGTCCGCGCCGCCGCGCCCGTCGATGACGTCGTCGCCGCTTGTGCCGTTCAGCGTCTCGTCGGCCGAGGTGCCCTTCATGGTCGGGTCCGGCAGGCCGATGCCCGCCAGCCCCAGGTCCGCATGGCCGTCAACCGAGACCACCTTGGGCAGCGGCCGGGCGTCGTCGTAGACCTTGTACTTGACGCTCCAGCTTTCGCCCGGCCCCAGGTTGATTGGGCCGCTGTCGTCATGGATGGTGTAGCGGTCGTTGCCGTGGTCAGTCAGCACGGCGCTGTAGATGGTGTCGATCACCGCCGGCAGGTCGAAGGTGACCGAGGCGTCGTCCACCGGCACGTCGGACGTGTTGGTGATGGTCAGTTCGGTCACGTAACCGGTCGACCACGAACTGGTGATCTCGCTGGTGACGTCGGTCAGCGTGTTGGGGTCCAAGCCCCCGGTCTCGTCCGCGACGGCCGGCGTGCCGGCGTCGGGCAGCGCGACGCCGGCCTCCACGGCGATGCCGTTCACCGTCAGGGCCTCGGGCTCGTGGCTGACGTCGTCATAGGCCTTGAAGCAAAAGCGCATGGTCGCGCCCGGCTCCAAAGGCTCGGCCAGTTCGCCGGCGATGGTGTAGGTGTCGCCCGACCGGGCCACCAGCCGCGCGCCGTAGAGCGTGTCGATGGCGACCGGCAGCCGGAAGCTCACCTGCGGGTCGGCCAGCGGCTCGTCGCCGTGATTGGTGATCTCCACCGCCATGACGTAGCCCGCAGACCAGCGGCTTTCCGTCAGGGTGGTGGCGGTCAGCTGCGGCTGGGTCGCGGGCGTGCTGCCGGGGAAGTAGACGTCTTCCTGCGGGACGATTTCGTCCGGCGTCGGCCGCGCGGTGGGCGCGCCCGGCGTTGCCTGGAGGGTCTTCAGGTCGAGCATGGTGCCGTCGGCGAAGACGGCTTTTTCGACGTCCACCAGGATGTCGTCACTGGCATAGCCGTCGATCAGCACCCGGCCCTGGTCGTCGTAGGACACCACGTATTCCGAGAAGGCCCGCTCGTATCGCGCGGTGTCGACGCCGTCGCCGCCCAGCAGCAGGTCGTCGTTGCGCCCGCCCTCCAGGATATCGTCGCCGGCCCCGCCGCGCAGGGTGTCGTGGCCGTGGCGGCCGTTGAGGTAGACGCCCGTGTCGACGCCCTGGATGTCGTCGTCCCGGCGCGAACCGATGACATAGTCGAACAGCACCTGGTTCGCGGTCTTGTCGGTGGGCGCACCGAACGTCTCGCCCTCGTTCCACCAGACGGTGGTGGAGATGTCGTCGGCCGCGGCTTCGCGCAGGGACTTCTCCACATGCACCACGTTGCCGGTGTCGCGGCCGCCATGGAAATTGACGTCGCGGTCGGTGTAGTCGACGTGGATCCTGTTGTTCACCGACGAGGCCCAGCTGGCGAACACCACGCCGTGGCGCATGTCACCATCCTGCAGCTTGGTGAAGACGCCGTCATAGCTCTCGCGCAGTTCGTAGGCGTAGCCGTTGCCGTTGTCGCCCTTGTTGAAGGCGCCGCGGGCGGTCAGGCGGTCGGCCACCATGTCCATGCTGCGGGTGAACTCGAAGGCGACCGAGGGGCCGTCGTAGACCCCGATGTCGCTCACCCGGGCGCCCACGGTCCCCTCCAGTTCGATGGCGCGGTAGCGGTCGAGGTGAGTGTGGACGTTCTCGAACAGGGTGTAGTCGGGCGTGCCTAACTGGAAGCGGACGTCAAACCCCTGCAGCGTCACGCCGGACAGCGTGTCCACGCGCTCCACCTTGCCCAGCGCCGCCTCCATGTCGAAGTGCACGCCGCGGTCCAGCGTCACGGTGCCGCCGTCGATGGCGACCACCTTGGCCATGCTGGTGCGCAACGGCACGTCGTTCATGCGCCAGTCCCAGTCCTCGATCTGATTGAGGAACTCGGTGTCGTTATCCTGCCACAGCCGCACCGTGTCGCCGACCCACAGGCCGTGGTCCTCGGTCAGGGTGATGGAGTTCTGGCCCTTGGCGACATCGGCGTGCAGGCCGCCCGCATGGACGGTCTTGGTGCCGGCGACGTGAATACCCGGCCCGTCGTCCAGGGCCGCGTCGGTAAAGACGATGGTGGTCTTGCCGCTGCCCGCGCCTTCAAGCGTCACGTCGCTGCGGGTGATGGTCAACTGGGCGTCCAGGGTGAAGGTGCCTGCCTCAAGCCGGACCACGCCGCCCTCCGGGGCCTTGTCGAGCAGCGCCTGGATCTCGGCCGCCGAGGCCCCCGCGGCCACCACCGCGACACCGTCGACGAAAGCGTCCGGCGTCTCGTCGGGGCGCGGCGCCACCTCCGCCAGTTCGCCGTTGACGGTGAAGTTGGTCGGCTCGATGCCGTCGCGCGTCGTCAGTACCTTCATCTTGAACGTGATGGTCTCGCCAGCGCGCAGGTCGTTCTTTTCATCGTCGTCCATGACGACCCAGGCATCGCCGCTGTGATCGGTGACGACCCCGTTCCACACCGTGTCCACCTCGGCGGGCAGCGTGAAGCCGACCTTGTAGTCGTGGATGGTGGTGTCGCCCGTGTTGGCGACCGATACCTCGATGACGTAGCCGCCATTCCACTCGCTGGTGATGATGTAATCGATCAGTGCGGTCATGATGCGCCCTTCTTTCCCCTGCGTTCGGACAGCACCTTCGACCTACCACCTATATCTTAAGGAAGGATTTAATAGGACCTACGTCATAGGCCTCAGGACCCGAAGGGTTGAGTTTTTTGCATACCTGGGATGTTTCGCAAAGTCCCGAATAAGTCCCTGGTCCGGCTGTCACAGTTCTGGTCCGGTCGATATACGGCCGGAAGCGCCGAGACCCGCCCCCCTTCCCCTTTCACCGAAATAACTTTGAGTAGCGGATACGTCATTCAGCCGCACGCCGCGGTGTTGTGCAGCGCACATATCCAGTCGATCCGCCCATTTATTGTCACAGGCGGAGACGAAACCCTCCATTCGATCCCCGCATTGGGCCCGGTAACGAAGCGGGCGCAATGGCGCATGCGGCAGAAAGCCGCCTCGAGCGCCGCTCGCGCATAACGTCAACCGCACGAGGAAACGCCGCCGCCGCCGTCGCCTCCGCCTTGTCCCGGATCAGCCGGACACGCAGGGGCGACCGCACCGGTACGGCCAACCTTGTGCGACGAGGGATCAGAACCGCATGTCGGACCGACCGAGCCCAGACGCCCCGGTTACCCGGGCATCCTGGACGACGGAGTTGACGACCTTCCTGCTGATGACGGCCCTGGTGATCCTGCTGGTCACCAACCTGCCGCCGGAAGTGTTCTCGCCCGCGAGCCAGAGCTTCATCCTTGCCATCGGCGTGATCGGCGCATGGCGCTATTCGTGGTGGTTCGTCCAGGCCATCCGGTCGGTCTGGTTCAACCGCCGCGTCTTTCCCCGGCTGCGCGCCCAGGCCGACGCCGTCGGCGCGGTGGAAAAGCCGGATGCCATCTATGTGCTGTGCACCTCGTTCCGCATCGAGCCCGAGGTGAGCTTCGCGGTCTATGACGCCCTTGTGCGCGAAGCCAGGGACTACGGCGTACCCACCGTCATCTTTGCCGCGATCTCGGACCGCAGCGACATCGACGTGCTCGACCACGTCATGGAGGAGCACGGCTATCCCGCCAACATTGAAATGTCGTACATGTTCCAGAAGGGCGACGGCAAACGCTCGGCCATGGCGGAGGTCCTGCGCGCCATTTCGCGCCGTATGCCCAGCCACCGCAGCCTAGCGGTGCTGATGGACGGCGACGTGCGCATCGAGGAAGGCACCTTCGCGCGCACCATGCCCTTCTTCCTCAACGACGACGGCCTGGGTGCGCTGACCACCAACAACAGCGCCATCGTCGACGGCGACGACCTGACCAAGGAATGGTACGACCTGCGCTATGCGCAGCGGCACCTGGTCATGTCTTCCATGTCGCTGTCGGAACGCCTGCTGGTTCTGACCGGCCGCTACAGCCTGTTCCGCGCCGAGCTGGCCGCCGATCCGGGCTTCATCGACCTGGTTGCCAACGACCACATCGAGCACTGGCGCTTCGGCAAGTTCAAGTTCCTGTCGGGCGACGACAAGTCCACCTGGTACTGGCTGCTGAAAAACGGCTGGCGGATGCTCTATGTGCCCGACGTCTACGTCTCGGGCTTCGAGGAACTGCCCGAGCGCGACCGGTTCTTCAAGTCGACGGTCGACCTTATGCGCCGCTGGTACGGCAACATGCTGCGCACCAGCGGGCGGGCCATCGCGCTGGGTCCGCGCCCCATGGGCCTGTTCACCTGGTGGAGCCTGATCGACCAGCGGCTGTCCATGTGGACCACCATGATCGGCCCCACCGTCGCCATCATGCTGACCCTGTTCGTGCGCCCGTCGTTCATCTTCGCCTATCTGCTGTGGATCCTGTTCACCCGCAGCGTGGCGACGTCGATCCTGGCCATGCAGCGCGGCCGGATGAGCCTGCTCTGGGTGCCGCTGCTCTACTACAACCAGATCATCGGCGCGGCCCTGAAGACCTACGTCAGCTTCCGCTTCAACCGCCAGAAATGGTCGCGCCAGGGCATTTCCGCCGGCGAGCCGAACGACCTGCGGAAGGCTCGCCGCCAGCGCCGCATGGGCCATGTGATGCATGGCGTCTATCTGGGCAGCCTGCTCATGGTCCTGGCGGTCGCCACCGGCGTGCTGCTGCCGCCCGACCGGGTGTCGCTGTCCACCATGGACGAGTCCTTCGCCAATCTTCGCGCGACGCCTGCCGAGGGCGCCGCCGACGAGCCGCGGGGCGACAGCTACTGGATCGCCCGCGCCATGGCCGACGCTCCCCAGGGCGGCGAGGTCCGGCTGCCGGCCGGCCGCCTGATCCTGGACCGCGACCTGCCCGAGCACCTGGGCGCGTTGGGGACCCTGCGGGCGGCGCGGCTGGAGGGTTCGGACGAGCGCGGCGGTACGACGCTGCTGGTCTCGGCCGGCCTCGCCCCGGCCGTCACCGGCTCCGACGGAGCACGTCTCGCGCCGGGCGGGCGGCTCGACTGCACCAGTGAGGCCCCCTGCACCTTGCGGCTCGACCATCCGGTGCGGCTGACCGACCTGACCGTCGCACTGCGCCCCGAAACGGCGCGCACGGCGGCCGCCGACGCCAAGCCCGGAGGCGATGCGCCGCGGCTTTAGGCGCCGCACCGCGCCACGATCCGGTTTCCAATGATCGCCCCGCGCTTCGGGGCTTGCGACCAACCACGCGAGGAGACGCGAACACATGCCTGATCCCCGCCTGATCTCTTTGACCGGTCCGGCCCCCGCTGCCGCGCCGGCCGACCGCCCCGGCGGCGGCGATGGCGACCCCTATCTGGGCCGACGAGCCGGCAGCGGCGCCCGTGCGGGCGGTACTGGCGGTGCTGGCGGTGCGGAGCGCCCCGGCGACGCCGGCCTGCACTCCCACGACGACGCGGCGCGCAGCCACCGGGCCGACGATGCCGACGCCGCCCGCATCGGTCACGAGCGCCGGGACGAGCGCCATTTCATCCGCGTGCCCGTGCCCTTCAGCGTGGAGTTCGCGAAGGACAACCGCGTGCTGCGCGGCGGCGACCTCTCGCTGGGCGGCTTTTCGGTGCACGGCGAGAATGCGCCGGAGGCCGGCACTGTGGCCGAGGTGTCGCTGCTGATCGCGGCGGGCCCGGCGCAGCTCATCGTCCCGGCGACGGCGCGCGCCATCCGCACGCGGTCGCGCAACGGCGGCGAGGAAACCGCCTTCGAGATCACCGACATCGACCAGCGCCACCGCGAGGTCCTGCGCCGTGTCATCCGCACCTACCTGAGCGGCCGTTACGCGGCGCTGGAGGATATGGTCGACGACGAGGACCCGCAGACCCCGCGCAAGCGGTCCGCAGCGGCGGCCGCCCAGGCGGCCGAGAAGCACGACAGGCGCCCCAAGCCCTGGGGCCGCTATCTGGCTCTGGGCGCGGCGGCGGCGGCTCTGCTGGCCGTGGTCGGCGCCACCGCCTACCGCAACTTCATGCTGATCGAGCCCGACTTCGCCGCCGTCACGGCGCCGCGGGTGGACATCCGCGCGCCGGGCTCGGGCGTCCTGGCCGAGCACAATCTGGAGGCCGGGGACCGCGTGAACCGCGACGAATTGTTGGTGCGCGTGGTCAACAGCGACCTGCGCACCGACCTCATGCTCGCCCGCGCCGCCTACCGCTACAACGAGCGGCTGATCGAGAACGTGCAGGAGCGGCTGAACCAGCCGCAGGTGGAGCAGGTCTCCATGGCCGAAACCGCCGCGCCGCCGGAGGACGGCCCTGTGAAGTACAGCCTGGTGGATGCCGAAATCGCCCGCGCCCGCATCGACGAGTTTCAGACCGCGCGCGACTTCGAGGTATCGAAGATCGCCGCCCTGGAAGCCCGCATGGCGGCCAACGACGTCTACAGCCCGTGCAACTGCCTGGTGGCCTGGGCCCGCAGCGCGGCCGGCGGCAGCTACATCGACCAGTCGGAACGCATCATCACGCTGATCGAGACCGGCGACGACGACCTGCTGGTCGAGGCGCTGGTTCACATGAGCCAGATCGACCGCATCGAACCGCACCAGCGCGCCTTCGTCGCCCTGCCCAACGCCAGCGAGCCCATCGAGGCGCGCGTGCACGCCGTCTCGCTGGACGTGGAGCGGCAGCCGCGCGCCGGTTTCCCCAAGTGGGTGCGCCAGCAGCAGAACGTCGCCAGCGTCCTGCTGGTGCCCGAGCAGCCCCTGCCCGCCAGCGCCGTCGGCGTGCCGGTGGACGTCCGCTTCTCGGAAGCCCCGGTGCTGGACGAGGCCGCCGAGTGGGTGTGGCAGGGCGGCCGTGCCGCGATCCAGACCGCCGGCCGCGCCGCCGGCGCCGCGTGGCGCGAGATCAGTGGCGCCGTCGACGAGGCGGCCGAGGAGACCGGCATTCCAATCGACCGCACCGACCCGCCGGCGGAACCGCGCGAGGAGGCCCCGACGGGCGGAACCGGTCAGCCGGCAGCGCCCGAGGGCGCGGGACACGAAACCGGCGGCACCGACGCCGGCGGCACGGGAGCCGGCGGGCAGGTGCCGGAACAGACGGCCGCCGTGCCGGAAGGCACCGCCGAGGCGGACGGCGTCACCGTCCCCAAACCCAAGCCGGAAGGCGAGGGCAGCAAGTAAATTCGCTACTCCCTGCGGCGTAACCGGGAAACCTTTTCCAGGAAGGGCCGTAGTAGTGGCGAGATAAAATACAGCTGGCATCAGGCCGGCGACTACGGGATCAATGTAAAAGAGGCGTTACCCATGAATATCACCGTCATCGGCACCGGTTATGTCGGCCTCGTGTCCGGCGCTTGTCTTTCCGAACTCGGTGCGCATGTGACCTGCGTCGACCTTGACGAGGGCAAGGTGGAGCGCCTGAAACAGGGCATCATGCCCATCTACGAACCGGGCCTGGAAGACATCGTGGTCACCAACCATGAGGCCGGCAAGCTGGACTTCACCACCGACACCGGCGCGGCCGTCGCCAAGAGCGACGCGGTCTTCATCGCCGTCGGCACCCCGCAGGCCGACGGCCAGGCGGAAGCGGACATGAGCTATGTCTACGGCGCCGCCAAGGGCATCGCGCCGCACCTGAAGGGCTATACGGTGATCATCGACAAGTCGACCGTGCCCGTCGGGACCGCCCGCCGCGTAGCCGAGATCATCCGCGCCGAAAATCCCAACGCCGACTTCGACGTGGCGTCCAATCCCGAGTTCCTGCGCGAGGGGTCGGCCGTGGGCGACTTCATGCGCCCCGACCGCGTGGTGCTGGGCGCCGACACCGAGCGCGCCATGACCGTCCTGCGCCGCATCTACCGTCCGCTTGCCCTGACCGGCGTGCCGGTGGAGGAGTGCAACCCGGAAACGGCGGAGATGGCCAAGTACGCCTCCAACAGCTTCCTGGCCGCCAAGATCACCTTCATCAACCAGGTCGCCGACCTGTGCGAGAAGTCCGGCGCCGACGTCGAGGACGTGGCCCGCTCCATGGGTCTGGACAAGCGCATCGGTCCCATGTTCCTGAAGGCCGGCCCCGGCTACGGCGGCAGCTGCTTCCCCAAGGACACCAACGCCTTTGCCGTCATCGGCCGGCGCAACGGCAGCCCGCAGCATCTGGTGGAGGCCGTCATCACCGCCAACGAGGACCGCAAGCGCCGCATGTGCGAGCGCATCGTGGAAGCCTGCGGCGGATCGGTCGAGGGCAAGACCATCGCCGTACTGGGCCTGACCTTCAAGCCCGACACCGACGACGTGCGCGACAGCCCGGCCCTGACCATCGTCAGCAAGCTGCACGAGATGGGCGCCCGGGTTAAGGCGCACGACCCCATGGGCGCCGAACACGCCCAGGCCATCTTCGGCAAGCAGGCCGCCGAGATCTGCGACGAGCCCTACGCCTGCGCCACCGGCGCCGACGCGGTCGCCGTGGTCACCGACTGGGCGCACTTCAAGACGCTCGACCTCAAGCGCCTGGCCGCCACCGTGCGCGGCAAAGTGGTGGTCGACATGCGCAACATCTGGGACGCCGACGAGGCCATCGCCAACGGCTTCGACTACCACTGCATCGGCCGCGCGCCGCGCTTCGCCGCGCGGGAACAGGCCGCGCCCCTGCGCCGCGCGGCGGAGTGACACAGCAAGGGATGCCCATCATGCGACATGCCGTTCCGACCCCTCGGCGGAACGCGGCCTCGCGGGTGGCGGGGGCTTTCGCCCTCGCCGCCCTGGTGGTTTCCACCACCACCGCCCTGCCCGCCCCTGCGGGCGCCGCCAAGGACCTGAAGGCGACCGACCCCGACGCCATCACCAAGACGCCGGCCGTCGTCGCCTGTTCCGTCCGTTACCCGCTGGTCGCCGACCTGACGCCGGCCATGGCCGCGCGCAACGGCAAGAAGGCCATTCGCGAAGGCTTTGACAGCCGCAAGCAGTGGGGCACCAAGAAGAACGTGCGTGTCCTGCGCCCGCGCGACAGCGGCATCGGCGAGCCCGCCCTGCGGGTGACCTACCCGAAGGGCACCTCCAGCCCCAGCGACAACGGCAAGGGCGGCGCCGGCTTCTACAGCGCCATGGAAATCCCGCCCGGCACGGATCGTGCCTGCCTGCGCTACAAGGTGCGCTTCCCGGAAGGCTTCGAATTCGTCAAGGGCGGCAAGCTGCCCGGCCTTTACGGCGGCAAGGCGCCGTCGGGCGGCGACGATGTGTCGGGCGAGAACGGCTTTTCCATGCGCCTGATGTGGCGCGAGGACGGCCAGGGCGAGGTGTACGAGTACGTCGCCAACAAGGGCGAGGACACCGATTACGGCCTGTCCGTCGGCCGCGGCCTGTGGACCTTCCCGACCGGCCGCTGGGTGACGGTGGAGCAGGAGGTGATCCTCAACGACCCCGACCGCGCCGACGGCATCGTCCGCATCTGGATCGACGGCAAGCCGATCCTGGAGCAGGACGACATCGCCTACCGCACCGAGGAGGGCGATGCCATCAGCGGCCTGATGTTCTCCACGTTCTTCGGCGGCAGCGGCAAGGAGTGGCGCACGCCGCGCGAACAGCATGTGGATTTCGGCGACTTCCGCCTCTACGCCCCGACCGACGCGGACGCCGCAGACAGCCGGGGGTGACGCCCCCGCCCCTTTTGCGTACCGGGAGCCCGTATCGAATGCCCACCATCCCGACCACCCTGCGCCGCCTGACCGCCGGAGCGCTCGGCCTCTGCGCCGCCGTGGCCGTGCCGCTGACAGCCGGGCCGGCGGACGCGCTGACGCTCGAGGAACGCCGGGCGCTGGACCTGTCGGAGTACAAGGTGACCGATCCCGGCGCCTCCTACTTCGACGTGGCCGAGCGCCGCGCCCTGCTGGACCGCACGCGCAATCCCATGCTCCTGCAGATTGCCCAGGACCTGAAGACCGGGCCCAGCTGCGCCCAGCTTCTGGCGCTGCCGCCGCTGGACCACCGCATCCGCATCCCCGGCTTCTATCCGCAGCCGGACGCCTGGCGCGTCGCGGCGCAGCCGTTGTTCCAGTTCGAGGACAGCGTCACCGAGCTCGCCGGCTCCTACGTCGCCAGCGGCGATCCCTATTATGCCGAATGCCTCGTGACGTTCCTGGACAAGTGGGCGCAGGCCGATGCGCTGATGGATTTCCACTACACGATTGCCGAGCCGCAGGCCTGGTACTCCACGGAATCCATGATCTTTGCCGCCGCGCTGGCCTATTCCGTCGTGCGCAACGAGGTCGAGGGCATGCACGACGCAACCGAGCGCGTCGACGCCTGGATGCGGCGCCTGGCGAAAAAGCACTCCGCCATTCCCGGCGAGCACCCCAGTTGCTGCAACAACCATTTCTACCGCCGCGCCCTTTACGCCGCCATGGTCGGCGTGATGAGCGAGGATGACGAGCTGTTCCGGTTCGGCGTCAGCGCCATCTATTCGGCCCTGCACGACATGACCGACGAGGGGGCCATGCCGCTGGAAATGCAGCGCGGCCGCCGCGCCATGCACTACCAGAACTATGCGCTGCTCTACCTCATCCCGATCATGCAGATCGTGGAGCGCCAGGGCTACGACGTCTTCGAGATGACGGTAAACGGCAACTCCATCCACGATGCCGTGCGGTTCGCCATCAACGTCATCGAGGACCCCAACCGGCTGGGCGATCTGGCGCCGACAGACCAGTACAAGGGATTCCTGCTGGACGACCAGTATTTCGCCTGGATGGAGATTTACCTGTCCCGCTTCGACAACGCCAAGCTGTCGGAATTCATCCGCTACCAGCGCCCGGTCTACAACCGCAGCGCCGGCGGGTACGTCACGCTCTACTTCATGGACCCTGACGCGCAGATACAGACGGTCGCCCGCGACAAGCGCAAGACGCTGGTGACCGAAGGCGAGGAAGCCTGGTGACGGCAGCACAGATCCGACAGCGCCGCCCCCGGCCATCCCGCCGAGACCGATCGATCACAGGAGACCGCTCCATGACCCGCACCGACCGCCGTTCCGCCGCCCGCCGCCGTCTGTTCGCCTCCGCCGCCGCCGTGGCCCTGCTGGCGGGCTGCGCCGGCGCCGGAACGGGCGTCGATGCCCCGCGTGCGCCGCAGGAGGCCCGACAGCTCGATCCCGCCTACGAGGACTGGTTCGACGGCGGCCGGGTCATCGAGATGGATTCCATCGCCTGGGACCGCGTGAAGAACGCCCGCCGCGCCCGCGAGTCCGGGGACACGCAGCGCGCGCTGTCCATACTGACCGGCATGGCCGACGACGAGTACCCCATCGCCTATTACGAATTGGGGAAGATGTACGAACGCGGCGAGGGCGTCCCGCAGGACGTCGCGCGGGCCGCCGACCTGTACGGCGCGGCCCTGCGCCGCCCGTCGCCCATCCAGGGACAGGCGTCGTTCAAGCTTGGGCGCATGTTCCGCGACGGCGAGGGCATGCCCGAGAACGCCCCCCTCGCCTACCGCCTTCTGCGCCAGGCCGTGGCAGAGGGCGCCGGACCGGACGCGCGCGCCGAACTGGCCGCCATGCTTGCCGCCGGCGAAGGCGTGGAACCCAATCCGAAGGAAGCCGCCGACCTGTACCGCGCGGCCGCCACCGCCGGCAACGCCGATGCCCTGCGCGCCCTGGCCGCCGCCCACGGTCCCGGCGGCTGGCTGGGCGAAGACCCGCAGCGCAGCGGCGACTACGCCCGCCACTACGCCCAGGCGCTGGAGAAGCAGGCGCGCCAGGGCGACACCGATGCCATGGTCAAGCTCGCGCGGCTCTACAGCGAGGACGGCCTGCTGCCCGCCGATCCCCAGCGCAGCCGCCGCTGGCTGTCGGCCGCCGCCGAGGCCGGCGACGCCGATGCCCTGGGCGAGGCCGGCGAGGCCCTGATTGCACGGGGCGAGCGGCAGCGCGGGCTCGACCTGCTTCAGCGCGCGGCCGAAGCCGGCGACGTCGAGAGCATGACCCACCTGGGCAAGGCCTACCTGGGCGGCGATGGCGGCCCCGCCCGGCCGCAGCAGGCGGAGCGCTGGCTGACCCGGGCGGCCGAACAGGGCGACGCCAATGCCGCGGTGGCGCTCGGCCGGGCCTATGTCGAAGGCCGCGCCCTTCCCCGCGACACGGCCCGCGGCGTGGCGCTGCTCGAACAGGGCGCGACCCAGGGCGACGCCCTGGCGCTTGCCGCCCTCGGCGACATCTACCTCGACGGCGAGGGCGTGCCGGCCAATCCGACGAAGGCCGTCAGCTACCTGCAGCGCGGCCACGAAGCCGGCAGCGACTATGCCACCGCACAATTGGGCGAGGCCCTTCTTCACGGCAAGGGCACCGCCGCCGACCCGCAGCGCGCCGAAAGCCTGCTGACCCAGGCCGCCCGCGCCGGACAGGGAAGTGCCGCCCTGGAACTGGGCACGGCCTACCTTGAGGGCGAGGCCCTGCCCCGCCAGCCGCGCCGCGCTGCGGAACTGCTGCGCCAGGCGGCCCAGGCGGGCAACGTCACCGCCAAGACCAAGCTCGGCGCCGCCTATCTGGACGGCACCGTCCCGGGAGGATCGCCGTCGCGCGGGGTGGCGCTGCTTGAGGACGCCGCCACCGCCGGTGACGACTACGCCATGGTCGTGCTCGGCCGCGCCTACCGCAAGGGCACCGGCGTGGAGACCGATCTGGCCCAGGCGGAATACTGGCTGAACAAGGCGAAGGCCGCGGGTCATCCGTCGGCGCAGGATGCGCTGGCCCGCACCTACTTCGCCCGCGCCGAGGGCGGCAGCATCGGGGAAATCCGCAAGGCTGCCGAGATGGGGCACGCGGGCTCCATGGCCGATCTGGGCCGCGCCTATCTGGCGGGCCAGGGCGTCGAGCGATCGCCGCAGCAGGCCGAGCGGTGGCTCAAGAAGGCCTCCGCCGAGGGCCACGCCGGCGCCGCCGCGACGCTCGGCCGGATGTACCTGGAGGGTGACGGGGTGACTCGCGACCCGCAACAGGGCGTCGACTTCCTGAAGACCGCCGTCGCCCGCGGCCATGCCGGCGCGCGCGGTGACCTGGGCGAGGTCCTGCTGACCGGAAACGGGGTTCCGGCCGAGCCCGAGCGCGGCGCGGCACTGCTGCAGCAGGCCGCCGACGCCGGCAGCACGGCCGCCCGGCTGATCCTCGGCGAGGCCTACCTGACCGGCAAGGGGCCCCTGCCCCAGGACCGCGAAAAGGCCCGCGCCATCCTCACCGCCGCCGCCGAGGCCGGCGAGCCCTACGCGGCGCAGCTTCTGGGCGAAAGCTACCTGGAGGGCCGCGGCCTGGAACAGGACCCCGAACAGGCGCGCAAGTGGCTCGCGCGCGCCGCGGAGGCGGGGCAGGCCTCGGCCATGAACGAGTTGGGGCGGGCGCTGCTGCGCGGCGAGAACGGCATTCCCCAGGACACCGCCCGCGGCGCCGAGCTTCTGCGCGCCGCCGCCGAGCAGGGCCACGCCGGTGCGCAGACGACACTGGGACGCGAATACCTGCGCGGGCGGTATGTGGAGGAAAACCGCCCGAAGGCCGTGGAGTACTTCTTCAGCGCCGCCAGGCAGGGGCACCCCTCGGCCCGCCTCGCGCTCGCCAAGGCGTATCTCCAGGCCAACGGCCTGCCGCGCGCCAACCAGGAGCAGGCCCTGCTGTGGCTCAATCAGGTGATGGAGAGCGACAGCCGCATCGCCCTGCAGACCCTGCGCGACCTGTTGGCCGACACCCAGACCGCCGAAGCGGCGGCCGCGGCCGAGGGCGGGTGACGCGGCGGGGCGCATCGTCCTCTCGTCATGCCGGCGGGCTTCGGCCATACTGCCGGCATGACGACATCGCCCCTCATGACCGACTTCAACGACGACGACTTCTGGGTGTTCGGCTACGGCTCCCTGATGTGGAACCCGGGCTTCACGGCCCTGCACTGGGAGCCCGCCGTGCTGGAAGGCCATCAGCGCCGGTTCTGCATCTATTCCACCCACTACCGCGGCACGCCTGACCATCCCGGCCTCGTGCTGGGCCTGGCACCGGGCGGCGCCTGTCCCGGCGTCGCCTTCCACGTGGCGCGCGACAACGCCCCGGCGGTGCGCGACTATCTGCGCGAGCGGGAACTGGTCGGCTACGCCTACACCGAAGCCCTGCTGCCCGTCGCCTTGCGCGACAGCGGGCGGACGGTCACCTGCTACACCTTCGTCGCCGACCCCTCTCACCGCCAGTACGCCGGCGACCTGGGCGTCGGGCCCTCGGCCGAGATCATCATGGAGGCCATGGGCAAGGGCGGCCTGAACCGCGACTACCTCATCAACACGGTGCGAGAGCTGGAGGACCACGGTGTCTTCGAGGCGCCTCTGCACGACCTGCTGGAAGAGGTGGAGCGCCGCACCGGCACGGTCATGGCCGGCGACGGCATCTGAAACCGCCAGGTTTCCGTTAAGGCTCTAGGCGACGGGGCGGCCGCCGCTGTAGAGTGCCGCCCCCGCCCCTTCGGTGCTCCCCCACGAGGTTTTTTCATGTCGCGCAACGGCCGCAGCCGCTTTCCCACCGCCGCCGAGGACAAGCGCTCCCACGACGAGAGCGTGGCGCGCGACCAGTCGCCGCAGACCCAGTCGCCCAGCTACCGCCTGGCCTTCACCGACCTGGATTTTCTGACCACGCGCGACGCCCGCCCCATCCGCCTGCAACTGGAGCTGATGAAGCCCGAAATCCTGTTGCAGGAGGAAAACATCGTATCGACCATCGTGGTCTTCGGCTCGGCCCGCGTGCCCCATCCCGAGGCGGCCGCCGCGCGGCTGGACGCCGCCGAAAAGGCCGCCGCCACCGCACCGGACGACCCGGTGGCCCAGCGCGGACTGACGGTGGCGCGCAACGTGGCGGAGCTGAGCCGAAGCTATGACGTTGCGCGGGAGTTCGGGCGCCTGGTTTCGGAGCACAGCCAGCAGCCGGAGGCGCGGCGCTACGTGGTGGTGACCGGCGGCGGGCCGGGCATCATGGAAGCGGCGAACCGCGGCGCCCACGACGTGGACGCGGAAAGCATCGGCCTTTCCATCGTCCTGCCGCACGAACAGGCGCCCAACCGCTACATCACGCCCAAGCTGTCGTTCAACTTCCACTACTTCGCCGTGCGCAAGATGCACTTTTTGATCCGGGCGGAGGCGCTGGCCTGCTTCCCCGGCGGCTTCGGCACGCTGGACGAGCTGTTCGAGGCGCTGACGCTGATCCAGACCGGCAAGATCGAGCCCATGCCGGTGATCCTGTTCAACGAGGCATGGTGGCGCAAGCTGGTGAACTTCGACCATCTGGTGGAGAGCGGCACGATCTCGCCGGAGGACCTGAAGATCATGAAGTTCGTGGAGACGGCGGAGGAAGGCTGGCGGTTCATCCTGGACTTCTACAAGGACCGCCCGCCCCACAACGCCTGGGCGGAGGACATGGGGCCCTAGGAGCCCTTCGCGGGCGAGCTTTTTCACCGCCGCCGGGTTGCGCGCGGGGGGCGGAGCGCGTATACACGCCGCTTCTGAATTACGACAAGAACAACCCGGCCCGTGCAGGCCGGCGGGAACGTCCGACCCGCTCATTCCGCAGGCTCGGACGGAGTCGTGCAAGGCCCCGATGGCCGCGCGCCTCCCAGACACGAAAGACGACTCGCACCGATGACCACCCTCTCGCGCCTTCAGGCGGAGTGGTTCTCGAACGTTCGCGGCGATGTGCTTGCCGGAATGGTCGTGGCCCTCGCGCTCATCCCCGAAGCCATCGCCTTTTCCATCATCGCCGGCGTCGACCCCAAGGTCGGCCTCTATGCGTCGTTCTGCATCGCCGTCGTCATCGCCTTCGTCGGCGGCCGTCCGGGCATGATCTCGGCGGCGACGGGGGCCATGGCGCTGGTGATGGTCGACCTGGTGGCCGATCACGGCCTGCAATACCTGCTGGCCGCCACCGTGCTGACGGGCCTCATCCAGATCGGGTTCGGCATCCTGAAGGTCGGGCAGTACATGAAGTTCGTCAGCCGATCGGTCATGACGGGCTTCGTCAACGCGTTGGCGATCCTCATCTTCATGGCCCAGATCCCCGAGCTGACGGGCGTGACGTGGGAGACCTACGCCATGGTCGCCGCCGGATTGGCGATCATCTACCTGCTGCCGCGCGTGACCAAGGCCGTGCCCTCGCCGCTGGTGAGCATCGTCGTGCTGACGGCGTTCGCCATCTTCATGGGCATGGACGTGCGCACGGTTGGCGACATGGGTGAGCTACCCGCCACGCTGCCCATGTTCCTGCTGCCCGACATTCCGCTGACGCTGGAAACGCTGCAGATCATCCTGCCCGTGTCGCTGACGCTGGCGGTCGTGGGCCTGCTGGAAAGCCTGATGACGGCGCAGATCGTCGACGAGCTGACCGACACGGGCAGCGCCAAGAACCGCGAGTGTGTGGGTCAGGGCACGTCCAACATTGTCGCGGGCTTCTTCGGAGGCATGGCGGGCTGCGCCATGATCGGCCAGTCGGTCATCAACGTGAAGTCCGGCGGCCGCGGGCGGCTGTCGACGCTGTGCGCCGGCGTGTTCCTGCTGTTCCTCATCCTGGTGCTGGGCGACCTAGTCAGCCAGATTCCCATGCCCGCCCTGGTGGCGGTGATGATCATGGTGTCCATCGGCACCTTCAGTTGGGCGAGCCTGCGCAACCTGAAGACCCACCCGAAAAGCTCCAGCATCGTCATGCTGTCGACGGTGGCCGTGGTGGTCATCACCCACGACCTGGCGCAGGGGGTGCTGGTGGGCGTGCTGCTGTCGGCCCTGTTCTTCGCACGCAAGGTCGCCCAGGTGGCCGCCATAACGTCCGAGAAGACGGGACCGGACACCCGCACCTATCGCGTTGTCGGGCAGATATTCTTCGCCTCCTCTGATACCTTCATGAAGGCGTTTGATTTCAAGGAGGTGCTGGAGCGTGTGGAGATCGATCTCACCCGCGCCCACTTCTGGGACCTGACCGCCGTGGGCGCGCTGGACACGGTGGTACTCAAGTTCCGCCGCGAGGGCACCGAGGTGGAGTTGATCGGCCTGAACGAGGCGAGCGCGACCATCGTCGACAAGCTCGCCATCCACGACAAGCCCGGGGCCATGGACAGCCTCATGGGTCACTAACGGGGGGATGCATCAAGCCATGGCCGACAAGAAGATTCTCGCCTGCACCGACGGCTCGGCCCCTTATGCGGCCAGCGTCTACGACCATGCCGCCTGGGCCGCCAAGCGCATCGACGCCAGCGTGGAAATCCTGCACGTGCTGGACCACCACAGCGACCGCAAGAGCGGGGCCGTGGACCTGTCGGGCTCCATCGGCATGGATGCCCGCGACGAGTTGCTGGAGCAACTGGCGGAGCTGGACAACGTCAAGGCCAAGGTGGCGCAGAAACGCGCCCGCCTGATCCTGGAAGATGCGGAAAAACGCCTGACCGCCGCCGGGGTGTCCGAGGTGAGCCTGACCCAGCGCCACGGCACGGTGGTGGAGACGGTCGACGAGTTCGAGGACGCCGCCAACCTGATCGTCATCGGCAAGCGCGGCGAAACCCACGACGTGGCGTCGGAGCACCTGGGCGCGAACCTGGAGCGGGTTGTGCGCGCCAGCCGCCGCCCTGTGCTGGTGGCCTCGCGCGCCTTCAAGCCCATCGAAAAGGTTCTGATTGCGTTCGACGGCAGCCCCAGCGCTCGCCGGGCCGTGGAGGCCATCGGAAAGTCGCCCCTGCTCAAGGGCCTGGCCTGCCACGTCCTGTCGGTGGGCTACGACGGGTCGGAGCGCCGCGAGCAGATGACCTGGGCCACGGACACGCTCAAGACCAACGGCATCGAGGCCGAGGCCGTGGTGCGCCAGGGCGACGCCGACGATGTCATCACCGCCTATGTGCGGGACGAGGGCATCAACCTGATGGTCATGGGCGCCTACGGGCACTCGCGCATCCGGTCGTTCATCGTGGGGTCGACGACGACGACCATGATCCGGACCTGCAAGATTCCGCTGCTGATGGTGCGGTAACCCGCCCCCTACGACGACGGCCCGACCACCGCGCGCCAGAACAGCGTCAGGCGGTCGCGGTCGGCGTTGGGGCGGTTGCGGAAGGTTTCCGGCCCCGCCACCAGCCGGCCGGAGCCGTCCACCACGGCACGGATGCCCCAGAAGCCCAGTTCCGACCCGCCGAACAGGCCGTAGCGGTAGTCCAGGGCCTCCACCACCGTTTCGCCGTTGCCGTTGGCGTGGCTGCGCCAGATGACCTTGTCCATGGCGAACCAGCGGAAAATCTCCGCCTCCCGCGTCGTCGCCACCGTGCGCGGGCGGTCGCCGCGGTCGAAGGCGCTCCACCGAATGGGCCCGGGGTTCAGCACCGAGTAGAAGCCGACGCGCACGTCCTCCGGCGTTTCCGCCACAACGCGGCGGAGATACGGCTGAAACAGCGTCGGGTAGGCCGTTACGTCGGCACGCGGGTCGGAAAGCTGTGCCGCTGCCACGTCCTCCACCCGATCATTCAGGCTCCAGGCGAACAGCGTGTAGGCGCCGATGAAGAACAGCGCCGCCGCCGCCGAGGTCGTCGCCAGCCCCACGCGCCGCGTGGCGAACGCTCCGATCGCCAGCGCCACCACCAGCGCCAGGCTGTAGAGCGGGTCGATGATCGGCATGGCGTCGATGGCGAAACGGTGACGCGACAGCGGTGCGAGAAGCTGGGTGCCGTAGCTGGTAAAGACGTCGATGATCGGATGGGTCGCCAAGACCAGCACGGTCAGCCACGTCCAGGCGCGGATGCGGTCGAGGTCCATGCGCCGGTCGGGCGGTCTTCGGACCTGCCAGGCCTTCAGCGCCCAGTAGGTCAGCAGCCCCACCACCGGCGCGAAGACGATGGAGTGGGTCACGCCGCGATGATGGACCCAGTTGGCGAAGGGACCAGCGATCCACCCCGCCGCGACGTCCAGGTCCGGCACCAGCCCGACGGCCGCGCCGACGAGAATCGCCTTGCGCCCCAGGCGGCGGCGGAAACCGGCCTGGGCGACGACGGCGCCGAACAGCATCTGCGTGACGGTATCCATGGCTCACAGATGGGAATGCCGAGGGGGGTCTTCCAGTGGGGCGGGAAAAATCACAAAAAGAACCCTTCTTTCAATATGTTGACAGTCGGCCCTCAGCCCGTGGGCGACGCGCTTATGACGGTACCGATTGGGATTTTCGACCCTCTTGACGGGAATATGCCCGCGCGCCATATCCGCCTCGCTCCCCCTCCGGTCGCCGACAGTCGGGGCCGCAGGCGGGACGCACATCGACGTCAACCGGCGCGGTCTTACGACGCGCTCTGAACGCTGTGTCGCTCCAAGGAGGATATGGTTATGCGTTCCTATGATCTTTCCCCGCTGCATCGTTTCACCGTCGGCTTCGACAACGTCAGCCGCCTGCTCGACGCCGCCACCCGGCTGGACGATGCAGCGCTGTCCTACCCGCCCTACAACATCGAGAAGCTGGGCGCCGACGACTACCGCGTCACCATGGCGGTGGCGGGCTTCGCCGAGTCCGACCTGGACGTGACGGTGGAGGACAGCACCCTCATCGTCCGCGGCCGCATGGACCGCGATGAGACCGGCGACGACGCCGAACCGCGCACCTTCCTGCACCGCGGCATCGCCACCCGCGCCTTCGAGCGCCGCTTCGAGCTGGCCGACCACATCAAGGTGGAAGGCGCCCGCCTGGTCAACGGCCTGCTGCACGTCGAACTGAAGCGCGAGGTGCCGGAGGAAAAGAAGCCCCGCCGCATCGCCATCGGCCAGGGCCACGCCCGCGCCATCGAGCATCAGGCCGAAGACGCGAGCGAGGCCGCGTAGGGGCATGAAAAGGGCGCGGGAGCATTGTCTCCCGCGCCTGCTTCTGTAGGCCCTGCGCGCTCGGGGCTGCCGCCGCCTGAGCCCTGCTCAGAGGACACAGCCCTCCAAACCGCCCAGTTTTCTGCAAGTTATGAAAAACTGGAGAGCGCGAGAGGCTGCGCCTCTCGATCAGGGGCTCCGGGGGCAGACGCCCCTCGGACGCTGCATCGCGTTAGGCGGCCACCCCGCCATAGGTGAACCCGGCGTCGTCCACGGCCTTTTCCACCGCCGCGTCGTCGGGACCGTTCTCCACGGTCACATGGCCGGTGGAGACGTCGACCGACACCACCGCGTCCTCCTTCAGGCCCTTGATGGCCTGCTCCACCGACCGGGCGCAGCCGCCGCAGGTCATGCCGGCGACCGAGTACGTCTTGCTCATGATCCATCCCTTCTGCATGTCAATGGGGCGAGCGTAAACCTTCCCACCACCGGAAGGTCAAGCGTCAGCCCTGGCCCATGCGCTTTCGCACGATGGCCGACAGCGGCACGAGCACCAGCCCCTTGTCCTCCAGCGTCGGGAGCCATTGTTTCAACGCGCTGAAGGTGCCGTCGTGCGGGTGTCCGATGGCGATGGCGTACCCCGTCCGGCGCGCGACGCGCTCGGTCTCGGCCAGTTGCTTGAGCACGTAGGCGACGTCGTCCTTGTTGTCGATGAAGACATGCCGCTCGGCATGGGGCACGCCCGCCTCCGCCGCCAGCTTCGCCCCCACCGATCCCGGCGACGTCTTGCTGTCCAGGAACAGCAGCCCGTTGGCCCGCATCTCGTCCATAACCACGGCCATGCCGGCCGCGTCGGCGGTGAACTTGCTGCCCATGTGGTTGTTGACGCCGACATAGCCTTCGAACTTGCCAAGGCCGGCCCGCACCTGGGCGCGGACCTGATCGGCCGTCATGTTGGTGCGCAGCACGCCGGGGCCGCCGTCGATGTCGGGATTCAGCGGTTCCATGGGCATGTGGATGATCAATTCGTGACCGGCGGCGCGGGCCGCACGGGCCTGGTCCGCCACGCCGTCGGCATAGGTCATCCACGCCGTCGTCAGCGGGCCGTCCAGCGTGACGATCTTGGCCGAGCGGCGTTTGTCCACGCCCAGGTCGTCGATCACCACGGCGATCATGGGGCGGCCGTTGAGCGCGGGGACCGGAACGGCATTGCGCAGCCAGGGCCCGTCACCGCTGAACCGCCGGGGCGACGGCGCCAGCACCTGCTTCGGCGGCGTCGGAAGCGCGGCAAGCTGGTGCTCCTCGGGCACCGGCGGCTTGACCCGGGGCGCCGGTACGCGGCTGGGCGCTGTTTCCGCACGGGCGGGCGGGTACGATGGCGGAACCTCCTCGTACTCCCTGGCGGCGTGGGCGTAGTCCAGGGCTTCCGTCGAGGCCGGCGCTTCGGGCGGAGACACCGACGCGGGCCCCTGGGTCGCGGGTGGCTCGGCGGTCGCGGGCTGCGGAGCCGGCGGCGCCTTGCGGGGCTCAGGCGCCGGTACGGGGTCCGCCTTGGGCGCAGGCGGAGCGGCAGCCGTCTCCACGGGCGGCGGCGCGGGATCGTCGCGCAGCGCCTTGTCGACCGTCACCCCGATGGCGGCACCCACCACCACCAGCGCCGCGGCGACCGAGCCCATCACCAGGGTGCGTAACGACAGCCCCGGCAGCCCACGGCCGCCCGCCGCGCCCTTCGTCCCGCCGCCCTTGCGGCCGCCCGGCGCGGTACGGCGGCGCGAGGCCGCGGACGTGCTTTTGGACGCGGCCGGCCGGCGGCTCTTGGCGGGGCTCTTGGCCGATCCCTTGCCGGCGGCCGACGCCTTGGCCCCGCTGGTCTTCGCCTTGGGCTTGGGCTTGGCCTTCGCCTTGGCCCCTGCCGACACTGCGGACGAGGGGCGCCGGCGGGCGCGGGGCTTGGAAGTGTCGGCCACGGTCGGTCCTGGGTCCTGGGGAAGCGGAAACGACGGAGACGGCCGGCCTGACCCGCCGCGCCGCCTCTCTTGAGCATCACCTTAGCATCATCGCCGAGCGGCTTGAAAGGGCGCGCGAATGTCCGCCCGCCTCTTTCGCGCGATCAGGCGGAGCGGCGCGTTTCCTCAGCCTCGTCCTCCTGCTCTGCGGCATGACAGCCGCGGGTGTCCGCCAGGCTGTCGAGAATGGGGCAGTCGGGCCGGTCGTCGCCGTGGCAGCGGTCCATGAGGTGCAGCAGCGTGTCGCGGATGCTCGTCAGTTCGGCGATCTTGGCGTCGATCTCGTCGACCCGCCGCGCCGCCACCGCCTTGACGTCGGCGGAGGCGCGGGAGCGGTCCTCCCACAGTGCCAGCAGGTCGGCGACCTCCTTCACCGAGAACCCCAGCCGCCGCGAATGGTGGATGAAGCGCAGGCGCTCCACGTCCTTGTCTGAATAGACCCGGTAGCCGGACGCGGTGCGGTCGGCCTCGGGGATCAGGTCGATGCTTTCATAGTACCGGATCGTTTTCGCGGGGACGCCGGAGCGCCGCGCCGCCTGGGAGATGTTCATGCGTTTCCTCCGATTGTTGTTATTTGTGGCGCCGCAACAGCAGCGAGTTGGACACGACGCTGACGCTGGAGAACGCCATGGCCGCGCCCGCGATCACCGGCGAGAGCATGCCGGCCGCCGCCAGCGGCAGGGCCACCACGTTGTAGGCGAAGGCCCAGAACAGATTCTGGCGGATTTTGCTGTAGCCGCGGCGTGACAACCCCAGGGCTTCCGGCAACAACCCCGGATCACCGCGCATGAGCGTGATGCCGGCCGTGTGCATGGCGACGTCCGTTCCCGTGCCCATGGCGATGCCGACATCCGCCGCCGCCAGCGCCGGCGCGTCGTTCACACCGTCGCCCACCATGGCGACCACATGGCCCTCCCCTTTCAGGCGCGCGACCTCGGCGGCCTTGTCCTCGGGCAGGACCTCGGCCACCACGTGCTCGATCCCCAGGCTCTGGCCGACAGCCCGGGCGGCGCGGGCGTTGTCGCCGGTGAGCATGACGGGGGTCACGCCGGCGGCCTTCAGCGCCTCCACCGCGCCCCTGGCGGACTGCTTCACGGTGTCGGCGGCGGCCAGGAAACCGAGCAGGCGCGGCGCGCCGTCCACCGTTTCCGCCAGCCACATGATGGTGCGGCCCTCTTCCTCCAGCCCATGGGCGCGGTCGGCCAGTGCCGAGGTGTCCACACCCGTCTCCTGCATCAGGCGGGGGGAGCCGAGCAGGATTGCCCGCCCCTCCACCACCGCGGAAATTCCACGGCCCGCGAGGCCGGTGAAGTCGGAGACGGCGGGCGGCGTGATGCCGTCGGCCTTCGCGGCCTCCAGCACCGCGCACGCCAACGGATGCTCGCTGCCCGCCTGGGCACCGGCGGCGAGGCGCAGGACGTCCGCCTCCGTCGCACCGTCGGCGGCGGCCACGTCGGTGAGCGAGGGGCGGCCCTCCGTCAGCGTGCCGGTCTTGTCGAAGATGACGGCGGTCACGTCGTGCGCCCGCTCCAGCGCCTCGGCGTCCTTGATGAGCACACCCTTGCGCGCTGCCATGCCCGTGGCGACCATAATGGCCGTCGGCGTCGCCAAGCCCAGCGCGCAGGGGCAGGCGATCACCAGCACCGAGACGGCGGCGACGAAGGCCGCTTCCGGCGCGCCGCCGATCAACCACCAGCCCAGGAACGTAACGACGGCGATCGCCACCACCACGGGCACGAAGATGGCCGAGATGCGGTCCACCAGCTTCTGCACCGGCGCCTTGGACGCCTGGGCGTTTTCCACCAGCCGGATGATGCGCGCCAGCGTGCTTTCCGTGCCGACCGCCGTGGCGGTGACGCGGATCATGCCCTCGCCATTGATGGCGCCGCCGGTGACGGCATCGCCGGGTTCCTTGCTCACGGGCATGGACTCGCCGGTGATCAGGCTTTCGTCCACGCTGGTGCGGCCCGACAGGATTTCCCCGTCCACCGGCAGGCGCTCGCCGGGGCGGACCACCACGACATCACCATGGGCCACGGCGTCGGCGGGAATTTCCACCACCTCGCCGCCGCGCTCCACCCGCGCCGCTTCCGGCCGCAGCTTCATCAGCGCACGGATGGCGGACGCCGCACCGCGCTTGGCGCGGGCCTCCAGCACCTTGCCCAGAAGCACAAGCGTGATGACCACCGCAGAGGCCTCGAAGTACAGGCCGGCATGGGCATCGCCCGCCAGCACCCGCCAAGTGGACAGGCCCCAGGCGGCGGACGTGCCCATGGCGACCAGCACGTCCATGTTGCCGGCCCCGCCCTTCAGGCTGGTCCAGGCGCCGGTATAGAAGCGCCAGCCGATGAGGAACTGCACCGGCGTCGCCAGCGCGAACTGCCACCAGCCGGGCAGCATGGAGCCGCCAGCCAGCTCCGCCACCATGCCGCCCACCAGCGGCAGGGTCAGCAGGATGGAGGCGCCGAGCACAAGCATTTCCCGCCGGTTCTCGGCCTCGCGCTTGGCCTCGGCCTCTTCGGCGGCGGCGCGGCTGTCGGTACGCGGGACGGCGTGAAAGCCGGCCCTGGCGACGGCCGCCATGACGTCCGCCTGGGTCGCCACGCCCTCCAGGACGGTGACGCGGGCGCTTTCGGTGGCGAGGCTGACGGTCGCCTCATCCACCCCCGGCACCTTGTTCAGCACCTTTTCCAGGCGCGTGGAGCAGGCCGCACACGTCATGCCCTCGACGCCCACCTCGATGGTCGTGGTGGGCACGGAGAAGCCGGCCTTCGCCACGGCCTCGGCAATATCCTGCACGGCGGCGCGGGCGGGGTCGAAACGGACGTCTGCACGCTCGCCAGCCAGGCTGACGTTGGCCTGCGTCACGCCGTCGACCTTGCCCAGCACCTTCTCCAGGCGCGTGGAGCAGGCCGCGCAGGTCATGCCGCGCACCGGCAGGGCGACGGAGCGGCCCTCGGCGGCGGCGGCGCTGTCGGCGGGAGACTGAATGTTCATGCCGCAAATCTTTCCCAAAGCTGGAATGTTAGACCCAATGTGAGGGTTCCAGCAACGGGAAGGTCAAGGGGGTGAAGCGCGGCGCCCCTGCCCGCCGCGCAAGGGGTGGTCTCAGCGCTCCGCGACCTGCGGCTGCTGCGGCCGCTCGCCGGTCGGCACCATGATGTGGGCGTAGGGCGTGCCCTTCCACATGACGTAGGGCTCGCCGGTTGTGTGGTCGGTGGGCAGCGCCTCCAGCATGGCGGTATCCGGCACCAGCATCATCAGGTGCGGCCCCTCGATCACCCAGTCGTTGCCGGCGGCGGGCTCCTCGGCGCGGGGATCGGTGTTGCTCGCCCCCTCGCCGTCGCCGGCCAGCATGTAGGCGATACCCATTTCCTCGGCCTGGAAGTCGGTCTTGTTGACGTAGGCGTCGACCCAGCCCATCCAGGCGTCGTCAAGGCACATGGGCGCCGATATGCCGCCGCCCTCGGGGAAGCAGGTGTAGGCGCCCGAGCCCTCTTGCAGCACCGTGCCGTCGGGCGTCATCACCGAGGCATTCTCGGCGATCATGGGCGTGGCGGCGCTGAGCGCGTTATCGATCTTCGCCTGCTTGTCCATGCCCTCCTCGGCCAGCGCGGCCGGAGCGGCGGCGAGCAGAAGTCCAAGGGAGGCTGCGGAAATCTTGATTGGCATCATCGTCTGGCTCCGTTTCCTGTGGGGAAGGCTCCGGCGAGACGCGACATGATCGCCCTCCAGTCTGCGCGTCCGGGGCCGCGAGGTCGCGGACAACGAGGACTTATCGGGCCGCACTTCCGGACCCGGCCTCCGCCATCCGGGCCAATTCCTTGACGCTCGCGCGCGGGCTTGCCATCTTCGGCCGATCCTCTCTTGTTCCAGGCCAGACGGTAGGCGAACGCGCATGTACCTGTTGATCGACAACTACGACAGCTTCACCTATAACCTCTGGCACTACCTGGGCGAACTGGGCGCGACCGTGGAAGTCCGCCGCAATGACGCGCTGACCGCCGCCGAGGCCCTGGCCATGAAGCCCGAGGGCATCATCCTTTCCCCCGGCCCCTGCGACCCCGACCGCGCCGGCATCTGCCTGGATCTGGTCGCCGCCGCCGCCGAGGCGCGCGTGCCGGTGCTGGGGGTGTGCCTGGGCCACCAGACCATCGGCCAGGCCTTTGGCGGCACGGTCCTGCGGGCGCCGCAGCCCATGCACGGCAAGGTGTCCGAGGTTTCCCACACCGGCCAGGGCGTCTTCGCCGACCTGCCGAGCCCCTTCCGCGCCACGCGCTATCACTCGCTGGTGGTGCGGCGCGACGACATGCCGGCCTGCCTGACGGTCACCGCCTGGACCGACGACGGCCTCGTCATGGGGCTGCAGCACACCGAGCTTCCCATTCACGGCGTCCAGTTCCACCCCGAGAGCATCGAGAGCGAGCACGGCCACCAGATCCTCGGCAACTTCCTGGATGCCACCCGCGCCCCTGGCGGACGGAGGGCCGCGTGATGGGGGGGACGACCGACGTGATGAAGGAAGTCATCGCCACCGTCGCCACCGGCGCCACTCTGAACGAGGCCGACGCCGAACGCGCCTTCGAGGTCATCATGTCCGGCGAGGCCACGCCCTCGCAGATCGGCGCCTTCCTCATGGCCCTGCGCGTGCGCGGCGAGACGGTGGAGGAAATCACCGGAGCCGCCCGCACCATGCGCGCCAAGGCCGCCCGCATCGACGCACCGGCCGACGCGGTGGACACCTGCGGCACGGGCGGCGATGCCTCGGGCACCTATAATATCTCTACCTGCGCGGCGATCGTGGTCGCGGCCTGCGGGGTGCCTGTCGCCAAGCACGGCAACCGCGCCGCCAGTTCAAAGAGCGGATCGGCCGATGTTCTGGCGGCGCTGGGGGTGAACCTCGACGCCCCGCACGAGGTGGTGGAGCAGGCCATCCGCGAGGCCGGCATCGGCTTCATGATGGCGCCCCGCCACCACTCGGCCATGCGCCACGTCATGCCGACCCGGACAGAGCTCGGCACGCGGACGCTGTTCAACCTGCTGGGCCCGCTGTCCAACCCCGCCAACGCACGGTTCCAAGTGCTGGGGGTCTTCGCCCACAACTGGATCGAGCCCATCGCCCAGGTGCTCGGCCGCCTGGGCACCGAGCGCGCCTGGGTCGTCCACGGCTCCGACGGACTGGACGAGATCACCACCACCGGCGCGACCTATGTGGCCGAGTTGCGGGATGGCAAGGTGTCCACCTTCGAGGTGACGCCCGAGGAGGCCGGCCTCGCCCGCGCCTCCATGAACGACCTCAAGGGCGGCGACGCCGAGGTCAACGCCGCCGCCATCCGCGACGTGCTGGCAGGCCGGAAGTCCGCATACCGTGACATCGTGCTGATGAATGCCGGCGCTGCCCTTGTGGTCGCCGGCAAGGCCGCCACCTTGAGGGCCGGCATGGAGGCCGCCGCGCAGGCCGTCGACAGCGGCAAGGCGCTGGAGACGCTCAACCACATGATCCGCATCACGAACGGCGAACCCTCGCCCCAGCCGGAGACCGCCGGTGTCTGACGTTCTTCAGAAGATCCTCGCCACCAAGCGCGACGAGGTCGCCGCCCGCAAGGCCGCGCGCCCGCTGGCCGAGGTGGACGCCGCCGCCCGCGCCGCGGCCCCGCCGCGCGGGTTCGCGCGGGCGCTGGACCGCACGGTGGCGACCGGCGGCCTCGCCCTGATCTGCGAGATCAAGAAGGCCTCGCCGTCGGCCGGCCTGATCCGCCCGGACTTCGACCCCGCGACGCTGGCCCAGGCCTACGAGGCCGGCGGCGCGACTTGTCTTTCCGTGCTGACCGACGAGCAGTACTTCCAGGGCCGCGATGGCTTCGTTGCCGAGGCGCGCGACGCCTGCGCCCTGCCGGTGCTGCGCAAGGACTTCATGGTCGACACGTACCAGGTGGCCGAGGCGCGCGCCATCGACGCGGACTGCATCCTCATCATCATGGCCGCGCTGGAAGATGCTCAAGCCGCCGAGCTTGAGGCCGCCGCCGCCGACTACGGCCTGGACGTGCTGATCGAGGTACATGACGAAGAGGAACTGGAACGCGCGCTGAAGGTGCTGCGCTCCCCGCTTCTGGGCGTCAACAACCGCAACCTCAAGACGCTCGAAATCGACCTGAACGTCACCGAGCGCCTGTCGCACATGGTCCCCGAGGGCCGCGTGCTGGTGGCCGAAAGCGGCCTGAAGACCAACCAGGACCTCGCGCGCATGACACAGGCTGGCGCGCGCCGCTTCCTCATCGGCGAAAGCCTGATGAAGCAGCCCGACGTTGCCGCCGCCACCCGCGCCCTGCTCGCCCCCGTCACCGCCTGACCACAGGACACCGCACCCCATGGCCGACTTCACCCACTTCGACGAGGCGGGCAACGCCGTCATGGTCGACGTCTCCGACAAGCAGGAGACGGAGCGCGTCGCCACCGCCAAGGGCCGCGTGCTGATGAAGGCGGAAACCGGCCGCCTGATCGCCGAGCGCGGCTTCAAGAAGGGCGACGTGCTCACCGTCGCGCAACTGGCCGGCATCATGGGCGCCAAGAAGACGCCCGACCTGATCCCGCTGTGCCATCCGTTGGCGCTGACCAAGGTGACCGTGGACCTGGAACTGGCCGGCGAAACGGCGGTGGAGATCACGGCGACCTGCAAGCTCAAGGGCCGCACCGGCGTTGAGATGGAGGCGCTGACCGCCGTCTCCGTCGCCGCCCTGACCGTCTACGATATGTGCAAGGCGGTGGACAAGGAAATGCGGATCACCGACATCCGACTCGTCTCCAAGACCGGAGGAAAGTCGGGCACGTTCACTGCCGCCGACTGACGACAGCGACTCCAGGCCGGCCGCCGAGTCGGCGGGTTTCCCAGGTTTTCGCTTGACGGGGGCGGCGAACCAAACT
The DNA here is from genome assembly GCF_000315795.1 of Caenispirillum salinarum AK4. Lineage (GTDB taxonomy): Bacteria > Pseudomonadota > Alphaproteobacteria > Rhodospirillales > Rhodospirillaceae > Caenispirillum > Caenispirillum salinarum. The sequence goes on from NZ_ANHY01000007.1 coordinate 131,730, forward strand.
AGAACAACACGAAACCGTTTCGCCTTTGTTCCATTTCCGTCGAGCCATTTTCCCGGCGCTCCCAGGCCGCAACGCAGGAGTATCCCCATGCTGACCAAGAAGCAGTACGAACTCTTGATGTTCATCGAGAAACGACTGCGGTCCACGGGGATCTCGCCCAGCTTCGACGAGATGAAGGATGCGCTGGACCTCAAGTCCAAGTCAGGCATCCACCGCCTGATCACAGGCCTGGAGGAACGCGGCTTCATCCGCCGCCTGCCCCACCGCGCCCGCGCCCTGGAAATCCTGCGCCTGCCCGAGAATTCCGGCATGGGCGAGCCCGTACAGGCGGCCGCGCCCGCCCCGGCCATCGCCAGCGCCGCCCCGCCGGACGCAAGCGCCGACCGCGCCGGCCTGCGCCCGAACGTCATTCGCGGCCAGTTCTCCGGGGCGCTGCCCGGCGTACCCACCGCCCGCGGCGCCGCCGAAGCGGTCGACCTGCCGCTCTACGGCAAGATCGCAGCCGGCACACCCATCGAGGCGTTGCGAGACAGCTCCACCACCGTCCCCGTGCCGTCGACCCTTCTGGGCACGGGTGACCACTATGCGCTGACGGTGGAGGGCGACTCCATGATCGACGCCGGCATTCTGGACGGCGACACGGTCGTCATCCGCCGCTGCGAAACCGCCGACAACGGCTCCATCGTCGTCGCCCTGGTGGACGCCCAGGAAGCCACCCTCAAGCGCCTGCGCCGCAAGGGCACCTCCATTGCCCTGGAACCCGCCAACGCCAAGTACGAAACCAAGGTCTTCGGCCCCGACCGCGTGACCATCCAGGGCCGCCTGGTGGGGCTGCTGCGGGAGTATTGAGGTTTGGTGCTTGGCCGCCGGCGTGCCGGATAGCCATCAAGGCACGAAGAACACGAAGCCGGTGTGCTGACGGTGCCGGTGAGGCTTCAGCGGCGACCGCTCCAATGCGAGGGAGGCCCGGCCTCCCTCGCGCTCCCACGTTTAGTGGAGCCGGGGCCAGATCTGCCGACAGTTTGGTTGTCGAATGCCGACATGAGCCGCGCGGTCCGAGAACGGGAGGATTGTTAGCAACCGCATGCGGATTCCTGCTTTCGAACGTGGCAGAAATCGGTGGACGTGCCCCGGAGGGAGCGCGACAGGATGGTTGGCAGCATATACGGATTCCTGCTTTCGCAGGAATGACGGGTATTTTCCGTATCATAACAACAGTTTAATAAACCCGTCGTCCCTGCGAAAGCAGGGACCCACGCACTCCGCCAGTCGCCCATGCGACACCTTCGCCGGCAACCAGCCGATTTCTCCACAGCCTAGAAAGCGGAATCCCACATGCGGCGCCAGACATCCTGCCGCACCTGCGACGGAGCGTCAGGCGATTTCTGTGCAGCCCCGAACGCACGGGCCCATGCGCGGCATGGACCATTCTTCCCGCTCCAACTCTAAGAAAACTGGAGGGTTCGGGAGGCTGCCCCGCCCGAGCGGGTGCGGGCGGCAGCCCGCTCGCCGGCAGGTGAACACCACCCTTCGGCAACCGCCCCGACTTCAGGCGGTGCTCTGTCGCGTCAAGAAATCCGAGCGGCTACGGCAGCTCGCACCGCGCAAGCCGCTCGACGTCACGCGCACCCTACGCCCCTTAGCTTCTCTCCTCCCAGTACCGCGTGAACGGGCTCCACGGCCGGTTGCCCATCGTCTCCGCCACCGTGTCCACGCGCACCGCCGTTCCGTCCAGCCAGACCGCGTGGGCGCCTTTCTTCCACAGGTCCCAGTAGTCCACCACGGCCAGGGTGTGATCGCAGGGGCGGCGGACTGGGACGGTGGCGACGATGACGTCGGCGGCGTAGCAGTCCTCGGGCACGGCGGCCGGATGCTGGACCAGGGCCGTCTTCAAGCCCCGCGCCTCGTAGACGCAGCCGACGCTGTCGCAGGCGAGCCTGGCCGGGCTGTCCAGCGTCAGCGGCCAGGCGCCCGTGCTGCCGCCAGCGTGGGGCCATGAGACGGCCTCTTCGGCCCCGTGCCGTTCCCGCCAGAGATCGCGGGCGAATCCGTCGCTGCGGCCGGGAGAGAGGATCAGGCCGCCCGTGGGGCCGCGCACGGCGATGAGCGTCGCTTCGTCATTGATCAGGATGTCCGGGCCCGCGCTCCACCACGCGCTTGACGCCCCGACCACCGCCACGGCCAGCCCAAGCAGCCGCCACGGCCGACGCCACAGGCACAGCCACAGCCCGCCCAACGCCACCGCCGCCAGTCCGCCGATCGGCATGGGCGGCACATAAAGGACGCTGCCGGGCCAGGAGGCAACGGTTTCGGCCACGATCGTCACGCCGTCGAGTCCCCATCCCATCAGGGTGAAGGGCAGCCAGTCGAGCCCGAGCGGCATGAGCAGCAGACCGGCGATGGCCATGGGCATGACGATCAGGCTCACCAGCGGCATCACCGCCAGATTGGCGAAAAGGGAATACAGGGGCACCGCGTTGAAGTGATAGGCGGCAAACGGCGCCGTCGCTAGCGATGCGATCACGGTCGAGGCCGTGATACCCAGCATGTAGAGCGCCGGCGCGCGGGTCCACCGGCCCCGCCCCCTGCCCCGCCAGGCCGACAGCTTCGGCGCCACCAGCTCGTAGCCGGCGACCAGTGCGGTGACGGCGGCGAACGACATCTGGAAGCTCGGGCCGACCAGGCTCTCGGGTTGCGTCAGAAGGACGAAAAGCGCCGCCCATCCCAGCGTCCGCAGGGAAATGGCGGTACGGTCGACGATCACGGCCAGCAGCACGATGGCCGCCATCACGAAAGCCCGCTGGCTGGGGATGGCCGCGCCCGACAGCAGAAGGTAGAACGCCGCCGCCAGCAGCGCGATGGCGGCCGTCCACTTCTTCACGTCATGGCGCAGGGCGATGGCGGGCACGGCGGCCAGCACCCCGCGCACGCCGACGAAGATCAACCCCGCCACCAGCGTCATGTGCAGGCCGGAGATGGACAACAGGTGCGCCAGCCCGGAGTCGCGGAAGGCCTCCAGCGTGGGCTCGGGAATCCCCGCGCGGGCGCCGGTCAGCAGGGCTGCGGCGATCTGCCCTTCCGCGCCCGGGATGACTTCGCGCACCCGGGCGGTAACGGCGCTGCGCATGTGCTCCACGGCGTCTGCGACGGCACCGCGCGGCGGCTGGGACAGGATATCGGGCGTGCTGACGGCATAGCCGACGGCGCCCAGGCGGTCGAACCACGCCATGCGTGGAAAATTGAAGGCGCCCGGCGCGCTGGGGGCCGGCGGCGGCATGAGCACGGCGTCCAGGCGCACCGTCTGCCCCGCCTCGGGCCGCGCTCCACCGGTGCGCACCGTCACCCGCAGGCTGTGCGGAAGACGGGCCGGCGACAGGCGCTCCACCGACACCGGCGCGAGCGTCACGCGAAGGGCGCCGGCCTTGTCCTCCACGCCCTCCACGACGCCGACCACCGTCACCGGCCCCAGGTCCTGTGCGAGCACCGGGGCGGCGACCATCTCGGTCCGGACCTGCGCCGCCGCAAGGCCCAAAGCCGCGGCAAGAAGCCCCAGCAGAAGCACCACCGCTCCGGGCACCCTCCGCCATGCCGCCGCCACCAAAGCGAGCAGGACTCCGGCGGTCAGGAGCCCCACCCAAAGGGGTGGTTCGACGGGAAGAAGGAAATAGAGGCCGATGCCGGCGCCCAGGCAGACGGGCAGCCACAGGATCCAGCGGTCGCGATCCGCCGAAAGATTGTTGCGGGGCGAGTGCAGGAAATCGCGCCAAGTTCTTGCAATGGCGCGGCCTTTCAGTCTATGTCCCGTGTCCTCCCCGGCGCCTTCCGGCCGCAGGGCGAACGCTTCGATGGCGTTCAAGGCATTCCCCATGCTGCAAGCGCGCACGGAATATGCTAGATAGACGCGCGCTCTGCAAATCGGCTGGGCTCCCCCCGACGGGGCGGGGGCTCGCGCCACCCTGAAAGATTGGCTGACAAGCGGATACTATGACGGTCGTTACGCGATTCGCTCCGTCCCCGACGGGCTACCTTCATATCGGCGGCGCGCGCACCGCGCTGTTCAACTGGCTGTACGCCCGCCACATGGGCGGCAAGTTCCTGTTGCGGATCGAGGATACAGATCGCGCCCGCTCTACCCAAGACGCCGTCGACAAGATTTTCGCCGGCCTGGAATGGTTGGGCCTGGACTGGGACGAGGACCCGGTCCACCAGTTCGCCCGGGCCGAGCGCCATGCCGAGGTCGCCCGCCAGCTTCTGGCCGAGGGCAAGGCGTACTATTGCTACGCCACCCAGGAAGAACTGGACGAGATGCGCGCCGCCCAGCGCGCCGCCGGCCAGACGGTGCGCTACGACGGCCGCTGGCGCGACCGCGACCCGTCCGAGGCGCCCGAGGGCGTGCCGCCCGTCATCCGCCTGAAGATGCCGCAGGACGGCGAGACCCGCATCGACGATCAGGTGCAGGGCGACGTGACCGTCTCCAACGGCCAGTTGGACGACATGGTCCTGCTGCGCGGCGACGGCACGCCGACCTACATGCTGTCGGTGGTGGTGGACGACCACGACATGGGCATCACCCACGTGATCCGCGGCGACGATCACCTGACCAACAGCTTCCGCCAGGTGCAGCTCTACAAGGCCATGGGCTGGGAGCCGCCGGTTTTCGCGCACATTCCGCTGATCCACGGCCAGGACGGTGCCAAGCTCTCCAAGCGCCACGGCGCGCTGGGCGTGGAGACCTATCGCGACATGGGCATCCTGCCCGAGGCCATGCGCAACTATCTGCTGCGTCTGGGCTGGGGACACGGTGACGACGAGATCATCCCGACCGACCAGGCCATCGACTGGTTCGATATCGTGGACGTCGGCCGCTCGCCCTCTCGCATGGACATGGACAAGCTGTTCAACCTGAACGGCCACTACCTGCGCGAAGCCGACGACGAGCGCCTGGTGACGCTGGTGGCCGACGTCATCGTGGACAAGCACGGACTGACCGTCGACCAGCACGGGTCGGAGCTGCTGTTCCAGGCCATGAAGGACCTGAAGCCGCGCGCCAAGTCGCTGGTGGACATGGCCGACGGCGCCGTCTTCCTGGTGCGCCCGCGCCCCCTTCCCATCGACGCCAAGGCCGAGAAGATCCTCGCCAACGGCGGCCGCGACCTGCTCGCCGATCTGCTGCCGGCCATGGACGGCCTGGAGTGGACGGCGGCCGCGCTGGAGCAGTGGGCCCGCGATACCGCGGACGCCCGCGAGCTGAAGCTTGGCAAGGTCGCCCAGCCCATAAGGGCCGCGCTCAGCGGCTCCACCGTCTCGCCGCCGATCTTCGAGGTCATGGAGATCCTGGGGCGCGACGAATCCCTGGCCCGCATCCGCGATGCCGTGGAAAACACACAGAGCAACCAAGAATAAGGCCGTCACGAAGCGGTGACAGCCACGACACAAGAATGAGAGTCACAGGGAAACCGATTTTCGAACGGAGAAAAACATGACTGATGCCGGCAAGAAGAATTCGGTCACGGTAACCGATAACAAGAACGGGAAGACTTACGACTTCCCGATCATGGAAGGGTCCACCGGTCCGGATGTCGTCGACATCCGCAAGTTCTATGCCGACACCGGCATGTTCACTTACGACCCGGGCTTCACCTCCACGGGGTCGTGCGAGTCCAAGATCACCTACATCGACGGTGACAAGGGCGTCCTGCTGCACCGCGGCTATCCCATCGAGGACCTGGCCGAGAACTGCGACTTCATGGAAGTCGCCTACCTGCTGCTGAAGGGCGAGCTGCCCAATGCCCAGCAGAAGGAGAAGTTCGAGTACGACATCACGCACCACACCATGGTGCATGAGCAGCTGACCAAGTTCTATTCCGGCTTCCGCCGCGACGCCCACCCGATGGCCGTCATGTGCGGCGTCGTCGGCGCGCTGTCGGCCTTCTACCACGACTCGACCGACATCAACGACCCGCGCCACCGCATGGTCGCCAGCTACCGCCTGATCGCCAAGATGCCGACGATCGCGGCCTGGGCCTACAAGTACTCGGTCGGCCAGCCGTTCATCTACCCGCGCAACGACCTGCGTTACGCCGAGGACTTCCTGCACCTGATGTTCGCCACCCCGTGCGAGAAGTACGAGGTGAACCCGGTGCTGTCGCGCGCCATGGACCGCATCCTGATCCTGCATGCCGACCACGAGCAGAACGCGTCGACCTCGACCGTGCGCCTGGCGGGCTCCTCGGGCGCCAACCCGTTCGCCTGCATCGCCGCCGGCATCGCCTCGCTGTGGGGTCCGGCCCACGGCGGTGCCAACGAAGCCGTGCTGAAGATGCTGACGGAAATCGGCGACAAGAAGAACATCCCCGAGTACGTCAAGCGCGCCAAGGACAAGGACGACCCGTTCCGCCTGATGGGCTTTGGTCACCGCGTCTACAAGAACTACGACCCGCGCGCCAAGATCATGGCGAAGACCTGCCACGAGGTCCTGGCCGAGCTGGGCATGGGCAACGAGCCCCTGCTCGAGGTCGCCATGGAGCTGGAGAAGATCGCGCTCGAGGACGAGTACTTCGTCGAGAAGAAGCTCTACCCGAACGTCGACTTCTACTCGGGCATCATCTTCCGCGCCATGGGCATCCCGGTCAGCATGTTCACCTGCCTGTTCGCCCTGGCCCGCACCACGGGCTGGATCGCGCAGTGGAACGAGATGATCGAGGACCCGGCCCAGAAGATCGGCCGTCCGCGTCAGCTCTACACCGGCCACACCACCCGCGAGTTCGTGCCCATGCACAAGCGCGGCTGAGGCCGGCCTCTCGGCCCAGGCCGAAGCTGAACACGAAAGCGGCGCGGGAGAACCTTCTCCCGCGCCGTTTTTCGTTATCCGCTATCTGTCGTCCGTCTTTGGGCCGGCGCCGCATCAGCCCTGGCGCCATGGCAGGCCGACCGTCTTCCAGCCGCCGACGCCGCGCCTGCGGTCGGGGCCCAGCTGCCCCTCGAAGCCGTCCTGAATGTTGAAGCAGTGGTAGCCATGCCCGGCCAGCAATTCGCCCGCACGGGCGGATCGCACGCCGCTGCGGCACAGCATGTAAAGGGCCTGCCCGGGCCGCACGCCGGCAGCGCGCACCTCCGCCAGGAAATCCGGATTGAGCCGGCCGTCGGGATAGGTCTGCCACTCCACCAGCACGGGCTCGCGTTCCAGCCGCGTGAGGTCCGGGAGCCCCACATACGTCCACTCCGCCTGCGTGCGGACGTCGATCAGCACGGCGTCGGAATCGGCGGACAGCGCGTCCCATGCCTGCTGCGGCGTGACGTCGCCGTGATACTCACCCTGCATGACACCTCACAACACACACTGAGAATGTGTTGTTCAGACTGAATTAACAGAGCATCTACGTCAATAGGTGCGTGACGCGCTCATCGCCTGCAGCACCACCGCCGCCGCCTTCGCCGACGGACTGCCCGCTCCGCCCTTGAATTGCTCAAGCGCCTCGGCGAACCCTTCACGCTGGCAGGCGCGCACGCTGGTGTCGTCCAGAAGCCGCGCCGTCTCGCTCGCCAATCGCTCGGCCGTGCACGCCTCCTGCAGGATTTCAGGAACCACCGGGCGGTCGAGCGTCAGGTTGACCAGATTGACGTAGCGGACAGTGGTCAAGCGGCGGAACAGCCACGCCGACAATGGCGAGACGCGGTAGGCCACCAGATGAGGCACGCCGGCCATGGCCAGCTCCAGCGCCACGGTGCCCGATGCCGCCATGGCCCCGTCACAGGCGGCGAAGGCGTCGTAGCGGGCTCGCTGTCCGCGCACCACCGTCACCGGCACGGGCCAATCCGCGACCGCCGCCTCCACGTCCGCTGCCACGGTGGCGACCGTCGGGATGGCGACCCGCAGGCCCGGCCGGTCCGCCGCCAGCCTCTCGACGGCGCCCCGGAACTCGGGCAGCAGCCGGCTCACCTCCACCCGCCGACTGCCGGGCAGGACGCAGAGCAGCGGCGCACCGGCCGGAATGCCGTGCGCGGCGCGGAATGCATCGCCATCGCCGGCGTCGGCACCGCTCTCGATGATGGAATGCCCGACGTGGGTGCAGTCCAGGCCGTGGCGCTCGAAGTACGGCGGCTCGTTGGGCAGCAGGCACATCAGGTGGTCGACGCGCTCGGCGACCGACTTGGCCCGCTTTTCCTTCCATGCCCAGACCATGGGCGCGACGTAATGCACCTGCGCCACCGGAAGCCCGCGCTTTCGGATCGCCTTGTGCAGGCGACCGGTGAACCCCCAGCTGTCGACCGTCACCACCACGTCGGGCTTCAGGCGCGCGATCTCGTCCGCCGTGTCGCGGACGATCCCGAGAATTCGGCGCGCCTTGGGCAGCACCTCCAGGAAGCCCATGACGGCCAGTTCCGACAGGTCCACCAGGCTGTCGAGCCCCTGCTCCGCCATGCTCTCCCCGCCGATACCGACGAAGCGCACCTGGCCTTCGGTGGCCTCGCGCAGGGCCGCCATCAGGCGCCCGCCCAGCAGGTCGCCGGACGGCTCGCCGGTGACGATGAAGACCAGCGGCGGGCGCGCTTCGGTCATGCCGCAACCTCGGGGTCGATGGCGAGAAGGAAGAGGCCGGCGGCATCGGCGGCGGCGATAGTGGCCTCCCGGTCCACCAGAAGGCTGCGGCCGGCATGGACGGCCACGCCGCGCAGGCCTGCGGCGGCTGCATTGCTGATGGTGTCGGGGCCGACGGTGGGCAGGTCGACGCGCGTTTCCTGCCCCGGCTTGCACAGCTTGACCAGCACCCCGCCGGGGCCGGGCCGCGCAAGCGCCCGACAGCGGGCGAGCAGGCGGTCCGTGCCTTCCACCGCCTCCACGCCCAGCACGATTCCCTGCTGGACGACCGCCCCCTGCCCCACGTCCAGCGCCCCGAGCGCACGGACGACCTCCACCGCGCGGGCAATGTCGGCGCGCGCGCTTTCATCGGGCGTGTGGCGGCCCAGGATGCCCGTCTCGGGGCTGAGGTCGGGCAGGACGTCGTGGACGCCGACGATGCAGAATCCCTCCGCCTCCAGCTCTCGGGTCACGGCCGACAACAGGCTGTCGTCGCCCAGCGCCTTGAAGCCGAGACGGGCGAAGAACCGCGCGGTGCGCCAGTCGGGACGCAACCCTGCGATCGTGGGCCGGTCGACGCCGCCGGCCATGACCAGGTCGGAGACGCCGGCCTCGTGCAGCAGGCGGATGCCGGTGCCGGCCTCACCCATGCGAATCCAGGCCTGGTCCACGTCGGACCCCAGCGCCGCGGCGTCACAATGGTCCTTGAGGGCAAGAACGAAGACGGGCCGGCCGGCGTCCCGGCAGGCCCGCACAAGCCGCGCCGGCAGCGTTCCGCCGCCGGCGATGATGCCCAGCTTACGCGGCATCTCCTCCGCCCGCCGATGGCGCGGGCTGGCAGATGGCGCGGCTGCTTTCGGCTTCCATGAAGGCCACCACGTCGCGCACGGCTTCACTGTCGGGATACTGCTCGGCGACGCCGCGCAGGCGGTCGGCCATGACCTTGCCTTCGTCGTGACTGAACAGTTGCTTGTAGGCGTTGCGCAGGGCGTGAATGTCCTCTCGCGAGAACCCCCGGCGCTTCATCCCGACCAGGTTCAGCCCGTGCAGATGCGCGCGGTTGCCGAAGACCGTCCCGAAGGGAATGACGTCGTTCTCAACGCCAGAGGCACCGCCGATCATGGCGTGCTTGCCGATACGCACGAACTGGTGGATCGCCGAGCCGCCGCCGATCACCGCCGCCTCGCCGATCACCACATGGCCACCCAGCAGCACGTTGTTCATAACGATGCTGCCGTCGCCGATGAAGCAGTCATGCGCGACGTGTGCGCCGATGGCCAGCAGCACGCTGTCGCCGATCTTCGTCAGCATGCCGCCGCCCTCGGTGCCCGGGTTGGCGGTGACGTGTTCACGAATGGTGACGTTGGCGCCGATCTCCAGTCGGCTTTCCTCGCCCTTGTACTTGAGGTCCTGCGGACGGACGCCGATGGAGGCGAAGGGATAGATGGTCGTGCCGGGGCCGACGCTGGTGCGGCCTTCCAGCACCACGTGCGACTTCAACTCGACGTTGTCGGCGGCCTCCACCTGGGGGCCGACGACGCAGTAGGGACCGACCGTGACCGACTCCGCCAGCTTCGCGGCGGGGTCGACGATGGCGGTGGGGTGAATGAAAGGCATCAGTCGTCCATGATCATGGCGGCATAGGTGGCTTCGGCGACGACCTTGCCGTCGACCTTGCCCTCGGCGCGGAACTTCCAGACGTTGCGGCGACTGTGTTCCTTGCTCACGTGCAGTTCCAGACGGTCGCCGGGCACCACGGGGCGGCGGAACCGCGCGCCCTCCACCGACATGAAGTACACCAGCTTCCCCTCGCTTTCCGGGCCCAGCGTCTCCACCACCAGCACGGCCGCGGACTGCGCCATGCATTCGATGATGAGCACCCCCGGCATCACGGGGCGGCGCGGGAAGTGCCCCTGGAAGAAGGGCTCGTTCATGGTGACGTTCTTGATGCCGACGCAGCTTTCGTTCTTCTTGACGTCGATCACCTTGTCGATCAGCAGGAACGGATACCGATGCGGAATCATCTCCATGATCCGCTCGATGCCGATGGTGGTGGCGGTTTCGGTCACGCCTTCCTTGTTCTCCGACGTCGCGTCCATTTTTATTTGCCTTTCCTTGCGGCCAACTGCTTCACCGCGGCGACTTCGCGCCAGAACTCCTTGATGGGCTTCGCAGGATATCCCATGACGACGCCGCCGGGCTCGACCTCGCGCATCACACCCGCCTGCGCGGCGATCTGGGCACCGCTGCCGACCGAGACGTGGCCGGAGACGCCGACCTGGCCGCCCAGAACCACGAAGTCGCCCAACTTGCTGCTGCCGGCGACGCCGCTCTGCGCCACCAGGACGCACCCGCGACCAAGCTGCACGTTGTGCCCGATCTGCACCAGATTATCAATCCTGCACCCGGAGCCGATGACCGTATCCGGCCCCGCGCCCCGGTCAATGGTCGTGTTGGCGCCGATTTCCACGTCATCGCCGATGATCACCCGGCCCAGCTGCGGGACCTTCAGGTGGCCCTTGGCGCCCATGGCGAAGCCGAACCCGTCCTGGCCGATGCGACAGCCGGGATAGATGAGAACGCCCGACCCGGTGATCGTGTGGCTGATCGACGCATTGGCGCCCACCACGCAGTGCGCCCCGATCACCACGCCGTCGCCGATCACCGCATTGGGACCGATGTGGGTCGCGGCGCCGATTTCGGCGCGCGCCCCGATCACCGCTCCGGCATCCACCCGCACACCCTCGCCCATGACGGCGGAGGAGTCGACCACGGCCGCCGGATGAACGCCCGGCTCGACCGCCGGCGTCGGGTGAAACGCGGCGGCGACGCGGGCATAGGCCCGATAGGGCTCTGGCGTCAGAAGCAGCGCCATGCCGGCAGGCGCCCGGCCGGCCAGGTCGGGATGAACGATGCAGGCCCCGGCGCGACTTTCCGTAAAGGCGCCGATGTACTTCTTGTTGTCGAGAAAGCTGACGGTGTGCGGCCCGGCGACGTGCAGCGGCGCCACGTCTTCGAACGCAGCCGACGGATCGGCATCGGCCGCCACCTCCGCCTGCGCGACTTCGGCGAGGGTGCTCAGGCTGAAGGGACCGGCCAGGGGAAAGAAGCGCGGATCGGCCAAGGGTCAGTCTCCCGTCATCGAGTCCGGCACCAGGGGCTCTTTCGCGGCGCTGTCGGCCATGGTCTCCGGGTCCGGAAAGTCCACGGTGGGCATGCGCGCATCCAGCCGCTGCAGGATTTCGTCCGTCAGGTCCATGGCGTTGTCGAACAGGAACACCTGCGAGCGGTACAGGATGACGTTGACACCCTTTTCGGCCGCGATCTGGTCGGCGACGCGGATGGTTCCCTGCTGTACGGCGCTCATCGCCTGACCGAACGCCCGTTCCAGGTTGCGGCGGCGCATTTGGACGTTGCGCTGGCTTTCCGCCACCCGCTTCTGGAAGGCGCTGCGCTTTTCGGCAAAGTCCTGCTGGTCGGCCGTGGCGCGCAGCCGCGCAAGTTCCTGGTCGGCGGCGCGCAACTCCTGCTCCACCTGGGCGGCATCGGCCTGATAGGCGGTCACATACTCTTCGCGCTTCTTCCGCACGCCCTGGGCGGCATCCGCTTCGCGCAGGACCCGCTGCAGGTCGATGACACCGACCACCGGCTTCGGCACGGCGGCTTCGGCGCCCGCGGTCTCGGCCTGTGCCCGAGCCCCACCCGGCGCGACCGTACCAAGCACGGCACAACCGACGGCCAGCGCCGTCAGCACCGCCCGAACCCGACGCCGAACACCGAACACCGCCACCCGCATCAGAACCGAGTCCCGAAGTTCAGGCGGAACAGCTCGGTCTCGTCGAAGTCCTCCTTCAGCACAGGCTGAGCGAGGTCGATGTTGATGGGGCCCACAGGCGACTTCCAGATGAAGCCGATGCCCACGGAGGCGCGGATGGAGCTGGAGTGATCGAACTGCCCGGTGGAACTGCTGACCTCGGGCTCGCCGATCACGCCGAAGTCGGTGAAGACCTTGCCGGTCACGCCCAGTTCCTCGGGCAGGCCGAGCGGCATGCGCATCTCGATGGAGCCGTTGGCGATCCAGTCGCCGCCCAGGGCGTCGGCCTCGCCGTCCCGGGTTCGCGCGTCGGCGCCACCGTAGGCGAAGCCGCGCAGGTTCTCACCGCCGAGATTGTAGCGGTAGGCGATGGACAGCGGATCGTCCGCATAATTGTAGATGTAGCCGGCGTTGCCGCTGAACCGCAGCGTCCACTCGTCGGCCAGCGGCACGTAATAGGCGCCGGAGACGTCATTGCGCACGAACTGCTCCGAGCCCCCAAGGCCGGCGACGGCGTTGGACAGCGACAGCACGTAGCCCTCGGTCGGCTCCACCACGGAGTCGCGCTTGTCATAGGACAGGGAATGGCTGACCTGCGACAGGGTCGTCGTGCCCTCCTGCTCCTTGATGAAGGTCGAGGCATTGTCGTCGACGTTGGAAATCTCGTTCTTCTGGAACGTGTAACGCAGGCTGTGTCCCAGGGCTTCGTTGTAGCTCCACCCAACCCGCAACGCACCGCCGGACGTGGTGCTGTCGTAGGAGGCGCTGTCCTGGAAGTCGTTGGTGGTGTGGTAAATATCGAAGCCGGCCCGCAGCGGCCGGTTGAGGAAGTAGGGCTCTGTGAACGACAGGTCCACTTCCGTCTGCTTTTGCGCCAGGCGCAGGTCCAGCGACAGGGCCTGGCCGCGGCCCAGCAGGTTGCGCTCGGACACGCCGGCCTCGAACAGCGCACCGACGCTGGACGACCAACCGACACCGAACGACAGCTCGCCGGTGGACTTTTCCTCCACGTCGACGATCACGTCCGTCTGGTCCGGCGCGTCCTCGGCCGGGCGGGTGTCGACTTCGACGGTCTCGAAGAAGCCGAGATTGCGGATGCGCTCGCGCGAGCGCCGCAGCTTCGCGGTGTTGAAGGCGTCGCCCTCGGCCAGACGGAACTCGCGGCGAATGACCTTGTCCAGGGTGCGCACGTTGCCCTGGATCTCGATGCGGCGAACGAAGACGCGCGGGCCTTCCTGCACGTCGAAGGTGACGTCGATGGTGTCGGCCTCGGGATCGCGGGTCACGCGCGGCCGCACGTCGACGAAGGCATACCCCAACTCGCCGACCCGGTCGGTGATGTTCTGGATCGTCTGCTCGACCTCGTCGGCGTTGTACCACTCGCCGGTCTCGGGCACGACCTCGGCCTGCAGCGCCGCGGGGTCGAGGTCGGGCAGCGTGGTCTGAACGTCGATCTCGCCGAATTTATAACGGTCGCCTTCGTCCACCGTGAAGGTGACGAAAAAGGCCTCGCGGTCGGGCGTCAGTTCGGCAACGGCGGAACTGACGCGGAAGTCGGCGTAGCCTTCGCTCAGGTAGTAGCGGCGCAGCAACTCCCGGTCGAACGTCAGCCGATCCGGATCATAGGTGTCGGCGCTGGACAGCAGCCGGTACCAGCGTTCTTCCTTTGTGGCGATCTCACCGCGGAGCGTGCTGTCGCTGAATTCCTCGTTGCCGACGAAGGTGATGCGGCGCACATAGGTCGGCGGGCCTTCGTTGACTTCGAACACCAGGTCGACCCGGTTTTGGTCCAGCTCGATGATCTTGGGCTCCACCGTCGCCGCATAGCGGCCGCTGCGCCGGTAGAGGTCGAGGATGCGCTGGACGTCGTCCTGGACCTTGGCACGGGTGTAGACCACGCGCGATCGGAGCTGGGTCTCGGCCGACAGTTGCTCGTCGTCGATCCGCTGGTTGCCCTCGAAGGCGATGCGATTGATGATGGGGTTCTCCACCACCCGCACCACCAGGGCTTGGCCAGCGCGCCGCATGGCGACATCGGCGAACAGGCCCGTGGCGAAAAGGTTTTTCAGCGACTGGTCCAGCGCGGCCGGATCGAAGGGGTCGCCCGGCGCCACCGTTAGGTAGGATTCGACGGTCGACGCCTCGATGCGCTGATTGCCCTCGACGACGATCTGGCGGATGACGCCGGAGGCTTGGCCGATCTCCTGCCCCTGGGCGAGGACGGCCCCCGGCACCACGGCCAGACCGGCAAGGGCGGCGGCCATGGCCGCCGAGCGCACGAGCGAACGCAAGGTATCCCCCGGAGTTACGTTTTGACGCGTATTCGATTGCCGGAGAATGCCGCCTTCGGCTTGGGAACTCAACCCTCTATGAGCCGAACGATGTCATTCCATGTAACGAAGACCATCAACGTAAGGACCAGGACCAGCCCGATGCGGAAGCCGTACTCCTGGACCTGCTCGCTCAGCGGCTGCCCGCGAAGGGCCTCAATGCCGTAGAACAACAGGTGGCCGCCATCCAGCATGGGCACCGGAAACAGGTTGAACAGGCCCAGCGCCACCGACAGCAGGGCCACGAACATGATGGCGTTGACCAGACCCGACTGGGCTGCCTGACCGGAGAATTGCGCGATACGCACCGGACCGCCCAAATCCTCGGTACCGCGGTCGCCGGAGATCATCTGACCGATGGCCGTCAGCGAACTGGTGACCACCGTGCCCGTATGGACCACCGCCTGTCCCACGGCTTCCACCGGCCCCATGCGCACCAGCTCCATGGCTTCGCGGCTGACGGAAACGCCAAGCACGGGCGTGCGCTGGGTGTTGCCGAAGCCGTCGGTCATCTCGGTCATGCGCGGCGTGATCTCATAGGTCTGCTGCTCGCCGTCGCGCAGGACGGTGACCTCCATGGCGCGCCCCTCGGGATTGAGCGGCACCATGCGCTGGATGTCCTCGAAACGGTCGACCGCCCCGCCGTTGATGGCGACAACGCGGTCGCCCGGCATGAGGCCCGCCTCGGCGGCCGGACTGCCCTCCTGCACGCCGCCCAAAACCGGTGGCGTGGTGGGCTGGCCGACGCTCATGAACACGCCGGCAAACACCAGGATCGCAAAGATGAAGTTGAAGGCCGGACCCGCGAGCACGATGGAAAACCGCTGCCCGACGCGCTTGTGCTGGAAGCTGACGCGCCGTTCCTCCTCGGACAACTCGCGGCTCTTGTCGGCGCCGCCGCTGGCCTCGTTGGCATCGCCGAAAAACTTCACGTAGCCGCCCAGCGGCAGCAGGCTGACGCGCCAGCGGGTGCCGCGGCGGTCGTACCAGCCGAACAGCTCCTTGCCGAAGCCGATGGAAAATACGTCCACTTTCACGCCGTTGATGCGCGCAATGATGAAATGGCCGAATTCGTGGACGAAGACGACGATGGTCAGGATGACGAGGAAGGGAAGAACCGTCGTCCAGAGTACGGAAAGGATGTCCATGCGGTCAGGAGCCTTCGAAACATGCGTTGCCGGCCCCGACGAGGCCGTCGGGCCGCGATCACTCGGCGGCGGCGCGCGCCCTTGGCGTCACCGTCGCCGCCAGGCGCCGGGCCTCGGCGTCGGCGGCGGCCACATCCTCCAGCGTGGCAAGCGGCATGGACCCGACCCGCTCCAGCACCGTCTCGACGCTGCGGGCGATATCCAAAAAGCCGATCTCGCCGGCCAGGAACCGGGCGACAGCCACTTCATTGGCCGCATTCAAGAGAGTAGGAACCGCGCCCCCCGATTGCAAGGCGGCGCGCGCCAGTCGCAGGGCCGGAAAGCGCTCGGTGTCGGGAGCCTGGAATGTCAGTTGCGCCACCGCCGCCAGGTCCAGGCGCGGGCTCGGCGCGGCCATGCGGGCCGGCCATGCCAGGGCAAAGGCGATGGGCGTCCGCATGTCGGGCGTGCCAAGCTGGGCCAGCATGGAGGCGTCCACATACTCCACCATGCTGTGGATGACCGACTGCGGGTGCACCAGGATCTCGATGCGGTCTTCCGGCACCGGGAACAGGTGGGCGGCCTCGATGAGTTCCAGCCCCTTGTTCATCATGGTGGCGCTGTCGACGGAAATCTTCGCGCCCATGGACCAGTTGGGGTGCGCCACCGCCTGAGCAGGCGTGACCGCCTCCATGGCCTCGCGCTCCCATTCGCGGAACGGCCCGCCCGAGGCCGTGAGCACAATGCGGGAAACGCGCTGAGCCTGCTCGAAGTCGAACACCTGGAAGATGGCGGAATGCTCGCTGTCCACGGGCAGCAGCGTCGCGCCGTACTTCTCGACCTCGGCCATGACCAGGGCGCCGGCGCACACCAGCGTCTCCTTGTTGGCCAGGCCGACGACGCACCCGCGGCGGATGGCCGCGAGGGTGGGCTCCAGGCCGGCCGCGCCGACAATGGCCGACATCACCCAGTCGGCGTCGCGCGCCGCAGCCTCGGTGACCGCCGCACAGCCGGCCGCGGCCTCGATGCCCGATCCGGCCAGGCGCTCCTTCAGGGCGGCGTACTTGTCCTCGTCGGCGACCACGGCCACCTCTGGCCGCAGGCGCAGGGCCTGTTCGGCCAGGACGTCGACGTTGCCGTTGGCGGTCAGCGCCACGACGTCGTAGGCGTCGCGGTTGCGGTCTATGAGGTCGATGGTGTTGCAGCCAATGGAGCCCGTGGAGCCCAGCACCGTAACCCGGCGCGGCGCATCGGCCGACGGGCCCTCGGTGGCGCCGGCCTTGGCCGTTGCCGGCTTGGCGGAGTGGGCGGTCGTGCTGCTGGTCACCATGCCGTGATCCCCCCTTGGGCCAGGTACGTCGCAAGCGCCACCGCGGGGGCCGTCAGCACCAGGCCGTCGACGCGATCCAGCACGCCGCCATGGCCCGGAATGATGTGGCCGCTGTCCTTCACGCCGAAGCGCCGCTTCACGTAACTCTCTGTCAGGTCGCTCATCTGCTCAACGATCGCAAGACCGCCGCTGAAGAGTATAAGTGCCAAGGCGGCCGTCGGGTTCACCAGAAAAGCGACAGCCGCCCCCGCCACCATCGCGGAAAAGGCGCCGCCCAGCAATCCGGCCCAGGTCTTGTTGGGACTGATACGGGGCGACAGCTTGGGGCCGCCGATGTTCTTCCCGAACACATAGCCGCCCGTGTCGGTGACCCAAACGATGACGAAAATCCAGATGAGCGTTGCGAGCCCGCCATGCTCGCGCAACCACACCAGCGTCATGGCCGGCAACGCCACGTAGAGCACGCCCAGCGCCGACCATCCCGCCCCGGCACGGCTGCGCGCCAGCAGCCAGACCACCGGAACGGCCCCGGCGATGAGCGCCAAGGCGGCTTCGGGCGCGGGAACGGCCAACACGGCGGCGGCGACGGATACGGCGCCGGACGCCCAGCCGGGCGCGCGGTACCCCGCCTGCACGATCGCCTGCCACTCATGCGCCATGATGACGGCGACGGCGGCAATCGCGATGTCGAACACCGGACTCCCCGCCCAGGCGCACGCCAGCGCCACCGGCACCATGATCAGGGCGGACAGGACTCGGGTCTTCAGCACGCGGGCGTCAGCCTTTCACACCACCGTAGCGACGATCTCGCAGAGAGAACGCCCGTACGGCGGCTTCCAGTTCCGGGCGCCCGAAGTCGGGCCACAGGGTGTCGACGAATACCATTTCGGCGTAGGCGATCTGCCACAGCAGGAAATTGCTGACGCGCTGCTCCCCACTCGTGCGGATCAGAAGGTCGGGGTCGGGGATGTCGGCCGTGAACAGGCGCGAGGCGAACAGGGCTTCGTCGATCTGCGCGGCGTCGACACGCCCGGCGGCCGCGTCGGCGGCAAGCGACCGGGCCGCGGCGACGATCTCCTGCCGACCACCATAGGAGAGCGCGATGGTCAGGGTCAGGCCGGTGTTGCCGGCGGTTTTTTCCTCGGCCGCCGTGATCATGCGTGCCAGTTCGCCCCCGAAGCGCTCACGCTCGCCGATGACGCGCAGGCGCACGCCGTTTTCATGAAGGTTGTTCAGCTCGTTGCCCAGATACAGGCGCAGGAGCCCCTTCAGTTCGGTGACCTCGTCTTCCGGCCGGCGCCAGTTTTCCGAGGAGAATCCGAACAGGGTCAGGTAGCCAATACCCATTTCGCCGGCGGCGCGCAGAGTTGCGCGCACGGCCTCGGCCCCCTTGCGGTGGCCGGCCGTGCGCGGCAGGCCGCGCGCCTTCGCCCACCGGCCGTTGCCGTCCATGATGATGGCGACGTGGGCCGGCGGCGGGGGTTTCTCGCCCCCGCGCTTGAGAGGCTCCGCGCCCATCAAACCTGCATGATCTCCTGTTCCTTGTGCTTCAGCGTCTCGTCGATCGTGCTGATCGTCTCGTCGGTCAGCTGTTGCACTTCCTTCTCGTGGGCGCGCTGTTCGTCCTGCGAGATGGTGCCGTCCTTCTCCATCTTCTTGAGCTGGTCCATGCCGTCGCGGCGCACGTTGCGGACCGCCACGCGGGCGTTCTCGCCGTACTTGGCTGCGACCTTGGTCAGTTCGGCGCGGCGCTCCTCGGTGAGCGGCGGGATGGGCACGCGGATCGTCTGACCCTCGGCGGCCGGATTGAGGCCCAGGCCGGCGTTGCGGATGGCCTTCTCGACGGCCTTGATCATGCTGCGGTCCCACACCGAGACCACAAGCATGCGCGGCTCCGGCACGCTGACGTTGGCCACCTGGTTGAGCGGCATGGTGGAGCCGTAGGCTTCGACGACGACCGGGTCCAGCAGGCTGGTATGCGCGCGGCCCGTACGCAGGCCGGCGAATTCCTTCTTCAGCACCTCCACCGCCTGATCCATGCGGTGTTTGAGGTCTTTTTTCAGCGACTTGAAATCGGCTACGTCACCGGACACGGCTCACTCCTCCTCGGCAATGATCGTATAGCGGCCTTCGCCGGCCATGACCTTGGCGAAGGCGTTCTCGCCATGCATGTCGAAAACAACGATGGGCAGCCGGTTCTCACGCGCCAGCGCAATGGCCGAGGCATCCATGACGCGCAGGTTGCGGGCCAGGACGTCGGTGTAGGTCAGGCGCGGATAGAACTCGGCCTGCGGGTCCTTCTTGGGATCGGCGGAATAGACACCGTCCACGTTGGTGGCCTTCAGCAGGGCGCCGCAGTTCATCTCCACCGCACGCAGGGCGGCGGCGGTGTCGGTGGTGAAGAACGGGTTGCCCGTGCCGGCGGCAAAGATCACCACGCGGTCCTTCTCCATGTGGCGGATGGCGCGGCGCCGGATGTAGGGCTCGCACACCGCCTCCATGGGAATGGCCGACTGCACGCGGGTCTGCACGCCGGCCTTCTCCAGCGCGCTCTGCACCGCCATGGCGTTCATGACGGTCGCCAGCATGCCCATGTAGTCGGCGCTGGTGCGGTCCATGCCCTCAGCGGCGCCGGACACGCCCCGGAACAGGTTTCCGCCGCCAATGACCAGGCACACCTGCACGCCCATCTCCCGCACCGACCGGACCTCGCGGGCGATGGCCGCGACCGTCGCGCTGTCCAGCCCGAACTCGCGCGGGCCCATAAGCCCTTCACCCGAGATTTTCAGCAGAACACGGCGAAACTGCGGCGCGGCGGAAGCGTCGGCGGCGGGCATGGGCGGGGCCTCTCAACTGGTCAGGTCATCCAGGGGCGGCGGGCGGTCGCGTCCCACCGGGCGAACGATCCGGCGGTGCGCGACGTGCGCAAGAACGCGGATGCGCGCATGAAAAAGGGGCGGCACCGGCCCGGATGATATACACCATCCAAGCCGCTGTCGCCCCTTAAAACTCCGGCCGATCAGGCGCCGCGAGCGGCGGCCACCTCGGCGGCGAAGTCCTCTTCCTTCTTCTCGACGCCCTCGCCCAGCGCGATGCGCTGGAAGCCGGCGAGGGTCACCGGGGCGCCAACCTCCTTGGCGGCGTCCTCAAGGACCTTCTTGACCTTGCGGTCCGGGTCCATGACGAAGGCCTGCTCCAGCACCACGACTTCCTCGTAGAACTTGCGCAGACGGC
Organism: Caenispirillum salinarum AK4; assembly: GCF_000315795.1. Lineage (GTDB taxonomy): Bacteria > Pseudomonadota > Alphaproteobacteria > Rhodospirillales > Rhodospirillaceae > Caenispirillum > Caenispirillum salinarum. The sequence goes on from NZ_ANHY01000007.1 coordinate 152,143, forward strand.
CCTCGACCATCTTGGCGATGATTTCTTCCGGCTTGCCCGAAGCGCGGGCCTGCTCGGACAGAACCTCGCGCTCGCGGTCGACGGCGGAGGTGTCGACGGTGTCCACGGTCAGGAACTGCGGGTTGGCGGCCGCCACGTGCATGGCGATCTGCTTGCCCAGCTCTTCCAGCTTGGCGACGTCGCCCTCGGACTCCAGGCCGACCAGCACGCCGATCTTGCCGAGGCCCGGCTTGACGGCGTTGTGGACGTAGGCGGCGACGACGCCCTTGGAGACCGACACGCCGCCGGCGCGTCGCAGGTTCATGTTCTCGCCGATGGTGCCGATCAGGTCGGTCAGCGCGTCCTGCACCGGCTTGCCGGCGGACGGCAGCTGAGCGGCCTTGGTGGCTTCCAGATCGCCGTCGACGGAGAACGCCACGTCGGCGACCTCGGCGACGAAGTCCTGGAAGGTCTCGTTGCGCGCCACGAAGTCGGTCTCGGAGTTCAGCTCGACGACGGCGCCCTTGGTGCCCTCGGCCTTGACCGCAACCAGGCCCTCGGCGGCGACGCGGCCGGCCTTCTTGGCGGCAGCGGCGAGACCCTTCTTGCGCAGCCAGTCGACGGCGCCCTCCAGGTCACCGTTGGTCTCGGCCAGCGCCTTCTTGCAGTCCATCATGCCGGCGCCGGTCTTCTCGCGCAGCTCCTTGACGAGGGAGGCGGTAATCTCGGCCATCGTTCAACCTCTTGGTTAGGCGTTCAATCGGAAACGATTGGTGTTTCTTGAAAAAATGGCGGCGACCGAAGCCGCCGCCACTTCGAAGCGGTAAGACGGCGATCAGCCGGCGTTCTGGCCGGCGCCCAGCTCGCCTTCCTGGGCCTGGGTCGCGGCCTCGTCGGCGGCGGCCTTCTCCTCGGCGGACTGGCCTTCGACCTCGTCGCCGGCCAGCGCGGGCTCGGCCGGGGCCTCTTCCTGCTCGCCGATATCGACGCCGGCGGCGGCCATCTCGGCGCTGATGCCGTCGAGGACGGCGCCGGAAATCAGGTCGCAGTACATCTTGATGGCTCGGATGGCGTCGTCGTTACCCGGGATCGGGTAGGCGATGCCGTTCGGGTCGCTGTTGGAGTCCAGCACGGCGACGACCGGGATGCCCAGCTTGTTGGCCTCGGCAATCGCCAGCGACTCCTTGACGGTGTCGATGACGAAGATCAGGTCGGGCTGGCCGCCCATCTCCTTGATGCCGCCCAGGGCGCGGGTCAGCTTCTCGCGCTCGCGCTCCAGGCTCAGCGTCTCGCGCTTGGTGAGCGCGCTCGGCACGCCGACCTCGAACATCTCGTCCAGCTCGCGCAGGCGCTTGATGGAGTTGGACACCGTGCGCCAGTTGGTCAGCATGCCGCCGAGCCAACGGTGGTTCACGTAGTACTGACCGCAGCGGCTGGCCGATTCGGCGACGATCTCGGCAGCCTGGCGCTTGGTGCCGACGAACAGGACGCGGCCGCCGTTGGCGGTGACGTCGCGCACGGCTTCCATGGCGCGGTACAGCATGGGAACGGTCTGCTGCAGGTCGATGATGTGCACGCCGTCGCGAACACCGTACAGGAACGGCGCCATGCGCGGGTTCCAGCGACGGGTGTTGTGCCCGAAGTGGCAGCCGGACTCGATCATCTGACGCAGGGTAAAGGTCGGAAGGGCCATAATGTCCTCTTTTTCCGGTTAGGCCTCCGCGGGGCAAGTCATCGGACGATCCTGCGAAGACCGTACCGACACCGGATGGCCCTGTTGCCGTTGTCGGGCAAAGGGCCGCGCACCCGCGTGCGTGGTTTGAAGGCCCGCTATTTACAGCGGCGCCCGGCCTTTGGCAACCCCTTTGCACGATGTCCGGCACGGGTTTCACGCACTCGTCAAGAGCCCACCTTCATACATCGCCCTCGCCGTCCGTTTCCGCCGCCAGCAGCGCCCGCTTGCGCGCAGTCCCCCAGCGGTAGCCGGAAAGGCCGCCATCGCCCCGCACGACGCGGTGGCAGGGCACGACCACGGCCAGCCGGTTGGCGGCGACGGCGCCCGCGACCGCCCGGGCCGCCCCCGGCTGCCCGAGGCGACGCGCCAATTCAGCGTAGGAGACCGTCTCGCCCGGCGGAATGCGCTTCAACTCGGTCCACACCTGTTCCTGGAAGGCAGTGCCGCGGATGTCGAGCGGCAGGTCCAGAGCGGTGCGCGGTGCCTCCACATGCGCAGCCACGGCCCGTACGACGGCGGCAAGGCCCGCCGAGTCCTCCTCAAGCGCCGCCTTTGGAAAGTGTGCGCGAAGCTGCGCGGCCACCTCGGCGTCTTCGGCGCCCAGTTCGACGGCGCACAGCCCGCGCGCCGTCGTCGCCACCAGCAGACAGCCGAAGGCGCAGGGTGCCGTGGCGTAACGGATCGTCTCGCCCTGCCCGCCCCTTGCATAGGCCGACGGGGTCATCCCCAGGCGCTCACCGGCGGCCTCGTAGGCACGGCTGGGAGCGCCGTAGCCGGCATCGTAGAGCGCCTCGGTGACGGTGGCGCCGCGCTTCAGCCCCCGGGCGAGCCGACGGGCCTTCAGCGCCTTGGCGTAGCCCTTGGGCGTGACGCCGAGACGATCCTGGAACAGGCGCCGCAGCCTGGCGGGCGTCAGGCCGACGCGGCCCGCGAGTTCGCCGAGCGCCGGCTCCTCCTCCGCCGCATCCAAGATGCGGCACGCGGCATCCAGCGCCGCGGCGTCCGGGTCGGCGGCGGCTGGTGCGCCGGGCCGGCAGCGCTTGCAGGGACGGAATCCGGCTGCCTCAGCGTCCGCGGGCGTGTCGAAGAAGGCCACGTTCTCGCGTCGGGGCGCCTTTGAGCGGCAGGAGGGGCGGCAGTAGATGCCGGTAGTCCGGACGGCGTAGACGAAGCGGCCGTCAGCCTCCGCGTCATTGCCCAGGACGGCGCGCCAGCGGGGGTCCCGGAGACCTGTGTCGATGACCGTCATGTCAGGCTTCCTTCTCCCCGCACAGCCGCCTTCAGCCGCCCGGCCGGCCGTCCGTCCACGGCGGCGAGGCCTATTCCTATGATCGCCATACCGGCAACCTCCCGCAAGCCTATCGCCTCGCCCAGGATGCCGATCCCCAGGAGGATGGCACTGACGGGAATAAGGAACGTCACCAGCAGCAGGTTGGTCGCTCCGGCCACGGCCAGGATGCGGAAGTACAGGAGATAGGCGAGCGCCGTCGACAGCACGACCAGCCCCGCGACGGCGGCCACCACCTCCGGTCCCGGCGCGGGCAGAGTCCACGGCCGATCGACGCCCAGCGCAAGGGGCAGCAGGAACAGGGTCGAGGCCGTCACCTGCCCCGCCGCAGTCTGCAACGGCGTCACCCCGAGGCGCTGGAACCGGCGTCCGAAGACCCCGGCACACGCATAGGAGATCGCCCCGCCGAGGCACGCGAGATAGGGCAAGAGGCCGCCCTCGCCCCAACCACCGCCGCCCATCAGCACCACGACGCCGAGGAACCCGAACCCGACGCCCGCCACCCGGCCGGGCGTCATGCGCTCGTCGGCCAGCACAAGACCGGCGACGATCACCGTGAACAGCGGCGTAGTGGCGTTCAGAATGGCGGCAAGGCTGGACGACAGGTGCGCCTGCCCCCAGACGATGAGACTGAACGGCACCGCGTTGTTGAGCAGCCCCATGACGAGGAATGCCCGCCAAACCTCCGGTCGCGCCGGCATCGTGCCGCCGGTCATCGCCACGACGGCCCACAGCACCAAGGCGCACCCGCCGACGCGCAGCAGCACCAGTGTCAGCGGCGGGATTGCGCCGACGGCGACCTCGACGAAGAAGAACGAGCCTCCCCACAGCACCGAAAGGGCGAGCAGCATAGCCCAGGCACCAGGGCTCATGCGGGGCGTGATGGTGAGTGGCGTCGTTGTCATCGGGTCCTCCCGTTCGTGGTTTTCGAACGGGAGGATGCGGCGGCGCCCGGCCCCGCCGCATCCCGTTTCGGCGCAGGTAATTCAGATTTCCACCACGTCCATCACACCCGGCGTGTTGCGCAGCGCACTGAGCGTGGCAGCGGAAAGCTGGAACTGGCGGTCGGCGTACTTCAGTTCGACGTTGTACTCGTCCAGGTGCGCGACCACGACAATGGTGCCGTTGCCCGGCTTGTCCTTGTCGATCACCGCCCGCAGGCGCTCCAGCGGCTCCGGGTTGTCGATGTGGATTTCCAGCTTCTTCGTGGAGCGGGCGGCGACCTCCTCCAGGTTCTCCACCGCCTTGGCGCCAAGCCGCACCTGCTCGCCGTCAAGGCGGGCATCCACCGTGATGACCACCGGCTTGCCGCTGTCCAGCACCTCGCGCGAGGCCGCCAGGATTTCCGAGAAGAACATCACCTCATACGTGCCGCCGGCGTCGGACAGGGTGACGAAGGCATAGCGGCTGCCGTTCTTGCCCACGCGCTCCTTCCGGCCGCCGACGGAGCCGGCCATCTTCACGGGGTTGGCGCCGCCGTTCTTGAGGTGCTCCACCAGTTCCGAGCTTTTCACGACCGACAGGCGCTTGAGCGTGCGGTCGAAGGTATCCAGCGGATGCGCAGAGAGATAGAAGCCAATGGCCGCCAACTCGCAATCCAGCTTCTCCACAGGCGTCCAGTCGGGCACCTTGGGCAGGGTGAGCGGCGGCGTCGCCTCCTGGGTGCCGCCGAACAGGCTCACCTGGTTGGAAGAGCGTTCCTCCGCCGCGGCTTGCGCGTGGCGCATGATGGTCTCGATGGCGGCGAAGGTCTGGGCGCGGTTCTTGTTCAGGCAGTCGAAAGCGCCGGCGCGCACCAGGTTCTCCAGCAGGCGCTTGTTGACGGCCTTGGTGTCAAGACGCTGCGCGAAGTCCTTGATATCCTTGAAGGGTCCGTTCTTTCGGCGTTCGTTCACCAGGCTTTCCATGGCGTGCTGGCCGACGTTCTTGATGGCCGACAGCGCATACCGCACCGCGCCCTTCTCCACCGAGAACAGCACTTCCGACCTGTTGATGTCGGGCGGCAGCAGGTCGATCTTCAGGCGGCCCAACTCCGCCTTGAAGGCCTCCAGCTTTTCGGTGTTGTGCATGTCGTAGGTCATGGTCGCGGCCATGAACTCGACGGGATAGTTGGCCTTTAGATAGGCCGTCTGGTAGGCGACCAGCGCGTAGGCGGCGGCGTGCGACTTGTTGAAGCCGTAGCCGGCGAACTTGGCGATGGTGTCGAAAATCTCCGACGCCTTCTCGCGCGCAATCCCGTTCTGCTCCGCGCCGTCGCAGAACATGGTGCGCTGCTTGTCCATCTCCGCCTGGATCTTCTTGCCCATGGCGCGGCGGAGAAGGTCGGCGCCGCCGAGCGAGTAGCCGGCCAGGATCTGGGCGGCCTGCATCACCTGCTCCTGGTAGATCATGATCCCGTAGGTCTCTGACAGGATCTGCTCCAGGTCGGGGTGCATGTAGATCACCTCCTCCTCGCCCTGCTTGCGGCGGATGTAGGAGGGGATGTTGTCCATGGGGCCCGGACGGTACAGCGCCACGACGGCGATGATGTCCTCCAGGCAGTCGGGCTTCAGCTTGGTCAGCACGTCGCGCATGCCCGTGCTTTCCAGCTGGAACACGCCGGCCGTCTCGCCGCGCGCCAGAAGGCGATAGGATTTCTCGTCGTCCAGCGGCAGGGCGCTCATGTCGATGTCGACGCCGTGCTGCTCCTTGATGTGCTTCACGGCCGTGTTGATGACGGTGAGCGTCTTCAGGCCCAGGAAGTCGAACTTCACCAGACCCGCCTGCTCCACCCACTTCATGTTGAACTGGGTGACCGGCATGTCGGAGTTCGGGTCGCGGTAGAGCGGCACCAGCTCGTCCAGCGGGCGGTCGCCGATCACCACGCCGGCCGCGTGGGTGGAGGCGTGGCTGAACAGGCCCTCCAGCTTCAGCGCGATGGACAGCATGTGGGCGACCTGCGGGTCGCTGTCGCGCAACTCGGCCAGCTGCGGTTCCTGCTCCAGGGCCTCGGGCAGGGTGCAGGGGTTGGCCGGGTTGTTGGGGATCATCTTGCAGATCTTGTCCACGTAGCCCAGCGGCATCTCCAGCACGCGGCCGACCGAGCGCACCACCGCGCGCGCCTGGAGCTTACCGAAGGTGATGATCTGCGCGACCTTGTCGCGGCCGTACTTTTCCTGGACGTAGCGGATGACCTCTTCGCGGCGGTCCTGGCAGAAGTCCACGTCGAAGTCGGGCATGGACACACGTTCGGGGTTCAGGAACCGCTCGAACAGAAGGGCGAAGCGCAGCGGGTCCAGGTCGGTGATGGTCAGAGCCCAGGCCACCAGCGAGCCCGCGCCCGAGCCACGGCCCGGCCCGACGGGAATGTCGTGGTCCTTGCCCCACTGGATGAAGTCCGCAACGATCATGAAGTAGCCTGGGAAGCCCATCTTGTTGATGATGCCCAGTTCGTACTCCAGCCGATCCCAGTAAGGCTTTGCGGCGGCTTCCTTTTCCTCGTCCGACATGCCGTCGGTGTAGACGTGGACCTCCAGCCGGTCGCGCAAGCCCTGGGCCGCCACGTCGCGCAGGGCCTCTTCCTCCGACCCTCCGCCGGCCTGGGGGGCGCGCGGCAGGATGGGATCGCGCTTCTCCACCATCACCGCGCAACGCTTGGCGATGACCAGAGTGTTATCAATGGCTTCCGGCAGATCCTTGAACAGCTCCCGCATCTCCTCGGGGCTCTTGAAGTAGTGCTCCGGCGTCAGGCGGCGGCGGTCGGTGTGGGACAGGAAGCTTTTTTCCGCCATGCAAATGAGGGCGTCGTGCGCCTCGTACATGTCGCGGTCGGGGAAGAAGCATTCGTTGGTGGCGACCAGCGGCAGGTCCAGCTTGTAGGCGAGGTCGATGAAGCCCGGCTCCGACTGGTCCTCGCGCGGCATCCCATGGCGCTGGATTTCCACGTAGAGGCGGCCGGAATAGATGTCGGCCAGCGCCTTGAGGCAGTCCTCGGCCGCGTCCATCTGGCCGTCCAGGATCAGCCGCCCGACCGGCCCCAGCGGCCCGCCGGTGAGGCAGATCAGGCCCTCTCCGTGCTCTTTGAGGGCCGCCATGTCCACCTGCGGCGTCTCGTGACCGTCGGTCTCCAGGTAGGACATGGAGACGACCTTGAGCAGGTTCTCGTACCCCGCCGCATTCTGGGCGATGAGCACCAGCTGATCGGGCTCGGGCGTCCGGGCCTCGCGGGCGCCGAAGCCGGACGGTTTCTCGGCCTTGCGGCGCAGGCTGATCTGGCACCCGATGATGGGCTGGATGCCCTCGCCGGTGCAGCCGACGGAGAATTCCAGGCCGCCAAAGACGTTGCGCGTGTCGGTGATGGCGACCGCCGGCATGCCCATCTTCTTGCACAGCTTGGGCAGCGTCTTCACCGCGATGGCGCCCTCGGACATGGAATATGCCGTGTGGACGCGCAGATGGACGAAGGAGGAGGCGGCGGCGGTGTCGGTCATGGGCGGCGGGCTTTTCCGATGGCGCGGGGCCGAGTGTTCTACAGGATCACGGCTCAGCCGAACAAGTCATCCAATCCTATTCCCAGCGCTTCGGCGATGCGGCGGGCGGTCTCGAGCGACGGCGACTTGGTTCCCTTCTCCACCGCGTGGATCATGGACGGCGCGACGCCGGCCCTTTCCGCCAGTGCACGCTGAGTAAGGCCCTGTTCCTCCCGCCAGACGGTGACGGGGCTTTCACCCGCCAGGATGCGCTTGAGGCCGGCATGGGAAATAGTCGGCTCGTCTCGGTGCTGGGCGATAAGAGCCCGGTCCTCGGCGTCTTGCACATCCATTATCCGCCCCCTCCGGCTGTTCCCCTGAGCCTATTGTGGAGGAGGTTAACGACCGGTCAAGAGCCCCCTACTCCGCCGGCACGCTTTCCCTCAGGCGGCCTTCGCTGAGGCTCACGGTGCGGTCCATGCGGGCGGCCAGGTCGGGATTATGGGTTGCGATCAGGGCCGCCAGACCCTCTTCCCGCACCAGCCGCAGGAAGGCCGCGAAGACGTGGTCGCTGGTGTGGGGGTCCAGGTTGCCCGTCGGCTCGTCGGCCAGCAGCAGGCGCGGACTGTTGGCGAGCGCACGGCAGATGGCGACGCGCTGCTGCTCGCCGCCCGACAGCTCGGCCGGGCGGTGCTTGATGCGGTCTGCCAGGCCCATCCCCTCCAGCAGACGCGTCGCCCGCTTGGCGGCCTCGCCTTTGCCGGTGCCGGCGATCATCTGCGGCAGCACCACGTTCTCCAGCGCCGAAAACTCGGGCAGCAGGTGGTGGTACTGGTAGACGAAGCCCAGGTGCAGGCGGCGCAGCGCCGTGCGCTTGTCGTCGGACAGCGTGCCCGCCGACGTGCCGGCGATCAGCACCTCGCCGCTCGTCGGCTTCTCCAGCAGGCCGGAAATCTGCAACAGCGTCGACTTGCCGGTGCCCGATGGACCGACCAGTGCGACGATCTCGCCCGGCCGGATCGCCAGATCGACGCCACGCAGGACCTCCAGCTCCACGCGCCCCTGGCGGAAGGACCGCTTGACGTTCGAAAGCTTCAGCGCCGCGTCATTCATAGCGCAAGGCCTCCACCGGATCGAGGCGGGCGGCGCGCCAGGAGGGATAGATGGTCGCCCCGAAACTCAGGCCCAGGGCCATGAGCACCACCGTGCCCACTTCGCGCCAGTCGATTTCCGCCGGCATGGTCGCCAGGAAATAGATTTCCGGCGAGAACAGCTCGGTCCCGGTCAGCGCCTGGAGCCCCTGGCGGATGCTCTCGATGTTGGCCGCGAACGCCACACCCAGGCCAAGGCCGGCGATGGTGCCGATCACGCCCACCGAGGCGCCTGCGATGAAGAAGATGCGCATGACCGAGCCCCGGGTCGCCCCCATGGTGCGCAGGATGGCGATGTCGCGGCCCTTGTCCTTCACCAGCATGATGAGGCCCGAGATGATGTTGAACGCCGCCACCAGGATGATGAGCGTCAGGATCAGGAACATGACGTTGCGTTCCACCTGAAGTGCGTTGAAGAAGCTGGCGTTGGTGTTCTGCCAGCCGCGCAGCTGGTATCCCTGGCCCAGCGCGCCGGCGACGCGGGCCATGGTCTCCTCGATCTCGTCGGGGCTTTCGGTCACCACTTCCAGGTGGGTGACCGCGTTCTGGCGCTGGAAATAGGTTTGCGCGGCCTCCAGCGGCATGAAGATGAAGCTGGAGTCGTACTCGTACATGCCCACCTTGAAGATCGCCCCGACCTCGTAGGCGCGCACGCGGGGCACGGTGCCGAAGGCGGTGACGTTGCCCTTGGGGCTGATGAGCGACAGCTTGTCGCCCAGCCACAGGCCGTATTTCTCGGCCATGCGCTCGCCGATGAGGATCTGCTCCGGCCCCAGCCCCTCCAGCGATCCGGCGATGATGGCCTGGGCGATGATGGGGCGGTTCATCAGGTCTTCCGGCTGGGCGCCGCGCACGATGGCGCCGCCCGACTGGTTGTTGCCCGAGGCCATGACCTGGCCTTCAACCATGGGCGTCACGGCGGTAACGCCGGGAACGTCGCGCACGAGATCGGCCGCGTTCTCGTAGTCGCGGAAGACGCTGGTGCTCATGACGGTCATGTGGCCGTTCAGGCCGAGAATGTTGGTCAGCAACTCCTGCCGGAAGCCGTTCATCACCGCCATGACGATGATGAGCGTCGCCACGCCCAGTGCGATGCCGAGCAGCGAGAAACCGGCGATGACGGAGACGAACCCCTCCTTCCGCCGCGCCCTCAGGTAGCGCAGCGCCATCATCCGTTCAAAGGCCGAGAAGATCATGCCTGTCCTTCAGGTTGCGCCGGGAGCGGCTGGAAGGTCTTGTTGAACCACCAAGGCACCAAGACACCAAGGGAGCGGTGTGAACGTGCATCAGCGGCTTAAGAATTGAACTTAGCGATTTTTTTCAAGAAGATGACGCCGGCCGATGATCCACAGCATCACCGACCGGCACACCCTCTTGGTGTCTTTGTGTCTTGGTGGTTCCCCACCTTTCGACGTCAGCCCGCGAAGCGCGCCACCACGGACTCGAGCGACACTTCCTCGCGATCGCCGGTCTTGCGGTTCTTCACCTCGGCGACGCCGTTCTTCAGGCCCTTCGGCCCGATGACCACCTGCCAGGGCACGCCCACCAGGTCCATGTCGGCGAACTTGGCACCGGCGCGCTCGTCGCGGTCGTCATACAGGGTCTCAACGCCCGCCGCGTTCAGCTTGGCGTAGAGATCGTCGCAGGCCGCCGTCACCTCGGTGTCGGAGACCTTCAGGTTCACGAGGCCGACCGTGTAGGGCGCCACTTCCTCCGGCCAGATGATGCCGTTGTCGTCGTGGCTGGCCTCGATGATCGCACCCACCAGGCGGGAGACGCCGATGCCGTAGCTGCCCATGTGGACCGGCGCCTCGTCGCCCTCCGGCCCCATGACCACCGCGCCCATGGCGCCGCTGTACTTGGTGCCGAAGTAGAAGATGTGGCCCACCTCGATGCCGCGCGCGGTGACGATGCCCTCGCCGACCGCCGGGTGCTGGGAAGGATCGTACTTTTCGTCCGTCGCGGCGAACAGGCTGGTCCAGTCGTCGACGATGGGCTGCAGGTCGCTGCCGTAGTCCACATCGCGCGGGATCGGCTTTTCCAGAAGCTTCTCGTCCACGAACACCTCGGACTCGCCCGTCTCGGCCAGCACGATGAACTCGTGGGACAGATCGCCGCCGATGGGGCCCGTGTCCGCCTGCATGGGGATCGCCTTCAGGCCCATGCGCTCGAAGGTGCGCAGGTAGGCGACGAACATGCGATTGTAGGACTTGCGCGCCTCCTCCTGGTTCAGATCGAAGGAGTAGTTGTCTTTCATCAGGAACTCGCGGCCGCGCATGACACCGAAACGGGGGCGCACCTCGTCGCGGAACTTCCACTGGATCTGGTAGAGGTTCAGCGGCAGGTCCTTGTAGCTGCGCACGTTGTGGCGGAAGATGTCGGTCACCACTTCCTCGTGCGTCGGGCCAAACAGCATGTCGCGGTCATGCCGGTCGGTGATGCGCAGCATTTCCTTGCCGTAGTCGTCATAGCGGCCGGACTCGCGCCACAGGTCGGCGGACTGGATGGACGGCATGAGGATTTCCTGCGCGCCGGCGCGGTCCTGCTCCTCGCGCACGATCTGCTCCACCTTGCGCAGCACGCGGTAGCCCAGCGGCAGCCAGTTGTAGATGCCGGCGGCGTGCTGGCGGATCAGGCCGGCGCGCAGCATCAGGCGGTGGGAGACGATCTGCGCCTCGGAGGGCGTCTCCTTCAGCGTCGGCAGGAAATAGCGGGACAGACGCATGCGATCCTCGAAATATGCGGGATTGGCGGACGCCTTGGAAGCGGGCGCCCGAAAGGTTGGCGGCACTCTAACGCCTGGACGATGGGGCGGCAACAGGCACCATCATCACCGGAAATCCGGCGAAAGAACGGCGAGCCTCAGCGGTCGCGATCGGGCTTGCGCTCCTCCACCGCGTTCTGGAGCACGCCGAGGCGCCGGCAGGCCTCGCGCAGGTCGGCCTGGGCCTCGGCGTCGATGGCCTCGCCGTTCCAGAAGGCCAGGCCGTCGCGAATGGTGACCACGCCCAGCAGCGTTTCCGCCTTCACCGTGCCCGCCGCCGCGCGGTCGCGCCACGCACCGGCGAGGTCGACGGTGATGGGGATGGTGATCTCCTCCGGCAGCTCTATGCCGTAGCCCCCGCCGACGTCGGCGGGCGCCACCGGATTGCCGCGCACGTCCACCCCCGGCTGGTACTGCACCCCCGGCGCTTGACGATAGGCTGCACGATGGTCGAGTTTCCGGCATGTGCGGGCGTCCACCGTGACGCGCGTCGTACCGTCGGGCAGCAGCACCACGTCGGCCTCGGCCAGGGCACCTGAAACGGGCGCGACGGCCAGGGCCAGCGAAGCAAGCAGAAGGCGCATCGTCGGGCGCGGCATGATCGTTTCCCTTGCGTCATGGTTCGGCGGGCCTGCGGCCCCTCCACTGTGAACCGCCCGCGCTTAACAGAGGGTTTCACGGCCCTCGCAAGAGAGACCACCCAAGCGGAGCCCCTCTCCCATGCTCGACCGCCTGTTCGGCTTGACGGACCACGGCACCACCGTCAAGCGCGAGGTGATGGCCGGCGCCACCACCTTCCTGACCATGGCCTACATCGTCTTCGTCAATCCCAGCATTCTGGCCGATGCCGGCATCGATCGTGACGCTGCCTTCGTCGCCACTTGCCTGGCCGCCGCCTTCGGGTCGGCCGTCATGGGGTTGTGGGCCAACTATCCCATCGCGCTGGCGCCGGGCATGGGGGTCAACGCCTTCTTCGCGTACTCGATTGTACTCGGCATGGGCTACTCGTGGCAGATCGCGCTGGGGGCGGTGTTCTGGTCGGGCGTCGTGTTCGTGATCCTCAGCCTGGCAAAGGTGCGCGAAGCCATCATCAATGCCATTCCCCAGAGTCTGAAGATGGCGATCGCTGCCGGCATTGGGTTTTTCCTGGGCTCCATCGGCCTGACCAACGCCGGCATCATCGTCGCCAACGAGGCCACCTTCGTCGGGCCGGGCGACCTGACCAGCGCGCCGGTCCTGCTGGCGGTGTTTTCCTTCGTGGTCATGGTGGCCCTGGACCATCGGAAGGTGCCCGGCGCCATCATCATCGGCATCCTGCTGACCACCGCCATCGCGGTCCTGCTGGGCTTCCAGGACATGGGCGGCGTCGCCTCCCTGCCGCCGTCGGTGGAGCCGACGTTCCTGCAGATGGACATCATGGGCGCGCTGGAGATCGGCCTGGTGACGGTCATCCTGTCGCTGCTGTTCATCGACATGTTCGACACAGCGGGCACGCTGATCGCCACCAGCCACGCCGCCGGCCTGCTGGATGAGCAGGGGCGCCTGCCCCGCATGTCGCGCGCCCTGCTGGCCGACAGTTCCGCCACCGTGGTCGGCGCGGGGCTGGGGACGTCGACCACCACCAGCTACATCGAGAGCCTGTCGGGCATCCGCGCCGGCGGACGCACCGGCCTGACGGCCGTGGTTGTGGCCGGTCTCTTCCTGCTCGCCCTGTTCCTGGCGCCGCTGGCCGGCACCGTCCCCGCCTACGCGACCGCCGCGGCCCTGGTCTACGTGGCCTGCCTGATGGCGGGCAGCTTGCGGGAGGTCGACTGGCACGACGTGACGGAATTTGCCCCGGCCGTGGTGACCGCCTTGTCCATGCCGCTGACCTTCAGCATTTCCGAGGGCATCGGCTTCGGCTTCATCGTCTTCGTGCTGATCAAGGTGCTGGCCGGCCGGTGGGGCGACCTCAACCCTATCGGGGTCATCGTGGCCCTGCTCTTCGCAATGAAATTCGCCTACCTCTAAAGGCGTACGCATGTTTCTGATAAAAAGTGAGTGACACACGTCCGAAAATTACATAGCCTGCCCTCACTTAATCCAAGGGCTGCATGACCGGCTCAGGTTTAGGGAGGACAGAGCGCGCCGCCAGAGCGTGCCCAAGAGGCGAAAACGCCGAAAGGCCGGAACGGGATGTTCCGGCCTTTTTCAATGCCTCAAGGGGTCGGCTCGGCTTCCACCGCCGCCCGCATCCAGGGCGGGTCGAGGTGGCGGATGCGGCCCATTGCGGGGCAGTCCTCCCGGTGCGCACCGGGGAGGTAGCCGATGCTCATGAGGAACTCCCCCACCACCTCGCCCCCCATGAACTTGAAGGTTTTGCGGAAGCGCTTGACCCACTGATCCTTGGGCAGCGGATGCTGTGCGGCGATCCAGGCGGCGAAACTTCCGTGCTCCCGTTGCAGGACCAGCAGCCGGCGCGCGTTCTCGATGGTGGCGTCGACCTTCAGGCGGTTGCGAATGATCCCCGGATCGGCCAGCAGCCGGGTGCGGTCGACGTCGTCGAAGGCGGCCACCTTCACCGGGTCGAAGTCGGCGAAGGCGGCGTTCAGCGTCGGCCGCTTCTTCAGGATCAGTTTCCACGACAGGCCGGCCTGGAACACCTCCAGACACAGCCGCTCGAACAGCACCACGTCGTCGGCGACCGGCACGCCATATTCATCGTCGTGATAGGGCGCGTGGACGGGGTCGTCCGGCGCGACGTCGCAATACCAGTTCATGCGGACGCTCCTCTCTTCGATTCGGCCGGGAAAGGCTACCACAGGAAGAACGTTCGGGGAACTTTCGCTGCCACTACTCCACGCGCGTGTAGGTCTCACCGATGCGGTCGGCGATGGAGGCATAGAAGCCGCCGAGGATTTCATCCGCCTTGTCCTCGGGAACCCCGGCCGCGTCGTAGGTTCCCTGCCAGCTCAGCGCGGCGCGGCCCTCGCCGGCATCGGTGACCCGCACTTGCCCGACGTAGTTCTTCACCGGCAGCGGGCCCTCCTGAATGGTGTAGTTGAACGCGCGATCCTCGGGCGCGTAGTAGGCCAGCAGCAGGTGAATGTCGCCGCCGCCGTCGGCCAGCGTATTCACCTTGGTGGCACCGACGCCCTCGCCCTCACGCACGCTGGAGGCGATGGGCGGCATGATGGCCTCCGACGGCTGGTGGAAGTCCACCAGGTCCCACAGCTTGTCCGGCGTGGTCTCGTACACGGCCGTCATCCCAGCATCGGCCGAGGCGGCGGCGGGCGCCAGGATCAGGGCAGCAACGGCGGCGGCGGCGGCAAGGGCAAGGCGCGGCATGGGACGTCTCCGTTTCGAGCAATGTTTTCACTACGCTCGAACCGTACCCGCCGATCCCTCAAAAGCAGAATGCCCGGCGCGATGGCCGGGCATTCCAAACATGACAGGCGGCGGACGCCTTACGCCTGCTCCAGCTCCACAAGGGTGCCGTTGAAGTCCTTGGGGTGAAGGAACAGCACCGGCTTGTCATGCGCGCCAATCTTGGGCTCGCCGTCGCCCAGGACACGCATGCCCTCCGTCTTCAGCTTGTCGCGTGCGGCGACGATGTCGTCGACCTCGTAGCACACGTGGTGGATGCCGCCGCTCGCGTTCTTGTCCAGGAAACCCTGGATCGGCGACTTTTCCCCAAGCGGGTGCAGCAGCTCGATCTTCGTGTTGGGCAACTCCACGAAAACCACCGTCACGCCATGAGCCGGCTGCGGCACCGGGTCGGATACCTTGGCGCCCAGCACGTCGCGGTAGGTTGCGGTGGCCGCCTCCAGGTCCGGCACCGCGATGGCGACGTGGTTCAAGCGTCCGATCATGTCTGTCTACTCCCCTCGTTTCCAGCCTCGATAGGGCCCCGGCCTCACAGCCGGACCAGATGAACGTCCGTCAGCGGCTTGCGGCGCTGGTCGGCGTGGAAGGTGCGGCGCAGCGCCAGGCGCGCGGCCTCCGCCACCGTATCGTCGTTGCGCAGGTCGTTGGGCGACAGGCGGCCGAGCGCGCCACGCACGACTTCCACCAGCACGGATTCGTCCTCCTCCTCGTCGGGTTCGAACAGGCCATGCGTAGTGACCAGCGGGTCGGCCAGCAGGCGGCCGCGATCGTCCATCACCAGGGTGATGACCGCCGCCCCATTCTGCACCATGCGCTTGCGGTCGCGCAGGATCTCGGAATCGATGGGCACGATCCGGTCGCCGTCCAGCACCAGCCGGCCCGTCGAAACGTGGCCGATCACCTCGGGCTCGCCGGGGGCCAGGTTCACGATGCCGCCGTTCTCGTTGATGATGGCGGTCTCGGCCCCGCATTCCAGCGCCAGCTTCTCGTGCTCGTGCAGGTGCCGCCGTTCGCCATGGACGGGCACAGCGATGCGCGGGCGGATGTAGCTGTACATCTCGCGCATCTCGTCCTGCGCGGGGTGGCCCGAGACGTGGATGAACTTGTCGCGGTCGGTGATGATCTCGCAACCCAGGCGCACAAGCTGGTTCTGAAGCCGGAAGATGGCCTTCTCGTTGCCGGGAATGACGCGGCTGGAGAACAGCACCACGTCGCCCTTGCCGAACTTAACGCTGGGATGGCTGTTGTAGGCGATGCGGTTGAGCGCCGCCCGCGGCTCGCCCTGGCTGCCGGTGCAGATGTAGAGCACGCGGTTGTCGGGCAGGTTGGCGGCCTCGTCGGCTTCCAGGAACGACTCACGCTCGTCCAGGTAGCCCACCTTGCGCGCGACCTCCGTCACCCGCCACAAAGAGCGCCCGACCAGACAGACCTCGCGCCCGGCGTCGCGCGCCGCCTCCACGATGGTCTTCACCCGCGCCAGGTTGGAGGCGAAACACGCCACGGCCACCTTGCCGTTGCGGTAGCTGGCGATGAGGTCCGACAGGCTGTCGCGCACCGCCCCTTCCGAGCCGGCGCGGCCCTTGTTGATGACGTTGGTCGAATCGCAGACCATCGCCAGCACGCCCTCGTCGCCGATCTCCTTCAGACGCTTGATGTTGGCGTCCTCGCCCACGACGGGCTCGGGGTCGAGCTTCCAGTCGCCGGTGTGGAACACCGTACCGTAGGGGGTGCGGATCGCCAGGCCGTTGGGCTCGGGGATGGAGTGGGTGAGCGAGACGAACTCGATGTCGAACGGCCCGATGTCCACCCGGCCGCCCAGCGGCACCACGTTCACCGGCACCTCGCCCAGCAGTTCCTCCTCCTTGAGTTTGGTTTCAAGGAAGGCAGCGGCGAAGGGGGTGGCGTAGACCGGGCACTTAAGCCACGGCCACAGATAGCCGACCGCGCCCAGATGGTCCTCGTGGGCGTGGGTGAGCACGATGCCCAGAAGGTCCTCGGCGCGGTCCTCGATGAACGACGGGTCCGGCATGACCACGTCAACACCGGGCACGCTGTCGTCCCCGAAGCTCACCCCCATGTCCACGATGATCCACTTGCCGTCGCAGCCATAGAGGTTCAGGTTCATCCCGATCTCGCCGGAGCCGCCGAGCGGCAGGAACCAAAGCTCGTTGCGTGGCGTGAAGCCATTTCCTGATGTGTCGCTCACACTGATCCCTTAGACGTTTCTGCGGTGGATTTCGAGCAGGCCCCGAAGCGTCAGGTCCTGGTCAAGGTGGTGTATCACGTCCGTCGCCTCTGCGAACAGCGGCGCGAGCCCGCCCGTGGCGACGGTGGTGGCGGGCGCGCCCAGTTCATCGGAAATGCGTCGGCACAGGCTTTCGATCAACCCCACGTAGCCCCAATAGACACCGGACTTCATGGCCGAGACCGTGCCCTTGCCGATGACCTCGGTCGGACGCCCGATCGCGATGCGCGGCAGCTTGGCCGCTGCCATATGCAACGCTTCGAGAGAAAGATTGATGCCGGGCGCGATGGCGCCGCCCAGGTAATCGCCGTTTGCCGCGATGGCGTCGAAGGTGGTCGCGGTGCCGAAATCGATGACGATCAACGGCCCGTCATAGCGCGCATGGGCCGCGACGGCGTTCACCAGACGGTCGGCGCCCACTTCCTCGGGATGGTCGAGGCGGATTTCCAGGCCCAGTTCCACGTTGGGCTCGCCGACGACCAGCGGCTCGCATTTGAAGTAGCGGCGGCACAGGGTCTTCAACGTGAACACGTTGGCCGGAACCACGGTGGCGACGATGGCCGCGTCGATGTCATCCGGCTTGAGGTCGGCCGTGCCCAGCAGCAGCGTCAGCCACACGCCGAACTCATCGGCCGTCCGTTCCGTGGTGGTCGACGAGCGCCATTCGCCGCGGACCTCGTCGCCGTCGAAAACGGCGAAGACGATGTTTGTGTTGCCGGAATCGATCGTCAGCAGCATGTCATGCGCCTCCGCCCGGGGTGCCGCCACCGGACCCGAAAAAGACATCGCCCGCGAGCACGCGGCAGGTCCCGCCGTCGGGCGTCCGCAGGATCAACGCGCCGGCCTCGTCCAGCGCTTCGAAGGTGCCGGAAATTTCGTTCCCATCGGCAAGCCGGGCCGTCACAGGGCCGCCGACACCGTGCGCAGCCTGAAGCCATGCCGCACGTACGGGGGAAAAGCCCTCGCTCCGCCAGCGCGACAGCCACGCGGCAAAGGTCTCGGCATAAACCGTCAGGAGGGCCCCGGGCGTCACCGTCGCCCCGTGTGCGGCAAGGGCGGTGACAGGGTAGAGCGGCTCCAGGTCCGGGACCGCAGCCAAATTGACGCCGGTGCCGACGATGACCGCCCCCTGCCCGGCCGGCGCCCCGGCCGGAAACACGGTCTCCAGCAGCATCCCCGCCAGCTTGCGTCCGCGCAGGAGCAGGTCGTTGGGCCACTTGAGCCGGAAATCGTAGCCCGGCGCCAGCGCCGTCAGCGCCTCGTGCAGGGCAACACCGGCGACGAAGGACAGTTCGCCGGCACTGCCCCGCGCACCGCCGACCTCCACCAGGATGGACGCCGACAGGTTGCCGCGCGGGCTTGCCCAGGCGCGGCCGCGCCTGCCCCGACCGGCCGTCTGGGTGGCGGCGGTGACCGTAAGCCCCTCAAGCCCGGCCACCGACGGCGAACCGCCGCCTCCCGCTTCGGAGAGGCGGCGGAGTTCCGCGTTGGTGCTGTCGATGGCGTCGAGGGCCACGAGCCGCCATCCGGGCGGCAGGGTGACGTTCGACAAGGCCTGCGCCTCCTCGCGCGGGAGAGGATGCCGGGCCTCAGCCCGGCATCTGGAACAGCGAGGCGGCGGCGGCCGACGCGGCGGCCAGGATTGGCGCCGGGTAGACGATGAACAGCGTCACGAACAGGCCGCAGATGCCCAGGATGGCGCTGGTCGCGCGGCTCGGGCGGTCAAAGGCCTCAACCGGTTCGTCGAAGTACATCACCTTGATGATGCGCAGGTAGTAGAACGCGGCCACCACGCTGGTCAGCACGCCGATCACCGCCAGGCCGTACAGCTCCGCCTGAACGGCCGCCAGGAAGACGTACAGCTTGCCGAAGAAGCCGGCCAGCGGCGGGATGCCCGCCATGGAGAACATGAAAATCGCCAGCCACAGCGCCATCACCGGGTGGGTCTTGGACAGGCCCGACAGGTCGCTGATCTGCTCCGTCGCCCGGCCCTTGAACCGCATGGACAGGATGACGGCGAAGGTGCCGACGTTCATGAACAGGTAGATGGCCAGGTAGATGAGCATGCCGCGCACGCCCTGCTCGTCCGCCACGGCGAGGCCAATCAGGGCATACCCGACGTGCCCGATGGACGAATAGGCCATCAGACGCTTGATGTTGGTCTGGGTGATCGCGGCGAAGCCACCGATGAACATGGACAGCGCGGCCACCAGCCAGACCACCTGCTGCCACTGGTCCGCCATCTCGTAGAACGGCCCCATCAGCACGCGCGCCATGAGCGCCAGCGCGGCCACCTTGGGCGCGATGGCGAAGAAGGCGGTGACCGGCGTCGGCGCGCCCTCGTAGACGTCGGGCGTCCACATGTGGAACGGCGCGGCGGAGACCTTGAAGGACAGACCGGCCAGGATGAAGACCAGGCCGACGAGCACGCCCGTACCGGCGTGACCGGCGCCAATCACCTCGGCGATGCCGGCAAAGGTGGTGGTGCCCGTGAAGCCGTAGAGCATGCTCATGCCGTACAGCAGCAGGCCCGAGGCGACGGCACCCAGCACGAAGTACTTCAGGCCGGCCTCGGTGGAGCGCAGGTTGTCGCGGTTGAAGGCGGCGATCACGTAAGCCGACAGCGACTGCAACTCCAGCCCCAGGTAGAACGAGATCAGGTCGTTGGCGCTGGCCATCATCAGCATGCCGGTCGTGGCGAACAGCATGATGATGCAGAACTCGAACCGCGCGATCTTCTCCGCCTTCAGCCATTGCAGGGCCATGATCAGCGTGAACGCGCCGCCCGCCAGGATCAGCACCTTGGCGAAGGCCGAGAAGCTGTCGGTGATGAACGACCCGCCGAAGACGAGCTGGTTGGTCTCGCCGGTCACCACGAAGATGGCCGCGACGATGAAGGCAATGACGGTCATCCACCCGACGGAGGTGGTGGTGTCGCCCTTCCGGAACACGCCGTACATCAGCAGGGCCATGCCCGCGACGGCCAGGAAGATTTCCGGGAGCGCGGCACCCAGGTTCAGAGCCGAGGTCATGATAATTCTCTCTCCCTCAAATCCTCAGCGGGCCGCCAGGGGCTGGCTGCCGGCGGCCTCGAGCGCCACCTGGTAATTGGTAATCAGGTTTTCCACGGCGACGCTCATGGGGTCCAGGAAGCTGGCCGGATAGATGCCCATCCACAGGACCAGGACCACCAGCGGCGCCAGGATGGCGATTTCGCGCTTGGACAGGTCGAGCATCGCCTTGACGTCGTCCTTTTCCAGCTTGCCGAAGATCACCTGGCGGTACAGCCACAGCATGTACATGGCGCCCAGGATCAGGCCGGTGGCGGCCAGCAGGGCGACCCAGGTGTTCACCTGGAACACGCCGAGGATGATCAGGAACTCGCCGACGAAGCCCGAGGTGCCCGGCAGGCCGACGGAGGCCAGCATGAAGATCATGAACACCAGGGCATAGCGCGGCATGTTGTTGGCAAGGCCGCCGTAGCGGGCGATCTCGCGGGTGTGCAGGCGGTCGTAGACGACGCCGACGCACAGGAACAGCGCGCCCGAGACGATGCCGTGGGACAGCATCTGGAAGATGGCACCCTCCACCGCCTGCTGGGTCAGCGCGAAGATGCCGATGGTCACCATGCCCATGTGCGCCACGGACGAGTAGGCGATCATCTTCTTCATGTCGTTCTGCACCAGCGCCACCATGGAGGTGTAGACGATGGCGACGACCGACAGGGTGTAGACCAGCGGCGTGAAGGCCTCGGTGGCCTCGGGCAGCATGGGCACCGAGAAGCGCAGGAAGCCGTAGCCGCCCATCTTCAGCAGCACGCCGGCCAGAATGACCGAGCCCGCCGTCGGCGCCTCGACGTGGGCGTCCGGCAGCCAGGTGTGCACCGGCCACATGGGCACCTTCACCGCGAACGAGGCGAAGATGGCCAGCCACAGCCAGATCTGCATGCCGTAGGCGAAGTCGTAGGCCATCAGGCTCGCGATGTCGGACGTGCCCGCCGTGAAGTACATGGTCAGGAACGCCAGCAGCATCAGCACGGAGCCGAGCAGCGTGTACAGGAAGAACTTGAACGCGGCATAGACGCGGCGCGCGCCACCCCAGACCCCGATGATGATGAACATCGGGATCAGGACACCCTCGAAGAAAATGTAGAACAGGAAGGCATCCAGCGCGCAGAACATGCCCACCATCATGGTCTCCAGGACCAGGAAGGCGATCATGTATTCCTTCACGCGCTTGGTCACCGCCTCCCAGCTCGACAGGATGCAGATGGGCGTCAGGAAGGTGGACAGCAGGACAAAGAACAGCGAAATGCCGTCAATGCCCATGCTGTAGCCGATGTTGAACGCCGGAAGCCACTCCTGCTGCTCGGTGAACTGGTACTCGGCCGTCGTGTTGTCGAAGCCGAACCACAGGAAGAGCGACAGGATGAAGGTGGCGACCGAGGTCAGCAGAGCCACGTTGCGGGCGTTGGCGGCCACCTGGGCCTCCTCGCCGCGCACGAAGAGGATGAACCCGGCGCCGACCAGCGGCAGAAAGGTGATGATCGTCAGAAGCGGCAGATCGGTCATCTTGGGGTCATCCCTTGATCATGTACCAGGTCACGAAGACGAACAGCCCCGCGATCATGAAGAAGGCGTAGTGGTAGACATAGCCCGACTGCATGCGCGACAGGCGCTGCGCCACATTCTTCGCCGCCGCGGCGACGCCGTTGGGTCCGACGCCGTCGATCAGGGCGCCGTCGCCCGACTTCCAGAAGCCACGGCCCAGGTACCAGGTCGGGCGGACGAAGATCGCGTCGTACAACTCGTCGAAGTACCACTTGTTCAGCAGGAACTTGTAGACCGGCTGGAACGTCCGGGCGAGCATGCCCGGAATGCCGGGCGCCAGCATGTAGAACACGTAGGCGGTCAGGATACCCGCCACGCCCATCGCCGCCGGCAGGATCGGCACCCAGCCCGGCACATGGTGGGCGGCGCCCACGCTGTCGTTGTCGGCCAGGATCAGGATGCTCTCGCCCCAGAACTCGCCGCGCGCCGGGCCGACGAAGACGTCATACCCGATGTAGCCGGCGAAAACGGCACCCACGGCCAGCACGATCAGCGGAATGGTCATGACCGCGGGGCTTTCGTGCACGTGGCTCATCACGTATTCGTCGGCGCGCGGCTTGCCGTGGAAGGTCATGATCAGCAGGCGCCAGCTGTAGAAGGCCGTGAGGAACGCGGCGATGATGCCGATCCAGAAGGCGAACATGCCGACCCCGGAGTGCGCGCCGTAGGCGGCCTCGAGGATCATGTCCTTGGAGAAGTAGCCGGCGAAGAACGGCACGCCCGCCAGCGCCAGAGAGCCGATCCACATGACGGCATAAGTCAGCTTGATGTGCTTCCAGATGCCGCCCATCTTGCGCATGTCCTGCTCGTCGGACATGGCGTGAATGACGGAACCGGCACCCAGGAACAGCAGCGCCTTGAAGAAGGCGTGCGTCATCAGGTGGAAGATCGCCGCCTGATAGGCCGAGACGCCGATGGCGAAGAACATGTAGCCCAGCTGCGAGCAGGTCGAGTAGGCGATGACGCGCTTGATGTCGTTCTGCACGCACCCAACTGTCGCAGCGAAGATGGCGGTCAGCGCACCGACCACGGTGACAATGGCAAGCGCCGTCGGCGCGTACTCGAACACCGGCGACATGCGCGTGACCATGAACACGCCGGCCGTCACCATGGTGGCGGCATGGATCAGCGCGGAGACCGGCGTCGGGCCTTCCATGGCGTCCGGCAGCCAGGTGTGCAGGCCGAGCTGGGCCGACTTGCCCATGGCGCCGATGAACAGAAGGATGCCGATGATCGTCAGCGCGTGCCACTCGACGCCGAAGAAGGTCACGGTGGTGTCGGCGTGCTGCGGGACGGCGGCGAAGATCTCGGAGAAGTTCACCGTGTCGAACAGGAAGAACACGCCCGCGATGCCCAGCGCGAAGCCGAAGTCGCCCACGCGGTTGACCAGGAACGCCTTCATGGCGGCCGAGTTGGCGGACGGCTTATGATACCAGAAGCCGATCAGCAGGTAGGAGGCGACACCGACGCCCTCCCAGCCGAAGAACAGCTGGATCAGGTTGTCGGACGTCACCAGCATCAGCATGGAGAAGGTGAAGAACGACAGGTAGGCCTGGAACCGCGGGATCGACGGATCATGATGCATGTACCCGACCGAGTAGATGTGCACCATGAACGACACCCAGTTCACGACGATCAGCATGACCGCCGTCAGGGTGTCGATGCGCAGGGCCCAAGACGTGTCCATGTCCCCGGAGCGGATCCAGGTGAACAGTTCGATGACCTGCGGGTTTCCGTTCAGCGCGACGGTGACGAAGATCGGCACCGACAGGATCGCGGCGGTGCCCACGCCGAGGATGGTGACGATCTGGGCACCACGGTCGCCCAAGAAGTGGCGGCCGAAGCCCGCCACGATCGCGGCGAGCAGCGGCAGGAAGATGGCTGCGACGTACATCGGGTGCCCCTTAGCCCTTCATCTGGTTGATGTCTTCAACTTCGATGGACCCGCGGTTGCGGAAGAACACAACCACGATGGCGAGACCGATGGCGGCTTCCGCCGCGGCCACGGTCAGCACGAACATGGTGAACACCTGGCCCACCAGATCGCCCAGGAACGCCGAGAACGCCACCAGGTTGATGT
This sequence comes from Caenispirillum salinarum AK4, assembly GCF_000315795.1. Classification (GTDB taxonomy): domain Bacteria; phylum Pseudomonadota; class Alphaproteobacteria; order Rhodospirillales; family Rhodospirillaceae; genus Caenispirillum; species Caenispirillum salinarum. The sequence goes on from NZ_ANHY01000007.1 coordinate 175,809, forward strand.
TGACGGCCAGCAGCATCAGCTCGACCGACATCAGGATGATGATCACGTTCTTGCGGTTCAGAAAGATACCGAACACGCCCAGCGTGAACAGGATCGCGGCCACCGTAAGGTAGTGGCTGAGTCCGACGGCCATCATCATCAGATGCCCCTCCCCGTCTCGACCTTCTTGACCTCGACCGACGCCGCCGGATCGCGCGCCAGCTGCCTGCCGATCTTCTGCTTGCGCACACCCTCACGCGAGCGGTGCGTCAGCATGATCGCACCGACCATGGCGACCAGCAGGATGATGCCCGCGGCCTGGAAGAAGTACACATAGTCGGTGTAGAGGATGTGGCCGAGCGCCTCGGTGTTGCTCAGGCCGGCGGCCTCTGCCGCGGCGATCGGTGCCGCAAGCTGGCCTTCGACCTCGGGCAGCAGCGCCCAGCCCGCACCAACGGTCGCCAGTTCCACCAGCAGGACGAGGCCGATGGCAAGACCCAGCGGCATGTACTGCTGGTAGCCCTCGCGGAAGTTCAGCGTGTTCAGGTCCAGCATCATGACCACGAACAGGAACAGGACCGCGACGGCGCCCACGTACACGACCACAAGGAGCATGGCCAGGAACTCCGCCCCCAGAAGGACGAACAGGCCGGCCGCGTTGAAGAAGGCCAGGATCAGCCACAACACCGAGTGAACGGGGTTCTTGGCCGTGATGACCAGGAGGCCGCTGATCACAGCGACCACGGCGAACAGATAGAAGGCAAAGGTGGCGATAATCATAGACCCCCCTTCCCGGCGGCTCCGGGAGCCCGCTCCATAACCATGATCAGTCCCGTCTCTTTATCGTTGGCGCGCCCGCCGCGGGAGGCCGCGGGCGCCGGCGTCGTCAGCGGTAGGGCGCGTCGAGTTCGATGCGCGCGGCCAGCTCCGGCTCCCAGCGGTCGCCGTTGGCCAGCAGCTTGTCCTTGTTGTACAGCAGTTCTTCGCGCGTCTCGGCAGAGAACTCGAAGTTCGGGCCCTCGACGATGGCATCCACCGGGCAGGCCTCCTGACAGAGGCCGCAGTAGATGCACTTCGTCATGTCGATGTCGTAGCGCGAGGTCCGGCGGCTGTTGTCCTCGCGCGGCTCCGCCTCGATGGTGATCGCCAGCGCGGGGCAAATGGCCTCGCAGAGCTTGCAGGCGATGCAGCGCTCTTCCCCGTTGGGGTAGCGGCGCAGGGCGTGCTCACCACGGAAGCGCGGGCTCAGCGGACCCTTTTCCATCGGGTAGTTGATGGTCACCCGAGGCTTGAACATGTACTTGAACGACAGCGCCATGCCCTGAAGCATTTCCAGCAGCAGGAAGCTGCGCGCCGTCCGGTCGATGAAACCCATGTCGTCAGACTCCTCGGATCACTTCGGCAGCTGGTCGGTGAACAGCAGGAACCCAGCCGTCAGGACCACCCAGATGCCGGAGAACGGCAGGAACACCTTCCAGCCCAGGCGCATGAGCTGGTCATAGCGGTAGCGCGGGAACGCTGCACGCGCCCAGATGAAGACGAAAAGGCAGAGCGCCACCTTCAGCGCGAACCACACGACGCCCGGCACCCAGGTGAACGGCGCGACCTCGAACGGCGCCAGCCAGCCGCCCAGGAACAGGATCGTGACCATCCCGCTCATCAGGATCATGTTGGCGTACTCGCCCAGGAAGAACAGGGCGAAGGTCATGGACGAGTATTCGACGTTGTAACCGCTCACCAGCTCGGCTTCGGCCTCGGGAAGGTCGAAGGGATGGCGGTTGGTTTCCGCCAAGGCCGAGATGAAGAACAGGATGAACATCGGGAAGTGCGGAATGAAGTACCACAGACCCTCGCGCTGCGCCTCGACGATGGCCGACAGGTTCAGCGTGCCCGCCGTCAGCAGCACGGAGATGATGATCAGGCCGATGGAGACCTCGTACGACACCATCTGCGCGCTCGACCGCATGCCGCCCAGGAAGGCGTACTTCGAGTTGGAGCCCCAGCCGGCCATGATGATGCCGTAGACGCCCAGCGAGGACACCGCGAACAGGTACAGCACGCCGACGTTGATGTCGGCCAGCACCCAGCCCTCGTTGAAGGGAATCACGGCCCAGCCGATCAGCGCCAGAATGAAGGTCAGCATCGGCGCCAGCACGAACACCGCCCGGCTGGCGCCGGTCGGGATCACCGTTTCCTTGAGGAACAGCTTCGCACCGTCGGCCAGCGGCTGCAGCAGGCCGAAGGGACCCACCACGTTGGGACCGCGACGCAGCTGCATGGCACCGATGACCTTACGCTCGGCATAGGTCAGGTAGGCGACCGCCACCAGGATCGGCAACACGATCGCAAGAATCTGCGCGATGATGATCGCGCCCGGCCAGATGTAGCCTTCCCACAGCTCAGTCATCGGTTCCCGTCTTCTTCTCGTCGTTGCCGTTGATGTACACGTCGGTGCACTCCGCCATGATCAGCGACGCCCGGCTGATGGAGTCGGTCATGTAGAAGTTCTCGATGGGCAGGGCGAACGCCTTGGCATCGGCCGACAGCGGCGTGTCGTCGCCAAAGGTCGCCCATTCGGCCGGCACGATCTCGTCGATGCGGCCGAACACCCCGTTGGCGGCGGTCATGCGGTCGCGGAGTTGCGCCAGCGTGTTGTACGGCAGGGTCTTGCCCAGCACTTCGGACAGGGCGCGGATGATGGTCCAGTCCTCACGCGCCTCGCCGGGCGGGAAGACGGCCAGGCGGCCGCGCTGCACGCGCCCCTCGGTGTTGACCCAGGTCGCGTTCTTCTCTGTGTAGGCCGCGCCCGGCAGGATCACGTCGGCGCGGTGGGCGCCGCGGTCGCCGTGGTGGCCCTGATAGATGACGAAGGCCTTGCCCAGACGCTCGCCGGCGATCTCGTCGGCATGGTGCAGCCACACGACCTCGATGTCGCCCTTGGCGGCACCCTCGACGATGGCGTGGGTGTCGCGGCCGCCCTCGCCCGGCACGAAGCCGACGTCCAGGCCGCCGACGCGGCCGGCGGCCGTGTGCAGGACGTTGAAGCCGTTCCAGTCCTCGGTCACCGCGCCCACGGCATCGGCCAGCTTGCGCGCGGCACCCAGCACCTGAAAGCCGTCGTCGCGCATCAGCGCACCGGTGCCGACGATGATCATTGGACGCTTGGCGCCCTTCAGAACCTCGGCGAAGGAGTGCTTGCCGTCCACCAGCTCCTGCAGGGTCGCCGGGCCGGTGCCCAGGTGGTCCACCTTGTAGGTCAGGTCCACGTTCTGGCCGATCAGGCCGATCTTTAAGCCGCCCATCAGGTAGCGCTTGCGGATGCGGGCGTTCATCACGGCCGCTTCCCAGCGCGGGTTGGCGCCCACGATGAGCAGCGCGTCGGCCTCTTCAATGCCGGCGACGGTCGAGTTGAACAGGTAGCTCGCGCGCACCGCCGGGTCGACCTTCATGCCGTCCTGGCGGCAGTCGATGGAGGTGCTGCCAAGACCCGTCATCAGGTCCTTGAGCGCCGCCATGGATTCCACGTCGGCCAGATCACCGGCGATGGCCGCGATCTTGTCCCCCGACAGGCCGTTCAGCTTCGCGGCGATGGCCTCGAAGGCTTCCTTCCAGGTCGCCGGCTTCAGCTTGCCGTCCTTGCGGACGTAGGGGCGGTCCAGACGCTGACGCAGCAGGCCGTCGACGGCCTGGCGGGTCTTGTCGGAGATCCACTCCTCGTTCACGTCGTCGTTGACGCGCGGCAGGACGCGCATGACCTGCGGGCCACGGCTGTCGACGCGGATGTTCGACCCCACCGCGTCGAACACGTCGACGCTTTCCGTCTTCTTCAGCTCCCACGGGCGGGCGTTGAACGCATAGGGCTTGTTGGTCAGCGCGCCCACCGGGCACAGGTCCACCACGTTGCCGGAAAGCTCGGAATGCAGGGCCTTCTCGACGTAGTTGGTGACCTCCATGTGCTCGCCACGGCCCGTCGCGCCCAGTTCGGGCACGCCGGCCACTTCCTGCGCGAAGCGGATGCAGCGCGTGCAGTGGATGCAGCGCGTCATCTGCGTCGCCACCAGCGGGCCCAGGTACTTGTCCTTCACCGCGCGCTTGGCCTCGGCGTAGCGGCTGGTGTCGGCGCCGTAGGCCATGGCCTGGTCCTGCAGGTCGCACTCGCCGCCCTGGTCGCAGATGGGACAGTCCAGCGGGTGGTTGATCAGCAGGAATTCCATGACGCCCTTGCGGGCCTTCATGGCCATCGGGCTGTTTGTCTTGACGGTCATGCCGTCGGCCACGGGCATGGCGCAGGAGGCCGCCGGCTTCGGCGGACCCGGCTGCACTTCCACCAGGCACATGCGGCAGTTGCCCGCGATGCTGAGACGCTCGTGGTAGCAGAAGCGCGGGATTTCGACCCCCACCTGCTCGGCGGCCTGGAGGATCGTCGTCCCCGGCTCGACCTCGACCTCGATGCCGTCGATCGTCAGCTTAGGCATGTGATCTCACGTCCCCCAAATCAGGCCGCGGCGCCGGCGGCGGCGCGGTTGCGTTCCAGGATCTTCTGCTCCATTGCCGGGCGGAAGCGGCGGATGAGGCCCTGCACCGGCCACGCCGCGGCATCACCCAGAGCGCAGATGGTGTGGCCCTCGATCTGCTTGGAGACGTCGAAGAGCATGTCGATCTCCTCCACCGTCGCGTCGCCGCGCGCCATGCGCTCCATGACGCGCCACAGCCAGCCCGAGCCCTCGCGGCACGGGGTGCACTGGCCGCAGCTTTCGTGCATGTAGAAGCGCGACAGGCGGGCGATGACCTTCACGATGTCGGTGGACTTGTCCATCACCATGACGGCGGCCGTGCCGAGGCCCGACCCCGCATCACGGAGCGAGTCGAAGTCCATCAGCACGTCGTCGGCGGTCGCCTTGTCCAGCACCGGCACCGAGGAACCGCCAGGAATGATGGCCAGCAGGTTGTCCCAGCCGCCGCGCACGCCGCCGGCGTGCTTCTCGATCAGCTCCTTCAGCGGGATGCCCATTTCCTCTTCCACGTTGCACGGATTGTTCACGTGGCCGGAAATGCAGAACACCTTGGTGCCGGTGTTCTTCGGGCGGCCCAGGTTGGCGAACCACTCGCCGCCGCGCCGCAGGATGGTCGGCACCACGGCGATGGACTCGACGTTGTTCACCGTCGTCGGGCAGCCCCAGACGCCGACGCCGGCCGGGAACGGCGGCTTCAGGCGCGGCTGGCCCTTCTTGCCCTCCAGCGACTGGATGAGCGCGGTTTCCTCGCCGCAGATGTAGGCGCCGGCGCCCCGGTGCACGTAGCACTCGAAGTCCCAGCCCGAGCCGCAGGCGTTCGGCCCGATCAGGCCGGCCTCGCGGGCCTCGGCGATGGCGTATTCCAGGTTCAGGGCTTCCTGGACGAATTCGCCGCGGATGTAGATGTAGGCGGCATGGGCGCCCATGGCGAAGGAGGCGAGCAGGCAGCCCTCGATCAGCTTGTGCGGATCGTGGCGCATCATGTCGCGGTCCTTGCAGGTGCCCGGCTCGCCTTCGTCGGCGTTGACCACCAGGTAGTGCGGACGCTCGCCCACTTCCTTGGGCATGAACGACCACTTCAGGCCCGTCGGGAAGCCGGCGCCGCCGCGGCCGCGCAGGCCGGAGTCCTGGACTTCCTTGATGATCGCCTCGCGGCCCCGCTCCAGCAGCGCCTTGGTGTTGTCCCAGTCGCCGCGCTTGCGAGCACCGGCCAGACGCCAGTCGTGGAAGCCGTAGAGGTTGGTGAAGATACGATCCTGATCGCGCAGCATCAGCTGTCTCCCTCGGGCTTGAAGCCCTCCGTGTTCAGCGAGGTCAGGCCACCGGCCGGCGCCGAGGTCTGCCGCCCGATCTGGGAGCCGGGCTTCGGCGACTCGCCACGCTTCAGCGTGTCGATGATCGCCTTCATGCTGTCCTTGTCGAGATCTTCGTAATAGTGATCGCCGATCTGGATCATCGGCGCGTTCACGCAGGCGCCCAGGCATTCGGCCTCGGCCAACGAGAACTGGCCGTCCTCGGTCGTCTCGCCCACGTGGATGCCCAGGTGGTCCGAGCACGCGCCGACGATCTCGTCGGAGCCGCGCAGCATGCAGGCCACGTTGGTGCACACCTCGATGTGGTGCTTACCGACGGGCTTGAGCTTGTACATGGTGTAGAAGGTCGCCACCTCGTACACGCGCATCGGCGGCACGTCGAGCATCTCGGCGATGGTGTCCATCGCCGCTTTGCTGACCCAGCCTTCCTGGCGCTGCGCGAGATCGAGAAGCGGCAGGGTGGCGGAACGCTGGCGGCCTTCCGGATATTTGGCGATGATGGCCTTGGCGCGGTCCATCATCTCGTCCGTGAAGGCGAAGGTCGCCGGCTGCTGGATATCCTGGTCTACTGCACTCATCGGTCAATCTCACCGAACACGACATCAATGGAGCCGATGATCGCCGGAATGTCGGCGAGCATGTGTCCCTTGGCCATCATGTCCATGGCCTGCAGGTGGACGAACCCCGGCGAGCGGATGTAGCAGCGGTACGGCCGGTTGGTCCCGTCCGCCACCAGATAGACACCGAACTCGCCCTTGGGCGCCTCGGTCACCGTGTAGGTTTCGCCGGCGGGCACGTGGAAGCCCTCGGTGAACAGCTTGAAGTGATGGATGAGCGCCTCCATGGAGCGCTTCATCTCGCCGCGCTTGGGCGGCGTCACCTTGTTGTTCTCCACGCGCACCGGGCCGGGCTTCATCTTGTCGAGGCACTGCTCGATGATGTCGAGCGACTGGCGCATCTCCTCGACGCGCACGAGATAGCGGTCGTAGCAGTCGCCGGCCTTGCCGACCGGAATGTCGAACTCGACCTGGTCGTAGGCATCGTAGGGCTGCGACTTGCGCAGGTCCCACGCGTAGCCGCAGGCGCGCAGGTTCGGACCGGTGAAACCCCAGTCCAGGGCCTGCTCTGGCGTCACCACGCCGATGTCGACGGTGCGCTGCTTGAAGATGCGGTTGCCCGTGATCATGGTTTCGAGGTCACGGATGTACTGGCGGTAGTGCGGCACCCAGGTGCGGATGTCCGCCTCCAGACCCTCGGGCAGGTCCCACGCCACGCCGCCGGGGCGGAAGTAGTTGGCGTGCATGCGCGCGCCCGATGCCCGCTCGGTGAACTCGAACAGCGTCTCACGCTCCTCGAAGCCCCACAGCATGGGGGTCATGGCGCCGACGTCCATGGCGTAGGAGGTGATGTTGAGGATGTGGTTGGCGATGCGCGTCAGCTCGGCGTACAGGGTGCGGATCCACTTGGCCCGCTCCGGCACCTCGATGCCCAGCAGCTTCTCCACGGCCAGCACCCAGGAGTGCTCCATGTTCAGCGGCGAGCAGTAGTCCAGCCGGTCGAAGTACGGCCCGGCCTGGAGGTAGGTCTTGTACTCGATGAGCTTCTCGGTGCCGCGGTGCAGCAGGCCGACGTGCGGGTCGGCGCGCTCCACGACCTCGCCCGCCAGCTCCAGGACCAGGCGCAGCACGCCGTGGGCCGCCGGGTGCTGCGGGCCGAAGTTGACGCTGGTCGAGGTGTTCAGCGTGAGGTTCTTGATTTCAGCTTCGGGCATGTCACTTCTTCCCCTTGTCGCCCAGCTGCACCTGATCGGGCTCGGTGGCCTTCTCGTCGCCCGGCAGGCTGTAGGGATGGGTCAGGCCTTCCCAGGGGCTGAGGAAGTCCCACGAGCGGAAGTCCTGCTGCAGCTTCACCGGCTCGTAGACGACACGCTTCTGTTCGTCGTCGTAGCGCAGCTCCACATAGCCGGTCAGCGGGAAGTCCTTGCGCAGCGGATGCCCCTCGAAGCCGTAGTCCGTCAGAATGCGGCGCAGGTCCGGGTTCTCGGCGAAGATCACGCCGTACATGTCCCACACCTCGCGCTCGAACCAGCCGGCGGTGGAGAACACGGGCACCATGGTGGGCACCGGCGTCATGGCGTCGGTGGTGCACTTCACCATGATGCGGGTGTTGTGCTTCATGCTCAGCAGCATGTAGATCACCTCGAAGCGCTCCTCGCGCTCGGGGTAGTCTGCCCCGGTGATGCCGACAAGCTGCGAGAACAGGCAGTTGCTGTCGTCACGCAGGAAAGTCAGCACCTTGGGCACCGCGCCGCGGGTCACGGACACGATCAGCTCGTCCTGAGCGAAGTCGGTCGTGATGACGTCCTGCGGGAACTGGGCGGCGACGTATTCGCCGAGGTCCCGCAGCGTCTGGATCTGTTCGTCGGTCTGAATCATGGGTCCTTCGCCGATCGTTCCGGGCCTCAGCGCAGCAGGGTGCCGGTGCGCTGGATCTTCTTCTGCAGTTGCAGAATGCCGTAGACCAGCGCCTCCGCCGTCGGCGGGCAGCCGGGCACGTAGACGTCGACCGGCACGATGCGGTCGCAGCCGCGCACCACCGAGTAGCTGTAGTGATAGTAGCCGCCGCCGTTGGCGCAGCTGCCCATCGAGATCACCCAGCGCGGCTCGGCCATCTGGTCGTAGACCTTGCGCAGGGCCGGCGCCATCTTGTTGCACAGCGTGCCGGCGACGATCATCACGTCGGACTGGCGCGGGCTGGGGCGCGGCACGACGCCGAAGCGGTCGAGGTCGTAGCGCGGCATGTAGGCGTGCATCATCTCGACGGCGCAGCACGCCAAGCCGAAGGTCATCGGCCACAGCGAGCCCGTGCGGGCCCAGTTCACAAGCGAATCGACCGTGGAAAGGACGAAGCCCTTTTCCGTCAACTCGTGCTGGACGCCCTTAATCAGGGCGTCCTGATCCGCGGTCGGGGGAACGGCGCCGGTCGGCTGAGGACCGGCAACACCCTTGTTCACTCCCATTCCAGTGCTCCCTTGCGCCACTCGTAGATGAAGCCGATGGTCAGCACGCCCAGGAAGACCATCATCGACCAGAAGGCGAACTCGCCGGTCGCACCCAGGCTGACGGCCCAGGGGAACAGGAAGGCGATTTCCAGGTCGAAGATGATGAACAGGATCGCCACCAGATAGTAGCGGACCTCGAACCGGCTGCGCGCGTCGTCGAACGCCTCGAAACCGCACTCGTAGGCGGAGTCCTTTTCAACATCCGGGTGCTGCGGCGCGACGATGTACGACGCTCCGACGGCGACCGCCGAAACGACGACTGCGATCCCGATAAAGATCAGGATCGGCAGATATTCCCGGAGCAGATCCTCCATGGCGATGCTCCTGCTCTCCCAACTGCGTTGGCGGCTGCGTTACTCGGCGGGCTGTACGGTGTCGGCGGTTCCGTGGAGCATCCGACGGGGTAGGAAATGCTCCGGCGAGGCCTTGGGGAGGGACCCGCGCGCATCCGGGTTCGAAGAACCCGGCGTCGGAAATGGCAACGCCGCTGTTTGCCTGGGCCGCGTAATGCCTCCGTGCCTCGTTAAGACCGATCCGCGGCAGCCCGACCGTTCCCAAAAATGGGCGTCGCGTGGTCGGAACCCAACCACCCGACCGGGTGGACTCCCCCGCGGGATGCGGCGATGTAACCCGCCGCTTCCTGCCAAGTCAAGAGAACAAGCCCGTTGACAAGCAAGTTTCCGCACTGCCGAAATCAGGCCGTGCAACGGTGGTGCGGCCCCACCGGCAGAGGTGCGAGGATGCTCCGTGCCGGCCGGCTCGCCGCGCCGCCATTCGACCCTGAGACAGGAAGGCCGCCCCCATGCCCGCCCGCACCGTGTCGCGTACCGTTCCGTACTCGCCGGAGCAACTGTTCGACCTTGTGGTCGATGTCGAGCACTACCCGCTGTTCGTACCCTCCTGGGCGGCGGCGCGCGTCATCAAGCGCCTGCCCGACGGCGGCTACCGCACCGATCAGATCCTGCGCGTCGGCCCCATGCGCGAGGAGTTCATCACGGAGACCCACGTCGACCGCCCCAACCGCATCGAGGTGGTGGACGTGAAGGGCCCGTTCGATCATCTTCACATTCTCTGGAATTTCACGCTGGTGCCGGAAGGCGCCTGCCATATTGACCTGTCCGTCGACGTGCAACTGCGCTCGCGGGCGCTGCGGGCGTTGAGCAGCCTTCTGGCCGGGGACAGCGTGGAGCGGCTCGTGCACGCCTTCGAGGAACGCGCCCGCCACGTCTACGGCCCGCCGCATCCGCTGGCGCAGGCCGTCGCCCGCGACGCCGACACCGCCGCCGCTCGCTCTGACCGCCTGGACGGGTAGAAGGAAAGAGACCTTGAACGACCGTTTCGTGCCCCGCACCACGCCCGCCGACGACGCTTCAGATCCCATCAGCCGCCCCGCCCCCCGCGCCGCCGCCACTGCGCCGGCGGCGGGGTCGTGCGGAGCCGGCGGCCTCGCGGTTCCGGCCTACCTGAGCGATACCTACACCTGGGCCTATCTCAGCGACCTGGGGACCAGGGTGTTCGACAAGCACCTGATCGTGCAGGCCATTCTGTGGGGCAATGCCGACCGGCTGATCGACAGCGTGGTTGCTGAACTGAAGCCCGGATGGCGGGTGCTGCAGCCGGCCTGCGTCTATGGCGATTTCAGCCTGCGGCTCGCGCGGGCGCTGGGGCCCGCGGGCCGGCTGGACGTACGGGACATCGCGCCCATCCAGGTGGCGCTGACTCGGCGCAAACTGGCCGGAGTCGCCCAGGCGACCGTCGACCAGGAGGACGCCGCAGCCCCGGGAAAGGGCCCCTACGACGCCGTCGCATGCTTCTTCCTGCTGCACGAGGTGCCGGAGGAATACAAGCGCGCCATCGTCAACAACATGCTGGACGCCGTGGGGCCCGACGGCACGGTGATCTTCGTGGACTACCACCGACCGCACGCCGCGCACCCCCTCAAGCCGGTAATGAGCCTGGTGTTCGACCGGCTGGAGCCGTTCGCGAAGGCCCTGTGGAACAACGCGATCGAGGACTATGCCGACCGCCCCGGTGACTGGACCTGGACGAAGACCACGGTATTCGGGGGGATGTACCAGAAGGTGATCGCGCGGCGCCGATCGCAACCTCGGGTTACCCGACCTTCCCGCTCATGTATCTGAAACAAAACGATATTTCGCAATCCGCTCGTAGATTAGAGGATTCGAATTTGCTATAGTTCCCCGTGGACGTGGCTCCCGGAGGACCGCGTCCGCATGGTTCATTCCGACCCGGGGGACAGGGCGATGATCACGCGAACACAGCGTCCCGGCCTCGGCCGTCTGGCCGCGGCGGGACTGACCGCGATGAGCCTCGCCGTCCTCGTCTGGACGACCCCAGCCGCCGCCGCGGACGTGATGGCCCAGCTGCCGTCCGCGACGACCGCCACGGCTTCCAAGACGACGACGGCGGATCACAGCAAATTCAAGGAATTGGAGGGGCCGTTTGCCACCGGGCCCGAGGTGACGGAAGCGTGCCTCGAGTGCCACACGGAAGCGGCCGACCACATCCAGCAGACCACCCACTGGACCTGGGCCTTCGACCATCCGGTCACCGGTCAGGACTTGGGAAAGCGCAACGTCGTCAACAACTTCTGCGTCGCGACCGCCACCAACTGGCCGCGCTGCACCAGCTGCCACATCGGCTACGGCTGGACCGACGACAAGACCTTCGACTTCGCCGCCGAGCGCAACGTGGACTGCCTCGTCTGCCACGACACCACGGGCAACTACAAGAAGTTCCCGACCGGCGCCGGCCATCCGACCTATGAGCCCAAGGAATTCCCGCCCAAGTCCGGCAACGTCTGGCAGCCGCCGGACCTGGTGAAGATCGCGCAGAACGTGGGCCCCACCAGCCGCGAGACCTGCGGAGCCTGCCACTTCTACGGCGGCGGCGGCGACGCGGTGAAGCACGGCGACCTCGACAGCACCATGGCCCGGCCCAGCAAGGCGCTGGACGTGCACATGGCGCCCGACGGGCTGAACTTCCAGTGCTCCACCTGCCACACCACCGGCAGCCACGAAGTCACCGGCAGCCGCTACGTCACCAAGGCCGTGGACCGGCTTGGCATCGACGTGCCCGGCCACACCGACGACACCCGCGCCACCTGCGAGTCGTGCCATGCCATGACGCCGCACGAGGAGGCCAAGCTGAACGACCACACCGACGTGGTCGCCTGCACCACCTGCCACGTCCCGGAATTCGCGCGCGGCGGCAAGGCCACCAAGATGTGGTGGGACTGGTCGACCGCGGGCAAGCTCAACGAGGAAGGCAAGCCCTTCACGGTCAAGGAGGGCGCGGACGTCATCTACGACACCAAGAAGGGCGACTTCCTGTGGGAAGCGAACGTCGTGCCCGAGTACCGCTGGTTCAACGGCGCCATCGAGTACACGCTGATCGACGACACCATCGACCCGTCGGGCGTCGTGCCCATCAACACCCTTGGCGGCGGCCCGGACGATCCCGACTCGCGCATCTGGCCCTTCAAGGTCATGCGCGGCAAGCAGCCCTACGACTCGGTGAACAACGTGCTGGCCGTGCCGCACCTGTTCGGCAAGGACGAAAGCGCCTTCTGGGGTGCGGGCAAGTTCGACTGGATCAAGGCCATCGAGGCCGGCATGCAGGCCCGCAACGTGGACTTCAGCGGTGAATACGACTTCGTCGAGACAACGTATCACTGGCCCATCGTGCACATGGTCGCGCCCAAGGACGAGGCCCTCGAGTGCGAGGCCTGCCACGCCGAAAACGGCCGCCTGGCCAACCTGGGCGGGTTCTACATGCCCGGCCGCGGCGACTTCGGCTGGCTCAACACCCTGGGCTGGTCGCTGGCCGGCCTGACCCTCATCGGCGTCATCGTCCATGCGCTGCTGCGCGTGGTCGGCGCAAGCCGCAGGAAATAGGAGGCAACCATGGCACGCGAGGTCATGTTCACCCGTTTCGAGCGGCTGTGGCACTGGACCCAGGCCCTGATCATCGTCGGCCTGGCGATCACCGGGTTCGAGGTGTTCGGCAGCTGGACCGTCTTCGGTTATGAAACGGCGACGGAGGTGCACCAGATCCTGGCCTGGCTACTGCTCGGCCTGTGGGCGCTGGCGATGTTCTGGCACATGACGACAGGCGAGTGGCGGCAGTACATCCCCACGTTCAGGAACATGGGCGCGGTGATGCGCTACTACACCGCCGGCATCTTCGACCCCAGCATCGAGCACCCCTACAAGCCGACGCGCAAGGCCAAGCACAATCCCATGCAGCGCCTGGCCTACCTGGGCTTCCTGGTGGTCATCATGCCCGTCCTGTGGATCACCGGCCTGTTGTACATGTTCTACAACGGCTGGGAGGCGCTGGGCCTCGGGTTCCTCAGCCTGGGCGCCGTCGCACTGGTCCATGTGATGGCGGCCTTCGCCCTGGTGATCTTCTTCATTGGCCATGTCTACATGGGCTTCACCGGCCGTCCCGCGACGGCCTACGTCAAGGCCATGATCACCGGCTACGGCCACGACCACTCCGAAGGCGAAACGCCCTCCACCGGCCGGACTCGGCCCGCCGAGTGAGCGCGGCACCACACACGCCCTACCCCAACGGGCGGGGCCGTCGCGGAAGCGTGGCGGCCCCGTGGTGCGTGCGGACCAGGCCACGCCTGGATTCTTCAAAGACCATGAAATCTCTGTAACTTTCGGTGAAGGGCCCGCCCCTGCCCTTTTTGCAGCGATAATCTTTGGTATGGTGTTGGGGCTGCGGCACAGGAGGAGAGGTTTTCCATGGACGTGATCAAGACCGACGTCGCCATCGTCGGCGCCGGCGGAGCGGGCTTGCGGGCGGCCATCGCCTGCGCCGAGGCCGACCCGTCGCTCAACGTGGCCCTGATCAGCAAGGTGCTGCCCATGCGCAGCCACACGGTCGCCGCCGAGGGCGGCGCGGCGGCGGTCATCAAGGAGAACGACAGCCTCGAGAACCACTTCAACGACACGGTCTCGGGCGGCGACTGGCTGTGCGACCAGGACATCGTGGAGCTGTTCGTGAACGAGGCCCCCAAGGAGATGATGCGCCTGGAGCACTGGGGGTGCCCCTTCTCGCGCGATCCCGATGGCCGCATCGCGGTACGCCCCTTCGGCGGCATGAAGGTGGAGCGCACCTGCTACGCCGCCGACAAGACGGGCTTCCACCTGCTGCACACCCTGTTCCAGACCTCCATGAAGTTCCCTTCGGTCAAACGCTACGACGAGTTCTTCACCGTCGATCTGATCGTGGAGGACGGCCGCGCCCGCGGCGTGGTCGCCATGGAGATCCGCACCGGCAAGCTGTTCGCCTTCGCCGCCAAGGCGGTCATCATCTGCACCGGCGGCGCCGGCCGCGTCTTCCCCTTCACCACCAACGGCGCCATCAAGACCGGCGATGGCATGGCCATGGCCTACCGCGCCGGCGTGCCCCTGAAGGACATGGAATTCGTCCAGTACCACCCGACGGGCCTGCCGGGTACCGGCATCCTGCTGACCGAGGGCTGCCGCGGCGAGGGCGGCATCATGGTCAACAAGGACGGCTACCGCTACCTGCAGGACTACAACCTGGGCCCGCCGGACCCGTGGCCGCGCAAGAAGGCCATGGAGCTTGGCCCGCGCGACCGCCTGTCCCAGGCCTTCTGGCACGAGCAGCAGAAGGGCCGCACCATCAAAGGCCCCTACGGCGACGTCGTGCACCTGGACCTGCGCCACCTGGGCGAGGAAAAGATCAACGAGCGCCTGCCCTTCGTCCGCATGCTGGCGAAAAGCTACGTGGGCGTCGACCCGGTGACGGACCCCGTGCCGGTGCGTCCCGTCATCCACTACACCATGGGCGGCATCGACTGCGACATCGACGCGGCGACGCCCCTGCCCGGCCTCTACACCGCCGGCGAGGCCTCGTGCCTGTCCATCAACGGCGCCAACCGGCTGGGCTCCAACTCGCTGACGGAACTGCTGGTCTTCGGCCGCCGCGCCGGCGAGCACGCCGCCGCCTTCGCGCGCTCCACCGAGGGCCGGACGGGCGGCGAGAAATCCGTCGCCGGCGCCGCCGACGCCCTGGCGGGCCGCGTCACCGACCTCCTGGACGAGCGCCACGGCACCGAGAGCATCGCGGGGCTGCGCAAGGAGATGACGGCCACCATGGAGTCGGGCTGCGGCATCTACCGCTCCGAGGACACGCTCAAGGAAACCACCGCCAAGCTGGCCGAGCTGCGCGAGCGATACCAGCGTGTCCACGTCACCGACAAGAGCCGCGTCTTCAATACCGAGCTGATGCACGCCATCGAGCTGGGCAACATGCTGGAACTGGCCGAGGCCATGGCGCATTCGGCCCTGGAGCGCAAGGAAAGCCGGGGCGCCCACCAGCGCCTGGACCACACCGCGCGCGATGACGCCAACTACCTGACCCATTCCATGGCGGTCCGCGGCGATGGGCTGGAGGCGCCGCGCATCGAGTACAAGGACGTGGTCATCACCAAGTCCCAGCCGGCCGAGCGCGTCTACGGCGGAGAGGCGAAATGACGACGGAACGCATGATCGAGTTCGAGGTGCTCCGGTATCGCCCGGACACCGACCACGAACCCGTGTTCGAGACCTACAGGGTCCCCTGCAACGAGGACTGGGTGGTGCTGGACGCCCTGAACCACATCAAGGACGAGATCGACGGCACGCTGTCGTACCGCTGGAGCTGCCACATGGCCGTCTGCGGGTCCTGCGGCATGCAGGTCAACGGCGAGCCCAAGCTGGCCTGCAAGGCCTTCGTCCGCGACTACGGCAACCGCATCCGCGTGGAGCCGCTGGCGACCTTCCCCATCGAGCGGGACCTGGTCGTCGACATGGACGACTTCACCGACAAGCTGCAGAGCGTCAAGCCCTGGATCATCCGCGACGACGGCGAAAAGCCGGCCGAGGACGGCGAATACCGCCAGTCCATGGGCGAACTGCGCAAGTACCGGCAATTCAGCATGTGCATCAACTGCATGCTCTGCTACTCGGCCTGCCCGCAGTACGCCCTGAACCCCGAGTTCATCGGTCCCGCCGCCCTGGCGCTGGCGCACCGCTACAACCTGGACAGCCGAGACCAGGGGGCCGAGCAGCGCCGCGACGTGGTCGCCAGCCACGCGGGCGTGTGGGACTGCACCTTCGTCGGCCAGTGCTCCGCCGTCTGCCCCAAGGACGTGGACCCGGCAGCGGCCATCCAGCAGGGCAAGATCGAAAGCTCGAAAAACTTCTTCCTCGACCTGCTGAAGCCAAAAAAGACGGGAGCGAAGTGACATGGCGAGCCCCGACACCTCCCACACCTCCGCCCCGGCTGCCGACCGCCCCACAACCGCCGCCGGCGGACAGCGGAAGCCCTTCCGCCGCCCGTGGAAGAACGACTGGTGGCTGCACAAGCGCGCCTTCACCCTCTACATGATCCGCGAGTTGACGTGTGTCGCGCTGGCCGCCTATTCCGCCGTGCTGATCTACGGCCTGGGCCAATTGGCCGAAGGCCGCGCGGCCTGGGAGGGCTTCGTGGACGCCCTCTCCTCCCCGGCGTTTCTCACCTTCCATGTCCTGGCCCTGGCGCTGATGCTCTACCACACCATCACGTGGTTCAGCCTGACGCCCAAGGCCATGCCGATCATGCGGGGCGACAACTTCGTGCCCGGCCGCTACATCATAGGCGCCCATTACGCCGTCTGGGCGGTGGTGTCGCTGATCGTGCTCATCATCGCGGGGAGCGTCTGAGCCATGATGCACCGTAGCAAGTCAAAGCCCATCTTCTGGGGCCTGTTCGCCGCCGGCGGTACCGTCTCGGCCTTCCTGGCACCGGTGATGATCCTCATTGCCGGTATCCTGGTGCCACTGGGGATCATGACGGACGCCCTGTCCTACGACTCCATGCACGCACTTGCCGACAACTGGATCGGCAAGATCATCCTGTTCGGCGTGCTGACCCTGTTCCTGTGGCACTTCGGCCACCGGATGCGCGTGACCCTGCACGACCTGGGCATCCACAACAAGGGCCTCGCCGTCGTGGTGTGCTACGGCGTGGCCGGAATCGGAACTCTCTGGGCGCTGGTGACGCTGTTGAGCATCTGAGCGATCGGGCGCCTCCGGCACCCGCCCCAGCCCCACGGCCGGCAGGGACAGGCTCGCCGCCCTTCCAGCGGTTGCGGGGGAACGGGCGGCGCCCCCGCCGTCCGGCCGATTTTAAAAATGCGATGGGGTGGAGGCGTGGAGGCGTCAGCCGCCACCGGGCGCGCGGCTCGGCCCGCGCCGCAGGCGATCAGGCTGGCGCGGCCGCTTCTCCGGTCTTCCCGCCAAGCAGCTGGACAAGAGCCGCCTTCTTGGGCAGGCCCGTGACCTCGATCCTGGCTTCGAACACCGTGTTCGCGTTGATGTTTCGCAGGGTCTCGATGCCCTTGCGGTCCAGCAGGCCCTCCAGAACCGATCCGGCGGCGGGGATTTCGCGGCAGTCGGTCATCAGGCTGCACCCGCCCCCGTTGACCTCGACCAGCGCGACACGGCGCCGGGCGTTGACGGCAATCACCACTCCGAGCATGGCGTGTCCTCCCGTCGGACCATCGTTTGTTATCACTAAGGGTCCCGCTATCCGGGCGGATCGTCAACGATGCCTTACGGCCGTATGCCCTCCGGCACAGCCGCCATGCGACCTATTCGGCCGCGGCGCCCAGGCAGTCGCTGAGGAACTGCCGGTCGCGCTCGAGGTAGGCCACCAGCAGCGTCGCCACGCCAGCATAGAACCCGTCCGGGTCATGGGCGTCGCAGGCATCGCGGAAGGCCGGCAGCCAGGACAGGAGGTTGTCGTCGATGAAGGTGCGCTGCTCGCGGCAGGTGGCCACCAGATCCACGACAGCGTCCACGGGGGTATCAGACGCCGCTTCGGCAGGATGCGCCTTGCGCCAGACCGCCAGGCTTTTCTCCGACGTCTGCGCCATGACGTCCAGCAGCACCGCAACGTGGTCCGGGTCGCTCGGCAGGCTCGGCCGCAACCCCAGCCCGGAGTGGCGTAGCAGCGCCTTCATGCGTCCCAGAATGTCGGCCTTGTGGGGCGCGACCGGCGGCTCCGCCGCGGGCGGCGCGTCCCCTTTTCCATCGTCGCCTCCGCCGGAGCGGTTCCAGATGGAGGCGCGGGGAATGGCGGCGCCCTTCTCGAACAGTACATGGAAATCGTCGGCAAGCGCCGCGGCCAGATCCTTGTCGGACGCGCCATGGTCGAGCGCGGCTTCCATGCGCCTGGCCCCGTCAGACAGCGCGGGCTGCGCTGCCAGATTATCCAGCACCGCCCGCCCCGGGCCCTGCCGGTAGGCACGCAGCAGCACCGGGTCCAGCCGGTCGGCGAACAGCCCGGCGAACCACCGGTACAGTTCCGCCCGTCGCAGGCTTTCGCTGATGAAGGCGGCGCTCGTGGGCGTCGCGGTGCTGGAGGATGGGGAATTCGTCATGCGCGGGCTCCCGACGGCCGCGCACTCGGGGCACGGCCGGTGGTTCCCGCGCGGCGCGGACAGTACTCTTTGGCCCCTGCGGAGCCGCGCCCCGCACCGGGCGGGAGGATGGTGGGCGGTGACGGGTTCGAACCGCCGACCCTCTCGGTGTAAACGAGATGCTCTACCAGCTGAGCTAACCGCCCGTCGAAGCGGCACCGTCATAACGACAGCCGCCTGATATGAAAAGAAAAACCGCCGCGATGTTCCGTGTCAAGCGTCGCGGGAACGAAGAAGGCCGGCCCCCCGGGCCGGCCTTCTCCGCAGGATGCGTCCGACCTTAGCCGTTGACGGCGTCCTTGAGGCCCTTGCCAGCCTTGAACTTGGGCTGCTTCGAAGCCGGAATCTTGATGGTTTCGCCGGTGCGCGGATTGCGGCCTTCGCTCGCGGCGCGCTCGGCAACCGCGAAGGTGCCGAAACCGACCAGGCGCACTTCGTCGCCCTTCTTCAGGGCGTCGGTGATGGAGTTGAACACACCGTCCACGGCCTTGGTGGCATCGGCCTTCGACAGGCCGCTGGAATCCGCGACGGCGGCAACGAGATCGTTCTTGTTCACTAGAGGGCCCCCTCTGCTAAAAGCAAAGACAAAAACTCGGTCCAATCAATTCGGTCAATTAGACCCTTGATTTAACGGAAGGGAGTTTAAGGCGGGCCTTCCAAGCCCGTCAATCCGGGAAACGCCGTTTTCCCCAGTTTTTCGCCATTTTCAGGCCCATACCCCTGTTCAGAGACGGGTCTTTCACGTCACCTGAGGCTGATCGGGCCCAAGAAAAGATAAACTTTTACGCTCTTTCTCCTTCCGATTCGGAAAGGATCACCACAAGAACTCCCAAGCATAAACTCGGACGGCCACGAAAAAGGGGCCGGACGTGCGCCCGGCCCCGATAATGCGGTCCTGCTTAAGGATCAGTGGGTAATAATCGCGTCCCCGCCATCGCCCTCGGTCGACTTGACGGCCGGAGCCGCTTCGTCTTCCGCCTCGCTCCATTCAATGGGCGTCAGGTCGTTGACAAGCGCGTGTTCCAGAACCTCGTCCACAGTGGACACGGGAATGATCTTGAGGCCGCGCTTCACGTTGTCGGGAATCTCCGCGAGATCCTTCTCGTTGTCGCGCGGGATCAGCACCCGCTTGATGCCGCCACGCAGGGCCGCCAGCAGCTTCTCCTTCAGGCCGCCGATAGGCAGGACGCGACCACGGAGCGTGATCTCGCCGGTCATGGCGATGTCCTTGGCCACCGGGTTGCCCGTCAGCGCCGAGACGATGGAGGTGCACATGGCGGTGCCGGCCGACGGACCGTCCTTGGGCGTCGCGCCCTCGGGCACGTGAACGTGGATGTCGCGCTTTTCGAACACCGTCGGCTTGATGCCGAAGGACACGGCCCGCGAGCGGACGTAGGACCGCGCCGCCTGGATGGACTCCTTCATCACGTCGCCCAACTGGCCCGTCAGCGTGACATTGCCCTTGCCGGGCAGCACGACGCTTTCCACCGACAACAGTTCGCCGCCGACTTCGGTCCAGGCCAGGCCGGTAACGACGCCCACGAGGTCCTCGCGCTCCGCCTCGCCGTAGCGATAGCGGCGCACACCGGCGTACTTTCCGAGGTTGCGGCGCGTGATGCCAATCTTCTTGAGCTTGCTTTCCACCAGGCGCTTGATCGCCTTGCGCGACAGGTTCGCCAGCTCGCGCTCCAGGTTGCGGACGCCGGCCTCGCGCGTGTAGTACCGCACCAGGTCGCGCAGCGCATCGTCGCTGATGGTGAACTCAGCCTTCTTCAGGCCGTGCGCCTCCATCTGCTTGGGAATGAGGTGGCGCTTGGCGATCTCGACCTTTTCATCCTCGGTGTAGCCGGACAGCCGGATGATCTCCATGCGGTCCATCAGCGGCTGCGGCATGCGCAGCGTGTTGGCCGTAGTGACGAACATCACGTCCGACAGGTCGTAGTCGACCTCAAGGTAATGGTCGGCAAAGGTGGAGTTCTGCGCCGGGTCCAGCACCTCCAGCAGCGCCGACGACGGGTCGCCGCGCCAGTCCGCGCCCAGCTTGTCGATCTCGTCCAGCAGGAAGAAGGGGTTCGACGACTTGGCCTTCTTCATGCCCTGGATGATCTTGCCGGGCATGGAGCCGATGTAGGTGCGGCGGTGGCCGCGGATCTCGCTTTCGTCGCGCACGCCGCCCAGCGACATGCGCACAAAGTTGCGGCCCGTGGCCTTGGCGATGGACTCGCCCAGCGAGGTCTTGCCGACGCCCGGCGGGCCGACGAGGCACAGGATCGGACCCTTGAGCTTCTTGGTGCGCTGCTGCACCGCGAGGTACTCCAGGATGCGTTCCTTGACCTTTTCCAGGCCGTAGTGATCGTCGTTCAGCACCTTGCTGGCGCGCTTCAGGTCGTAGTTGACGCGCGTCTTGTTCTGCCAGGGGATCGAGAGGATCCAGTCCAGGTAGTTGCGCACCACCGTGGCTTCCGCCGACATGGGGCTCATGGTGCGCAGCTTCTTCAGCTCCGCCTGGGCCTTTTCCTTGGCTTCCTTCGAGAGCTTGGTCTTGTTGATCCGCTCCTCGAATTCCGCGGCCTCGTCCTTGCCTTCCTCGCCCTCGCCGAGTTCCTTCTGAATGGCCTTGAGCTGCTCGTTCAGATAGTACTCGCGCTGGGTCTTCTCCATCTGCCGCTTGACGCGGTTGCGGATCTTCTTCTCGACCTGCAGGACGCCGATCTCGCTTTCCATGAAGCCGTACACGCGCTCCAGGCGCTCGGCGACCGTGGTGCTCTCCAGCAGTTCCTGCTTGTCGGCGATCTTCAGCGACAGGTGGCTGGCGACGGTGTCGGCCAGCTTGGCCGCGTCCTCGATCTGGTTGATGGAGACCAGAACCTCGGGCGGAATCTTCTTGTTGAGCTTGATGTACTGCTCGAACTGCGCCACCACCGAGCGCGACAGGGCCTCAAGCTCCTGGTTGTCGGCCTGCTCGTCATCCAGCAGTTCGACCTCGGCCTGGAAGAAATCCTCCGTGCCGGTGTAGTTCTTGATGCGGGCGCGCTGGCCACCTTCGACCAGCACCTTGACGGTGTCGTCGGGCAGTTTCAGCAGCTGCAGCACGGTCGACACCGTGCCGACGGTGTAGATGTCGTCGGGGTCGGGGTTGTCCTGGGCCGCGTTCTTCTGCGCGACCAGCAGGATCTGCTTGTCCTCCGCCATGACGTCTTCCAGGGCCTTCACCGACTTCTCGCGGCCGACGAACAGCGGCACGATCATGTGCGGGAACACCACGATGTCACGCAGCGGCAGGACGGGGAGGATGTCTTCGCGACCAGTCTCCACGACAGTATCCCTCTTTTATTGCTTGGCGGCCGGTTGACGCACCGCCAGATTGACCGGCTCGTCCGACCGATATGGGAGGCTCGGACGCCGGCGACCAGGGGTGGGAAGCACACAAGGCCCGGTCGCCCCGGTGCTGGGCGCGACCCTGTCCGGGCGCTGGCGCTTGTAAGGAAGGGCGCCTATGCGCCCTTCCCCACTTCCTCGGAGCGGTCCGAGTAGATGTAGAGCGGCGTGGCGCGGTGCTCGGCCACCTCGCGGTTGACCACCACTTCCTCCACGCCTTCCATGCCCGGCAGGTCGAACATGGTCTCCAGCAGGATGCCTTCGATGATGGAGCGCAGGCCGCGGGCGCCGGTCTTGCGCTCGATGCCCTTGCGCGCGATGGCGCGCAAGGCGTCGTCCGTCAGGCTGAGCTTGACGTCTTCCATCTCGAACAGCTTCTGGTACTGCTTGACCAGGGCGTTCTTGGGACCGGTGAGGATCTCGACCAGGGCGTCCTCGTCCAGGTCCTCCAGCGTCGCGATGACCGGCAGGCGGCCGACAAATTCGGGGATCAGGCCGTACTTCAGCAGGTCCTCGGGCTCGACGCCGCGCAGGATCTCGCCCATGCGGCGCTCTTCCGGGTCCTTTACGTCGGCACCGAAACCGATCGACGTGCCCTTGCCGCGCTGGCTGATGATCTTGTCCAGGCCCGCGAAGGCGCCGCCGCAGATGAACAGGATGTTGGTCGTGTCCACCTGCAGGAATTCCTGCTGCGGATGCTTGCGGCCACCCTGCGGCGGCACGCTGGCGACCGTGCCTTCCATGATCTTCAGCAGGGCCTGCTGCACGCCCTCGCCCGAGACGTCGCGGGTGATGGACGGGTTGTCGGACTTGCGGCTGATCTTGTCGATTTCGTCGATGTAGACGATGCCGCGCTGCGCGCGCTCGACGTTGTAGTCGGCGGACTGCAGCAGCTTGAGGATGATGTTCTCCACATCCTCGCCCACGTAGCCGGCCTCGGTCAGCGTGGTGGCGTCGGCCATGGTGAACGGCACGTCGAGGATGCGCGCCAGCGTCTGGGCCAGCAGCGTCTTGCCGCAACCGGTCGGGCCGACCAGCAGGATGTTGGACTTGGCGATCTCCACGTCGGGCGACTTGCCGCCGCCGTGCTGGAGCCGCTTGTAGTGGTTGTGCACCGCCACCGACAGCACCCGCTTGGCGTGGGGCTGGCCGATCACGTAGTCGTCCAGCACGCCGAGAATGTCGCGGGGTGACGGGACGCCGTCGCGGGAACGGACAAGACTGCTCTTGTTCTCCTCGCGAATGATGTCCATGCACAGTTCCACGCATTCATCGCAAATGAATACCGTCGGACCGGCGATGAGCTTGCGCACCTCGTGCTGGCTCTTCCCGCAGAACGAGCAGTACAGGGTGTTCTTGGATGAATCGCCGCCAGAGGACTTCGTCATCGTGTCTCCACTCCGTGCGCGGCCGAAAATGCCGGCGCGCCCTGATCTTTTCGCGGCCTGCCGGCCCGCTGGACTTCCATGTTAGCCGGACCGTCCGGCCCAAAACAATGCCTAAAACCTCTACGCCCTTGCCAGCGTAACGGATCGGTCATCGTTGGTGCAACATGGGGAGATGGCGGCAGGGCCGCAAGGTATTGGCAGGTTTGCCTGATCGTCCCGAAAGGCGGGTCAGGCAGGCGGCGGGCATGGTCCGAGGCGGCGGTCAGAGACCATACCCTGGTACCGGCGACGACGGACGGAGAACGTCCGCCGCGCCGATTGTGGCGCCGGCACCCGCGTGGTGCCGGCCGGGGTCGGGTTACTTGTCGCCTTCGCCCTCGCCCTTCTTCTGGGCCGCCTCTTCGCGGGCCTTGGCCTCGGCCTCGCGGCTGAGCACGACACTGTCGATCAGGCCGAAGGCCTTGGCCTCCTCGGGCGTCATGAACTTGTCGCGTTCCATGGCCTTCTCGATTTCCTCGAGCGGCTGGCCCGTGTGCTTGACGTAGATCTTGTTCAGCCGGTCGCGGATGGACAGGATTTCCTTGGCGTGGATCTCGATGTCGGCCGCCTGACCCTGGAAGCCGCCGGACGGCTGGTGGACCATGATGCGCGAGTTGGGCAGCGAGAAGCGCTTCTCGGGCGCGCCGCCGGCCAGCAGCAGCGAGCCCATGGACGCCGCCTGGCCGATGACCATGGTGGCAACGTCACAGCGGATGTACTGCATGGTGTCGTACATCGCCAGGCCCGACGTCACCACGCCGCCCGGCGAGTTGATGTAGAACGCGATGTCCTTCGACGGGTTGTCGGCCTCCAGGTACAGCATCTGGGCGCACACCAGGGCGGAGACGTTGTCCTCCACCGGACCGGTGAGGAACAGGATGCGCTCCTTCAGCAGGCGGGAATAAATGTCGTAGGACCGCTCCCCGCGGTTGGTCTGCTCGACCACCATGGGGACCAGGTAGTTGTTGTAGACGTCGATCGGATCACGTTCTCTCATCGGCTCCATCCATTGCTGTGGTTCCCCGATATGCGGGGCGATCCGCTCTCATGCAATCGGGGCGGCGGCCGGAAAGCCACCGCCCCGACAGTCTCATGCGACGCGAGGGGACGCGACGGACGCCGTCACGCGGACGTCTCGCCCTCGTCCTTGCCCGCCTCGTCCTCGCCGGCCTCGGCTTCGTCCGCCTTCTTGGCGGCGGCCTTCTTGGCAGGCGCCTTCTTCTTGGCGGCGGCCTTCTTCTTGGGCTTGTCCTCGCCCTCGCCTTCGGCCTCCTCGCCGTCCTGCTTCATCAGCTCGTCGACGCTGACCGGCTTGTCCTCGACCTTCGCCACCTCGAGGATGTAGTCGACGACCTTGTCCTCGTAGATGGGGGCGCGCAGCTGGTTGATGGCGTCCTGGTTCTGCAGGAAGTACTGGAACACCGCCTGTTCCTGGCCCGGGTACCGGGTCGCCTCGGCCATGATGGCGCGGTTCAGGTCGTCCTGGTTGACCTGGATCTCGTTCTTCTGGCCGACCTCGGACAGCAGCAGGCCCAGACGCACGCGGCGCTCGGCCAGCTTGCGGTAGTCGTCCTTCAGCTCGTCGTCGGACTTGCCCTCGTCCTCAGGGTCCAGGTTGCCCTGTTCCTTGGCCTGCTCGACCTGCTTCCAGATGCCGTCGAACTCCATGTCGACCATGGACTGCGGCACGGGGAAGTCGTGGGCGTCGGACAGCTTGTCCAGCAACTCGCGCTTGACCTTCTGGCGGGCGACCTTGTCGTACTCGCCCTGGATCTGCTCGCGGATGGCGGTCTTCAGGGCCTCCAGGTCGTCCATGCCGACCTTCTTGGCCAGCTCGTCGTCGATCTCGGGAACCTTGGGCTCGCGGATTTCCTTGACGGTGACGTCGAAGGTGACTTCCTGGCCCGCCAGGTGTTCGGCCGGATAGTCCTCGGGGAAGGTCAGGGTGACGACCTTTTCCTCGCCGGCCTTCATGCCGACGACCTGGTCCTCGAAGCCCGGAATGAAGGTGCCCGAGCCGATTTCCAGGCTGTAGTCCTCGGCCTTGCCGCCTTCGAACTCCTCGCCGCCCTTCTTGCCGACGAAGTCGATCACGGCGACGTCGCCGTTCTTGACCTTGCGGGCCTTGCTGGCGACCGGCTCGCTGGACTTCTGGCCCTCGGCGATGCGGGTCAGCGCGTCCTCGACTTCCTTGTCGTCGACGTCGGCCTTGGGGCGGGTCAGCTCGAGGGTGGAGAAGTCCACCGGCGTGATCTCGGGCAGGACCTCGACGGACATGGTGAATTCCAGGTCCTTGCCCTCGTCGAAGGTCTCGATGTCGATCTTGGGCTGCATGGCGGGACGCAGCTCACGCTCGGCCACCGTCTTCTCGGCGGCTTCCTGAACCGACTGCTCCAGAACCTCGCCCAGGACGGCGGACCCGTAGCGCTTCTTCATCAGGCTGACGGGCACCTTGCCGGGACGGAAGCCCGGCATCTTGACCTGCGTGCTCAGCTCCTTCAGGCGGGCTTCGCTTTTCGCGGCGATGTCGGCGGCGGGCACAACCACCTTGAAATCGTGCTTCAGGCCCTCGGCGTTGGTTTCAGTAACCTGCATCTAGAGTCTCTATTCGTGAATTCGTTGATCGACTCGGCGGGCGAGCCACGGCGTGGCGCGGTTATAGCAGACTAAACCCCCGCCGCAACGGGGTGAGGCAAAAAACGGCGCCGCGTGGGCCCGCCACCGGCCGGAAGGAGGGCCGGCGCGGCATGAATGTTTGGTGCGGCCGGAGGGACTCGAACCCACACACCTTGCGGCGCTGGAACCTAAATCCAGTGCGTCTACCAGTTCCGCCACGGCCGCGTCGGAAACCGGTCTTGTGCAACGGATGGCCCCGCACGTCAAGGGCTGGTGCCAGCCCGCCGCCGCGTCGGGCGGACCCTCGGCCATGCACCTTGGTATACATCGATACGCTATATGACCTCCACATACCCCTCCCGGCCTTTTCGCCGGCTGGAAAATCGTATATGACAATCGTCGACAGCGCGGCCGTGGGGACAATTCGGGGCGCGCGGGGGATGACGCACAAGCGGAGAAGACGATGGCGGACGATCTGGATCGCGTCGGGCGGCTGCAGTTCCTGCAGATCGACGAAGAGACGCGTGCTCTGTTGCGCGAGTTCCGGGGCATCCTGGAACAGCATATCGACGAAGTGCTTGACGCCTTTTACGGCTACATGACCAAGCACCCGGACATGGCCGCCATGTTCAAGTCCGATGCATCCATGCGTCACGCCCGCGACGAGCAGCGCAAGCACTGGCTGAACAACGTCTTCACCGGCGAATTCGGCGACGACTACTTCCGCACCGTCACCATCATCGGCCGCACCCACGAGCGCGTTGGCTTGGAGCCGCGCTGGTACATCGGCGCCTACGCCTTCACCATGAACAAGCTTGTGCAGTTGGTCTTCAGCCGCTACCGCAAGAAGCCGGAGCGCGCCTCGGCCATCATCCAGGCCATCAACAAGGCCGTGTACCTGGACATGGACATTTCCATCTCCGTCTATATCCGCACCGCGCGGGAGACGGCGGCGCGGACGCTGAACGAGCACGCCTCGAAGTTCGAGAACGAGGTCCACGCCATGGTGGAGATCGTTGCCGCCGCGGCGACGGAGCTTCAGTCCACCTCGCAGAACATGGCCGAGACCGCCGACCGCACCTCCAGCCAGTCGGAAGTGGTCGCTTCCGCCGCCGACCAGGCCGCCGGCAACGTCCAGACGGTCGCCTCGGCCGCCGAGGAACTGCACGCCTCCATCTCGGAGATCAGCCGCCAGGTCGCCGAGGGCAACCGCATCAGTTCAGAGGCCGTGGAAGAGGCCGAGCGCACCAATGAGATGGTCAACGGCCTGGCCGCCGCGGCCGGCAAGATCGGCGAGGTGGTCAAGCTGATCAACGACATCGCCAGCCAGACCAACCTGCTGGCACTGAACGCCACCATCGAGGCCGCCCGCGCCGGCGACGCCGGCAAGGGCTTTGCCGTGGTCGCCAACGAGGTCAAGAACCTCGCCAACCAGACCGCCCGGGCCACCGAGGACATCTCCAAGCAGATCGGCGAAGTCCAGGGCGCGACCGAGCAGGCGGTCGGCGCCATCCAGGGCATCGGCGGCACCATCGGCCGCATCAGCGAGATCACCGGCGCCATCGCCGCGGCGGTGGAGGAGCAGTCGGCCGCCACGCAGGAGATCGCCCGCAACGTCCAGGAGGCGTCCAGCGGCACGACGGAAGTGACCAGCAACATCTCCACCGTCACCGAAGCCGCGACCGAAACCGGCCACGCCGCCGGCGAGGTGCTGACCGCCGCCCGCGAACTCTCCAACCAGTCCGAGCGACTGAAGGCGCAGGTGGACGAGTTCCTGCACGACATCCGGGAAGCCGTGTAAGCGGCTGCAGCGCAAACAAAACGAGGGGACCGGCGTGATCCCCTCGGGCGCCCCGCGCTGCGGGAAAGGATGAAGGGCCGGCACAGCGCCGGCCCTTTTCGAGTCGTCAGGCGTGAAGCGCTTCGTACTTGGCCCTCAGCTGGTCCTCGGTCTCCTGATGCGCCGGGTCCTTGACGATGCAGTCCACCGGGCAGACCAGCACGCACTGCGGCTCGTCGTGGGCGCCGACGCATTCCGTGCAGCGGTCGGGGTCGATCACGTAGATTTCGTCGCCCTGATAGATCGCCTCGTTGGGGCACTCCGTCGGGCAGGCGTCGCAGTTGATGCAGGTGTCCTGGATGACAAGGGCCATGATATCTCTCGCTGTCTCGATCTCTCGACGAACCGCCACCGCGCCTTCCGAAGCGTCAGGATGCCAGCAGCAGGCGCCGCTTTTCGGCCAGACGCTCGCGCGATTCCCGCAGGGCGGCGTCAGGGGCGATGCATTCCGTGGGGCACAGCGCCGCGCACTGCGGCTCCGGAAAGGCGCCGACGCACTCCGTGCAGAGCGCCGGATCGATGACGTACCCGTCCTCGACGCTTTGCAGCGCGATCGCCATGTTCGGGCACTCGTCGACGCAGCCGCCACAGCCGATGCAGTCCTCGCCGATGCTCATTGCCATTGTCGCACCCCACTCCGCAGCACGAATTGATAATTCGCAGAATCGAAAGGGTTTTTCCGATCCCTTTCACGGGTCACCATACCCCAGCATAGGCTGAAATTGCGTTAAACCTTTCGGCATATCCGGGACGGCCGGGCGAGGTCGACGGAAGGGCTGGAGACGGGTGCAGTGCAAAAAGGCGCTTTCATCCGGAAGGAATTTCCGGTTATATGGGCGCTGGCGCCACGACTGGCCGCGCCGGTAGCCCCCAGACCGACGCACCCCGAGGCCCCGTCCCGTCCCCGCCGGCCCACTGCACGCCGGCCGCGATGGTGCGGACCCGGCTTCATGTCGAGCGCTCAACGGGAACGCAGATTGATGGGGATCTCTTCATGGCCTTGAATTCCGTCTCACTCGCGCTGACCGGCAGCGGCGGCGCCGGCGTCATGACGTCCGGCCAGGTGCTGGTCGACGCCGCCGCCAAGGCCGGCTGGTACGGCCTGATGGCGCGCTCTTTGGGTCCGCAGATTCGCGGTGGCGAGTCGGCCGCGCTGTTGCGACTTTCGCCCGAGCCCGTGCAGTCCATGGACGACTGCTACGACCTGATGCTCGCCGTCGACTGGGGCAACATCGAGCGCTTCGCGTCCGAGATCCCGCTGACGTCGAAGTCGATCATCGTCACCGACCCCGCCCAGGGCGAGGTGCCGGAGATCATGCGGCGCAACAACCCGATCATCGTGGAAATCCCGCTCAAGGAGATCGCCAAGTCGGTCGAGGGCGGGCGCATCAACATGGTGGCGCTGGGTCTGGTGGCGAAGGTGATCGGCCTGCCCGAGGACTACTGCATCGAGGTGCTGTCCAAAGCGCTGGCGAAGAAGGGCCCGGAGGCGCTGGAGAAGTCGATCGCCGGCATGCGGGCCGGGGCGGAATACGCCGACAAGCTGACCGGCGTGCCGACTCTGGACGCCCCACGGACCGACCACGGCGAGCGCTGGTCCATCACCGGCAACGAGGCGACCGGCCTGGGCGCCCTGCGCGGCGGTGTGCGCTTCGTGGCCGCCTACCCCATCACGCCGGCGACGGAAGTGCTGGAGTACATGGCCCCCAACCTGCCCAAGCTGGGCGGCGCGCTGGTGCAGGCGGAGGACGAGCTGGCCTCCATCAACATGGCCATCGGCGGCAGCTTCGGCGGCGTGCCAAGCCTGACGGCCACCTCCGGCCCCGGCCTGGCGCTGATGACGGAAAGCATCGGCCTGTCGGTGGCATCGGAGACCCCGGTGGTCATCATCAACGTGCAGCGCGGCGGCCCGTCCACCGGCATCCCGACCAAGTCGGAGCAGGTGGACCTGAACATCGCCATCAACGGCCTGCACGGCGACGCCCCGCACCTGGTGACGGCGCCGACCTCCATCGCCGACAGCCTGTTCACGGCGCAGTGGACGGTCTACCTGTCCGAGGCCATGCAGGCGCCGGCCATCGTGCTGACCGACCAGGCCATGGGCCAGGCACGCGCCATTATCGACAAGCCGGCCGACCTGGCCTTCGTCGGCCAGCGCCGCAAGCCGGAACTGGTGTCGGGCGCCGTGGAGGACGGCTACCAGCGTTACGCCGTGACCAACGACGGCGTCTCTCCCATGGCGATCCCCGGCATGAAGGGCGGCGAGTACACCGCCGACGGCCTGGAGCACAGTCCGCGGGGCACGCCGTCCACCCAGGCGCAGCACCACCAGGAGCAGCTCGACAAGCGCGAGCGCAAGCTGAAAACCTTCGACTACGGCGACCACTGGGCCGACATCGAGGGCGACGGCGAGATCGCCATCATCACCTGGGGCTCGGTGACCGAGCAGGTGCGCGAGGCGATCGACCGTATCGCCGAGACCAAGGGCCTGACGGTGAAGCTGATCGCGCTGCGCCTGCTGTCCCCCGCCCTGCCCGAGAAGATGACGGAGGCGCTGAAAGGCGTGAAGAAGGCGCTGATCGTCGAGCAGTCGCACAGCAAGCAGTACACGCTGATGCTGAAGGCGCACTACGACCTGCCGCCGGTCTACGACACGCTGCACCGCCCCGGCCCGCTGGCCATCCGGCCCCATGAAATCGTGACGGCGCTCGATGCGCTGGTCGCCAAGTCCTGAGCCAGGAGGGACTTCGCATGAACATTCAGACCCCCGCCCCCCAGGCCCTGACCTTCGCCGACTACAAGTCGGACCTCAAGCCCGTGTGGTGCCCCGGCTGCGGCGATTTCTCGGTGCTGTCGGCCATCACCAAGGCGCTGGCGACGCTCCAGTTGCCGCGCGAGGACGTGGCGCTGGTGTCGGGCATCGGCTGCTCGTCGCGCATTCCGGCCTATACGTCGGTCTACGGTTTCCACAGCGTGCACGGCCGCGCCCTGCCCGTCGCCACGGGCCTGAAGTCCGCCCGCCCGGACCTGACGGTGCTGGTCGCCGGCGGTGACGGCGACGGCTTCTCCATCGGCGGCAACCACTTCCTGCACGCCTGCCGCCGCAACGTGGACCTGACCTACATCGTCATGGACAACTCGGTCTACGGCATGACCAAGGGCCAGGCCTCGCCGACCACGGAAGGCGACTGGACGGGCTCCAAGCTCACCCCGGAAGGGCCGGGCGTGGCCGAGTTCCAGCCGCTGGAGATCGCCCTCTCGGCCGGCGCGAACTACATCGCGCGCGGCTTCTCGGGCAAGCCGAACGAGTTGACCAAGCTGATCTGCGACGCCGTGGAGCATCCCGGCTTCTCGCTGATCCACGTGCTCAGCCCCTGCGTGACGTTCCGGCCGGAGCAGCGCGAGTACAAGACCATGGTGCACGACGGCTTCGGCGGCGCGGCCTTCGACGAGGGCACGCCGGACCGCCGCGAGGCCTTCCGCCGCCTCATGGACGACGACGGCTATTCCTGCGGCGTGCTGTTCAAGGGCAACACGCCGGCCTTCAAGCCGCAGACGGACGCGCCGCGCACCATCGAGGAGATCCAGGGGGACTTCATCCTATGAGCACCGCCTTCAAGGACATGACCGGCGCGCCCGAGTTTCTGGCCCACGCCCTGCAACTGGAGCAGGAAGCCGCCGTGCGCTTCGACGAACTGGCCGACATGCTGGAGGTCCACAACAACCACAAGGGCGTGGTGGAGCTGTTCCGCAAGATGGCCCACTTCTCCCGGCTCCACCTGGCCGAGGCGAAGGAGCGTGCGGTGGGCGTCGACGTTCCCGCCCTCAAGCCGTGGGAGTTCAAGTGGCCGGGCGACGAGGCCCCGGAGTCGGGCGAGATCACCGACGCCCACTACCTCATGACCCCGCACCACGCCCTGAAGCTGGCGCTTGCCAGCGAGACCCAGGGGTTCGACTTCTATCAGGGGCTGGCCGACAACTCGGCGCACCAGGACGTCCGCGCCATGGCGCGGGAGTTCGCGGACGAGGAGGCTGAGCACGTTGCCACGCTCAAGGAATGGCTGGACCGCTATCCCGAGCCGGACAGCACCTGGGACGAGGACATGGACCCGCCGGTCTCGGTGGACTGACCGGCATCCGGCCTTGACCGGGCCATGACGGCAACGGGGCGGCTCTGGCGGGCCGCCCCGTTTCCATTGACTCGTCCTGTCGCCGCGCGTCACCACCAGAACCGGCGGCGGCGGTAATGGCGTGCCAGTGCGCGTGGCGTCAGGCCGATGTCGCGAAGCAGACGCTCGTCCAGCGCCAGCAGCGCCTTGAGGTCCTGCCGCTCCTTCAGCCACGCCCTCAGGCGGGTGAAGAGACGGGGCGCTATGGCCGCCACGCTCGCCGGTCGTGACACGACGGGGCTTGTGGGGCATCGGCTATGGGACATGGTATGACCTCCTCTGTCGATGACCGATGTATGCTTGAGGGTGGGCCACCCAGCCCCCTGCCGACAAACGAGGTCTTCCTGCGGAGCCCTTAGAAATTCTAATGAATGAAGTCGGCCGCAATTCCCGCTCATGATCCATGGGTATAGGTGGGAACATACCTCCGGCCCGATGCGATAACCGCCCGCGCCATTGACGACGCCGCTAGAAGAGGGCGTAGACTTTATCGCGGGAGAATGGTGCGGAACGCGACCCCGAGCGGTCGCCGAGCGCAAGGAAGAGGCGCGGCATGATGACGCAGTTCTTCTGTCCGCACTGCGGCCGGCGCGTGGAGGCTCGCGCTCCCGCCTGCCCCCGTTGCTTGGCGCCGATCCACTACGGCATGCCGCGCCGCTGCATGGTGATCCTGGTGACCGTCGGCCTTCTCGTCTTCGCCTATGCGGCAGGCCTGCCGGCCCTGGCGTGCGAAGCTCTCGCCCCCTCTGCCGATTGCGACTGGGAGGCCGTGCTGCGGCTGCCCGCCCTGTGCCTGATCGCTTTTGGCGTCCGCACCCTTGTCGTGGCCGCACGCCAGCGCCGAGCCGTCTTCGGGGCACCGCGCCTGACCTTCGCCGCCCCCGCCGACAGCGCCGAGTCCGCCAGCACCGCCGCCGCGTGATCCCCCCACCTGCGCCAACCGTTGAGGCGTCAAGAGCGACCCCTGACACGACGGGAGCAAGGCACAATGGCGCACGACACCGACGCGCACGTCACCACCGATCACGACACTATCCGCAAATGGGCCGAAAGCCGCGACGGCAAACCCGCCGCCGTCAGCGAGACCCACTCCAAGAGCGATCCGGGCATCCTGCGCATCCTGTTCTCAGACGAGGCCGAGCATGACGGCCTGGAGTCCATTTCCTGGGACGCGTTTTTCGAGAAGTTCGAGGAAAAGAACCTGGCGTTCCTCTACCAGGACGAAACCAAGTCCGAGCACGGCACCAGCCGCTTCCACAAGTTCGTCGACCGCGATCAGCACAAGGACGGCTGACCTCCAGGCCACGCCGCACCCGGAGGCCCACCGCCCCATCAGCCGCCGCACCGGCCAGTTCCGGGCGGCGGTTTTTCTTTTAAGCGCTGGGGTCTGCCTTCCCAAAAGTTTCACCAGATGAATTCATGGAGGATCGCGTCTTTTTTGGAATGAACGTAATAAAGACGCGCTACGCCGAAATGATTTCCGGCAACCTACTCCCGTACTTGTCTCGTTATGCGGCCACAATTCCCGCAGCGGACGGAGCTTCCCATGGAAGAAAGAAGAGACCAGAGCGTTTCGGCAGCCAGGGACGAGGCCAAGCAGCGTGCGTCCTCGGCGGCGGACGATGCGCGTCGGGTCGCCACCGAGCAGGGCGACGCCTGGCGCCACAGTCTTTTGTCGACCGTCGACCATGTAGCCGAGGCCATGGACGCCGCCGCCTCCAGCCTGCGCGACGACGAACCTCGTCTGGCGGGCGCGGTGGAGGACCTGTCACGGCACGTCAAGCGCTTCGCCGGTGACGGCCACAACAAGAGCTTCGATGAGTTGCGCGGCGACCTTGAGCAGGTGGCGCGCCGCAATCCGACCCTGTTCATGGCCGGCGCCATGGCGCTGGGGCTGGGCCTGTCGCGCGTCCTGAAGAGCACGCCGCCGGAACACCGCGAAAGCAGCGCCTCCGGCCATCGCGGCCATACCGCGGGGGCGGGCGCCACACCGCCGCCGGCGACCTCGCGCGATACGACAACACCGCCGCGGCCGGGTGCCTCCACCACGCCCGCAGGCCAGCCGGACAGACCGTCGGCCGCCTCGGGCACCTCTGCCCCGCCCAGCCCGTCGCCCTCGCCCGCCCAAAGCCCGGCTGCCGTGCCGGGCAGCGCCGCGCCCAACACCGGGAGGAGCATCTGATGCCGGACAGCACCCCCACCACCGACCGTTCGATCCCGGAGCTGCTTCGGGACCTGACCAACCAGTACAGCCAGCTCATGCGTGACGAGTTCGCGCTGATGAAGGCGGAGATGAGCCAGAAGGTCAGCCAGGTCAGTAACGGCGCCGTCATGCTGGGCGTCGGGGCGGTCCTGGGCCTCGCGGCCCTGATCTTCCTGCTGCTGGCCGCGACGCTGGCCCTGGCCAATGCGGTCGCGCCGTGGCTTTCGGCCCTGATCGTCGGCGGCGCGACGCTGCTGGTGGCCCTGATCGTCATCAACAAGGGCAAGTCGAACCTCAAGACCGCCAATCTTCAGCCCAAGCGCAGCATGGCCTCCGTCCGCGAGGATGCCCGGTTCACCAAGGAGCACGCCAAATGACACAGGATCGTCCGGAAGACGTCGAGCGCCGCATCGCGGAAGACCGCCAACGCATCGACGGCACCATCGACGCCCTGCAGGACCGTCTGTCTCCGGGCCAGTTGCTGGACCAGGCCATGTCCTACATGAAGCAGGGCGGCGGCGAGACGGCCGGCAACTGGGGCCGCGCCGTGAAGGAAAATCCCTTCCCGTTGCTGCTCACCGGCGTGGGGCTGGCGTGGCTGATGAAGACCACCACCAATCCCGACGGCCACGCCGCCTACGGTAACAGCTACGACCCGGAAAAGGCCGAGGCGGCGCATACCGCCTCAATGCGCCTCCAGCAGAACGCCGGCGAGACCAAGGAGAAGTTCGACGAGCGCAAGGTCGAGGCCAAGGCCAAGGCCCTGGACATGCAGCGGCGCGCCGAGGAAAGCGCCCACGACTTCAAGGCCCGCGTCGAGCAGCGGCTGTCGTCCCTGCGTCACGGCGCCGGCGCGCGCGGGGCCGACGCAAAGGGCCGGGGCCGCGATGCCGCCGCGCAAGGGGCGGAACAGGCGTCGATCTACGCCGCGCGCGCCCAGTCCTATTTCCAGGAACAGCCGCTGGTGGCCGCCGCCGCGGCCGTCGGTGTGGGGGCGCTGCTGGGCGGACTGCTGCCGCACACGCGCACCGAGGATGAAGCCTTCGGCCGCACCGGCGAGGCCGCCCGGCATCGCGCGACGGAAACGGCCCGCGACGCCGGTACGCGCGCGGAGCGGGTGGCCGGCGAGACGGCCCAGGCCGCGGCCAGGACCGCCGACAACTCCGCCCGCCGCGAGGCTGGCGACAACAACGCAGCGGCCGGCCGTTCCTGATCCCGCGGCCGGACCGACGCGAAACGGGCGCGGCGTCGAGGACGCCGCGCCCGTATTTTCGTCCATCCTCAGCGGTCGCCGCGCCGTCAGGCGGCTTCCTTGGCGCCCAACAGATCGCAGAGCGTGCTGTCGGGCTCATGCTCCAGGGCCAGCAGGGCGGCCGAGGCATCGCCATCCAGCCCCAGCGCGCCGGCGAAGGCCTGTTCCGTGCGCTGGCCGTCTTCCTTGCGCGCCAGCACTTCTTCGCGCAGGTCACCACCGCCCAGCCGCAGCAGCCGGTTCAACACGGCGTAGTGGCGATACGGAATCTGCTCCACGGTCGGACGGCCCTGGGCATAGATCTCCACCGGATAGGCCGCCGTCTCGATGCGGACCACAAGGGCCTCGGGCCCGTGATCGTCGGCCGGACGCCGGTACATAAGGAAGTCGTCGCTCGCGCCGTGCGTCTCGTGCATCTGCGTGGCGAAGGCGTCCAGGTCGGACACCTCCACCAGCACGTCGATGTCGCTGTCGGCCGTTCGCAGGCCCAACGGCATGGAGCCCACGATGCGCGGGCGGTAGGGCCGCAGGGCGTCGCGCAGCCCCAGGGCGTCGAGCACACGGTGGCAGGATGCCAGTTCACCCAGCTGACCGGGCGCGGTCTTCCGAGCCTTGGTCATGGTATCCCCATTTGGTCGTTGGCAGTCGCGTAATGCGGCGCCCCGTCTCGGGCGTTTACCACCTAACCTAGGACGCCGCGCACCGGATCGGCACCCCCCGTCCGGATAATCTGGGCAGGTTACTTATGCTCGGCCGACATTCCAAGCCTTTCGAGCAGGGCCATGTCCTTATTCTCTTCGGGGTTCTCGGTGGTCAGCAGCTTTTCGCCGTAGAAGATGGAGTTGGCCCCGGCAAAGAACGCCATGGCCTGCGCCTCGTCGGAAATGGAGGTACGGCCGGCCGACAGGCGCACGCGGGCCTTCGGCATGGTGATGCGGGCCACCGCGATGGTGCGGATCCACTCCAGCGTGTCCAGCTGCGGCAGGTTGCCCATGGGCGTACCGGGCACCGGCACCAGCATGTTGATGGGCACGCTCTCGGGGTAGGGCTCCAGGTTGGCCAGCGCCTCCAGCAGGCCGGCACGGTCCTCGCGGCTTTCACCCATGCCGATGATGCCGCCCGAGCACACGTTCATGCCGGTCGCCCGCACGTTGGCGAGCGTCTGCAGGCGATCCTCGTAGGACCGGGTCGTCACCACCTCCTTGTAGTACTCGGGGGAGGTGTCGAGGTTGTGGTTGTAGTAGTCCAGGCCGGCGTCCCGAAGCTTCTGCGCCTGGCCTGGCGTCAGCATGCCCAGCGTCATGCACGTTTCCAGGCCCATGCCCTTGACGTCGGAGACGATATCGCAAAGCGCGTCCAGGTCGCGGTCCTTCAACTCGCGCCAGGCTGCGCCCATGCAGAAGCGGCCGGCGCCCGCATCCTTGGCTTCGCCGGCCTTCTTCATGACCTCGTCCCGGTCCATCAGCTTGGACGCCTTCAGGCCGGTGTCGTAGGCCGAGGACTGCGAGCAGTACTTGCAGTTTTCCGCGCAGCCGCCGGTCTTGATGTTGAGCAGCGTCGAAAGCTGGACCTTGTTGGGGTCGAAGTTCTCCCGGTGCACGTCGTGAGCGCGCGCCAGCAGGTCCATGAACGGCAGCTCGAACAGGGCGAGGATCTCGCCACGGCTCCAGCGGGCCACGGTCTGAGCCGTCTTGGCCGCCTCGGCGAACGGGGTTTCGTCCAGCAGGTCGGCGGCGGTCGGGGCGGCGTCGGTCATGACAGGCAGTGC
Source organism: Caenispirillum salinarum AK4 (assembly GCF_000315795.1). Classification (GTDB taxonomy): domain Bacteria; phylum Pseudomonadota; class Alphaproteobacteria; order Rhodospirillales; family Rhodospirillaceae; genus Caenispirillum; species Caenispirillum salinarum. The sequence continues at coordinate 212,834 of NZ_ANHY01000007.1, forward strand.
TCCGGCAAGGTCAGGAGGACAAGGAGTCGAGCGCACGATTAATGCCCTCGTAGGCGCGGGTCAACTGATCATCGCTGACGCAATACGGTGGCAAGAGATAGACCACATTGCCCAAGGGGCGAATGAGCAGCCCGTCGCGGATGAAGCTTTCCTTCAGCTTCGGCCCCACGGACGAGGCGTATCCGCCCTGCCCCTCGAGTACCTTGACGTCAAAGGCGGCGATGGTGCCCTGAAGGCGCGTGCGCTCCACCAGCGGGTGGCGGCCAAGTTCCTCCAGCCGCGCGGCGTGGAAGGCATTGATCCGCTTGCGCGCGGCCGTGCACTCGTCGGCCAGCAGCAACTCAAGGCTGGCGTTGGCTGCCGCACAACCCAGCGGGTTTGCGGTGAAGCTGTGGCCGTGCAGGAAGGCGCGGCCGATGCTGTCGTCCAGGAAGGCATCGTGCACGGCATCGGTGGTCACCGTCACCGACATGGGCAGGAAGCCCGCCGTCAGGCCCTTGGACAGGCAGATGAAATCAGGCTCGACGCCGGCTTCCAGGCAGGAGAAGACGCTGCCCATGCGGCCGAAGCCGGTCATCACCTCATCCAGGATCACCAGCACGCCGGCCGCCTTCATGCGCGCGACCATCGCCCGCAGGAATTCCGGCCGGTGCATCCGCATGCCCGACGCGCCCTGCACCAAGGGCTCGATGATGCAGGCGACCGTCTCGCCGCCGTGAGCCTCAAGGTGGGCGTCCAGCGCCGTCAGGGCCTCGGCCTCCTTGGCCTCGATGGTGTCGTCGCCGATCCACGTGGTGGGCACGGGCAGGATGTCGACGGGGAACAGCATCTCCCGCCAGGCATCGAAGAAGTTGCTGGAGACGCCGGCCGACATGGCGCCCACCGTGTCGCCGTGATAGCCGCCGTCGAACGCGATGAACCGCCGACGGTCGACATCGCCCTTGTTCAGGAAGTACTGGCTGGCGGCCTTCATCGCGACTTCCACGGCGGTCGATCCGTTGTCGCTGAAGAACACCTTGTTCAGCCCGCCGGGAAGAATTTCCGCCAGGCTCGCCGAGATGCGGATGGCGGGCTCGTGCGTGTGGCCGGCGAAGATGACGTGTTCCAGGGTCCGCGCCTGCTCGGCAATGGCCTCGGCCACGACGGGATGCGAATGGCCGTGCAGGTTGACCCACCACGAGGAAATCATGTCCAGCACCTCGCGGCCGCTCTCCTCCACCAGGACCGCGCCCTTGGCGGAGCGGATCATGACGGGGTCGGGCGCGGTCTGCGCCTGGGTGAAGGGGTGCCAGACGTGGGCGCGGTCCAGGCGCTTGAGATCCTCGGGGGTCATCGGGACAGGGCCTCCAGGGTCAGAAGGTTGGAAAGATCCGCCACCGCCTGGGGCGTCAGCGGGTCGACATGGGGCAGCTCCCCCAGGATGGGGCGGCCGCCGAGACGGATGATGGCGTCGCGGTTCATGGGCTTGGGCGGGCCGACCAGGATCACGCCCGCCACCTCCAGCTTGCGCCGGTCCAGCGCCTCCAGCGTCAGAAGCGTGTGGTTGATGGTGCCGAGGCCGGACCGCGCCACCACCACCACCGGAAGCGCCAGGCGCTGCATCAGGTCGAGCATGGTCGCGGTCCCCGTCAGCGGCACCAGCACACCGCCCGCGCCCTCCACCACTACCGGGCGGTCACGCTCAGGCAGGGTGGAGACGGCCTCAAGGTCGATGGAGGCGCCTTCCAGCATCGCCGCCTGATCGGGGCTGAGAGCGGCCTTGTAGGCGAGCGCGGTGGGCACGATGCGGTCCGGTCCGATGTCCGCCAGCGCCGCCACGGTGCCGGCGTCGCCCTCGGGCAGGTCGTCGGTGCCGCTCTGCACGGGTTTCCAGTAATCGGCGTTCAGCGCCCGGACGAGGCAGGCCGAGGCGACGGTCTTGCCGACGTCGGTGTCGGTGCCGGTGACGAAAACGCCGCGCATCACGCGCCCTCCCCGCCGTGGGGCGTCTTGCGGCGAATGCCGAACAGAACGTGATAGGTGGAATAGACCTGCCCGTCGACGGCCTCCAGCCGGCGCAGGATGCGGCGGAGCTGCCCGGCCGTCAGCGGCTCCTGGCCCTCGGCCCGGGTGTGGGCGCCGATGGATTTCAGGTCGCGCAGGAAGGCATGGCCCGAGGGGCTGGACACCACGGGCGAAAGCTCGTCAACGCCCGCACCCTCGCCCATCATCTCCGCCAGGCGTCCGGCGGTGGGATAGCCCCGGTCGAAGGGGTCGATACCGGTTTCCCGGGCCGCCGCGCGCCATTCATGGAAGGTGTCGGCGCCCAACGTTGCCAGTGCGAGATAGCCGCCCGGCTTCACGCAGCGCATCAGCTTCTCCACCGCTCCCGGCAGATCGGCGAACCATTGCGCGGCGAGGCTGGTGCAGACCAGGTCGAACCGCTCCGTTGGCGCGTCCGGGTTCTCGCCGTCCATGACGTGGGTGGAAACGTCCGGCAGCTCCAGCCGGGCCGTTGCGCGGACCATGGCGGGCGCGATGTCCGTCGCCGTCAGGTGCGGCTCCGGCAGGCGCTCGACCAGGGCGGCGGTGAGAAACCCGGTGCCGCAGCCGACCTCCAGCACACGCGGATGATCGGGCAGGCCGAGGCCCGAGACGCGCACCGCCAGGTCCTCGGCGATCAGGCGCTGCACGCGGGCAGCGGCATCGTAGGTTTCGGCCGCGGCAGCGGCATCGAAGCGCGCGGCGACGCGCTGCTTCCAGCTACTCATGGACAGGACGGGCCTCCAGGATGACGGCGGCGACCTCCGCCGGGTGACTGAGGGGCAGTAGATGGCCACCTCCGGCGACCATTCCAACCCCGTCGAAGGAAAAAGCGGCGCGGGCCATGGCGGGCGGAACGATGGGATCGGCGTCGCCCGCCAGCGCGACCGTGCCCGCCGGCGCCGGGCGGCCGTCCCCGTCGCGCAGAAGGTCCAGCCCCCGGGCGAGCCGTTCGGAATGCGGCGCAGCCCCGGCGGGGCCGGCGCCGCAACGGGCGCGGAACTCGTCGAGCACCGCCTTGGGCGTGGTCTCCAGGCGGCGCCTCATGCGCTCCACCATGCGCGGCGGCACGCCTTCGGGAAAGTCCGGCGCGGCGGCAAAGCGGGGAAAACCGTTGACGGACACCAGCCGGTCCCAGCGGCACGGGCGCTCCGTCAGCAGCCAGAGAAGGCCCATGGAATGCCCGACAGCCACGTCCACCGCCTCCGGAACATCCAGGCGGGGCGCGGCACCGAGAAAGCCGAACTCCACCGTGTGAACCACGGCGTCCGCCGGCAGCCGGGCGCGGACGGCATCCCATGTGGCGGCGTCGAAGCCCCAGCCGTGAACCAGCAGGATCGACGTCATGCCAACGCCTCAACGGCCGATATCAGTTGGTCCATGTCGGCGTCGGAGTGGGCGGCGGAGAGGGCGAAGCGCAGGCGGCTCGCCCCGGCGGGCACGGTGGGCGGACGGATGGCGACGGCCAGAACGCCGGCCGTTTCCAGCGCCGCCATGGCCGACAGCGCGGCGTCCTCCGTCCCCAGCACGGCTGGGACAATTTGCGTGGTCGAACCACAGCAGTCCAGGCCCCGGGCGCTCAGGACCGCCCGCAGACGATCGGCGTTGGCGTGGAGCCGGGCGCGCTCGGCCTCCAGCGTCGGCACAAGGTCGAGCGCGGCGTCGATGGCGCCCAGCACCGTCGGCGGCAGGGCGGTGGAGTAGATGAACCCACCGGCCTTGTTCACCAGCCAGTCCCGCACGGTGGACGAGCACGCCGCATAGGCCCCGAACCCGCCCAGCGCCTTGCCGAAGGTGCCCATGACCATGTGGATGCGGCCCGCCACCGCCGGATCGCACGTCAGCCCCCTGCCATGCGGTCCCAGCACGCCGGTGGCATGGGCTTCGTCCACATAAAGAAAGGCGCCGAACCGCTCCGCCAGGTCGCAGAGGGCAGGCAGGTCGGCACGGTCGCCGTCCATGCTGAAGACGCTTTCGGTGACGATGAAGCGCGGACCGGGCTCCCCCTCGCGCTTGCGCAGCAGGTCTTCCAGGTGCGCCATGTCGTTGTGGCGGAAGCGGATCTGCCGCACGCCGGCGGCCTTCAGCCCCTCGTGCATGGAGGCATGGGCCAGCCGGTCGACGAAAACCAGCGGCGCCTTGCCGGCGACGTCGGGCATCAGCAGCGCAGCCAGCATGGCCTCGTTGGCCTGATAGCCGGAATTGAGCACCAGCGCGGCCTCGGTGCCCTTGAAGGCGGCCAGCTTGTCCTCCACCGCCGCATGGGCCTCCAGCGTGCCGCAGACCAGGCGCGAGGCAGTGGCGCCCACGCCCATCGTTTCGGCCCAGGACCGCGCCCGCTCGATCAGCAGCGGGTGGCGCGACAGGCCCAGGTAGTCGTTGGAAGACACGTTGAGCAGCACCCGGCCGTCGCGTTCCACATGGGCGGCATCGGCTGCCGCCACCGGCCGCGTCACGCGCCGCCGGCCCGCCGCCGCCAGGGCGTCGAGCTGTTGGGACAGGCGGTCCAGGTATGCGGTCGTCATGGCGGGCGGTCGCCTCGGGCCGGTTCCGATCGGGGGCAACGGATTAGCAGCCCCGCCCCCCGCCCGCAAGACCCTTCGGGTGAACCATCAGGAACCGTGCTGTGTCCCGGCGGTGTCGGCCGGTTCCATGACAACCCGAACGGGCTCGCGCAGCTTGATGTCACGGTGCGGGTACGGAACCTGGATGCCTTCGGCCTTGAAGGCGTCCCACACCGCCAGCAGAACCTGGCCGGTCACGTTGACCACGCCGCCCGGCGCGTCCTCGATCCAGAAACGCAGGATGAACTCCAGCCCGTCGTCGCCGAAGGCGGTCAGGTGGCACACCGGCGCAGGCTTCTCCACCACCCGGCCGGGCTTGGCCGCCGCCTCCACCGCCAGCGCGCGGACGCGGTGCGGATCGGCGTCGTAGGTGACGGAAAAGGGCACCTCCAGCCGCACGTAGTTGTCGGTGTGCGACCAGTTGACCACGCGGTTGGTGATGAAATCCTCGTTGGGGATGAGGATTTCCTTGCGGTCGCGGGTGACCAGCGAGACGAACCGCGCCTGCATGCTGACCACCCAGCCGAAGGTGCCCTCCACCTCGATCACGTCGCCGGGCTTGACGCTGCGGTCCATGAGCAGGAACACGCCCGACAACAGGTTCGCCACCACCCGCTGCAGGCCGATGCCGATGCCCAGGCCAAGGGCGCCCGAGAACACGGCCAGCGCCGTCATGTCGACGCCGACGGCGGTCAGCGCCATCACCACAGCCAGGGCGATCAGGCCGAACCGCAGCAGTTTGCCGATCAGGACGCGCGCCGAAGGGCTGAGGTCGGTGACGGTCTGAAGGCGCCGGTCCACCACCTTCACCAGCAGCGTCGCCGCCCACAGCAGTACGCCCAGCCACAGCGTCGCCTGCACGAACAGCAAGGCCGACAGACGGAACTCGCCGGCCTGGATGGCGATGGCGTCCAGCACCGTCACCGCCGCGCCATAGAGCCCGGTGATGTCCAGCGCCGCCACCGTCCACACCACCACCGACACACCGCGCCGCGCCAGGCGCGTGCGCAGGATGGACGTGGCGACGCGGATGACGATCCAGGCGGTCAGAAGGCTCGACAGGACGCCCAGCGCACGGGCGTAGTCCACCGGCGCGAAAACCACGATGGCCCGGCCGGCAAACGAGATGAGAAGCACGAAGATCAACAGCCGCAGCTGCTTGGTCAGCGTCCAGGCAAGCCGTTGCAGAGGCCGGATGCGCTTGAGCCGCACCACCAGCCGCTCCGCCGGGTGGCGCAGCAGCTTGGCCAGCACGGTCGCCACCAGCCAGGCCGCGCCGGCGATGATGACCTGCCAGGCCACCGCCGCCGTCAGGATGTGCTCCGTCAGCCAACCCAGCACCTGCCGCGCCCAGCCCTCGGCCTCCGCCCAATCGGGGACCGGCAGGGTGTCCAGCGGCTGGATACGGTCGGCGGGGGGCAGCAGTCGTCCGTCGTCGGCCAAGAGGCCTCCATGAGTGGTGCGCACGATCTTTCCATCATACACAATTCACGACGATTTGATCGGGATCGTGTGCACTGCGACGGCCGGCTCTGCCATAATGTGTGAGCGCATGCACATGCAGGACCGTTACGCAGCTACCTCGTTCGACCACGGAGGCGCCTCATGCCCGCCATATCTCTTTCCCGCGCCGCCGCCGTCGCCCTGCTGATCGGTGTTGCGCCCGCCATGCCCGTGCTGGCCGAAGCGCCTGCCAATGCCGGCGTGGCCGAGACCACCGGGCTGAGTGCCGCCTCGCCCCTGCTCGCGCCCGACCGCCCCACCGTCGCGCCGGCGCTGACCGACGCACATGAGGCGGTGCGCACCTTCTATGCCCAGCGCCTGGACGCGCCGGTGTGGCACGATGCATCCGGCTGGAAGCCGGCCGCCGCCGCCGCGCTCAAGCTGCTCCAGGACGCCGACCGCCACGGCCTGCGCCCCGCCGACTATGTTCCGGCCGAGGGTGCGGCGCTGATCCAGGCACCGCCCACCGACCGGGCCGACGTGGCGCTGACGCGCGGCGTCCTGCACTACCTGCGGGACGTGACGGGCGGCCGCATTCCCGCCGCCCAGCGCCCCGGCCACCGCTACCCCCACGGCATGCCGGATGCACCGCAGGCCGCCGCCGCCCTGCTCGTCGAAGCCCTGGCGGCGCCGGACACGGCGGCAAAGCTGGCCGACATGATGCCCGACCACCCGCAGTATCCGCGCCTGATGCGGGCGCTGGCCGACCTGCGGCAGTTGCGCGACGCCACCGGCGGCTGGCCGCACGTGCCCGACGGACAGACCCTGCGCGAGGGCGACGTGGATCACCGGGTGCCGCTTCTGCGCGCCTCGCTGGTGCTGCACGGCGACCTGGACCCGACGGCCGCATCGACCGGTGAAACCCTCTACGACACGACGCTCGCCGGCGCGGTGGAGCGCTTCCAGCAGCGTCACGGCATTGCGGTGGACGGCGTTCTCGGGCCGGACACGCTGCGCACGCTGAACGTGCCCATCGGCCAGCGCATCGACCAGACCGTCGCCAACCTGGAGCGCCTGCGGTGGGACCCGGCGCCGCCCGTCATCGGCAAGTTCGTGGAGGTCAACGTCCCCGACTACACGCTGACCGCCTACGACAACGGCGAGGCGGCGCTGTCCATGAAGGTCGTCGTCGGCACCAAGAAGAACAAGACGCCGCTGTTCACCGACTACATGGACGACGTGGTGCTGAACCCCACCTGGACGGTGCCCCGCTCCATCGCCGCCGAGGAAATCCTGCCGCAGCTGCGCGCCGACCCGGGTTACGTTTTCGGCGAGAACATGAAAATCTATGCCTCCTGGAGCCGCAGCGCGGGCGTTGTCGACCCCTTCTCCGTGGACTGGTGGAACGTCAACGGCCGCACCATGCCCTACCGCTTCGTGGAACGGTCGGGGCCGGGCAACGCGCTGGGTGTCGTGCGGTTCTCGCTGAACAACGACTTCGCCATCTACATGCATGACACCCCGGCCAAGAGCCTGTTCGCCCGGCCGCACCGTTCCTTCAGCCACGGCTGCATGCGGGTGGAGGATTACGACCGGCTGCTGCAGTTCGTCGCCGGACCGGCATACCGGAGCATCCGCGCGAAGCTGGACACCGGCCGCACCATGACCATCCAGCTGCCCGAGCCGGTCGACGTGCGCGTCACCTACCGCACGGTCTGGCGTGACGACGCCGGCCGGCTGCATGTTCGTCGCGATGTTTATGGAAATGACACCGAGGTTCTGCAACGCCTGCAAGAAGAAGGACGCCAACTTATCGCGCTCAAGCCGCAAGACCCACAGGACTAGCAGGTGAAGGCGCCGTTTCGGCTTCTTCAAGTGCAATGTTTACTTGATCGAAACTCCGGGGCCCTCATACTCTGTCGCAGTCAGAGGCCGCCGCACAACAAGGCGGCCCAGGCGCTGAGAGACGAGAGAGAGCAGAGAGGGACCCAATGTTCCGATTCCGGACCGCCCAGGCGGCCCGGCCGGACATGAGCCGCCGACGCGTGCTCACCGGCCTTGTGGGCGCCGCCGCCGCCACCGCTGTACTGCCCGCCCTGTCCACCCCCGCCATCGCCGCCGTTCCGCGCATTCCCGCGGATGTCGGCCGTCTGAAGTTCAAGAACCTTCACACGGGCGAAATGCTGGACGTCACCTACCGCGAGGAAGGGCACTACCTTCCCGACGCGCTGGGCGAAATCAACCATATCCTGCGCGATCACCGCACCGGCGACATCTACGAGATGGACCGCGAATTGATGGACCTGCTGACGGACCTGGCCGCCAGCGTCGACCGCCCCATGGGCACCTTCAACATCATTTCCGGCTACCGCTCGCCCAAGACCAACGCGACGCTCGCGGCCAAGAGCAACGGCGTGGCGCGGAAGAGCTACCACATGCGCGGCATGGCCATCGACGTCTCCATGGACGGCGTCGACCTCATGGACCTGCACAAGGCCGCGCTGCGGCTCAAGCGCGGCGGCGTCGGCGACTACCCCCGTAGCGGGTTCATCCACGTCGACACCGGCCGCGTGCGCAGCTGGTAGATCCCGCCCCCGGCGTCCGGGAGCGACAGACAAGGCGGCGGAGCCCGGTGCACCGCCGCCTTTTCCATGTCCGCCGTCCCGTCTGCCGCTGTCAGCCCGTCGCCCAGCTTGCCGCCAGCAGCAGGCCGACCGGCAGCGGCGCCCAGCGGCCGATGGTCACGGCGGCGCGGGACACCTTCGGCGGCGTGCGCTCCATGACTGTCGCCCAGCGCTTGCCCGAGAGCGTCCACGCCAGCAGCGCCGCCCCCACCAGGCCGGACACAACGACCACGCCCGAGCCGGCGATGCTGTCCACGGCGTCCAGCACCGGCTGCCCGCGGACCTGCCAGCCGGGTGCGGCGTAGCTCAGCGCGGACGGCACGCCCAGCACGGCAATGGCGGCCATGCCCAGCCCGACGGCGCTCCGGTTGCCGAGGCCCCAGCGGTCGCTCAGGGCGGCGACCACCACCTTGGCCCCGGCGATGCAGCTGGAGAACGCCGCGAAGAAGAACAGGCCGAAGAACAGCGGCGCCACCCACGCCCCGGCGCTCATCTGGTCGAAGGCCTGGGGCAGCACCTTGAAGGCAAGGTCGGAGCCCGCCGCGGGGTCAAGGTCGAAACGGAACACCAGCGGGAAGATCATCAGGCCCGCCAGCAGGGCAACCATCACGTTGATGCCGGCGATGGCGCCCACCGACCTCACCACCCGGACCCCGCGCGGCAGATAACTGCCGTAGGTGATCAGGTAACCCTGGCCGATGGTCAGCGAGTAGAAGGCCTGCCCGAAGGCCGCCGCCCATATGTCCAGCCGGCCCAGATGGCCCATGTCCGGCCTGAACAGGAAGCTCACCGTCTCTCCGGCGGTGCCGTTGCTCAAACCGTAGACGGCAAGCCCGAGCACGGTCGCCACCAGGATCGGCACCAGCACCTTAGTGAACCGCTCGATCCCCGCCAGGCCCGCGGCGAGCACCACGCCGACGCCGGCCGTCACTGCGAGCAGGAACCACAGCGATCCGTAGCCCTGGGTAAAGGTGGAAAAATCGGGCGCGCCACCGGCCAGCGAATGGCCGGCGTAGGCGGCCGTCCAGCCGGTGACGACAAAATAGTAGCTGTTGATCACCAGCGTCAGCAACACCACCCCCCAGCCATAGATGCCGGCAAGGCGCGAGATGCGGGCGTAGGTGGTGACCGAACTGCCGTGCGCCAGCCGGCCGGCGGCGATCTCCAGGGCGGCGAACGGCACCCCGACGCAGACCATGGCGATCAGGTAGGCCACGAGGAAGGCGCCGCCGCCGTTGTCGCCCAGGATGTAGGGGAAGCGCCACAGGTTGCCGAGCCCGACACCGGCCGCCGCCGTCGAAAGGATGAAGGCGCGCTCCGACGTCCACTCCGGGCGCTCGCTGCGGTGGGTGTCGGCCGTGACACGCTCGACCTCAGCGGTTTCCGCCTGGGGCGACCGCTGCTTATCGGCTTTTTCCGTCATGCGGGTCTGCTGGTCCCTGAACCGGGGTGACTGGTGAACAACCGTGCCCGAAACGGTGGAAACGGCACGACCGTTCACAGTGGCTCTTTCGCCCGCCCGCCGCCCCGCGTTACAAGGCGGAGGAACGTCCCCACAGCCCTGAAAGAGGCCTGAGACCGATGACCGCCGTCACCCCCTTCCACCTCGCCTTCCCCGTCACCGACTTGGACGAGGCGCGCCGCTTTTACGGCGAGCTCATGGGCTGCCCCGAGGGCCGCTCCAGCGACGAGTGGATCGACTTCAGCCTGTTCGGCCACCAGATCGTCGCCCACCTGGCGCCCGATACCGGCCGCGCCCACCACAATCCGGTGGACGGCCACGCCGTGCCTGTGCCGCACTTCGGCGTCGTCCTGCCCTGGGCGGACTGGGAGGCCCTGGCCGCCCGGTTGAAGGAAGCCGGCGTCAAGTTCGAGATCGAGCCCTACATCCGCTTCAAGGGCAAGGTCGGCGAGCAGGGCACCATGTTCTTCCTGGACCCCTTCGGCAATGCCCTGGAGTTCAAGACCTTCAAGGACATGGACCAACTGTTCGCCAAGTGAGGGCGTTACCGCCCCTGGGTGTTCTCGAAGAAGGGATGACGCACCGTCATCCCTTTTTCTATGCCCATCTCCCGCGCCAGTCCGCCGCCGATTTCCAGGACGCCGACCGCCAGGCCGTCTGGTCCGCGCGGTGTCTCGTCGTGGGGCTGGGCCTGGCGCTCGATGTGGACGATTTCGCCGCGCCGGTCCATGAACAGCATGTCCAGCGGGATCAGCGTGTTGCGCATCCACATGCGGATCTGCGACGGGCGTTCGTACTGGAACAGCATGGCCCGGTCGCGCGGCAGGTGGTCGCGGTACATGAGGCCGATGGCCCGCTCCCCGTGGTCGTCCGCGATCTCGGTGGTGAAGGTCACCGGCCCGTCAAGGGTCTCCACCACCACCGGCTCTGTCGGCAGCGCCTGCGGCTCGGCAGCCTGCGAACAGCCGGCCGGCAGCAGCCCGGCAGCAACCACAAGAACGGCGGCAAGGGCGCGCGGAAGGCGGGTACGGGCCATGGGCAGGTCTCCTTGAGCGCGCCTCCGTGTCGGCGCGAGAGTGGTTTCCTTGGACGTTACTTGAAAGATGGGCGAGGACTCTTGGAGATGACACGGCCTCGTCACGGTGCTTTTACAGCGTCTACTATGGCAATCGGGACGCGAACTTGCTATAGTGGGTCTTGTCGATGGGACGCCGATCATCCTCACCTCCGCGACGGCGCCGCCACCGGCCGAAGACCAACCGCCAGAGGGTCCTCACCCTTCCCGGCGCGTGTGACCGACCCGGCCGGAAAGTTAGCCCCTTTCACCGGCCGGACGGGGAAAGACGGAAACGCCGCGTGGCAGCCTGCGCGGCGTTTCTTCTTTTTTCCAGTCCGCTCCCGACCTTACAACCCAGCGCCACCGCCGCCAAGCGCCGCCACTTGACCGGGCCCGTGCGGACACCCATAGTCATGCCACCACCGGGGGGAGCCGGCGTATCCGGCTGAGAGGTCTCCGTCCTCGGGAGACGACCCCTAGCATCCGCTGGAACCTGATCCGGTTAGCACCGGCGTAGGGACGTGTGAGGACGTATGACACCCGACGACAGCGCCCGGTCAGGCGCCCTGCCCTTCACCAAGCCGTCATCCGCCGACACCGCGCCCGAGGTGCGGGTCCATGCCGCGCGCCTGGACTGGCACGGCGTGCCGCTGTTCGACGCCCTGGACTTCACCATGCCGGCCGGCCGCTGGACATGCCTGCTGGGGCCGAGCGGCGTCGGCAAGTCGACGCTGCTGCGCCTGATCGCCGGCCTTGCCCCGCCGCATGCCGACAGCCGCGTGACCTGCGGCACCGGGCAAAGCCTGGAGGGACGCGTAGCCTACATGGCGCAGACCGACCTTCTGCTGCCCTGGGCGACCGTCCTGGAGAACGTCATGCTGGGCGCCCGCCTGCGCGGCGAAAAGCCCGACACCCGCCGCGCCCGCGATCTGCTCCAGGCCGTCGGCCTGCACGAGGCGGCGGACAAGCGCCCGGCCGAACTGTCGGGCGGCATGCGCCAGAGGGCGGCGCTGGCCCGCACCCTCATGGAGGACCGGCCGGTGATCCTCATGGACGAGCCGTTCTCAGCGCTCGATGCCGTCAGCCGCTTGCGCCTGCAGGATCTGGCGGCGCGCGCGCTGGAAGGGCGGACCGTGCTGCTGGTCACCCACGACCCGCTGGAGGCCCTGCGCCTGGGCCACCGGGTTCACGTGCTGTCCGGCCGTCCCGCCCGCCTGGACGCGCCGCTGACCCCCGAGGGGCCGCCGCCGCGCAAGGCGACCGACCCGGCGCTGCTGGCCCTGCACGCCGACCTGCTGGCCCGCCTGGAAGCCGCCGACGCCGAGGTGCCGTCATGAGCCGCGACGGCCTCCAGCGCCTGGGCCGCACGGTGGTGACCGTCGCCGTGCTGCTGGGGCTTTGGCAGATCGCCTTCCACCTGACCGGCGAGCGCCGCTTCCTCCTGCCCTCTCCGGCCCAGACGCTGGAGGTGCTGGTGGAGCGCCACGTACAGATCCTGGAGCACGCGGGGGTGACCTTCGCGGAAATCCTGCTCGGCCTCGGCCTCGGCTGTGTTCTGGGCGTCGGCACGGCCCTTCTGCTGGCGAGCTTCCGTCCCGTGCGGCGGTGGCTGATGCCGGTGCTGGTGGTCAGCCAGGCCATCCCGGTCTTCGCCATCGCGCCGCTGCTGGTGCTGTGGCTGGGATACGGGCTGGGCAGCAAGGTCGCCATGGCGACGCTGATCATCTACTTCCCCGTCACCGCCGCCTTCTTCGACGGCCTGCGCCGCACCGATCCGGGATGGATGGACCTGGCGCGGGTGATGGGCGGCGGGCGCTTTGCGACGCTCCGCCACATCCGCCTGCCCGCCGCCCTGCCGGCGTTTGCCTCGGGCCTGCGGGTGGCGACGGCGGTGGCGCCCATCGGCGCCGTTGTGGGCGAGTGGGTGGGATCGTCTGCCGGCCTCGGATACCTCATGCTGCAGGCCAACGCCCGCATGCAGGTGCCCATGATGTTCGCCGCCCTGTTCGTGCTCGCCGTGTTCGCCGTCGCCCTTTACACCGCCGTCGACGTCCTGCTGCGCCGGGCCCTGCCCTGGGTGCCGGACGATGGTCGCACATCTTGAAGACCGATTATCAACCATTTGTTTTCACGGAGTTTTTCAGCGCATGTTCAACCGCCGTCTCACCCGGTTCGCGGCCGCCGCCTGCGCCGCCGCGGGCCTGATGCTCGGGGCCGCCGCGCCCGCCGCCGCCCAGGACCAGCAGGCGCCGCAGAAGCTGACCCTGCTGCTGGACTGGTTCGTCAATCCCGACCACGCGCCGCTGGTGGTTGCCCAGAAGAAGGGCTACTTCGCCGATGAGGGGCTGGAGGTGGAGCTGGTCGCCCCGGCCGACCCCAACGACCCGCCCAAGCTGGTCGCCGCCGGCAAGGCGGACGTGGCCGTCGGCTACCAGCCGCAGCTCCACCTGCAGGCGGCCGAGGGCCTGCCGCTCAAGCGCATCGGCACCCTGGTGGCGACGCCGCTGAACTCGCTGGTGACGCTGCAGGACAGCGGCATCGAGACGCTCGCCGACCTGAAGGGGAAGACGGTGGGCTTCTCCGTCGGCGGGTTTGAGGACGCGCTGCTCGGCACCATGCTCGATTCCGTGGGCCTGAGCCTGGACGACGTGACGCTGGTCAACGTCAACTTCGCCCTGTCGCCGGCGCTGCTGTCGGGCCAGGTGGATGCCGTGATCGGTGCCTTCCGCAATTTCGAGCTGAACCAACTGGCCATCGAGGGCGCCTCCGGCCGCGCCTTCTATCCCGAGGAACACGGCGTGCCCCCCTATGACGAGCTGATCCTGCTCGCCAACGCCGAGCGCGCCGCCGAGCCCGTCTTCGCCCGGCTGGTGGACGCCATCGAGCGCGGCACCCAATACCTGATCAACCATCCCGACGAAAGCTGGGAGCTGTTCATCCAGGCCTACCCGGACCTGGACGACGAGTTGAACCGCCGCGCCTGGGGCGACACCCTGCCCCGCTTCGCCCTGACGCCGGCCGCCCTGGACGTCGGCCGATACGACCGGTTCGCCGAATACCTTAAGGCGCAGGGCATGATCGACAGCGTGCCGCCGGTATCAGACTACGCTGTCGCACCGACGCGGCGGTAAAGGCCGCCCAGGAACATCCGTGCTGGGTGCAGGCCGGCGGGGTTCAACCGACCCCGCCGGCTTTTTTTCTTTGACCCGGACGCTTGGGATTCTATTTTCGGCTCTCTCGCCTTTCGGTCGCGTTGATGATCGAAGGGTATCCACGGCGTCCGGCGGGGCGCCGCCACATGCGTTTCCGGGAGCCTTCCTTCGTGTTTCACGCCGTCGGTCTCGGCTTGGTGATGTATCTGCTCTGGCTCGTGCTGTCAGGCCATTACACGGGCCTGCTGATGACGCTGGGCGCGATATCCTGTGCCTTCATCGTGTGGATCGTCCACCGCATGGACGCCATCGACCACGAAGCCTTTCCCGTCCATCTCAGCCTTCGGGGCACGGTCTTCTGGCCCTGGCTGCTGTGGGAAATCGTGAAGAGCAACGTGGACGTGGCCAAAATCATCCTCGACCCGCGGCTGCCCATCAGCCCCACCGTCGTGCGGGTACCGGCCAGCCAGAAGACCGAGTTCGGCCGCGTGATCTTCGCCAATTCCATCACGCTGACGCCCGGCACCATGTCGGTCCACATGGAAGACCACACCATCGTCGTGCATGCCCTGACCCGCTCCGGCGCGGACGGGCTGCTGAATGACGACGAGATGGACCGCCGCGTCTGCAAGTTGGAGGGCTCCTGCTGATGTTCATCGCCGCCGCCGCCGCCATCCTGGCAACCATTGCCATGGCCATCGCGCGCGCCGTGAAGGGCCCCAGCGTGTGGGACCGCATCCTGGCGGCCAACATGGTGGGGACCAAGACGGTGCTGCTGATCGCCGTGCTGGGCTTTCTGACCAACCGGCCGGAGTGGGGCGACATCGCGCTGGCCTACACGCTGATCAACTTCGTCGGCGTCATCGCGGTCCTGAAGTTCTTCCGCTACCGGAGCCTGGGCGGCCCGTCCTCCGGCATCGACGACGTGGGCGAGGTGTGACCGCCATGGACTGGGAGCTTCTGCGCGACGGCCTGTCCTGGGCCATGCTTCTGGGCGGCGCCGCCTTCTCGCTGATCGGCGGGCTGGGCATCCTGCGCATGCCCGACATCTATACCCGGATGCACGCGGCCTCGCTGACCGACACGATGGGCGCCATCCTCATTTTGGGCGGCCTGATGATCCAGGGCGGACTGACGCTGGTGACCGCGAAGCTGGTGCTGACGCTGTTCTTCCTGCTGTTCACCAGCCCCGTCTCCACCCACGCGCTGGCTGCCGCCGCGCTCACCGATACGCGGACGGCGCTGCAGGCCCGCGACGACGGCACCCTGGCCCCCACCGAGGTGGACCTGCCCGATGACCAGGATGCGCTGGACATCGCCGCCGACGAGGCCGCGCGCCAGTCCATCCGGGACGAGGAGTCGCGCGCATGACGCTTGTCATCGACGTTTTTCTGTTCCTGTTCCTGATGATCACGGCCGTCGCCATGGCGCGCATGAACAGCCTGTTCGGCGTGGTGATGATGTCGGGCATATACAGCCTGCTGTCGGCAGCGCTGTTCATGGTGATGGACGCCCCCGACGTCGCCTTCACCGAGGCCGCCGTGGGCGCGGGCATTTCCACGGTGCTCATGCTGGGCACGCTCGCGCTGGTGGGCCGCGTGCAGAAGCCGGCCCTGCGCCGCCACCACTTCGCCGCCCTGGGGATCGTCATCGTCACCGGCATCGCGCTGGCCTACGGTACCTATGACCTGCCCGCCTTCGGCGACGCCGACAACCCCGTGCAGACCAGCACGGTGACCGAGCGGTACGTGGACGTCTCGGGCCGCGAGATCGGCATTCCCAACATCGTGACCAGCGTGCTGGCCAGCTATCGCGGCTATGACACCCTGGGCGAGACCGTGGTGGTGTTCACCGCCGCCGTCGCCGTGCTGGTGCTGCTCGGCCGCGCCCGGCGGCGCGGCGTCACGGGCGAGGAACGGGAGAGCGATCTGCAATGATGCACCGTCACCCCATCCTGCGCGCCGTCTCCAAGCTGCTGATCGCCCCGATCATGCTGTTCGCGCTCTATGTTCAGTTCCACGGTGACTACGGGCCGGGCGGCGGCTTCCAGGCCGGCGTCATCCTGGCCGTGGCGTTCATCCTCTATGCCCTGATGTTCGGCGTCGAGACCGCACGGCGCGTGGCACCCATGTGGATGCTGCGTTTCCTGACCGCCTTCGGCGTGCTGCTTTATGGCGGCACGGGTGTGGTCGGCATCCTGTTGGGCGGCGCCTTCCTCGACTACAACGTGTTGGCCGCAGACCCCAAGGCCGGCCAGCACATCGGCATCCTGCTGGTGGAAGGGGGCGTGGGCATCACCGTGGCCTCGGTCATGATCGTGCTGTTCTTCACGTTCGCGGGGCGCAAGTGATGGACAACCTGCTCCAAATCATCATCGACCACTACAACTACTGGATCGTCATCATTTTGATGATGATCGGGTTCTACGTGGTGATCGCGCGCGGCAACCTGGTCAAGAAGCTGGTGGGTCTGAACATCTTTCAGACAAGCGTCTTTCTGCTCTACATCAGCGTCGGCAACGTCATGGGCGGCACCGCGCCCATCCTTGTCAGCGAGGCCGCCGAGGCGCGCCCCGACGCCCAGGTGCTTTACACCAACCCGCTGACGAGCGTGCTGATCCTGACCGCCATCGTGGTCGGGGTGGCGACCACGTCGCTGGGCCTGGCGCTGGTGGTGCGCATCAAGGAAAGCTACGGGACCATGGAAGAGGACGAGATCATCGACATGGACCAGGCCGAGGACAAGGCCGAGCGGGACCGCCTGCGCGGGCCGACGCCGGAAGAGATCGCGGAGGGTCATCCGTCGTGACCCTTCTGCCCCACCTCGCCGCCCTCCAGGTCGTCATTCCCCTGCTCGCCGCCCCCATTTGCATCATGCTTCGCCGCCCCGGGCTGGCCTGGGGTTTCGCGACGCTGGTGTCGCTGACCGATTTCGTAATTTCGCTCGGCCTGCTGTGGCAGGTACAGACCGACGGCCCGTTCTCCTACGCCATCGGCAACTGGGCCGCGCCCTGGGGCATCGAATACCGCGTCGACGCCCTGGCGGCCTACATGCTGGTCATCATCTCGGCCATGGGCGCGGCGGTCATGCTGTTCGCCCGGCGCTCCATCGAGGCCGAGATCGAGCACGCCCGCATCTACCTGTTCTATACCTGCTACCTGCTGTGCCTGACGGGCCTGCTGGGCATGGTGATCACGGGCGACGCCTTCAACCTGTTCGTCTTCCTGGAGATTTCGGCGCTTTCCAGCTACGCCATGATCGCACTGGGGCGCGGCCGGCGGGCGCTGACGGCGGCCTATCACTACCTGATCCTGGGCACGGTGGGCGCGACCTTCTACGTCATCGGCGTCGGCCTCGTGTACTCCCTGACCGGCACCCTGAACATGGCCGACCTGTCGCGCCTGCTGCCCCAGGCCGCCGGTTACCGCACGCTTGAGGTCGCACTGGCCTTCATCACCGTCGGGGTGGCGCTGAAACTGGCCCTGTTCCCGTTGCACAAGTGGCTGCCGGATGCCTACTCCTATGCGCCGTCGGTGGTGTCGGCCTTCCTGGCGTCGACGGCCACCAAGGTGGCGCTTTACGTCCTGATCCGGCTGTTCTTCACCGTCTTCGGCGCCAGCTACCTGACCGAGGGCATTCCGGTGGCCGAGGTGCTGCTGGTGACTGCCATCGCCGCCATGTTCTCGGGCTCGGCCGTGGCCATCTGGCAGGCCGACCTCAAGCGCAGCCTGGCCTATTCCTCGGTCGCGCAGATCGGATACATGGTGCTGGGCGTGGCGCTGATTTCGGCCGCCGGCATGGCGGCGGGGCTGCTTCACCTGTTCAACCACGCACTGATGAAGGCGTGCCTGTTCCTGGCGCTGGGCGCGGTGTTCTACCGCCTGAAGTCGGTCAACATCCGCGACATGGAGGGCATCGCCCGCCAGATGCCGCTGACCATGGGCGCCTTCGTCGTCGGGGGGCTGAGCCTGATCGGCGTGCCGCTGACCGCCGGCTTCATTTCCAAGTGGTACCTCATGCTCGCAAGCTTCCAGGACGGCCGCTGGTGGCTGGCCGTACTCATCGTGCTGTCGAGCCTGCTGGCCGTGGTCTACGTTTGGCGGGTGGTGGAAGCCGCCTACCTGCGGCCCCGCCCGCACGGGGCGCCGGCCGTGCGCGAGGCCCCCATGAGCCTGCTCGCGCCTCTGTGGGGCTTGGCGCTCGCCAACATCTGGTTCGGCCTTGATACCAGCTACTCCTACGGCGCCGCGCAGTGGGCCGCCGAAGCGCTGTTCCGGGCGGGAGGCCTGCTATGAACCCGCTGCTCTGGATGCTGGTGACGCCGCTGATTGGCGGCGTCGGGATCCTGCTCGCCAACCGTCAGCCCAACGCGCGTGAAGGCGTGACGATCCTGACGGCGGCCGCCCTGATCTGGCAGGTCTGGGGCCTGGCGCCCGAGGTGTTGGCCGGCGGCCGGCCGGAGGCGAGCTTCTTCGAGATCGTGCCCGGCATCGAGCTGGCCTTCCGGGTCGAGCCGCTGGGCATGTTGTTCGCGCTGGTGGCCTCGGGGTTGTGGATCATCGCCTCGGCCTATTCCATCGGCTACATGCGCGGCAACCACGAGAAGCACCAGACGCGCTTCTACCTGTTCTTCGCCGTGTCCATCGCCGCCACCATCGGCGTGGCGTTCTCGGCCAACCTGTTCACGTTGTTCGTCTTCTACGAGGCGCTGACGCTGGCGACCTATCCGCTGGTCACCCACGCGGGCTCCGCCAAGGCGCGCCAGGGCGGGCGCACGTACTTGGGCATCCTGATCGCCACCTCGATCGGGCTGCTGCTGACGGCCATAATCTGGACGTGGTGGGCGACCGGCACCACCGAGTTCACCCCCGGCGGCATCCTGGGGCAGGAGATCGTGGGGCCGGAAGTCGGGCTGCTGCTGTTCCTGTTCATGTTCGGCATCGGCAAGGCGGCGCTCATGCCCATCCACCGCTGGCTGCCGGCGGCCATGGTGGCGCCGACGCCGGTCTCGGCCCTGCTGCATGCCGTGGCGGTGGTGAAGGCGGGCGTGTTCTCGGTCATCAAGGTGATCGTCTACGTCTTCGGCTGGGAGAACCTGGCCGCCACCCCCAGCGCCGAGTGGCTGCTGTACGTGGCGGGCGGGACCATCGTCGTCGCCTCGCTGATCGCCATGCGGCAGGACAACCTGAAGCGCCGGCTGGCGTATTCCACCGTCAGCCAGCTGTCCTACGTGACCATGGCCGCGGCCATCCTGGCGCCGTTGTCGCTGGTGGGCGCGGCCCTGCACATCGCCGCCCACGCGCTGGGCAAGATCACGCTGTTCTTCGCCGCCGGCGCCATCCACACCGCCGCCCACAAGGACTATGTAAGCCAGCTGGACGGCATCGGCCGGCGCATGCCCTGGACCATGGGCGCCTTCGCCGTCGGGGCCCTGTCCATGATCGGCGTGCCGCCGACCGCCGGCTTCATCTCCAAGTGGTACATGCTGCTGGGCGCCTATGACGTGCAGGCGTGGTTCGCCGTCGGCGTCATCACGCTGTCGACGCTGCTGAACGCCGCCTACTTCCTGCCCATCGTCTATGCGGCCTTCTTCAAGCCGGAAAAGCCCGTGCACGCGGACGGGCACGCCCACACGCACCACAACCACGACTACAGCAACCACGGCGAGGCGCCCTGGCCCTCGGTCGTCGCCCTGACCCTGACGGCGGCGGGCACCGTGGCGCTGTTCTTCTTCGCCGAAATGCCGCTGGACCTGGCGCGCCAGATGATCGAGGCCACGCCATGAGCAAGACGCCCGAAACCACCGGCCCGCGCAAGAGCCCAGGGCAGGAGGACAGCGGCGGCCTGTCGCTGCCGCCCCTGCCCTGGCTGATCGGCGCCGCTGTCGTGCTGGCCGTGCTGGTGGGCGCGGATGCCGTAATTGACTTCAAGCCGCACTTCGGCGTCGACGGCATCTTCGGTTTCCACGCCGCCTACGGCCTCCTGAGCGGCCTGTTCGTGGTGATCGTCGCCAAGATCGCCGGCATCTTCCTGAAGCGGACGGACACGTACTATGACGCAGATTAGCGCCCTGGTGCCGCCCGGCGTCATCCTCATGATCGGCGGGCTCCTGCTGGCCCTGCTGCGCGGCGCACCCGCTGCCCGCGCCGTGATCCTGCCGCTGGCCCCGCTCGTGACCCTGTGGGCCGTCTGGCAGGTGCCGGACGCCGTGGTGATGTCGGCGGCCTTCCTGGACTACCGGCTGGACATCGTGGAGGGCGGCGCCCTATCGCGCCTGTTCGCCACCATCTTCGCCATCATGGCCTTCCTGGGCGGCCTCTATGCCATGAAGCGCGACAGCGTCATGGAACTGGCCGCCGCCTTCATCTACGCCGGCGGCGCCGTCGGTGTCTGCTTTGCCGGCGACCTGGTGACGCTGTTCGTCTTCTGGGAGGTCATGGCCATCGCCTCGGCGACCGTCATCTGGGCCAACCGGACCGAGGGCTCCTTCGCCGCGGGCATGCGCTACCTGTTCATCCACCTGCTGGGCGGCGTGCTGCTCATGGCGGGCATCGCCGCCTGGGTGATGGAGACCGGCTCGCTGGAGCTGGAGGCCATGGCCCCAGCCGACGTCGCGACGTGGCTCATGCTGGCCGGCGTGCTGGTCAACGCCGGCGCGCCGCCGCTGTGGGCCTGGGTGGGCGACGCCTATCCCGAAGCCTCGTGGTCGGGCACGGTGTTCCTGTCCGCGTTCACCACCAAGACCGCCGTCTACGTGGTGCTGGTGCTGTTCCCGGGCGTGGCGCTGCTGACGTGGATCGGCCTGGCGATGATCGTCTACGGCATCATCTACGCGCTGCTGGACAACGACATTCGCCGCATCCTGGCGTATTCCATCGTCAACCAGGTCGGCTTCATGCTGGTCGCCGCGGGCATCGGCACGGAGATGGCCCTGAACGGCGCGGCGGCCCATGCCTTCGCACACATCATCTACAAGGCGCTGCTGCTGATGTCGGCCGGCGCGGTGCTCTACCAGACCGGCATCCGCAAGGCCACCGACCTGGGCGGGCTGGCGAAGACCATGCCCATCACCGCCATCTGCGGCATCATCGGCGCCTTTGCCATCGCCGGCTTCCCGGCCACCTCGGGCTATGTCAGCAAGTCGCTGATCACCACCGCCGCCGCCGACGCACACCTGGCCTGGGTGTGGTTCCCGCTGGAGACGGCGTCGGCGGCCACCTTCGTCTACCTGGGCCTGCGCTGGCCGTGGCTGATCTTCTTCGGCAAGAACAACAGCGGCCTGACGCCCAAGGACCCGCCGCCGACCATGACCGCCGCCATGGTGCTGACGGCCGTGCTGTGCATCGGCGTCGGCATCTGGCCGTCGGCGCTCTATGGCCTGCTGCCGGTTCCGCCGGACTACAGCCCCTACAGCGTCTACAAGGTGGTCCACCAGCTTCAGCTCCTGCTGTTCGCCGGGCTCGCGTTCTTCGCGCTGAAGCCCCTGCTGCGGCCCAAGCGCACCGTCACGCTGGACTTCGACTGGTTCTACCGCCGGTTCGGCACCTTCCTGGCCGCGGAGTTCGGGATGCGCGGCGTGCGCGCCGGCGGCAGCGTGCTCGACATCTTCCAGGGCGGCCTGCGCCGTTTCGTCACCTTCGTCGAGACCCACCACGGCCCCGGCGGCCTGCTGGCGCGCACCTGGGCGACCAGCACGGCGGTGTTCGGCGTGGTGCTGCTGCTGCTGATCTATCTGATCATCTATTTCGTCTAGAAGGGCGGGCCGCCGCTCCTGCAAGACCCGACGACAAGGCCGGAAAGCCGACGGTGGTTTTCCGGCCTTGTGCTATCCATATGAGCGGCTGGAGATTTCCTCGACCTCGGGAGACCGCCGTGCTTCGACACCTCGTCCTGTCCGCCGCCGCGGTGCTTGCCGCCTCTGCCGTTGGCCCCGCCATGGCCGCCGATCCTCCGGGCGCGCCCTGGCAGTCGCCGCTGTTGCAGGACCACCCGCTGGTCGGCACCTTCGTGGAGGCCTCCACGGGCGTGACGCTGTCGGCCGAAGAGGCACTGTCGCGCGCCGCCGACGCGCGCTACCTGATCCTGGGGGAGCGCCACGACAACCCCGACCACCACGACCTCCAGGCCTGGGCGACAGAACAGGTGGTGGAGCGCAGCCGGCGGCCCGCCATCGTCTACGAGATGTTCGAGGCCGACGAGCAGGACGAGATCGACGCCTTCCTGGCCGGGGCTCCCGCCGACGCCGCCGGTCTGGGCGAGGCCGTGAACTGGGCGGAGTCCGGCTGGCCGGCATGGGAGCACTACCGCCCCATGGCCGATACCGCCGTCGCGCACGGGCTGCCCATCCTGGCCGGAAACCTGGCGCGCGACACCATCCGCGACATCGCCCGCCAGGGCCTGGACTCCCTGCCCGACGACCAGGTGAACCGGCTGGGCCTGCTGGAGGCCGACGAGCCCGCCATCCTGGCCGGCATGACCCGCGACGTGGACGAAGGCCACTGCAACCTCATGCCCGAAGACGCCATTGCGCCCATGGTCACCGTGCAGCGCGCCCGCGACGCCCGCATGGCCGCGACCATGGCGCAGGGGCTTGAGGCCGACGGCACCGATCAGGCCATTCTCATCACGGGCAACGGCCACGCGCGCACCGATCGCGGCGTGCCCTTGCGCCTGCGCCAGATGGATGTCGCGCCCGAGGACATTCTGGTGATCGCTCCCATGGAGGTGCGCGAGGGCATGACCACGGTCGCCGACTATGCCGAGGCCTGGGGCGGGGAGAGCTTCAACGCGCCGTTCGACATCCTGTACTTCACGCCGCGGCTGGACATGGTCGATCATTGCGAGGAACTCCGCGCCCGAATGGAGAAGAAGAAGGCGGAGTAGCGCCCGCATACCACCTTGGTCTAAATTACCCCTTCCGATCAAACCGCCCGGAAGAGGTCATGCCCATGGTGTTCCGCTCCCTCGCCCTCGCTGCCACCATCGCCTCCGCCGCCGTTGCGGTTCCCGACGCCCGTGCGGCGGACCCGGACTGCCACCGCGTCGCCCGCGGCGGCCAGACGGCGCGGGCGACTGTCTACTTCGACACCGGCAAGACCACGATCGCCGCCCACCACCGCAAGGAGCTGGAGCGCGTCGCATATGACGCCAAGTACCAGATCAAGGTCTGTCTCATCGGTCAGGCGGACCGCCAAGGCAACCCGGAGTACAACAAGCGCCTGGCGCTCAAGCGGGCGCAGGCGGTGCGGGCGCTGCTCATCGACTATGGCGTTCCGGCGGGCGTGCTGGTGCCGGTGTCGGTCGGCGAGGCCTACGGCGCTTTCGGGGGCGACTACAAGGACGGGCAGGAGCGCCGCGTGGAGGTCCATTTCCCGCGGCGCTACGAGTGATCGGCCCTACTCCTCGGTCCGGCCGCTGCCCAGCGAGCGCGGCATCCACTTGTGGACGTTCACCGGCCGGCCCTTGTGGCTGCGCATGACGCGCGGGCGCAGAACGTCGGTCAGCGCCGGGGCGGCGCCGGGCTCGCCCGCCTCACCGGCACCGGCCTCCGGCTTGCGGTCGGCAGCGCCCTTGCGGCCGTAGAAGTCCATCATGGACTTGAGCGTGATTTCCTCGCCCGGTCCGTTGGCGGCGATGGCGTCGCGGTAAGGGGCGTGGTTCTTGGTCAGCTTGGTCAGGTGCTCGGCGGAATGGGCGCCGAACTTGCGCCACACGCTGTCGAGAAGCTGCTTGGCGTCGTCGGGCACCCGGCGCGTTTCCACGTCGGGCCGGCCGTTTTCGAAGGCGCGGTAGATGGTGGGCTCCAGCGGCCCCATCTGGTCGGCCACGAAGGTCGCGGGCATCAGCTTGCGCCCCCGCGAAGCCACGGCGAAGTACGCCTGCGCCAAATACAGAAGCCGGTGCAGCTTCTGCGGCTGGAGGTATTCGTTGTCGTCCAGCGCCCGGTCGAGCATCCAGAACGCTACGTCGAACGACGAGTCGGCAGCGATACGCCTCATGGCGTGCCTCCGGAACCGATTGATCCTGATTGCGTTCCCAGGACAATAGACTGTCCACGCCGGGGCGCAAGACCCGCCGGTGCTTGACGACGGCGGCGCAGGCTCCGACTGTTGTCGAAACGGATGGGGCCTGCGTCTCCCATCCCTCTCGGGAGCCCGCCACCGTCCCATGTCCCGCCGCTTCATCATCACCCTTCTGATCGTCATCGTGACGCTGATCGCGCTCGGCGCTGCCTTCTGGCGGTCCCTGCCCGCGATCGCCGAGCATCTGGTGATTTCCCGCCTGGAGGCGCAGGGGCTCGGCCCTGTGGAAGCGGAAGTGGCCCACGTCGACCTCGGTGGCGCCCGACTGGCGCGCCTGACGCTGGGCGATGGTACGGTGGCGGTCTCGGGCGCGACGCTGGCATGGCGGCCGCGCGCGCTGGCGCCGGAGTCGCTGACCATCGACTCGCTGCGCCTGACCGGCCGCTGGACCGCAGAGGACGGGCTGAGCCTGGGCCCGCTGGACACGCTGCTGGCTGGCGCGGAGGACGGCGAGCCGGCGGCGGACGGCCCCTCTCTGCCCGTGCCCCGGATCGAACTGCGCGATGCCCGCGCCGAGATCACCCTGCCCGACGGTACCCTTACCGCCACCGCCCGGGGCACCATTCTGCGCGCCGAACCCGGTCCGGCCCTGGACCTGACGGCAGAGGTGGACGCGCCGGGACTGGCCGGCCGCGTCAGCTTTCAGGGAACCGCCGCCGGCTCCGGCGCCACCCCCGTCACCGGCGAGGGGCGGGTGCAACTGACGGCGGCCGGCTTCACCGCCCCCGGCGTTGCCGGCGCCATCAACGGCGACGTTTCGGCCATGGTCGCCATCGGGGCGGATACGGTGACCGTAACGGCGGAAGATCCAGTATCACTCACCCTGCGCGACCTTGCCCCGGCCCTGGCCGCACCGCTGGCCGACGTTCTGCCGGCCGGGGCCGCGGCGGATGCGCCGGTGCGGATCACCCTGTCCGGCCCCGACGGCCGCGCGCCCGTCTTCACCGTCAGCGGCCTCGGCGATCCGGCATCCCTGGCCGTGGCGAGCGACGGCCTGCGGCTGGCGGCGGAGACGGGCGAAGCCCGGGCCGCCGCCTCCGCCGCCGGGTCCCTGCGGCTGGAAGACGGCTTGCCGACGGCCGCCCTGCACGACCTTGCGGCCGAGGCTTCGGGACTGGTGGTCGGCGGCGTGCCGGTCGCGGGCACGCTGGCGAACGGCAATGCCACCCTCAGCGCCGCCGGGATCGCTGCGGAAGGCGATATTGCGCTGTCGACGGGCGCGGCGGTCGTGGGCGACATCGCCGCCCAGGCGGCTGCGCTGGACGCCCGGCTGCGCCTCAGCACCCAGGCGGACGGCACCGGCGCCCTCTATGCCGAGCGCGGGACGCTGCGGGTCGAAGGGCTGCGGCCAGCGCCGGATCTGGCCGTGACGGCGCCCGTGGTGCTCACTCTGACCGAAACGGAGGCGCCCCTCGTCCGCCTGTCTCCGCTGGAAGACAGTGACGGGTTGCGGGCCGACATCCAGGCCGCCTTCGCCGACCCGGAGCTGCGCCTGCGCCGGACCACGGGCAACGGCGCCAGGCTGATCCGCGCCGCCTTCGACCGGCTGGCCGTGGAGGCCGTGGCGCGCCTGCCGGACGGCACGCCACCGGAGGTGACGGCGATGGACCTGGAGGGATCGGGCGGCCTGCTGGCGGTCGACGCCATTTCGGTGACCGGCGCCACCCTCGACGCCGCCCTCGGCCCCGACGGCCCCCGCCTGTCGGTCAGCGGCCGCATGACCGCGCTGCCTGGCGAGCCTGCCGCTTTGGCCGAGCGCTCTCCGCTGCGTCCCTACCGCCTGTCGCTGACCGCCTCCCCCACGGCCGAATCCGGGACCCCGGAGCGGTTCGCGCTGGAGGTGGACCTGCGCGACGCGGCGCAAACGCGGTTGGCCTCGGCCACCGGCTGGGCCGACCTGGCCGAGGGCACCGGTCGCCTGCGACTGGACATGCCGCGCCAGGTCTTCGACCCCAAGGCGCTGCGGCCCGAACACCTGCACGGGGCCCTCGGCACCTTCGCCAGCGGCGTCACCGGCGCTGTCGCGGCCGAGGGAACACTGGCCTGGGGGCCGGAAGGCCTTGACCCCGACCTCAACCTCATGCTGCGGGACCTGTCGCTGAGCCAGGGGTTCGTGACGCTCCGCCGCATCAACGGCGTCATCCGCCTCACCAGCCTGGACCCCTTGCGCACGCCGCTGGGCCAGACGGTTTCCGTCGCCGCCGTGGAAGCCGGCCTGCCGCTGACCGACGTGACGGCGGACTTCCAGCTCGACGGCGACCGCCTGCACATCGACAGCGCCCGCGCCACCCTCGCCGACGGGACGCTGACGGCCGATCCGGCAAGCCTGCCGCTGGACCTCGCCAATGGCACCATGACCCTGCGGGTGCGCGACATGCGCCTGGCGCCGCTGGTGAACCTGCTGGACATCGAGGGGCTGAACGCCGCAGGCGCCCTGGGCGGCGAGATCCCGCTGCGGTTCGCCGGCGGCGACGTGGTCATCGACAACGCCGTGCTGCGCAGCCAAGGGCCCGACCGCGTCGCCTATGCACCGGAGGCCCCGCCCGACGCCCTGTCCGGCGGCGGCCAGAGCGTCGACATGGTGATGGAGGCGCTGGAGGACTTCCGCTACAACACCCTGCGCGTCACCGTGGACGGCCGGGCCAGCGGCCAGTTGACGGTGACGCTGCACATCTCCGGCCACAATCCCGCCTTCTATGACGGCTATCCCGTGGAGTTCAACCTGAGCGTCAGCGGCGCCCTGGCGGAAGCCGTTCAGGCCGGCCTGCAGGGCTATCAGGTGCCCGACCGCATCCGCGAGCGCATGATGAACTTCCAGAACGGGCAGTAAGCCGCAGCCATCTTTATCAAAAAGAGGCGTGACGCGCCTTACGATCGCCATTATCAATGGTTTGAATCCATGGTGACGGGGACACGCCGTCCCGCGTGCCCGAGGGAGACCCGGATGTTCCGCTCTGCAGCCTCCATGCCCACAGCCCTGCCCGCCGCGCTGGCGGTGCTCGCGGCACTGGCCGTCGCCGGCTGCCAGCCCACCGTGAAGGTGGAGGCGCCCGACAAGCCGATCGTGATCAACCTGAACGTCAAGATTGAACAGGAAGTCCGCGTCAAAGTGGAAAAAGACGTGGAAGACCTGCTCGAGGACCGCAAGGACCTGTTCTGAGGGGTCCGCCGATGGAGGGACGTATGATGTCGTTGCGAATGTTGCGCCGCCTCGCCGCCGGCTTCCTGGTGCTGCTGGGCCTCGCGGTCGCCGCGCCCACGGGCGCGCTGGCGCTGGACCTGGATACGGCGCGCGCGCAGGGGCTGGTGGGGGAGCGCTACGACGGCCTCATCGGCCCGGTGCAGGGCGGCGGTGAGGTACAGGCGCTGGTGGCCCGCATCAATTCCGAGCGCATGGAGGAATACCGCCGGATCGCCGAACAGCGCGGCGTGCCGGTCTCGGCCGTGCAGAAGCTTGTGGGCGAGAAACTGGTGAACAATGCCGCGCCGGGCACCTTCGTCATGACGCCGTCGGGCGACTGGCGGAAGAAGTAGGCCCGGCCGCGCGCCGGCTCGACCGCCAGCGCCGGCGCCGGGGCTGCCGCCGGCTCAGTGGAGACGGTTGTATTCCGTGCCCAGCCGCGGCGGGCCCAGGCGGATGACGTCGTAGACGATTTCGTAGCGCTTCGCGACACTGCCGAAATTGACGATAAGCCCCGGCGGCGGGTCGGGCGTGAAGGCCTGATAGTAGAACAGGGTGCGGTCGACCTCGAAGCTGGTGAGCATGGACCCGAAGCGCGAGGCGACGATGGGCCGCCGGTGCTTCTTGTGGTGCCAGTCCAGGCCGCCGCCGCCATGCCCGCTGCCTTCGCCATGGTCCTCGTCGTCGCGCACCGCCTCTTCCTGCGGTCCGGCGCCATCGGCGGGCAGCAGTCCCTCGATCGGCATGGCCTCGTCCGGCGAGAACGCCGACCGGCCCGCCGAAGGCGTGCGGGCGGTGGTGGCGGCTGCGAAGGCCGAGCCGAGCTTGCCGGCGGCGAGGGACATGGCGGAGAAAACTCCTTGGGCACGATTTCTTACTATTTAGTTTAGGTCTCCCCCGCTCCGCGTCAATCGCGTGACGGTGAAATCGGACCGTTCGCCTGCGCAACACCTTGCGCATCTTCCGGGAGTCCCGCGCAATCCCTTGCGTTCGGCCCCTTCGCCGCGCCATGATCGCAGGATGCCGGTCGGGCCGCCCGCCCGTCGCCGAAGGCGCGGCGGCGCCTGCGCCCGATCCGCGACTCGAACGACACCTCCGAAAGGCGCCCCATGAGCCACAACCTGCTCGTCACCCTGTTCTGCCCCGACCGCACCGGTCTGGTGGCGGCCGTCACCGGCCAGTTGTTCGACATGGGCCTCAACCTGGGCGATACCACCTTCGCCGTCCTCGGCACCGGGGCCGAGTTCACCGCCGTGTGCGAGGCGCCGGACGACGTTTCCTCCGACGACGTGGAAGGCGCGTTGAAGGGACTGCCCGAAGCCGAGGACGCCCGGGTCGAGGTCCGCCCCTTCGGCCTGGACCCGGTTGCCGACCCCTCCGGCCGCATCACCCACCGCGTCTACGTGCGCGGCGGCGACCGACCGGGACTGGTCGCCCGCATGGCCGAAGTGTTCGGGCAGTACGAGGCCAACATCGTACGCATGAGCGCCGAGCACATGCCCGACCTCGCCGGCGGCCAGTACGTGGTGCGCTTCGACGTCAACATTCCCGCCACGGCCGTCGAGCGGTGCCTGAACACCGCCGCCAACACGGCCGGCGAACTGCATCTGACCTGCCATGTGGAAGGCGTCGAACGCTCGGTAACCGCCTGATGGAGAACAGTCGCGTCCTTATCGACAGCCCGGTGCCGCCGGACGACCTGCCGGCGGTGATGCCGGGCGACCTGGTGCGCGCCTGGGACGCGGCGACCATTGCCGCCGAACTGGGGCTGGAGGTCGATCCCCGCGCCACCGGCGGCATCACCTTTCGCGGGCCGGGCGGCGAGGTCACTCTGCTGTTCGAGGACGTGGACGCCCAGGTGTGGATCGCCGGGCTGGAGCGCACGACCGGCCTGGACAGCCCGCACGGCATCTCGGTGTGCTTCCGGCTGCTGGGCCTGATCGAACTGATGGCGACGGCGGCCTGGATGCGCGGCCTGTTCGACATCGGGGGGCCCGAAGGGCCGGACATCCACCCGGCCCTGTTCCGCGTGGCCGCCACCATGCCGCTGGGCCGCGACGCCCGCTTCGACCCGCGCGAGTTCGAGCGCCGCACCCGCCCGCTGGTCGGGCCGCGCATGCTGAACTGACCTATTCCCCGGCCGCCTCGCGCAAGGGCTCGGTGTGGCAGCGGAAGCGGTTGGACCGCACTTCCGTGACAAGGCCCGAGCGCTTGAAGTCCGCCACCACGCGGCTGGCGGTTTCCGTGGTCACGCCCAGCATGGCGCCCAGATCCTCACGCGAGAACAGTTCCACCTCGGGCTCCGGCGTACAGGCGGGCTCCACCTCGGCCAGGTGCAGGAACAGCCGGGCCACCCGCGACCGCGCAGACCCGGTCGACAGGCCGGTCAACCATTCATCTGCCTGTCGCACCTGGGCGTGCCAGCGCTTCATGAGCTGTGTGTGCAGGCGCGGCGTTTCCACCGACAGGCGCTTGACCACCTCGCGCGGCAGGCGGCAAACCAGCGCCGGACGCAGGACCACGGCGCTGTGCTCGTACGCCTCGCCCACCAGAACCTCCAGCCCCGCCGTGTCGCCCCGGCGCAGAAGGCGCACGATGCGCTGGCCGCCGTCGGGCAGGTACTGCACCAGCTTGACCAGCCCCGACCGCACGGTGAACAGCGCCCGCCCCTCGTCGCCGGCGTTGTAGAGCGTTGATCCGGCGCCGAATTCCAGTTCGTCGATAGGCAGGTGGATGAGGTCGAAGTCGTCTTCCTGAAGGTCCGCGAACAGAGCGAGGTCCCGGATGGTGCACCCGGCGCATTCCGCCTGTCCCTTCCAGGCCGCTTCGATCCTGCTCTTTCGCAAAGTATCCTCGCCGGTTGGCCGCCGCATCGACGGTCGAAATTTCAGTGCCGCCAATTTAGGATCATCCGGACCTCCCGAAAAGGGATAACCGTCGCAAGGATTTATACCCGTGCCCGCCGACGCTTCGCAGTCCGCTCCGCTGCTGGAGGCGCGCGATCTCTCGCGCCCGCCGCTGGGGCCCGTGTCGCTGACGCTCGGCGCCGGCCGATGCCTGGCCGTGACGGGCCCGTCAGGCGCGGGCAAGTCGCTGCTGCTGCGGGCGCTGGCGGACCTGGACCCGGCGGAGGGAACGGTGCTGTTCCAGGGCACGGAGCGCAGAACACTGCCCGCGCCGGAGTGGCGGCGGCGGGTGTGCTATGTCGCCGCCGACTCCGGCTGGTGGGCTGAAACGGTTGCGGAGCACATGCCGGCCGACAAAGCAGCATGGCGGCCGCTGATGCAGGCAGTGGGGCTGTCAGACGCGGCGGACTGGCCGGTGTCGCGCCTGTCCAGCGGCGAACGTCAGCGGCTCAGCGTGGTGCGGGCCCTGGCCCGGCGGCCGGCGGTGCTGCTGCTGGACGAACCGACGGCGAACCTGGACGCCGAGGCCGCCGCCACCGTGGAAGCCCTGATCCGCCACGCGCTGGACGACGGCACCGGCATCATCCTCACCAGCCATGACCCGGCCCAGGTGGACCGCCTGGCCGACCACCGCCTGCGCCTGCGCGCCGGACACATGGAGCCCGCCCCATGATCGAGACGGCCGAACCGCTCTCCTGGCTGGACCTGGCATGGTCGGCGGCGCTGATCCTGCTGGCGGGCGGGTTGTCCGTGGTGTGGAACCTGGGCATCCATCGGCGGCTGCTCATCGCCGCCGCGCGCGCCACCGTGCAGCTTCTGCTGCTTGCGCTGGTGCTCGAGGCGCTGTTCGCCACCGCCTCCCCCTGGCTGACCGCGGCGGCGGCGGCCGTCATGCTGGGATTCGCGGGGCGGGAAATTTTCGGCCGCCAGGACCGGCGCCTCGCCGGCGGCTGGGGCTACGGCGTCGGGGGTGCGGCGATCACGGTGGCGGCGAGCGTCGTGACGCTGTTCGCGCTGACCACATCGGTCCGTCCGGATCCCTGGTACGACGCCCGCTACGCCATCCCGCTCCTCGGCATGATCCTGGGCAACGTAATGACGGGCATCGCGGTGGGGCTGAACACGCTGACTGCCGCCTGTGCGCGCGAGACGGCTGCCATCGAGGCACAACTCGCGCTCGGCGCGACGCGGTGGGAGGCGCTGAACGCTCCCATCCGCCACGCCCTGCGCACGGGGCTCATCGGCATCGTCAACAGCATGGCGGCGGCGGGCATCGTGTTCATTCCCGGCATGATGACGGGCCAGATCCTGGCGGGGCAATCGCCGGAGCAGGCGGCACGGTATCAGCTTCTGATCCTGTTCCTCATCGCCGGGGCGACGGCCATCGGCGCGGTGATGGCCGTGCTGCTGGCGGCGGCGCGCCTGACCGACGACCGCCACCGCCTGCGCCTGGATCGGTTACGGGGCACGAAGTGACACCCCCTATGCCACCAGCGCCGTCGCAATGACGGACCACAGGTAGATCATTCCCAGAAGGGCGAGAAGGCCGAAAGTGTCGCGCAGCAGGGCGGCCATGGACATGGTCTGTCTCCTCGTTTGACTCGTGAAGCAGTTCACCAAATGTTCCCTTATGGGCATGAGAACACATGCGGAACGGCAGGTCAACACGGTCTTTCCTCCGTATGCCGCCCGGCCTATATTGCCGCCCATGACCAACACGCCCAGCCGCCCCAGCCCCGTCGACCGCCGCCTGTCCGTCGACCGCCGCCTGTCCGTCGCCCCTATGATGGACTGGACGGACCGGCACGAGCGCGCCTTCCTGCGCTGCCTGACCACGCGCACGCTGCTCTACACCGAGATGGTGGTGACCGGCGCCATCCTGCACGGTCGCGACCCGGAGCGGTTCCTGGGCTACAACACCGATGTGGAGCACCCGCTCGCCCTGCAACTGGGCGGCTCGGACCCGCGCGAGCTGGCCGAGTGCACGAGGATCGCGGCTGAATGGGGGTACGATGAGGTCAACCTCAACTGCGGCTGCCCGTCGGACCGCGTCAGCGCCGGGCGCTTCGGCGCCTGCCTGATGGCGGAGCCGGAGCTGGTGCGCGACTGCCTTTCCGCCATGCGCGAGGCCGCCGGCGAGGCCGGGCCGGAGATCACGGTCAAGCACCGCATCGGCATCGACGACATGGACGGCTACGACCACCTGACGCGCTTCGTCGGCACGGTGGCGGAGTCGGGCGTGCGGAGCTTTTCGGTCCATGCCCGCAAGGCGTGGCTCCAGGGCCTTAGCCCCAAGGAGAACCGGGAAATCCCGCCGCTGCGCCACGACGTGGTCCACCGCCTGAAGCAGGACTTCCCGCACCTGGAAATCATCCTGAACGGCGGCATCAAGTCCGTGCCCGAGGCGCTGACCCACATCGGCCCCACCGACGGCGTGATGATCGGCCGCGCGGCCTATGAAACGCCCTGGTGCCTGCGCGAGGCCGACCATCTGGTGTGGGGGGAGCCGGCCGGAAACGCACCCGCCACCCGGCACGAGGCCGTCCGGCGCTACCTGCCATACATCCAGGCGCGGCTGGACGAGGGCGTGTTCCTCAAGCACATGGCGCGGCACATGCTGGGCCTGTTCCAGGGCGTGCGCGGCGCGCGGGCATGGCGGCGGTATATTTCCGAGAACGCGCCGAACAAGGCGGCCGGCGTGGAGGTCATCGAGGCCGCACTTGAGTGCGTGCCCGAGGACGCCGCCATGCAGGCCGCATGAGCACCCTTCCCGCCTCCGAGGCCGACGCCCGCCGGCTTCTGTGCGATGAAATGCTGGTGGGCCTCGCCCGCTGGCTGCGGGCCGCCGGGCACGACGCGACGACGCCCGTGCGCGGGGAGCCCGACCAGCGCCTGATCGCGCGGGCGGCCGTGCAGGACCGCCTGTTCGTTACCCGCGACCGGCCGATCCTGAAGCACCGCGCCGCCGCGGGGCTGGTGGTGGTGCTGGAGTCCGACGACCTGGACCGCCAGGCCGCAGAACTGCGGGAGCGCCTACGCCTTGACTGGCTCGCCGCGCCCTTCTCCCGCTGCCTTGTCTGCAACGTCCCGGTGGACGAGGCCGGGCCGGAGGATGTGGGCCGCATTCCCGAACAGGCCCGCGCCCTGCCCGGCCCCTTCCGCGTCTGCCCGGAGTGCGACCGCGTCTACTGGCCAGGCAGTCATGAGCGGCGCATGCGGGCACGGCTGGAGACTTGGGCGACCTCTTAGGGCTCTATGACCAGTTGCACCCAGTCCGACGCGAACCGAGTCACGTTGAAGCTGACCGGCCGCCCCTCGCCGTCCACGTCCAGGGCTTCCGTCACCAGCACGGGGCGGCTTTTGGGCTGGTGGAGGAGGTCCGCCTCCGCCCCCGCCGGCATCCGCGCGATGACGCGGGTCCAGGCGCGGGTGTAGTCCTCCACGCCATAGCGCTTGAGCGTTTCCGTCACCGATCCGGTCTCGCGGAACCCGACGTCGAAATCCGGGAAGCGACGGGCCGGAAGGTACTGGGACGACAGGGAAATGCGCCGGTCGTCGGCCATGCCGATGCTGTCGACCATCATCACCTTGTCCTTGCGCGCCACCCCCAGCGCCTCGGCCACCGCCGACTCCGCCTCCACGATCTCGGCGCGGACGAATTCGTGCGCCGCTTCAAGCCCTTGCGCGCTCAGGTTCGAGGAAAAGCGCGTGCGCTTGCCCACCGCGTAGTCAATGACGTGTTCGTGGACGAAGGTGCCGCGCCCCTGCTCCACCCGTAACAGACCTTTCTCTTCCATCTCCGCGAGCGCGCGGCGCACGGTATGGCGGTTGACGGAAAAGCGCGTCGCCAGCTCAAACTCAGTGGGCAGACGCTCGCCGGGCTTGAAGACGCCCTCGCGGATTTCGCTCTCCAGCACGCGCTGGATCTGGCGCCACAGGGCCACGCCCGCGCCGCGCCGCCGATCGAGGCCGTCATCCATTCGTCCAGGTCTCCGCACTGTTTCCGGGGCTTTGCGTCACAAACCTTTCACCGGGCACACCTTGCCCGGCGCGTCGGGAGCGGAGTATAACGGGCTTAGATATAGACGTCTAGACAAATATACAGATTGTCGAGGCCCGCCGATGACCGAGACCACCCCCACCGCCCCCTTGCCAGAGGTCGCCCGCCGCCAGAGGTGGATGGGCATCCTGGCGCGCACGCCGCTTGCGCGCCTGGAGGAGACCTTCGCCGCCCTGCCAGAGGCGCCCGCCTTCACCCACCTGCGCCGGCCGGAGATCGGCTCCGCCCTGGTGCGCGGCCGCGCCGGCGGATCGGGGGAGCGCTTCAACCTGGGCGAGATGACCGTCACGCGCTGTTCCGTCCGCCTGAGCGCGTCGGGCGCTATCGGGCACGCATACGTCGCCGGCCGCGCCCGCCGTCACGCGGAGCTGGCGGCGGTGTTCGACGCCCTGTTGCAGACACCCGGCCACCACGACCGCCTGTGCGCCGCCCTGACCGATCCCGCCGCCGAGGCCATCGCGGCGGCGCGGGCGGAAACGGTCGCCAGAACGGCGGCGACGCGGGTGGACTTCTTCACCATGGTGCGCGGAGAGGACTGACCATGACCGCCATCCCCCATGCTTCCGACCTGCGCCCTGGTTTCGCCGATCCGGTGCTGAGCGGCCAGGCCGTCTACCGCGCCGTGCTCAAGGGCATGAGCTACCCCGGCCGCCTCCAGGCCCTGCCTGCCACGGTGGACGCGCCGCCGCCGCTGTCGCCGGTGGCCGCCGGCGTGCTGCTGGCGCTGGCGGACCTGGACGCGCCGGTGTGGCTGGACCCGGCGGGGCTCGCCACCGACGACGTGGCCGGCTGGCTGCGATTCCACTGCGGCTGCCCGGTGGTCGAAGACCGCGCGACGGCGGCCTTCGCGGTGCTGGATGCCACGTCCGCCGCCGACCTGGAAGGGTTCGCGCTGGGAACGCCGGAATACCCGGAGCGCTCCGCCACGCTCATCATCCAGGTGCCGCGCCTGGCCGAGGGCGAGGGCCACACGCTCACTGGGCCGGGCATCAAGGGCTCTACCCGCCTGCGCGCGGAGGGGCTGCCGGAGGGGTTCTGGCGGGCGCTGGCCGACAACCGCCTGCTGTTCCCGCAAGGGCTGGATGTGATCCTGGCCGCGCCCGAGGGCCTCGCCTGCCTGCCGCGCACCACCATTGTTTCGGAGTGACCTGATGTACGTTGCCGTCAAGGGCGGCGAGCGCGCCATCGACAACGCCCATCGCCTGCTCGCCGAGGAACGGCGCGGCGATCGGGCGGTGCCGGCGCTCTCGCTGACCCAGATCAAGGAACAGATGACACTCGCCGTCGACCGCGTGATGACGGAAGGCTCGCTGTACGACCGCGACCTCGCGGCGCTGGCGATCAAGCAGGCGCGGGGCGATCTGGTGGAGGCGATCTTTCTGCTTCGCGCCTACCGCACCACCCTGCCCCGGCTGGCGGTCAGCGAGCCCGTGGATACCGCGCGCATGACCATCCGCCGCCGCGTCTCCGCCACCTTCAAGGACCTGCCGGGCGGACAGGTGCTGGGGCCGACCTTCGACTACACGCACCGCCTCATGGACTTCAAACTCGCGGCGGAAGCCGACGACGACGCCGAGCCCTGCGAACGGGGCGAGCCGCGCCAGGATGAAACCGTGCCCCGCGTCGCCGACCTGCTTGGCGAGGAAGGGCTGATCGAGCCCGAGGTGCCGCGCGACGGCGATACGGCCGAGCCGGGCGACATCACGCGCGAGCCGTTGGAGTTCCCCGCCGACCGCTCCACCCGCCTGCAAAGCCTGGCGCGGGGGGACGAGGGGTATCTGCTGGGGCTCGCCTACTCCACCCAGCGCGGTTACGGCCGCAATCATCCCTTTGCCGGTGAAATCCGCATGGGCGACGTGGCGGTGGAGATCGTGCCCGAGGAACTGGGCTTCGCCGTCGAGATCGGCGACATCACCGTCACCGAATGCCAGATGATAAACCAGTTCAAGGGCTCCAAGGCCGCGCCGCCGCAGTTCACCCGCGGCTACGGCCTCACCTTCGGCCAGGGCGAGCGCAAGGCCATGGCCATGGCGCTGGTGGACCGATCCTTGCGCGCCGAGGAACTGGGGGAAGACCTCACCGCCCCGGCCCAGGACGCGGAGTTCGTGCTGTCCCACTGCGACAACGTGGAGGCGTCGGGCTTCGTGCAGCACCTGAAGCTGCCCCACTACGTCGACTTCCAGGGCGAACTGGTCACGGTCCGCGCCCTGCGGCGGGAGCATGAACGGAAGGAGGCGACCGATGCAGCCGAATGACGCCACGCAGGCCCAGGACACGCTGGACGGCTACAACTTCGCCTACCTGGACGAACAGACCAAGCGCATGATCCGCCGCGCGACGCTGAAGGCCGTCGCCATCCCCGGCTATCAGGTGCCGTTTGCGGGGCGGGAAATGCCCCTGCCCTACGGCTGGGGCACGGGCGGCATTCAGGTGACGGCCGCCGTCATCGGGCCGGACGACACCTTGAAGGTCATCGACCAGGGGGCCGACGACACCACCAACGCCGTCTCCATCCGCCGATTCTTCGCCCGCACCGCCGGCGTGGCGACCACCGAGCGCACGACGCAGGCGAGCCTCATCCAGACCCGCCACCGCATTCCCGAAGCCCCGCTGACGGAAGACCAGATCCTCGTCTACCAGGTCCCCATCCCCGAGCCCCTGCGCTGGATGGAGGCCCGCGAGAGCGAGACCCGCAAGATGCACGCGCTGGAGGAATACGGCGTGATGCATGTGAAGCTCTACGAGGACATCGCGCACCTGGGCCGCATCGCCACCAGCTATGATTATCCGGTGCGGGTGAACGGGCGCTACGTCATGGCGCCCTCGCCCATCCCCAAGTTCGACAACCCGAAAATGGACATGATGCCGGCGCTTCAGCTGTTCGGCGCGGGGCGGGAGAAGCGCATCTACGCCGTGCCGCCCTACACCCGCGTGGAAAGCCTGGACTTCGAGGACCATCCCTTCGAGGTGCAGGCATGGGACGAGGCCTGCGCCCTGTGCGGTGCGACCGACAGTTACCTTGACGAAGTCGTCATCGACGATGCGGGCGGGCGCATGTTCGTCTGTTCCGACACCGACCACTGCACCCAGCGCACCGCCAGCCGGGAGGCCGCCGAATGACCGCCGCCGCCGCCATGGACCTGTCCGCCGAAACGCCGCTCCTGCGCGTGCGCGACCTCACCCGCCTCTACGGGGATCGGGTGGGGTGCGAGGGTGTCTCCTTCGACCTCTGGCCCGGCGAGGTGTTGGGCATCGTGGGTGAGAGCGGGTCGGGCAAGACCACCCTGCTCAACACCCTGTCCGCCCGGCTGGAGCCCTCGGCCGGCACCGTGGAGTACGACACCCGCGACGCCGGGCTGACGGACATCTACCAGCTTTCGGAACCCCGCCGCCGCCTGCTGACGCGCACCGACTGGGGCATCGTCCACCAGAACCCGCGCGACGGCCTGCGCATGGGCGTCTCCGCCGGCGCCAACATCGGCGAGCGGCTTATGGCCGTCGGCGCCCGGCATTACGGCAACATCCGCGCCGACGCGCTGGACTGGATGGGCCGGGTGGAAATCCGCGACGAGCGCGTGGACGACCTGCCGCGTACCTTCTCCGGCGGGATGCAGCAGCGCCTGCAGATCGCGCGCAACCTCGTCACTGGCCCGCGTCTCGTGTTCATGGACGAGCCTACGGGCGGGCTGGACGTCTCCGTGCAGGCGCGGCTGCTGGACCTGCTGCGATCGCTGGTGACGGGAATGCGGCTGTCGGTGATCCTGGTCACTCACGACCTCGCGGTCGCCCGCCTGCTCGCCCACCGGCTGATGGTGATGAAGGATGGCCGCGTGGTGGAACAGGGGCTGACCGACCAGGTGCTGGACGACCCGCACCACCCCTACACCCAGTTGCTCGTCTCCTCCGTGCTCCAGGTCTGAGGAACCCCCGATATGTCCCCCGTCATCCAGGTCCGCGACCTGACCAAGGATTTCGTCCTGCACACCCAGAACGGCGTGCGCATCCCCGTCTTCTCCGGCCTGAGCCTCGATGTCGCCGCCGGGGAGTGCGTCGGCCTTCACGGGCCGTCCGGTGCAGGTAAATCGACGCTCCTGCGCGCGCTCTATGCCAACTACAAGCCCGACAGCGGCGCGGTGATCGTGTCCCACGACGGCGGCGCGGTCGACATGGCCACCGCCGAGCCGCGCGCGGTGCTCGACGTGCGCCGCCGCACGCTGGGCTACGTGAGCCAGTTCCTGCGCGTCATTCCCCGGGTGCCGGCGCTGGACGTGGTGGCCGAGCCGCTGGTCGCGCTCGGCACCCCCGGCGACGCCGCCCGCGAGAAGGCCGCGGTCCTGCTCGCCCGCCTGAACATCCCCGAGCGCCTGTGGCATCTGGCGCCGGCCACGTTTTCGGGCGGGGAGCAGCAGCGCGTCAACATTGCGCGCGGGTTCGCCACCGACTACCCCGCCATGCTGCTGGATGAACCGACGGCCTCGCTGGATGCCGCCAACCGCGATACGGTGGTGGCGATGATCCAGGAGGCGAAGGCGCGCGGCTGCTCCATCGTCGGCATCTTCCACGACGTCGACGTCCGCACCCGCGTCTGCGACCGCCTGTTCGAGATCGGAGCCCGTGACCATGCCGCGTGACAGCCAGACCGCCAAGACGACCGACAATACGACGACCGCCGAGGCCAATCGCTCCATGAATTCCGAAATGATCCTGACCAACGCCCGCGTCGTCTGCCGTGACCGCGTCATCGACAGCGGCACCGTGGTGGTCCGCGACGGCCGCATCGCCGAGGTGGCGGAAGGGCGGTCCGAGGCCGCTGGCGCGCTCGACCTGAACGGCGACTATCTGCTGCCGGGCCTGATCGAGATGCATACCGACAACATGGAAAAGCATTTCGTGCCGCGCCCCGGCGTGCTCTGGCCCTCGCCGCTGGCCGCCGTGCTGGGGCACGATCTCCAGGTGGCGGGCGCGGGCATCACCACCGTTTTCGATGCCATTTCGGTGGGGGAATACGCCGAGAAGGGGCCGCGCCGGCAGATCCTGGGGCAGAGTCTGGCGGCCGTGAAGCATGCGCTGTCGGAGGGACTGTGCAAGGCCGACCACCTGTTCCACCTGCGCTGCGAGGTCTCCGACCCCTGCGTGGTGGAGATGTTCGAGCCCTACGCCCACGACCCGCTGGTGCGGCTGGTCTCGCTGATGGACCACACGCCCGGTCAGCGCCAGTGGACGGACGTCAGCAAGTACGTGCAGTACAACAAGGGCGAGAACTGGACGGAAGAGGAACTCAAGCGCCGCATCGAGCGCCTGAAGGCCGAGCAGGACAAGTACGCCGCCAAGCACCGCAAGGCCGTGGTGGCGCTGGCGAAGGAATACGACATCCCGCTCGCCAGCCACGACGACGCGACGGAAGACCACGTGCATGAGGCCGTGGCCGATGGCGTGGTGATCTCGGAATTTCCCATCACCATGACGGCCGCCTGCCTGGCGCGCGAGCACGGTCAGAAGACCATCATGGGCGCGCCCAATGTCGTGCGCGGCGGCTCGCATTCCGGCAACATGTCAGCGCTGGAGTGCGCGCGGGAGGGGCAACTGGATGGCCTGTCGTCGGACTACGTGCCATCCTCGCTGCTGTTCGCCGCGTTCCTTCTGCATGAAAAGCTCGACCTGCCGCTGCACGAGGCCGTCGCCAAGGTCTCGGCCAACGTGGCGGACATGGTGGGGCTGGCCGACCGGGGCCGCGTCGAGACGGCCCTGCGCGCCGATCTGGTGCGCGTCACCCACACCGAACACACCCCGGTCGTGCGCGAGGTCTGGGTCATGGGAGAACGGGTCTGCTGATGCGGGAGAACACGCCGCTTAACGCCTACCGATACGCCATCTACTATTCACCGCCCCCCGACGAGCCGCTGGCCGACCTGGGGCGCCAGTGGCTGGGGCGGGACCCGCATGACAATGCCTCCCACCCCCGACCGCAGGTCACGGGCATTTCGGCGGAGCGCATGGCGGAGCTGACGGCGGATGCCTGCCGCTACGGTCTGCATGCGACCATGAAGGCACCGTTCCGCCTCGCACCCGGCCGTGACGCGACCGGATTGCGCCGGGCGCTGCGGGAGTTCACGCTCATCCGCCGCGATGTGCTGGTTCCCCGGCTGGTCATCTCCGATTCCATGGGCTTCCCGGCCCTGGTGCCGGCGGAGCCCTGTCCCGCCCTGGACGCCCTTGCGGCGGACTGCGTGCGCGCGTTTGACCTGTTCCGCGCCGAACCGACGCCCGAGGAGGTTCGGCGGCGCAAGACCAAGGGCCTGTCGGCGGCGCAGCAGGACCATTTGGTTCATTGGGGCTATCCCTACGTCTTCGACGACTTCCGCTTCCACATCACGCTGGCCGGACCCATCGCCGACAATGACGAACGGGAGGCCGTTATGGCGGCGCTGCACGATCACTTCGCCCCGGTGCTGGACAGGCCGCTGTGCATAAAGTCCCTGTGCCTGTTCACGGAACCGGAGCAAGGGGCGCCGTTCCGGCTGTTCTGCCGCGACCGTTTCGGGTGACACAATCTTCCAAGGGTTAATTATGTAGTCCGAAAGTATACCTTATTACGCTTTCAAATCTCGCACCGCAGCGTAATCTTCCACTCTGAAACCGGCGGCATAGCCGAATACCGTCATGCCGCCTCGAGGGTAGAGAGGCCGCGCGCCATGCGCGCGGAGCAAGTGCGAGAGTGGGCGAATGAAAACCTTCCGGATCATGACCCGTTTCTGGCTGATCGTCGCCGTGGTGGCGGTCGGCATGACCATGCTGACGGCCTACGGCCTTTATCAGCTGCGCGCGAACCTGGTGGCGCAGGAGAAGAGCGCCCTGCAGAACGTCACTGACGCGGCGATGTCGCTGGTGGAGGACTATCAGGATCGCGCCGCTTCCGGCGAATTGACCACCGAGGAGGCCAAGGCGCAGGCGCTGGCATCGCTGTCCACCTACCGGTACGGCGATGACGGGTACTTCTTTGTGATCGACAAGCAGGGCGTCTTCCTGATGCACCCGATGCCCAAGCTGGTCGGCCAGAACAAGATCGACCTCGCCGACCCCAACGGCGTCCAGATCCTGCGGGAAATGATCAACGGCGTGAAGACGGGAGGCACCGCCTACGTCGAATACATCTGGCCCAAGCCGGCCATTAACGCCGATGCACCGAAGATCAGTTATGCCGCCGAGTTCGCCGAGTGGGACTGGGTCGTCGGCACCGGCGTCTACGTCGACACCATCGACACCAAGTTCTGGGCCGTTGCCCTGCCCTACATCGCCATCGCGCTGGTGATGCTTGGCGCGGTGCTGGCCGGTGCCCTGTGGATCAGCCGCTCCATCACCCGTCCGCTGAGCGCCCTGACCGGCGGCATGCGGGCCCTGTCGGGCGGCGACAAGTCCATCCAGGTCGACTACACCGACGAGCCCAACGAACTGGGCGACCTGGCCCGCGCACTGCAGGTCTTCAAGGACGCCGCCATCGAGCAGGACCGCCTGCGCGCCGAGCAGGACGCCGAGAACGCCCGCAAGCTGGAGCGCCAGGCCAAGCTGGAGAACCTGACCGCCAGCTTCGACAAGACCGTCATCCGCCTCATGAAAACGGTGGAAGGCTCCATCGACGGCCTGCGCACCGCCGCGCACAGCCTGGACGTGGGCGCCCAGCACACCGCCGAACGCTCCACCCGCGTTTCCGCCGCCTCGGAACAGGCGTCGGCCAATGTGCAGACGGTCGCCACGGCCGCCGAGGAACTGTCGGCCTCCATCCAGGAAATCACCCGCCAGGTCAGCCGCTCCTCGGAAATCGCCGCCTCGGCGGTGGAAGAAGCGCGCCGCACCGACGGCATCGTGCGCGGCCTGGCCGACAGCGCGGCCAAGATCGGCGAGGTGGTGAAGCTGATCACCGACATCGCCGAGCAGACCAACCTGCTGGCACTCAACGCCACGATCGAGGCG
This sequence comes from Caenispirillum salinarum AK4, assembly GCF_000315795.1. Lineage (GTDB taxonomy): Bacteria > Pseudomonadota > Alphaproteobacteria > Rhodospirillales > Rhodospirillaceae > Caenispirillum > Caenispirillum salinarum. The sequence continues at coordinate 255,355 of NZ_ANHY01000007.1, forward strand.
GCCCGCGCAGGCGAGGCCGGCAAGGGCTTCGCCGTGGTCGCCAACGAGGTCAAGAGCCTGGCCAACCAGACTGCCCGCGCCACCGAGGAGATCGCCGGCCAGATCGGCGCCGTCCAGTCCACCACCCACGAGGCCGTCAGCGCCATCGAGGCCATCAGCGGCACGATTGCCGAGATCAACGAGATCACCTCGGCCATCGCCGCCGCCGTGGAGGAACAGGGCGCCGCCACCAGCGAAATCAGCCGCAACGTGCAGGAGGCCGCCCAGGGCTCGCAGGAGGTCTCCGACAGCATCGCCGGCGTCTCCGAGAGCGTCGACGAGACCAAGGCCGCTGCCGGCCAGGTCAACAGCGCCGCTCACGACCTGGAGAACGAGGCCGAAACGCTGAAGTCGGAGGTGGAAACCTTCCTTGAGGGCATCAAGGCCGCCTGAACCGGCGGTTGCACTCAGGCATCGCCCATTGCTACCATCGGAACGGCGCGACCCTCTGCGGCTCGCGCCGTTTCTCTTTTGGAAACAAGGCCATGGCCCGCTCTCCGTTCTTCTCCCGCCTGATCGACCGCGTCGTTCCGGAAACCCTCATCAAGCGCCTTTCCGGCGGCGAGGAAAAGCCCGTCGAGGACGCGGAAAACGCCTATGACGACGATCCACCGGAACTGTCTCTGGAAGAGCTTTTGAAGGAGGACATCGGCGCCTTCGGCGGCAAGATGCACATCATCTCGCTGGTGGAGTTCAAGGAGGCCATCGGCTCGGCCAAATGGCTGAAGCTGTCGACCAACATCATGCTGATCGCCGAGGGCGTCCTGCGCTCGCGCCTGGGGCACGCGCATTCCTACGTGCAGCGCGGGTCGGACATGTTCCTGCTGGGCTTCCGCGGCCTGTCGGACACCGCGGCCAAACTGCGCGCGGTGGAGGTGGCCGAGGAAATCGGCGGGCGGCTTGCCGGGGCGGCCTTCGGCAGCAAGCAGGCGCTGGTACGCACCGCCGAGGTCGACCCCGAGGACCTGCTGACCGAGGACGGGGAGCTTGACGAAAAGGTCCTGCACGCCGCCGTGGCCGAAGGCGAAAGTGTCCAGCCCGTCTCACCCAAGGAGGCGGAGCGGCGGCGTTTCCACCAGGCCAAAGTGGAAAAATCGGACGGACACCGCCCCTTGCCGACCACCGACCCGACAGCACTCAAACAGCCGGGCCGGCGATTCTGGACGGGGTCGGGCACCTCCGGCCACGACGACGGCCGCCGCCGCCAGTGGGAGACCGAAGGCGCGGGCGCCGATTACGACGACGCGCCGCCCGAGCCCGATCCGCTGGCCGAGGCCGCCGCCCGCGCCGCCGCAGAGCAGCCGCGCATCAAACCGCTGGTCAAACCGTTGAGCGAGGCCGAGCGCCGCCACTTCGAGGCCATGCACGGCGGCATGCTCGCCACCCTTGGGCCGGAGGATTATGTGCGCTCGGGCGGGTCCGCCCTGGATGCGACCGATCGGCTCCAGGGCGGCACCGCAACGTCTGGTTCCGATGACCCGGCGGCCGAGGATGCCCCGCCGCAAGACCCGGCGACGCGCAATCCGGCCGCGGTGGAAGCCATGCTCCGCCCCTGCTGGACCGCCGCCACGGAAGCCGCCGACACTTTCCTTCTGCGCCCGCGCCTGACCGGCGGCAGCGTGCCCGCCGGCGAGACCCGCGCCCCCGGGGCCGACAACGACGCCATGATTGCCGCCAAGGCTGTCGAGGTCCTGGAGCAGATGGCCGAGAAGGCGCCCGGCGCGGTTCTGGTTGTTCCGCTGCATTGCCTGTCCTTGGGCGATCCCGACCGGCGCCCGGCGGTGCTGGGCGCCCTGAACAAGGCCTCCGCCGCGACGCGCATGAAGGCCTTGCGCGTGGAGGTGGTGGGCATCACCCAGCGCACACCGGCGGCGCGCGTCATGAACGCCATCGACGCACTGCGCCCCATCGTCCGCGAGGTCGCCCTGCGCACCGACTTGGCGGACCCCGCCAGGGTCGTCTTCGGCTTGCGCGGCGTGCTTGTGGGGGCGGATGCCGAAGACCTGAAGGACCGCCCGCCCAAGGCCATGGCCGAACGGATCAGGGCGCTGGAGGAAAAGGCCCGGCTCGGCGGCGCGACCGGCAGCTTCCTGTGGGGCCTGCGCAAACGGGGCGAGATTGCCTTGGCACTCGACCACGGCATCGGGGCGGTGGGCGGACCGGCGCTGTCTCGCGACATTCCGCCGCCGGGCAAGGCGCTGAGGCTGTCCAAGGGAAGGCTGCTGGGGAAAACCGGATAAAGCGCGGAAACGGCTTTTTACTACCTTGACGATTTTTTGGGCCGGACATACAACCCTTGATGTTTCACACATCATTGGGGATTGGATCATTGGCCAACATCAAGCTTGTGAAGGTGCGCGACCCGGAAACGGGGATGTACCTGAACCATGAAGGCAAGTTCGTCCGCGACTACGCGCCGGCCGACTGCATTTTCCGGATGCGCGACACGGACGGGAAGGTCTCGCTCCAGCACGATTTCGAGCGCACGTACCTGCACGCCTGCGGCTCGCTCAAGGAGACGCTGGAGCCGGAGACCGGCCACTTCGAGCAGTTCCACTGCCCGGAAACCTTCTGCACCTACGCCCGCTTCAGCAGCGCGCCCCACGGCGCCGCGGCCGGTGCCGACCAGCAGCCCGAGGTCAACCTGCTGGTCGAAGAAACCGACGAGCTTCCCCTGGAGATGATGCCGATCGGCAACTACCGGGTGCTCGACGACGGTCAGGTCGCCGAGTTGAAGCAGCTCGCCAATGGCGGCGGCGCGCTTGGTCAGTTCGGCCGGGAAAGCTCCCAGGGCGACGAGGACATGGCGAACCTGATGCGCTGGGTGGGTGACACGCCGGCGGACCAGCAGTCGCACCTGTGGATCAGCGGGAAACTGAAGGACGGCGCCGAGGTCCAGATCTGCAAGCGTGGCAACGCGAGCATCAGCGTCATCCGCCAGAAGACCCTGAGCGCCGCGGGCAAGGAAGCCTACGAGCAGTACAAGCTCGACAATCCCGACGAGGAATGGTCGGTCGCCGTCGAGGCCGTCGTCAAGTACACCAGCGGCAACAAGACGTTCTGGCAGAACGCCCTGTTCTTCGGCGAGCAGTATCTGGTCGGCGAGCTGATCTGGCAGGCCGCCCGGATCGTCACCAAGCTGCTGACCAAGGGCCTGACCAAGCTGTTCACCGAAATCGCCAAGCGCGGCGTCATGCGCGCCCTGACGCAGGCCGAGGCCCGCGGCCTTCAGGCGGCGATGACCCAGGACCGCTGGTACGTCAAGGTCGTGTCGTACATGGGCTCCGGCAGCCGCGGCGCGCGCTTGCTTGCCGGCACCTTCAACTTCATCGTGACGGCGGTGATCTTCATCGTCATCGCGTACTTCGTGCTGCCGATCATCTTCAAGAAGCAGCGCGCGTCGTTCTACGCCTACAACTTCACGAGGAAGCAGGTGAGGGTCAGCACGGCCTTCCTCGACAACATTCCCGAGACGATCCAGGAAAACTCGGCCGAAGCACCCTACGTGCTTCCGGCGATGACGAAGGCCGGCGACTGGATCACCATCGACGGATTGCCGATCCAGGCGGATTCCAATGTCGTTCACGCGATGGCGTTCGATTTCGAGAACGACAGCACCTTCATGCAGGGCTTCGGGGCGCTGATAATGGCGCAGGACGTCGACAATTCCGACAACGCGCTGTTCGCGTCCATCAGCATCCCCTGGGTGGCCGACAACGCCATCAACCTGAAGGTGGACAAGGCATCAGCGGACTACAAGTCGCTCTACAAGGGCATGGCCGATCAGCGCCAGCAGCAGAGCTACGTGCTGGAGGGTGGCGACGTCGACGGCCAGATTGGCATCAACGCCCTGACCGGTTCGGACAACCGCTACACCGCGCAGGTGAACATCACGAAGATCTGACGCAGACGCGGAAACGGAACACGCCCGCCTTTTCAGGCGGGCGTGTTTTCCATGTCCCTCGTTCCTGAAAGGCGGGTATCCGCGCCTTCAAGCTCCCGACCGCGGCGGCTTGTAGCCGCGCAGCAGGAACTCGCGGCCGACCTTCACGCGGGGGGCGCCGTCGTATTCCACGACGTCGGCGGTGGCGTATGTTTCGTTCCACTCCGACGGCAGGTAGCTGCCCGTGCCGATGACATCGATGGGCGCGCTGGCCAGCGCCATGACCTTGCATTTGGCCGGCGAAAAGCCCGACGAGGCGATGATCTTCACTTTCGGGAAGCCGGCCGCGTTCAGCTGCTCGCGCGCGTGCCAGATCGCGGCGGCCGAGACGCCGGTGCCGATCAGGTGCTTCAGTTCCGCCTCGGTGCGGTAGCCGCGGATGGCCTTCGGCGCGTTGCGCTCCAGCACGTCGTAGCTGGCCTGGGTGTCCAGCCCCTCCACATAACGGCCACCGTGGGTGTCCAGGCGCACGCCGATGCGCCCCTCTGCGGCCAGTTCCGGGAAGCGCTTGCAGACCTCCAGCGAGTCCGTGATCTCCTGCCCGAAGTAGTCCACCAGCACGATCAGCATCTGGTCGGGGAAGGTCTCGTGGAACATCTCGGCCGCGCGCACGGTCGATCCGGCGTAGCCGATCAGCGCGTGCGGCATGGTGCCCCGGCCTTCGGACTGTCCGAAATAGTGGGCCGTGGCGTCGGTCGCGTTGCCGATGAAACCGACGGCACCGGCGCGCCGCCGGGCGGTTTCGCTGCCGACGGAGGCCGCGTAGGCCATCAGTTCCGACATCTCGGTGCCGGCGCAGTGCCGGGCGTCCATGGCGAGGAAGGCCACCTGCGGCAGTTCCTCGCACATGGCGTGGGCGTTGTAGGCCGCGACGCAGGCGGCGCCCAGTTTCTGCAGGAATACGGTCTCCAGGTCGACCAGCGCGGCAAAGGAGCCGCGGATGTAGATCATGGGCTCGCCGGCGCCGACCCAATCGCCCTCGCGATAGCGTTCCTCCACGTCGAAGGCCTCGCCGCGCTTTTCGCCGATGCTGCGCAGCCACCCGCAGGCGAGCGCGCCGGCGTAGAGCACCGGGCGGCGCATGAAGACGGCGTAGGTGACCCGCGCATCCCCGAACTTGAGCACCACGTCACGGGTGCGGCGGAAGTACTTGTCCGTCCAGCCGGGAAGGTCCTCCAGGCCGGGCCAAAGGGTGATCGGGTCGGGCTTGCTGCCGTCCATGATGGTCTACCGCCTCGAAAACGCGGACGGCCGGCGCCCGCACCCGCCCTGCGGCGGGGCACGCACCGGCCGCGCGCTGGTCTTATTGGGCCGCGGTGGCGGCGGCCTGCTGCTGGGCGCGCTCTTCCTTCAACGCTTCCGCGATAAGGAACGCCAGTTCCAGGGCCTGACGCCCGTTCAGGCGCGGGTCGCACAGCGTGTCGTAGCGGTCGGCAAGGCCGGCCTCGGTGATCGCCTGGGCGCCGCCGATGCACTCGGTCACGTCTTGGCCGGTCATCTCGAAGTGAACGCCGCCGCCGTGGGTGCCCTCCATGCGGTGGACGGCATAGAAGCCGCGCACTTCCTCCAGGATCTTGTCGAAGGAGCGGGTCTTGTAGCCGTTGGAGGTCTTGACCGTGTTGCCGTGCATGGGGTCGCAGGCCCAAACGACCTTGCGGCCCTCGTTCTTGATGGCGCGCACCAGGGCCGGCATTTTCTCCTGCACCTTGTCGTGGCCCATGCGGACGATGACGGTCAGGCGGCCCGGCTCGTTGTTGGGGTTGAGCACGTCGCACAGGCGCAGCAGATCGTCCGGATCCATGGAGGGACCGGCCTTGACGCCCAGCGGGTTCTCGACGCCGCTCAGGAACTCCACATGCGCTTCGTCCGGGTTGCGGGTGCGGTCGCCGATCCACAGCATGTGGGCGGAGCAGTCGTACCACTTGCCCGAGGTGGAATCGACGCGGGTCAACGCCTGCTCATAGGGCAGCAGCAGGCATTCGTGGCTGGTGTAGAAGGCCGTCTCGCGCAGCTGCGGCACCTTGTCGGCGGTCAGGCCGCAGGCTTCCATGAAGCCGAGGCTTTCACCGATGCGGTTGGCAAGTTCCTCGTACCGCGCCGCTTCCGGGCTGTCGGCCAGGAACCCCAGCGTCCACTGGTGCACCTTGTGCAGGTCGGCGTAACCGCCCTGGGCGAAGGCGCGCAGCAGGTTCAGCGTGGCGGCGGCCTGGTTGTAGCCCTGCACCATCCGCTGCGGATCGGGCACGCGGGCGGCTTCCGTGAAGTCGGGGCCGTTGACGATGTCGCCGCGGTAGCTGGGCAGTTCCACGCCGTCGATGGTCTCGGTCGGAGCCGAGCGCGGCTTGGCGAACTGGCCGGCCATGCGGCCCACCTTCACCACCGGGCACGAGGCGCCGAAGGTCAGCACCACGGCCATCTGCAGCAGCACGCGGAAGGTATCGCGGATGCCGTCGGCGGTGAAGTCGGCGAAGCTTTCGGCGCAGTCGCCGCCCTGCAGCAGGAAGGCCCGGCCCTCGCAGACCTCGGCCAGGTGGCGGCGCAGGTTGCGCGCCTCGCCGGCGAAGACCAGCGGCGGCATGGCGCGCAGGGTCTTCTCGGTGGCGGCCAGCATGTCCGCGTCCGGATAGACGGGAACCTGCTGAATGGGCTTGCTCCGCCAGCTATCCGGTGTCCAGGTCCCAGCCATCTCGGTAATTCCCTTACTCAGACCACGTGAAGGTGTTCATGGAAAGTCCACGGTATACGACGCGCGGGACGCAATTGCAACGTTACGGGACCTTCCAACACGGCCTGTCAGGGATCAACCGTACTTCCGGATGAAGCCGTCCACGCCCAGCGACCGGAAGTCCGGCAGCGCCCTGGTCAGCGTCTCATGGTCCCAGTCCCACCAAGCGATGCGCTTGAGCGCGGCCTGGGTCGCGGGCGGAAAGCGCTCGCGGATGGGCTTGGCGGGCACGCCGCCGACGATGGCGTAGTCGGGCACGTCCTTGGTCACCACCGCGCCCGCGCCGACGATGGCGCCGGTGCCGATGCGCACGTCGCCCATGATCGTGGCGCCGTGGCCGATCCACACGTCATGGCCGATGACCAGCCGCCGCGCGCGGCGCCATTCGAAGAAGGCCGCGTCGTCCTCGCCCATGCCGTACATGGCGCTGCGGTACTGGAAGTGGTGCTGGCACGGCCGGTCCATGGGGTGCTGGCCGGGGTTGAGACGGACGGCGGCGGCGATGTTCACGAACTTGCCGACGGTGGTGTAGATGACTTCGCCGTCCTCGCCGATATAGCTGTAGTCGCCGAAGGTGCTTTCGGAGACGCGGGTGCGAGCGCCGACCTCGCAGTAGCGGCCGAAGGTGCTGTCGCGCACCTCCGCGCTGGGATGCAGGAAGGGCTCGACACCCAGCGTCTTCGGCAGGGTTTCGCTGTCGATCATGGTCAGATGAACAGCTTGCGCAGGCGTTGGGACAGGATGTCGAGGATGGAGACGCTGAGGATGATGATGATCATCACCGCCGCCGTCTCGGCGTAGTAGAATCCGCGGATGTACTCCCACAGCACCTGCCCGATACCGCCAGCGCCGACGATGCCCAGCACGGTGGCGGAGCGCACGTTGCTCTCGAAGCGGTAGAGGGAATAGCTGATCCACAGCGGGATCACCTGCGGAATGACGCCGAAGATCACCTCGTGCAGCCAGCCGGCACCGGTGGCGCGGATGCCCTCCACCGGGCGCGGGTCGACGGCCTCCACGGCCTCCGAGAACAGCTTGGCGAGGATGCCCGTGGTATGGATGAACAGCGCCAGCACGCCGGCAAACGGGCCGAGGCCGACCGCCACCACGAACAGCATGGCGAAGACCATCTCGTTGATGGCGCGGAAGGCATCCATCAGGCGGCGCATGGGCTGGGTGATGTACCAGGGCGCCATGTTTTCCGAACACAGGATGCCGAAGGGGATGGACAGCGCGACGGCCAGCGCCGTGCCCCAGACGGCGATCTGCACCGTCACCACCATTTCCGACACATAGTCGCGCCAGTTGGTGAAGTCGGGCGGAATGAACCCTTCGGCGAAGCGCACCATGTTGGGCCAGTATTCCACCAGCGCGCCCGGGCGCATGTCCGCGCCCTCCCACGACAGCACCAGCGCGGCCAGCAGGCCGGCCCAGCCGAGGTAGTAGAGCATCGACTGCTTGAGGTCGCGCCTGGGCGGCTTCAGGCGGTGGGCACGCGCGGACGCGGCGGCGTTGGCGGCGGTCATGGCGGATGGGCTCCGGCGGGTCGGGTCGAATATTTGTCGCGAAAAGAGCGCGGCGCCGCCCGATACAGGGACGGCGCCGCACGGGGCGTCAGGGGCTTAGGACGCCGACTTGGGCTGCTTGGCAGCCAGGTCCTTCAGCGCGTCGAGCTGGGCGTCGATCTCGGCGATCTGGTCCTTTTTCTCCTGCTCGCTGAGGTTCTCGTTGCCCGCGATCTTGGCGCGGTTCTTGAAAAGCTCCAACTGGCGGATGGGGATCAGCTGGGCGTTGGACGAGGGCTGGAACGGCGCCCAGCCCAGGTCGGACAGCACCTTCAGTTCCTCGTCCAGTTCCGCCTGCGCGCCGATGCGGCCGTAGGTCATGAAGAACTTGATCACTTCGGCCTTGGCGGGATCGGCCAGGTCGTTGCGCCAGACGATGGGGTCGGACGGGATCAGCGGCGACTTCCAGATCACCTTGACGTCCTTGGCCATGTCGGGGTGCGTCTTCTGCATGCGGCGCAGGTTTTCGGTATTGTTGGTGGACACGTCCACCTGCTTGTTCGCCGCGGCGACCAGGTTGGTCTCGTGGTTGGCGTTGCGCACGGTCTTGAAGCAGTCCTTCGGATCGACGCCGTTCTGGGCGAAGACGTAGTAGGACGGCACCAGGAAGCCCGAGGTGGAGTTGGGGTCGCCGTAGCCGAAGTTCAGGCTGCCGTCACACTTCAGCACGTCGTCCACGGACTCCAGCGCGCTGTCCTTGTGGGTGACCAGCAGCGACCAATAGCCGGGATTGCCCTCGACGTCGACGGTCTGCGCGAAGATGGAACCGTTGGCGCGGTCCACCGCTTCCATGGCCGACTTGTTGCCGTACCAGGCGATGTCCACCTTGCCGAACCGCATGGCCTCGATGATGCCGGCGTAGTCGGTGGCGAAGAACGGCTTCACCTCCATGCCGGTCTGTTCTTCCATGTCGGCCAGGAACGGTTCCCAGATGGTCTTCAGGTTCTGGGTCGACTCGGTGGAGATGATGCCGAAGTTCAGTTCTTCAGGCTTTTCAGCGGCCTGGGCCGTCAGGGCGGACAGGCTGACGGTCGCGGCGGCGGCGACGGCGACGAGGCTGCGGAATTGCATTTCGGTAAGGCTCCCGTACCTGGGTGGGTGGTGAGATTTTTGGAAAGGTCTGGCGGGGGTCGTGGCCTCAGCCGGCGGCGAAGGCCGGCTCGGGCATGGCGCCGCGCGGCCCGGTCTCGAGGTCGCGCTCGGGCCGGGCATCGACGATCAGCTCCTCGCTGTCGGCGCCGTAAAGCTCGGTGAGGAAGGCGGGGGTGAGCGCCGCCGAGGGTCCGTCGTGGACCACCTGCCCGGCGCGCATGGCGACCGTGCGGGGACAGTATTTTGCCGCGTAGTTCACCTGATGCAGCGACACGACGACGGTGATGCCGTCTTCGCGGTTGATGGCGGCCAGGGTCTCCATGACCTTGTTGGCCGAGGCCGGATCGAGGCTGGCAATGGGCTCGTCGGCGATGACGACGCTGGCCTTCTGCACCAGAGTGCGGGCGATGGCGACGCGCTGCTGCTGGCCGCCCGACAGCGTGGAGGCCCGCTGGCCGGCGAAGCGCGCCATGCCGACCCGGTCCAGCGCCTCCATGGCCGCGCGCTTTTCGGCGGCCGTGAACAGGCCCAGCGTGCCGCGCCAGTCGGGCACCCGGCACAGAAGGCCGAGCAGCACGTTGGTCAGCACCGTCAGCCGGCCGACGAGGTTGAACTGCTGGAACACCATGCCGACATCAGCGCGGATGCAGCGGGCATTGCGGACGAGTCGGCCGTGCTCCTGAATGGGACGGCCCAGCACCTCCACCCGCGCCGCGCCGCCGTTGCGGTCGCCGAGCGTCAGGCCCGAGACATGGCGCAGCAGGGTGGACTTGCCGGAACCGGAGGCGCCGATCAGCGCGACCATCTCGCCGCGCTCCACGCTCAGCGACACTTCGGACAGGGCGCGGCTGCCTCGCTGGAACGACTTGGACAGTTGGGAAATGGCAATGGCGGTGTCGGGCACAGCGCCTTCCTCCGGCTGGTGGGCTCTGGCCGGAAGATATACTCGCCGATCCGCGACTCTTTCGCGACCGGACGATGAAAGTTAAATGAAAGGGACAATACCGCCACTTTGCAATTTAGACATCTAACGGATGACGTCTATCTTGTCCAGACTTTACTTGCGTGCTTTAACCTCCGCCCATGACAGACGCACGCCTCATCTATGTCGTCGGCCCGTCCGGAGCGGGAAAGGACACGCTCATCGCCTGCGCGCGGGTAGCCGTGGACGGCCGGCTGCCGGTGGCCTTCGCCCACCGCTACATCACGCGACCGGCCGACGCCGGCGGCGAGTCGCACGTCGCCCTGACGGAGGCCGAGTATGCCGAACGTCTGGGCCGCGGCCTGTTCGCCATGGCCTGGGACAGCCACGGCCTGCGCTACGCCATCGGGCGCGAGATCGACCTGTGGCTTGATGCCGGCATGACGGTGGTGGTCAACGGGTCGCGGGCCTGGCTGCCCCGGGCGCTGGCACTGTATCCCCACCTTGTCCCGGTGGTGCTGACCGTCGCCCCCGATGAACTGCGTCGCCGCCTGATTGCGCGCGGCCGGGAGGCGCCGGAACAGATCGAGGCCCGGCTCGCCCGTGCCGCCGCCTTCCAGGTGGACGCCCCGTCGGCCGTGGTGATCGACAACTCCGGCCCCATCGACCAGGCGGTCGAGGCCCTGCTGACGGTTCTCCGCGCGCCCCTCCGCCAGCCGGCATAGGCTTGGCTCGACCTCCGGCCGGGGGCGGGCTAGACCTCCCTCCTATGTCCTTTTCCCGAGTTTCCAAAGGGTCTTTCGAGGCCTACCCTGTCCAGTAAGCACATAAAAGCGGATGAATGTCCCAACGCCGGGGAACCGGACGGGAGGCAGGGATGGAACAAGGGCATCGGGCCACCCTCGTAAGGCTTGCGTTCGTCAATGCGGGCATCGCCGCTGCATGCGTCCTGGCGGCGCGTTTGGTGGCAAGCCTGCCCGTGGTGGAAGCGGCACCTGCGGCCGCCGCCTCGCCCCTGGTGATGGCGCCGGCCGCCGCCATCGTTCTGGCGGCGGTGCTGGTCGGCGGCTGGAGGGCGCTGGCCGGTGCGGCAGCGGGCGCGTTGGCCGCCGGACTGGCCGCGCGGCCCGAGGCGCCGGCCCTGGCGGCCGCGCTGGCCGCCGGGGTGCTGTTCGCCGCCGGCTGGAGCGCCGTCTACACCCGCTATGCCGTGAGCGACTGCCTGACGGATCTGGCGCTCACCGTGCGCGGTGCCGGCGTGCTTCTGGCCCTGACGGTGGGCACGTTCACCATCTGGACGGCGACACTGGCCAGCCTGGCCGACATCATCGTCACCGGCGCGTCCCGCGCGCACGAGGCCTTCGAGGCGGCACTGATCGGATGGGCAGTGCCCGTGGCCGTGGTTTCCGCCGTGCTTCTGCCGCCGGTCCTGCTGGCGACCCGCGGCGGCTGGCCCGGCGGGCGGGCGGCAGCCTGCAGGGGAGCGGTATGGCTGGCGGTGGCGGGGGTGACGCTGCTTCTGTTCCGTGGCGAGCCGGGTCACCAGGAGCTGGCCGAGGTGCTTCCCTTTCTCGTCCTGCCCATGCTCATCACCATCGGCGCCGTGAACGCGCCCGCCGCAGCGGTCGGTGTCGCAATCGTGGCGGTCGTGGCGACCACCGTGACCCTTTCAGGACAAACGGCGTGGGGCGCTGTCGAAGCTCCGGCCGACCTCGGGGCGCTGGCTGTGATGCTGGCGGCCTGCGCCGTCACCGCCCTTCCCTTCGCCGCCCTCATGGGCGAGCGGCGCGCCGCGGTGAAGGCTCTGGAAGCCGCCAACCAGGACCTGGAGACGCGGGTCGCCTTCCGCACAGCCGAAGCGCGCGGCAACGAGCGCCGCCTGCGCCAGATCCTCGACGGCAGCCCCGCCGGCGTCTGCGTCACCCGCCCCGGCGGCGACCTTGTCTACGCCAACCTGGCCTTCCGCAGCCTGTTCGGCGTGGGACCGGAGGAGCGGCCGGAAGGGCTGGACGTCACAACCCTGTTCGCCGAACCCGATGACCGTCGGGCGCTGCTCGACCGACTGGCGCGCGACGGCATCGCCACCGGCCTGGAAATGCGCTACCGCTACCGCGGCCGCGTCGGCTGGGCGCTGGAACACGCCGCCATGGTCACCTTCGAAGGAGAGCCGGCGGTTCTGGCATGGATCGTCGACATCACCGACCGCAAGGCGGCCGAGGCGGAGCTGGAGGACGCCCGCCTGCGCCTCGCCGCCCACCGCGACGAACTGGCGCGCGAGGTCGCCGAACGCACCGAGGCGCTGGCCCGGGCCAAGGAAGCCGCCGAGGCCGCAAATGCCGCCAAGAGCGATTTTCTCGCCAACATGAGTCACGAATTGCGCACGCCGCTGAACGCCATCCTCGGCTTCTCCCAGCTTATCGAAACGGACTTGGCGGCGGGCACGATAACGGCCGAAGCGGCACGCAGCCGTGACGCCGAATACGCGGCCAACATCCAGCGCGCCGGGGCGCATCTTCTGGCGGTCATCAACGACATCCTGGACATGGCCCAGATCGACGCCGGACGCCTGGAGCTGGCGGATGAGCGCGTGGACCTGGCCGGCTGCATCGACCGGGCCGTGGCGCTGACGGAGCCGGGCCCCGGGGTTTCGGCGCCGCGGGTGGAACTCGACCTGCCGCCGCGCCTGCCCGCCCTGCTCGCCGACCGGCGGCGGGTGGAGCAGATGCTGGTCAAGCTGGTCTCCAACGGACGCCGCTTCACCGCCGCCACGGGCACGGTCACCGTCCGCGCCGGGCGCCGCGGCGACGGCGTGGTGACGGTTAGCGTCGCGGACACGGGCATCGGCATGAATCCGGACGACATCCGCCGCGCCCTGACCCCGTTCCAGCAGGTTCACGGCGGACTGGGGCGCCCCTACGACGGCACCGGGCTGGGCCTGCCGCTGGTGCGGGCGCTGATCGACCTGCACGGCGGCACGCTGGAGATTGACAGCGCGCCCGGCCGGGGCACGCGCGCCACCATCACCTTCCCGCCGGCCCGCGTCCTGCAACCCCACGCAGTGCCGGAACCGGATGCCGGTGCCGGCACCGACGAAGCCGCCCTGCGCGCCTGACGGCGCTAGCGCACGGCGGCAACCGGACCATCCGCAGGCAAAGCGGCGCCGCGAGAAGGCGCGCCGGGCGCGTCGATCATGCGGCCTACTCCACCACCGGCGCGCGCAGGGGTCCCTGCTCCATGGCCTCGATCCGCCGGGTCAGCGGCTCCAGCATCGCCGCCACGCGGGCGAGCGCCGCCAGGGCTTCGGCCTCGGACCCGGCGAGCGGCGTGGACTCCAATGCCTCCAGCAGGCGGTCCAGACCCGTGGCCGGCTTGGGGAAGGGTTCCAGCGCCACCGCCGTATCGGTCGCGATGCCCGCCCGGCGCTTGGCCTCGGCCACCGCTTCATCCAGCCCGCCAAGGCTGTCCACCAGGCCCTTCTCGGCCGCTGCGGCGCCCGTCCAGATGCGCCCGCCGGCCAGCCCGCGCACCTGCTGCTTGGTCATGCCGCGGGCCTCGGCCACCTTGGAAACGAAATCGTTGTAGATCCAGTCCAGGTTCTTCTGGAACTCGGCCCACTGGGCTTGCGTGAAGTCCTGGTTCGGGCTGTACATCAGGCGTGGACCACCAACGCTGACGTCGTCCCAGTTGACCTCCAGCTTGCGCCACAGGTCCGACAGCACGAACTTGCCCGACACCACGCCGATGGAGCCCGTCACCGTCCCCGGCTCGGCCACGATGTGATCGCCCGCCATGGCGATGAAATAGCCGCCCGACGCCGCCGTGTTGCCCATGGAGACCACCACCGGCATCCCGCGGTCCCGCGCCCGGCGGATGGTGCGCCACACTGTGTCCGACGCCACGTAGGAGCCGCCGGGACTGTCGATGCGCAGCACGATGGCCCGCACGCCGCCGTCCTCCACCGCCGCCTCGATGGCGCGCGACAGGGTGTCGGAATAGATGCCGGCCCCGCCGCCCAGCGGCCCCTTCTCCGCCTCGCCGCGCATGATCGGCCCGCTGGCCTGGATGAGCGCGACACGCGGCGCTGCCTCGGGCGCCTCCTCCAGCTCCACGCCGGCGTAGGCTTCCAGCGGCAGGGTCTCCTGCGTGCCTGCGCGGGTGAACACCTCCGCCTCTACCTCGTCGCGGTAGGCCAGCCGGTCCACCAGGCCGCTGTCCAGGGCCTCGGGCGCGAGCAGCGGGCTCTGCTGCGCCACCTGCCGCACGGTCTCGGGCGACAGGTTGCGGTCGGCGGCAACGTCTGTCACGAACTGGCTCCAGAACCCGCCCAGCAGGTCCTGGAGGTCTTCGCGCTGGAACTGGTCCATGCTGTCGCGGGTGAGGCTGTCGAAGGCGCTCTTGTGATCCTCGCGCGCGTCGAACTGCGGGCGGACACCCACCTCTTCCAGCAGGTTACGCAGGAACGGCACCTCGGTCGCGAACCCCAGCGGACCGACACCGCCCGAGGGCTGCAGCCAGACCTCGTCGAAAGCCGTGGCGATGTAGGTGTCGAGGCTGTCGTTGCCCTCGTTCAGTGTCTCGGCGAAGATGATGGCCGGCTTGCCCGACGCCCGGAACCGCGCGACCGCCGCCCGCAGCGCCTGAGCCTGCGCCATGCCCGCCTGGGTGCCGCCGATCTCCGCCAGCAGGCCCCGCACGTCCGGGTCCGCCGCCGCGGCGTCAATGGCGCGCACGGTGGCGGACAACGACAGCGGCGCG
This sequence comes from Caenispirillum salinarum AK4, assembly GCF_000315795.1. Taxonomy (GTDB): domain Bacteria; phylum Pseudomonadota; class Alphaproteobacteria; order Rhodospirillales; family Rhodospirillaceae; genus Caenispirillum; species Caenispirillum salinarum. The sequence goes on from NZ_ANHY01000007.1 coordinate 270,396, forward strand.
CCGTCGGGCAGCAGGGCGAACGGCCCCTCGGGCTCGCCCTCGGGGAACTCGCGCCGCAGGTCGACCGTGAGAACCATCTGGTCGGGGCGCTCGGCGCCACCGGCCATCATCTCCTCGAAGTCCAGGCTGGAAATCCCCCACCACGCCAGCCCGATCAGGCCGAGAAACAAAAACCCGATCACCGCCAGGGTGCCGAGCAGGAACTTGCCAAGGGCGCGCATGTGGAACTCCCGCCGTAACTGGTTGCGGGAGAACGGTAGAAGGCGGGGGTGGCGGGGTCAAGCGGCGGTGGTGTTACGGGGCTGCGGTGATGCGCGGTGGGTGGTTCCGTACACGGGGGACTGCCGTTCCCCGATCCCCCGGCTCGGGGAGCACAGCTCCCCGAACCCCTCAGTTTTCTGGAAGCGCTTCGCGAGAAGCGCGAATAGGATCGCTGAGCAGAAGGCGTGTGCGCAGCACGCAGCGCTTCCCTCTGGCGCAACGCGCCGGAGGGAAATTACTAACGATCCATGCCGTGGTACTGAGGATTGGGCATCATCTCGGTCGCGTGGGCGACGCGGTTGGTGTAGTTGTAGAAGCCCACCGTATCGACGATGTCGAAGATGTCCTCGTCCGAGAAACCGACGTCGCGAAGGCCCTGACGATCGGCCTCCGCGAAGTCCATGGGGGCCTTGGTGAGCGTCCACGCCGCGTCGCACATGGCGCGCTGGCGGGGCGAGAGATCGGCGACGCGGTAGTTCATCGCCAGCATCTCCCCAAGCTGAGGGTCCCCCGACAGCGCCCGGACGGCCTGCCCGTGCGCGACCAGGCAGTAATAGCAGTGGTTGGCGCAGGAGACGACGACGGCGATCATCTCCCGCTCCAGCTTGGACAGCCCGCTCTCGGCGAGCATGACCTCGTTGTAGAGCTTGGAGAACGCCCGCAGCTTGTTCGGCTTCATGCCATAGGCGCGCAGGACGTTGGGCACGAAGCCGATCTTCTCGTCACAGACCTGGAAATACTTCTCCATGTCCTCCCCGATCTCCGGCTTCTCCGGCAGGTCGAGGCGGATGATGTGGTCCGGCTGCGGCATGGTGATGGGTCCTCCCTTGGGGTTTCTTGATTGGCGGGAGGAAGAGTGGGGGATGATGGGGCGGATGGCAAGGGAGGGCAACGCGGCGGCAGACGCCAGCGTTTCCCCGGGCATCGAAGCATCCAAACAACCGGGGATTATCCATCATGCAGAACAAGGCGACCGCCGTCTGGACCGGAGGCCTCAAGGACGGCAAGGGCGAGATGAACACCCGCAGCGCCGCGCTGCGCAGTGCCGCCTACACCTTCAAGACCCGCTTCGAGGGCGCCGAGGGCACCAACCCAGAGGAGTTGATCGCCGCCGCCCACGCCGGCTGCTTCTCCATGGCCCTGTCGAAGATCCTGGGCGAAGCCGGCACCGCGCCGGAGCGCATTCAGACCGAAGCGACGGTGACGCTGGAACAGCAGGAAGGCGGCTTCGCGATCACCAAGGTGCACCTGAACACCTCCGCGAAAGTTCCGGGCTGCGACGACGCCGGCTTTCAGGATGCGGCAGGCAAGGCCAAGGCCGGATGCCCCGTTTCCAAGCTTCTGAAGGCGGAGATCACGATGGACGCGCAGCTGGAAAGCTGATCGGCGTGGGCATGGCAACGCGCCCCACCAGAGCAGTCAGGCCTGAGCAAAATGCGCTCAGGCCTTTCTTATGTTTGCTGCCCGCCTTGACACCGCCCCAACCGCCCCCACACGATCCTTACCGGATTCGTTCAGGAGCGTCGGCTAGTGCAGCGAAAACAAAGACACATCCGGATCATCGAGCGCGCGTTGTTCGCCAGCCGGTGGTTGCAGTTGCCGTTGCTTGCGGGCCTTCTCGTGGCCCTGACGATCCTCGGGCTTCAGTTCGCCATCGCCATCTTCGAGGCCGTGCTCGATTTCCGAAACCTGACGCGGCTGGATACCATTCTGCTGACGCTGGACCTCATCGACATGGTCCTGATCGCCAACCTCATCGTCATGGTGGCGCTCAGCGGGTATCAGTTGTTCATCGTCGGCGTCGGGTACCCGTCGGACCCGGAGCATAAGACGTTCCGCTTCGACGAGGCCGCCGGGCCGCTGAAGTTCCGCATCGCCACCACGATCGTCCTGATCTCCACCATCCACATGCTGCACGCCTACCTCGGCGAAAAGCCGCTGGAGCCGTCCATGATCGTTCAGTTGGCAGTGTTCCAGACGCTGTTCATCCTGACGGCCGTGGTGCTGGCGGTCATTCACCGCATCCTGCCGCGCCGCAACCTGTCCGACAGGCCCGAGGGCGACGAGGGCGAGGACGAGGACGCCCGGACCGGCGACTAATCCCGCCTCACCCGCACTGTGCGCGATGGCGCAGCAGGTGGTCCGCCAGCACGCAGGCGACCATGGCCTCGGCAACGGGTACGGCGCGGATGCCGACGCAGGGGTCGTGGCGGCCCTTGGTCCGCACGTCCACCTCCTGCCCGTGCACGTCGACGCTCTGGCGCGGGGTCAGGATGGACGACGTCGGCTTGACCGCCAGGCGCGCCACCACCGGCTGCCCCGTGGAGATGCCGCCCAGCACCCCGCCCGCGTTGTTGGAGAGGTAGCGCACCGAGCCGTCGTCGTTCATGCGCATTTCGTCGGCGTTGTCCTCGCCGGTCAGGGCGGCGGCGTCGAAGCCGTTGCCGATCTCCACCCCCTTCACGGCGTTGATGCTCATCAGCGCCTTGGCGAGGTCGGCGTCCAGCTTGTCGTAGACCGGCGAGCCCAGGCCCGCCGGCACGTTGGCCGCCACAACCTCCACCACCGCGCCGACCGATGAGCCCGCCTTGCGGACCTCGTCCAGGTAGGTTTCCCACTTGGCCGCGGCCGTCGCATCGGGGCAGAAGAAGAGGTTGGCGCTCACCTGGTTCCAGTCCCAGCCCTCGCGGTCGATGCCGTGGGGGCCCATCTGGACCATCGCGCCCTGCACCTTCACCCCGCCGGGCACCAGATGGTCGAGCACCTTGCGCGCGATGGCGCCGGCGGCCACCCGCATGGCCGTCTCGCGCGCCGAAGACCGCCCGCCGCCGCGATAGTCGCGGACGCCGTACTTCTGCCAATAGGTCACGTCGGCATGGCCGGGGCGGAACTGCTGGGCGATCTCCCCATAGTCCTTGCTGCGCTGGTCGACGTTGCGGATCAAGAGGCCGATGGGGGTGCCGGTCGTCATGCCCTCGAACACGCCCGAGAGGATCTCCACCTCGTCCGGCTCGCGCCGCTGGGTGGTGTGGCGCGAGGTGCCGGGGCGGCGGCGGTCCAGCTCCACCTGGATGTCCTCGGCCGTCAACGGAATGCGCGGCGGCACGCCGTCCACCACGCAGCCGATGGCCGGGCCGTGGCTCTCGCCGAAGGTCGTGAAACGGAACAGGTGGCCGAAACCGTTGCCGGACATCGCTTGATCCCTCTTGTGCGACAGAATTACGGGGGGCCTCGGCCCCCCGATCCCCTCGATTGGAGGGCGCAGCCCTCCAAACCTCTCAGTTTTTTGTCTTTTGGGAAAGGGCGCGGGCGGCTGAGACCGGATGTGGATTCCTGCTTTCGCAGGAATGACGGTTTATTTGTCCGGCACGCCGCCCACTCACGGAAAACTGGAGGGTTCGGGAGGCTGTGCCTCCCGGCCGGGGTTTGGGGCGCGAGCCCCAAGCGCGAAGCGCTCAGGCGCCGCGGTTCACCCCTTCACCTTGAACTGCCCCAGCATCTCGGCCAGCTGCGGCGCGCTGTCGGGTTCCAGCATGCCGACGGTGTGGTAGCCGCAGTCGACATGGTGGTTCTCGCCGGTCACGCCCGAGGACAGGTCGGAGAGCAGGTACATGCCCGACTTGCCGACATCGTCCAGGCTGACGTTGCGGCGCAGCGGCGCGTTCAGCTCGTTCCAGCGCAGGATCTGGCGGAAGTCGCCGATGCCGGACGCCGCGAGCGTCTTGATCGGCCCGGCCGACAGGCTGTTGACGCGGATGTTGTCCTCGCCCAGGTCGGTGGCGAGGTAGCGGACACTGGCCTCCAGGGCGGCCTTGGCGACGCCCATCACGTTGTAGTGGGGCATCACGCGCTCGGCGCCGTAGTAGGTGAGCGTCAGCAGCGAGCCGCCGTCGGTCATCAGGGGGGCGGCGCGGCGGCAGACGTCGGTGAAGGAGAAGCAGGAGATCTGGAGGCTGCGGCTGAAGTTGTCCAGCGTGGTATCCACGTAGCGGCCCTTCAGCTGGTCCTTGTCGGCCCAGGCGATGCCGTGCAGCACGAAGTCCAGTTTGCCCCAGCGTTTCTCCACCTCGGCGAAGACGGCGTCCATGCTGGCTTCGTCGGTCACGTCGCAGGGCACGACGAAGTCCGAGCCGACACTTTCGGCCAGCGGCTTGACCCGCTTGAGCAGGGCGTCGCCCTGGTAGGTGAAGGCCAGCTCGGCTCCGGCCTCGCGCGCCGCCTTGGCGATCGCCCAGGCGATCGACTTATCGTTGGCGACGCCCATGATGAGGCCTTTCTTGCCCGCCATGAGGGAAGTGGCAGCGGTCATGCGTCTTCTCTTGTGCGTTGATCTGGTAAAAGGATGACACCCGTCGAAAGGACGCGGCATCCTACACCAAGATGACAGGGGGTCAAAGGCGCATGCCCAGGGAATGGGGCGGAAAGATAAGCACCCGGATCGAGGCCGCCGCCGCGCACGCCGGAGGACCGTTGGCGCGTGCGGCCGCCTTTCCGCGCTACGTCATCCGCCGCGTGCTGGCCGACCAGGTGCTGCTGGTGGCCGGCGACCTGGGATACATCTCGCTGATCGGGCTGGTACCCATGCTGGCGATCGGCTTCGCCATCCTGGCGGCGTTCCCCGCGCTGGGGGACCTGCGCGGACGGATCGAGGACCTGATCTTCCAGAATTTCGTCCCCAGCTTCGGCGAGCAGGTGCAGGAGGCCGTGGCGCGCTTTGTCGACGCCTCGGCGGAACTGACCATCGTCGGCGTTCTGGGCCTGGCCGTGATCGCGCTGCTGCTGCTGACGACGGTGGAACACGCCTTCAACCACATCTTCCGGGTCAGTCGGGCGCGGTCGCTGGTGGGGCGCTTCCTGGTCTACTGGACCGTCATGACGCTGGGCCCGCTGCTGGTCGGCGCCAGCTTCAGCCTGTCGAGCTGGCTTCTGTCGCTGGACGACCGCACGGTGTCGGACGTTGTGAACTTCGCCGGCGGGCCCCTCAGCGCCATTGCGCCGTTCCTGCTCACGCTCATGGCCTTCACGCTGTTCTACATGGTGGTGCCCAACCGGCGGGTGCGGTTCAAGGACGCGCTGGTGGGCGCGGCCGTCGCGGCGGCCATGTTCGCCGCCCTGCGGTTCGGCTTTGTGATTTATGTGGCGCAGGCGCAGAACTATTTCACCCTGTACGGCGCGCTGGCGGCCCTGCCCCTGTTCCTGACCTGGCTGTTCGCCAGTTGGACGGTGGTGCTGCTGGGCGCCGTCATCACCGCCAGCCGGCCGGAGTGGCGCATGCAACTGGCCCAGGTGGAGGACGATGAGCCCGGCATCCGCCGTCTGATCATCGCCTTCGACCTGCTGGGGCGGCTGGTGGACGACAGCGCCGAGGGCGGCAGCGGGCTGCGCCGGCCGGAGCTGCTGAACGCCACCGGCGCACCCGAAGCCGCCTTCGTGCACGTCCTGGAGTCGCTGGAGAACGGCGGCATCCTGGCGCGCACCGACCGCCGCCGCTGGATCATCGCCCGCGACCTGCGTCACGCCACCCTGGGCGACGTTGCCCGCGCGCTGGGCCTCGGGCTGCCGGAAACCCTGCCGCCGGTGGTGGACCGGCCGTGGCGGGGGGCTCTGTCGGACACGCTGGAGCGCCTGCACGATGCCGAACGCCCGGCGCTGGAAACGCCGCTGTCCGACATTCTGAGCAGCGAGCGCCCGGTCGCGCATCTCCGCCCGCATCGCGCCTCTTGACGTGCGGGCCGGTTGCTCCCACTCTCTTTGCAAGACCCCTCGCGCTGGTCGCCTATTTCCATTCCGGCGTGCAAGAGGGTCGCAAGAGCAGGGACTGCCGGTCGCATCTCGTTCCGCCGCTGATCGCGTGACGGAGGAGATCGATCATGGACGGCCATCAGACCCCGAGCCAGCACCACGGCCACGGCCCCAACGATAGTTTTACCGGGCGCGTGCATCTGCCCTACGCGGACCAGATCCGCGACGTGCGCACCCAGGACGTTTTCGAATGGCTGGCGGCCGGATGGCGCGACCTGACGCGCGGCGGCCTTACCAGCGTTCTGTATGGCGGTGTGTTCGCGCTGGCAGGCTACGTCATCGCCTTCGGCCTGTCCGAGATCGGGCACGGCTACCTGCTGTTGCCGGTGGCGGCGGCTTTTACCCTGGTGGCGCCCGTGCTCGCCATCGGGTTCTACCAGATCAGCAAGCGGCTTGAAGCCGGCGAGCGGGCGTCGCTGGGAGACGCCGTCACCGCGCCGCGCGTCAACCTGTTCCACCTGATGACGGCGGGGCTGGTGCTGATGCTGTTCGCACTGATCTGGGTGCGCGTGTCCACCCTGATCTTCGCGCTGATGTTCCCGGCAACCGGCTTTTCCACCGAGGCCATGCTGGCGCAGTTGGCGACGCCGGCGGGCCTTGTGTTCCTGCTGGCGACGGGGCTGATCGGCGGGGCGTTCGCGGCGACCGCCTTCCTGTTCTGCGCCATCTCTCTGCCCATGATGCTGGACCGGCCGGGCTCGGATTTCTTCACCACCGCACTCGCCAGCATGCAGGCGGTGCTGCGCAACCCGCGCGCCATGGCCCTGTGGGCGGCCATCATCGCGGTGGCGACGGCGGCGGGCATCGCGACCTTCTTTATCGGGCTCATCATCGTCATGCCGCTGATCGGACATGCCAGTTGGCACGCCTATCGGGCCCTGATCGCGCGGCCCTAGGCGACGACGGCAGACCCTTACCGGCGGGCGGGCGGGGCGGATATGCGGGCGGCCGGCTGGCGCAGCC
>NZ_ANHY01000008.1 GCF_000315795.1 Caenispirillum salinarum AK4
ATCCTCAAGGCCACCGTCGGCCTGCGGGTCTCCGACGAGGAGGAAATGGACGGCATGGACAAGCACGAGCTTGGCCTGGAAGCCTACCCCGAGTTCGGCACCGGCTCGCAGGCCGGCCGCTGATACCGGCTTGAAACGCGGCGGCCCGTCCCCGGCATCCGGGGGCGGGCCGTTCGTGTTACAGTACCTGACCTGGCCCGCCCGTTTCCCCCGCCGCCGCAGAAGGACACCCGCCCGTGCTCGAAACCGTCCACGTCGCGATCCTGTTCGGCGCGGGTCTCGTGGCGGTGAGCATCTTCACGAGCCTGCTGTCCATGCGCGTCGGCGCGCCGCTGTTGCTGGTGTTCCTGCTGATGGGGCTGGTGGCCGGCGAGGACGGGCTGGTGGGCGTGAACTTCGACAACGCCCCGCTGGCCTATTTCATCGGCAGCCTGGCGCTGGCCGTCATCCTGTTCGACAGCGGCTTCGGCACGCCCATCAAGAGCTTCCGCCTGGCCGCCGGGCCGGCGCTGACGCTGGCGACGGTGGGGGTGATGCTGACCGCCTGCTTGCTGGGCGTGGCGGCGCATTTCGTCATGGACCTGCCGTGGCCGCAGGCCTTCCTGCTGGGCGCCATCGTGTCGTCCACCGACGCCGCCGCCGTGTTCTTCCTGCTGCGTGTCGGCGGCATGAAGCTGCGCGACCGGGTGAAGTCCCTGCTGGAGATCGAATCCGGCTCCAACGACCCCATGGCCGTCTTCCTGACCATCCTGCTGGCCGAGGTCGCGCTGAGCGGCCAGGGATTCGCCAGCCTGGACTGGACGCTGGCGCTGACCGTCGCCCAGCAATTGGGCATCGGGCTTGTCGGCGGCTTCCTGGGCGGGCGCGCCATGCTGATGCTCATGCGCCGGGTGCGGCTGGAGCCCATGCTGTTCCCGCTGACCGTCATCAGCCTGGCGCTGACCCTGTTCGGGGCCGTCAGCGTGGTCGGCGGGTCCGGCTTTCTGGCGGTCTACGTGGCCGGCGTGGTGGCGGGCAATGCCGACATGCCCAACGCCCCGACGCTGAAACGCTTCCAGGCGGGCGTCACCTGGCTGGCGCAGATCGTCATGTTCCTGACGCTGGGCCTGCTGGCGACGCCCTCGCAGTTCGGCGCCGTGGCCGTGCCGGCCATCGTGCTGGCGGTGGTGCTGATCCTGGTGGCGCGGCCGCTGGCGGTGTGGCTGGTGCTGCTGCCGTTCAAGTTCACCGGGCGCGAGACCCTGTTCGCCGCCTGGGTGGGCCTGCGCGGCGCGGTGTCCATCCTGCTGGCCATCGTGCCCATGGTGGCGGGGATGGAAGGCGGCCAGGACCTGTTCAACATCGCCTTCATCATCGTTCTTGTGTCGCTGGTGGTGCAGGGCTGGTCCATCCGTCCCGTCGCCCGCAAGCTGGGCATGATGGTGCCGTCGCGGTCCGGTCTGGTGGAGCGCTTCGAGCTGGAACTGCCCGACGAGGCACGGCACGAACTGGTGGTCTACCGTGTCTCCGCCGACGCTGCCGTCGCCACCGGCCACCGCGTGCCGCGCTGGGCGCGGCCGTCGCTGGTGGTGCGCGAGGGGCGGTCCATGACGTGGCGCCAGGCCGGCAAGCTGCGCGCGAAGGACTACGTCTACATCTTCATCAATCCGCGCTACGTGCCGCTGCTCGACCGCCTGTTCGCCAAGCCGGAGGGACCGGACCTGAGCGACACCGCCTTTTTCGGCGATTTCCCGCTGGCGCCCAGCGCCACCATCATCGACGTCGCCACCACCTACGGCCTGCCGACGCCGCCGGGGCTGGACACCACGCGCACCCTGGCGGAAACCTTCGAGCGCGTGTTCGAGGGCCGCGCTGCGCCGGGCGACCGCATCCCTATCGGCTATGCCGAGATCATCGTGCGCGAGGTGGACGACGAGGGCCGGCTGGCCTCCCTCGGCCTGGGGCTGGAGCCGCAGAAGCCGGCAAGCTGGGTGCTGCCCGGCTGGCTGGCGCGCATCGTCGCGCCGCTCAACCGCCTGCGCGGGCCGCGCTATCGCGGGTCTTGACCGACCGGACGGGGCGTCGGACACTGCGCGGGCGCAACCATCCGTAAACCCGCTGCACCGGGACCCGCCGCCCATGCTTCGTCGCTTCACCGCCACCGTCCTTCTGGGAACCTTCTGCGCCGCCGGGCTCGCCGCTCTGGCACCGGCCCCGGCGCAGGCCGAAATGTCCATCCGCCTGGAAAAGAAGGTGGTGGAGGACCTGCGGCGCGGCGACGCCGAGGCCGTGCGGGCCTACCTGCTGAGCAAGGGCGAGCCGGACGCCACCAACAACGAGGGCGAGCCCCTGCTGGTCATCGCCACGCGCCAGAACCGGCCGGACATGGTGGACCTGCTGCTGCGCCACGACGCCCGCCCCGACAAGATCGACGACATGGGCAACACGGCCCTCTACTGGGCGGCCGACGGCGGGGCGGACGGCATCGTCCGCACCCTGGTCGACGCCGGTGCCCGCCTGGACATGCAGAACGACCAGGGCCTGACGCCGCTCATGGCCGCCGTGCGCAAGGGCAACATGGACGTGGTGCGCGCCCTGATCGCCGCCGGCGCCGACCCGCGCATCGCCGACTACACCGGCCGCGACGCCTTCGGCTGGGCCACCGGCCCGCGCGGGCCGCTGCTGGTCAACGAACTGAACAAGGCGCGGTAGAGGGGGCAGCATCTCCGTCTGCTCCCTGCGCTGTCGCGCAGGGCTGCGGTGTGTGCTTCGCGCACGCCTTCGGCTCCGCGACCCTATGGCGGCTTCGCCGCCCCGCTTAACCCCACGCGCCACTTGGCGATTGCCCCCGGATTGGGGCATGATCCCCCTCAATTCGCGACCGCGAAAACGACGAACAAGGGAGAACGCCACCGTGGCCACCAAGCTGTGGGAACCGTCCGCCGAGCGCATCGCCCGCGCCAACATGACCGCCTTCATGCGCAAGGCCGAGCCTGTCGCCGGCCGCTCGTTCACCGACTACGAGTCCCTGCGCAAGTGGTCGGTGGAGGAGCCGGAAGCCTTCTGGCGGCTGGCCTGGGACGAGCTGGGCATCATCGGCGAGCCCGGCCCGGTGGTGGTCGACGACGTTCACAAGCTGCCCGGCGCCAAGTGGTTCCCCGAGGGCCACGTCAATTATGCCGAAAACCTCATGCGCCCGCGCCCCGAGGACGAGGAGGTCATCGTCTTCCGCGGCGAGGACAAGGTGAAGCGCCGCCTCACCTACGGCGGCCTGAAGGCCGAGGTCTCGCGCTTCCAGCAGGCGCTGAAGGACCTGGGTGTCGGCAAGGGCGACCGGGTGGCCGGCTATCTGCCCAACATGCCGGAAACCGTCATCGCCATGCTGGCGACCACGGGGCTGGGCGCCATCTGGTCGTCGGCCTCGCCGGACTTCGGCGTGCAGGGCGTGCTGGACCGCTTCGGCCAGATCGAGCCCAAGGTGCTGGTGGCCTGCAACGGCTACTTCTACAACGGCAAGACCCACGACAGCCTGGAAAAGCTGGCGACCATCGCCGAGCGCATGCCCTCGCTGGAAAAGGTGGTGGTGGTGCCCTACACCACCGACACCCCCGACGTCTCGGGCGTGACGGGGGCCGTCACCTGGGGCGACTTCTGCGCCGGGAAGATGCCCGCCGAGGTAACCTTCGAGCCGCTGCCCTTCGACCATCCGCTGTTCATCATGTTCAGCTCGGGCACCACGGGCGCGCCGAAATGCATCGTGCATGGACACGGCGGCACGCTGCTTCAGCAGGTGAAGGAGCATGTGCTGCACTGTGACGAGAAGCCGGGCGACCGGGTCTTCTACTTCACCACCTGCGGCTGGATGATGTGGAACTGGCTGGTCGCCGCGCTGGCGGCGGGTTCGACCCTGCTGCTGTTCGACGGCTCGCCGTTCTATCCCTCGGGCAACGTGCTGTTCGACTACGCCGACGAGGAGAAGATGACCTTCTTCGGCACCTCGGCCAAGTGGATCGACGCGGTGAAGAAGGCCGGCCTGGTGCCCAAGGACAGCCACGATCTTTCCACCGTGCGCGTCATGGCCTCCACCGGCTCCCCGCTCGCCCCGGAAAGCTTCGACTTCGTCTACGAGGGCATCAAGGACGACATCCAGCTCGCCTCCATCTCGGGCGGCACGGATATTCTCTCGTGCTTCATGCTGAGCAACCCCATCGGCCCCGTCTACCGCGGCGAGATCCAGTGCCGGGGTCTGGCCATGGACGTCCACGTCTTCGACGACGACGGCAAGCCGGTGGTCGGCCAGAAGGGCGAACTGGTCTGCACCAAGGCCTTCCCGTCGGTGCCGGTGGGCTTCTGGAACGACCCGACCGGCGAGCGCTTCCATAACGCCTACTTCGACAAGTACGAGAACACCTGGACCCACGGGGACTGGGTGGAACTGACCGCGACCGGCGGCATCATCGTCTACGGCCGCTCCGACGCGACCCTCAACCCCGGCGGCGTGCGCATCGGCACCGCGGAAATCTACCGCCAGGTGGAAAAGCTGGAAGAGGTGATCGAGGCGCTCGTCATCGGCCAGGACTGGGACAACGACGTGCGCGTCGTGCTGTTCGTCCGCCTGCGCGAGGGCGTGGAACTGACCGAGGACCTGATCAAGCGCATCAAGCAGACGGTGAAGGAGGGTGCGACCCCCCGCCACGTGCCGGCCAAGGTGGTTCAGGTGGACGACATTCCGCGCACCAAGTCGGGCAAGATCGTCGAACTGGCGGTGCGCGACGTGGTCCACGGCCGCGCGGTCAAGAACAAGGAGGCGCTCGCCAACCCCGAGGCGCTGGAGCTGTTCGGCGACATCGATGCGCTGAAAAGCTGAGCGGGCAGGCTGCGAGGGGCGCCCTCACGTCAGTTGCAGGGTGCCCTTCGCGCGCATCAGCAGGTCCACCATTTCATCGACCGTGATGATGGTCACGCCCTCGGCCACGCGGTCGGGGGCGATGTCCTCCTTCACCAGGCAGACGGCGGACACGCAGACCTGACCGCCGGACGCGCGCAGTTCGTCCAAAAGCTCCGGCAGGGGACGGAAGGGCGGGCCGGGATCGACGTCTTCCAGCGAGCCGGGCAGGGCGAAGGCGGCGGCCTCGACCACCAGAACCAGGCTGGCCGAGGCGCCGCGCGCCTGCGCCGCCACCGCCGCCGTGGCGGCCAGGCCCAGGGCGCGCGCATCGGCCGGCGTTGCCCGGGCCACCGCGACGAAATCGGTAAAGCGAATCATGGGCGGTCCACCTCCCTGCTCTGGGAGGCAAACGCCCGGCCTCAGGCGGAACGTTCCAGGCGATCGGCCACGGCGGGGTCCTGGAGCCCCCGCAGGCGCCGCGCCGCGGTGGTGGCGAACAGGTGCGTCACCGCTTTGCGCCGGCTGGCGTGCAGGCGCGGCCGTGCCGCCGGCGGGCGCAGGATGGCGGCCTCGTAGTCGTCGGCGACGATCAGCCCCTGGTCGGCGGGCAGGATTTCCGTGGGAAAGTCCGGTGGCACGGCGAAGGTGAAGGCGTCGCAGAACGCCAGGTATTCCTCCCACTTGCCGTCGCTGTGGAAGTCGGCGGCGCAGCTTTTCACCTCGACGACCAGCAAAGAGCCGTCGCCGCCCAGCGCCAGCACGTCCACCCGCCGGCCGGTGGCGAGCGTCACTTCCGTGACCGGGGCCATGCCGCGGTCCGCCAGATGCCGGCAGACACCGCGCGTGGTGGCGATGGCGCGGGGAGAGAGATTTCCGTTCATGGCTCGTTCCTCTTTATGACCGCACACTAGGGCCCGACGTTGATGGTTGGCAAGACCGGAGAACGACCGAGGGAGGATGCGGCCATGAAGGTGGGTGTTGTGGGATGCGGCATGGTGGGCTCGGCGGCGGCCTATGCGCTGGTGATGCGGGGGGCGGCGTCGGAGGTGGTGCTGGTGGACCTCAACCACCGCATGGCCGAGGCGCAGGCGCAGGACATTCGCCACGCCACGCCGTTCGCCTATCCGGTGAAGGTGCGGGCGGGCGGCTACGATGACCTGGAGAATGCCGCCGCGGTCATCCTGGCCGCCGGCGCCAACCAGAAGCCGGGCGAAAGCCGCATGGAGCTACTGGGGCGCAACGCCGACGTCTTCGCGCAGATCATCCCGCGCGTGCTGGGGGCGGCGCCCGGCACGATCCTGCTGGTGGCGACCAACCCTGTGGACGTGATGACGCAGGTTGCGACCCGTCTTTCGGGGCTGGCGCCGGGGCGCGTGATCGGGTCCGGCACGGTGCTGGACACCGCCCGCTTCCGGGGCCTTCTGGCCTGGCACCTGGGGCTGTCGTCCAAGTCGGTGCACGGCTACGTGCTGGGGGAGCATGGCGACTCGGAGGTGCTGTGCTGGTCCTCCTCCATCGCCGGGTCGGTCCGGGTGGAGGACCTGGCCGAGCAGATGGGCCGCCCGCTGGACGACGCGGCCAAGGCGCACATCGACGAACAGGTGCGCCGCGCGGCCTATCACATCATCGAGGGCAAGGGTGCCACGTGGTACGGCATCGGCGGCGGGCTGATGCGCATCTGCCAGGCCATCGCCAACGACGAGCACGCGGTGCTGACGCTGTCGGTGGTCAACGACTCCATCGAGGGCATCCCGCACGTCGCCGCCAGCCTGCCCCGCATCATCGGTCGCGGCGGCATCCTGGGCACCATCATGCCCGACCTGGCCGACGCCGAGCACGCGGCGCTGAAACGCTCGGCGCAGGTGCTGAAGCAGGCGGCGGAGGAGATCGGGTATTGAGGGCGTCGGTATTGCTCCCGTAGCACGAAAGATTCGACTCCTGCACCTAAAGAGGTTAAACGGCATCGCGTTCAAGTTCAGGACGCGATGCCATGCCCGACACCACGCCCCCCGCCGACCCCACGTCCCCCGCTGCCGTTGAGGATTTCATCGACCGCTGGTCGGCCGCCGAAGGCGCGGAGCGGGGCAATTACCAGTTGTTCCTGGTGGAGCTGTGCGCCCTGCTCGGCCTCGACCGGCCCGACCCGCAGGGTGCGGACACCGCGCTGAACGACTACGTGTTCGAGCGCAAGGTCACCTTCCAGGATTTCGGCGAGACCTCCCACGGGTGGATCGACCTCTACAAGGCCGGCCACTTCGTGCTGGAGGCCAAGCAGGGCGTGGAAAAGCAGGAGGCCGGGCAGGACCCCGATCCCGCCATCCTCGGACCCAGGCGAAAGCGCCGCAAGGCCGCCACCGGGCGGGAGCGCGGCACGTCGGGCTACGACCGCCTGATGGCCCGGGCGCGCGAGCAGGCGCTGTCCTACGCCCGCGCCATCGCGGCGGAGCGCGGCGACTGGGTGCCCTTCCTGCTGGTGGTGGACGTGGGCCACAGCATCGAGGTCTATGCCGATTTTTCGAAGACCGGCACCCACTTCACCCAGTTCCCCGACGGCAAGAGCTTCCGCATCGCCCTTGCCGACCTGCGGCGTCCCGAGGTCCGCCGCCGCCTGCGCGCCGTCTGGCGCGACCCGGCCGCGCTCGACCCCAGCCGCCATTCCGAGAAGGTCACCCGCGCCGTTTCCCGCCTGCTGGCCCACCTGGGGCGATCCCTGACCGAGAAGGGGCACGATGCCGAGGCGGTGGCGCGGTTCCTCATGCGCTGCCTGTTCACCATGTTCGCCGAGGACGTGGGCCTGCTTCGCCCGCGCGAGGTGTTCACGACGCTGCTCAAGCGCATCCACGCCAAGCCCTCCATCGCGCGGGACGAGCTGGAGGACCTGTGGAAGACCATGAACAAGGGCGGCTATTACGCCCGCGCCGAGGCGAAGCTTCTGCGCTTCAACGGCGGGCTGTTCGCCGACCCCGTGGCCTTCGACCTGACCCGCCGCCAGATCGAATGCCTGCTGGGGGCGGCGCGCAAGGACTGGAAGGACGTGGAGCCGGCCATCTTCGGCACCCTTCTGGAGCGTGCGCTGAACCCGCGCGAGCGGCGCAAGCTGGGCGCGCACTACACGCCGCGGTCCTATGTTGAGCGGCTGGTGCTGCCCACCGTCATCGAGCCGCTGCGCGCCGAGTGGGACGCCGTGAAGGCCGCCGCCTACCTGCACCACGAAAACGGCGAGGACCCCAAGGCCGTCGCCGCCGTCCGCAGCTTCCACCAGCGCCTGTGCGAGACCCGCGTGCTGGACCCGGCCTGCGGGTCGGGCAACTTCCTGTACGTGACCATGGAGCACATGAAGCGGCTGGAAGGCGAGGTGCTGGACCTGCTGCAGGACCTGGGCGACGCGCAATACACCTTCGAGATGGACCGCCACACGGTGGACCCGCACCAGTTCCTGGGCCTGGAAAAGAACCCGTGGGCCGCGTCGGCGGCCGAGATGGTGCTGTGGATCGGCTATCTGCAATGGCACTTCCGCACCCAGGGCAAGGCGATGCCCACCCAGCCGGTGCTGCGCAAGTTCGGCAACATCCGCCAGGCCGACGCCGTGCTGTCCTGGCGCGCCGTCGAGCCTCGTCGCGACGGACGGGGGCGGCCGCTCACCCGCTGGGACGGCGAGACGCGGCGGATCGATCCCGTGACCGGCGAAAGCGTCCCCGACGAAACCGCCCGCGTGCCCCTGGAAACCTACCGCGAGCCCCGCGGGGTGGAGTGGCCCGAGGCCGACTACATCGTCGGCAACCCGCCCTTCCTGGGCGGCAAGGACCTGCGCGACGTGCTGGGCGACGGCTATACCGAGGCGCTGTGGAGCGTCTACTCCGAACTGCCGCGCTCCACCGACTACGTCATGTACTGGTGGCACAAGGCCGCCAATCTGGTGCGGGCGGGCAGGGTGAGGCGCTTCGGCTTCATCACGACCAACAGCCTGCCCCAGACCTTCAACCGCCGCATCGTCGCGCACCACCTGGAGGCCGGAAAGCCGCTGTCCCTGCTGTTCGCCATTCCCGACCATCCATGGGTGGACGCCGAGGACGGCGCGGCGGTGCGCATTGCCATGACGGTGGGCGTGGCCGGCAAGACCGACGGCCGCCTGAACCGCGTCACCCACGAGGACGGCGACGACGCCGAGGGCCGGGGGGTGGAGTTGGTGGAGCGCGTGGGACGCATCAACGCGGACCTGACGATCGGGGCGGACTTGACCAAGGCGTTGCCGCTCAAGGCCAATGACTGGCTGTGCTCGCCGGGCATGAAGCTGCACGGCAAGGGCTTCATCGTGACGCCAGAGAAGGCCGAAGAGTTGGGGCTGGGGCGGGTGCCGGGGCTTGAGAGGCACATCCGACCCTACCGCAACGGCAAGGACCTCACCCAGCGCCCGCGCGGCGTCATGGTCATCGACCTGTTCGGCCTGGACGAAGATCAGGTCCGGCAACGGTTCGGGGACGTGCACCAGCACGTCTGGGACACGGTGCGGCCGGAGCGGGAGCACAACAACCGGCCGGCATACCGGGATCACTGGTGGCTGTTCGGCGAGCCCAGGCGGGACCTCCGCGCCGCGCTGCGCGGACTGGACCGCTTCGTGGCAACCGTCGAAACCAGCAAGCACCGGACGTTCCAGTTCATGACCGGGACGACCATCCCCGACAACATGCTCGTCTGCTTTGGGCTGGACGAGGCCCATCATCTGGCGGTCTTGTCGAGCCGCGTTCATGTCGCGTGGGCTCTGGCTGCCGGCGGACGTATGGGCAAGGGCAACGATCCCCGCTACACCAAGTCCAACTGCTTCGACAAATTCCCCTTCCCCCGCCTCTCCGACACCCGCCGCGCCACGCTCGCGGCGCTGGGGGAGGAGTTGGACGCGCACCGCAAGGAGCGTCAGGCCGCCCATCCGGACCTGACCATCACCGCCATGCACAACGTGCTGGAGAAGATGCGCGCCGGCGATACGCTCACCCCCAAGGACCGCGACATCCGCCAGCGGGCGCAACTGGCGACGCTGGAGGTCCTGCACGCCAGGATCGACCGCGAGGTCATCGCCGCCTACGGCTGGGAGGCGCATATCTCCGACGAGGACATGCTCGCCAGTCTGGTGGCGCTCAACCGCCGGCGCGCCATGGCCGAGCGCATGGAGAACCGCGTGCACTGGCTGCGGCCCGACTACCAGAAGCCGCGCGCCGGCATCGCGCCCCCCAAACCGTCGCAGAAGAAGATCGACCTGCCGGTGGTGGAGCCGACGGAAAAGCCCCGCTGGCCCCGCACCCTGCCGGAAAAGGCCCGCCTCGTCCGCGCCCTGCTGTCCGACCAGATGAAGCCCCTGACGGCGGCCGAGGTGAACAGGCTGTTCGCCAGCGCCAAGAAGGAGCGTGTCGACAGCGTGGCGGAGGTGCTGGACACCCTCGTCAGCCTCTCCCAGGCCCACCGCTCCGGCGACCGCTACGTGGGGCGCTAGGCGCCCGCCCTCACCGCGCCGCCATCCGTCCCGCCTGGGTCCAGCCGCCGCCGGGGTCTAGGCGGAGGACGACCATTTCGCCGCTGGCGGGGAACACATCCGTCAGGCCGGTGATGACCACCTGATGGGTCACCATCACCACCGTGCCGCCGTCGCGCGGCAGGCCGGCGATCAGGTCCTCCAGCCCGGCGATCTGGGCGGGGCCGCGCGACCGGTCGCGGAAGAAGCTGTTGAGCAGCGGTTCCTCCTCCACCGGCGCCAAATCCAGAAGCTCCGCCGTCTCGACGCAGCGGCACCACTGGCTGGTCAGGACGCGGGAGACCGGCACGTCGTGCGCGCGGAAGGCATCGCCGGTGTCGCGGGCCTGCCGGCGGCCGGTGTCGTTGAGGTTCCGCTGGGTGGAACAGTCGTCCAGCGCGAAGTTGGACGGGTCGCCCGTTCCCGGCGCCAGTGCATGGCGCACGAGCACCACATGGCCGCCCTCCTTCAGGGCCGACCACAGGGCATCCTCCGCCGCAAGGGCAGGGACCGTGAACAGGGGCAGGAGCAGCAGCGTCAGGAGGGCTTGGGTCAGGCGCATGGCGGTGGCCTCCGGTCCGGGGTCGGGGATGCTCCCTCTACGCCCGGACCGGCGCGCGGGATTACTCCGGCTTGATGTCCGTCGCCGCCAGCGGCAGCCACTCGAACAGGGTGCCCTGGGGCGTGTCCATGATGCCGACCCCCATGGCCTCCAGCTCGTCCCGGATGGCATCCGACCGGGCGAAGTCCTTGGCCTTGCGGGCCTCGGTGCGCTCGGCCAGGCGGGCCTCGATCTCGGCCTCGTCGATGGTCTGGCCGGCGGGGCGGATGACCAGGTCGCGCGGGGACATGGTCAGCAGGTTCAGCCCCAGCACCAGGTCGTAGACCGCCGCCGCCCGCAGCACGTCGGCCGGATCGGTCTTCTTGGCGAACAGCAGCTCGTTCAGGTGCGCCAGCGCCACCGGCGTGCCCAGGTCGTTGGAGACCGCGGCGTCGAGCTTGTCGATGTAGTCCGCCGGCTTGCCCGTCAGGCCGTCGGTCAGGCGCTCCACCAGATAGGACAGCGACCCGCCGGAGGAATAATGATCCTCCGTCGCCAGCTTGATCCACTGCGACGTGTCACCGGCCCGCGCCTTCAGGTCTTCCACCCGCAAGAGCATCCGCCGCAGGCTTGCCCGCACGCCGACCAGCGCGTCCCAGGTGAACTCCAGCGACGAGCGGTAGGACGCGCCCAGCAGGAACAGGCGGTAGACGGCCGGATGGATGCCCTGGTCGATGAGCGAGCCCAGCGTCAGGAACTTGCCCGACGACTTGCTCATCTTGCCGTCGCGCATGATGAGGAACTCGTTGTGCATCCACCAGTTGGCACCCGTCTTTTCGCTGCGGGTGTAGCCCTGGTTCTGGGCGATCTCGTTGCAATGGTGGACCTGGCGGTGGTCGATGCCGCCGGTGTGGATGTCGAACCGCTCCCCCAGGTACTTCATGGACATGACGGAGCATTCCAGGTGCCAGCCCGGCGCGCCCACGCCCCAGGGGCTGTGCCATTCCATCTGGCGGCGGCTGTTCTCGGGGCTCTTGCGCCACACCGCGAAGTCGGCGGGGTTGCGCTTGTCGCCGGGGCCGGCCACGCGGGCGCCGGCTTCCTGGCCTTCCAGGTCCAGAAGGCCCAGCTTGCCGTAGTCGGGCACGCGCGCGGTGTCGAAGTAGGCGCCGTCCTCAAGCTCGTAGAGGTACCCGCCCTGGTCCAGATCGCGGGCGAAGGCGATCATTTCCTGGATGTGGGCGGTGGCCGGGGTCCAGTGGCTGGGCTCCAGGATGTTCAGGCGCCGCACGTCGTCCTTGAACACCGCCGTGTAGTGGGCCGCGATGTCCCAGATGGATTTCTTCTCGCGGCTGGCGGCCACCTCCATCTTGTCCTCGCCCTCGTCGGCGTCGGAGGTGAGGTGGCCGACATCGGTGATGTTGATGACGTGCGTGACGTTGTAGCCCTTGAAGGTCAGCACCCGGCGCAGGGTGTCGGCGAAGACGTAGGCGCGCAGGTTGCCGATGTGGGCGTAGTTGTAGACCGTCGGGCCGCAGGAGTAGACGCGCACGTTCCGCGGATCGATGGGCTGGAAGTCCTGAACCTCGCGGCCCAGGCTGTTGAACAGGCGGAGCGGGTGCTTCTGGGTCATCCTTGCGACTTCTCTGCGGGTCTGGAAGGCCCTTGGTGTACCACCAAGCCCGCGCCCGACCAACCCGCGATCGCCGCGCCGCCGGCTATTCCGCCGCGGCGTAAAGCTCCGGCCGGCGGTCGTCCAGATAGGGGCTGGCGTCCCGCGTTCGGTGATAGGCCGGCACGTCGATGTTGGCGAACAGCATCTCCTCGTCCCGCCCCGCCCGCGCCAGCACCGAGCCGTCGGGCGCGGCGACGGTGCTCATGCCCGCATAGGCCGTTTCGTGCTCGCGCCAGCAGCGGTTGGCGTAGGCGATGAAGCAGCCGTTTTCCGCCGCGCGGGCGGGAACCAGCAGATCCGCCACCTTGCGCCGGGACTCGGGCAGGGCGGCGGGCACGCAAATCAGGTCGGCGCCATGAGCGGCCAGTGCGCGGACGGCCTCGGGGAACTCGGCATCGTAGGACACCAGCACGCCGACGCGCAGGCCGTTCAGCCCGTGCGGCCGGCCCAGGTCGTTGCCGGGCGAATAGACCGTGCGCTCGTCGTCGCCGAACAGGTGGGTCTTGCGATAGGTGGTGCGGTGCCGCCCGCGCCCGTCCACCAGGGTGGCGGCGTCGTAGCAGTGCCCGCCCTCGCCGTTCTCGCCGTGGCCGTAGAGGATGGCGATGGCGTGGCGCCGGGCGGCCTCGGCCATGCGGCGGGCGGAGTCGCCGTCGGCGGATTCCGCCAGTTCGAACGCCAGTTCCCCGATGGCATAGCCCGACAGGAACATCTCGGGCAGGATCAGCAGGTCGGCGCCACCGGCCTTGGCCCGCGCGGCGGCCTCCTCGGCGGCGGTGATGTTGGCCTCGACGTCGCCGGGGGTGCCTTGGGTCTGGAACAGGGCGATGCGCATGGGCCCTCAAGCCTCCGATCCCGTGGAAGACGGCAGAAGGAGAAGGCTACCGCGCGCGCCGGGGTTCCGCCAAGAAAAGCGGCAGACCCGGCCCCGGAAGGGGGATGCGGTACCCCGCTGGTGCGGGGCGGGGGAGGGGCGGCGCGTGCGGCAGGGCGGTTGGCACCGCATATGGATTCCTGCTTTCGCAGGAATGAAGGGTCTTTTTTGCTATCTGATAAGGATTTGCAAACTCCGTCGCCCCAGAGGGGCGCCAACCGGAGGGCAGGGGTTCGATCGCCGGCCGCCACGCAGAAAACCCGCCGCTATCGCCAGCGGCGGGTTCACCGGAATTCTGGCGGAGCTGAGGGGAATCGAACCGTCGCCCCAGAGGGGCGCCAACCGGAGGGCAGGGGGGCGATCGCCGGCCGCCACGCAGAAAACCCGCCGCTATCGCCAGCGGCGGGTTCACCGGAATTCTGGTGGAGCTGAGGGGAATCGAACCCCTGACCTCTGCAGTGCGATTGCAGCGCTCTCCCATCTGAGCTACAGCCCCGGCGGACGCGGATAATGGTGAGGACCGAGGGGGATGTCAAGCAAATCCTCTGCGGTTTTTCGACGGCCTTGCGCGGGCACGGGCGCTCTTGCGCCGGTGCCGGCCAAGCCTTACGTTTTGCAGAGCTTTTCAACGCGGAGCGGTTGTCCCCCATGGATGTTGTTCTCGGTCCCCTGATCCAGGTCGCGCTGATTGCGCTCAACCTCTACCTGTGGGCCATCATCATCTCGGCCGTGCTGAGCTGGCTGGTCGCCTTCAATGTGATCAACACGAGCAATCGCTTCGTCTACCTTGTGGGCGATTTCCTGCATCGCATCACCGAGCCGGCGCTGCGCCCCATCCGGTCGGTGGTGCCGGTGATGGGCGGTGTCGACCTGTCGCCCATGGTGCTGATCCTGCTGATCATCTTCCTGGAAGGTGTGCTCGGCCGCCTCGCCATGCAGGCCGGCGCGTTCTAAGGACGCCATGGCCGCCGCCGATCCAGACATCGCCGACGCCCCGCCGCTGGAACCCTGCGCGCGGGGCGTTCGGCTGTTCGTGCGCCTGACGCCCAAGGCATCGCGCAATGCCCTCCAGGGACTGGCGGCCGATGCCGACGGCGGGCGGGTGCTCAAGGTGGCGGTCACCGCCGTGCCCGAGAACGGCAAGGCCAATCAGGCGTTGGTGAAGCTGTTGGCGAAGGTTTGGAAGCTGCCGAAGTCGGCCGTCTCCATCACCGCCGGCGCCACCGACCGCCGCAAGACCCTGCTGATCGAAAGCGACGACCCGCAGGCCCTTGCCGACCACCTTTGGGAACGGATGCGCGATCATGGCTAAAGCCGTCATCCTGGAAGGCCGCGAGGACGCCGAGGACCTGCGCGACGCCGTCGCCGCCCGGGTCCGCGCCCTGCGCGACTACGAGCGGGTGCGCCCCGGCCTCGCCCTCATCCGCGTCGGCGACAAGGGCGAGACCAAGTCCATGCTCGACCACCGGGAGCAGTGGGCGCTGGACGCCGGCTTCCGTGTCAACCGCCACGACATGCCCAGGGAAAGCACCACGCGCGAACTGATGCTGGTGGTCGAGGGCATCAACGACGACAGCGACATCAACGGCGTCGTGATCCTGGAGCCGGTGCCGCCCGGCATCGACATCGGCAAGGTGCGCCGTGCCGTGGACCCGGCCAAGGACGTCGACGGCCAGCATCCGCTGAACATCGGCGAACTGGCGCTGGGAGCCGCCGGGCTGGTGCCCAGCCTGCCGCTGGCGGTGGTGGACCTGCTGCGCCGCCACCTGGGCGACATGAGCGGCCGGCGGGCGGTGGTGCTCGGCCGCTGCCTGGGCGTCGGGCGGCCGCTGGCAAAGCTTCTGACGGACGCCGACTGCACGGTCACGCAGGCCCATTCCCGCACCAGCCTGACCGACGTGAAGGCCATCTCGCGCGACTGCGAAATCGTCGTCGCGGCCCTGAACCGGCCGGAGATGGTGCGCGGCGACTGGATTTCCCCGGGGGCGACGGTCATCGATACCGGCCGCCACACCATTCACGCCGGGCCGGGTGAATCCCGCATGGTGGGCGACGTGAAGCGCGACGAGGTCATCGCGGTCGCCGGCGCCTTTGCCGACCGGTTCGAGGCCGTGGGGCCGCTGGGCATCGCGATGCTTCTGCGCAACACCCTGATCGCCTGCTGCCGCCAGCACCGCGTCGACATGAAAATGGCGGAGTGCGACGTCCGCACCTGAGCGGGGCGCCGCGGGGGCGCCGGCACGGCACTCCCGGCACCGGCGGACCTTTCCAGGCGCATGGAAGTGGCCCTGGCGATGGCGGGCCTTCCCGCTAGGCTCGAGGGACCATTCCCGCCCACCACCAGGGGGAGGCCTGTCGTGAGCATGTCCCAGACCGTCCGCCACGTCCGCACCATGGCCCGCTACAACGCCTGGGCCAACACGCGCCTTTATGATGCGGTGGTCGCCCTGCCGCCGGGCGAGGCGGTGCGCGAGCGGCCGAGTTTCTTCGGCTCCATCGTCAAGACGCTGAACCACGTGCTGGTGGGCGACCGTATCTGGTTCTCCCGCATCGCGGGCACCGACGCCGGCGTCAGCCGCCTGGACGAGGTGCTCTATGCCGATCCGCAGGCGCTGTACGGCGCGCGGGAGGATTTCGACGCCCACATCATCCGCACCGTCGACGGCTGGGACGACGCGCGCCTTGCCGGCACCTTCCGCTATGCCAACATGGCGGGGGAGACCTTCGAGCAGCCCCTGCACCCGGTGCTGACCCATGTCTTCAACCACCAGGCGCACCACCGGGGCCAGGTCCACCAGATGCTGAGCGAGAGCGGCGCGGAACCGCCGTCCATCGATCTCATCTACTTCCTGCGCGATCCGGCCTCGGTGCTGGAGGCCGGCTAGGGCCCCGGCCCCGCCTCAGTCCCCGGCCCGCCCCGATCCGGTCCGATCCGCGGTCCTGTTCCGCAGCCCAGCCATGGAGCCCCCGCCATGACCGAAGCCCCCCAGACTTTGCTGTCCCTCGCCAAGGCCGACCTGACGCCCGCGCGTCTGGCCGAGGGCGTGCTCGTGCTCATCGACTGCCAGAACGAATACGTCGACGGTCGCCTGGCCCTGCCGGGTGTGGAGCCGGCGCTGGCCGAGGCGGCGGCGCTGCTGGAGCGGGCGCGCGCGGCGGGCACGCCGGTGTTCCACATCGCCCACCAGGGCGGCGCGGGCGGACCGTTCGATCCCGATGGACCCGGCGGGGCCATCGCTGAGGCGGTCGCGCCCCACGCCGGCGAGGCGGTCATCCGCAAGCGCCTGCCCAACGCCTTCGCGGGAACCGAGTTGAACGACAGGGTGAAGGCCACCGGCCGCACCGACCTGATCGTCTGCGGCTTCATGACGCACATGTGCGTCAGTTCCACGGTGCGAGCGGCGCTGGACCTGGGATACCGCTCCACCGTCGTCGCCGCGGCCTGCGCCACACGCGACCTGCCCGACCCGGCGGGCGGAGTGATGGACGCGGGGACGCTGCACCGTGCGTCCCTGGCCGCCCTGGGCGACCGCTTCGCGGTCATCGCCCCGAACGCGCAAGCCATCCATGCATGAGGGCATGTGCCGCGGGACGGGCCGCTATCCCAGCACCAGCGGGTAGTCGGCTTCCGCCGTGTAGGTAGCGCCGGAGCGGCCCAGTTCGCTGGAGAACAGGGTGAAGTGCTCCACCCGCCACGGTCCCCAGCGGAACAGGTTGTTGTGGGCGATGAAGTCCTGGACCTTGTGGACCGGCGCCCCCTTCAGCCGGGCGATGGTGACGTGGGGGGTGTACTTGCGCCGCTCCGGCGCCTCGCCGATGCCCACCAGGGCGCGGTCCACCTTGTCGTGCAGGTGCATCAGCTCGGGCACCTTCTCCACGCCCGCCCACAGGCTGTGGGCGCGGTGGCCGTTCTCGAAGGCGCCGATGCCGGCGACCTCCAGGTCGAAGGCGGGGCTGCGGATGTCGGACAGGGCATTGTGGACGTCGTCGCAGCGGTCCTCGTCGATCTCGCCGATGAAGCGCACCGTGACGTGCAAGTTTTCGGGCGGCAGCCAGCGGGCGTTGGGAATGCCGCCGCCCAGGCGGTGAAGCTGCTCGCGCAGGTCCTCGGGCAGGTCGAGACCGACGAAGAGGCGGATCATGGCGCGGGCCCTTTCCTGGTCTGGCGGCGGGTCGGGCGGGGCGGGACGTAAGCGCTAGCGGAAGACCGTCAGCACGCCCGAATGGGTGTAAAGCTGATTGTGGCGTATTTCGCCCCCGCCGAAAAACCCCGTGAGCGGAAAATCTCCAAGTTCTTCAGCGATCAACGTCATTTCCCTGTCACGGCCGCCGAACAGTTCCGGACCGCGGCCGTGGCAGCTGACGTAGATCCCGCCGCGCGGCGGCCGGCCGTCGAGCCGGGCGCGCAGGCGTTTCAGCATGGCGCGCATGTCGGTCTCCGCCGCCTCCTGGGTGCGGCGGACGAAGCACAGGCGGTCGCCGGGCTCCAGCCGCGCGCCGGCGGCGATCCAGCCGGTGCGCGGGTCCACCGCCATGAGCGGCCGGACGGTGAAGGCGCCGACGTCGGAGGCGCCGACGGGCAGGCCGACGTGCACCACGCCGGCCAGGGCGCGGAGGTCCTCGCGGCTGTGGGCGCCGGTTTCCTCGCACAGGATGTCCAGCGGCCGGCGGCCGTCCAGGCGGGCGATGGCGGCGCGGCTGGTTTCGGTGAC
This sequence comes from Caenispirillum salinarum AK4, assembly GCF_000315795.1. Taxonomy (GTDB): domain Bacteria; phylum Pseudomonadota; class Alphaproteobacteria; order Rhodospirillales; family Rhodospirillaceae; genus Caenispirillum; species Caenispirillum salinarum. The sequence goes on from NZ_ANHY01000008.1 coordinate 18,173, forward strand.
CGTGTGGTAGTCGCCGACGGGCACGCACCCCTGGGTGCCGGCCACGGCCACCGGCACATGGCCGCTGATCAGGACGCCCGACAGCCCGCCGCGCGTCGGCAGCCCGGCAAGCTGGGTCGGCACCGCCGCGCCCGGGCCGCCGCCGCCCGTCAGGCCGCCGACCAGATAGCCCTCGGTGATGTCGGTCAGGTCTTCCACGATCCAGCCCAACTGGCTGTTGTCGGCGTCGCCGTGGACGATGCCCAGAACCGGCGAGACCGGCCCCACCCAGTCCAGCACGTCGGGCTCGGGCATGTCGCCGCCGCGCACCAGCGACCCCAGAAGGCGGTAGCTGTCGGGCGGCAGGTCGGCGACCATGGCGGAGACCGCCGGCGTCTCGCCGTGGACCTCGCGCCGGCGGCCGCAGATGCCGGTGCCGGCGCCCCCCACCCAGGTTTCCACGCCCGTCGCCTCGCGCAGCAGCGACAGGATGCCGCCCAGGTCCGGGGCCAGGCGCTCTGTGACATACAGGAACCCCAGGCGTCCCGGCCCGCCGCACGGACCCAGCGCGGCGGCACAGGCGCCGGCGGCCTCGGCCCAGTCGCGGCCGGTGGCGATGGCGTCACGGAAACCCGGGTGCGTCATGATGATGGCCGTGGGAGCAAGGGCAGGGACGGGCGCCGCGTCGTCAGCCGCCTGCCGCGGTGGTGCGCTTCAGCAGCGCCTCGACCTTGGGCAGAATGGTCTCGACCATCACGTCGACCCCCCGTTCGTTGGGATGCATGCCGTCGGGGAGCAGCAGGTCCTCTTGCAGCGCCACACCCTCGAGAAAGAAAGGATATAGCAAAACGTCGTGCTTTTCCGCCAGGGCCGGATACATGGCGTCGAAAGCCTTCACATACTCCGGGCCCATGTTGCGCGGGGCCATCATGCCCGCCAGCAGGACGTTGATGCCCCGATCCTTCAGCGTCGAGAGGATGGCGTCGAGGTTTTTCTTGGCGTCTTCCGGCGGCAGGCCGCGCAGGGCGTCGTTGGCGCCCAGTTCCACGATGGCGGCGTCGATGTCCTGGCCCGAGATCAGCCAGTCCAGCCGCGCCAGCCCGCCGGCGGTGGTGTCGCCGGACACGCCGGCGTTGATGACGGTCACGTCGTGGCCCCTGGTCCGCAGGGCCTCTTCCAGCCGTACAGGGAAGGCGGCGTCCTGGGGCAGGTCGTATCCGGCGGTCAGGCTGTCGCCCAGCGCCAGCAGGGTGACCGGATCACCCTCCGCCGCCAGGACCGCAGGGCCGTTGCCGTTGACAAGCCACAGCGCAAGGCCAAATGTGCAGAGGGCTTTCAGACCTGGAAATCGCATGACGAGCTTTACTCCCGCTTCCTCGACGACGACGCAAACCCGCGCCGCAACCGCCGCTCCGACCATTGACTTAAGGTCGGTCCGCGTGACCTTGGAGGGGCCGGCCGGCCCCGTCAACATCCTGCGCGGCCTGGACCTGACCGTTCACGGCGGCGAGGCCGTGGGCGTCGTCGGGCCGTCCGGCAGCGGCAAGTCCACCATGATGATGGTCATCGCCGGCCTGGAGCGCGCCACCGACGGCGTGGTCACCGTGGCCGGACACGACCTGACCGCCATGGACGAGGACGACCTGGCGCTGTTCCGCCGCGACACGCTGGGCGTGGTGTTTCAGGGCTTCCACCTGGTGCCCACCATGACGGCGCTGGAGAACGTCGCCGTGCCGCTGGAGTTCGCCGGCCGGCGCGACGCCTTCGAGCGTGCCGCCGAACACCTGGAGGCCGTCGGCCTGGGCCACCGCCTGGACCACTACCCCGGCCAGCTTTCGGGCGGGGAGCAGCAGCGCGTGGCGCTGGCCCGCGCCTTCGTGGTGGAGCCCAAGGTGCTGCTGGCCGACGAGCCCACCGGCAACCTGGACCAGGACACCGGCGCCCACGTCATGGATCTTCTGTTCGACATGGCGAAGAAGAAGGGCGCGACGCTTCTGCTCATCACCCACGATCCCCGCCTGGCCGGGCGCTGCGACCGCGTCGTGTCCTTGCGCGACGGGGAGATCAAGGAGGCCCGCGCGGCATGACCGCCGACACCAGGACATCCGACCGCGACCGCGACACCTTCCACGCCAACCGGGCCAAGCGCTACGACGACACGATCCGCCGGGTCATCCCGGGCTACGACGCCCTGCACTCCATGACCGGCGTCATGCTCAAGGACGCCGTGCCCGCAGACGGCCGCGTGCTGGTGGTCGGCGCCGGCACGGGCGCGGAGCTTCTGGCGCTGGGGCAGGCCGCGCCCGGCTGGTCGTTCACCGCCTGCGATCCGGCGGCGGGCATGCTCGCCATCGCCGAGGACCGCATCAAGGGCCATCCGGTGGCGGAGCGCTGCGGCCTGCATCCGTGCCTCTGCGCCGACCTGCCGGCCGAGGAAACGGCCTTCGACGCGGCCACCTGCCTTCTGGTCATGCACTTCCTGCCCGACGACGGCACCAAACTCACGCTCCTGAAAAGCATCGCCGAGCGCCTGAAGCCCGGCGCGCCGCTGATCCTGGCGGACATGCACGAGACGCCCGGCAGTCCGCGCCACCAGCTCATCATGGACGCCTGGATGCACTGGCAGCTGGGCAACGGCATCGACCCGGTGGAGGTGGAAAAGGGCCGCCGCCATGTGGAACGCGACGTCCACTTCGTGCCTCTGTCGCGCCTGACGGCGCTGCTGGACGAGGCCGGCTTCACCGCGCCCGAGCATTTCTTCCAGGCCTTCCTGTTCGGCGGCTTCATCGCCTGGCGCAAAGAGGACTGACACCATGGCCGCGGCGCGCTTCGCCAATCTTCCGGTCGCCTGGCGCTTCGCCCTGCGGGAGCTGCGCGGGGGCCTGAGCGGTTTCCGCATCTTCCTGGCCTGCCTGGCGCTGGGGGTGGCCGCCATCGCCGCCGCCGGGTCGACCAACGAGGCCGTGCAGCGCGGGCTTGAGGCCGACGCCCGCGTGATCCTGGGTGGCGACCTGGAGGTGGAGCTGACCTACCGCCCGCCGACGCCCGATCAGATGGCGCTGATGGACAGCTTCGGCCGCACCTCGCTGACCAGCGAACTCCGCACCATGGCGCGCGGCGGCGGCGACAGCACCCTGGTGCAGATGAAGGGCGTCGACGACGCCTATCCGCTCTACGGCGCGGTCGAACTGGACCCCGCCATGCCGCTGTCCGAGGCTCTGGCGCAGCGGGACGGCACCTGGGGCACGGCGGTGGACCCCGCGCTTCTGGCGCGGCTGGGGATCGACGTCGGCGACACCATCCGCCTCGGCGACCTGGACGTCGAGGTGCGAGCGGCGCTCATCGTCCAGCCCGACCGCGCCAACCGCGTCTTCAGCTTCGGCCCGACGGTGCTGCTGGCGAATCCGGCGGTGGAGGCGACCGGCCTCGTCCAGCCGGGCACGCTGATCGAATACGAAACCCGCGTCGCCACCGATCGGGTGGAGGACCTGCGTGCGGCCCTGACGCGCGAGTACCCCGACGCCGGCTGGCAGTTGCGCGGCCTGGACCGTGCCGCCCCCGGGTTCGAGCGGTTTTTGGGCAACATCACCCTGTTCCTGACGCTGGTGGGACTGACCGCGCTGCTGGTGGGCGGCATCGGGGTCGCCAATGCGGTGAAGGCCTTCCTGGACAGCCGGGTGAACACCATCGCGACGCTGAAGTGCCTGGGCGCATCCAGCCGGCGCATCTTTCACATCTACCTCATCCAGATCACGCTCATCGCGGCGCTGGGCATCGGGCTCGGGCTGGTGCTGGGGGCGTTGGTGCCCTTCGCGGCGTCGGGCGCGCTCAAGGGCCTTCTGCCGGTGGAGGCCAAGGCGGCGCTGTACCCGTGGCCGCTGGTCAAGGCGGCGGGCTTCGGCGTGCTGACGGCGCTGGTCTTCGCCCTGTGGCCGCTGTCGCGCACCCGCGCCATCCGCGCCGCCGCCCTGTTCCGCAGCGTGGTCGCGGCACCGGGCGGGATGCCGCATGGGCGCGACCTGCTGAGCATCCTGGTGCTGGCCGGGCTGCTGGCGGCGCTGACCATCGCCACGGCCGACAACCCGGTACTGGCGGCGTGGTTCGTCGTCGGCTCGGTGGTGTCGCTGGCGCTGTTCCGGGGCGCGGCCTGGGTGGTGAAGGCGCTGGCCGCCCGCCAGTCCACGGCGGCGCGCGGCCGGCCCGGCCTGCGGCTGGCGCTGGCGAACCTGCACCGGCCGGGCGCGCCCACGGCCTCGGTGGTGCTGTCGCTGGGCCTGGGGCTGACCGTGCTGGTGGCCGTCGCGCAGATCGAGGGGAACCTGTCGCGCACCATCAACGAGAACCTGCCGGACCAGGCGCCGACGTTCTTCTTCATCGACATCCAGCCCGACCAGGTGGAGACGTTCGAGACCACGGTGGCGGAGGTCGAGGGCGCGTCCATTGTCCAGATGGCCGACATGATCCGCGGCAACATCACGCACCTCAAGGGCGACCCCGTCGTCATCGAGAACGTGGACCCCGAGGTCCGCTGGACAGTGCGCGGCGACCGGGGCCTGTCGTCCGCCGCCGAACCGCCGTCCAACGCCGAGATCGTCGCCGGCGAATGGTGGCCGGCCGACTGGCAGGGCACGCCGCAGATCAGCCTGGCCCAGAACATTGCCGAGGGGCTGGGAGTCGGCGTTGGCGACACGGTCACGGTCAACGTTCTGGGCCGTGCCATCACCGGCGAGATCGCCAACCTGCGCAACGTGAACTGGGGCTCGTTGAGCATGAACTTCAGCTTCCTGTTCAGCCCCAACACGCTGGCCGGCGCGCCGCGCACCTGGATCGCCACCGTGCAGGCCGACGGCGCCGCGGCGGACCAGTTGGAACGCCTGATGGCCGACCGCCTGTCCAACGTCTCCGCGCTGCGGGTGAAGGATGCGCTGGATGCCGTCAACCAGGTGATCGCGGCGGCGGGCAACGCGGTCCGGGCGGTGGCCGCCGTGACGCTGCTGGCCGGTGCGCTGGTGCTGGCCGGCGCCATCGCGGCGGGGCACCGGCGGCGGGTCTACGACTCGGTGGTGCTCAAGGTGCTGGGGGCGACCCGGCGCGACGTGCTGCGCGCCTTCCTGGTGGAATACGGCATCCTGGGCGCGGCGACGGGCGTCATTGCCGTTGCCATCGGCTCGGTGGTGGGCTGGGCGGTGATGACCTTCGTCATGCGCGAGGTCACCTGGACCTGGCTGCCCTGGATCGCCGCCGGTACGGTGCTGGCCTGCGTGGTGGTGACGCTGGGGGCGGGGTTCGCCGGCACCTGGCGCGCCATGGGCGTGAAGGCGGCGCCGCTTCTGCGCAACGAGTAGGGGGTTGGTGCCGCTACCGCCGCTTCCGGCGGTGGCGGTCCATGTATTCCGGCGGTTTCTTGCGCACCCACCTCAGGAACCGTGCGATCTCGGGATGCGTGCGCAGGGCGTCGGGCGAGTCGTAGGCGGCGGCCAGGTCGCGCTCGGTCAGCACGCTGTGGATCTTGCGGTGGCAGATGCGGTGCATGAGCGTCTGCTCGCGCCCGCCCTCGGACCGGGGCACCCAGTGGTGGCGGTCGAGGCTGGGGCCCGGCACCATGGGGCGGCCGCACAGCGGGCAGGGGCCGATCGCTGCGTCGTCGGCATCGCCGCGGGCCGCCGTGGACTGGGACGGCGGCAGTTGCGGATCGGGCAGCGCGGTCAGGCGTCGCATTCTTCTCCCGACGAAAAAATCAAAGCGTTGGACCATACCGGCATTGTGCTGGACCCCCGGGAATGTCACACCCATATGTCCGAGGACAAGGTGGGTGAACCACCCGCGAGGCCACAAGGGGGAGAGACGCCGTGCACCGCGATTCGCGTCCACCGCGCCACGCGCCGCGCCGCATAGGCTTGGCCCGACGGGCCGTTCTGGCCGTTCTGGCGGTGGCGGCGGCCCTGGTGGTTCTTGGCCCCGACGGGCGGGCGCAGCAGCCGCCCGAGGACGTGACCGTCCTGCGGATCGCCACCGGCCCCACCGGCGGCACCTATTTTCCCATCGGCGGGCTGATCGCCAACGCCATCAGCAACCCGCCCGGCTCGCGCCCCTGCGACCGGGGCGGCAGTTGCGGCGTGCCGGGCCTGATCGCCGCGGCCGTTTCCACCAGCGGATCGGTGGTCAATGTCCAGAGCCTGAAGGCCGGCACCGCCGACATGGCGCTGGTGCAGGCGGACGTCGGCTTCTGGGCGTGGTCGGCGGAAGGCATCTACAGTGGCGGCGAAGCCGTGGAGAACCTGCGCGCCCTGGCCCGTCTGTACCCGGAAAGCATCCACCTCGTCGCCCGCACCGGCAGCGGCATCGAAAGCGTCGCGGACCTGAAGGGCAAGCGCGTGTCGGTGGGCGAGAAGGGCTCGGGCACGCTGGTGGAGGCGCGGCTGATCCTCAACGCCCATGGCCTGAAGCTGAACGACGTCAAACCCGCCTACATCCGGCCCGGTCCCTCGGCCGACCGGCTGGCGGACGATGAACTGGACGCCTTCTTCTTCGTCGGCGGCGCCCCCATCCAGGCCATCGCCGACCTGGCGGAGCGCGACGAGATCACGCTGGTGCCCATCGACGGGCAGGCGGCCGACAAGCTGGCGGGCGTGTTCCCCTACCTGACCCACAACGTCATCCCGGCCGACACCTACCCCAACCAGACGCGCGCCATCGCCACGCTGGCCGTCGGTGCCGTGCTGCTGACCACCGCCGAGATGAGCGACGAGATGGCCTACGCCATCACCAAGTCCCTGTGGCATCCCACCAGCCTGGAACTGTACCGCTCCGGCCATCCCGGCGGGCGCAAGCTGGACCCGTCGCGCGCCGACGACGATACGGGCGTGCCCCTGCACCCCGGGGCCAAGCGGTTCTATGACGAGCGGGCGAGGATCGCCGCCGAGGAAACCGCGCCGGTGGCCGGGCCGTAGTCCCTCGACACCTTTGGTGGCGGCGGCGCCCTTTCCGGGTGTGCGGGCGCGCGGCAGGGTTCTATACTGGGGGAAACTACCGCGAAGAAGGAGACGTCCGCCTTGCCTGCGCAGACAACCCTGGTCACCGCCCTGATCGACGGGGCCGACGCCGATGCCGCCGTTCCCGTCACCGCCCTGACGCGCGAGGCGCTGACGTCATGGCTGGAGGCGCAGGACCCGGCGACGCGCCGCTGGGTCGAGACGGCCGGGTTCAAGGCCGAGGCGGGCGCCCACCTGATGCTGCCGGACGCCGAGGGCGGCGCGGCGCGCGTCCTGGCGGGGCTGGGCGACGGGTCCGACCCCTGGGCGCTGGCCGCCCTGCCGACGGCGCTGCCCCGCGTCGACTACCGCCTGGACCCCGCGCCCGAGGGCGACCAGGCCTTCTGGGCGTGCTTCGCCTGGGAGATGGGCGCCTACAGCTTCACCCGCTACAAATCCAACACCGCCGCCGCCGGCGTGGGGAGCGACGGCGAGCCCTCAGGCCCGTCGCGCCCGGCCCGCCTGGCGTGGCCGGACACCGCCGACCGCGAGGCCGTGACCCGCGCTGTCGCCGGCACCACCCTTGTCCGCGACCTCATCAACACGCCGGCCAGCGACATGGGCCCCGAGGAACTGGAGGACGCCGCCCGCGTGCTGGCCGACGCCCACGGTGCGACCATGGACGTCATCGTCGGCGAGGACCTGGAGCGCGCCAACTATCCCGCCATCTACGCCGTCGGCAAGGGCAGCGCCCGGCCGCCGCGCCTCATCGACATCCGCTGGGGGCGAGAGGACGCACCCAGGGTGACGCTGGTGGGCAAGGGAGTGTGCTTCGATTCGGGCGGCTACGACCTCAAGCCCTCGGCCGGCATGAAGCTGATGAAGAAGGACATGGGCGGGGCGGCCAACACGCTGGGCCTGGCGCGCATGATCATGATGGCGGGGCTGGACGTGCGTCTGCGCCTGTTGATCCCGGCGGTGGAGAACATGGTGTCGGGCACCGCCTACCGGCCGCAGGACGTGCTGCGCACGCGCAAGGGCCTGACCGTGGAGATCGGCAACACCGATGCCGAGGGCCGCGTGGTGCTGTGCGACGCCCTGGCCGAGGCCGATTCGGAACAGCCGGACCTGCTGGTCGACTGCGCCACCCTGACCGGCGCGGCGCGGGTGGCTCTGGGGCCCGAGATCGCCGTCTATTTCGCCAACGACGACGCGCTGGCCGCCGACATCGAATGCCACGCCGGGGCCTGGCGCGACCCCGTCTGGCGCCTGCCGCTGTGGGCGCCCTATCGCAAGATGCTCGACAGCAAGACTGCTGACATCAACAACGCCGGCGAGGGCGGTTTCGCCGGCGCGATCACCGCCGCGCTCTACCTCAAGGAGTTCGTTTCGGATTCGACACGGTGGGCGCACTTCGACATCTACGGCTGGAACCCGGCGGGGCGGCCGGGCCGGCCGGCGGGCGGCGAGGCCTTCGCCTTGCGCGCGCTCTATGCCCTCGTCGCCGACCGCTTCGGTTGAACGGACGCGAAACGGTCAACCCTTTGCCGTTGCTCCGGGCCGCCCGGTCCGGTAAACAGGTTCCGCTCACGGAACAAGCGGTCACGGAACGGATAGAGGACCAGCGTGGACATCAAACCCGTCGAGGCCCTGGACCTGTGGCGCGGCGCCATCGTGGAAAGCGTGCGCCGCGACGGCCCGGACCTGTCGGCGCGCCAGATGGCGCTGCTCCTGACCGTCTACATCACCAAGCCGCCGCACACGGTGCGCGGGCTGGCCGACGCCCTCAAGGTCTCCAAACCGGCCGTCACGCGCGCCGTCGACCGCCTCAGCGACTATGGCCTGGTCAAGCGCAAGGTGGACGAAACCGACCGCCGCAGCGTGCTCATCCAGCGCACGGTCAAGGGCTCGGTCTTCCTGCGGGAGTTCGGCGAGCTGATCTGCCACGCCGCGGCCGAATGCCGCGTGCCCGAGGACGCGCCCGACCCCAACGCGCCCAACGACAGCGGCAACGGCGGCTGAACGCGACTCCCGCCGCCGCCTAACGCCCCTCGGGACCCGCCGCCGGATCGGGGCGGAAGGTGCGCAGGGCGTGCAGGGCCCACGTTTCCGTTTCTTTCAGCTCCGTCAGGGCGGCCCGCCGCTCCAGGCGCCACCGCTCGGCCTCGGCCGAGGCGGTCGCACGGTCGATGGACGCCTGTGCGCGGGCGGCCATGCGACGGTCGGTGGCCGAGGCCGACGCCGATGCTTGCGGACGGGGCAGCAGCGGCGCCGCCGCGACCGGGGCCGGCGGCGTCGCGGCGCGCAGGCGGGCCTCCAGGCGGTCCGCCTTGGCGCGGACCAGCATCCGTTCCACCGACGGCGTGTAGAGTCGCGGCTCGTACAGCAGCGGCGGTTCCGTCTCCGCGCCGGCGGGGGCGGGCGCGGCGGTCATGAGGAGCAGGGTCAGGGCAGGGCTTATGAGGGACAGGGGGCTGCGACGGCGTGGCGTGGGCGATGGCATGGGCGGCGGCTCCCGGCTGCGCGTCCCTCACCATGTCCCGGGGCCTGATGTCGCGGCGCGCCGGCGGCGGCGCAATGCCGCCCGGCGGGGTAGCCCGAAATGTGAAGAGGCGGCCTTGCGGCCGCCTCTTCGCCCGGATGCAGGGTCCGGTCACCCGACGCTTTCCTCACCTAGACAGGGCCGTGCTTTTATAAGTCTTTGCCCTTTGTTCGGCTTCGGCCGTTCCCGGCGGCCGAGGCCTCGATTTCACACGTCCTGCGGGGTCCCGGGGATGCCTTCGAACGGGTCCGCATTTCGTATTGCGTAATCGATGTCGCCATGTGTAATTGACGGGCCGACGCGAGTCAAGCGTCGGAAATGCAGAGCAGTGTGGGGATTCTTGAATATGCGTAGTGTCGGTGGCCGGACGCGGCCTTTGCGCGCCCCGGTGGGAGAGGACGCCGGCGGCGGCGCCAACGGGCATGAGGCCGATGGGGCGCGGCGCCGCGGCGTGCAGTCGCTGGAGGTCGCCATGGGCGTCCTGCGGGCGCTGGGCGAGGCGGCGCGGCCCCTGATGCTCAAGGAGCTGGCGGACCGGGCCGGCATGCCGCCGGCCAAGGCCCACCGCTACCTGGTCAGCTTCATCGAATCGGGCATGGTGCGACAGGACGCCGAAACCGGCCGCTATGCCCTGGGCGAGTTCGCCCTGACGCTGGGGCTGGTGGCGCTGCAGGGGCTGGACATCGTGCGCGATACCGCCGGGGTGCTCGCCGACCTGCGCGACCACCTGGAGGAAACGGTGTTCCTGGCCGTCTGGGGCAACCGCGGCCCCACCATCGTCCGCTGGGAGGAAGCCGCCCGGCCCATCGCCGTGAACGTCCGCGTGGGCTCGGTCCTGCCGGTGGAGACGTCGGCGACCGGACGGGTGTTCGCCGCCTTCCTCAAGGAAGCCGCCGGCCATGCCGTCGACCGGGCCATGGTGGAGGACATCCGCGCCACCGGGCTGGCGACGCAGCGCAATGCCCTGATGCAGGGCATCGGCGCGGTCTCGTCGCCCGTCTTCGACCACCGGGGGCAGATCGTCGGCGCCATCACCGTGCTGGGTGCCGACACCGGATTCGATGCCAGCCCCACGGGCCGCATCGCGCGGGCCTGCGTCCTGGCCGGCGAGGACGCCAGCCGCCGCATGGGCTACCGCCCCGACCTGCAGCAGGCGCGCCGCAGCGCCTGACGGTCCGCGTCGGCGGGGGACGGCGGCAGAATGGCCCTTGCCGGGGCGATGGGGCGTTGAAAGGATCGGCGGCGCTTCTTCGTACCCGCCGCCGACCGCCGGTTCCCGCGCGTGCCCCCGGGCGCCCGGCGCGGTCGGCGGTCTTTCCGCCCACCGCCGTCCAGAGGAGTCGATCTTGCACGCCGACCGCGCCACCTACCTCAAGGGCGTCGCCCTGTCCGCCGGAGGCATGCTGGTCATCAGCCCCGACGGCCTGCTGCTGCGCCTGGTGGAGGACGCGGGCCACTGGCAGATCGTCTTCCTGCGCACGCTGGGCATCTTCGTCTCGGTCATGGCGCTGGTGAGCCTTCGCTACCGCCGCCGCACCGCCCAGGTGGTCACCAGCCTCGGGTGGCCGGGCGTGTGGGCGTCGCTGGGGCTGATGGGGGCGAACATCGGATTCGTGCTGGCCATGCTGAACACAACGGTCGCCAACACGCTGGTGATCCTGGCCTGCATGCCGCTGTTTTCCGCCGTGTTCGGATGGCTGCTGATCCGCGAGCGCGTCTCGGTGCGCACCTGGGTGAGCATCGCTGTCGCCATCATCGGCATCGTCATCATCTTTTCCGGCTCCATCGGCGGCGGCAGGCTGCTGGGTGATTCCATCGCCCTGTTCACCGCCGTCTGCCACGGCTTCGCCCTGGTGCAGCTGCGCCGCATCGGCAACCGCGACACCACGCCGGTGATCGCCTTCGGCGGCCTGGGGGCGGCGCTGATTTCCCTGCCGCTGGCCGGCAGCCTTGTCTACACCCTGCACGATGCGACGGTGATCCTGTTCCAGGGCCTGTTGCAGATGCCGCTGGCCATCGGGCTGTTCATGTCGGGCGCGCGGTTCATCCCGGCGGCGGAGGTGGCCCTGTTCTCGCTGATCGAGACGGTCCTGGGGCCGCTGTGGGCGTGGATCGGCGTCGGTGAGGTGCCGGGCACCCTGGCGGTCGTCGGCGGGATCATCGTGGTCGGCGCCGTGGCGGGCAACGCGGTGCTCGGCCTGATGCGCGCCAAAAAGCGCGAAGCCGCCGGCCGCCCGCCGGGCCCCGAGGGCGAGCCCTCGCCGACGCCCGTGTGGGAGCGCTGAACCCGCACCGATGCGCCCCGCCCCGCCCCGTTCCGCCGGCCTTGCGGCGGACGTCTCGCGGCAGACCGGCGAGGGTGGTATGATCCCGGCATGATGCGCGTGTTTCGCCTCCTCGTGCCCGTCCTGCTGGCGGGCGTTCTCTCCGCCTGCGCCGCCGGGAACGGCGTCGTGGTGACCCGAAGCACGCCGACCACGGGGGATGCGCTGGCGATTTCCAGCTTCCGCGCCGCCTCGGGGGCGGGCCCGGTGCTGATGGAGGTGGTCGGAAGTCCGGTGGCCGCGCCGGCGGAGGACGTCGCGCCGGCCATCGCCGCGCGCATGCCCACCCCGCCCGGCCGCGCTCCCACCCGCTACACCACCGACCCGGCGCAGGCCGGCAATCCCTCGACGCGCGTGGTGCTGCTGTTCGGCGTGCCCCAGGCCGTGAACGGCGGGATCGCCTGCCGGCTGCGCGGCGGAGACCTGCCCGACGCGGCGGCCAATCCGTCCGACCGCACGACTTTGGAGGCGGCGCTGTGCAACGGCACGGGCGCGGTGCGGGCGGCGCGGCTGCGGGGGCCGGCGCTGACGGGGCTGGACGACCCGGCGCTCGACAGGCTTCTATGGCGGGCCGCGCGCGAACTGGTGCCGTGGCGCGACCGCGAGGACCCCCCGCGCTGCCTGCACTGGCCCTGCTGAGACCCCATCCCGGACGACACCGCCCCATGAGTGACCGCAACAAGCCCCTGCCCCCGACCATCCAGGCCGCCGTCGCTGCCGTTAAGAAGGCCAAGAGCCGCCAGACGGAGGAGACCGCCCGCGGCCCCGGCGAGCAGCTGTGCAACAAGTGCGGCGCCGTCTTCCGCTGGACGCGGTCGGACGCCGCCAGCGGGCGCGGCGCCCTGGTGGCGCGGCTGGTCAAGGGATCGCAGACCTGCGACTGCGGCTACGGCAAGGCCACCACCGCCGGCGGCCGCCGGCGCGGCGGAGCGTGAGGACGCGCGGCATGGGCACGGCGTCGGCTCAGGGCGCGACGAACACCTTGCAGTCCGACCAGCCGTCGTTGATGAAGTGATAGGTCATGTCGGGCACGGCCTTGCCGTTGGGGTCGCTCAGGTTCCAGCCATACTTGGCGACGCCCGTGGTGCCCCGGCCGATGTTGTCCTTGCCGGTGTACCAGATTTTCAGGCGGTTCTTGCGCACCTGGTTGAATTCGTTGCGGCGGCACAGCGCCGACAACTCCTTGTCGAGCCGCCCGACTTGCCAGAAACTGTCGTTGGTCCAGGCGTAGATGGCGCCCTGCGCCGCCGCCGGCCCGGGAGGGAGCAGCGCGCCCAGCGTCACGGCCGCTGCCAGAAGGCGGGCGGCGGAACGGGCCGGCAGGAAGGCAGAAAAGTTGAACATGAGCGGCGGTTGTGTGCGTGGCGCGATCCTCGGCCACCACTTTCCGCCTAAGCCGACAGGATGTCAAACACCATGGCCGGGTGGATACGCGATCCGCATCAGCTTCCCGACGCGCCGGGCGCCTATGTGCTGCGCATGGTGTTCGGCTTCCCCGTGCCGCTGCCGCCCCGATTCGCCGAGGCCCACGGCGCGGCGCTGGAACCCGGAACCTACCTTTACTGCGGATCGGCACGGGGCGGCGGGGGCCTGCGGGCGCGGTGCGGCCGGCATCTGGCGGTCGACAAGCCGCGGCGCTGGCACGTGGACTGGCTGACCACGGCCGCCGGCGACACCGCCGTATGGCCCGTGGCGGGCGGCGACGAGTGCGCCCTGCGCGGCGCGCTGACGGTGGCCGGAGCCGCCGCGCCCGTTCCCGGCTTCGGCTCCAGCGACTGCCGCCGCTGCCCGGCCCACCTGCTGCGCTGGCCCGATGCCGCCGCCGACGTGACGTCGGTGCTCGCCGGCCTCACCAGCGACGGCGGCTGAGGCGCCCCCGGTCCGTCAGGCCAGCTTGTCCAGGGCGTCGCGGTGCAGAGCCGCGCTGTCTTCGTCGAAACACACGAAGCGCACGGTCTCGATGGCGTCGGTCTCGTGCAGAACCTCGGCCACCGTGCCGACGGCGATGGGGGCGGCGCGGTTCGGGGGAAAGCCGAAAATGCCCGTCGAGATGGCGGGGAAGGACACCGACGCCGCGCCGATCTCGACGGCCACCTCGAGCGAGCGGCGGTAGCAGGATGCCAGCAACGATTCCTCGTCGGCATCGCCGCCGTGCCAGACCGGCCCGACGGTATGGATGACCCAGCGGGCCGGCAGGTCGAAGCCCTCGGTGGCCTTGGCGTCGCCGGTCTCGCAGCCGCCGAGCGGCTCGCAGGCTTCCAGCAGCCGCGGCCCGGCGGCGCGCTGGATGGCGCCGGCCACGCCGCCGCCCGGGCCCAATTCGTTGTTGGCGGCGTTGACGATGGCGTCGGTGGACTCCCGCGTGATGTCGCCGACGACCACCTCGATGCGGTCGCGCGCGGATGCGCTCATGGCGGTCTCCCTCCTGTTCTCGCGTGATTCTTTCACCGATACGGAAACGCCCCGACCACCTTTCGGGGTCGGGGCGTTTCCATCATCGCGGGCAAGGCGACGGCGGCGAGGGGCCTCAGCCCTTCTTGCCGGCCTCGATGCCTTTGGCGATCATCTCGGCGGCTTCCTTGGCGTCGCCCCAGCCCAGGATCTTGACCCACTTGCCCTCTTCCAGGTCCTTGTAGTGGGCGAAGAAGTGCTCGATGCGCTTCAGCTCGGTCGTGCGGATGTCGCCGAAGCTGTTCACGTTGTCGTGGTAGGGGTGCAGCTTGGAGTGCGGCACGCCCAGGATCTTTTCGTCGCGGCCGGCCTCGTCCTCCATGTGCAGCACGCCGATCGGGCGGGTGCGCATGACCGAGCCCACGGCCACCGGCATGCGGCCGATCACCATCACGTCCACCGGATCGCCGTCGTCGGACAGGGTGTGGGGAATGAAGCCGTAGTTGCAGGGGTAGTGCATGGCGGTGTGCAGGAAGCGGTCCACGAACATGGCGCCGGAATCCTTGTCCACCTCGTACTTCACCGGATCACTGCGCAGCGGGATCTCGATGATGACGTTCACGTCCCACGGAGCGTCCTTACCGACGGGAATCTTGTTGATGTCCATGATGCTTCCTTCCGGCTTGACGGCGCCGCCAACCCTGCGGCGCGATGACCGGGCCTCCCTCCGGAAAACCCGCGATCGGTGACTGTTCGGGCGCCCGCGCCGCCGCCATCCCCTGTGGCAGCGGGTGCGGGCGCGAAAAGACGGCCCCTTTATTACTGGAATCGCGCCCGCCGTAAAGGGCTGTCGCCGGGCTACCCCAGAGGGTGGCTTTGCGGTCCTCTGCCCGCGCCGCTTTTTCGCCTTGCCGGCATGGTGTAAAAGGGCGCGTCCTGGTCAAGCCGGTGAGGCCCATGTCCCTGTTCCGTGCCGTCGCCACCGTCGGCGGGTTTACCCTTCTCAGCCGAATCACCGGGTTCGCGCGCGACATCCTGATCGCCGGGTTCCTGGGCGCGGGCACCGTGGCCGACACCTTCTTCGTCGCCTTCAAGTTCCCCAACCTGTTCCGCCGCCTGTTTGCGGAAGGGGCGGTGGCGGCGGCCTTCGTGCCGCTGTATTCGCAGACGCTGGAGAAGGAGGGCGCGGCCGAGGCCCACCTGTTCGCCCGCCGCGCCTTCACGGTGCTGGGCCTGGTGCTGGCGGTGTTCGTCGGCTTGATGCAACTGGTCATGCCCTGGGCCATCTATGCCTTCGCACCCGGCTTCGACGCCGTGCCCGGCAAGATGGAACTGGCCGAGGACCTGACCCGCATCACCTTTCCCTACCTGCTGCTGATCTCGCTGTGCGCTTTGCTGTCGGGCGTGCTGAACAGCCTTGGCCGGTTCGCCGCCGCCGCCGCGACGCCGGTGCTGCTGAACCTGGTGATGATGGGCGGCCTGCTGGCCCTGCACCAGTACACCGCCACGCCCGGCCATGCGCTGGCCATCGCCGTGGCGGCGGCCGGCGTGATCCAGCTGCTGTGGCTGATCGTCGCCTGCCGCCGGGCAGGCGTGCGCATCCATCTGGTGCGCCCCACCTTGAGCCCGCGCATCAAGCTGCTGGCCAGGCGCGTGGTGCCGGTCGCCTTCGGCGCCGGGCTCTATCAGATCAGCCTGTTGGTGGACACCATCCTGGCCTCGCTGGTGAGCGACGGCGCCGTCAGCTACCTCTACTACGCCGACCGCATCAATCAGCTGCCGCTGGGCGTGGTCGGCACGGCCATCGGGACGGCCCTGCTGCCGCTGCTGGCGCGCCAGATCGCCGCCGGCAACACCGAGGCCGCCCACTACAACCAGAACCGCGCCATCGAGGCGTCGCTGCTGTTCACCATTCCGGCCATGAGCGGGCTGATCGTCATCGCCCACCCCATCGTCACCGCCCTTTTCCAGCGCGGCGCCTTCGGACCGCTGGAGGCGGCGGCGACGTCCGGCGCGCTGGCGGCGTTCGCCGTCGGCCTGCCCGCCTTCGTGCTGATCAAGGTGCTGTCGCCCGGCTTCTTCGCGCGCGAGGACACGAAGACGCCGGTCTGGTGCGCCGGCGCCGGCATGGTGGTGAACGTGGTGCTGAACCTGATCCTGATGCAGGTGCTGGGGCACGTGGGCATCGCGCTGGCGACCGGCCTGGCGGCCTGGGTCAACGGCGGCGCGCTGGCCGTGATCCTGCACCGCCGCGGCCACTTCGCCCCCGACGCCCGCCTCAAGAGCCGCCTGCCGCGCATCATGGGGGCCAGTGCGGTGATGGCCGGCGCCGTCTGGGCTGCCAACCGCTGGCTGGTGCCGGAACTGCCGGTGGAGGGCCTGGGCGCGGGCGTGCCGAGCATCGTCGCGCTGGTGGCCCTGCTGGCCGTCGGCGCCGGCAGCTTCACGGTCGCCGCCTTTGCCATGGGGGCGACGTCGCTGTCGGACATCAAGGGCATGATCCGCCCGCGCCGTGCCGCTCAGCCGGGAGAATGACCGGGTGCGGCCGCTTTGACGGCGGCGGCCGCCAACCCGGCGGGGTCGCTCCTCAGTCCACCTTGTAGCTGAAGGCGCCCAGGATGTGGGTGACCGTCTTGCCGTCGGTCGAGACGGGCATGATCGCCATGCGGTGCTTGAGCACGCCGCCGCCGCGCACGCGGGGCAGGGTGGCCGCGTCGGCCAGCGGGCGGCGGAAGTCCACCACCGCGCGCACCAGGTCGAGCATGTGCTCGGCGACGTCGCTGGGCAGGACGTCGTGGGGCCGCTTGCCCGTGGCCGAGGCCTTGAAGGCCTGCGACAGGGCGCCGCCGCAATAGGTGAAGGTGGCGGTGCCCAGGCCCGCGGTCACGTCCATCAGGAACAGCTTGCCGCGCAGCAGCGGCTCGGCCTCCATGTCCAGGTCGTCGAGCAGCGGCAGCGGCCGGTGGTCGCGCACGGCGTGCCAGTAGGACAGCGCCTGGCCGACGACCCGGCGCTCCCGCCCCACCGGCGCACCGCCGCCAGCCGCGGCGCCCGTGGAGTCGCCGTGTATGCCCGAATGCGCCGTCATGAAAAAGTCCCGTGCTCTTGTTGTTCCAGGAAGCCTCATCGGTGTGCGCCTTTCGGTGCGGGAAACGCCGCGGCTTCCTTGCGTCTTTAGGATTAAGCCCAATTCTGGAGGGGACGCTTCCCGGGGTCAACCGATACAAAGGCATATGGCGGATTGGAAAAAAGAAAAGCGCCCCGGTCCGTGCGACCGGGGCGCTTGTTGTCCACCGAGGCGCGATAGTGTCGGCGGCGTTACTCCGCCACAGCGCCTTCCTCGGGCGCGGGGCGCTCGCCCGCGCCTTCAGGCTCGGGCACCGCTTCCTGCAGCGTCTCGCTGGCAACGCCCGGAGCGGCCGGACCCGGCGACGCGGCGTCCAGCGGCGGCGGGTTTTCGGTGTGCTC
The DNA here is from genome assembly GCF_000315795.1 of Caenispirillum salinarum AK4. GTDB lineage: Bacteria > Pseudomonadota > Alphaproteobacteria > Rhodospirillales > Rhodospirillaceae > Caenispirillum > Caenispirillum salinarum. The sequence continues at coordinate 35,848 of NZ_ANHY01000008.1, forward strand.
CATCATGAAGGCGACGACGGCGGCGCGGTCTTCCTCGCTCTTCAGGCCGGCGAAGGTCATCTTGTTGCCGGGCGCGAAGTCCTTGGGGTTCTCCAGCCAGGCGTTCAGGTTCTCATACGTCCACTGGCCGTCCATGCCGGCCAGGGCGTCGGAATAGCGGAAGCCTTCGTGCGCGGCGATGTCGGCACCGACGATGTTGCCCAGGTTGGGACCGACGCGGTTGGGACCGCCGATCTCATACGTGTGGCAGGCGCGGCACTGGTTGAACACCTTCTGACCGGCAGCCGGATCGGCGGCGGCGACCATGGCGGTGAATCCACCGGCGGCACCGTCGGCGGCCGGAGCGGCCTCGGCGGCCTGCTGCTCTTCGGCGGCCGGGGCCTCTTCCGTGGCGGCGGCCTCGGCCTCGCCCTCGGCGGCGGGCGCCTCCTCGGTGGCGGCGGCCTCCTGCGGCTCGGGCACGGCCGGCGGGTTCTCGGTGTGGGCCATCAGGAACTTGATGATGGCGGCGCGGTCTTCGATGTCCTTCACGCCGGCGAAGGTCATCTTGTTGCCCGGTGCGAAGTCGCTCGGGTTCGCCAGCCAGGCGTCCATCTTCTCGTAGGTCCACTCACCCTCGAGGCCCGCCAGGGCGTCGGAGTAGTTGAACCCCTCGTGCGCGGCGATGTCGGCACCGATGACGTTGCCCAGGTTGGGGCCGACGCGATTGGGGCCGCCGATTTCATAGGTGTGGCACGACGCGCACTGGCGGAACGCCTTCTCACCGGCCGAGGCCTCGGCCTGGTTGATGAGGGTGAACAGGTCGGCCTCGGGCTCTTCCTCGGCCGCGGCCACCTCGGTCGCGCCACCTTCGTCACCCGTGTCCAGGCCCGCGCGGTAGACGGGTTCGTCCAGGGTGCGGGTCGGGTTGTAGATGTCGCCCACGGCGTTCACGATGAAAACCAGGGCGATCGCGACGGCAAGCGCGGCGACGGACTTACCAATAAAGGACATGCGCCTCTCCGAACGGTTCAGGGCCAGGGCAGCGATTCGCGGCCGGAGCGTAGCGGGTGGAATGCCGTCTGTCCACGGGGAGCATACGGCTTTCGCGCTGCTATACGCTTGGCGGCCGCGTTTTGATCTTTATCGAGGCCGTTCCAGGGGCTACCTTCACGCTCCTTTCGCCCATTTCAAGTCGATGCCCGCGCCATGACCGCCCCCGCCGACCCCAGCACGCCAGGACCCGCCCAGAGCCATGCGCTGGTGGTGATTCCCGCCCGCATGGCGTCGACTCGCCTGCCGGGCAAGCCGCTGGCCGACATCGGCGGCGTGCCCATGATCGTGCAGGTCTGGAAGCGCGCCATGGAGGCCGCCGTCGGCCCCGTTCTGGTCGCCTGCGCCGAGCCCGAGATCGCCGAGGCCGTGCGCGCCCACGGCGGTGAGGCGGTGCTGACCGACCCCGACCTGCCGTCGGGCTCCGACCGCGTCTGGCAGGCGGTGGAGCGGTTCGACCCGCAGGAGCGGTTCTCCGCCATCGTCAACGTACAGGGCGACCTGCCGACGCTGGACCCCGCGCTGGTGGCGGATTCGCTGGTGCCGCTCGACGACCCGGCGGTGGACATCGCCACGCTGGTGGCCGAGATCTCCAAACCGTCCGAGCGCGACAACCCCAACGTGGTGAAGGCGATCCTGGGGCTGAAACCCGACCAGCGGCGCGGCCGGGCGCTCTATTTCACGCGCGCCACCGCGCCGACCGGCGATGGGCCGCTGTATCACCACATCGGCCTCTATGCCTACCGCCGCGCGGCGCTGAAGCGCTTCGTCGGCCTGCCGCCGGGCGTGCTGGAAACCCGCGAGCGGCTGGAGCAGCTGCGCGCGCTGGAGGACGGCATGCGCATCGACGCCGTGCTGGTCGACACCGTGCCGCTGGGCGTCGACACGCCGGAAGACCTTCAGGCGGCGCGCGCCGTCCTCACCCCCAAGCCCTGACCCCTTCCACAGAGACAGACCCGCCATGGCCGCTTCGTCCGATCCGTCCCACACCATCGCCTTCCAGGGCAGCCCCGGCGCCTACAGCCATCTGGCGTGCAAGGCGGTGTACCCGGACTTCACGGCGCTGCCCTGCGCGGCCTTCGAGGATGCCTTCCAGGCGGTGCGGGACGGCCAGGCGCGCTATGCCATGATCCCGGTGGACAACTCGGTGGCCGGGCGCGTGGCCGACATCCACCACCTGCTGCCCAATTCCGGCCTGCACATCATCGGCGAGCACTATCAGCCGGTGAACCACCACCTGCTGGGGGTGAAGGGCGCGACGCTGGACGACATCGCCACGGTGCGCAGCCACGTCCATGCCCTGGGCCAGTGCCGCAACATCATCCGGCGGCTCGGCATCAAGCCGGTGGTCGCCGCCGATACCGCCGGGGCGGCGGCCGAGGTGGCGCGCATGAGCGACAAGAGCGTCGCCGCCATCGCCTCGGAACTGGCGGCGGAGACCTATGGCCTGGTGTCCCTGCAGGCCAACGTCGAGGACGAGTCGCACAACACCACGCGCTTCGTCATCATGTCGCGCGAGCCCCTGACGCCGCCGCCGGGCGCGCTGGAGGGTGTGGTGACCAGCTTCGTCTTCCGCGTGCGGAACGTGCCGGCGGCGCTCTACAAGGCGCTGGGCGGGTTCGCCACCAACGGCGTCAACATGACCAAGCTGGAAAGCTACATCGTCGACGGCCACTTCGTCGCCGCCCAGTTCCTGTGCGAAGTGGAAGGGCACCCCGAGGAACGCGGCGTGCGCCTGGCCTTCGAGGAACTGAAGTTCTTCACCCGCGAGTTGACCATTCTCGGCGTCTACCGCGCGCATCCCTACCGGTTCGAGGCCCGCGCCGACATCGAGGACTGATGGCGGACCGCGTGATCGTTCCGGCGGCGTAAGGCTGCCGGCGCAGCTTCGGCGTCTCCTTTTTCCCCATCTTCTATACCGACGCGCAGTCGCGGTGCGCGCGCCGGCTTGGCATGGTCGGAGGGGTTGAGGGGGAAGAACGGGTCGGACAAGGCCCGCAGACCGAGGAGTGCCGCATGACCGAGACGACGCCGCGCCGCGCGGTTCCCGCCGCCATCGCCGAGGCCCGGGCGCCCGGCGCCGTGATTCCCCTGCACCGCCACCCCGTCTTCCTGCGCCGCAAGATCGCCCGCGACGCCCGCGAGGTGCTGGATCAGGTGGCGGAGGCACGGGCCTCGCTGGACCGCATCCATTCCGCCCTGACGCTGTTCCGTGCCCAGCTTGCCCGCAGCCGCAACCGGCTGGAGCCCACCCGCGCCGACTGCGCCGCCACCCTGGCGGCGCTGGATAGCGGCGACGTGGCCGAGATGGAGCGAGTCCGCGACGCCATCCTCGAGCGCATGGAGGCGCAGGGGCGGGCCTGACGCGACGAAGGCCCCCGCGTTTCCGCGAGGGCCTGTTCATCCGGTCGAGCCGCGGCGCCGATCAGGCGCCGGTTCCGCCGACCTTGACCAGTTGCTGGTCGCGGACAACCGCGTTGCGGCGCTTGTGCCAGTGAACCTCGCGCACGACGTTGTTCACCTCCGGCGCGTAGTAGAAGGTGCGGGTGCGCCAGCGGTCGTTGCAGACCACTTTGAAGGTGTCGAAGGTGCCCGCCGGCACGGTGACGCGGGCGGTGTCCTCGACCTCGCAGCGGCGGGTGTTCCGATCGGCGTCGCCCCGGCTGTTGGTATGGACGTAGTCCCACGACGCCGTCTTGCCGACCGACAGCGGCCACAGGCTGCCCGAAGACCCCGTGATCTCGCCCGTACCGCTGGCCCAGGCGCCGTCGCCGCAGTCGTTCCACTCCAGGTTGGGAGCGAAGTAGGCGGCGTCGGTCAGGCTGCGGCCATGGCAGCTGTTGTCGACGCGCCAGGCGAAGGTTTCCGGCGTGACTTCAGTGACCGTCACGACCACGGCGTCCTCGACGCTGCCGCGCGTTCTGGACACGGTGTGGCCTTCGACCGGTGCCGTGTACTCGGCGGCGGGCACTTCGGTTGCTGCAACCGGCTGTTCCTCAACGCCCGTCGTGTTGCAGGCGGTCAGCAGGCCGAGGGTCAAACCCGCGGCGATCAGGCGAAACGTCATGGTATTCCCCTTGCGGTTTCTAAGCGCCGTCCGGCGGGACGGCCAAGGTGGAATACCGCAGCAAATACTTAAAATAAATATGGTCTTTCCGCACAAGACCCTGATGATGTGCCACGACTTTGTGCCACAGGTGATTCAGCCCTGAAGCGTACCAAGGCGCCGGCGAGGGGCAAGCCGGGCCCCAAAGACCGAATACCTTGGGCGCAGGCGAACGACAAAGGCCCCCGCGTTTCCGCGAGGGCCTTTGGTCTTCGGGAACGGTTCAGCCGTACGCTCAGCCGCGGGCCATCTTGCCCAGGCGCAGGCGCAGGGCGTTCAGGCGGATGAAGCCGTTGGCGTCGTACTGGTCGTAGACCGTGTCTTCCTCGAACGTCACATAGTCCATGCGGTACAGCGAGTTGGGCGACTGGCGGCCCACCACGATCACGTTGCCCTTGTAGAGCTTCAGCTTGACCACGCCGTTGACGGTCTTCTGCGTGTGGTCGATGGCGGCCTGCAGCATCTCGCGCTCCGGCGAGAACCAGAAGCCGTTGTAGATCAGCTCCGCGTAGCGCGGCATCAGCTCGTCCTTGAGGTGCGCTTCCTCGCGGTCGAGCGTAATGCTCTCGATGGCGCGGTGGGCGGTCAGCATGATGGTGCCGCCCGGCGTTTCGTAGACGCCGCGCGACTTCATGCCGACGAAGCGGTTTTCCACCAGGTCCAGGCGGCCGATGCCGTGCTTGCCGGCCAGCTCGTTCAGCCTGGTCAGCATGGCGGCGGGCGAGAGCTTTTCGCCGTTCACCGCCACCGGGTCGCCGTTCTTGTACTCGATCTCGATGTATTCCGCCTTGTCCGGCGCCGCCTCGGGGCTGACGGTCAGGCGGAACATGTCCTCGTCGGGCTCGACCCAGGGGTCTTCCAGCGCCTTGCCCTCATAGCTGATGTGCATGAGGTTGGCGTCCATGGAGTAGGGCGACTCGCCGTGCTTGTCCTTGGGCACCGGAATCTGGTGGTTCTGGGCGTATTCGATCAGCTTGGCGCGGCTGTTGAGGTCCCACTCGCGCCAGGGGGCGATGACCTTGACGTCGGGCTTGAGCGCATAGGCCGTCAGCTCGAAGCGCACCTGGTCGTTGCCCTTGCCGGTGGCGCCGTGGGAAATGGCGTCGGCGCCGGTTTCCTCGGCGATTTCGATCAGGCGCTTGCCGATGAGCGGGCGGGCGATGGAGGTGCCCAGCAGGTAGACGCCTTCATACGTGGTGTTCGCCCGGAACATGGGGAACACGTAGTCGCGGACGAATTCCTCGCGCAGGTCCTCGATGTAGATTTCCTTGATGCCGAGCATCTCGGCCTTCTTGCGGGCGGGTTCCAGCTCCTCGCCCTGGCCGATGTCGGCGGTGAAGGTGACCACCTCGCAGCGGTATTCCTCCTGCAGCCAGCGCAGGATGATGGAGGTGTCCAGGCCGCCGGAGTAAGCCAGCACGACCTTCTTCACGTCGCCCTTCGTCATGATGATAGCGCCTCTGGGTCAAGAAATGAGGGAATGTACGGCGAAGGCCGCAGTATAGGCGAAGCGCGCGCCCCCGCAAGGGCGGCGGAGGGGCCGTGCCTCGGACTGTTGGGATGAAGCGCAGCCTGCGAGGGTGCCTGGAACTTGGCGGGCTTCCACCAGATGTATGGCAAAGGCGGCCAGCGGAGCGTGTGGGCCCCTGCTTCCGCAGGGGCGACGGGGGTTCAAGCTGTTTTGATGTAACAAGATTTACCCGTCATTCCTGCGAAAGCAGGAATCCACATCCGCTGTTGGATGAACCGCTTTGACGACCTAGTGGCTGAACAGCACCGGCACGGTCATCTGGCGCAGCATGTCGCGGGTGACGCCGCCGCGCAGGATGTGCGGGAAGCCGTAGTGGCCGTGCGCGCCCATCAGCAGAAGGGTCACGCTTTCATCCGCCGCACGGCTCAGCAGCATGTCGACGATGCCGATCTGCTCGGCGGTCGCCGTGCGCAGGTCGCAGGTGACGCCGTGGCCGGCCAGGAAGTGCGCCACCTCGTCGGTGTCGTAGCCCGGGCCGGCGGCCTCGCCCTCGGCATTGGGGCCGCGGATCACCAGCACCGAGGCCTTGCGCGAGGCGGCCAGCAACGGCATGCCGTCCGACAGGGCGCGGGCGGCCTCGCGGCCGGCGTTCCAGGCGACCATGACGTGGTCGGTCAGCTTGGGGAAGTTGCCCGCGTAGGGCACCACAAGGACGGGGCGGCCGGCGTTGAGAATGGCCTGCTCGGTCATGTCCTCGGGCACGATGCCTTTGTCGGTCTCGCGGTCGTACTGGCCCACGACCACCAGGTCGGCATGGCGGGCGGCACGCACCAGGTAGTGGATGACGTTGGCCGAGGTCACCAGCGGCGACATGGAGAAGCGCACCTCCACGCCCTCTGCCTCGGCGCGGGCGGTGACGTCTTCCTTGACGCGCTCGAACTCCTGCTTCAGGCGGTCGCTGGCGCGGTGCACGGGGTCGATCATGGACTTGGCGGGGTCGAGCTGCGCCATGCAGGCGTGCACCCGGCCGCCGTGCTGCTTGGCGATGGTCAGCGCCAGATCGACGCGGGCGGCGCAGCGCGGGGTCGAGTCGATGTGCACCAGAACCGTCTTGTACGGCATACGTCATCCTCCCTGATGTATATTTTTGTCTGCATAAAGCATACGCAAAGCGTCCGCGCGGGCAAGTGCGGCGTGTCGCGGTTGATGAACCGTAACACGGCGCACCCGTCCCGGCGGACGCCGGCGTGCGTGTGCGAAAGAGGGAGGCTCGGCCCGACCGGCCTACCAGCGGCCGGGCATGCCGCAGACGGCGGTGCCCCGTCCGCGCTTGGCCATGTACTGCTGGTGGTAGTCCTCTGCCGGGTAGAAGGCGCCGGCCTCGGTGATCTCGGTGATGATGGGGCGGGGGAAGCGGCCCGAGTCGTCGTTCTGGCGCAGGCTGGCTTCGGCCTTTTCCCGCTGCATGTCGTCGTGGACGAATACGGCCGAGCGGTACTGGCTGCCGACGTCGAAGCCCTGGCGGTCCTTCTGAGTCGGATCATGAGCCTTCCAGAAGACCTCCAGCAGGTCCTCGTAGGAAATCTTTTCGGGATCGTAGTCCACCCGCACGGCCTCGGCGTGGCCGGTCTCGCCGGAGCAGACCTGCTCGTAGGTGGGATCGGGCCTGTTCCCGCCGGTGTAGCCGACCATGGTGGAGACGACACCGGGGGTGCGGCGGAAGGATTCCTCCACGCCCCAGAAGCATCCGGCGGCGAAGGTGGCGACGGCCATGGATCGTGTCCTCGTTCTGCGTGTCGCGTCGGGGTTATACGCTCTAAGTCGTGCGTCCCGGCGCGGCGCGCAAGACGGGTGCGTCAGCGGAAGGCCTTGGAGGCGGCCTGGATGCGTTCGATCCGGTCCATGATGCGCTGCTGGCGGGCGCCCGAGTCGTGCAGGCGCTGGATGGAACCGTCCAGGGCGTCGGAGAACTCCACCAGGCCGTCGCGCACCGTGTCCAGTGACGACGCCAGCGACTGTTGCGCCTTCTGCAGGTCCCGCACATGGCCCAGCGTGCGCTGGTTGGATTCCTGGATCATGCGGCAGTTGCGCTGCACCCGCGCGCGGGCCAGCGAAACGACTTGCGCGCTCATGATGTCCCCTCCTCGTCCGTGTCGCGGCCCGCCATCAAGCCCCCCGAAGCGGTCCGCATGCGTAACAGTGTGAACCAGGGGGGCGCCTGCGTCCACCGTTTCACGCCGCCACCGCCAGCGACTCGAGCATGCCGCCGGCGAGATCGTGGCCGCTCAGGAAAGCGAGCTCGACCCGCGGGCCGCGGCACCAGTCCCCCGCCAGGCCCAGCCCGGCCGCGGCGTCCAGCAGGTAGGAAACGTCGGCCGGGCGCTCCACCAGGGCATGGCGCCAGCGGTGGGCGGAAAGGTGACGCACCGCCTCGGTCACGCCCGTCAGCGCCACGAAGCGGTCGAGCAGCCGCCGCGCCACGGTCGCGGCGTCGTCCTCCAGGTGGTCGCGCGACCAGCCGGGGGCGCCGTGCAGCGTCCAGCAGTCGGCCTCGGGCGCGCGGCCGGGCTTGCCGCCGTTGCGCCCCGCCAGGCCGAGCACCGGGTCTTCCAGCCGCGCCATGTCGAAGGGCAGGGGCAGGGGGGCCTCCCAGGCGGCCATGGCGGCCCAGCAGGGGGCGTACCGCACGCGGGAGAGCGCCGGAAACGCGGCCTCCCACTCCCCGAGCATCTCGCGCGCCTGGGGGGCCGGCGCGGTCAGCGCCACGGCATGATACGGTCCGTGGGTGCGGCCGTCGGCATCGGTCAGGCGCCACAGGCCGGCGGCGTCGCGATCCAGGGCCGTGATGCGAACCCCCTGCGTCACGGCGACGTCCGCCGCCAGCGCCTTGACGAGGCCGCTCATGCCCGGCCGCCCGACCCAGCGGGTTTCCGACGCGGAGACGCGCGTGAACCCCTCTTCCCCCAGCATGGCCCAGCGGCCGTCCCAGGGGGCGGCGGTGCCGGCCTCGGCGGCGGCCTCCAGGGCGGCCCGGAAGGCGGGGTCGCGGGCGGTGGCGTACTGCGCGCCATGATCGAACGTCAGCGCGCCGTCCTCGGCCCGGCGGGTGGCCAGCCGGCCGCCCGGCCCGCGCCCCTTGTCGAACACCTGGACGGGCACGCCGGCGCCGGCAAGGCGGTGGGCGCAGGCCAGGCCGGCGATGCCGGCCCCAACGACGGCCACGGGCGCGGCGATGGTGGTGGAAAGGTTCATGATGCGGTCTCCCTCAAACCCCATCCACTACGGCCCGATGCCGCGTATGGATTTGCTGCATTGCAGCATGAGGGCGAGGGTGGGGCCGTGGGCGCCCGCCCGCAATCTTTTTGATGTTCGGGAGACCGTTGATCGGCCCGCGCCGCCGGGGTCAGAGCCGGGGTCAGAGGTAGTCGAGGGTCACGAAGGCACCGCGGGCCGCCGGGCGCAGCCGCCAGGTGCCGACGAAGGGGTTGTAGAGGGCCAGCAGCCCGCCGGCGCCGCCGCGTCCGTCGTCCAGCCAGGGGCTGCGGGCCTCGATCATGCCCTTGACGAACAGCCCGAACACCGCGCCGGAGTGGCCGAGCAGGCGCGACAGTTCCTCGGTCTTTGCGCCGGGGCAGGCGGACAGCGCGGCAATGACGCGGCGCTCCACCGCAGTGGCCGGCCAGGCGGTGAAGGCGCTGACGATCCGCCGCTCCACCGCTTCCAGCCCCATCGGCCGCAGCCCCGCCGACAGGCCGGCGCGGCGCGGGCCGGGAAAGATCACGACGTTGGAGGCTGGGACCGGGACATGGGCGTGCTGGGTCATGGGCAGGGCGCTCATTCGGGGAACATTGTGCGGCGGGCGATACAGAAAGGCTAGGTCCGCCCGCCCTTGGACCGCCAGCGTGCTTTGGCCTTAGGCCGCCTTGCCGGCGGGGTAATCCCTTTGTCCGGACGCGGCCGACCGGCCGGATTTTGAATTGGTACAATTTCCCTATTGAACCGGGACGCTTTCGGCGTTAAGTGCGGCTTCGGAGAGTGATGAACCGACGCAGATCGGTTTGGGAGTGAGTGCCGTGCAGGACTGGATGATCTGGACTGCCGTCGCCGGCGTGGCGGCGGCCGTTGTCGTTTTCGGCCTTGGCTATGTGCTGGGCCGCCGTTCCGTGACCGTCGCCGACGACGCGGTCGTCCGCGCCGCCGAGGCCGCCCGTGCCGAGGTGATGCGCGCCTATGCCGCCGGCTCGACGCGCACGGTGGTGTCGGTGTGGCGCCGTTTCCTGGCGACCAACCCGCTGGGCGAGGACGTGCGCGACGTCAGCGACCTGCCCTATACCAAGCGCCGCATCGAGGACGCCTGCCTCCTCGCGCTGGCCGCCGCCACCGATCCGGCGGAGCGGGCCGGGCTGGCGCAGGCGGTGCGGGCCCTGGCGCAATACCAGGCGGTGGGCGCGCGGCGGCGCTTCGGCGCCATGCACGCGCTGAGCGGAAATACGGCGCTGGCGGTGGCCAACGACACGCCGGACGGGCCGGGCGTCTCGCAGGACGATGCCGTGGCGGCGACGGTCCGCACGGACCTCGACCGCCTGGAGGCGCGCCTGGCGCCGCTGCTGGCGGACACGGCGGCCTGACCGGCGTCAGTTTCGTTGCACCCGGGACGGGGCTGCGTCATTGATGGACGCAGCCCTTTTTCATGGAGGACGGACCATGCCGCCGAAGAAGAATCCCAAGAAGCTCAACCCGCTGCAGCTCAAGACGCTCACCATCCTGCAGGAGCTGGGCAACAATCCGCAGACGGCGATGATCGACGAGTTGACGGGCGACGCCACCATCAACCAGTTCCCCCACGCCCACGGCAACCACTTCCACCTGGGTCCCTATGTGGTCTCGGGCGCCGACGCCACCGGCCTGTCCAACGAGGCGGTATGGCGCGCGCTGGAGCGCAAGGGCCTGGCGCGCAGCTTCTTCCCGACGGCGATCACGCTGACGCAGGAGGGCCGCGAGTACGAGACCGGCCTGCGCGACCAGATCCTGCACGGCTCGGACCACTGACCCAGGTTCAGCACGCCATCCTCACCACCACGTCCACCGGCCGTTCCGCCGCCGGCCATTGCGCGATGGCGGCGTGCAGGCGGTCCTCGGCGTCGGGGGCGGCGTCGGCGGTCAGCGTCACGGTCGCCGCCAGCCGCTGGCCGCCCGGCGTCTTGATCGGCGCCACCTTCGCCTCGGCCACGCCCGGCAGAGCCTCCAGCCGCCGCGCCACCGCCTCGGCGTGAACCAGTCGGCCGGCCACCTTCACGCCGCCGTCGCGTCGGCCGGCGACACGGAACCCGGCGGCGTCGGACGTCCAGTCAAGTCGATCCTGGACCGGCAGCGCCATTCCGGTCGCCGCCTCTGCCAGCCCGTCATCGACGGCGTCGCGGGCGAGCCAGGGGAAGGGGCGGTAGGGCGCGGCGTGGTGGTCGCGCCAGCCCAGCCCCGCCGTCTCCGACGAACCGTACACCTCCACCACCCGCGCCGCACCCAGGGCCGTCAGGGCATCCCAATCCTCGGGCGGGCAGGGGCCGGTGGAGGTGGCGCACCAGACGTCCGCCGGCAGGAGCGCCGTCCAGAACCGGGCCGCCTGGCTCCACACAAGGGGGAAGCCGAGCACCAGGTCGCCCGGTTCGAGCCGCGCCGGCAGGCCTGCGATACCCGCCGCGCGGGCGTCCACTACGGGCAGGCCCGCGACATGCGGCATCAGTACGCCGAACAGAAAGCCGTAGATGTGATGTGCCGGCACCAGCCGCACCACGCGCCGGCGACCCGCGAACACCTCGGCCAGGAAGGCGGCCTCGCGCCGAAGCGACGCGATCGTGTGGCGGCAGATCCTGGGCGTCCCCGTGGTGCCCGAGGTGGCGAAGGAGACCGCCGGGTCCGGCCCCTCGGCCAGGCGGGCGGCGGCGATGTCGGCCAGGGTGCCGAGGGTGCGGGCGGGCAGCACCTTGTCGTCCCAGGCCGTGCCGTCGAGCGTCAGGAAGCGGTGCACCGCGAGCGCCAGCCAGGTGCGCTCGATGCTGTCGGCGCCCAGCCCGCCCTCGCCGAGCGGCAGGGCCATGAGGTCCGCCGGGGCGCGGTCCGCCGCCAGTTCCGGCCCGTCGCTGCCGCGCTGCTCGGCCAGTTCCGCCGTCAGCAAATCGAGCAGGGCCGGCGCCAGGTGCTCGGGCGGCGGTGGCGCAGGAGTCGCACCAGTGGTTGAAGGACTCGGCAGGCCGTTCGACGTATCGGACATTTTTGGAACGTTACCATTGAAGTAGGGGTTACTCCGGATGATTATGGAGTCCGGTGTGGGTTTTAGGCAAATTGCGATGACTTTCGATGATCCCGACATGCTCCGGTGGCTGGAATCCGCCCGCGCGGCCGACCTCGACGCGCTGGATTTCGGCGTCATCGGCATCGGCCCCGACGGCGCCGTGAGCCACTACAACGCCTGGGAGGTGGAGGCCGCCGGCATCAGCCGCGACTGGGCCATGGGCCGGGATTTCTTCAACGAAGTCGGCCTGTGCATGAACAACTTCCTGGTGGCCCAACGGTTCGAGGACGAACCGACGCTGGATGCCTTCGTGGATTACGTGCTGACCTTCCGCATGAAGCCGACCCGCGTGACGCTGCGCCTGCTCCAGCATCCCGACTCGCCCACCCGCTGGATCCTGATCCGGCGCGTCTGAACGGCGGTCGGAACCGACAACGCCTTTGTGAGGGGCCATGGCCGAACCGCGCGAAAACGGCACCGCCGAAGCGTCCGAGGAAATGTACCAGCTTCTCCACCAGGCGCCCGTGGGGCTGGTGGAGATGCGCGCCGACGGCACGGTGGACCTGATGAACGCCATGGCGATCCAGCTTCTGCTGCCGCACGCGACCGGGCGGTCCATGGACAACCTGTACGACGCCCTGGGCGACGGCGGCGAGGAGGTGCGCACCCGCTGCGACGGTGTCCAGGGCCGGGCCGGGGCGGGCCTGCTGTGCCAGGGCGTGCGCGTGGACGGCCCGGCGGGAACGCTGGGCGTCACCGTCACCCGCACCAGCCGCGGCACGCTGCTGGCGGCAGTGGAGAACCTGACGCCGCTGGTCGCCGCTGAGCGCAAGGCCCAGGCCGCCCGCAAGGAGGCCGACCGCGCCAACGCCGCCAAGAGCGAGTTCCTGGCGGGTATGAGCCACGAGCTGCGCCAGCCGCTCAACGCCATCCTGGGCTTTTCCGACATCATGGCGGCCGGCGTCTTCGGCCCCCTCTCGGACCGCTATCAGGGCTATCTGGCGGACATCACCACGTCAGGCAAGCACCTGCTGTCGCTGATCAACGACATTCTGGACATCGCCAAGGTGGAGGCCGGGCACATCGAACTGGAGCCCGAGCCCGTGGTGCTGGAGGATCTGCTTGCGACCTGCGTGCGCATGCTGCACGAGCGCGCCGAAAAGCGGGGCGTGCGGCTGACGGTGAAGGACGGCGCGCCGGGCCTCGTGCTCATGGCCGACATGCGGCGGATGAAGCAGGTGCTCATCAACCTGCTGTCCAACGCCATCAAGTTCACGCCGGCCGGCGGCACGGTGACCATCCGCACCAGCCTGCGCGACGACGGCGGCCCCCGCCTTGCGGTCGCGGACACGGGCGTGGGCATCGCGCCCGAGGACCTGGAGGCCGTCATGCGTCCCTTCGAGCAGAGCGCGGCCGGCCGCCGGCAGGCCGAGGACAGCACGGGCCTGGGCCTGCCGCTGGCCGCCACGTTGGCGGAACTGCACGGCGGCCGGCTGACGCTCGACAGCACCGTCGGCGAGGGCACGACGGTCACGGTGGATCTGCCGCCGTCGCGGGTCCATGGTCCCGGCGAGGGAGCGCGGATCATGTAGCAGGCAGAGCGGCCCGGCTACTGCGCCACCCCGCGCGCCCAGGCCTCTCCGTGCGCCCGCAGGGTCAGGCGGTTCGCGGCCTGGGGGGCGGGGGCGACGCGCAACTGCCCCTCCACCCGGTCGAGCCCTTCGCGCACATGCTCCAGGGTGGCCGCGCCGGCCTCGCCGGAGAAATCCACTGGTCCGCCCAAAACCTGGATGGTCACCCGGTGGTAGACGCGGTCCCGGTCCAGCACCACGTGCGCGCCCTGCGTGGCGGCGTGACGCGCCTGGAACAGCAACAGGTCGCGCACCGCCTGGAACAGCAGGATGCGCTGGCCTTCCTCGCGCACGGGAGCAGCGCCGCTCGCCGCCACCGTCACCGGCAGGCCGTGGACGGCGGTCATGTCGCGCCCCAGGGCCCGCAGCGCGTCCAGCAGGCCTTCGGGCCGCTCGGCGAGGGCGCGCTCCACCTCCATGATCTCCACCGCGCGGTGGGTCCGCGCCGTGCCGCCGCGCGCATAGCCGTCGGTGCCGGTCAGGTAGCGCCACCACACGGGGATGAGCAGCAGCCCGCCCGCGATGAAGATCCAGGTCGCCGCCTCCGCCGCGCCGGGCGGCGGGACCATGAGGCGCCCGAAGCCGATGAGCAGCAGGAACAGCGACAGCGCCGTCGCCGCCACCGCCCACACCTGCCGGCCCAGAAGGCGGCGCGGCTCGCGCGGGTCGTCGCCGGCCATGGCGGCCTCGCGCCCCCAGAATCCGAAGGGGCGGACCCGTTCATAGAAGGCCAGAAGGGTGTCCTGGTTGGTGCGCGGCGTGATGAAGGTGACGCCGATGGCCGCCGCCGTCGTCACGCCCGCCATGATGCCCAGCCGGATCCACTCGTTCTCGGCGGTTGTCCCCATGAAGATCAGCAGCAGCGGCGCCGTCACCAGCGAGGCCGCCATGGCGGCAAGCTCGGACCACAGGTTGATGCGGTTCCACAGCCAGCGCAGCACCAGAACCGACCCCATCCCCGCACCGAACAGCAGCGAGATGAACCATGCCGTCTGGATGGAGCCCAGGTTCGCCATGACCGCCAGCGCGATGACAAGGATCAGCACGTTGGACAGGCGCGCGACGATCACCAGTTCGCGGTCGCGCGGCGCGCGCCTGAGCCAGCGGCGGCAGACCAGCCCGTCGTAGACGTCGTTGGACCAGTAGCTGGCACCCCAGTTCAGGTGCGTGTCCACCGTCGAGGCCAGCGCCGCCAGCAGGCCGGTCAGCATCAGCCCGCGCACGCCGGGTGGCAAATACTCGTCGATGCCCGTGACGAACAGGATTTCGCGCGAGGCGGCGAAGCCTTCCGTTCCCGCCTCCTCGGGCGTGAAGGGATAGAGGACCAGCAGCCCCACGGCGATGGCCAGCCAGAACAGGCTGCGCAGGAAGATCTGCGCCCAGGCGAAGAGGACGCCGGCCGTGGTGGCGTCCTGGTCGGTGCGGCAGGCCATGGAGCGCTGGGCCAGGTAGCCGGTGCCGTCGGAGTTCATCTGGAACAGCCATTGCAGCCCGATGATGACCAGGAAGGGCAGAAGCAGCCCCGCCGCCATGTCCGGCCCGAACGACAGCATGCGTCCGGCCTCCGCCGCGCCGTAGACGTCGACCACGCGGTCGGTCAGGCCGCCGAAGCCGCCGGCCGCGTCGACGACGATCCAGGCATAGATGGCGGTGCCGATCATCGCCAGGCCGAACTGCACCACGTCGGTGTTGACCACGCTGCGCAGCCCGCCGGTGGTGGAATAGGCGGCGGTGAACGCCAGGATCAGAAGGATGGATATCAGGTTGTTGGTCGTCGCGATCTCGGGCGCCAGGCCGGTGACGCTGTCGCCCAATTGCAGGCCGATCCCCTGAACCAGCGCGACCACGGGGGCGTAGAGGGCGCCGGGCAGCCATTGATGCCAGGGCAGGAAGACCTCGGCGATGCGGATGGCGGCGACCATCACCATCGCCAGCACCACGCAGTTGATGACGGTGCCGTAGTAGATGGCCTTGAGCAGCCGCAGCGGCGCGACGGCGCGGCCGGAATAGCGCACTTCCGTCAGCTCGGCGTCGGTCAGCACGCCGCCGCGCCGCCAGCCGACGGCGAAGACGAAGGCCATGAGCAGGAAGGCGAGCCCGTAGATCCACAGCCGCCACAGGGCGAATATGCCGGCCGTCGCCACAAGGCCGGTGACCAGCAGCGGCGTGTCGGCGGCGAACTGGGTGGCGGCCATGGAGCAGCCGGCCTTCCAGCCGCGGATGGTCTTGCCGGCCAGGAAATACTCCTGAAGGTTCTGCCCGGCGATCCGCCGCGAGCGCAGGCCCGAGCCGATGGCGTAGGCGACGAAGGCGAGAACGATCAGGACATCGATCATGGCCACGGCCCGCCCGCGCATCCGGGCGGCTCCCTCCGTTGAAGGCTGTTCTTTTTCAACGGACGGAGACAGTGGACGGTTACCGATGATCAATGCTGCGGCGCAGCAGCGGCAACTACCAGTCGAACACCCACTTCAGCTTGTTTTTCAGGCGCCGCAGCGGCTTTTCCGGCCGTTCGGGATCGGCCACCTGGCTTTCCACCATCAGTTCGTCGGCGTCGTCCAGGTCCTCCATGCCCTCGGGGCAGAGCACGCGCAGCGACCGGCCCTCGTCCCGGCGCAGAGTCTCGATGGTGTCGATCAGCCGACCGTCGAGGTCGCGCAGCACGCCGGCGACTTTCGGAGGTGCGTGGTCCAGGTGCTCGGCCAGCAGGTCGATCATGCGGCTGCGGATGGCGTCGCGCCGGATCGCGTCGTCGTCCTCGCAGAACAGGGCGATGTCGGATTCGGTGTCGAAGCCCATGGACCGGTTGTTCAGGTTCGCCGATCCCACCTTCAGAAAGCGGTCGTCGATGATGGTCACCTTGGCGTGGACGTAGATGCCCTTGCCGCGCTTGGTGACCGGATAGTAGATGCGGAACCGGCCGGCGTGGTCGGACTTGCGGCACAGCGCCACGTTCTGCGCACGGGCGGTGTCCATGGTCTTTTCCTCCAGCCAGCCGTCGGCGGCGTAGGGGTTGATGACCACCACCTCGGGCGGGTTCTGCTCGCGCAGGCGCTCGGCGACGGCAAGCGCCACGGTGCGGCTGGCGAAGTACTGACTTTCCAGGTAGATCAGCCGGCGGGCGTCGCGGATGGCGCGCAGGGTCAGGGCCTCGATTTCGAAGACGCCGGGCTCGTCCTTGTAGGGGGGCATGGTGCGGGCCACGCCGACGGAGACGTTCTCGGCCTCCACCGAGAGGGTGTCCGGCCAGGTTTCGGCCGTGCCCTCGACCTCCTCGGCGCGGGGCGGCGGGTCGAGCCGCTCGCCGGTGCCGCGCTCCCAGCGGATGCGACACATTTCCTCCAGCACGCGGGCGGCCTCGCCCTCCACCGCGACGGAGGCGTCGTGGTGCGGTGGATAATGGCCGCCGGCGGGATTGCGGCGGCGGCGGTCGTGGTCGATGTGGTCGCGGGTGTCCCAGCGGTTCCGCGTGATGTCGATGCCGCCCATCATGGCGAAGCGGTCGTCGATGCAGACCACCTTCTGGTGGTGGCACGAGCCCCAGGGATGCTCGCCATCAAGCTTGAAGTGGATGCGGTCGGACATCTTCCACCGCAGGGCGCGCCAGGGCCAGGGGTTCTGCCGCACCATGGTGAAGAAGGCGATGTCCCACTTAAGGATGTAAATCCGAAGATCCGGGCGCTCGTCCACCAGTTTGGAGATGAACGGCCCCACCTTCACCGGCCAGCCGTCGTGGGGCCGGTCCATGAGCATGTGGACGCGGGTGTCGAAGTCCCAGCCCACCAGGAAGATGCGGTACCGCGCGTTCAGGCAGGCCTCGCGGAAGGCGGCGAAATAGTCCTCGCAGTCCACCACCATGCCGAACCGGGGCGTGTGCGCCGTCTTCCAGCAGGTGACGCCGGGTTCCAGCAGCGGCGTCGCGTCGGTGCCGTCCTTCAGCGGCCGGGAGGTCTCGGCAGGAGAGGGAGGATGGTCGGGGGCCATGGGTCACGTGCCTTTCCGTCGATCGCCTCCACCTCAACGCGCGCTGTCGCACGGGCGTTGAGGCGGCATGCAGGATGATCGACCGTCCGGCGCGACCGCCGAAACAGAGCCGTGTGCCGACCCGTGGACGGAAGCCCGCGAGGCCCACCGCCACCCGCGGGCGGTGGCGCGCCGACTGGCCCATTCCCGCAAGGGGCTGTGGCTGATCGGCGTGATGTCCTTCCTGGAAAGCATCATCGTGCCGATCCCGCTGGAGGTGGTGCTGATCCCCTACATGATGGCCCGCCGCGACATTCTGTGGCGCATCGCGGCCGTGGTGCTGCTGGGCTGCGTGATCGGGGCGCTGGTGGGCTACGGCGTCGGCTACTTCGTCTTCGACACGCTGGGCATCCGGCTTGTCGAGTGGGCGGGCTGGCAGGAGCAGTTCGACAGCACCAAGACGTGGTTCGAGGCCAACGGCTTCTGGGCGGTTGTGGCCATCGGCGTCACGCCGGTGCCCTTCCAGGTCGCCATGCTGGCGGCGGGCGTGATGAAGTACCCGGTGTACCTCTTCGTTGCGGCGACGCTCATCGCCAGGGGTATCCGCTACTTCGGCCTGGCGCTGCTGGTCCACCTGTTCGGCGACCGCGCCATGGACCTTTGGAACCGCCACAAGAAACGCACGGTCGCCGCCATCACCGGCGTGGTGGCCGTCGCGATCGTGCTGAACGTGTGGGTTCTTTAGTATCGCCCGAAACGCGATCGCGGCATTGCCCTCACAAGGCAATCCTGGTCAAACTGGCCCTGCGCATCTTCAGGGGGAAGCTTGCCGCACGTGACTGAACACGCACGGGGGGATCATGAGAACGCTTTTTGCCGCCATTCTTGTCGCGCTTTCCCTCGCCTGGGCCGTGCCCGCTTCGGCCAGCGGCCCCACGGGCTCCATCATGTACAAGGAGCAAGGTGGAAACGACACCTATCAGGTTTTCATTCAAAACGGGAAGGTGATCTCGGGTTGGGCAGGCGGTGAGGGGGAGCCGCGCTACGCCATCGTTGGCGGCTGGTACGATGGGACGCGGCTCGTCGTCGTCCTTCAGGGCAATGGATTCAACACGGACAGCCAGTGGTTCACCCACGTGATCCACATGCGGCGGGACGGTCGGAAGCTATGGCTTGAGCTGGCTGCATACGGTTACGGAAAGACCAAGACGTCCAAACCGGTGCCCTACGTCATCACGCAGACGAGCGGCGGCCTGTAGGCTGTCCGCTACACAGTTCAGCGGCCCGGCGGACTTCCGTCTTCGGCATCGCCATCCACCGGCACCAGCGCCGCGATCAGCCCGTTGAGCACCAGCATCCCGTCGGCGGTGGCGCGCAGCGCTGCCGGTGTGTCTTCCAGCAGCCCCATCTCCGTCAGGTCCGCCAGTGCGCGGGCGTCGACGAAGCCGTCCAGGGGGCGTCCCGACAGCCGGTGGAAGCGCATCTTGTCCACGCCCTCGGTCAGGCGCAGGCCCATGAGAAGCAGTTCCTCGGCGCGTTCCGCCTGCCCGAGCGGATCGTCGCGCGTGGTGGCGTGGCCGTGCGCCTCCACCTGCGACAGCCACCGTTCCGGCGCGCGGTGCTGCCGCGTCGCGCGGGGCGTGCCGCCGACCGTCAGGCGGCCATGGGCGCCGGGGCCGACGCCGATGTAGTCGCCGCCGCGCCAGTACACCAGGTTGTGGCGGCATTCCTCGCCGGGCCGCGCGTGATTGGAGACCTCGTAGGACGGCAGTCCGGCGCGGGCGGTTTCCTCCTGCGTCACGTGCCAGAGGCTGACCGCGTCGTCCTCCTCCGGCAGGCGCCAGTCGCCCCGGTGCCAGTCTAGGTAAAATTTCGTGCCCTGCTCGACGGTCAGTTGGTAGAGCGACAAGTGCCCATGTCCCGCCAGGATGTCCAGCGCCTGCCGCAGCTCCTGCCGCCATGCCTCGGGATCATGGCCGGGGCGGGCGTAGATGAGGTCGATGGAGGTGCGGGGGAACAGGCTCTGCGCCGCCTCCAGTGCCGCCAGGGCCTCGGCGCGGTCATGGCGGCGGCCAAGGAAGGCGAGTGCGGCGTCGTCCAGCGCCTGCACGCCCAGGGACACCCGGTTGACGCCGGCGTCGCGGAAGTCCTCGAACTTCGCCCGGTCGACGGCGCCGGGGTTGGCTTCCAGCGTCACCTCCAGGTCGTTGGCGGGCGTGAACAGGCTCCGCGCGTCCTCCAGGATCGCCGCCACCGTCCCTGGCTCCATGAGGGACGGCGTGCCGCCGCCGAAGAAGACGCTGGTCAGCCGCCGTCCCTCGCGCCCCGCCATGGCGGCGTAGTGCGCCAGTTCCACCCGCAAGGCCGCACGGAAGCGGCCGTGGTCGACGCGGTCGACGACGTGGCTGTTGAAGTCGCAGTACGGGCACTTGGACAGGCAGAAGGGCCAGTGGACATACAGCCCGAAGCCCTCGTCGCCCTGAATGTGATCGGTCACGGTGCGTGTATCGTCAGTCGTCGTCGGCCAGGGCGGAGACGGTCACCTGCCGGTTCTCGCGCGGGAACAGGTGCATCATCCACAGCAGCAGCGCCAGTCCGGGAATGGCGGCGGCGGTAGAGATCAGGAAGTACGTCACCCAGTCCACATTGTCCGCCACCCACCCGCCGGCGCTGGCGAAGAAGGTGCGGGCAAAGGCCATGAAGCTGGAGACCAGGGCGTACTGCGTCGCCGTGTAGGCCAGGTTGCAGAGACTGGAGAGATAGGCCACGAAGGCCGCCGTGCCCATCCCTCCGGTCAGATTTTCCACGCTGATGGTGACGACCAGGAAGCTGACGTCCGGCCCGATCATGGCCTGGGCGACGAACACCAGGTTGGACAGCGCCTGAAGGATGCCGCAGACCAGCAGGGATCGCATGATGCCCATCTTCGCCACCAGCAGCCCGCCCAGCAGGCCGCCGACGATGGTCATCACCACGCCGTAGCTCTTGGAGACCACGCCGATCTCGGTCTTGGTGAAGCCGGTTTCGATGTAGAAGGGGTTCGCCATCACCCCCAGCAGCGCATCGCCGTACTTGTAGAAGGCGATGAACAGGATGATGGTCAGCCAGTGCTTCCGCGTGAAGAAATCCGACAGCGGCAGGACGACGGCGCCATAGAGCCACCCGAGCGTCTGGCGCGTGCGGCGGCCCATGTGGGCCTGGCGGTCCATCCACTCCACGGCGCGCTGCTCGGCGACGCTCGCGCGCTCCAGGTGCGGGCGGGCGGGCTCGCGGTTGAGCAGGCAGGTAAGCATGCCCACCCCCATGAGCGCGGCCATGGCCGCGTAGGCCCAGAACCAGCTTGCCGCGTCGGCGATGACCAGCGCGCCGCCGCCGGAGGCCAGCATGGCGAGGCGGTAGCCCAGCACGATGTTGCCCGCGCCGGCGCCGAGCTTCTCTTCCTCCAGGATTTCCACGCGGTAGGCGTCGATAACGATGTCCTGCGTCGCCGAGGCGAACGCCAGCAGCACCGCCCAGCCGGCCGTGACCCAGACGTTGGCGGCGGGGTCGGAGGAGCCGAGCCCGAGCATGGCGCCGGCGGTGAGGAGCTGGGCGGCGATCATCCAGCCGCGCCGCTGGCCGAGCATGTTGGTCAGCGGCGGCAGGGGCAGCTTATCCACCAGCGGCGACCACAGCCACTTGAAAGCGTAGGCGGTGGATGCCCAGGAGAACAGGCCGATGACGGTCAGCGACAGCCCTTCCTCGGTCAGCCAGGCCGACAGGGTGCCGTAGACCAGCAGCAGCGGCAGGCCCGAGGAAAAGCCGAGAAACAGGATGGAGATCACCCGCCGGTCCAGATAGACCGCGAGCGAGTGGGACCAGGATGTCACGGTGGTTGATGCCCCTGCCGATACAATGCGCGCCACAGGCTAGCGGGTTTGGCGGGGGGATCAAGGGTGCCGTGCGGCGTCAGGCGGCGCGATCCGTCTCCAGCATGGCGGCGACCTCCCGGGGGTGGCGGAACAGGAGGGTGATGAGGGTTCGCGCGGCATCGTCAGGCACGGTCCGCCGCTGCTCCCAGTTGCGCAGGGTTGCAAGCGGGATGTCCATGAGGTCCGCGAGCCGCTGCTGAGTCAGGCCCAGCACGGCGCGCGACACCTTGAGCATTCCGGCGGCGTCGGGGTCGGCGGAGTTTGTCGCGTCGAACTCGGGGGCGTCGTCCCAATCGTCAGGAAGGTCGGCCATACCGTTTCTGCTCCCGTGGGTTCGCCGTGCAAGAGCGCAAATCTTGTACGCTTATAGCGTACCCCTGCCAGCGAGCAAAACCGAACAAAAGGGGCCGCCCCCACGCCGGGAGCGGCCCCTTTTCTCGTTCCAGCACCGACGCCCTGGCTTACGCCACGTCGCTCTGCTTGGAGGCGCGCTTGCGCTCGTGCGGGTCCAGGTGCTTCTTGCGCAGGCGCACCGCCTTGGGGGTGACCTCCACCAGCTCGTCGTCCTGGATGTAGGCCAGGGCGTCTTCCAGCGTCATGCGGCGCGGCGGCGGCAGGGTGATGGCGTCGTCCTTGCCCGAGGCGCGCACGTTCGACAGCTTCTTCGCCTTCTGGACGTTGACCTCAAGGTCGTTCGTCTTCGAATGCTCGCCGATGATCATGCCGCCGTAGACCTTGACGCCCGGGTCGATGAACTGCGGGCCGCGGTCGAGCAGGTTGAACAGGGCGTAGGCCACGGCATCGCCGGCATCGGTGGCGATCAGCACGCCGTTACGGCGGCCTTCGATCGGGCCCTTGTAGGGAGCGTAGCCGAAGAACAGGCGGTTCATGATGCCGGTGCCGCGCGTGTCCGTCAGGAACTCGCCGTGGTAGCCGATCAGGCCGCGCGAGGGCGCATGGAAGACGATGCGGGTCTTGCCGCCGCCCGAGGGGCGCATCTCGGTCATCTCGGCCTTGCGCAGGCTCATCTTCTCGACGACCGTGCCCGAGAACTCCTCGTCGACGTCGACGACGACTTCCTCGATGGGCTCCAGCTTCTGGCCGTTCTCTTCCTTGAACAGCACGCGCGGGCGCGAGATGGACAACTCGAAGCCCTCGCGGCGCATGTTCTCGATCAGAACGCCCAACTGCAGCTCGCCGCGGCCGGCGACCTCGAAGGCGTCCTTCTGGGCGGTTTCGCGGATGCGGATGGCGACGTTGCCCTCGGCCTCGGCCATCAGGCGGGCGCCGATGACGCGGCTGGTCACCTTGTCGCCGTCCAGGCCCGCCAGCGGGCTGTCGTTGACCGAGAAGGTCATGGCCAGCGTCGGCGGGTCGATGGGGGTGGCCGGCAGGGCGGCGTCCACGTCCAGGGCGCACAGGGTGTCGGCGACGGTGGCCTTCTGCAGGCCCGCGATGGCGACGATGTCGCCGGCCTCGGCCTCTTCCACCGGAATGCGCTGCAGGCCCCGGAAGGCCAGGACCTTGGACGCGCGGCCCTGCTCCAGCAGCTTGCCGTCACGGCTCAGCGCCTTGATGGGCTGGTTGACGGTCAGCTTGCCGGTGGCGATGCGGCCCGTGAGGATGCGGCCCAGGAAGTTGTCGGACTCCAGCGTCGTCGCCAGCATGGAGAACGGCTTGTCCAGGTCGCGCTTGGGCGCCGGGACGTGGTCGACGATCAGCTCGAACAGGGGCGTCAGGTCGCGCGGCTCGTCGTTCTCCAGGTCGCGCACGGCCCAGCCGTCGCGGCCGACAGCGAACAGCGTCGGGAAGTCCAGCTGCTCGTCCTCGGCGTCCAGGGCGGTGAACAGGTCGAAGACCTCGTCATGCACTTCGTGCGGACGGGCGTCGCCGCGGTCGACCTTGTTGATGATCACGATGGGGCGCAGGCCCAGGCCCAGCGCCTTGGACAGCACGAACTTGGTCTGCGGCAGCGGCCCTTCCGCCGAGTCGCACAGCAGAACCACGCCGTCGACCATGGACAGGATGCGCTCCACCTCGCCGCCGAAGTCGGCGTGGCCCGGCGTGTCGACGATGTTGATGCGCGTGCCCTTCCAGTCCACCGAGGTGCACTTGGCCAGGATGGTGATGCCGCGCTCGCGCTCCAGGTCGTTGGAGTCCATGGCGCGGTCGGCCACCTTCTGGTTCTCGCGGAAGGTGCCGCTTTGCTTCAACAGGTTGTCGACGAGGGTCGTCTTGCCGTGGTCGACGTGCGCGATGATCGCGATATTGCGAAGATTCATGACTTTCCGATTCTACGTGCGCGCGACCCTCGACGGGCCCGAGGCGATCTGCCTCAGGCTTCTTCCGCCGCGAGAAGCGACTTCAAGGGGACGTCGGGCCGCGCACCCATGTGACTGATGATTTCCGCGGCGCACCGGCTGGCCAGATGGCCGCACTCGGCCAGCGACTTGCCGCGGGTATACCCGAAAAGGAACCCCGCCGCATAGAGGTCACCGGCGCCCGTCGTGTCGACGAGGCGGGCCGGCGGATGTGCCTCCACCACGACGGTCTCCTGCCCATGCACGATGACGCTGCCCTTGGCCCCGCGCGTCAGGCAGGCGATCTGCGCGTGCTTGCGGACTTCCTCGACGGCCTCATCGAAGCTGTCGGTCTGGTACAGCGAGGTGATCTCGGCCTCGTTGGCGAACAGGATGTCCACCAGGCCTTCGATCAGCTCGACGAATTCCTCGCGGTGACGGTCGACGCAGAAACTGTCCGACAGCGACAGGGCGACCTTGCGGCCGGCTTCGCGGGCGGCGAGGCAGGCCTGGACGATGGCGTCCTTGGCTTCCTTGCCGTCCCACAGGTAGCCTTCCACATAGGTGACCTGGGCGCTGGCGATCAGCTTTTCGTCGATGTCCGACGGCGCAAGCTTCGTGCAGGCCCCCAGATAGGTATTCATGGTGCGCTGCGCATCGGGGGTGACCAGAATAAGGCAGCGCGCGGTGGGAACGCCGGCGTCCTTCTCCAGGACCGGGGTTTCGTAGCCGACGCCGATGGCGTTGATGTCGTGGCGGAAGATCTGCCCCAGCTGGTCGTCGCACACCTTGCCGATGAAGGCAGGATTGCCGCCCAGGCTGGCGATGCCCGCCACCGTGTTGGCGGCCGACCCGCCGGAGCTTTCGATGCTCGAGCCCATGGCGCCGTAGATGGCCTCGGCCTTCTCGGCATCGATGAGCGTCATGCCGCCCTTGGGCATGTCGTGCGAGGCGAGGAAGTCGTCCTCGGCGTGCGCGAGCACGTCCACGATGGCATTGCCGATGCCCATCACGTCGAACCGAGTGTCGGCCATGTGTCCAATCCCTTAGTTGCGTCGTCAGGTGTTCGCGGTTGCGCGGCAGTATACCGTCTGGCAACGAGTTAACAAGGACCGCTTCTTCCCGTTGCGGTGGCGAACGGGTCGGGGGCATCAACCGCGCGCTTGACAGGCGCCGGCCCGCGCCCGACCTTTGGCGCGCCCAGAGAAACAAGGACACATCCGTGATCGACGCCTTCGTCAAAGCCTTCGCCCAGCTCCCCGACAAGCGCATCCGCGGCGTGGTGATCGTCAGCCTGCTCGGCGCGCTGGCGATCTACCTGGCGCTGGCGGGCGCCCTGTGGTGGGCGCTGACCGACACCGTGCTCGTCAGCCTGCCGTGGGTGGAGGCCCTGCTGGACGTGCTGGGGGGCGTTGCCGTCTTCGTGCTGTCGCTGCTGTTCTTCCCGGCGGTGGTCACCATGATCATCGGCTTCTTCCTGGAACAGGTGGCCGACGCCGTGGAAGCCCGCCACTACCCCGGCCTGCCGCCCAACCGCGAGCAGCCGGTGTGGGAGATCATCGGCTCCACCGCCAAGTTCGCCGCCGTCGCCATCGGCCTGAACATCCTGGCGCTGCCGCTCTACCTTCTGCTGCTGTTCATTCCGGGGTCCAGCCTGGTGCTGTTCTACGCCCTGAACGGCTACCTTCTGTCGCGCGAGTATTTCGAGGCCGTGGCGCTGCGCCGGGCCGACGCCGCGACCGTCAAGAGCCTGCGCCGCCAGCACACCGGGCGGCTGTGGCTCGTTGGTGCGGCCATCACCTTCCTGGCGACGGTGCCCTTCGTGAACATGCTGGCCCCCGTGGTCGGCACCGCGGCGATGACCCACGTCGCGACCGGCCTGATGCGCCGCCACAAGCTGCTCGACAAGCCGGTGCCGACGGCGGAGCCCGCCCAATGAGCCCGCTGCGCCTCGTCCTTGCGGCTGCATTGGCGCTGACGCTGGCGGCCTGCGGCTCCCGGCACGAGGTGCGGGTGCTGGGCGACGGCGATGCCCTCGGCACGGCCTCGCCCCACGCGGGCACCGGATCGGAAGACGTCGCGGCCCTGCCGCCGCGTCCCCTGCCGACGGCCGAGGAGATCGCCGCCGCGCCCGATCCCCTTACCCTGAAGGGCGAGGCCGCCGATGCGGTCCGCGCGGCGCTGGGACCGGCAAGCCTGCTGCGCCGCGAGCCGCCGGCGCAGGTCTGGCAGTACCGCGGGCGGACCTGCGTGCTGGACGTGGTGCTCTATCCCGACGAGGCCGAGGGGGCGCCGCTGACGGTCGCGCATGTGGAACTGCGCCCCGTCGTGGCCGCCAACGCCGTCGCGCCCAAGGCCTGCGCGGCGGACGTGCTGCAAAACCGCATGGCGCGGAGCTAGGGCGGCCTCCTCAGGCCCCGAGGAACGCCGCCATGTGAAACGCCGCCTGATCGGGCGCGTAAGGGGCGCCGACGGGGCAGGCGTGGCGGGCCTGGCAGCCGGTCTCGCGGCAGGCGGCGCCGGTCGTCGCCACATGGGCCTTGCAGGCCTGCCAGTCGTAGCCCGCCTCGCTGAAGGCGGAGACGGGGCAGCCGCCGAGGCAGGGCGTGTCGACGCAGGAGTCGCATGGGTGCGGGCGCGCCGGCCGGGGCGGCAGGTCCAGCGTTTCCGCAAACAGGACCGCCCCGCGATAGGCGTGCCACGGCCCGTAGTCCGGGTGCAGCAGCACACCGATGGGCGAAGGGCGCAGGCCCTCCGCCTTCATGGCCCAGCGCTGGAACGGGTGGAACGGCGGCCCGCCGAAGGGGTAGACGACGCCTGCGCCCAGGTCCTCGGCCAGCGGCGCGAGAACGCTGCGGGTCCAGGCGTCCAGTTCGTGCGGCGCGTCGCCAGCGTTTCGAGCAGCGGAGAAGTGTGCCCACATCGCCGGCCCGGCGTTGCCCACCAGCGCCACCGTGCGCACATCGGCGGCGAGACCGTCTTCGGGATCGGGATGAAAGGCGCCGCGCAGCAACAGTCCGTGGTCGGCCAGGCGCTCGGCGAGGGCGCGGAGGCGGGGCGAGAGCTGGGTGGCGGCGTGGTCGGTGTCCGGCATCATGGCGCCGCAGTCTCCGCCCAACGCCGCCGCCGCGCAAGAGGGGCGTCTGGTCCTACTGGCCGCGCCCGGTCTTCGCCTGCAGCGCCTCGATCCGTTCGGCGGCCTCGGCCTTGGTCAGCGTGTCGTCGAAGGGCTCGCCCGCCTCTTCCGTCAGGGTCTTGAGGTAGCTTTTCTGGGCGTCCGTCATGGGCTCGTCCTTGGTGACCCAGTCCTCGGGGTCCTTCTGCAGGTTGCTGGGCGCATTGTCGTCGTGGGGCACCTTGGGATTGGTCATGGCAGGTTCGCCTCCGTCGCTGTTCGGCATTCGTTTCTGTCGGCGGAACGGCGAGGCCGCGCTTCCCGTTGCCGGCTTTCCCGGCCTTGACTCAAGCGCCGCGCGGGCCTATACCGTCCTCCTTCGCGTCTTCGAAGGGAGGGGCGGAGTGTGTTCATCATGCTGCTTCGGGCCATTGTGCTCCCGAGGGGGTCCGTCAGTCCGCGAGGGTTCGCGCACTGGCGCCGTCGGCGTTTGCGCCGAGCCGCATGACAGCACGTAATCGAGCGACCAAACGAACGACCGGCACGGTGGACCCTGCATGTTCGAAAGTCTGTCCAATCGTCTAGGCGGCGTCTTCGACAAGCTGCGCAAGCGCGGCGCCCTGTCGGAGGACGATGTCTCGGAGGCCATGCGCGAGGTGCGCGTCGCCCTCCTGGAGGCCGACGTCGCCCTGCCGGTGGTCAAGGACTTCGTCAAGAAGGTCAAGGAACGCGCCGTCGGGCAGGAGGTGATCAAGTCCGTCACCCCCGGCCAGATGGTCGTGAAGATCGTCAACGACGTCCTGGTGGAAACGCTGGGCGCCGACGACGAGGAAAGCCAGATCAACCTGCGCGCCGAGGCGCCGGTGCCGATCCTCATGGTCGGCCTGCAGGGTTCGGGCAAGACCACCACCTCGGGCAAGCTGGCGCTGCGGCTGCGCACGCGCGAGCGCAAGAAGGTCATGGTCGCCTCGCTGGACGTCTACCGCCCGGCTGCGCAGAAGCAGCTGGAGGTCGTCGCCGGTCAGGCCGAGGTCGACAGCCTGCCCATCGTCATGGGCGAAATGCCGGTCGCCATCGCCAAGCGCGCCATGTCCGAAGGCCGCAAGGGCGGCTACGACGTGGTGATCCTGGACACCGCCGGGCGCCTGCACATCGACCAGGAGCTGATGGACGAGGTCGCGCAGGTGCGCGACGCGGTGAAGCCGGCGGAAACTCTGCTGGTCACCGACGCCATGATCGGCCAGGACGCCGTCAACCTGGCGCGCGAGTTCAACGAGAAGATCGGCATTTCCGGTATCGTGCTGACCCGCGTCGACGGTGACGCGCGCGGCGGTGCGGCGCTGTCCATGCGCGCGGTCACCGGCAAGCCCATCAAGCTGCTGGGCATGGGCGAGAAGCTCGATCAGCTGGAAGGCTTCCACGCCGACCGCATCGCCAGCCGCATCCTGGGCATGGGCGACGTCGTCAGCCTGGTGGAGAAGGCCGCCGAGTCCATCGAGGCCGAAGAGGCCGAGAAGATGGCCGCCAAGCTGATGGAGGGCAAGTTCGACATGAACGACATGCTCTCCCAGTTGCGCCAGATCCAGAAGATGGGCGACATCAAGGGCATCCTCGGCATGATGCCCGGCATCGGCAAGATGCAAAAGCAGATCGAGAACGCCAACATCGACGACAAGATGATCAAGCATCAGGAAGCGATCATCCTGTCCATGACGGCGAAGGAGCGCGCCAACCCCGCGCTCATGAAGGCCAGCCGCAAGAAGCGCGTCGCCGCCGGCTCCGGCACCACGGTGCAGGAGATCAACAAGCTGCTGAAACAGCATCAGCAGATGGCCGACGTCATGAAGAAAATGAAGAAGATGGGCGGCAAGAAGGGCCTCATGGGCGCCATGTCCAAGATGTTCGGCGGCGCCACGCCCCCGGCCGGCATGCCCGGCGGGATGCCTCCCGGAATGACGCCCGACATGCTGGCCGGCATGGGCGGCGGCAAGAAGGGCAAGAAGGGCCAGGGCGGCGGTGACGAGGCCATGCCCGACATGTCGGCCCTCATGAAAGGCGGCGGCGCCGGTCCCGGCGGCCTGCCCCCCGATGTTCTGAAGGCCCTGAACAAGGGCAAGAAGAAGTAACCAGACGGTCCCCGGCCACGGCGGACCCTCTCGAACCAACCAAACGCAATCAAGAAGACCTGGAGTAGTATCGATGGCCCTGAAGATTCGTCTGTCCCGCGGCGGTGCCAAGAAGCGTCCGTTCTACCGCATCGTTCTCGCCGACAGCCGCAGCCCGCGCGACGGCCGCTTCCTGGAGCGCCTGGGGTCCTACAACCCGATGGTGCCGCAGGACCACGCCGACCGCGTGATCCTGAAGGACGAGCGCATCAAGCATTGGCTGGGCCAGGGCGCGCAGCCGACCGACCGCGTGCGCAAGCTGCTGGGCATCGCCGGCATCGTCGAGATGCCGACCCCGCCGACCCAGACCAAGAAGAACCAGCCCAAGGCCAAGGCGCAGGAGCGCCTGCGCGAGCAGCAGGAGAAGGCCGCGGCCGCCGCCGCCGCCGCCGAGGAAGCCGCCGCCGCTCCGGCCGAGGGCGAGGGCGAGGGTGCGTCCGCCGAGTAATCGGCGGATCGTGTCTCTTCCCAGGGCGATCTCCTGGTGCATCGGGGCCTTGCCATGAGCAGCGCGCGCGATGATCGCGACCATCGGGTGCTTGTGGGCGTCATCGTCGGCGCCCACGGCATCCGTGGCGACGTGAAGGTGAAAAGCTTCACCGCCGATCCGTCCGACGTGGCCGCCTACGGGCCGGTCATGACGGAGGACGGCGGGAAGCGGCTTGCCTTGCGCGTGAAGGGCGAGGGCAAGGGCACGGTGACCTGCTTCGTCAAGGGCGTCGCCGACCGCAACGCTGCCGAGGCGCTGAAGGGCACGCGGCTCTACCTGCCGCGCGAGAGCCTGCCAGCCGAGGCCGAGGACGACGAGTTCTATCACGCCGACCTAGTCGGGCTGACGGCCGAAATGGCCGACGGCTCCGGCCCGGTGGGCGAGGTGGTCGCCGTCTACGACTTCGGCGCCGGCGACGTGCTGGAACTGAAGCCGGTGGCCGGCGGCGTGTCGCCCAAGCCGGTCATGGTGCCCTTCACCCGCGACGTCTGCCCCATCGTGGACGTCAAGAAACGGCGGCTGGTCGTGGACCCGCCGCCGGGGCTGATCGACGCGCCGAAACCCGGCGAACAGGCCGAGGAGGCGGCTGCCGCGCAAGCCGACTCCGAAGCGGCCGGGGAGACGGAATGACGGCGCCGGCGTTCAAGGCGACCGTTCTGACGCTCTTTCCCGAGATGTTTCCGGGTCCGCTGGGCCACAGTCTGGCGGGAAAGGCGTTGAAGGACGGCCTGTGGTCGTTGGAAACGGTGGACATCCGTGCCCACGCGCGCGATAAACACCGCACCGTCGACGACACGCCCTTCGGCGGGGGTGCCGGCATGGTCATGCGTCCCGACGTGGTGGACGCGGCGATCACCGCCGCCCATCCCGGCGAGGGGCCGTTGATCTACCTCACCCCGCGGGGCGAGGTGCTGCGGCAGCCGCGGGTCAAGGCCCTGGCGAAGGAGCCGGCGGTGACGATCCTCTGCGGGCGGTACGAAGGCGTCGACCAGCGTGTGCTGGACAAGCACAACGCCCTGGAGATCAGCATCGGCGACTTCGTGCTGTCGGGCGGCGAGGCGGCGGCCATCACCCTGCTGGACGCGGTGGTGCGCATGGTCCCCGGCGTCGTCGGCAAGACGGAGTCGCTGGAAGACGAGAGTTTCGAAACCGGCCTGCTGGAATACCCGCTGTATACGCGGCCGCAGGTCTGGAACGACGTTCCGGTGCCCGATGTGTTGATGAGCGGCCATCACGCCAACATCGACAAGTGGCGCCGGCAACAGGCGGAAGACATCACCCGGCAGCGCCGCCCCGACCTGTGGTCGGGCTACGTCGCCGCCCAGAAGCAAGAGCAAGAGGGTCAATAGGTTATGAACATCATTCAGCAGCTCGAGAAAGAGCAGGTCGAGAAGCTCACCCCGGAGCACGGCATCCCCGAGTTCAAGCCGGGCGACACGGTGCGCGTCCACGTGAAGGTGGTCGAAGGCAACCGCGAGCGCGTGCAGGCCTACGAGGGCGTGTGCATCGCCCGCCGCAACGCCGGCATCAACGGCAGCTTCACGGTCCGCAAGATCTCCTTCGGCGAAGGCGTCGAGCGCGTGTTCCCGCTGTACTCCCCGGCGCTGGAGCGCATCGAGGTGGTGCGTCGCGGTAAGGTCCGCCGCGCGAAGCTGTACTACCTGCGCGATCGCCGTGGCCGTTCGGCCCGCATCGTCGAGGACACGCAGGCCACCATCAAGGCGAAGGCCCACGAGCGCAACGTCGACCAGGAGCTGCGCGCCAAGGCCGCCGAGAAGGGCGAGCAGCCCGCGGTGAAGCCCGGCAAGAAGTAAGGTCTGGCATCGGCGGCTCCATCGTTTTCAAGGCGATGGGGCTGCCGACACGTTTTACCGGGCGTTTCGGTTCCGACTCTGTTGGACGCCGCGCCCGGTTTTTCATATGCTGCCCGCCGCCCGCGCCGATCGGGATGCGGGCGACAGCCCTGCGCCGCCGCGCGGGCACCGGAATGATGCTATACGGAGTGGACCGGAAGATGGCCGAGCCTCGCACTCTTTTCGACAAGATCTGGCAGTCGCACCTGGTGGACGTTCAGGACGACGGCACCTGCCTGATCTACATCGACCGCCACATGGTGCACGAGGTCACCAGCCCGCAGGCCTTCGAGGGACTGCGCAACGCCGGCCGCCAGGTCCGCCGCCCGGCCAACACCCTGGCCGTCGCCGACCACAACGTGCCGACCACCGACCGCTCCGCCGGCATCACCGACCCGGAAAGCCGCATCCAGGTGGAAACCCTGGAAAAGAACGCCGCCGAGTTCGGCGTGCCCTACTACGCCATGGACGACATCCGCCAGGGCATCGTGCATATCGTCGGGCCGGAGCAGGGCTTCACCCTGCCGGGCATGACCATCGTGTGCGGTGATTCCCACACCGCCACGCACGGCGCCTTCGGCGCGCTGGCGTTCGGCATCGGCACGTCCGAGGTGGAGCACGTTCTGGCGACCCAGACGCTGCTGCAGTCGCCGGCCAAGAACATGCGCGTCACCGTCAAGGGCCAGCCCGGCCCGGGCGTGACCGCCAAGGACATCGTGCTGGCCATCATCGGCGAGCTGGGCACCGCCGGCGGCACGGGCTACGTCATCGAATACGCCGGCGAGGCCATCACCAGCCTGTCCATGGAAGGCCGTATGACGGTCTGCAACATGACCATCGAGGCGGGCGCCCGCGCCGGCCTGATCGCGCCGGACGAGACGACGTTCAACTACGTCAAGGGCCGTCCGCTGGCGCCCAAGGGCGCGGCCTGGGAAGCGGCCGTCAACTACTGGAAGACGCTCAAGTCCGACGAGGGCGCGCACTTCGACAAGGAGATCGTGCTCGACGCCGCCACCATCGAGCCGCGCGTGACCTGGGGCACCAGCCCCGAGGACGTGCTGCCGATCTCCGCCAAGGTGCCGGCGCCGTCCGACTTCAAGGACGAGAGCAAGCAGAAGGCCGTTGCCCGCGCGCTGGAATACATGGGCCTGACCGCCGGCACGCCGCTGGAGGAGGTTCCGGTCGACGTGGTCTTCATCGGCAGCTGCACCAACGGCCGTATCGAGGACCTGCGCGCCGCCGCCGCGGTCGCCAAGGGCCGCAAGGTGGCGGAGGGCGTCCAGGCCATGGTCGTGCCGGGCTCGGGCCTGGTAAAGGAAATGGCCGAGGAAGAGGGCCTGGACCAGATCTTCCTCGAGGCCGGCTTCGAATGGCGCGAGCCCGGCTGCTCCATGTGCCTGGCCATGAACGCCGACAAGCTGACCCCGGGCCAGCGCAGCGCCTCCACGTCCAACCGCAATTTCGAGGGCCGTCAGGGCCGCGGCGGCCGCACTCACCTGGTCAGCCCCGGCATGGCGGCGGCGGCGGCCATCACCGGGCGCCTGACTGATGTGCGCAAGCTGCCGGCGGTGGAGCCGGCCCCGGCGGGCTGACCGGGAGCGCCGGTCGCAACGACTGACGCAGACGCAGACGCAGACGCAGACGCGGGCCGACGCTGGGGACGGGGGCGACAAGACCGCCGCCCCGCCGGCCTGAACCGCGAGAGAGAAGAGGATCAAGGCATGGCCAAGGGTGCGATGGAGTCCCTGTACGTGGACCCGACGACGCGCTTCGTCAATTCGCTGATCACCTCGGAGATCGAGGTGTCAAACAGCCTGCTGGACCGCATCTGGCCGCGCTTCTCGGCCGACCTGCTGATCCAGGACGAGTGCGAGATGATGGCCGACGCCGGCGATTTCGACGGCGACGAGTTCGAAATCGAGTTCGAGGCGGACGAGGACGAGGACGGGTTCCTCGCCAACCTGCTGCAGTGGTCGCCCCGTCGCAAAAAGGGATGAGCAAGGACGATGGAAAAGTTCACCAAACTCACCGGCGTGGCGGCGCCGCTGCCCATGATCAACGTCGACACCGACATGATCATCCCCAAGCAGTTTCTCAAGACCATCAAGCGCACCGGCCTGGGCAAGAACCTGTTCGACGAGATGCGCTATGACGACAACGGCAACGAGGTGCCGGATTTCGTCCTGAACAAGCCGGCCTACCGCAACGCGCAGATCCTGGTGACGGGCGAGAACTTCGGCTGCGGCTCCTCGCGCGAGCACGCGCCCTGGGCGCTGCTGGACTTCGGCATCCGGGCGATCATCGCGCCCAGCTTCGCCGACATCTTCTACAACAACTGCTTCAAGAACGGCATCCTGCCCATCCGCCTGCCGCAGGAGCAGGTCGATGCGCTGATGGAAGACGCCGAGCGCGGCGCCAACGCCACCGTGACCGTCGACCTGGAAAACCAGGTCATCACCGGCCCGGACGGCGGCTCCATTTCCTTCGAGATCGACCCGTTCCGCAAGCACTGCCTGATGGAGGGCCTGGACGACATCGGCCTGACGCTCCAGAAGGACGACAAGATCGCCAGCTTCGAGCAGAAGCTGGGCCGCGAGCAGCCGTGGGCGACCCCCGCCGGCAACGCGCCGGCCGCGTGAGCGGGGCGGGGACGTATCCTCCCCTTCGACCGCGACGCATTCGACGAAGGGGCCCCGCCGTGGGCCCCTTTTTCTTGGTGGTGAACCAGACGATCCGCCGCCCGACCGGATGATCCGGCCTCTGGCGCGGCTCCTACACATAAGGATGAGTAGACGATGGCTGATGTGAAGAAGGTTCTCGTCCTGCCCGGCGACGGCATCGGGCCCGAGGTCATGACCCAGGTGCGCCGCATCATGGGCTGGCTGGAAGACGCCGGGAAGGTCAAGTTCGAGGTAACCGAGGGCCTGCTGGGCGGCGCCGCCATCGACGCCACCGGCGGCCCCATGCCGGACGAGACCCTGACGGCCGCCAAGGCCTCGGACGCCGTGCTGCTGGGCGCCGTCGGCGGGCCCAAGTGGGACGACCTGCCCTTCGACATCAAGCCGGAGCGCGGCCTGCTGGGCATCCGCAAGGAGCTGGGCCTGTTCGCCAACCTGCGCCCCGCCGTGGTCTTCGACGCCCTGGCCGAGGCCTCCACGTTGAAGCTGGACGTGGTCAAGGGCCTGGACATCATGATCGTCCGCGAGCTGACGGGCGGCATCTACTTCGGCCAGCCGCGCGGCATCGAGACCCTGCCGGACGGCACCCGCAAGGGCCTGAACAGCCTCGTCTACACCACGCCCGAGATCACCCGCATCGGCAAGGTCGCCATGGACCTGGCCATGAAGCGCGGCAAGAAGGTGTGCTCCGTCGACAAGGCCAACGTGCTGGAGTGCACGGTCCTGTGGCGCGAGGAAATGATCAAGCTGCAGCAGGAGCAGTACCCGGAAATCGAGTTGTCGCACATGTACGTCGACAACGCCTCCATGCAGCTGGTGCGCAACCCCAAGCAGTTCGACGTGATGGTCACGACCAACATGTTCGGCGACATCCTGTCCGACACCGCTGCCATGCTGACCGGCTCGCTCGGCATGCTGCCCTCGGCCTCGCTGGGGGATGCCGACGCCAATGGCAAGCGCTATGCGCTCTATGAGCCGGTGCACGGCTCCGCGCCGGACATCGCCGGCCAGAACCTGGCGAACCCGCTGGCGACGATCCTGTCGTTCACCATGATGCTGCGCTACAGCTTCGACATGATGGCCGAGGCCGACCTGATCGAGCAGGCCATCCAGACCGTCCTGAATGCCGGCATCCGCACCGGCGACATCATGCAGGAGGGTGCCACCAAGGTCGGCACCGTCGAGATGGGCGACGCCGTGCTGAAGGAAATGGACGCGCTGGCGAAGGGCTGACGGAGCTTGTCGGGGCTGCCGCCCCGACACCCCGCTCGGGGAGCACAGCTCCCCGAACCCCTCAGTTTTCTGTGAATGGCCCGGCGCCAATGTGGTGCCGGGCCATTCTCTTGTGCCGGTCCTTTAGCAGTGGCATTCTCGCGCTCAACCGGGGCGGGAGATTGTGGATGGCAAAGGAAGAGGGAGGCGTGCGGCGGCGCTGGCATTGGGTGGTCGTGCCGCTGGTGATGAATATCGCCGTCGCGGTATACCCGTGGATACTGTTCGCCGGGTCCGGCCCGTTGGCGCCGGAGGGGATATCTGCCATCAGCGCGGTTGCCATCGCGCTCTCTGGGACGCTCTTTTCGCTGATGGCGCTGGTCGGGCTGACGGTGCACGACTTCAGCCGCCACAGCCTTGGGCTCTCGTTGTTGAGCCAGACGGTTCTGCTGATCGCCGTCTACTTCGGCACCTACTATGTCTACGACCCTGCCCACTTCGACGGGGCGTGGAGCCGTGCGCTCTATTTCACGATCGTGACGTGGACGACGCTTGGCTACGGGGATATCGCGCCACCTCCCGGCCTTGAGCTTCTGGCGGCGATGGAAGCTCTGCTCGGTTACGTCTTCCTGGGCCTGATCGTGGCGTGGTCTTCCGCCTTGATCGCACGCTCCTGAAGGTGATCAGTATGCGGTGATCGTTGCCAGCACGAGCATGGCGATCCCGAAGGGAATCGAACCCATCAAAATCCACCGCGCGATGCGCACCTCGCGCGTCGGGCCTGATTTGATCCAGTCGATCTCGCGTTGGATGAAGCGGGGCATGGCTCGGGTGTCCCGGTGAAGCGGTCCCCTTAAGATAGCACACCTCGGCACCGCCTCAAGCCCGCCGCCCGCGCCCCGTCCACGGAAAAGCCCCCGGCCCTTTGCAGGACCGGGGGCTTTCCCGTTTCAGCCTGTGCGGCTGGCGTTCGTCGCTTACGCGACCTCGGCCAGGTTGCGCAGGACGTACTGCAGGATGCCGCCGTGGCGGTAGTACTCGACCTCGTCCAGGGTGTCGATGCGGCACATCACCTGGATGGTCTCGGACGAGCCATCGGCGCGGTGGATGGTCACGTCGACGTCCTGGCGCGGCTTGATGCCGTCGGCGATGCCGGCGATGTCGAAGGTCTCGGTGCCGTCCAGCTTCAGCGTCTTGCGGTCCACGCCGTCCTTGAACTGCAGGGGCAGAACGCCCATGCCGACCAGGTTGGAGCGGTGGATACGCTCGAAGCTTTCCACGATGACGGCCTTCACACCCAGCAGGTTGGTGCCCTTGGCCGCCCAGTCACGCGAGGAGCCCGTGCCGTATTCCTTGCCGGCCACGACCACCAGCGGCGTGTCCTGCTCGGCGTACTTCATGGCGGCATCGTAGATCGGCATGACGTCGCCCGAGGGCTGGTACTTGGTCACGCCGCCCTCGGTACCGGGCGCCATCTCGTTGCGGATGCGGATGTTGGCGAAGGTGCCGCGCATCATGACTTCGTGGTTGCCGCGGCGGGCGCCGTAGCTGTTGAAGTCCTTCTTGTCGACGCCGTTGTCGATCAGGTACTTGCCCGCCGGGCTGTCGGCCTTGATGGAGCCGGCCGGCGAGATGTGGTCGGTGGTCACCGAGTCGCCCAGGATCGCCAGCGGACGCGCGCCCTTGAAGTCGCTGAAGCCCTTCGGCGTCTTGTCCATGGTCTGGAAGTACGGCGGGTTCTTGACGTAGGTCGACTTGTCGTCCCAGTCGTAGGTCTCGCCGCCGGTGACCGCGATGTTCTGCCACATCTGCGGTCCCGCGAAGACGTTGCCGTAGCGGTTCTTGAACATCTCCGAGTTGACGTTCTGCTCGATCAGCTCGGCGATCTCGTGGTTGGTCGGCCAGATGTCCTTCAGGAAGACGTCGTTGCCGTCCTTATCCTGGCCGATGGCGTCGTTGTACAGGTCGACCTTCACCGAACCGGCCAGCGCGTAGGCGACGACCAGCGGCGGCGAGGCCAGGTAGTTGGCCTTCACGTGCGGGCTGATGCGGCCCTCGAAGTTGCGGTTGCCGGACAGGACGGCGGAGACCGTCATGTTCTCGGCGTCGACCGCGTTGCCGATGTGCTCGTCCAGCGGGCCGGAGTTGCCGATGCAGGTGGTGCAACCGAAGCCGGCGATGTTGAAGCCAAGCTGGTCCAGGTAGGTCTGCAGGCCGGCCTTCTCCAGGTAGTCCTGGACGACCTGGGACCCTGGCGCCAGCGAGGTCTTGACCCACGGCTTGCGGGTCAGGCCCTTCTCGGCGGCCTTCTTGGCGACCAGGCCGGCGGCCATCAGCACGGACGGGTTGGAGGTGTTGGTGCACGACGTGATGGCGGCGATGACCACGTCACCGTCGGTCAGCGTGAAGTCCTCGCCCTCGACCTTGACCTTGCGGTCGGCCGGCACGTTGTCGGCCTCGGCGGTCTTCTTGAAGCTGGCGGGCACGTCGCCCAGCGTGATGCGGTCCTGCGGACGCTTCGGACCGGCCAGCGAGGGCACGACCTCGCCCATGTCCAGCTCCAGCGTGTCGGAGAACACGGGGTCCGGCGTACCGGCCTCGCGCCACATGCCCTGGGCCTTGGCATAGGCTTCGGTCAGCGCGATCTGGTCGTCGGTGCGGCCGGTGGTCTTCATGTAGCGGAGCGTCTCGGCGTCCACCGGGAAGATGCCGCAGGTCGCGCCGTATTCCGGGCCCATGTTGCCGATGGTGGCACGGTCGGCCAGGGGCAGGTTGTCCAGGCCCTCGCCGTAGAACTCGACGAACTTGCCCACGACGCCCTTGGCGCGCAGCATCTGCACGACGGTCAGCACCAGGTCGGTGGCCGTCACGCCTTCCTTCATCTTGCCGGTCAGCTTGAAGCCGATGACCTCGGGGATGAGCATGGAGATGGGCTGGCCCAGCATGGCGGCCTCGGCCTCGATGCCGCCCACGCCCCAGCCCAGCACGCCCAGGCCGTTGACCATGGTGGTGTGGCTGTCGGTGCCGACCAGGGTGTCGGGGTAGACCAGGGTGCGACCATCCTGCTCGCCGGTCCAGGCCACCTGGGCCAGGTGCTCAAGGTTCACCTGGTGGCAGATGCCGGCACCCGGGGGCACGACTCGGAAGTTGTCGAACGCCTTCTGGCCCCAGCGCAGGAACGCATAGCGCTCGCCGTTGCGCTCGAACTCCAGGTCCATGTTCTTCTGCAGCGCGTCGGGCGAGCCGAAGAAGTCGATCATGACGGAGTGGTCGATGACCAGGTCAACCGGCGACAGCGGGTTGATCTTGTCGGCTTTGCCGCCCATGGAAACCATGGCGTCGCGCATGGCGGCCAAGTCCACCACGGCGGGAACGCCGGTGAAGTCCTGCATCAGCACGCGCGCGGGCCGGTAGGCGATCTCGCGGGTGGACGACTTGGACTTCAGCCACTCGGCGCAGGCCTTGACGTCGTCGGTGGTGACGCTGCGACCGTCCTCGTAGCGCAGCAGGTTCTCCAGCAGCACCTTCAGCGAGTAGGGCAGGCGGGAAACGTCGCCCAGGCCCGCGTCCGCGGCGGCGCTCAGGCTGAAGTAGTCGTATTCCTTACCGGCGACGGTCAGGGTACGACGCGTCTTGAGGGTGTCATGGCCACACAGGGGCATGGATCGCTCCTCGGCTCAAGTGGGTGGGTACGCAGAGTCCGCCCCGGGGGTCGGGCGAACGCCTTACACCATACTTCACCGGCTTTGTCCAGTGCATCCGGGTAGGTGTAGGGCGGCGGGGCCATTGTGGACCTACCCGCTCGGGCGGGGCAGGGGGCCGGTCTCCCGTGCCCGCGTGAGTCAGGTCCTTGCGCGTGCGGCCGATTTCAAGGCATGGTCTTGCCCGACGCACCGGCAAAAACGCACGAAAATTGTCTCCTGGAGTCGCTTGACCCCCACCGCTGAATCGGGTTACTAGATACAAAAAGCTAGCCGTGTGTATGCAATGAAGGCCCATCAGGCATAGCCGACCGAAAAACGGTCGCGGCCG
Organism: Caenispirillum salinarum AK4; assembly: GCF_000315795.1. Classification (GTDB taxonomy): domain Bacteria; phylum Pseudomonadota; class Alphaproteobacteria; order Rhodospirillales; family Rhodospirillaceae; genus Caenispirillum; species Caenispirillum salinarum. The sequence goes on from NZ_ANHY01000008.1 coordinate 75,096, forward strand.
GGGTCCCCCGAGGCAAGGCCGGAAAAACAACGGCACCTCGACGGCTCAGGGAGGTTGTTCGATGTCCGAGGTTCAGCCCGCGCTGCGGGCCCAGTATACCCGAATTCCGTCCGTTGTCCTGTGCGGGAGGGCCGTCCGATGAGCGGCATCACCTCTACCCGCGACATGGACACGTTCCCCAAGCTCCTGCTGCACCATGTGCAGGCGCGGCCGCAGAAGACCGCCATGCGCGAGAAGGATCTCGGCATCTGGCAGTCCTGGACCTGGGCCGAGATGAAGGAGGAGATCTTCGCGCTGGCCGGCGGCCTGGCCGCCATGGGGCTGAAGCGCGGGGACACGCTGGCGATCGTCGGCGACAACCGTCCGCAGATGTACTGGACGATGGTGGCCGCCCAGTGCCTGGGCGCGACCCCGGTGCCCATGTACCAGGACTCGGTCGCCGAGGAGATGCAGTACGTCCTCGACCACGCCGAGGCGCGCATCGCGGTCGTCGAGGACCAGGAGCAGGTCGACAAGCTCCAGGAAATCATGGACCGCTGCCCCAATCTCGAGACCATCGTCTACGAGGATGAAAAGGGCATGCGCCACTACCAGGCGCCGCACCTGCACGCCTTCGCGTCCGTCCAGGACAAGGGCCGGGAATTCAACACGCAGAACCCGGGCTTCCTGGACAAGGAAATCGCGGTCGGCAAGGGCGCCGACATCGGCATCATGCTCTATACGTCGGGCACCACCGGCAAGCCCAAGGGCGTGATGCTGTCCAACGACAACGTGCTGATCACGGCCCGCAACGCGTCTGCCCTGGAAGGGCTGGACGACAGCGAGGAAACGGTGGCCTACCTGCCCATGGCGTGGGTCGGCGACCACATCTTCTCGCTGGCTCAGGCCTACGTGTGCGGCTACACCGTCAACTGCCCGGAAAGCGGCGAGACGGTGATGACCGACATGCGCGAGATCGGCCCGACCTACTACTTCGCGCCGCCGCGCATCTACGAAAACCTGCTGACCAGCGTCATGATCCGCATGGAGGACGCCGCGCCCTTCAAGCGCAAGATGTTCCACCACTTCATGGATGTGGCGCAGCGGGTCGGCACCAAGATCCTGGACGGCAAGCCGGTCTCGGCCGGTGACAAGTTCCAGTACTGGCTGGGCAACATCCTGGTCTACGGCCCGCTGAAGAACGTTCTCGGCCTGTCGCGCCTGAAGCTGGCCTACACGGCCGGCGAGGCCATCGGGCCGGAAATCTTCGACTTCTACCGGTCGCTGGGCATCAACACCAAGCAGCTTTACGGCCAGACCGAAGGCAGCGTGTTCGTCTGCATCCAGCCCAACGGCGCCATCAAGTCCGACACCGTCGGCCTGCCCGCGCCCGAGGTGGAGCTGAAGATCGACGACAACGGCGAGGTGCACTACCGCGGTCCGGGCGTTTTCGTCGGCTATTACAAGAACGACGAAGGCACGCGCGGCACCAAGGACGAGAACGACTGGGTGGCCACCGGCGACGCCGGCTACTTCGACGACGAGGGCCAGCTCAAGATCATCGACCGCGCCAAGGATGTGGGCAAGATGAACAACGGCGGCATGTTCCCGCCCAAGTACATCGAGAACAAGCTCAAGTTCTTCCCCTACATCAAGGAAGCCGTCGCCTTCGGCCACGAGCGCGATTACGTCACGGCCTTCATCAACATCGACCTGGAAGCCGTGGGCAACTGGGCCGAGCGCAAGGGCCTGCCGTACTCGGGCTTCCAGGACCTGGCCGCGCGCCCCGAGGTCTATGACCTGATCGAGGAGTGCGTGCAGAAGGTCAACGAAAGCCTGAAGACCGACCCGATGATGTCGCACTGCCAGATCCGCCGGTTCCTGAACCTGCACAAGGAACTGGACGCCGACGACGGCGAACTGACCCGCACCCGCAAGGTGCGCCGCCGGTTCATCGCCGAGCGCTACGGCAACGAGATCGAGGCGCTCTACAGCGGGGTCAAGGAGGTCCGCGCGGAAACCGAGGTCACCTTCGAGGACGGCCGCAAGGGCACGCTGAAGGCGGACCTGCAGATCCGCGACGTTTCGGGCTTTGAAGCCATGCAGCCGGCCGACACGGGTCTGCGCAAGACGGCCTGAGGCCACGCGCCGGCGCGCGACGACACCGCGCTCCACGACTTTTGAATTCGGGACAAGGCCGCCGCAAGAGCGGCCATCCCGCGAGGACATTCCAGGGAGGAACTGCATGTCCGCCACGGATCAGGACACCGGCCGGCGTATCGGCGACACGGTGCTGAAGGTTGACAACATCTCGTTGTCCTTCGGCGGCGTCCGCGCGCTGACCGACATCAGCTTCACGGTCCGCGAGCACGAGATCCTGTCGATCATCGGCCCCAACGGCGCCGGCAAGAGCTCCATGCTCAACGTGATCAACGGGTTCTACCACCCGCAGGAAGGCACGATCACCTACAAGGGCCAGGCCCGGTCGCGCATGAAGCCGCACGCCGCCGCCCGCCAGGGCATCGCGCGGACCTTCCAGAACATCGCCCTGTTCAAGGGCATGAGCGCGCTGGACAACATCATGACCGGCCGCAACACCCTGATGAAGTCGAACTTCATCAGCCAGGCCCTGTACTGGGGGCTGGGCCAGAAGGAGGAGCTGGACCACCGCGCCTTCGTCGAGCGCATCGTCGATTTCCTGGAGATCGAGAGCATCCGCAAGACGCCGGTCGGCCGCCTGCCCTACGGCCTGCAGAAGCGGGTCGAGCTGGGCCGGGCCCTGGCCGCCCAGCCGGAACTCCTGCTGCTCGACGAGCCCATGGCGGGCATGAACGTCGAGGAGAAGGAGGACATGTGCCGCTTCATCCTGGACGTGAACGACGAATTCGGCACCACCATTGTGCTCATCGAGCATGACATGGGCGTGGTCATGGACATTTCCGACCGCGTGGTGGTGCTGGACTACGGCCGCAAGCTGGCGGAGGACACGCCGGACGCCGTGCGCGCCAACCAGGAGGTCATCGACGCGTACCTGGGGGTCTCCCATGACGACGCCGCGTGATTCCCTGTTCCCGCGCCCTGCGCGCCCCGTTTCCGCCCCCATCCGTGACATGCTGACCGAGAGGGCCGACCGATGAGCTTCCTCAACGCCTTCTTCGTCGATCCCTTCGTGCAGATCGCCGATTATCCGCTGTTCTTCATCGAGGTCGTGATCGGCGGCCTGCTCTCGGGTGTCATGTACTCGCTGGTGGCGCTCGGCTTCGTGCTGATCTTCAAGGCCTCGGGCGTGTTCAACTTCGCCCAGGGCGCCATGGTGCTGTTCGCCGCCCTGTCCTTCGCCGGGTTCATCGAGATGGGCGTGCATCCCATCTTCGCCTTCATCCTGGCGGGCATCGTCATGGCGGGCGTTGCCATCGCCATCGAACGGGTGGTGCTGCGATCGCTGGTCAACCAGCCGGCCATCATTCTGTTCATGGCGACCATCGGCATCACCTACTTCCTGGACGGCTTCGGGCAGACCCTCTGGGGCTCGGACGTCAAGGTGCTGGACCTGGGCATTCCGCAGACGCCCATCGATGTCGGCGGCATCTTCATCAACCAGTTCGACCTGTTCGCCGCCGCCGTGGCCGGTGGCCTGGTGCTGGTGCTGGCGATCTTCTTCCAGAAGACCCGCATCGGCCGTGCGCTCCGCGCCGTGGCCGACGATCACCAGGCCGCGCTGTCGGTGGGCATTCCGCTGAAGACCATCTGGGCCATCGTGTGGACCGTCGCCGGCCTGGTCGGCCTGGTCGCCGGCGCCATGTGGGGCGCGAAGCTGGGCGTGCAGTTCAGCCTTGCCCTGGTCGCCCTGAAGGCCCTGCCGGTGCTGATCCTCGGCGGTTTCACTTCCATCCCGGGCGCCATTGTCGGCGGCCTGATCATCGGCGTCGGCGAAAAGGTGGCCGAAGTGTTCTGGGGCGGCGCGTTCGGCGGCGCCATCGAGGACTGGTTCGCCTACATGCTGGCGCTCGTCTTCCTGCTGTTCCGGCCCCAGGGCCTGTTCGGCGAAAAGATCATCGAACGCGTGTGAGCCCGGGGAGATAGAGAAAGATGCTTTACCGCGAGGCAGGACAGTTCAAGACCAGTTACGCCAAGGACTGGGCCATCTTCCCCATCGCGCAGGACCGCATCGTGGTCCTCGGGTTCCTGGCAATCGCCTTCATCGCCATTCCGGTGTTGTCGAGCGAGTATTTCCTGGCGACCATCCTCATGCCGTTCCTGGTCATGAGCATGGCGGCCATCGGCCTCAACCTTCTGACGGGCTACGCCGGCCAGCTCTCGCTGGGTACGGGCGGCTTCATGGCCACCGGCGCGTTTGCCGCCTACAAGCTGTCGACCATGTTCCCCGGCATGCCGATCGAGGCCGTGTTCCTTTTGTCGGGCGTGGTGGCGGCCTTCGTCGGCATCCTGTTCGGCATCCCGTCCCTGCGAATCAAGGGCTTCTACCTTGCCGTGGCGACGCTGGCCGCGCAGTTCTTCCTGCTGTGGCTGTTCAACAAGGTGGGCTGGTTCACCAACTACTCGACCTCGGGCGTCATCTCGGCCCCGCCGCGCACCATCCTGTTCACCGACATCTACGTGACGGGCCCCGAGGCCTCGGTGACGGCCAAGTACCTGTTCGCCCTGACCCTGGTGGCGATCCTGGCGCTGGCGGCCAAGAACCTGGTGCGCAGCTCCATCGGCCGGCGCTGGATGGCCATCCGCGACATGGACATCGCGGCCGAGATCATCGGCATCAAGCCGCTGCAGACCAAGCTGTCGGCCTTTGCCATCAGCTCCTTCTACTGCGGCGTCGCCGGCGCCATGTGGGCGTTCCTCTACACCGGGTCGGTGGAACCGCTGGCGTTCGACATCAACCGCTCCTTCCAGGTGCTGTTCATGATCATCATCGGCGGCCTGGGGTCCATCCTGGGGTCGTTCCTGGGGGCCGGGTTCATCATCGCCCTTCCGATCCTGCTGACCAACGCGCCGCACCTGCTGGGCCTGAACATTCCGGTCGACGTGATCTCGCACGTTGAGTACATGATCTTCGGCGCGCTGATCATCTTCTTCCTGATCGTGGAGCCGCACGGGCTGGCCCGTCTGTGGCAGATCCTGAAGGAAAAGCTGCGCCTGTGGCCCTTCCCGCACTGACGGGCACGCCGCACCCATTCCTTCGCGGGGATCAAGCGCCGTCAGAAGCCGCACCCCCGCGAAGAGCCCGGGCTCCGGCCCGTCCGCGAACCGGGCAGCCGCAACACAAAAGAAACACTCGGAAAGGTCCAAGGGAGGACTTCTGGACATGACCTTCAACATGAAGATTTCCGCCGCCGCCATCGCCCTGGCCGTCGGCGTTTCGGGCACCCTTCTCGCCGAGCAGGCCAAGGCGCAGGACGCCGGCCAGTACGTGCCGGGCACCGTCTACCGCTCCGGCCCCTATGCTCCGGGCGGCATTCCCTGGGCGAACGGCTACGCCGACTACTTCAAGCTGCTGAACGAGCGCGACGGCGGCATCGGCGGCGTGCCCATCATCTACGAAGAGTGCGACACGGCCTACAGCAACGACAAGGGCGTGGAGTGCTATGAAAAGATGAAGAACCAGGGCCCGACGGGCGCCTCGGTCTTCCAGCCGCTGTCGACGGGCATCACCTACGCCCTCATCGACCGCGTCAAGGCTGACGAGATCCCGATGATCACCTCGGGCCTGGGCCGCGCCGACGCCTCCGACGGCACGGTGTTCCCCTGGGTCTTCACCCTGCCCGTGACCTACTGGGCCGGTGCCGACGCCATCGTGCAGTACATCGACCAGCAGGAAGAAGGCAGCCTGGACGGCAAGACCATCGCCCTGGTCTACCACGACAGCGCCTACGGCAAGGAGCCGATCAACACCCTGGAGTACCTGGCGGAAAAGCACGGCTTCAAGCTGGAGCTGTTCCCGGTGGCCCACCCGGGTCTTGAGCAGAAGGCCACCTGGCTGAAGATCGGCCGCCAGATCCGCCCGGACTGGACCATCATGTGGGGCTGGGGCGTCATGAACTCGACCGCCATCAAGGAAGCCGCCGCCGTGGGCTACCCCATGGACCGCTTCATCGGCAACTGGTGGGCCGGGTCCGAGGTGGACGTCAAGGCCGCCGGCGGTGTCTCCAAGGGTTACCTGTCGGCCCAGTTCCACGGCGCCGGCGAGGACTTCAAGGTCCTGGACGACGTCAAGAAGCACCTGGTCGAGAAGGACCTGAACGCGGGTCCGGACGAGGAAGTCGGTGACATCCTCTACAACCGCGGCCTGATCTCCGCCGTCTTCACCGCCGAGGGCATCGCCAAGGCGCAGGAGAAGTACGGCCAGAAGCCGCTGACCGGCGAGCAGATCCGCTGGGGCATCGAGAACATCAACCTCGATGAAGCCCGCCTGGAAGAGCTGGGCCTGACCGGCCTGCTGGACCCGGTGAAGCTGTCCTGCGCCGACCACGAGGGCGGCGGCTCGGTCATCATCCAGCAGTGGGACGGCGAGAACTGGAAGCCGGTCTCCGACTGGATTTCGCCGGCCCGCGACGAGTACCTGCGCGACATGTACGAAAAGTCCGCCGCGGACTACGCCGCGGAAAAGGGCATCGAGCCGCGCGACTGCTCCAAGGAGTCGTAAGGCCGCATACCCCGGGACGGAGGCCGGCCGCCGCGCCGGCCTCCATTCCCCCGAAGGACCCAGTTCCCTATAGCCACGAGGTCATGCCGTGAGCGAACCCGCCGTCAAGGTCGTGGGCGAGGCGCCGGAGGCGCAGGCCGCGACGCCGATCCTCTCCGTCAACAACATCGAGGTCATCTACGACCACGTCATCCTGGTGCTGAAGGGCGTGTCGCTCCAGTTGCATGAAGGCGGCATCACCGCCCTCCTGGGCGCCAACGGCGCCGGCAAGACGACCACGCTCAAGGCCATCTCCAACCTGCTGCGCGCCGAGCGCGGCGAGGTGACCAAGGGCAGCATCGAATACATGGGCGAGCAGGTCGACAGCATGACGCCGTCGGATCTCGTCAAGCGCGGCGTCATCCAGGTCATGGAAGGCCGCCACTGCTTCGAGCACCTGACCGTCGAGGAAAACCTGCTGACCGGCGCCTACACCCGCCGCGACGGCAGCGCCAAGATCAAGGAAGACCTGGAGCGCGTCTACCACTACTTTCCGCGCCTGAAGGAGCGCCGCGGCAGCCAGGCCGGCTACACCTCGGGCGGCGAGCAGCAGATGGTCGCCATCGGCCGCGCCATGCTGGCGCGCCCCAAGGTCATCCTGCTGGACGAGCCGTCCATGGGTCTGGCGCCGCAGCTGGTCGAGGAGATCTTCGAGATCGTCCGGCAGCTGAACGAACAGGAAAACGTGTCGTTCATCCTGGCCGAGCAGAACACCAACGTGGCGCTGCGCTACGCCAAGTTCGGCTACATCCTGGAGAACGGCCGCGTGGTGATGGAAGGCGACGCCGCGAAGCTGCGCGAGAACGACGACGTGCAGGAGTTCTACCTCGGCATCGCCGGCGGCGACCGCAAGAGCTTCCGCGACGTCAAGCACTACCGCCGCCGCAAGCGCTGGCTGTAAGCCGTCAGTCCGTTTTTGCAGGGCCGCGTGACTGTTGCGCGGCCCTGTTTCTTGAGTAGTCTTTTCCGCAGACGAATCAGACCGTTAGGGGAGCCGTCCCATGTCCGAGCATTTCGACGCCCTGGAGACCCGCGAGCCGGAGGTGCGCGAGCGCGACCTCATGGCGGCCCTGCGCGACACCATCGCGCACGCCAAGGCCAATGCGCCGTACTTCGCGGACCTGCTCAAGGACGTGGACCCGGCCTCTGTGACCGACCGGGCGGCGCTCGCCAAATTGCCGGTGACCCGCAAGCACGACCTGATCGAGCTGCAGAAGAAAAACCCGCCCTTCGGCGGTCTCGTGGCCGAGAGCATGCCCGTCGGCCGCGTCTTCCAGAGCCCCGGCCCCATCCACGAGGTCGAGGGCGTCGGCGCCGACTACTTCCGCGCCGCCCGCGCCCTGTTCGCCGCCGGCTTCCGCGACGGCGATCTGGTGCACAACACCTTCAGCTACCACTTCACGCCGGGCGGCTGGATTCTCGACAACGGCGCGCGTGCGCTGGGCTGCCGGGTCTTCCCCGCCGGCGTCGGCCAGACGGAGCTTCAGGCCCAGGCGGTCGCGGCCATGAAACCCAATGGCTACACCGGCACGCCGTCCTTCCTGCGCATCATCCTGGAGAAGGCGCGCGAGCTGGGGCTGGAGACGTCCAGCATGAAGAAGGCGCTGGTCTCGGGCGAGGCCCTGCCGCCGTCGCTGCGCAAGCAGATTCAGGACGAGCTGGGCGTGACCACCTACCAGTGCTACGCCACCGCCGACCTGGGCGTCATCGCCTATGAGTCCGAGGCGCTGGAGGGCATGATCTGCTCCGAGGACGCGATCGTGGAGATCGTCCGCCCCGGCACCGGCGACCCGGTGCCCGAGGGTGAGGTCGGCGAGGTGGTGGTGACGGTGTTCACCCGCGAATACCCCCTCATCCGCTTCGCCACCGGCGACATGAGCGCGGTGCTGCCGGGCGTTTCGCCCTGCGGGCGCACCAACATGCGCATCAAGGGCTGGATGGGCCGCGCCGACCAGACCACCAAGGTCAAGGGCATGTTCGTCCACCCCGAGCAGGTGGCCGACGTCGTCAAGCGCCACCCCGAGATCACCAAGGCCCGCCTCGTGGTCACCAGCGCCGACAACGTCGACCAGATGACGCTGAAGGCCGAAAGCAGCACCACGGAACCGGCCTTCGCCGACAAGGTCGCCGAAACGGTGCGCGAGGTGTTGAAGCTGAAGGGCGCGGTGGAGCTTGTCGATCCCGCCAGCCTGCCCAACGACGGCAAGGTCATCAGCGACGAGCGGAGTTACGAGTAAACGCGCTGACGGTCTGGCTGGCGTGGGGGCGGACGAAACCGAATGTCCCCCCCCCCGAGGGCGCGCGGTAGGGTAATCGGTGCCGGCGGTGGATTCCTGCTTTCGCAGGAATGACGGATAATTTCGTATTCTAAAACAAGAATTTAAAAAACGTCGTCCCTGCGAAAGCAGGGACCCACACGTTCCGCCAGCCGCCCTTGCGATACCTCCGGTGTCCGCTGCCCGGCCGCTTGCCGGCCAGGGCTCTCACAAGGGCTCCCGCTTCTCTGGCGGCGGCTGTTCGCGATCGGGAAAGTCGGGACAGCGTGGGGCGTCGAAGAAGTCATCCCACGGGCCCGGCTTCGAGTCATTCTTCCGCGCATCGTCTGCGGCGTACGGCTCCACCATGACGGTCCCTCCTTTATCCCGCGTGCGGATCGAGGCATACATGACGCCTCATTTTCGGATCTCGCTCAATCCTCCCCATGCCCTCCGCCACCTACGTCTACGTCCTCCTCGAAGAGACCCCACCCGGCACCCGCCCGCGCACCTATGTGGGCTGGACGACGGATGTCGACGCGCGGCTGGCCGCGCACAACGGCGGCACCGGGGCCAAGTTCACCAAGGGCCGGCGGTGGCGTGTTGTGCATGTGGAGGAATTCCAGACCCGCCCCCAGGCCATGAGCCGCGAATGGCACCTCAAGCGGGACAGAGCCTTCCGCCGTAAGCTCGCCGAGACGGCCACGGCAAGCTGACGGATCGCGGGGAGCGCGAGGGGACCGCGTCGGTCCCCTCGCATCCTGTCACTCCGCCACGGCCCTCGGCGGCATCGTCGAAATCACGCCCTCGGGCAGGGGCGGTGCGTCGGGCCAGTCGCCGGCAAGCCACCGGGTCCAGCAGGCGACGTGGGCCGCCTCCATCTCCGTCTCGCTTTCCAGCACGGCCAGCACCTCCTTGTCCGTCAGCGCCTTGGGGCCGAGGAAGCGCAGCTTGCGGGCGGCGAGCGCGGCCTCCTGCGGCGTCGCCCGGCTCTCCTGGCCGGCGAGCGGCAAAAGGGCGAGGTGGTCGCGCAGGCGGTCGGGTTCCAGGACCGTCCGGGCGAGCAGGTCCTCGGGTGCGGGACGGGCGGCGGTGGTCTCTTCCATCACCGCGTCCAGTTCGGTCAGCACCGCCGGCGGCCGCGTTTCCTCCGGCGTCAGCAGCAGGCCCCAGCGCTTCAGCGCCTGGCCGGCGTTGACGCTGTCGCCGATCCACACCACCAGCGGCGCCAGAACCAGCCCCGCTTCCACCGGCGCCAGCCACAGCGCCAGCGACGGCGAGGCGACATAAGCGCCGACCGTGGCCAGCAGACCGACGGCGGTGAACGGCAGCCAGCGCTCCAGCGCCTCGGCGAAGGCGCCGTGGGCGGCCTTGCGGTTCTGCGGCGACCATGTGACGGCCTTGCCGAGCATGGTGGAAAACACCGCCAGCGCGTGCAGCAGCATCATGATGGGCGCGAGCAGGGCCGTGTAGACCGTCTCGATCAGCACCCCGGCCGTCAGCCGCAGCGCGCCGCCCTGGGCGCGGCGAAGGTTCCGGTCGCGCAGGGCCAGCGCCAGGCCGAACAGCTTGGGCACCAGCAGCAGCCCCAGCGCCACCGCCAGCAGCGTCAGCGCCGCGCCCTGGACGTCCAGCGGCCACTGGGGAAAGGGCTTGCCTTCCGCGAAGTAGCGCACCGGGGTGCGCGTGAGCGTGAAGGCCTGCAACGCCGACAGCACCAGGAACACCAGCCACAGCGCCGACGAGACATAGGACATGAGCCCGATGCTGAAGTGCAGGCGGCTGACCCAGTGCAGGCCGCGGGCGGCCAGCAGGCGGCCGTGCTGCAGGTTCCCCTGGCACCAGCGGCGGTCGCGGGTGGCGAAGTCGCCCACCGTCGGGGGCGGTTCCTCGTAGGTGTCGGTGATGTCGTCGGCGATCAGCACCCGCCAGCCGCCGCGCCGCAGCAGCGCCGCCTCGACGAAGTCGTGGCTGAGGATCTCGCCGCCCAGCGGCGCCTTGCCGGGAAGTTCCGGCAGGCCGCAGCAGTCCGAAAAGGCGCGCACGCGGATGATGGCGTTGTGGCCCCAGTAGTTGCCTTCACCGGCGGCCCAGAAGGCGATGCCGCTGGCCGACAGCGGCCCGTAGACGGCGCCGGCGAACTGCAGCACGCGGGCGAACAGGGTCTCGCCCTTGGTCAGGCGCGGCGGCGCCTGGATCAGCCCGGCGTCGGGGTCGGCCTCCATGCGGTCCAGCAGGCGCGCCATGCTGGAGGCCGTCAGGATGCTGTCGGCGTCCAGGACGATCATGTAGTCGTAGAGGGCCCCGTGGCGGCCGATGAAGTCGGCGATGTTGCCCGACTTGCGCTCGCGGTTCTGCAGCCGGCGGCGGTAGTAGACGGGCGGCAGGCCGGTTCCCGCGGCGTCGCCCTCGTCGCACAGGCGGCGCCAGGCGTCGACCTCGGCCAGCCAGGCGCCGGGGCGGGTGCTGTCCGACAGCACATGGATGTGAAACAGGTGCCCCAGGTCCTTGGCGGCCAGGTCGCGGCGCATGGCCTCGATCCCGGCGAAGACGCGGGTCACGTCCTCGTTGTAGACGGGCACCAGAACGGCCGTCGGACCCCTGGGCTCGGGGCGCGGCAGCGGCGGCTCGGCGGGCGCCGGGCCGCGCCACCAGAGCACGCCGAAGCCGGCGGCCAGGGTCCAGAAGGACTGCGCCAGCCACAACGCCAGCGGGATGAACACGGCGATCAGGGCCAGGTCCAGCCAGCTCAGGCCGTCGACGTAGAGGATGCGGGCGTAGGCCGCCACCAGCGCGGCGGCCGTACCCAGGATGCCCAGCACGAGAATAGTGCGGCGGGTCATGGCGTGTGCGCCTTGTTCCGAGGTGCGCGACGGTCAGATGAGCGCAAGCGCCGCCGCCAGCCCGGGGACCAGCAGCGTGACGGCGACCATGCTCCACAGCCGCATCGCCTGGTCGCGCGGCGAGGGCGCCAGGATGACCGGGCGCAGCGGCTGCTTTTCCATGGTGAGTCCGCGGGCAGGCAGGGCGGGCGGGCGCGGCCGGTGGCGCGGTCCCGCTCCTGTCGACAGCGGCGCTTCCGGCCCCGTCAGGTCGTCGAGGGCCAGTTCCAGCGCTTCGGCCATGGCGTGCTCGCGGTCGGGCAGGCCGCCGCAGCCCGCGCGGATGGCGGTGACGGCGGCGGCGGCGCGGCTGCCGGCCTCCAGGGCCGACAGCGCGTGGCCGGTGCGCAGGTAGGCGGCGGTGCCTTCGGCAATGCCGCGCCAGAACCGATCCACCTGTTCGTGCGGATGCGGCTCACCGGGAGCCGATGTCAGAGCCGGGACCATTGGAAACTCCATGTTTCGCTAAGGACCGTGCCGTCGGCGTCGGTCAGCCGGCAGCGCAGTTCCGCCGGCCTGTCGCCGGCGGCGGGAAGATCGAAGAACACGCGGCGTCCCCCGGTCACCGGATTGTGCTGGATGACGGGCCGGGTGGTTTCCACCCCCGATGCCTCGAGCACCACAGTCACCTGAGATTCTGGCGGAAGTTCGGCGAGCGGACCGTCGACGAAATCCAGCACGATCTTTCGGCTGTCGGCTTCGCCCCGCTGGCCCGGCACGCCGCCGGCGCCGACGCGGGTCTCGCGCACGGTGGCCAGTGGCGGGTTGGGCCCCTCCAGCCCCCAGTGCAGGACGTAGCGCAGCGTGACTTCCTCGCCGGCCCTGGCGGGTTTCTCCGGCGTCCAGAAGGCGACGATGTTGTCGTGCGTCTCGTCGGGCGTGGGAATCTCGATGAGCGTCACGGCGCCCTTGCCCCAGTCCCCCTTGGGCTCCACCCACAGCGACGGACGCAGGTCGTAGCGCGCCTCCAGGTCCTCGTAGTCGTCGAATCGGCGCACGCGCTGCATCAGGCCGAAGCCCTTGGGCGTCCCGTCCTGGAAGGCCGACAGCGCCAGCGTGCTGGGGTTGCGCAGGGGGCGCCAGACCCATTCCCCGCTGCCGGTGTGCATGAGCAGCCCCTGGCTGTCGTGCACGCGCGGACGGTAGTCGGTGCCATCCTTGGGGTCGCCCGGGCCGTGCTCGAACATGCTGGTCAGGGGCGCCAGGCCCAGGCGCTTGATGTCCTCGCGCAGGAACAGGCGGGCGGTGACCTCCATGGTGGTCGCCGTGCCCGGTCGCACCTCGAAGCGGAAGGCGCCGGTGAGGCTCGGCCCGTCCAGCAGCGCGTGGATCATCAGGGGCTTGCCGCGCTCGGTCGGGCGGGCGACGTAGAAGCGCGTGAAGGCGGGGAATTCCTCGCCCTCGGGCAGGGCGGTGTCGATCGCCACGCCGCGCGCCGACAGGCCGTATCGGTTGCCGCGGCCCAGCGCCCGGAAATAGCTGGCGCCGAGGAAGGTCAGCAGCTCGTCGAGCACCTCGGGATCGTTGAGCGGGTAGTGCACCCGCAGGCCGGCAAAGCCCAGGCCCTCGGGCAGGGGCTTGTCGAAGCGGTTGCGGCCCAGGTCGAACGCGCCCGAGTCGTAGGCCACCGGCTCCGCCGTGCCCGCGGTCACGTCGTAGACGTGCACCGGCCGGTCGAAATAGGACCCCAGGTGGAAGAACTGCACCTCGTAGGGGCTGGCGCCGCGCCACAGGGCCCGGTCGGGGCGGTAGCGGATGTCGCGGTGCTGGTCGTACCCAAGGTCCGCCAGCACGTCGGGGATGTCGCCGTCGTGGGGCTGGTGGGCCGCGGCGGCCAGGCGCCGGGCCTCGCCCACCAGCCAGTCATAGGAGAACGGACCGGCCGGCGGCGCGGGCGGCGTCACCTTGGCGGACGGCGCCGCGGCGGCGTCCATGCGCGGGGCGGGGGTCGCGGCGGCAAGCGCCGACGGCGCCAGGGCGGTCGCGGCCAGGCCAGACAGAAGGGCACGGCGGCTGATGCCGCCGAGAAGACGCGGGATGTATGTGGTCATGTCCGTTGTCGACGTGATTACAGAACAGTGCAAGATACCGAGCCACGCGAGCCATTCGACCCGACGGTCCCGACGCTAGCCGAACGCCGATTACTGCGGTCGGTTGCGTTGGGAGCACTGCGCACAAGCGGCTGTGACTCGCCGTGACTGGTGCCTTTTCCCAGGGAAACAGATGTTCTGTGACAACGGTGTGAGCGATCTTATTCCGTTCCGTGAGCAAAAGAAAGCCCGTCGCGCGGGGGCGACGGGCTGCCTTAAGATATAGCCCGGCGGAGGAATTTCCGCCTTTGGCCTGAGTGGGTTAGAGCGACTGCTCCACCCATTCCACCAGCTTGCTCTTGGGCAGGGCGCCGATCTTGGTGGCGGCGACCTGTCCGTCCTTGAACAGCATCAGCGTGGGAATGCCGCGCACGCCGTACTTGCTGGGAGTCATGGGGTTGTTGTCGATGTTGACCTTGGCGACGGTCAGGCGGTCCGCCATCTCGGTGGAGATTTCCTCCAGCGCCGGGGCGATCTGGCGACACGGACCGCACCATTCCGCCCAGAAGTCGACAAGGACGGGAGTCGTCGACTGCAGGACGTCGGCGTCGAACGAATCGTCGGTGACTTGCTTCATGTAAACCGTTCCTTTCGCAATCCGTGAAGCGGACCGTGAACCGCTCAATTCTCGCATGGACTCTAGAAAGCCGCCACACCCGCGTCAACCCGGGGGCGATAGCGGCCGGTCCGAACTCTAAAGATCAAGGTCGTAACGAACGAAGCGCGTCAGGCGTGCCAACTGGTCGTACAGCGCCCGGGCCTCGGTGTTGTCGTGGTGCGTCTGCCAGTACAGCCTGTGCCAGCCCCGCGACCGCCCGCGGCAGGCCAGCGTCTCGATCAGGCGGCGGCCGACGCCCTTTCCCCGCATGTCGGGGACGACATAGAGGTCTTCAAGGTAGCACACCGGCCGATCCGTCCAGGTGCCCTCGTGCAGGATGGTGACGGCGAAGCCCACCACCCGCTCCCCGCCCGGCGCGACCGCCACAAGGCAGTCCACCGGAGAGGCGGGGTCCAGAATGCGCGCCCAGGTGTGGGCGGTGATGCGCTCGGGCACGTCGGCCTCGTAGAACCGCACGTAGTCGCGCCACAACGCCCGCCATCCCGGTTCGTCGAAGGGCTCGGCATCGCGGACCTGGATCAGCGGCTCCGGCCGGACGGCCGAGGGAGAGGCGGAAGCGGTGGCGCGGCGGGTCATCTCGCCATGTCCTCGATCAGGTCATCCAGGCGGCCGGGTGGCAACTCCATGAGGCGCGGTCCATCCGTCCACAACAGAGCACAGCGCACGGGGCGGCCCGGGTACAGGTCCGCTAACGCGCCGCGGTAGGCGGCCATCTGCCGCAGGTAACCTTCCGAGACGTCGTCGACCTTTTCCGGCGGCGGACGGTTGGTCTTGTAGTCGACCACCAGCACCTCGTCGTCCGTTACCACCAGCCGGTCCACCTGGCCCGAGACCACATGCCGGCCCACCAGCCCGACCACCGGCACCTCCGCCCGGCTGCCCGGTCCGAACAGGGCGGCGAAGGCGGGTTCGGCGATGACGGCCAGCGTCTCGGCGGCGATCTGCTCCTGCTCCGCAGTGGGAAGCTGCCATGCGGGCCGCGCCAGGTAGCGCCGCGCCGCCTCGGCCCGCGCCGCCCCGTCGGGGATGTCCGGCAGGCTTTGCAGCAGGCGGTGGATCAGGCGGCCGCGCTGGAAGCGCACGCGCTCCGCCGTCGCGTCCTGCCCGACCGGCGAGCGCACCGGCGGGTCCTCCACGGTCGGGGCAGAGGGGGTGAGCGGGCGCGGCGGCCGGGGCTCGGCGTCGGGCGCCCGGCGCAGCCAGTCCGGCGGGGCGCGGCGGTGGTCGGTTTCCGCGCGGGCCTCGCGGGCGCGGTCGGGCTCGGCGGTCTGGTCGGAGGTCAGGCGCAGCACCTCGGCCCCCTCGGTCTCGCCTTCGGCGGCCAGGAACGGGTCGTCGGCGGTGGCGGCCAGCGGGTCCAGGGCGCTGCGGATCAGGTCGTACCAGCAGCCGTCGGGGCGGCTCTTGCGGGTTTCCCAGCCGCAGACGATCAGCCGGTCCTCGGCCCGCGTCATGGCGACGTAGAGGAGGCGGCGGTATTCCCGCTCGCGCGCGGCCTTGGCGGCGTCCTTCAACTCCTGGCAGACGGCGTCGGTGTGGTCGGCGCCCGGCGGCCAGAGCATGAGCCGGTCGGCATCGTCTGTTCCGTGCCACAGCAGCGTCGGGCCCGCGGTGGGCACCTGCATGGTGTCGGGCAGGAAGACCACCGGCGCCTGCAAGCCCTTGGAGCCGTGGACGGTCATCACCCGCACGGCATCGCGGTCGCCGCTTTCCAGGTCGCGCTTGATCTCGGTGGCCCCGGTCTCGAACCAGTGCAGGAAGCCTTGCAGGCTGGGGGCATGGCCGCGCTCGTAGGCGAGCGTCATGGACAGGAACTCGTCGATGGGGTCCTCGGCCTCCCATCCCAGGCGCGACAGCAGCCGGCGGCGGCCCTGGAGCGGCCCGGACAGCACATGCGCGTACAGCTCATGCGGGCGCAGGAAGTCGGCCCGGCCCAGCAGGTCCGACAGCACCGCATAGGCCTCGCCGAACGCATCCGCCCGGCCCTGGCGCTTGGCAAGGGCGTCCCACAGGCTCAAGGGGCCACGGTTGTGGGCCAGGTCGAACAGTTGGTCCTCGTTCAACCCGATGAGCGGGCTTTTCAGCACGCAGGCGAGCGTCAGGTCGTCTTCCGGCAGCAGCAGGAACTGGCCCAGCGCCATCAGGTCCATGACGGCCATCTGCTCGGTCAGCACCATGCGGTCGACGCCGGCCACCTCCACGTCCAGTTCCTTCAGCGCACGGACGAGGTCTTCGACGAACGGCCCGCGCCGGCGCACCAGCACCATGATGTCGCCGGGGCGGATGGGGCGGTTGGCGCTCTCCAGCCGCTCCTTGTCCGTCACCATGCGGTGGATGCGCTTCGCCACCAGCCGGGCGAGGCGGGTCTGCGCGGAGTCGGCGCGCAGGCGCTCGATGGGCGGCTTCCAGGGGTCCGGTTCCTCGGCGGCGGCGGGCACGACCGGCGGCCACACCTCCACCAGCCCCGCCTGGCCCCGGCGGAAGGGGATGTGGCGGACGTTCTCGCCGGGCAGCACGACACCATCCTGCGCCGCCGAGCCCGTGGTGCTGAACACCGCGTCGACCGCCTCCAGCACCGCCGGCGTGGAGCGGAAGGAGAACTCCAGCGGCACTTCGTCCCAGGTGGCGCCGGAGGCCGGCACATGGTCGGCGAACAGGCCGCGCATGGCCTCGAAGGCGTCGGGGTCGGCACCCTGGAAGCTGTAGATGGACTGCTTGCGATCGCCGACCGCGAAGACGGTGCGCGTCGTTTCGTCCCGCGCGCCGGCCCCGGCGAAGAACTCCTTGGTGATGCCGCGCACGACGGCCCACTGGTCGGGGTTGGTGTCCTGCGCCTCGTCGATCAGAAGGTGGTCGAGGCCGGCGTCCAGCTTGAACAGCACCCAGGCGGCCTGTCCGTCGGTCTCCAGCAGGCGGCGGGCGGTCTGGATCAGGTCGTCGTAGTCCATGCGCGCCCGCGCCCGCTTCCAGCCCTCGTACCTGCCGAGGACACCGTCGGCGATGCGCAGAAGGGCGGTGGTGGCGGCGGCGACGGTGGCGGACTTCAGCTGCGCGCACAGGGCGCACAGGCGCTCGGCCTCCTTCAGCAGAATGTCGCCGGCCAGAGGCTGGGCCGTCAGCACCTTCTTGGTCGCCAGCGTCTTGCGCGGCTCGTCCTTGGCAGTCAGGAAGGCGGCCTTGTAGGCATCGAACAGCGCCAGCCGCGCCGGCCCCTCGGCGGCGTTGAGGAAGGCCGCCACCGCGTCGCCCTTCTCCACATCCTTGGCGCTGCCGCCGGCGAGGGCGGTGCAGCACAGGCGCAGGCCGTCGCTGTCCAGCGCGGCGTCGGCACAGGCGGCGGCCAGCAGGTCCGACGGCCGTGCGCCCACGGGCACCTCCAGCAGACCGCAGATGGCGGCGACGGCGCCATCCAGTCCGCCGTGGGCGTCGAGCATCCGGCGGATGCGCCCGCGCTGGGAGGACAGGGCCACCAGCAACTCGGGAAACTTCACCTCGTGCACCATGGCGGTGATCGTCGACAGGGCATCCGCCAGCTCCGGGTCGGTGCCCGATCGCGCGCGGGACAGCACGTCGTCGCGGGCCTCCGCCATGGCCTCGGCGGCGTCGCGGTCGTCCATGACCTCGAAGTGCGGCGCGATTCCGGCTTCCAGGGGGAAGCGGCGCAGAAGCGCCTGGCAGAAGCTGTGGATGGTCTGGATCTTCATGCCGCCGGGCACGTCCAGCACGCGGGCAAACAGCCGGCGGGCGAGCGCCACCTGATCGTCGCGCGGGGCCTCGCCCAGCAGCTTTTCCAGCGTCTTGAACAGGTCCGCGTCGGGCATGGTCGACCACACCGCCAGCTTGTCGGCCAGCCGGTTGGACATTTCCGCCGCCGCCGCCTTGGTGAACGTCAGGCAGAGGATCTTTTCCGGCGGCGTGCCCGCCAGCAAGAGCGTCAGCACCCGGTCGGTGAGCACCTTGGTCTTGCCCGTGCCGGCGGAGGCGCCCACCCACACGCTGGCGTCGGCGCGGGCGGCGCGGCGCTGGGGAACTTCCGGGTTGAAGGCCGGGGGATTGGCGTCGTGGTGGGTCATGCGCCGTCCTCCCCGCCCGCGCTCCATTCCTTCACGCGGGCGAGATGCAGGTAGTCGGAATATTTGGGCGCGTGCTCGGGGTGCGGGCGCGCCTCGTAGGGCGTTTCGGGATTGTCGAACACGCGGATCAGGCCCTCCAGCCCCTCCAGGGCCTCGGCGGCGAGCTGGTCGGGGGCGGAGTCCTTGTGCGCCGCCCGTTCCTCGCCGCCCGCGTCGCCACCCTTCAGGCGCCAGTACAGAAGCTCCGACACCGCCTTGCCGGCGGCGATGCCGGGAAAGCCGCCGCGTTGCGCGATGACGGCCTCTAGCGGAAGCTGCGGGGCGTAGCCGGCGGCGACCTCCTTGGCGGTCGGCGGGGCGCCGGTCTTGTAGTCCAGGATGGCGAGGGAGCCGTCGCGCAGAAGGTCGATGCGGTCCGCCTTGGCGCGCAGGACGAACGGCCCGCCGGGGCCGGACAGTTCCGTCTGGCCCGACACCTCCACGTGCATTTCCTGCACGCGCGGGCGGCGGGCGGCCTCCTGCTTGACGAACCACGCGGCGATGCGTTGGAAGCGCGGCCACCAGAAGGCCCAGACTCCGGGCTGGGCCAGATGCTCCTTGAACACCTCCTGCCCGATCTCGATGAGGCGGCTGTAAGGGTCCGCCGGCAGGTCGTCGGGGTGGGCGCGGATGAACTGCTCCAGGGCGTCGTGTACCAGCGACCCGTAGTCCGCCGCGCCGGGGTCGGCGTCCAGCGGGTCCAGCGCGCGAAGGCGCAGCACGTGCTTGGCGTAGATGCCGTAGGGGTCGCGCATCCAGGTCTCGATTTCCGTCACCGACAGGCGGCGCGGGCGGGCGTCGACCGGCGGTTTCGGCGCCGGGCGCGGCGCGGCGGCGATGGCGTCGGGGCGGTCCAGCGTCTCCGCCCAGTCGAGCCAGTGCAGCGGCGCCATGCGCCAGGGGCTCGGGCCGTCGCCGGCGTGCAGGCCGCCGGCGCGCAGCACCGTCTCGATGCGCAACAGCCAGCGCGAGGGCACCGTCGGCGCGCCCTCCACCCGGTCGGCGCGGGTGACGACCACCTCCGGCGCGCAGAAGGCCTGGGCGAAATCGTGGGAGGACAGGCCGATGCGCCGCTCTGGTCGGGGCAGGCCGAACGCATCGCGCATGGGGCGGCTCATCCACGGGTCGTGGCCGGGGTCCTGCGGCCATGTGCCCTCGTTCAGCCCGGCCAGGATGACAAGGTCGGCCTGGATCAGGCGGGCCTCGATGGGGCCGAGGATGGACAGGCGCGGGTGCAGGTTGTAGTCGGGCCGCACCTGCTTGCCGGACATCAGCGCATCCAGCAGCGCCGGCCAGGTGCGGGGGCTGAGGGCGGGCAGGATGGCGCCGTGGTTTGCCAGGTCCACGGCCAGGTTCGCCGCCGCCTCGCCGGCGGGGCCGAGCCACAGGCGGGACGGGCCGGCGTGCTCGTCGGTGGCGGCCAGCGCCTCGGCCGCGCGCATGTGGGCGTCGGCGAGGTCGGGCACGGTGGCCTCCTCGCGCGCCATCACCGCCATCAGCGGCTCCAGCATCGCCCCGACGCGGTCCAGCCAGGGGATCAGCGCCAGCGCCTGTTCCTTCGTGCGGCCGTTGCGCTGCTCCTTCGCGTGGCGGCGGAGTGCGTCCTGCAGGCCCGCGATGCCGCGATCGGGCCGCGGGCCGCGCAGGGCGAGGCGTTCCAGCCAGCGGACCTTGTCGCGGAAGGTGCGCAGCGCCTCGCCGCCGCCGGCCAGCGGATGCTTGAGCAGCGCCAGCAGCGGCAGCGGCGCCAGATCGGCGGCGACGGCATCGCCCAGCAGCCGCAGGAACACCCCCGGCGGCGTGCCCGAGAGCGGCTGGCCGGCGGAGTCGTCCATCTCCACGCCCCAGCGCTTCAGTTCGGCGGCGACGCGGCGGCCGATGTCGCGGTCGGGCGTGACCAGCATGACCGTGCGGCCGGGGCTTTCCAATGCGTCGCGCATCATGAGCGCGATGGCGGTGGCCTCTTCCCGCTGGGTCGGGCAGTCGAGCCGCTCCACCCCCTCCAGCGCGGCGGGGTCGAGGGGCGGCATGGCGCGCCAGGCATCGGTGGTGCGGGCGGGGCGCATGGCCTCCGAGATCAATCTCATGCGGTCCGCATGAATGGCCGGGCGGCCGTCGGAGCGTGCGGTGGCGGAGGCGCCGATGCCGGGGAACCACTCGGGCACGTCGGCGCGGGTCAGGCCGAAGGTCTCCAGCAGGCCCTTCATGCCGTATTGCGGGTGGCTCTGCTCCAGCTCCGCCCAGGCGCCGTCATCGATCAGCGTGTCCAGCCCCGGCAGCACCACGCGTCCGCGCGGCATCTCGGCCACCGCCTTCAGCAGCCCGGCGGCAGCGGGGACGGAGCCGGTGGAGCCGGCCGCGATCACCCAGCCTTTCGGCGGCGCGGCGGCCCAGGCGGCGGTCTGCGCCTGCAGCAGCCGGTTGCGGTGCTCCACCACGTCCAGCCGGCCCTGGTCCTGAAGGTAAGCGGGCCAGGCTTCCGTCAGGATGGTCAGGAAGCGCAGGGTGATCTGCCAGTGCTCGGCGTAGTCCTCGGGCACGAGGTCCTTCAGGCCGTCGAAGCTGACCTGTTCGGTCTGCACCTGATCGAGCAGCCGGCCCAGCTCCACCGCCAGCCGCGCGGCCTGTTCCGGCGGGGTCTTTTCCTCCGTCCCCGCCAGCGGCATGGCCATGACGAGGCGGGTGAGCGCCAGCAGCCGGTGCATGGGCTCGATGGCCGGGGGCAGGTCCAGTTCGGCGGCCAGCCCGTCGCCCTGGAAGCCGGCGAACAGGGTTTCGTCCTCGTCCAGGTCGCCGAAGGCCATGAGGCGCGGCAGCAGCATCGGCCGCCCCTCGGCCCGGCGCAGGAAGGACTCGCGCAAGGACCGGCAGGCGCGGCGCGTCGGCAGCAGGATGATGCCCTCCGACAGCGCCAGCGGGTCGCCGCCCGTCTCCTCCAGGATGCCGGCGGCCAGCACGTCCAGGAAGGGGCGGTGCGGGCTGATGGTCAGGACGGACGTCACCGAGGTTCCCCCGAAAACCGAAATGATGGGAACAGCTTACTGATCGCTGGCCGTGCTGTCTTCCCCCAGCAACAGTTGCCGCTCGGTGTCCTCGATCGCCTGGGGCGTGCCGACGTGGTACCACTCGCCGTCGTGGGAGAGGCCGAACAGGCGCCCGGCCTCGATGGCGCGGTTGAACAGGACGTTCAGCGAGAAGGCGCCCTCCGGCGCATCCTGGAACAGCCGGGGGTGCACCAGCATGACGCCGGAGTAGATGTAGGGCGCGACCTCGTTTTCCTCGCGGCGGCGGATGCGGCCCTCGATGTCCATGAAGAAGTCGCCGAGCCCGTCGTAGCCGTGGGCGGTGACGGAGCGCGCCAGCAGCAGCAGGGCGTCCATGCGCTCTGCATTCCAGGCGTCGGCAAGGTTCAGAAGGGCCGGCCGCACGCCGTTCAGGACAATGCAGTCGGAGTTCAGCACGAAGAACGGATCATCGCCCAGCAGCGGCAGCGCCTTGACGATGCCGCCGCCCGTTTCCAGCAATTCGCCGCTTTCGTCGGAAAGGCTGATGGCCGGCTCGCTGCGGCTTTCCAGGTGCGCCCGGACCTGGTCGGCAAGGTGGTGAACGTTGACGACGGCCGTCGGCACGCCGGCCTCGGCCACCCGGTCCAGCGCACGGTCGAGCAGCGTCCGGCCGCCGACGCTCACCAGGCATTTGGGAATGCTGTTGGTGATGGGCCGCATGCGGGTGCCGAGCCCCGCCGCGAGAACCATGGCCTTGGCGGGAACGGCGGGGGCGGGGACGGTCACGGACATGCGGGCGCGATCCTCTTTTCCGGCGGCAGGTGGGTGTCGAGCCAGGCCCGCACGGGGGCGAGCGCCGGTTCGCGGTCGAGCGCACGGTGCAGCAGGCCCCAGACGCGGGGGATGTGGCGAAGGTACTGCGGCTTGCCGTCGCGCACGCACAGGCGGGTGAAGATGCCGATCACCTTGGCGTGCCGCTGCGCGCCCAGCACCGTGAAGGCAGTGCGGAAGGCGGCCTCGTCCACATGCGGGAAGGCGGACAGGTAGCGCGCCACCATGCGCCCGGCCATGTCTTCATCAATGTCGCGCCGGGCGTCCTCCACCAGCGACACGACGTCGTAGGCGGCCGGTCCGATGACGGCATCCTGGAAGTCCAGCAGCCCGCAGGCGGCGGCACCCTCGCGCTCGGGCAGCAGCAACAGGTTGTCCACGTGGTAGTCGCGCAGCACCAGCACCAGGTCCTGCGGAGCGGCGAACGCGCCCTGAAGCGCATCCCGCCAGGCGGCCAGGTAGGCGGCGCGGGCGGTGAAGTCCGGCTCCAGCCCCACCGCCGGCATGAACCAGTCGGTCAGCAGCGAGGCTTCCGTCAGCAGCTTGTCCAGGTCGTAGCGCGGCACGTCGGCGGGCGGGGCGACCTTGTGCAGGGCCGCCAGCGCATCGACGGCGAGCGCATACAGGTCTTCCTCCGCCGGGTCGCCCTTGGCCAGAAGGCGGGTGTAGGTGTCGTCGCCCAGGTCTTCCAGCAGCAGCAGGCCGTTTTCCGCGTCCTCCCCCAGGATGCGCGGGGCCGAAAAGCCGTGGCCTTCCAGGAACCGGGCGATGCGGACGAAGGGGCGGATATCCTCCTGCGGCGGCGGCGCGTCCATCAGCACCTCCACCCCGTGCGCGGGCGTGGCGACGCGGTAGTACTTGCGGAAGGACGCATCGCCCGCCAGCAGCGTGATGGCGGCGTCTCCCCGTCCCAGGCGGTTCAGGAACTCCGCCACCAGGGGCGCGCGGTCGGGGGGCAGCGTGTCAGGCATTCTTGGCGGCGTCCAGCAGGTGCGGCGGGCCGGAAAGCACGGCGGTGCGCCCGCCGGCCTCGGAGGAAATGGTCAGCGTCAGGTCCAGGCGCCCGCGCGGCAGGTAGCCGCCCAGGCGGTCCGGCCACTCGATCAGGCAGATGCCGTCCGCGAAGGCGTCTTCCAGGTCCAGTTCCAGGGCGTCGTCCGGCTTGTCCAGGCGGTAGAGATCGAAGTGCCAGACCAGCGCGTCGGTCTCCGGGTCCTCGTAGGTCTGCACCAGGGTGAAGGTGGGTGACGGCACCTCTTCCGTCAGGTCCTGGAGGCGCGCGCGGACGAAGGCGCGGGCCAGCGCGGTCTTGCCGGCACCCAGGTCGCCACGCAGGGCGATGACGTCGCCGGGCTGCGCCGCGGCGGCCAGCGCTTCGGCCAGGCGCGCGGTGGCGGCCTCGTCGGGCAAGATCAGGGACAGGGCGGGGCCGGCGTCATCAGTCATGGTCCCCCGTTTTAGTCCCGGCCGCGGCGGGGTGCAACGGCCGATCCTGCGCCGCCGGGGCTTGATATTCCGCCCCGCAGCGGCCATTGTCGGGCGCGACCGTATCCCTTACAGAATTGCTTCAGGCATCCCGCTCATGCAGACGACCTTCGAGACCGATGCGATCGTGATCGGCGCCGGGCCCGTGGGCCTGTTCACCGTGTTCCAGTGCGGCATGGTCCGCATCGGCTGTCACGTGGTGGACGTGCTCGACGAGATCGGCGGACAGTGCACCGCGCTCTACCCGGAAAAGCCCATCTACGACGTCCCCGGCTTCCCGCGCGTCGACGCCGGCAAGCTGATCGAGCTGCTGCACGAGCAGGCCGAGCCCTTCAAGCCCGTCTTCCACCTGGGCCAGCAGGTCGTGGGGCTGGAGCGCCTGGAGGCCGAGGGCAAGTGGCGCGCGACCACGTCCAAGGGCACCGTCATCGACGCGCCGGTGGTCATCATCGCCGCCGGCGTCGGCGCCTTCGGCCCGAACCGCCCGCCCATGGAGGGCCTGGAGCAGTACGAGGGCACGTCCGTCTTCTATATGGTCGGCAGGCGCGAGAGCTTCCGCGACAGGCACATCGTCATCGCCGGCGGCGGCGACAGCGCGGTGGACTGGGCGATCTCGCTGTCCGAAGTGGCGGCGAGCGTGAAGGTGGTTCACCGGCGGGCCAAGTTCCGCTGCGCGCCGGACAGCTTCGACAAGCTGAAGGCGCTGGACGGAGCCGGCGAGGTGGAACTGGTGACGCCCTACCAGCTCGACCGGCTGGAGGGTGACGGCACGACGCTGTCGGCCGTCATCGTCCGCGACCTGGACGGCAATGAGCGCCGGCTTGAGGCCGACACGCTGTTGCCCTTCTTCGGTCTGTCCACCAACCTGGGGCCCATCGCCGAATGGGGCTTGGAGATGGGGGCGAAGAACACCATCGCCATCGACCAGACCACTTCGGAAACCAACCAGAAGGGCATTTTCGCGGTGGGCGACATCGCCAGCTATCCGCACAAGCTGAAGCTGATCCTGACCGGCTTCGCGGAAGCCGCCCAGGCCGCCCATGCCGCCTTCGGCTACGTCCACCCCGGCGAGGCCCTGCACTTCGAGCACTCCACCACCACCGGCGTGCCGGCGGGGGAGTAGGGGCGCAAGGGGAGGGCGCCGCGTGGCCGGGCTGTTCACAATCGGCTACGAGGGGGCTTCCCTGGATGCATTTCTGGATGAACTGGGGCGCGCCGGCGTGACGCTGGTGGTCGACGTGCGCGACCACCCCTGGTCCCGCCGGCCCGAGTTCTGCCGTCGACGCCTGGAAGAGGCGCTGGCGGCACGCGGCGTCGCCTATCGTCACGACAAGGCGCTCGGCAACCCAAAGGCCGGGCGCGAGGCCGCCAAGGCCGGCGACATGCAAGCCTATCGGGCGATCATGGCCGCACGCCTGGCCTCGGCCACCGGCGTTGCTTCCGTCGCGCGTATTGCCGAAGAATGCGCGCATCGCGATATCGCGCTGTTATGCATGGAACGCAATCCCGACATGTGCCATCGGAGCATCGTCGCCGCTGCAATCCACGCGGTCGGCGCGCCAATCCCTTGTCATCTGCGGCCCGGCGCACAACTGAACTTGCTGTGAGAGCGTTTTCCCGTCAGGCTTGGTTTCTCACTGGAAAAATTCCAGGGTACTGGACATCCATGAATTTTATGTGGTTATCCTTGAGCCAGCCGTGAGGGGCGGCGGGTTCGCCCGCACCGACCTTCGCGAGACCCAGCCGGGCCGGCGCGAAGGGGCGCCGTTCGGCCATAAGACAGGAGGGCCCCGAATGTTCAAGACGTCCATGCTCGCCGCCGCCGCGGCGCTGCCGCTTCTTGCGGTCGCTACCACCGGCGCGCAGGCGCAGGAGATTGACGACAAGGCGCTGATGGAGCAGGCCAACGGCCTGTTCGAGCCCATCCCGCGCACCATTCCCGCCGTGCGCGACAACGCGGTGACCGGCGAAAAGATCGACCTGGGCCGCATGCTGTTCCACGATCCGCGCCTGTCGGCCAGCCAGGTGCTGTCGTGCAACACCTGTCACAACCTCGCCATGGGCGGCGACGACAACCTGGAGACCTCCATCGGCCACGGCTGGCAGGCCGGTCCGCGCAACTCGCCGACGGTCTACAACGCCGTGCTGAACGCCGCCCAGTTCTGGGACGGCCGCGCCGCCGACCTGAAGGAGCAGGCCAAGGGGCCGATCCAGGCGGGCGTGGAGATGAACAACAAGCCCAACGTGGTGGTCGAGACGCTGAAGTCCATGCCCGAGTACGTGGCGCACTTCGAGCGTGCCTTCCCCAACATCGACGACCCCGTCACCTTCGACAACGTTGCCCGCGCGATCGAGGCGTTCGAGGCCACGCTCATCACCCCGGCGTCGCCTTTCGACCAGTATATCGAAGGCAACCCGAACGCGCTGACCGAGCAGGAGAAGCGCGGCCTGCAGACCTTCATCGACACGGGCTGCGCCTCGTGCCACGCCGGCGTCAACCTGGGCGGCCAGGACTACTATCCGTTCGGCGTCGTCGAGAAGCCGGGTGCCGACGTCCTGCCGCCGGACGACAAGGGCCGCTTCGCCGTGACCCAGACGGCGACGGACGAATACGTCTTCCGCGCCGTGCCGCTGCGCAACGTCGCGCTGACGGCGCCCTACTTCCACTCCGGCCAGGTCTGGGATCTGCGCCAGGCGGTGGCCATCATGGGCGTGTCGCAGCTTGGTGCGGAACTGACCGACGCCCAGGTCGACGACATCGTCGCGTTCCTGGAAGCCACCACCGGCGAATTCCCCGAGGTCGAGGTGCCGCAGCTGCCCGACCGCACGGCGGAAACCCCCTTCCCGGTGACCATGACCGCCGAGTGATCCCGGCAGTCTGAACAGCGAAAGGCCCGCACCGGAGTGTCCGGCGCGGGCCTTTTTCTGTCCGGCGAAGCAGCGCGATCAGGCGTGCTTGGCGCCGCCGCTCTTGCAGGTCTTGATGCCGAACGGCAGGTAGGCCGGGCAGATGCCGACGAAGGCGGTCAGCAGCGGCACGACGCCGATGTAGCCCCACCAGCCGACGGTGCCGGTGGCGGCCAGCGCGATCAGCACGATGCCGAGGACGGCGCGCAGGCCGCGGTCGATGGTGCCCATGTTCTTGGTCATGTTGGTAACCTCCAGCCCCAATGGTGTCAGGTGATGGTGCGATCATGCGCCGGTCCCGTCGCGGGGTCTGTGACCGAGTCACACAAGTCGTGTGCTTCCTTGGGCGTAGCGCCGCCCTGTACTTCTACTCCCTTGTGTTCGGCGGCGGCTGGCGTAAGCTTTTCGCCAGTGACCTGCTGGAGTTGCTTTCCCGATGTCCCTGCCGGGCGCCGCCAACGCCGAGCTTCTGTCGCTTGCCTTCGCGACAAGCTCGGGCGCCATCACCATCAGCCGCCTGCGCGACGGGCTGTACCTGGAGGTCAACCAGGGCTTCGCCGAGATGTCGGGCTGGGCCGTCGACGAGGTCCTGGGCCACACCGCCTTCGAGCAAGACATCTGGTACGACGCCGCCGAGCGGGAGCGTTTCGTCCGGGCGCTACAGCGCGAGGGGCGGGTGCGCAACATGCTCTGCCGCTTCCGCCGCCGCTCCGGCGAGGTGTTCCACGGCCACATGTCGGGCAGCCTGTTTCAGGCCAACGGCGAGCCGCACATCTTCGCCGTCACCCAGGATGTGGAAGACATCATCCAGGCCCGCCAGCGCGCCGAGGCGAGCGAGACGCGGCTGCGGACCCTTCTGGCCCACATTCCCCACGGCATCCGCGAGATCGACATGCGCGGCGTCATCCTGCTGGAGAACCCGGCGCACGCCGACCTGTTCGGCTACGCGCCGGGCGACCTGGTGGGGCGTCGGACGCTCGACCTGCTGGCCGACCGCGATAAGGCCGCCGAGCTTCAGCAGATGATCGACACCTTCGACCCCGCCACAGGCCCCCGCGCCGGCGGGTACGAGGCGGACATGACGCGCAAGGACGGCTCGATCATCCGCGTGCGCGTGGACTGGAGCATCCAGCCGCCCGTCGAGCCGGACGCCCCGCCCACCGCCATCTCGGTGCTGACCGACCTGACGCCGACGGTGCGCGCGCAGGAGGAATTGCGCCGCAGCGTCGACGAACTGACGCGCTCCAACGCCGAGTTGGAGCGCTACGCCTACATCGCCGCCCACGACCTGCGCGAGCCCATCCGCACGGTGACCAGCTACGCCCAGCTTCTGCGCCGGCGGCTGACGACCGCCGGCCAGTTGACGGGCGACATGGCGGAACTGTTCGACTACCTGGAGACCGGAGCGCACCGCATGTCGGCGGTGGTCGACGACCTGCTGGCCTATTCCCGCCTGCAAAGCCGCGCCGCACCCTTCGAGCCGGTGGACCTGGACGGCGTGATGGCGACGGTCCGCAACAACCTGGCCCGCGTCATTCACGAATGCGGCGCCGAGGTGGTGTGCGAGACGCCGCTGCCGACGGTCACCGCCGATGCCGCGCAGATGGTGCAGCTGTTCCAGAACCTGGTATCCAACGCCTTGCGCTACCAGCCGCAGGCCGAGGGGCACACGCCGCGGGTGGTCCTGGCGGCGCGGCGGGAGACGGCGGGTTGGGCCATCGCGGTGGCCGACAACGGTATCGGAATCGAGGCGCGCTTCTTCGACCGCATCTTCCAGCTGTTCCAGCGCCTGCACAGCCAGCGCGAGTATCCCGGCACCGGCGTCGGGCTGGCCATCTGCCAGCGGGTGGCGGAGCGCCACGGCGGCGCCATTGACGTGGAGTCGGAGGTGGGTGTGGGCACCACCTTCACGGTCCACCTGCCCGACGTTCCGCCCGAGGATGCGGCGGTGCCGCAGGGATGAAAAAAACGCCGGGCTGGCGCGGCGGCCAGCCCGGCGTATTCGGCGGATGGTTCCCCGGCGGGGCGGACCTGACCGTCAGTCGGTCAGGTCGTCCCACAGTTCCTTGACCCGCTTGAAGAAGCCGGAGCTTTCGGGGCTCTGGTCCTTCTCCCCGCCGGCCTCGGCAAATTCCTCCAGCAGCTCCTTCTGGCGCTTGGTCAGGTTCACCGGCGTCTCGACGGCCGCTTCGATGAACATGTCGCCGCGCAGCGGGCTGCGCAGGACGCTCATGCCCTTGCCCTTCAGGCGGAACTGCTGGCCGGTCTGGGTGCCGGCCGGGATGGTCACGCGCGCCTTGGTGCCGTCGATCGCCGGCACCTCGATGGAGCCGCCCAGCGCCGCCGTGGTCATGGGAATGGGCACGCGGCACATGATGTTGGCGCCGTCGCGCTGGAAGATGCGGTGCGGCTTGATGGTCAGGAAGATGTACAGGTCGCCCGGCGGCGCCCCGCGCATTCCCGCCTCGCCCTCGCCGGCGAGCCGGATGCGGGTGCCGTCCTCGACACCCGCCGGCACCGTGACCTCCAGCGTCTTTTCCTTGTGCTGGCGCCCGGTGCCGCCGCATTCGCCGCAGGGGTCCTTGATGACCTGGCCCTCGCCCCCGCAGGTGGGGCAGGTGCGCTCGATGGTGAAGAAGCCCTGCTGCGCCCGCACGCGGCCGATGCCGCCGCAGGTGCCGCAGTTGCTCACCCCCGAGCCGCTCTTGGCGCCCGAGCCGTCGCAGGCCTCGCACTGCACGCCGGTCGGCACCTGGATGGTGGCCTTCTTGCCGTGGAAGGCTTCCTCCAGCGTGATGTCCATGTTGTAGCGCAGGTCGTGGCCGCGCGCCGGGCCGCCGCGTCCGCGACCGCCGCCGCGCATGCCGCCGCCGAACATCTCGTCGAAGATGTCGGCGAAGCCGCCGCCAAAGGCCGAGGAGAAGTCGGAGAACCCGCCGGCGCCCGCGCCCGCGCCGCCCATGCCGCCCTCGAAGGCGCCATGGCCGAAGCGGTCGTAGGCCGCGCGCTTCTGGTCGTCCTTGAGGACGTCGTAGGCCTCGTTGAGTTCCTTGAAGCGGGCTTCCGCCTCGGCATCGCCCGGATTGCGGTCCGGGTGATACTTCATGGCCTGCTTGCGGTAGGCCTTCTTCAACTCGTCGGCACCGGCGCCCTTGGAGACGCCAAGAACCTCGTAGTAATCCCGCTTGCTCATCGCCGTTCGTCAATCATTTCTGTCTGAGGCGAAAGGACGAACGGGCCGCCTCGGGAGGAGGTCGGCCCGTCCGTGGTGACGCGAAGGATTACTTCTGGTCCTTCTTGTCGTCGACCTCCTCGAAGTCGGCGTCGACCACCGTCTCGTCGGAGGAGGAACCGCCACCCGCCTGACCCTCGGCGCCCTCGGCACCGCCGGCCTCGCCCTCGGCGCCCTGCTGCGCCTTGTAGACGGCCTCGCCCAGCTTCATGGACGACTGCATCAGGGTGTTGGTCTTTTCCTTGATGGCCTCGGCGTCGCCACTGTCCAGGACGTCCTTGAGCGCCTGCACGTCCTTCTCCACCGCGTCCTTGTCGGAGGCCGAGATCTTGTCGCCGTATTCCGACAGGTTCTTCTCGGTCTGGTGGATCAGGGTGTCGGCCTGGTTGCGAGCCTCGACCGCCTCGCGACGCTTCTTGTCGGCCTCGGCGTTGGCCTCGCCTTCCTTGACCATGCGCTCGATGTCTTCGTCGTTCAGACCGCCGGACGCCTGGATGCGGATGGCCTGCTCCTTGCCGGTGGCCTTGTCCTTGGCCGAGACGTTGACGATGCCGTTGGCGTCGATGTCGAAGGTGACCTCGATCTGCGGCACGCCGCGCGGGGCGGCCGGAATGCCCACCAGGTCGAACTGACCCAGCAGCTTGTTGTCGGCCGCCATCTCGCGCTCGCCCTGGAAGACGCGGATGGTCACCGCCGTCTGGCCGTCCTCGGCGGTGGAGAAGGTCTGCGACTTGCGGGTCGGGATGGTGGTGTTGCGGTCGATCAGGCGCGTGAACACGCCGCCCAGCGTCTCGATGCCGAGGCTCAGCGGGGTGACGTCGAGCAGCAGCACGTCCTTGACGTCGCCCTTCAGCACACCGCCCTGGATGGCGGCGCCCATGGCGACCACCTCGTCGGGGTTGACGCCGGTGTGCGGGTCGCGGCCGAAGAAGTTTTTCACCGACTCCTTGACCTTGGGCATGCGGGTCATGCCGCCGACCAGGATCACCTCGTCGATCTCGCTGGCCTTCATGCCGGCGTCCTTGAGCGCCTTGTCGCAGGGGCCGACGGTGCGCTTGATGAGGTCCTCGACCAGGGCTTCCAGCTTGGCGCGGGTCAGCTTGATGTTGAGGTGCTTCGGACCCGACTGGTCGGCCGTGATGAACGGCAGGTTCACCTCGGTCTGCATGGTGCTGGACAGCTCGATCTTGGCCTTCTCGGCGGCTTCCTTCAGGCGCTGAAGGGCCAGGCGGTCGCCGCGCAGGTCGATGCCCTGCTCCTTCTTGAACTCGTCGGCCAGGTAATCGATGATCTTCTGGTCGAAGTCCTCGCCGCCCAGGAAGGTGTCGCCGTTGGTGGCCTTCACCTCGAAGACGCCGTCGCCGATTTCCAGGATGGACACGTCGAAGGTGCCGCCGCCCAGGTCGTAGACGGCGATGGTGCCCGACTGCTTCTTGTCCAGGCCGTAGGCGAGCGCCGCGGCCGTCGGCTCGTTGATGATGCGCAGCACTTCCAGGCCGGCGATCTTGCCGGCGTCCTTGGTGGCCTGGCGCTGGGAATCGTTGAAGTAGGCCGGAACCGTGATCACGGCCTGAGTGATGGTCTCGCCGGTGAAGGACTCGGCGGTCTCCTTCATCTTCTGCAGGATGAAGGCCGACACCTGGCTGGGGGCGTACTTCTCGCCCTGGGCCTCGACCCACGCATCGCCGTTGTCGCCCTCGACGATCTTGTAGGGGACGAGGTCCTTGTCCTTCTGCGCGGTCGGGTCGCTGTAGCGACGGCCGATCAGGCGCTTGATGGCGAACAGCGTGTTTTCCGGGTTCGTCACGGCCTGGCGCTTGGCAGGCTGGCCGACAAGACGTTCGCCCGATTCGGTAAAGGCAACCATCGACGGGGTGGTGCGGGCGCCTTCCGCGTTCTCGATAACGCGGGGGTCCTTGCCCTCCATCACGGCAATGCACGAGTTCGTGGTGCCAAGGTCGATGCCGATCACCTTGCTCATTGTGTCACCTCTTTCTGCGGCAGGTCTTCGCGGCCCTCGTTCCTTTGGCGCCGGCGAAGCCCCCATGGGGTCCAACATAAGCGTCCCGCCCTCGATCACGCGGGGGCGGAACGCGACGTATATAGGCAAAGGCGTGCTGCCCCGCAACAGTGGGGATGCCGTTGCGGTCGCGCGATAGTCGTCAGCGGGGCCTGGGATTCGCGTCCGCGCGCCCCGGCGGCGCCTCTTCGGGGCCGAGCGTCGGCTCCCGCCGGGGCGATGTCCGCCGCCGCGCCGCCTGGGCCTGACGGGCAGCCGCCCTGCGCCGGCGCAGCCGCCGGCGGCGCCACAGGCGGACGGGAATGGCGGGCGACTTGCAGCCCTCCCACACCAGAAGCCCGAGCAGAAGTCCGACGGCCACGTGCACGCCTGTCGCGACCGTCAGCGGCAGGGCGGGAACGAAGGCGTCCAGCGTCGCCGCCGCCACCGCCGGATCGAAGTCGGTCGCCAGCCGGAAGGGGCGCCACAGCGGGTCGGCGGCGGTCAGCGAGTCGATCCGCGCGGTCAGGGCCGCCACCCGCCCCTCCAGGTCGGCCACCAGGTCGGCCCGCACGTCCGGTGCGGCCTCGGGCAGAAGGTCGCCGGTCCGCGCCCGCGCGAGCATCTCCTGCGCCTCGTCCAGCCGGCCGCCGAGGCGCTGCAGGTAGGCATTGGTGAACGCCTGCCCCTGCGACGCGGCGCCGGCCAGCGCCCCGGCCACCACGGCGCCGCCCAGGCTGTCGAGCTTGCGCAACAGCCAGCTCATCGCGCCGCCTCTCCGCCGCCGTCCGCAAGGTCGCGCGCCACCCGGAAGCCCACCACATAGGACCACACGCCGGCGGCATTGCGCCCGCGCGAGGCCGAGGCCGCCACCTTGGGATGGTAATACCAGGCGCCGCCGCGCATCACATGCGCCTTGCATTCAGCCGGTCCGCCGGGCGCGGACGCCGTCGCGGGCATGGCACCGGGCGTCCAGCAGTCGGCCGTCAACTCCCACAGGTTGCCGTTCATGTCGTGCAGCCCGAAGGCGTTGGGCGGATAGCTGGCGACGGGCGTGGTGCCGGCGTGCTCCACCACCGGACCGTCGCAGCCCCGGCAATTGGCCCGGCCCTCGCGCATGGCGTCGCCCCACGGGTAGAGCGTGCGTGATCCGGCACGGGCGGCATATTCCCACTCCGCTTCCGTCGGCAGGCGGTAGGCGTGGCCGGTGCGGCGCGAGAGCCAGGCGGCATAGGCGCGGGCGTCGTCCGCCGTCACGTTGATGACCGGCCGGTCACCGCGCCCCCAGCCGTGATCGTCCTGGCCGCCCTCGCAAGCGCCGGAATCGACGCAGGCCTGCCACTGGTCGAAGGTGGTTTCCGTGCGGGCGATGGCGAAGGGACCGACGTGGCGCACGGCATCGCCCGGCGGCGGCGCCCCGTTGCGCACGCGGTCGTCGCCGGCGGAAAAGCTGCCGCCGGGCAGCGCGATCATCTCCGGGCAGGCGGGGCAGTCGCGGAAGGGCTCGGCGGCCAGGGCGGCGGACGCCCCGGCCGTCAGCACTGCGATTACGGCAAGCCACAGCCGCGTCACGAGGCATCCGTCGGCTGTTTTACCGCGGTGCCCTCCACAAAGGTGAGGACGGCGCCGGTGGGCGAGCCCATGTCGTCGTGGAAGGGCCGGAACTGCGCCTCGTAGCTCACGTCGCCCGACCGCACCGTGTCGTGGCGGGTCTCGCCCTTCTCGACCACGTCGGCCAGCATGTCGCGCAGGCCGGGCAGGTCCACCTTGCAGGTCACCGAGGTGATGGTCTGGCCGATGTCCGTCGGGTGCAGGTCGAAAATCCGCTTCGCCGGCTGATTGAAACGGGTCACCCGCATGCTGCGGTCGATGGCGATCAGCGGAAAGCCGACGGAACGCAGGATGTTCTCCAGGTCGGCGTTGGCCGAGGCCAGTTCGGCGGACTTGATCTGGAGTTCCTCGTTGACGGTGGTCAGTTCCTCGTTGGTGGACTGCAGCTCCTCGTTGGAGGTCTCCAGTTCCTCGTTGGAGCTTTGCAGTTCCTCGTTGGAGGCCTGCAGTTCCTCGTTCAGGGACTGGAGTTCCTCGTTGGCGGTCTCCAGTTCCTCCACCACCGTCTGCAGGTTCTCGCGCGTGGCGACCAGTTCCTGCTCCAGCTCCTGCATGCGCGGATCGCCGTCGCCCGTGCCGGCGCTGTCGCCCGGCGGGGCGGTCACGGCCGGCTGCACCGGCTCGAACGAGATCATGTAAAGCTCGTCCATGGACAGGGCCAGCGGCCGCACCGAGAGGCGGACGTGGTTCTCCTCGCCGTCGCGCATGAAGCTGGAGGTCGGGCCCGACAGTTCGGTGCGCTTCTGCTGCGCGCGGGAGAACAGCGACCGCGCATCGGCCCGCAACTCCTTGCGCACCATGGAAAAGATGTTCAGGTCCGGGGCGCCCTGGCCGAGCTGCAGGAACCCCTGCATGTCGCCGTGAACGTGCAGGATGCGGCCGTCGCGATCGACCAGCGCCGTCGGCGGGGCATAGGTGGAGATCAGCGCCGCCATGGCGATGTCGTTGAGCGACACGTCCTTTTCGCGCCGCTGACGCGACGGGCCGCCCATTTCGGTTCCGGTGCCGCGGGGCTGGAAGCTGGTCACCTGCTCGCGCGGCTGCGTGCGGCCTTCGCCCAGGCGGCGGAACAGCTTCCACTTCTTGTTGACCGTGTGGAACCGGCTGGTGGCCGACCCCACGGTCTCCGACTTGCCCAGCAGCAGGTACTTCCCCGGATTCAGGGCGTAGTGGAAGATGTTGATGACCTTCTGCTGAAGGGCGGCGTTGAAGTAGATCAGCAGGTTGCGGCAGCTGATCAGGTCGATGCGCAGGAACGGCGGGTCCTGGATCAGGTCGTGCTTGGCGAAGACGATCATGTCGCGCACCGACTTGACCACCTGATAATAGCCGCCGCGCGCCAGGAAGTAGCGCGACAGCATCTCGCGGCTCATGGTCTTGAGCGCCGCGTCGGGATAGAGCGCCTTGCGGGCGCGCGCCAGGGCGTCGGCGTCCACGTCGGTGGCGAAGATCTGCACCTGGTAGTTGGCGAGCTGGTCGCCCAGTTCCTCGGCCAGCAGAATGGCCAGCGAATAGGCCTCCTCGCCGCTGGCGCAGGCGGGCACCCAGACGCGGATGGTGTCGCCCGGCTTCTTGTCGCGCACCAGATCGGGGATCACCTTCTCCAGCGCGTCGTAGGCCTCCTGGTCGCGGAAGAAGCTGGTGACCGAAATCAGGATGTCGTTGCGCAGGGCCTCCAGTTCCTGGGGCACCTCGTTGATGTAGGCCAGGTAGTCGTCCAGCGTCTCGGACCGGCAGGCGGCCATGCGGCGCTTGATGCGGCGCAGAATGGTGGTCTTCTTGTAGCCGGTGAAGTCCACGCCCAGGCGGTTCTTGACCATCAGCAGCAGCTTCTGGACGGCATCGGAGTTTTCGTCCTCTGCCACCAGTTGCGCGCGCTTGGGGTTGACCAGCAGTTCCACCAGTTCCTCGCCCATGCGCTCGGGCGTCATGATGAAGTCGACGCAGCCGGTCTCCACCGCCGCGCGCGGCATCCCGGCGTAGCGGGCGCTGTCCTCGTCCTGGGCCATGGTGATGCCGCCGGCGGCCTTCACCGCGCGCACGCCATGCGCCCCGTCCGAGCCGGTGCCCGACAGGATGATGCCGATGGCGTTTTCGCCCTGGTCCTCGGCGAGGCTGGCGAAGAAATAGTCGGCCGACGGCTTGGGGCCGATGGCGGCGTGCGGCTCGCGCAGGGACAGCGTGCCGTCCTCGATGTCGAGGTCGGTATTGGGCGGGGTGATGTGGATGACGTTGGGCTCGACCCGCATCCCGTCGGTGATTTCCACCACCTTCAGGTCGGTCTGCCGCGCCAGAAGCTGGGCGAGCATGCTGGGGTGCTGCGGCGCCATGTGCTGAACCACCACATAGGCCATGGTGCTGTCCGCCGGCAGGTGGGTCACCAGATGACCCAGCGCCTCCAGCCCGCCGGCCGAGGCCGCGATGCCGACCACCGTCACCTTGCGGCGCCGGCCCCGCCGGGAGGTCTGCGCCTCCGCGGCCTCGGGGGCCTCGTCCGTGGTTTCGGGCACCTTGTCGTCGGGCATGCTTCAGCCTCTCCCCTCGGTCTCCTGCGAATGATGTGCCGTCGTCAGAATGCCATGGCCCGGCGGTTCCGGGGCCTGTGCTGAGGGATAGCCAGCATCCCATTCCTCCTGAACGATCGGATCATTCTCCCGATCACGATGATCCGTATAGATAGAAATATATCCTTCCGGCCCCTCAAGTCTAGAGAGAGCCCACACGGCCGTCCCGCGTACTAAAGGCGAAGGATCGTCGGTTGCCGCCTTCCTGACGCGCGGAATCAGTTTTTCATCCTGACTGTTCCCGATGGCGATGAACACATTCCGCATAAATCGGTCGCGGCCAATGCGCTTTATTGGCGAAGCACTGAACAGGGTGCGGAACGCCGCATCATCCAGTTCCGCCAGGTCGCCCAGGCGTGGCGCGGCCAGTTCGGCCCGCGGCTTGAAGGCGTCGTGGCGTGTCGGGAGAGAGAAACGATTCCAGGGGCATACGGCCAGGCAGTCGTCGCAGCCGTAGATGCGGTTGCCCATCATCGGACGCAGGCGGCGCGGGATCGGACCCTTGTTCTCGATGGTCAGGTAGCTGATGCACAACCGCGCATCGATCTCGCCGGCGGCCGTGATGGCGTCGGTGGGGCAGGCGGTGATGCAGCGGGTGCAACTGCCGCAATGGTCGCTTTCCGCAGCGTCGGGCTCGACTTCCAGGGTCGTCAGGATTTCTCCCAGGAACAGCCACGACCCGAAGTCGCGCGACACCAGGTTGGTGTGCTTGCCCTGCCAGCCGAGCCCCGCCTGCTCGGCCAGGGGCTTTTCCATGACGGGCGCGGTGTCGACGAACACCTTCAGATCGCCGCCGAAGCGCGAGGCCATCCACTGGCCCAGCGTCTTCATGCGGCCCTTGACCCAGTCGTGATAGTCGCGGTTGCGGGCGTAGACCGAGATATGCCCGCGGCCCGGATGGTCCTGCAGCACCCGAGGATCATGGCCGGGGCCGTAGTTGACGCCCAGGCTGACGGCCGTCACCGCCTGGGGCCAGAGGCTTTGCGGATCGCCCCGGCGCTCGGCGGTGTCGGCCATCCAGCCCATGTCGGCATGGCGGCCTTCCGCGACGAAACGGTTCAGGTGGTCGCGGACGCGCGCCGGCAGCGCGGCGCGCGTGAAGCGCACCGCGTCGAAGCCCAACTCGTGGGCCTTGTGGGTGATGGCCTGGCGGGCGTCCATGAAGCGGGTCCGTTGTCGTCCACGACTCAGGTGGGGCTTGCGGCCCTAGTCTTCCAGCGGCGCGATGTCGCCACGTGCCTGGTCTTCCTCGAACCGGGCGATGAAGTCGCCCAGGCGCCCGTCGCCGATGGCGCCCCTCAAGGACCGCATGAGGTCCTGGTAGTATTGCAGGTTGTGGCCCGTCAGCAGCATGAGCCCCAGGATCTCGTCGCAGCGGATCAGGTGGTGCAGGTAGGCGCGGGAATACTGGCGGCAGGCCGCGCAGGCGCAGTCGGCGTCCAGCGGGCGCGGGTCCTCGGCGTGGCGGGCGTTGCGCAGGTTCACCGTGCCGCGCCGGGTGAAGGCCTGGGCCGTGCGCCCGGACCGCGTCGGCAGCACGCAATCGAACATGTCGATGCCGCGCGCCACCGCGCCCACGATGTCGGCGGGCTTGCCCACGCCCATCAGGTAGCGCGGCTTGTCCTCGGGCATCATGGGACAGGTGAAGTCCAGCGTCTGGAACATCAGCTCCTGCCCCTCGCCGACGGCCAGTCCGCCGACGGCGTAGCCCTCGTAGTCCATGCCGGCCAGGGCCTCGACGCTTTCCCGCCGCAGGTCCTCGTACACCGAGCCCTGCACGATGCCGAACTGGCCGTAGCCGGGGCGCGCGACGAAGGCCTTGCGCGAGCGCTCCGCCCAGCGCATGGACAGGCGCATGGATTCCGCCGCCTGTTCGTGGCTGGCGGGGTAGGGGGTGCACTCGTCGAAGGCCATGGTGATGGTGGCATCCAGCAGGTGCTGGATCTCGATGGAGCGTTCCGGCGTCAGGTGGTGCTTGGTGCCGTCGATGTGGCTTTGGAAGGTCACGCCCTCCTCGGTCATCTTGCGCAGCTTGGCCAGGCTCATGACCTGGAAGCCGCCCGAGTCGGTGAGGATCGGCCCGCGCCAGTTCATGAAGTTGCGCAAGCCCCCCAGCTTCGCCACCCGCTCCGCCGTCGGGCGCAGCATCAGGTGATAGGTGTTGCCCAGGATGATCTGCGCGCCGGTCGCCCGCACCTCCTCGGGCCGCTGGGCCTTGACGGTCGCCGCCGTGCCCACCGGCATGAAGGCCGGGGTGTCGACGATGCCGTGGGCGGT
Source organism: Caenispirillum salinarum AK4 (assembly GCF_000315795.1). GTDB lineage: Bacteria > Pseudomonadota > Alphaproteobacteria > Rhodospirillales > Rhodospirillaceae > Caenispirillum > Caenispirillum salinarum. The sequence goes on from NZ_ANHY01000008.1 coordinate 113,641, forward strand.
GTGCACGCGGCCCAGGCGGGCGGGGCCGTCGGTGGCGAGGCGCTCGTAGCGGAAGACGTGGGTCATGGTGTCTCTGGCTTACTCGGAAACGGAAAGGTCGGCGTCGCAGCGGTCCAGCAGGCTGCCGTCGCCATAGGAATAGAAGCGGTATCCGCTCTGGATCGCATGGGCGTAGGCGGCCTTCATGCGGTTCAGGCCGGAAAAGGCGCTGACCAGCATGAACAGCGTCGACTTGGGCAGGTGGAAGTTGGTCATCAGCTTGTCCACCGCGCGGAACCGCCAGCCCGGCGTGATGAAGATGTCCGTCGGCCCGCTGAAGGGCTTCACCGCGCCCGTCTCCGCATCCGCAGCACTTTCCAGCAGTCGCAGCGCCGTGGTGCCGACGGCGACGACGCGCCCGCCCCTGGCCCGTGCGGCCTCGATGGCCTCGGCGGCCTCGGGCGTGATCTCGCCGATCTCGCTGTGCATCTTATGGTCGGCGGTGTCGTCGGCGGTGACCGGGAGGAAGGTTCCGGCGCCCACGTGCAGGGTCACGAACACGCGCGTCACGCCGCGCTTATCCAGGCGCTCCAGAAGCTCGGGCGTGAAGTGCAGGCCGGCGGTCGGCGCGGCCACCGCGCCCTCCTTCTCCGGCGCGGAGTAGACGGTCTGGTAGTCGGTGCGATCGCTCTCGTCGTCCTCGCGGCCCATGTAGGGCGGCAGCGGGATGTGGCCGTGATCCTTCAGCGCGTCCATCAGCGCCTGGCCGCCGCGGTTGAACTTCAGCCGCACGTCGCCGCCGTCCCTCTCCTCCACCAGTGCGGAGAAACCATCGGCGAAGTCGATGGTCTGGCCGACCTTGAGCTTCTTCGCGCCCTTGGCGAAGGCGCGCCAGGTGTCGTCGTCCAGGCGCATGTGGAGGGTGACCTCCACCTTGGCTTCGCCGCGCCGGCCGGCCAGCCGGGCGGGGATGACGCGGGTGTCGTTGAACACCATCACGTCGCCGGGCTGAAGCATGTCGGGCAGGTCGCGCATGATGAAGTCCGCCAGCCCGTCGCACGTCACCCGCAGGCAGCGGGCGGAGTCGCGGGGCGAGGCGGGACGGTCGGCGATACGGTCGCGGGGAAGATCGAAGTCGAAGGCGTCGACGCGCATGAACAGGACGGGTCCGAAGCTCTGAGAGGCGAAAACGAGTGCTCCGCCCGGACGCGAGGGACTCAAGTGACCGGACGGGGGGCGGCGGCGCTCCGCCATATGGGGAGGAAACCTGGGCGTGGGTATGCCTGAAGGCGCGGGCTTGCACAAGCACATGGGGCGAAGGGCTTCTTCCATGGTACCCTTGGCCGGTGCCGGAGACAGGGCGGCAAGCCCGGCCGGCACGCGCCGTCGCCGCCCGGCCTGGGGAGGAGCCGCCGCGGCCCAGAGGGGACGACGACCCATGAGCACGAGCGACACCACATCCTCCGCCGCGCCTTCCGCCGCCGTTCTGGCCGAAGCGCTGGCGCATCACCCCTTCTTTCACGATCTGCCTGCGCCGGCGCTGGAGCGGCTTGCCGCCTGCGCCCGGGAAGCGCGGTTCGACGCCGGCACCCAGATCTTTCACGCCGGCGGCGACGCGGACGGGTTCTTCGTCATTCGCCAGGGCACCGTGCGGGTGGAGAGCAAGCGGCCCGGCAGCGCGGGGCCGGCGGTGCTGCAGACCCTGCACGAAGGCGAAATCCTGGGGTGGTCATGGCTGACGCCTCCCTACCGCTGGGCCTTCGATGCCCGCGCGGTGGGGCCGACGCGGGTGATCGCCCTGGGCGGTGCCTGCCTGCGGGCCGCCTTCGAGGCCGACCCGCTGCTGGGCTACCGGCTGGTGACCCGCTTTGCGGGGGTCATGGGTGAACGGCTGCGCGCCGCCCACATGCGCATGCTGGAACTGGACGACGGCGGCTGACGCGCCGGCGGAAACAGCCTGTTGCCCAGACGGCGGGCGACGCGGGGGGCACAAGCGGCTATATTCGGACCGATCGGACCGTATCCGCCGCGGAGGCCCCTGTTTCATGACGCCCCCCGTCCTGTTCGTCAGCCACGGCGCGCCCACCGTCTACATGGACGAGACGCCGGCCCACATGGCCCTGCGCGCCCTGGGCCGGACCCTGGCGCGGCCCAGGGCGGTGCTCATCGTTTCCGCCCATTGGGAAACGGCGGGCCCGGCAGTGGACGTGTCGGAGCGGCCGGCGACCATTCACGACTTCTCGGGCTTTCCGCCGGCCCTGTCGCGGGTGCGCTACGACGCGCCCGGGGCGCCGGACGTGGCCGGGCGCGTCTTCGCCCTGATGGCCGCCGCCGGCCTGGCGCCCGAGCCGCCCCGCGAGCGCGGGCGCGATCACGGGGCCTGGGTGCCTGCGGCGCTGATGTGGCCCGAGGCCGACGTGCCGGGCTTTCAGGTGTCCGTCTGTCCGGCGCGCGATGCTGCCTGGCACCGCCGCCTCGGGGCCGCGCTGGCGCCCCTGCGGGACGAGGGGGTGCTGATCATGGGGTCGGGCGCGGTCACGCATAATCTGCGCGCCATCGACTTTCGCAACCGCGAGGCGCCGGCGCCGGAGTGGGTGGACGCCTTCGCCGACTGGGCCGCCGAACGGGTCGCCGCCGGGCAGCCCGTCGACGACTGGCTGTCGGCGCCCGAGGCGGCGCGCAACCACCCCACGCCCGAGCATTTCCTGCCCCTCGCGGTCGCCCAGGGTGCGGCCGGCGCCGTGTCCGGCCGGCTGGTCCACGGCAGCACCGACTACGGCGTCCTGCGCATGGACATCCACCAGTGGGATTGAGCGCGGCGGCGGCCGGATGCCGCAGGGGCTTCAGTCGACGGAGACGATGCCCATGTGCACGGCGCGCACCGCCAGTTCGATCCGGTTGGCGCAGCCCAGCTTGCGCATGGCCGATTTCAGGTGCTGGGCGACGGTGTAACCGCTAATCCCCAGGATCTCGCCGATCATCCCCGTCTCCTTGCCGCGCGCCAGCCAGTGGACGCAATCGCGCTCGCGCGGGGTCAGCGGGCCCGGGTCGCCCGATTCCGCGAACAGCCGGCGGCAGGCGTTGTGCACCGCCAGCGCCAGAAGCGCCACCCCGGCCCGCTGGTGCTCGATGACCTCCCGCCGCTGGCGGGCTCCGCCGTCTGCCACGCAGGACAGAACCGCCACGCCGCCCGCCATGCGGATGGGCACGATGATGCCGTCATGCATGGCGAAATCCCGTGCCTCGTTTAACAGGCGGCGCTGATCCTCGCCCAGGATATCGGCCGGAAGTTCGGAAATGGCGAAGGGGGCGCCGCCGCGCTTGGCCATGCCGACCACCGGGTCAATGCGGTCGTAGCCATGATTCAGGTAATGGTTGGCCCATCCTTCGGGAAAATTCACCACCAGCGTGCTTTCCTGGACCCGCAGTGCGGGGCCCAGGCACATGGCATATGTCGGGAAGGTGAAGCCGATCTCAGCCGCCAGTTGCGCGGTCACGCGTCGGACGTCGGCGATGGATGTACAGCGGTCCAGAATCTGAAGCTGGTCGAGGGTCAGCATGCCCCGGCCTTCCGCACAGTCGGCGTCGACGTTTGAGGCATGAACCTTTAGCGGATGGCCGTCGCCGGCGTCCAGTGCTGTATGCAAAATGACGATAATACGTCCGTCGCGGGCCGGAACACTCGGGTGGGCATGGGGCGTCGTGCAACCCGGCCCGCGACGGTCGCCCCTCAAGGCGACCCGCCCACCTTAGGCGCCGCGCCACAGAAGAGGTATCCCCGCTTTGAGGGATGCGTCTGGCTTGCTTGACCAATTGGACAACCTGTCGGCGAGCGTTCCGCCGGACGATGTGTTGCCGTGCCGGCGGCGTTCACGTCACAGTACTGTAAGGCGGGCGGGACCGGGGACAGGCCCGTGCACCAAGCAAGGGAGACGTACGATGACGCGACGTATATTGGCGGCCGCCGCGCTGGCCGCGACGGCCATCCTTGCCGCGCCCCCGGCCGTGGCAGAGGTGCCGGGGCCCCTGGTCGCGCCGGCCTGGCTGGCCGAGCAGCCCGAGGGCTCGGTGGTGGTCCTGGACGTGCGCGAGGAGCCCGGCGCGTTCGGGAAATCCCCCGGCCGCATCGCCGGCGCGCTGCCCGTCAGCTTCAAGGACCTGCGCGGCAGCCGGACGATCGACGGGCAGGAGGTCACCCGCCTGTCCCTGACCGCCGAGGGCTTCCAGGACCTCATGCGCGGGCGCGGCGTCGACGACGGCGAGACGGTGGTGGTCACCTGGCCGGGCGACAGCGCGATCGGGCTGACGGCGGCGGCCTATCTGTACTGGCAGGCCAGGCTCTACGGGCACGACGACGTGGCGATCCTGGACGGCGGCACGGCGGCCTGGGCGGCCTCCGGCCGGGCCCTGACGCAGGACGCGCCGGCCGATCCGCAGCCCGGCACCTTCACCGCCGCTGCGGCCCGCGACGATCTTCTGGCGACGACGGAAGAGGTCCAGGCGGCCCTGGACGGCGGGCCGCAGCTGATCGACGCCCGTCCGCTAGCGCTCTACATCGGTCTGGCGGCGCCGCCGTACGTGTTCAAGAAGGGGCACATCCCCGGCGCCGACCTTCTGCCGTTCCCGTTCCTGACCAAGCCGGTCGGCGGCAAGGGCGACAAGGGCGACGCCGCGGCCGAGCCGGTGCGCATGGTGGTGCACGAGCCCGAAACCCTGCGCCGCATCGCCGCCGACCTGGGCGTCGACCTGTCGGGAGGGGCGATCAGCTACTGCAACAGCGGCCGCACCAGCGCGTCGACGTGGTTCGTGCTGAACGAGGTGCTGGGCGTGCCGACGCAGTTGTACGACGGCTCCATGCACGCCTGGACCCTGGACCCGCAGCGCCCCGTCGCCACCGCCCTGGCCGAGTGAGCCGGTTCCAGAGCCCAGCGGGAAAGGAGAGGGGCCCGTTCCCGGTCACCGGGGGCGGGCCCTTTTCCTGCCGCTTGCTCGCGCCGGTTTATGGCGGCGCCCCCTGTCTAAACCGGCGGTGCGACCTCATGTCGAGGGCGGCCATGGAAACGGTTCTGCAACGTCGGCGACCCTGAACAGCGAAAGGACGTCTGATGATTCAAGTGTTGTCCGGGGTCTGGGCCCTGCTGCTCGGCATCGTTCTCATCATGCTGGGCAACGGCATGCACTTCACCCTCATCGGCGTTCGCGGCGGGATCGAGGGCTTCTCGGCGGCGGAACTGGCGGTCGTCACCTCGGGCTACTTCATGGGTTTCCTCTCGGGTGCGCGCCTTACCCCGGTCCTGATCCGCCGGGTCGGCCATGTGCGCGTCTTCGCCGCGCTGGGCAGCTTCATGTCGGCGGGATTGATCGCCTTTCCGCTGCTGACCGAGCCGTGGGCCTGGACACTGCTGCGGGTGCTTGTCGGCTTCTGCATGTCGGGCGTCTATGTCACCGCCGAAAGCTGGCTCAACGACGCCGCCACCAACGAAACCCGCGGCAAGGTGCTGTCGGCCTACATGATCGCGCAGACGCTGGGCATCATCGGCGCACAGGGAATGCTGACGCTGGGGGATGCCGGCACCGCCGTACTCTTCATCGGGGCCTCGATCCTGGTGTCGGTCTCGTTCGCGCCGATCCTGCTGTCCGTCTCGCCGGTTCCGGCGGTCGAAGTGGCGCGTCCGATGCCGTTGCGCGACCTGTTCTCGGGGTCGCCGCTCGGCACCGTCGGAATCTTCCTGTTGGGCAGCGTCTACGCCACGCAATCGGGCATGGGCGCGGTTTTCGGCACGCAGATCGGGTTGACCACTCCGCAGATTGCGCTGTTCGTCGCGATGCTGTTCGCCGGCGCGCTGGTGCTGCAATACCCCATCGGCTGGCTGTCGGACCAGATGGACCGGCGCAAGCTGATCTTCGGGGCGGCGACGCTCGGCGCGGTCGCCTGCGCGGTGGGGTGGCTGACCGGGGGCGGTCTGTGGCCGCTGATGGCGGCCGCGTTCTTCGCCGGCGGGGTGACGACGCCGCTCTACGCCCTGTTCCTGGCCTACACCAACGATTTCCTGTCCGCCGACGACATGCCGGCCGCGTCCGGCGGGCTCGTCTTCACATTCGGCCTTGGAGCCATAGCGGGTCCGCTGGTCACCGGCTGGGCCATGGAGGGGTTCGGCGCGTTCGCGTTCTGGCTGGTGCTTGGCGCGACTTTCGGCGCCATCGCGCTGTATGCGCTCTACCGGATGACGCAACGGTCGATCGGCCCGGAAGTGGAGACCGAAAGCTATCTGAGTGTGCTGCCGACGGCCTCCCCCGTGGCGGTGGAAGCGGCCGGCGCCTGGGCCGCCGAACACGCCGAGGCGGAACGGGAGGCGGAACGGGAGGCCGAAACCGAAACCGAAACCGAGGGCGAGGCCGAAAGCCGGGCCGGGGCCCAGTCCTGACAGGACGATCGCGCCGGCCACAAACGCAAAGGGCCCGGAAGCTCATGGCTTCCAGGCCCTTTAGAGTGGCGCGCCCGGGAGGATTCGAACCCCCAACCTCCTGATCCGTAGTCAGGTGCTCTATCCAGTTGAGCTACGGGCGCTTTGTGTTCGGCGGCGGCGCCGTGTGTGCGGTGCGTCGTGCCGAGGGCCGTGTATCTATCGCGCAGCCGCTGGCGGTGCAAGGGAAAAATTTCCGGCGTGACGATTTTTTTGCCGGCAGGGCGTTCCGCAGTCTTCCGATTTGCCGCTGTGGTTCCATGGTGCCGGCACACGCGGGTGCATTGGCGGAAACGCGCGTACAAATGCGGCTTGTTCCACGTGATTCCATTCAGTACACTCGCGGCGAATAAGCCTTTCGGGGGAATGCGCGCGTTTTTCCGGGCTGGAACAAATCGTTACAAGAACTCCCCGGCCGGGGTCCGAACCATAAAAAGGTACAACTCGATGGCGCTGTCGAAGAGTGGACTGGTCTTGGTGGGCGCGACATTTGCTCTCGCCGGATGCTCCTTCGCGAGCGATGCCCTGTTTCCTGCGGAGGGAAGCGGCGAAGCCGTTTCCATCGGAGCATCGAACGCGGAGCGCAATCCGGACCCCACCGTGTCGGGGCCGCTCGCACTGAATGACTCGTCATTCGAACCCACCGGTGTGACGCCGGGCGAGCCGACCGGCACCTATGTGGGCCAGAAGGTGCAGACGTTCCGCAACGAATTGCGCCAGCTGCAGGGCACCCTGCGCAACCGCAATCAGGAGCTTCAGCAGATCCGCCAGCAGGTTCTGCAGGACAGCGCCGCGTACCACGAGAACGTCGCCGCCATCAATTCGCGCCTGCAGGTCGGTACGACGCCCGGCAATCCCATCCTGGTGCAGCGTTGGAACCAGGCGCAGCAGCAGCTCGACGAGGTCAACAACGACATCGGTTACATGAACCAGCTGTCGACGCAGGTGGCGTCCGACAGCGCCATGGCCGCCTACCTTCTGGAAAGCATCCGCGCCGCCTACAACCTGTCGGGCGCCGTGGAGGCCGACCACGCGCAGTTGCGCACCCTGGAAGACGAAACCGCCCAGACCGTGGTCCTGATCGACCGCCTGCTGGGCGAGATTTCCGAGGACGTCGCGCGCCAGCAGACCTATGTGACGAACGAGCGCAACAACCTCAACACCCTTGCCGTCGCCATCAAGACCGGCCAGACCTACGGCCAGTCCCTGGGCTACCGCAATCTGGTGCTCGCGGGCAACCAGGGGGCCCTGGCGAACACCGGTCCGGCCGGCCTGCCGTCGGCGCGCGTGGGTGGCCAGCCGGCTGCCATCATCCGCTTCGACGATCCCAACGTGAACTACGAGAGCGCGCTCTACAACGCGCTGTCCGGCCAGTTCGCGGCCCGCCCCAGCGCGGTGGTGGAGGTCGTCTCCGTCAGCCCCACCAACGCCATCCGCGGCCGCGAAGCGCTGTCGGCCAATCAGGCCCGCCGCCACGCCGAGAAGGTGATGCGCTCCCTGTCCGAGATGGGCGTGCCGGCCGACAACATCCGGCTGTCCGCCACCACCAGCGCCGAGGTGGCGGCGCCGCAGGTGCACGTCTACGTGCGCTGAATCGCGCCTCTGTGGAAGAAAAGCCGGCCGAGGACGTGCTCCTCCGCCGGCTTTTTTCATGGCCGCTGCCGCGCGCGGGGCCGCCGCCCCCGCACCCCGCTTCGCGCGAGCCGCGGGCTTTCGCGCTCCCGGTCCGTTGGCGGCCTTGCGCGATGATGGGCGCCGGGTCTCGCCCCGGCTTTCAAAAAGCTGAAAGGTTCGGGATGCTGTGCTTCCCGATCAGGGGGATCGGGGGACCGAGGCCCCCTGAGGAACGTCGGCGGCTTGGGCGGGGCGTCGGTTCTTCTGCCCGTCTACCCCGCCTTTCGCTGCTTCGGCGCCGGCTGGGTTCCCGGCGGCGGGGTCTTGGGCTTGAAGGCGCACAGGTCCTCCACCGGGCAGCGCCAGCAGTCGGGTTTGCGGGCCTTGCAGATGTAGCGCCCGTGCAGGATCAGCCAATGGTGGGCGTGCAGCTTGAATTCCTCGGGCGTGACCTTTTCCAGCACCTTTTCCACGGCGTCGGGGGTCTTGCCCTTGGCCAGTCCGGTGCGGTTGCCGACGCGGAAGATGTGGGTGTCGACCGCGATGGTCGGGATGCCGAAGGCGATGTTGAGCACCACGTTGGCGGTCTTCCGGCCGACGCCCGGCAGGGTTTCCAGGTAGTCGCGGTCCGGCGGCACGACGCCCTCGCGCTCGTCCACCAGCTTGCGCGACAGGGCGATGACGTTCTTGGCCTTGTTGCGGTAGAGCCCGATGGTGCGGATGTGCTCGATCAGGCCCTCCTCGCCCAGGTCGAGCATCTGCTGGGGCGTCTGGACCTTTTCGAACAGCGGGCCGGTGGCGCGGTTGACGCCCTTGTCGGTGGCCTGGGCGGACAGGGCGACGGCGACCAGCAGCGTATAGGGGTTGACGTAGTGCAACTCCCCCTTGGGTTCGGGGTTCAGGTCGCGCAGGCGGGTGTAGAATTCGGCGATCTTCTTGCGAGTCATGGCCGCCCGAGAGTACCCGCTTCGCTGCCCGCCGCAAGCCTGTTCAGCGCCGGTTAACCTCATGTGCGGCAGGGTTGTCGGGACGACCGGGAGGACCGCCACCATGACCGCCACGCCCGACGAAGCCGGCCTGACGCCCGTCGACGCGCCGTTTCCGCTTCAGCGCCGATACCGCCGCCGCATCCTGCCGGGACTGTTGCTGTTCGTACTGTCGTTGGCGGTGCTGGCGACGCTTGGCGGACGGCGCATGGTGGAGAGCATCTATCTGGATCAGGCGCAGGCACGCGCCGATTCGATCGCCGGGCTGATCGCCCAGGAAACGCCCGAGGGCTGGGCGGCGCTGGTTGGGGGCGTCCCGCTGGATCGCCTCTGGGGCGGCTCATTGGGTGCCGAGGTTCGCAAAGCCTTCGAGGAGGCTCTCACCGACAGCCGCCTGCAAAGGCTGAAGGTCTACCGCCCCGACCGCACCATCGCCTTTTCCACCACGGCAACCGAGATTGGCGGCATCGACGACGGCGACACCCTTGCGGGCCTGCTGGCCGACGGTGACCCGCGCGTGGTGGAGAAGCAGACGCCGGACGGCGGCCTTTACGAGCTTTACGTGCCCCACCACGGCCCGGAGGAGCGGTTGCTGGCGGTGTTCGAACTGTACGAGCCCCAGGCCTTCCTGGATGAAATCATGCTGCGCACGCTGGCTCCGGCCGTGGTCGTGCCGGTCCTCCTGCTGGCCGGACTGGTGGTGCTGCTGGGGCGGCTGGTGACGCACGCCCAGGCTGATATCGACAGCCGCACCGCCCGGCTAGTGGAATTGCGCCGACGGCTGGAAAGCTTCGTCTCACGCTCCGCGGTCCATGCGGCGCGGTCTGCTGAAGAGGGCTCGGGCCATAGGTTGCGCATGACGCTGCTGTATTCCGACGTGCGCGACTTTTCCGGCTTCTCCGAGGATGCGACGCCGGAGGCGGTGGTGGCCTTCCTCAACCGCCTGATGGCTTTGCAGGTAGAGGCCGTGCGCGACCGCGGCGGTGACGTGGACAAGATGATCGGCGACGCCCTGCTCGCCCGCTTCGACGGGCCCGCTGCCGCCGCCCGCGCGGTCGCCGCCGCCGAAGACATCCAGCGCGCCATGGCCGGGGCGTCGAACCTGCCGCGCGGCGTCGGCATCGGCATATTTACGGGCGATTTGGTCTCCGGCGCTATCGGCCCGGCGGAGCGGCGCGATTTCACCGTCATCGGCGATACCGTCAACGTGGCCGCTCGCCTGTGCTCCGCCGCCGCGGAGGGCGCGGTGGTGGTCGATGCAGGAACATTGGCGACAATCGGCGGAGCGGCGGCGGATGCCTTCGAACCGCCGGAAATTCTGGGCGTCAAGGGCCGGCGCGAACCGGTGACGGTGCGCCGCCGGAGCTATCCGGCCGCCCGCGCACCGTCGGTGCCGGCGCTGGCGCCGGCGGCCTCGCCCAGTTCCAGTTGCTGAACCCGGTCGGCGCGGCGCAGGACCTTGTCGGTGGACACGCGGATCTGGCGCACGTCCTCGGTCGCCTGATCGAAGTGGCGGGCGAGCTTGCCGACGCGGTCGTCCAGCCGCGCCACGTCGTCCATCAGCGCCCGCACCTCCGCCTGAATCAGCGTGGCCTGCTCGTGCATGCGGCTGTCCTTGAGCACCGCGCGCACGGTGTTGAGCGTCGCCATCAGCGTGGTGGGGGAAACGATCCACACCCGCGCCCGCCAGCTCTGCTCCACCACCTGCGGGAAGCGGGCGTGCAACTCGGCATAGATGGCTTCCGACGGCAGGAACATGAGGGCTGAATCGGCGGTTTCCCCAGGCACCTGATAGCGCTCGGCAATGTCCTTCACATGCTTGAGCACGGCGGCGGAAAAGGCCCGTGCCGCCTGGGTGCGGGCGGCGTCGTCGCCCTGTTCGTGCGCCGCGCGCAGGCCGTGCCAGCTTTCCAGCGGGAACTTGGCGTCGACCACGATGGCGCCCGGCGGGTCGGGCAGGTGGATCACGCAGTCGGCGCGTCGGCCGTTGCCCAGGGTCGCCTGGAACGCGAAGGCCGACGGCGGCAGCAGGCTGGTCACCAGATCGTGCAGTTGCACCTCGCCGAAGGCCCCGCGCGCCTGCTTGTTGCCCAGCACTTCCTGCAGGCTGACCACCTGGGCCGACAGGTCCGTGATGGTGCGCTGGGCGCGGTCGATGACCGCCAGCCGCTCGCGCACCTCGGTCAGCGTGGCCGAGGTGCGGTCGCCGGAGCGCTGCAGGACCTCTGCCAGGGTGCGTTCCTGCGCCTGCATGCGGCGGTCCACCGACTCCGCCAGCCGCGCCTGGGCGTCCGCCAGTTGCGCCAGGCGGCCGGCGGTCTCGCCGGCCTCCCCGTCGCCGCCCGGGACGCGCCGGCCGCGCGGGCGCAGGATCAGCGCCAGAAGCAGCACGCCCGCCACCAGGATCAGCGCGGGAACGATCCAGGACGATGCCTCCATGCGTGCGTGCCCCTCTTTCGCCATGCTCGTGGGTATGCTGTTGGTTTACAAGGAAATGCCGGTTCCACGCAATGAAAATGGACCAAAAGGAGAACGTCATGCCCTTCGTCTCCCGCAGCCTTGCCGCCGCGCTTCTGGTGGCGACCGCCCTGGTGCCCGCCGCGCGCGCCCAGGACCCGGTGACGGCGCCCGAGGCCGCGCGGGAGGCGCTGTCGCTGACGCTCTACAACAGCGGCTCGGCACTGGTGGCCGACCGGCGGGCGGTGGCGGTGCCGGCGGGCGAGAGCCGGCTGGTCATCCAGGGCCTGCCGAGCGCCGCCGAACCGGCCTCGGCTTTCCTGCGGGCGGACGGGCTGGCGGTGCGGTCGCAGATGGTGGAGGCGACGCCGCCCACCACCCAGGCGCTTCTGGCTGCGAGCGTCGGGCAGGAAATCGGCGTGGCGGTCACCGATCCCGACACGGGCGCGGTGACGGAGACCCTGCGTGCCCGCGTCTTGTCCGCGCCGCCGGCCGCGGTCTACGAGATCGACGGGCGCATCCGCACCGATCTGCCCGGAGAGCCGGTGTTCGATTCCCTGCCCGACGGCGTGCACCTCACGCCCGTGTGGTCGGGCGCGGTGACGGCGGCCGCCCCGGTGGAGGCGGTGACCCTGTCCTACCTGACCGGCGGCCTGTCGTGGGATGCGGGCTACGTCGCCACGCTTTCGGCCGATGGGGATGCGCTGGACCTGGACGGGCGGGCGACCATCCGCAACGAGTCCGGCGCCGCCTTCACCGGAGCCGACGTGGCGCTGGTGGCCGGCGACGTCGCCCGCGCGCCCGACGCCATGCAGAAGGGCGGCGGGCCGCGCGCCATGATGGCCATGGCCGAATCGGCACCGGCGCGCATGGACGATGCGGCGCGCGAACAACTGGGCGCCTTCCACCTTTATACGCTGGAGGGTGCGGTGGACCTGCCGGCGGGAGCGGTGGTGCAGCCGGCCCTGCTGACCGCGCGGGACGTGCCGGTGGAGACGGAATACCGCATTGAGGGCGGTCACGTCATCGTCCACGGGCGGCAGGCGGAAGATCAGCCGGTGCCGGTGGAAACCCGCCTGACGTTCGAGAACGTGGCGGAGGCCGGGCTCGGCAAGCCGCTGCCCGCCGGCACCGTGCGGGTGTTCCGTCCCGACGCCTCGGGCACGCCGCGTCTGGTGGGCGCCGACCGGGTCGAGCACATGGCCGAGGGGCGGAAGGTGTCCCTGACGCTGGGCCGTGCCTTCGACGTGACGGCCGAGCGCGTGCAGACCGAGTTCGAGCGCCTGTCGGAGCGCGTCACCCGCACCAGCCACCGGATCACGCTCCGCAACGCCCGCGACGCGGCGGTGACGGTGCGCGTGGTGGAGACCATCCCCGGCGACTGGACCATGGTCGATCAGACCCAGCCGCACGAAAAGGAAACCGCCAGCCGCGCCGCCTGGGACGTGCAGGTGCCGGCCGGCGGCGAGGCGGTGCTGGGCTACACCGTGCGGACGGAGTTCTGAGCGGCGGACGGAGGGGCGGCTCGCAAGCGGCCGCCCCGACCCCTCACGTCGCGGCCCGCTTGGCCTCGATGACGGTCCAGATGTCCTTTTCCAGCTGGGTGCCGTCGAATTTGGTGACCTCCTGCAGGCCCGTCGGCGAGGTGACGTTGATTTCCGTCAGCCAGTCGCCGATGACGTCGATGCCGACGAAGATCAGGCCCTGCTCCTTGAGCACCGGGCCGATGGCCTCGCAGATCTGGCGGTCGCGGTCGGTCAGCAGGCTTTTTTCGGCGCGGCCGCCCACATGCATGTTGGAGCGCGATTCGCCTTCCGCCGGCACGCGGTTGATGGCGCCCAGCGGCTCGCCGTCGATGAGGATGATGCGCTTGTCGCCCAGGCGCACGGCCGGCAGGTACTTCTGCACGATCAGCGGCTCGCGCGAGTGCTGGCTGAACAGTTCCAGCAGGCTGTTGAGGTTCTCGTCGCCCGGCGGCAGGTGGAAGACGCCGGCGCCGCCGTTGCCGAACAGCGGCTTGACGATGATGTCCTTGTACTGGTCGCGGAAATCCTTGATCTCGGCGATGTCCGACGAGATCAGCGTCGGCGGCATCAGGTCGGGGAAGTGGGTGACGAACAGCTTTTCCGGCGCGTTGCGCACGGCCGCCGGGTTGTTGACCACCAGGGTCTTGGGGTGGATGTGTTCCAGGATGTGGGTCGCGGTGATGTAGGCCATGTCGAACGGCGGGTCCTGGCGCATCAGCACCACGTCCATGGTCGACAGGTCCAGCGTCGTCCAGTTGCCCAGGTCGAAGTGGTCGCCGGTCTTGCGCCGCAGGGTCAGCGGGCGGGCCTTGGCGAGCACGCGGCCCTCGCGGAAGGACAGGTGGCGCGGCTCGTAGTGGTACAGCACATGCCCGCGCGCCTGGGCCTCCAGCCCCAGCACGAAGGTGGAATCGCCGGCAATGTCGATGGCCTCGATGGGGTCCATCTGGATGGCGACTTTCAGCGTCATGAACGGGTCTCCGACTGTGCGCGCCGACCGCGGCGGTGACGCCGCGCCGGGAAAGGATGAAAGGCTATATGGGGAGAACTGAACCCTACTGCAGGCGCTGGCGCAACTCCCGCAGAACCACGTCGATGCGTTCGCGATCGGGCCCGGCGGGGGCCCGTGCGACATATTCCTCCAGCGCGGTCACCGCGCCCGGCAGGTCGCCGGTGCGCATGTGCATCAGCCCGCGCTCGCGCCACAGCACGGGATCGTCGGGAGCGAGCAGCAGCATGTCGGTGATGGTCGCCAGCGCCTGATCGAAGCGCGTGGCCTCCATGTGCCGCACCTTGATGTTGTTGAGCAGCCGCATGACGATGGCCCGGTCGGTCACCGGCTGGTAGACGTCGGACGTCAGCTCGGCGCCCTGTCCCTGGCTGACCTTGAGCAGGGCGCGCAGGTCGTGGGCCTCCATGATCTGGCCGCCGTTGAAGGGGTCCAGGATCACCCGCTCGGCATCGCCGCCCTGGACGCGGACCAGGAAGTGGCCCGGGAAGTTCAGCCCCACCACGTCCCATCCCTGTGACCGGCCGGCATGGATGTAGAGGATGCCGAGTGTCACCGGCAGTCCGCGCCGGCGGTCGATCACGCGGATCAGGTCGGCGTTCTGCAGGTCCTCATAGGATTGGTCGTCGCCCTGATAGCCGTGCCGGCCGGCCAGCACATCGGCCAGCACGCCGGCCTGATCGGCGGCGGCGGGCGGCATGCCCGCGGCCGCGGCGGCCGCATCGTCGGACAGTTCGCGCAGGTGGGCGCGGTAGGGGTCGAGGCTGACCCCCGGATGACGCAGGGCGGCCAGCGCCAGCGCGGCTTCCGCCAGGTCGAAGCGATCCTCGCCCCGTGCGGCGATGTCCTTCAGCAGCGCGCGGGCCTCGCCGCGGGAGGTGCCGCCGCTCATGGCCGCCCCTCCCGCGCCTGCGGGGCGGCGGGTTCGCTGCGCCGCGGATCGGTCTTGAGCAGCACATGGTCCTCGATGCCGCGCACGAAGTCGGTGCCGCGCGCATGGGCGATGACGCGCCGGCGCTCCCGCTCCGACTGCGCGATCCCCAGCAGGTGGACGATGCCGTCCTCGACTTCGATGGCGTAATTGATGGCGAGTACCTCCGGATCGAACATGATGGCCTTGCGCAATTCGGCCGTGACCAGGGCATCGCGCGGGCCGGTGCCGCGTTCCGGGTTGGGTGTGACCGTCACCCGGTCGATGATGGTTCGCACGCCGTCGACCGATCCGGCCAGCGCCAGCGCCTTGCCGTGCAGGTCGGCGTCGGCGACGGCTCCCGTCAGCAGCACGCGACCGTCGAACACGGTGGCGCCGATGCCCTCGAAAAGAACGCCTTCCTCGTCGAATCGGTCGATGATCTCCAGCGAGATCCGCGCATCCCGCGCCGATCCGCCGACGCCGCGTTCTTCCGCCGCCGCAGTGGCCACCATGGCCCCGGCACCCACGGCGGCGCCCACGGGCGTGCATCCGGTGGCGGCGGCGAGAAGCGGCAGGAGGGCGAGGACCGAGAGGGCGAAAGGACGGCGAAAAGGCATGTCGGGCGCGGCGGCTGTGGGTGGGGACTTCGATTCCGAAGCCTCCGCCCACCATAATCTGTCGGTCCTTCGATGGAAGCGGAAAAGGACCGCCCGGTTCAGGAGGCGCCGCCGCCGTCCTGGTCCGCCGCCGCCGCCGGCACCGCGGCTTTCGCGCTGCCGCCGTGGCGCACGTATTCCGCCAGCGTGCCATCGGGGTGGCGGACGAACAGCGCGCCCTCGGCGCGCTCCAGCACCTCGCCGCCGATGTAGGTGAAGGCCTTTTCAACGGCCGCCAGGTCGTCAACTTCCAGCGTCAGGCGCACCGACTCGAACGGTTTGCGCGCCGCGGCGTCGCCGGCCACCACCATCACCGACAGGTTGGGCGAGGAGATGCCCGCCATGCGCACGCGGCGTTCCTTGTAGCCGTAGGAGAGCGTCAGTTCGCCGCCGGTCAGGCCGCGGTAGAAGTCGATGACGTCCTCGGCGGCCTTGGTGTCGCAGAACACGCGCACCCAGCTTTTCAGCACATGCATGGAGCGGCGCCCCGTTACTTGCCCAGGTGCTCGGCGGCCAGGATCTGGCCCACCCGCACCGCGTTGACGGCGGAGCGGCGCAGGTTGTCGCCGGTCAGCCAGAAGCTCGCGCCATTCTCCACCGTGGTGTCCAGGCGCACGCGGGAGATGAACACGGCATCCTCGCCCGGCGTCTCGGCGGGGGTGACCACGCCCTGCGGCTCGCGGTGGTCGACCACCGACACGCCCTCGGACTTGCGCCAGGCCGCCTTCAGTTGGTCTTCGTTGAAGCCTTCCTCGCACTCGATGTTGATGAAGGCGGAGTGGCCGACGAACACCGGCACCACGGCGCAGTTGGCGTGCAGGCGCATGTCGGCGCCGAACAGCTTGACCGATTCGCGGGCCAGCCCGGCCTCTTCCGACGTCGCGCCGCCCTTCTTTTCGAACTCGCCGACGGTGGGCAGCACGTTGAAGGCGATCTGCTTGACGAATTCGGTCTGGTTGGACGTCACGGGCTCGTTCACGTAGATGCCGCGCGTCTGGTTGAACAGTTCGTCCATGGCCGGCCGGCCTTCCGCCGAGACGGACTGGTAGGTGGTCACCAGCGTGCGGGTCAGGCTGAAAGCATCGTGAATGGGGCTCAGCGCCTCGGCCACCATGAGGGTGATGGTCGACGGCGTGGCGACGATGTTCCGTTTGGCATAGCGCGCCAGTGCCTTGGGGTTCACGCCGGCGGCGACCATGGGCACGTCCGGCTCCATGCGGAAGCGCGGGCCGGTGTCGATGACCACCGCCCCGGCCTCGGCGGCACGGGGCACGTGGATGGTGGCCTCTTCCTCGGGCAGCGCGCAGTAGACGATGTCGACGCCGCGGAAGTCGAAGCGGCCGATGTCGCCGACGGACACGGTGTCGTCCTCGCCGTAGGAGGCCTCGCCGCCCACAGAGCGGTCGGCGGCCAGCGCGGTCACGTCCGTGTGGGGGATGCCCGATTCGGACAGGACCTGGAGGATTTCGCGCCCCACGTTGGAGGTCGCGCCCATCACCGCGATGCGTACAGCCATGCCTTGATACTTTCCCTGCCTGAGACCAAAAGACGACGGCGCGCCGGATGCACCGGCACGCCGTCTGGAATATAGAGCAAGCGGCCCGCGCGCCAACCACGCACGGGCCGCCGTGCCCGATCAGCGTTGGGCAATCTGTTCCGGAGCGCCGTCCGTTTCAACCCATTCCGCGAAGGTGGGCGGCGGCGGGGCCGGCACGGCGGCCACCTGGCCGAAGGCCGCCGTGCCGTCGTCCATGGCCGCGACCATGTCGGCGTCAAGCCGCTCGTCGGGGTCGGCATAGAAGGTGTGCCCGCCGATGGCGACCACCTCCGCCAGCCGGCTCGCCCAGCCGGGAGAGACCGAATCGGCGTGGTACCACAGCGCGCCTTCCGTCGGGTCGCTGATGCCGTTGGTCACCCGCGTCACCGCGATGGCCAGGATCAGCGACTGGCGCCAGGCCACCAGGTCCTGCGGCTCGTCGGAGCGGCCGTCGCAGGTCCAGGAGAACTGGCAGGCGAACTTCTGGCCCGACAGGTTCTGGGTCACCACCTTGCACAGGTCCCGGGGGAACCGCCCGTCGCGGGCCCGGTTCAGCACCACCTGCGCCACGGCCACGCGGCCGCGCATGCTTTCGCCGCGGGCCTCGAAATAGTCGTTGAGCGCCAGGCACACCAGTTCCTCACGGCTGACGACCAGACCTTCCGAGGGCAGGACGATGTCATGGGGGATCTCGGCGGGAAACGCCTCTCCCCGCGTCGGCGCGATCGCAATGACCGCGACGAGCATCAACAACAGTCGTTTCATATGACGCGCATCCTCACAGCCTGAGGCGGGTGGTTCGCCGGTGGCCGGGTGGTCCTCACACCATCCGGCCGAAAGAGCCCCTTTCACGGCGAACGGGCCCGCCCGTTCCTCAAGTCATCCCCGGTCGACGCCACCGATTGTGCGCTGCAGCAAACAATTTTGCAATGCAACACGTCGATTTATCGCCACCGAAGCCGGGAAATGATTAAGATTCAGGACCTTCCCGGTTGATGTTATCATGGCGCTTCCAAAGTGGAGGAACCGCCTCATGTCATTGGACGTCATAACGCTTCTCTTGGGATGTCAGTTGCTCGGAGAAGTACTAGTTCGATTGACTGACATTCCCGTGCCTGGTCCGGTTGTGGGCATGGCCTTGCTTTTCCTCGGACTCGTATTCAGGGGATTAGTATTGAAGACTCACCTGCCTGAGTCCGTGAAACGGACGGCAGGCGGTTTGCTCCAGCATCTATCCCTGCTTTTTGTGCCGGCCGGAGTCGGCGTCATGGTCCACCTGCCGCGCCTGGCCGACGAATGGATTCCCATCACCGCCGGGGTGGTGGTGTCCACGCTGCTGACCATCGTCGTGACGGGGGTCCTCATGCAGGCGCTTCTGCGCCGGTCCGCCGCCCGCTCCTCCGATCCGGCGTCGGAGGACTGACCCATGGGCGAGGACCTGTACCAGATCTGGGTCTACCTGGCGGCGGAGCCGCTGACGGGTCTGTTCGTGACCCTGGTGGCCTACCGGATGGGTCTCGCGCTGTTCGAGCGCGCGGGCCGGCCACCGATTCTCAATCCCGTGCTGACGGCGGTGCTGCTCATCGTCGGGCTGCTGACCGTCACGGACGTGGACTACGCCGCCTATTTCGACGGCGCGCAGTTCGTCCATTTCCTTCTCGGGCCGGCGACAGTAGCACTTGCGATCCCTCTGTACAACCAATTGTCCTCCGTGCGGCGTTCCCTTCCCGCGCTGGCTGCCGCGATCCTGGTCGGATCGGTGACCGCGGCGGGCTCGGCGGTGGCGGTGGCGTGGGTATTGGACGCCAGTCCGCAGACCGTCATTTCCCTGGCACCCAAGTCGGTGACCACCCCCATCGCCATGGGTGTGGCAGAGCGCCTGGGCGGTCTGCCGTCGCTGACGGCGGTGATGGTCATCCTCAGCGGCATCCTGGGCGCCATTGCCGGACCGGGCCTTCTGAAGCTGGTCGGCGTTCGCGACCACCGCGCCGGGGGTGTCGCCATGGGCACCGCCAGCCACGGCATCGGCACGGCGCGCGCGCTGCAGACCGGTGAAGTGGCCGGCGCCTTCTCGGGCCTCGCCATGGGCCTGAACGGACTCGCCACGGCGATCCTCCTGCCGTTGCTCTGGGCGCTTCTGGCCGGGGGAGGCGGGCCATGAGCGGGCGGCGGGAACGGATCGAGGCCGCTCTCCTGCGCCTTGCCCCGCGAATCCCCGGCCACGAACGCGGCGCGGTGATCGACCACGCCCTCGACAGTCCGGGCCTCAAGACGGCCCGCCCCGAGTCGGCAGCATGGCTTTCCCTGGTTTCCTACGTCCGTCACGTGTTCACGGATTACGACGACCTGCTGGCCGACGGCTACGACGTCGACTCGGCGCGCTTCTTCGTTGCCGGAGACATCGACGACGTGCTGGTGGAGTGGGGCTGCGCCCGATCGGTCAACGATGAGGAAACATAAGGATAATTGCCGAGTCGTGACACATCATGCATGATGTATGCATGACCAAGAAGACAACGGCCAACAAGCTGGGCGCGCTTGCCACCGCCCTGTCCGATGCCATGGCGGAGGGGTTCGGGGACCTGTCGCCGAGCGCCGCTGCGGCCATTCTCACCCTGCGCCAGACCGAGACGCTGGGCACGACGGAACTCGCGGATGTCGTGGGCCTGTCGCAGCCGGCCTGCACGCGCATGATCGACCGCCTGGTCGCCGACAAGCTGGCGGAACGCCGCCCGGCGCAAGGCCGCATGGTGCCCATCACGCTCACCGACCAGGGCCGGCGGCTGGGGGAACTGATCCAGGCGCGGCGCCTGGGTGTGCTGCGCGGCCTGACCGACGGGCTGGACAAGAAGGACCGCAAGGAGCTGGACCGCCTGCTGGAGAAGCTGCTCGCCGGTATCGCCGCAACCAGCGACACGCCGCGCCGCGCCTGCCGTCTGTGCGACATGCGCGTGTGTGACGGCAAAGGCTGCCCCCATACCGTCGCAATGCCCGCGCCGGCGGCGGGCGCGGCGGAATAGCCCGCACCGGAGCATCGGCGGTCATCGGCGCATGACGCGCTCCCGCGCCTTCAATTCGCCTTGAACGATTGCCAGGATTGCACCGGCGTGCGTCCCGTGGTCCTCTTGGGCCGCGCCCTACCTCTGTCGTTCGTCAGGAGCCCTTACGCCGTGTTGCGATCCGCCATCGACCGCCTGCCCCTGGACCGTCTGCCCCTCGACCGCATGCCGCGCGGCCGGGTGATGACCGGCATCCTCATCGTGGTGCTGCTGGTGGCGCTGTATTACCCGATCGGCATGGTCCTGACCAACGAGATCAACGACGACGTCGCCTACACGCCGGCGGAAGCCTTCCAGGTGGACGGCGGCAGCCAGGCCGTCAGCATGGCCGCGGCGCTGATCCACCGCGAGATCGACGAGACGACGTGGGTCGCCAACAAGCCCTGGCTGTTCCCCGGCTCGGCGCTGGACAACATGCCGAACTATCAGATCGGCCTGATGTACGCCATTTCCCGGTTCGCCATCGAGATGACCGACAGCCTGGGCCGCACGCGCGGCTCCAGCCAGGCCGACGCCGACCTGGACCGGGCGTCGGGCCTGCTCAAATACGACGGCACCATCTGGGTGTGGGAGCCCTCGACCAGCCTGCTGCCCACGGCCAGCGCGACCAAGCAGTACGCCGCCGGCCAGAGGGCCCTGATGAGCTACAACCAGCGACTCGCGGCCGGCGAGGCGGTCTACGACAAGCGCGCCGACAACCTGATCGCCTTCCTCGACCGCGTCGCGGCCGACCTGGGTTCGTCGTCCGCGGCCCTGGATGCCCGTGCCACGGAAAGCGACGCCGGCTATTTCGACGCCCTGGCCGACGACATCTTCTATTCCGTGAAGGGCCGGCTGTACGGCTACACCATGCTGCTGGACGCCGTCGGCCGCGATTTTTCCGACGTCATCGCCGAGAAGAACGTCGGCCAGGCCTGGGACCAGATGCTCGCCAGCATGCGGTCGGCGGCGGTGATGGACCCGCTGGTGGTCGCCAACGGGGCCAACGACGGGCTCATCGTGCCCAGCCACCTGACGGCCCAGGGCTTCTACCTGCTGCGCGCCCGCACCCAGCTGCGCGAGGTCGCCAGCATTCTCGCCAAATAAGACCGCACGCGACGAAGAGGGAGGGGAAGACGTCATGCCCCTGATCGAGTGAAAGGCCGGCTACAGCGTCGGCCAGCCGGACCTGGACGCCGACCACGAAAACCTGGTCGAGCTGATCAACACGCTGCATGAATCCTGGGAAAACGGCGAGGACCTGGATGTCCTGCACGGCATCTTCGGCGAGCTGCTGATGTACACGGACTATCACTTCCAGCGCGAGGAACGCCTGCTGGAGGAGATGGCCTATCCCGCCCTGGACAAGCAGCGCGAGGAGCACGCCGCGTTGCGCGCCCGCGTCCAGGACTTCCGCGCCCGCCACCTGGCGGAGCCCAACCCGGTCCTGACCGTCGAGATCGAGGATTTCCTGAAAACCTGGATGATGAGCCACATCCTGGAAGAGGACATGCGCTACAAGCCATTGTTCGAGGCTCCGACGTCTTCTGGCGCCTAACGCCGCCACGCCAGCACGGTGAAGTCGTGGCTGCTGTAGCGGGCCAGAAGGCTCACCCGTGCCGCACCCAGCTTGCGTTCGGCGAAGGCGGCCCAGTGGTCGGGGTCGGCGTAGTACAGGCCGCCGTCGTCGGGGCGGGTGTGGCGGCCGTGGATGTTCAGCATGTTGAACGCCAGCCCCCGTCGCGATTGCGCCCACAGCCCCTTCAGCACATCGCCGCAGTGCAGTTCCCAGTCCGGGTCCGGCACGTCCAGCTTCATGCCGAAGGTGCCCGAGGCGAAGGAGTAGTCCGCCTCCTCGGTCGCTTCTCCGGCCATGTAGAAGGCCGCGCGCGGGTCGCTGACGGTTCGCCGCGCCGACTCGATCATGCGCTCCGACAGGTCGTAGCCGATGTAGCGCGCCTCCGGCGCGAGCCAGCGGCGGCGGTCCAGCCACTCGAACAGGGGGCCGTAACCGCATCCCAGGTCGTTGATGGTGACCGCCCCGCGCGGCCGGCGCCACAGGCGGCCGCGCCGTACCACGTCGGGCTCGAACAGGCGCGCCAGCTGGACGAACCGCAGGTGCTGGCCCCGCCGGCTGTGCCACAGGGCGGCGCGGGCCGTGCGGCCGTGCAGGCCGAACGTCCAGTCGTAGGTGGCGGCGATGCGCAGGTACAACTCGCGCCGGCTGTCGGTCATGCCCGGAAAGACCAGTTCCCCGACGGCTTTGGCGAACGGCGTGCGGGCGCCGTCGCCGCACAGGTCGGGGTCGCGGGCGGGCTCGGCCGGGCGCGGGGCGTCGGGTTCGGGCATGGTGTCTGGCATCCGGTCGCTCATCGGCGCAAAGGTGGCAGGGCCTCAGCCGCCGGGCAAGTCCGGCGCTTGACGCGGGGACGGCTTCTCACGAAATATGGTCTTGCCGCGATGCCGCAATGGTCGGATCGCCGCGCGGACCACCCGGCTTCGGGCGCCGACAGGGCCCTTCGCCGGTACTCGCTCAGGATCGAGGAGAACGCGACCGTGACCCGCCTTTCCGTATTCAACAGCCCGCTGCTGCTGGGGTTCGACCAGTTCGAGCGTGTGCTCGACCGGGTCGCCAAAAGCTCGGCGGAAGGCTATCCGCCCTACAACATCGAGCAGATCGGCGAGAACGGGTTGCGCATCACGCTGGCCGTTGCCGGCTTCGCCGAAGAGGACCTGAGCGTCACCACCGAGGACAACCAGTTGGTGATCCGGGGCCGTCAGTCGCGCGACGACAGCGACCGCGTCTATCTGCATCGCGGAATCGCCACGCGCCAGTGGCAGCGCAGCTTCGTGCTGGCGGAAGGGATCGAGGTCAAGGGCGCCTGGCTGGACAACGGCCTGCTCAACATCGACCTGGAGCGCCCCATGCCCGAGCCGAAGGTGTGCCAGATCAAGATCCAGACCAAGGGAGACAGTCTCAAGGGCGAGGGTTCCACCCGCACCATAGACGTCGATCCGCGCCTGCGCGCGCCCGACGACGACGACGCCTGACGCCCCATGCGCCGCCCGCGCGGCGGCGCCGCGACGCAGCTTTCCGCCTTGCCGGGAATAGCCGTCGCGCCCACGGAAGGATCGGCCCGGCGAACGGAGTCCGGAAACCTTTCGTTCACTTCATAAGAGATAGAATGAACGGGTCGCCTGGAAGGCCCGCCGGCCCAAGAGGCCTCGGCGACCAAGGAACGAGGGACACCATGACCGAGAAGATGCAGCAGAGCCACGACGAGTTCGGCCAGACCCCCGCCATCAGCCCCTCCGAATTGGCGGCGCTGGGTGCCGAGGACGTGGCCTACGCCAAGTTCGTCACGGACTCCGATGGCCAGGAATACTGGTCCATCCACGCCGGCGACGGCACCCAGCTGGGTGCGGCGCAGAGCCTGGACCTGGCTTGGGCGGCGATCCGCCAGAACGACCTGGAGCCGGTCAGCGTCCACTGATCCGCGCCTTTCCGACGGAGGCAGGCCGCACCCGCAAGGGTGCGGCCTTTTTCGTGCGCGGCCGGAGGCGTCGCCATACCCGGCGCGTCGCGCAGCGGACGGGTAAGGCCCGGATTTGGAAGACCCGGCAGGAGTGGATCAAGCGGCGCGCCGGTCATCGCTGGCGCGCGGCGACAATGGCCGCCCGGCCGCGCGCTTCACCCCCCGTTGCAGGATCGCCCGGCAGGTTGTCGAAGTCGCCGCGCAGGGCCTTGAGCGCCATCCGTTCCTCGGTGATCTCGCGCTGGGTGCGCACGCCGCGGCGGCGGAAGATCGGCAGCGGCGGGCACCAGCCCTGGATGGCGTGCTGCAGCAGGAAGCCCGTCACCAGCGCCGGCAGGGCCAGGAAGCGGCGATCGACGAAGGCGCCCAGCACGGTTCCCGTCAGGGCGAGCGCCGCGGCGTTGGTTTCCAGCGTGCGCTCGATGTCCCATTCCTGTTCCAGGTCCGCCAAGCGCCGGTCGATGTCGTCCAGCCGGCCGTTCATCTCTTCCAGGCGCCGGGCGGCGTCCAGCACCCGCGCGTCGGAGGCGGCCCGGATGCGGGCGTTGACGTTGTCGGCGGTGTGGTCGGGGAGCCGTGCGGCGGTTCCGGGAATCATGGATGGCCTCTTGTGCTGGCGGTGGTCCGGGCGGCACCGGTGCGAACCGGCGTCATCCGCCGCTTAGAACGCTCCGCCGCACAAGGGGTTCACGCCTCTTCCGGCGCGGCTGCTACCATAGGGGCAGGGGATAGTGCAGGCCGCCGTCGGTCCACAGGGCGTTGAGGCCGCGCGGCAGGCCGAAGCGGCTGCCGTTTCCAAGGGTGCGCTCGAACAGCTCCCCATAGTGGCCGGCGGTGGCGATGGCGCGCCGGGCCCAGGCATCGTCCAGCCCGACGGCGGCGCCCGCACCGCGATCCAGGCCCAGCAGCCGCCGCGCCTCGGGCGTTTCGGCCTGCGCATCGTCGGCGGCGGCGCGGGCCTGGTCGACGCCGACGTGCTCGGCCAGCAGCAGGGCATGGATGGTGAACCGCACGATGGATTCCCAGCGCGGGTCGTCCCCGCGCACCGCGGGCGTCAACGGCTCGCGCGAGATCATGTCGGGCAGGATCAGGTAGTCGTCGGCATCCGGCGTGCGCACGGCACGCGCCAGCATCAGCGACAGCCTGTCGCCGGTGATGAGGTCGCAGGACCGCGACAGGAAGGCGCTCCAGGTGCCGTCCTGGGTGTGGCGGCTTTCCACGGTCAGCGGCAGCCCGGTCTCGCGGATGTAGGCCTTCAGGTTCCGCTCGGTGGTGGTGTCAGCGATGACGCAGACGCGCGCCGGCGTCGTCACGTCGTCCAGCCGTTCCATTCCCGAGCCGCGCCGCGCAATGAAGCCCTGACCGTCGTAGAGAATGGGCGTGGTGAAGGCCAGCCCGACGTCGGCTTCCCGCGTCATGGTCCAGGTCACCCCGGCCACCAGAACGTCGACGCTGCCGTCCTGAAGCTTTTTAAAGCGGGTGGAGGCGATGAGCGACACGAACTCCACCGCGTCGGGCGAATCCAGGACGACGGCTGCCAGCGCCCGGCAGAAGTCGGCCCGGAAACCGCGCATGCGGCCCGTGTCGTCGCGCCAGGCGTATTCCGACACGGCACCGACGCCACACCGCAGGGTGCCGCGACGGCGGATGGCGTCCACGGTGCCGCCGTCGCGCGCGGACGCCGCCGTCACCGCCACCTGTACAGGCGCCGGCGCAGCAGCCGTCGGTGCGGTGCCCGCGGCGTCCGCCTTGTCCGGGGTCAGCGCCATGACCGCCAGGACGATGCCCGCCACCGCGACGGCACCGGCCAGCCACAAGGTGAAGCGGCGCCAGCGGGTGTGGGGTGACGTGCTGTTATCCATCAGGCGGTCTCCTTCCTCGAAAGGCGAAACGGATGCGCCATTTGCCTTGTTGCCGGTATGATACATAATGATGGCGTCCTGCGCTAAGGTACGATGCGGGATCGGGCCCGGACCGGCGCC
Organism: Caenispirillum salinarum AK4; assembly: GCF_000315795.1. Lineage (GTDB taxonomy): Bacteria > Pseudomonadota > Alphaproteobacteria > Rhodospirillales > Rhodospirillaceae > Caenispirillum > Caenispirillum salinarum. The sequence goes on from NZ_ANHY01000008.1 coordinate 139,338, forward strand.
GGCCGGCTCAGTACGCCATGGAAACAGGGGGCGGTAAGATATGGGCCGACGGCGGATCGGCGTCGCCTTTCGGGTCCTCGCCGCGCTGCTGCTGATCGTGGCGCTGGCGGCGGGGCTGGGCGGATTCGCACTCCATACGTTTCGGACGCTGCATGACGACGTCAGCACGCTGGCGGAGCAGCGGCTGCCGACGATCCTGGCCGCCGCCAAGCTGGACCGTCAGGCCGCGCTTCTGTCCGCCCAGGCTGCCGCGCTGATCCTGGCCGAGGGCGAGGGCGACCGGGAAACCGAGATGATGCGCATCCTCGATCTGGTCGACACGCTGGAACGCCTGATTTCCGGCCTGGAAAGGGGCAGCGCCGACACGGGCGACGTGGCGACCATCCGCGAGGTCAAGACGGGTTTCGTCGACACCCTGCACAGGCTCAACACGCTGGTGGCGCGGCGCAACAGCCTGGAGACGGAACTCGATGCCAAGCTGACCGACGTCCTGGAGGGCGGCGGCGCGGCCCACGGTCAACCGGCGCCGCCACCGGACGCCGCCGGATACCGCTGGCACCGCGAGGCGCTCATCGCCCTGCACAGCCTGCAGGCCTCGGCCTCGGCTGAGCGTCAGTCGGACATCGACCGCGAGGAACGGCTGCTGATCGGCAGCCTGCGCCAGCTCGACGACGCCATCAGCCTGCTTCACCCCAGCGAGCGGGCCGAAGCCGCCGCCATGCGCGCCCGGCTGGCGGGCTGGGCGGACGAGGGCGAGGGCATCATCGCCCTGCGCCGTCAGCTTCTGCAGACGCGCGACGCCATCAACGGCACCCTGAGCCGCAACCGCGCCCTGGCCGACCTTTTGGGCGCGGCCTCGACCGACCTGTTCCACGCCGGCCAGTCGGCCGCCCGCGGCGCCACCAGCGCGGCGGCCGAACGCCTGAGCGCCGCCGAAGTGACCTATGCCGCGGTGCTGGCGACGACGGCGCTGATCATGATCCTGACCTTCCTGTACCTGCGCGAGAGCGTCATCCTGCGCCTGCGCGGGCTCCAGACGGCCATGGCCGCGCACATCGGCGGACGCCACGCGGCCATCCCCACCGACGGCCACGACGAAATCGCCGACATGGGCCGCAACCTGCGCTTCTTCCTTGATGTCATCGCCGCCCGCGAGTCGGAACTGACGGAAAACGAGCAGCTGTTCCGCACCGTGGCGGTGATGGCGCCGTTCCCGCTGCTGATGCTGCGCGCGTCCGACGGCGCCATCCTGACGCGCAACCGCCGGGCCGAGGCCTGGCTGGGCCTGCCGGCGGACGGCGAGGACACGGACGCCGGCACGTCCCCCACCATCGCCGACGTTCTGCCCGACCCCGCCGACCGCGAGGCCCTGCGCACCATGGCGCCGGCCGATCCCGCCAGCGAGGGCGCCCCTCCGCTGGTCGATCGGGAGGTGCGGGTGGTCGCGGCCTCGGGCTGGGCGGGCTGGGCGCTTCTGTCGGCGGCGCCGGCAACGGTGAAGGGCGAGGCCGTGGTGCTGGTCGGGCTGGTGGACATCGCTGCCCGTCGCCAGGCCGAGCAGGCCGTGCGCGAGAGCGAGCGCAAGTACCGCGGGCTGGTGGAGAACCTGAAGAACCACGCCGTCTTCGCCCACGATCTGCGGGGCCGCTTCACCTACCTCAGCCCCTCGGCGCCCGACGTCTTCGGCCATCCGGCAGAGGAAATGGCGCGCGACTACACCGCCTTCATGCCGCCCGACGAGCTTCCCCGGTGGCAGGAGCGTCAGGAGGAGCTTCTGTCCGGCAGGCCCTTCACCCGCGCCTACGAGGCCGCCTACATCCGCGCCGACGGCAGCCGCCGCACCCTTGCGGTGGTGGAGACGGCGACGGTGGACGAGGCGGGGCACGTCACCGGCGTGGAGGGCATCGCCCACGATGTCACCGACCAGCGCAGCTATGAAAGCCATCTGCAGGCCCTGGTCCGCGAACTGGAGAAGTCCAACGCCGAATTGGCGAACTTCGCCTATGTCGCCAGCCACGACCTGCGCGAGCCCCTGCGCATGGTCAACAGCTACCTGGGCCTGCTGCGCCGGCGCCACAGCCACGAGCTGTCGGACGAGGCGCGCGAGTTCATGACCTACGCCAGCGAGGGCGCGCTGCGGATGGACCGGCTGATCCTGGACCTGCTGGAATACTCCCGTGTCGGCCGCGGCGACCGGCCGCTGGTGCCGCTCGACCTGGGGGCGCCGCTGGAGGCGGTGCGGCGCAACCTGGCACCGGCCATTCGCGAATCCGGTGCAACGGTGACCCTGCCCGAGAAAACGCCGGTGATCCTGGGCGACCGCACGGACCTGGAGCGCCTGTTCCAGAACCTGCTGGGAAACGCCATCAAGTACCGCCATCCCGACCGGGTGCCGGAAATCGTCGTGGACGTGACGCACGGGGCGGAGGGCTGGCATCTGACGGTGCGCGACAACGGCATCGGCATTCCGGCGGAGCAGGCGGAGCGTATCTTCAAGATCTTCCAGCGCCTGCACGCCCGCAGCCGCTACGACGGCAACGGCATCGGCTTGGCGGTCTGCCGCAAGGTGGTGGAGCACCACGGCGGCCGCATCTGGATGGAGCCCAACGACAGCGGCGAAGGCTCCACCTTCCACGTGATCCTGCCCGACCGCGAGCGCGCCGCGGCCTGAGCGCGGCGCGCTCGCGGCTTATGCCGCCGCCATCAGCAGCGCCGCGAAGCCGGCCGCGCCGATCAGGAACGGCCCGAACCGGCTGGCCTGTTCGTCGGGCAGTTCCTCCTTCATCACGTTCAGGATGGTGGCGCCGGCCAGCAGCGCGAAGAACGCCGCCAGCACGGCCTCCGACACGTCGACCGCCAGCCCGACGCCGAACCCCGCCGCCAGGGCCGTCACCAGCACCCACCGCCCCGTTCTGCGGTAGGCGCGGCCGTGGTGGGTTGCTAGGCCCCGGTCGACCACCACCAGGTGCAGCGTCATGGCGGCCGCATAGAGCGCCAGGCTCCACAGGCCGGGCTGTTCGCGGTGGAGCAGCAGGTAACCGATCAGAACGTTGTAGAGCGCGAAACTGCCCAGGTGAAGGGCGAAGATGCCGGGCGGCGGGGCCTCCGGCCGGTCGGCGTCGCGCGGGCCGGGTCGGTGGGCGATGATGAGGCGCTCCAGCCCGTAAAATCCCGTCAACCCCGCCAGGGCGACGGTGTAGACCGCCAGCTCGCCCACCGGCAGGTGGTCGGGGGTCGCGTCGGCCAGATGCGCCTCCACCGCCGCCAGTTCAGGCAGGATGTGGACGAAGACGTAGGCGACGGAGACGCCGCCCGCCGCCGAAAGCCAGCGGCTGCGCGGGCGTACGTCCAGCGCCTTCAGCCGGCCGGCGAAAGCGTGGGCGGCGAGCAGGGGCAGAAGGGCGAGGAGGGCGGGAAGGGTGTCCATGCGCCCATGACGCCGCGCCACCACGAACCGTTCAAAAAAAGCGAGGGGACCCGCATGGGTCCCCTCAACCGTCCCTCGGTGGCCTGGCGGAGCTTAGAGATCGACGGCGAACTCGTCTTCCGTCACGTCCATCACCGGGCCGGCACCGGCGGTGACGGCGGCCAGGTGGCCCGAGTGCTGGGGCAGCAGGTTGGTGATGTAGAACCGCGCCGTCGCCAGCTTGGCCGAGTGGAAGGTCGGGTCACCCTCGCCGGCCGCCTTGGCCTTGGCGGACGCGACGGCGGCCTTCACCATCATCCAGGCACCGGCGACGGTGCCGAACAGGCGCAGGTACGGATAGGCGGCGGCGGCCACGGTGACCGGGTCGGCGCCGACCAGCGCGTCGGTGGCCTTCTGCAGGCTGTCGATGCCCTCGGCCAGGGCCTCGCCCATGTAGGCCAGGTCGCCTTCGGCGGTCTTCACGGTCTCGCGCATCTCGGCGATGCAGGAGGCCGCCGCCGCGCCCTTGTCGCGGGCGACCTTGCGGAACACCAGGTCGTTGGCCTGGATGCCGTTGGTGCCTTCGTAGATGGGCGCGATGCGGGCGTCGCGGTAGTACTGGGCGGCACCCGTTTCCTCCACGAAGCCCAGGCCGCCGTGCACCTGCACGCCCAGGCTCGCGACCTCGACGCCGATGTCGGTGGACCAGGCCTTGACCACCGGGGTCAACAGGGCGACGCGCTCGGCGGCGGCCTTGCGGACCTCGGGCTCGGCATGGCGCTCGGCCACGTCGAACTGCGCCATGGCATAGTAGGCCAGCGCGCGGGTCGCTTCGGTGTACGCCTTCATGGTCAGCAGCATGCGGCGCACGTCGGCGTGGGCGATGATGGTGGGGACCTTGTCGCCCTTGAAGCCGACCGGCTTGCTCTGCACGCGCTCCTGCGCGTAACCCAGCGCCTTCTGGTAGGCGCGTTCGGCGATGGACACACCCTGCAGGCCGACGTTCAGGCGGGCGTTGTTCATCATCATGAACATGTATTCCAGCCCGCGGTTCTCCTCGCCGACCAGATAGCCGGTGGCCCCGCCGTCGTCGCCATAGGCCATGACGGCCGTCGGGCTCGCGTGGATGCCCAGCTTGTGCTCCAGCGACACGCAGCGCACGTCGTTGCGCTCACCCACCGAACCGTCGGCGGTGACGGTGTACTTGGGCACGATGAACAGGCTGATGCCCTTCACGCCCTCGGGCGCGTCGGGCGTGCGGGCGAGCACCAGATGGACGATGTTGTCCGTCATGTCGTGGTCGCCGTAGGTAATGTAGATCTTCTGGCCGATGATCTTGTAGGTGCCGTCGTCGTTGCGTAGCGCCTTGGTGCGCACCTGCGACAGGTCCGAGCCGGCGGCGGGCTCGGTCAGGTTCATGGTGCCGGTCCATTCGCCGGAGACCATCTTTTCCAGGTAGGTGCGCTTCTGCTCCTCCGTGCCGTAGTGGCTGATCACCTCGCAGGCGCCCTGGTTGAGCATGGGGCACAGGCCGAAGCTCATGTTGGCGGACTGCCACATCTCGTTGCAGGCGGTCGCGAGCGTCCACGGCAGGCCCTGGCCGGCGTATTCGGGGTCGAAGGGCACGCCGTTCCAGCCGCCCTCGGCGAACTGCTTGTAGGCGTCCTTCCAGCCCGGCGCCGTGCGCACGACGCCGTTTTCCAGGACGGCGCCGTGCTGGTCGCCTTCCCAGTTCAGGGGCGAAAGAACGCCGTGGGCGAACTTGCCGGCTTCCTCCAGGACCGCATGCACCAGGTCCTCGGAGGCCTCTTCATAGCCGGGAAGGGCGGCGACATCATCCATGCCGGCCAGCTTCAGCGCGAAGCTCATGTCCTTCAAAGGCGCAGTGTATTCAGCCATTTCCAGTTCCTTCCCAGTCGATCTCAGGCTGCGGCGACGCCTTCACCGCCGCGCGCGTGCCGCGCAGGGTGACCCATACGTCACCGGCGCGCAAGAGGGCAGCCGGGGGCGCGACGCCTATTGTCATGGAAACGATATCGATACCGTAGACCATTGAACCGGTGGCGGGGCCGCCGCATGTTGTGCATACTACTTTTGATACGGCCCGGCCGGCGCACAAGTGTCAACCGGTAGGGACGGATATGCGCCGGATGCGGGGGCATCCCAAGCGGATATACGTTGGGGGAACAGGAGAGCGACGGTCGACGGTGGACACGCGGGCACCCTCGGACGAGGCACAGACGAAACACCACGCGGTCGACGCCTCGGGGGACGCGGCGCCGGCGTTGACGCATGTGCCGGCTCCGGCCCTGGATTCCCTTGGTGCCGGCATTGCGGTCTACGGGTCCGATGACCGGCTGGTTCACGCGACACCGCGGCTGAAAGCCATGTTTCCGCAGCTTGCGGCCGCCATGCGGCCGGGCACGCGCTTCGCCGACCTCGCGGCGCAGGCCGCCCGCAGCGGGCTGTTCCATGGCCTGCCCGACCAGGTCGCGGCCCAGCGTATCAGCCTGGTCGACCGGGCGCCGGCGGCCGAAGAGCTGCCGCTGACCGATGGGCGCTGGATGCTGCTGGAGGTCAGCCGGATCGACGGCGGCGGCCACACGGTCAGCTACACCGACATCACCGCCTTCCGGCGCCGGCAGCAGGACCTGGAGGCGCGCGAGGATCGCCTGGCGCTGGCCATGAAGGCCAGCCGCGAAGGCATCTGGGACTGGGACGTCGAGGCCGGCTCGCTCTACTTCTCGCCGCGCTGGAAGGAAATCCTGGGCTACGCCGAGGACGAGATCGAAAATTCCTGGGCGACGTGGCGCGCCCTGGCGCATCCCGACGACCGCCCGGCGGTGGAGGCCCGCACGCGCGACGCCATGGAGCCGCCCGAGGACGGCGAGGCGCCCGGCGACGGCGGATACGAGGTGGAGTTCCGCATGCGTCACCGCGACGGGACGTGGCGGCGCATCCGCAGTCGCATTCACATCAGTCGCGGCGCGGACGGGAAGGCGAGGCGGCTGGTCGGCACCCACGCCGACGTCACCGACCTGCGCGCCGCGCAGCAGCGCCAGGCCTGGAGCGCCTCGCGCCTGGCCGAGGCCGAGCGGATCGCCTCCCTCGGCAGTTGGGAACGTGACGCCCAGGGGCGCGAGGAGTGGTCGCCGGGCTTCTATGCCCTGCTCGGCCTGCCCGAGGACACGCCGCCCTCGCGCGAGGTCCTGCAGCGGGTGGTGCATCCCGAGGACCGGGCCCGGCTGGACTTCTGCGTCGACCGGGGCGGTTGCGCCATGCGCATCATCCGCCCCGACGGGGCGGTGCGCGAGATCGCCTGCAGCGTCAAGCAGGAAACCGATGCCGAGGGCCGCGTGGTGCGCACCATCGGGGCGTGGCTGGACGTCAGCCTGCTGCGGGCGGTGGAAGACCGGGCCGCCCGCGCCGAGGTCCATCTGCTGGGTGCGGTGGAGACGGTGGCCGACGGCGTCATCCTGCTGGACCCCGACATGCGGGTGGTGCTGGTCAACAGCCGCTACATCGACGGCTTCCCCGGCCTCGAGACTTATCTTCAGCCCGGCGAATCGTTCCTGGATTTCCTCAAGGTGCTGAAGGCCAACGGCATGGTCCGGTGGTTCGACGGGGTGCACGGCGACGACGACTGGCTGACCCCGCGCCTCGGCACCCTGGGCGCCCGTGAGGACCCGTTCGAGATGGAGCTGTCGGACGGGCGGTGGTTTCTCATCAAGGAAACCCGGACGGTCGACGATTACATCCTGATCGTGCGCACCGACATCACGGCGCTCAAGCGGCGCGAGGCCGAGTTGCTGGAGAGCCAGGCCCGGTTCCAGGCCATGTTCGACAACTCGGTGCAGTTCATCGGCCTGCTGGCGCGCGACGGGACGCTTCTGAAGGTCAACCGCACGGCATTGCGGTTCATCGACCACGAGGAAGGGGACCTGATCGGCCGCCCGTTCTGGCAGACGCCGTGGTGGACGCACGATCCCGCGGCGCAGAACCGTCTGAAGGAGGCCTTGAAGACCGCCGCGGCCGGGCGCGCCGACCGTTTCGAGGCGACCCACGAAGACACCGCGGGCACCGCGCATGTGGTGGATGTCAGCATCACCCCCGTGTTCGGGCCGGCGGGGCAGATCATACACCTCATCGCCGAAGGTCGGGACCTGACGGCCCAGCGCGAGGCCGAGGGCGCGCTCCGCCGCAACGCCCGGTTCGTGCAGGCCCTGGGTGACACGGCGCAGACACCGATCTACGCCCACGACTCGGCGGGCCGCTACGTCTTCTGCAACGATGCCTTCGCGCTGGCCGTGGCGCGCCCGCAGACGGAGATCATCGGCAAGTCGCTGTTCCATGTCGCCATGCGCGAGCACGGCGTGAACATGCAGGAGATCAACCGCGACCTGCTCCAGGCCGGCGGCAGCCTGACTTACGAGGCCCGGGTGACCATGCCCGACGGCTCGGCGCGCGACATGATCGTCACCAAGTCCACCTACGGCGGGGACTCGGCGGGGCCCGAGGGCATCGTCACCGTCCTGACCGACATCTCCCGGCAGAAGGAGGTCGAGCGGCGGTTCGCCGATTTCGCGCGGTCCTCGGCCGACTGGTTCTGGGAAATGGACAAGCAGGGACGGTTCACCTACGTCTCCGACCGCATCGCCGAGGCGACGGCGCTGCGCGCCTCCGACCTGATCGGCAAGCGGCGCGATGACATCGTCGACACCACCTGGAACCCCGAGGCGCTGCGGTCCTACTGGGATGCCCTGGAAACCCGCCGGCCGGTGCGCGACTTCACCTACCGGACCGTCCCCATTGATGGCCGGGTTCATTACATCCGCATTACGGCGGTGCCGGCCCATGACGTGAACGGCAATTTCATCGGGTTCCGTGGCACCGGCTCGGAGGTCACGGCCGAGGCCGAGGCGGCGGCTGCCCTGCGTGCCGCCAAGGAGGCCGCCGAGATCGCCAGCCGGTCGAAGACCGAGTTCCTGGCCGCCATGAGCCACGAGCTGCGCACGCCGCTGAACGCCATCATCGGATTCTCCGAAATCATGCAGATGCAGGCGCTGGGGCCGCTGGGCAGCGAGACCTACCTGGATTATGCCCGCGACATCCGGGCCTCGGGCGAGCATCTGCTGACCATGGTCAACGATGTGCTCGATGCCTCGCGGCTGGAAATCGGCAAGCTGGAACTGCACGAGGAAGAGGTGGAGTTGTCGCGCCTTGCCGACGCGGCGGTCCACCTGATGAGCCAGCGCGCCGAAGATGCCGGCGTCGCCCTGCATGTGGACGTGCCCGAGGGGATGCCGCTGCTGCACGCCGACGGCGGCCGCCTGAAGAAGGTGCTGACGAGCCTGCTGTCCAACGGCGTCAAGTTCACGCCCGAGGGCGGCACGGTCACCCTTGCCATGCGCCTGACCGGCGACGGATGCCTGGAAATGACCGTGCGCGATACCGGCATCGGCATGTCCGACGAGCAGGTGGGCCAGGCCTTGCAGCCCTTCACCCAGCTCGACGCGGCTTTGTCGCGTCGCTACGAAGGCATCGGCCTCGGCCTGACGCTCGCAAAGGACCTCGTGGAACTGCACGGAGGGTGCCTTGGCATCAAGGGCGTGACCGGCGAGGGGACCACCGTCACCGTGGTCCTGCCCGCCGACCGGGTGCAGGCCCGAGGGTGATCGGGCTTGGCGCAGGGGCCGGGCGGATAGCCGTCATATACCCTTAATTAGACCATGGTATCTCTGAAACATCCTTTTTACTAAACGTTAAACACCTCCTCACAGCGGCGCTGTGTCGGCCGTCATGGCAGTCTCGTCTCGAGGGATAAGGAGACACCATGATGACCCAGACCAAGACCGCGCCCGTTCGTGACCTGCTGACCACCGCCCGCGCCTCGCGCGAGTCCGCCGCCGCGTTCCGGGCGGAAGTGGAGCGGCTGAAGACCGTGTCCTTCGAGGGAACGCTGGCCGCCGTGGTCGAATTCCGCCTGATGGCCCGCGCCATGACCGAAGGCCGCTCGCCGGGCGAGGCCCTGCGCGAGGCCCGTGCCGCCACGGCGGCGCGCAGCAGCGCCGTCTCGGGCGCCGCGCCCCTGCCCATGGCGGCTGAATAAAGGCGTCAAGGCAGGGTCAAGGTTGTCCGAATACGGCGGTGTCAGGCCCAGCCGAGCGCCCGCAGCCCGGCGATGGCGCCGGCACCGGCCACCATGGCGATCAGCGGGTTGCGGGTCGCCAGCGCCGTGACGGCGGTGAGGGCCGCCGCCGCCAGGCCGGGCAGCCCCAGGTCGGCGACCGCCGGCACGACCAGGGCCAGCAGGACGATGCCCGGCAGCCGCTCCAGGCCCGCGGCGATCGGGCCGCGCCGTGGCAGGCGCTCCGCCAGCAGCAGCCCGCCAAGGCGCAGGGCATAGGTGCCGATGGCGACGCCGATGATGACCAGCGTCAGCGGGTCGAGCGTTAATGACCACGCCTCAGGCATCGGACAAGGCCTCCTCGCCGTTCGCGCCGTTTTCGGCGCCGCCCGAAAGGGCGTGCTGGATGACGGTGGCGGCAAAGCCGGCGGCAGCGGCGATCAACACGTACCACTTGCCCGGCAGCATTTCGGCGGCGATCCAGGCGGTGGCGCCGGTGACGATCCACGGCAGCAGGTCGCCGCGGCCCTTCCACAGACCCAGCGCCAGTGCCAGGAACACCGCGGTGAAGGCGAAATCCAGGCCCAGCACGTGCGGGGCCGGCAGGAAGTTGCCCGCCACATGCCCGGCGGCGCTGGCGGCGTGCCAGAAGGCCGCAAGGCACAGACCGCCGCCCAGAAGATGGGCCGGCCCCGGCATGGCGCCGCCGTTCACTCCGCCCGCCCGGGCAACGCCGTTCATGGTCACCGCCCAGTTCTCGTCGGCCACCAGATGCATTCCCAGCGCCTTGTGGTGGAGGGGGCGGCCGGTGAAGACGGGCCGCAGGCTGGCACCCACCAGCAGGTAGCGCAGGTTGATGATCAGCGCGGCCAGGATGATTTCCGCCACCACGGCCGTGGGTGTCCACATCTCCACGATCAGGAATTGAGCGGCCCCGGCAAAGATGAACAGGTTCATGGCCACCATGTCGGCCAGCGCGATGCCCTTGCCGGCCGTCAGCACCCCGAAGACGGCGCCATAGCCGCTGACGGCGACGCCGATGCCCAGGTTGTCGCGCGCCCCGCGCCACAGGGCGCCGGGCGCATAGGAATCGCGGAGCCGCACCGTCATCCCTCCAACTGATTTTGTAAGCATTGGACGGCAGCCTAGCATAGGTCAGTAAGGCTGTCCTGCTCCATTCTGCGGTAACGCGGTGGTCCATTCCGGCCACAGAAGAAGGGCCGGCTTTCGGGAAAGCCGGCCCTCTGCAATCAGGGGAAGCGGTCGGACGGCGGTTACTGTGCCTGCTCCTGCATGGTGTCGCCGGTCTCTTCCATCTGCTCGCCCATGTTCTCGGCGGCGTCCTCCATGGCCTCGCCGCTTTCCTCCACGGACTCGTCGATGTTCTCGCCCAGTTGCTCGGCCGGGCCTTCGTCCTCGCAGGCGGCCAGAACAGGGGCGGTGAGGCCCAGGACCAGCGCGGTCAGGGCGGTCTTGGCGGAAAAACGGCTCTTGCGCAGGGTCATGATGTCCCTCCTTGGTTGCGCTGTCATCGTGACCCGTAAACGCGGCCGGGCGGCCGGTCGGTCCGTGGCAAAGCCGTGACTCGGTGTGTCATTGGGGCGCGTCTGCGTGGCGGTCGAGCACCAACGCCGTCAGAAGCCGTACCCCCCAGCCGGTGGCGCCCGCCGGTCCCAGCGGCCGGTCGTCGTCCGACCGCCCGACGCCCGCCATGTCAACGTGCGCCCAGCGCTGGCCCGGCGCGGGAAAGCGGCGTAGAAATCGGGCGGCGTGCAGGGCGTCGGGCAGCCAGCGCATGACGGGGGCGCACTGGCGGATGTCGGCGATGGGGCTGTCCAGGTCCTCGTCGCGGGCGTGGGTGAGCGGCAGGCGCCACACCGGCTCCCCCACCGACCCGCCCGCCGATTCCAGCGCCCGGGCCAGGCCGTCGTCGGGCGTGTAGAGCCCGGCGTAATGGCGGCCGAGCGCGGTGACGACGGTGCCCGTGAGGGTGGCGATATCCACCACCACGCCGGGGCGCCGGTCCGCGGGTTCGGCGGCGAGCGTCGCCAGGGCATCGGCGAGCGCGAGGCGGCCCTCGGCGTCGGTGTCGATGACCTCGACCGTCAGGCCGTTGCGCGCGGTGACCACGTCGCCGGGCCGGGTCGCGGCGGCGCCGGGCACGTTCTCGGCAATGGCGAGTACCGCCGTTACTGGACATGCAGCCTGCATGGAGGCCAGTGCGTGAACCGCTCCCAGCACGGCGGCGGCCCCGCCCATGTCGCCCTTCATATGCTCCATGCCGGCGCCGGGCTTCAGGCTCAGGCCCCCGGCGTCGAAGGTGATGCCCTTGCCGACAAGGCCGACCGGGCGCTGCCCCCCGCCGGTGCCGCGCCAGCGCAGGATCAGCAGCGCCGGCGGCTGGGCCGCCCCCTGTCCGACGGCGGCCAGCAGGCCGCAGCCGGCGTCCCGCAGGGCCTCGACGCCCTGGACCACCTCCACGGTCACGCCCAGCGCCTCCAGCGCCCGCGCCCGTTCCACGAACGCCGAAGGCGTCAGAATATTGCCCGGCGCCTCGCCCAGGTCGCGGGCGAGCAGCACGCCTTCAACCTCCGCCTTTGCGCGCACCCAAAGCTCCTCCGCCGCGCCGGTGGCGGCAACCCGGATGGCGGCGTGGGCAAGGGTGACGCGGTCCTCGTCGGCCGTCCGCGTGCGCCAGGGCGTGGGCCGGTGCGCCCGCAAGGCCAGTCCCTGGCCGAAGGCCGCCGCCGTGTCGGGCTCCAGTTCCAACGCCACCGCCACGGTATCCTCGCCCGACGTCAGAAGCTCGGCAGCCACCACTGCTCCCAGCCGCCGGGCGCGGTGGGCGTCCATGTCGCCAAAGGGGCCAAGGCCCAAAAGCAGCAGGCGGTTCGCGGTCATGCCCGCCGGGGCCTGGACGGTGACGCACTGGCCTTCTTTGCCCGAGAACCGGGGCGAGGCCGTCAGCGCGCGGGAGATCAGCCGATCGCCGTCCAGTCCGCGGGCGGTTGCGGTCTGGTTGCCGCCCTCCCACACGCCGACGACGAGTGCGGCTTCCGCGGCGGAGGGGCGGGAGGTGAAGGTGACGTCGAGCATGGCGGGCCCCATGAACATGCAGGCTGCATCAAGGCGTGGAAATGCCCGGGACGGACCCGGGCATTTCCACTTGGCTTAACGCCGGACGACGCGAAGAACAGAAACGTGTCGCCCGGCAAGGCCGGAGTCCTGACGAACGCGAAGCGGACACTGGCCGCCGCGCCTTGTGGCGCGTGAGCCTGCGTGGCGCTTGGAGCCGAAGGCGTGCGCGGAAGCGCGCACGCCGCGGTGACGACGATGTCAATCGTCGTCGCGCATTCCTAAGTCGCCTCAGCCCTCGAAGCTGTCGCGCACCATGCGGTCCAGCAGGCGCACGCCGAAGGCCGTGCCGCCCTTGGGCACGGTGGGCGCGTCCTTCTTCGACCAGGTCATGCCGGCAATGTCGATGTGCGCCCAGGGGGTGCCGTTCTTGACGAAGCGCTTGAGGAACTGGGCGGCCGTGATGGAGCCTGCCTCGCGGCCGCCGGTGTTCTTCATGTCCGCGATCTCGGATTTCAGCTGCTTGTCGTAGGCGTCGCCCATGGGCATGCGCCAGACCTTCTCGCCGCTCGCCTGGCCGGCGGCGAACACCTTGTCGGCCAGCGTATCGTCGTTGGAGAACAGGCCGGCGTGGTCGGTGCCCAGGCCGATGATGATGGCGCCGGTCAGCGTCGCCAGATCAATGATGGCCTTGGGTTTGTGCTCCTTCTGGGCGTACCACAGCACGTCGGCCAGCACGAGGCGGCCCTCGGCGTCGGTGTTGATGACCTCGATGGTCTGGCCGTCGGCGGATGTGACGACGTCACCGGGGCGCGTGGCGGTGCCCGACGGCATGTTCTCCACCAGGCCGATGAGGCCGACGGCGTTGACCTTCGCCTTGCGGCCGGCCAGCGCCTTCATCAGGCCGGTGACGACGCCGGCGCCGCCCATGTCCCACTTCATGTCCTCCATGCCCGCGGCGGGCTTGAGCGAGATGCCGCCGGAGTCGAAGCAGACTCCCTTGCCGACGAAGGCCACGGGCGCGTCCTTCTTGCCCTCGGCGCCGTTCCACTCCATGACGACCATCTTGCTCTCGCGGGCCGAGCCCTGGCCGACGGACAGAAGCGAGCCCATGCCCAGCTTCTTCATTTCCTTCTCGCCCAGCACGGTCACCTTCAGCCCCAGGTCCGCCAGCTTTTCGGCCTCCTTGGCGAAGCTTTCCGGGTAGAGGATGTTGGCCGGCTCGCTGACCAGGTCGCGGGTCAGGAACACGCCCTGGGCGACGGCCTCCAGCTCGGGCCAAGCCTTCTTGGCGGCACCCGAGCCGTCGGTGGCTACCGTCAGCTTGGACAGGCGCGGCTTGTCGTCCTTCTTTTCCGTCGTGCGGTACTTGTCGAAGCGGTAGCTGCGCAGCATGGCGCCGAAGGCCACCTGCGCGGCGGCGTCGCCGGCCTCGATGGCATCGACGGCGATGCAGGCCTGCTTGTCGTCGGCGAGGGCGGCATAGGCGTTGCCGCCGGCGTCCTGCAGGGCCTTGACGTCCAGGTCCTTCGCCGGACCGACGCCCACCAGCACCAGGCGGTCGAGGTCCGTCCCGCCCGGCGCGACCAGCGCCAGGGTCTGGCCGGCCTTGCCCTCGAACCGGCTGCCCTTGCGAGCGCGGGAGAGCGCGCCGCCGGTCTTGTCGTCCAGCTCCTTCAGCAGGGCCGTCGGCTCGGCCTCCTGCGCCACCAGGACGGCGAGCGCGCCGGAGTCTGGAACGGCGGGCTTGGCGAAGGAAATCTTCATGGTGAGACGATCCTTGTGACTGAATGACCCAATGGAATGACGATGCCGCGCCGCTTGGGGCGCGGGAATACAACGTTTTTCCGACTGTATCGCATCGGCGGGGGAAGGAAACCCCCGTCATGGCAGGTGGGCAACGCGCACGGCGTGCGCAAGAGGATCAGGCCCCGCGCCGGTCCCGCGCGATAACGAACAGCGCGATGATGGAGACGGCCCCCAGCGCCGCCGCCAGCCCGTAGTCAGCCGACAGGTCCATGGCGGGGCCGGAAACGGCCGGCCCCAGCATCGCGCCGCCGGTATAGAAGGCCACCGCCGCCGCCGTCGCCGCCGGCACGGCGTTCCCCCGGCGGAAGACCACGCCCACATGGGTCATGGTCAACGTATAGAGCGATCCGCCGACGCCACCCCACAGCAACGCCACCGCCCAGATGAGCCAGGGCGTGCCGGGTGTGAGCGCCAGCAGCCCCGCACCCATGGCCAGCAACACGGCCCCGCCCTCCATCAGCCGGCGCGGCGGAACCTTATCCGCCAACCAGCCCACCGGGTACTGCACGGCGATGCTGCCGACGGCGATGGCGGTGGGCATGAGGACGGCGGTGAAGGCGCCGAACCCCAGGTGGGTGGCCTGAACGGTCGACAGCGCCGTCATGCCGTTCTCGAACACGCCGCCGACGATCCCCGCCGCCGCCAGTCCCGGCGCGGCGATCAGCACCGCCAGCACGCCCCGCCCGAGCCGGCCGGTCTCCACATCGGACGTTGCCCGCCGCTCCGGCCCCGCGCCGCGCACCAGAAGCGTCGGCACCCAGGCCAGAAGCTCCAGCCCCACGGGAACCCACAGCGCCTGCGCCGGGGCCAGCGTGAACACGGCCGGAATGGCGGGGCCGGTGGCGAACCCCAGCCCGACGAGCGTCTGAAACAGGCCCGTGAGGCGGCCGATCTTTTCGGGCGGGGCGGATTCGGCGACCAGGCTGTCTATGGTCACCCACTCGATCCCCGCCGCCAGCCCTGCCAGCAGCGCCGCCGCCGCCCAGACCGCAATGCCGTCCCCCAGCGCGAACCCCAGGGCGGCGAGCGTGGACAGCACCATGCCGCCCTTGATGGCCGCGACGGCCCCGAACCGCGCCCGTAAGGCCGGCACCAGCGGCGACATGAGCAGGATGCCCAGGTACGGCATCAGCGCGACGGCGGCCACGGCCGATGCCGGCTCGCCCCGCGCCGTCAGCGCCACCGCCAGCACCGGCGGCACCAGCGACAGCGACACGATGCGGATGATATCGGCCGCGATCAGGCGCCACAGGGCGGCCAGCGGCAGGCGGGCAGGGGACACGGAAAAAGGGGCTCCCGACGGTTGCGGAAGCCCCTTCCTTGCCATGCCCAAGCGGAGAAGGACAGGGCCGCTTTTACGCCGCCGTCCCCAGATGCACCGGCCGGCGCTGGCGGCCCCAGGTGCCGGGGCGCGCTTCGAAGACGCCCGGAATGTGGGTGCCGCAGCTGCCGCAGTCGCCTTCCGGGGTCAGGTTCCAGCGGCCCAATTCGTACCAGTCGCGCTCGATCAGCAGAGCGTCGCAATGGGGGCACCAGGTGGAGCCGCCCTCGGCATCGTGGACGTTGCCCGTGTAGACGAACCTGATGCCCGCCGCCCTGGCGATGCTCCGCGCCCGGCTCAGCGTCTCCGCCGGCGTGCGGTGGATGTCGCGCATCTTGTAGTCGGGGTGGAAGGCGGAGAAGTGGATGGGCACGTCGCCGCCCAGGTTCTCCATGATCCAGCCGGTCATGGCCTTCAACTCGTCGTCCGAATCGTTCTGGCCGGGGATCAGCAGGGTGGTGATCTCGAACCAGACGTCGGTCTCGTGCTTGAGGTACTTCAGGGTTTCCAGCACCGGTTCCAGCTCGGCGGTGCACAGCTTCTTGTAGAAGCCTTCGGTGAAGGCCTTCAGGTCCACGTTGGCCGCGTCCATCTTGCCGAAGAAGTCGGGCCGCGCCTCGGGGGTGATGTAGCCCGCCGTCACCGCCACGGTCTTGATGCCGCGCGCATGGCAGGCGTCGGCCACGTCCGTGGCGTATTCCAGGAAGATCACCGGGTCGTTGTAGGTGAACGCCACCGACCGCGCGCCCACCTGCTCGGCAGCGCGCGCGATCATCTCAGGACTAGCCTGGTCCTGCAGCTTGTCGAACTGGCGCGCCTTGGAGATGTCCCAGTTCTGGCAGAACTTGCAGGTCAGGTTGCAGCCCGCCGTGCCGAAGCTCAGGATCGGCGTGCCCGGCAGGAAGTGGTTGAGTGGCTTCTTCTCGACGGGATCGATGCAGAACCCCGACGACCGGCCGTAGGTGGTCAGCACGATCTCGCCGTTCTGGGCGCCGCGCACGAAGCACAGGCCGCGCTGGCCGTCGTGGATCTTGCACAGCCGCGGGCAGACGCGACACTCCACGCGCCCGTCGGAAAGCTTCTGGAAATGGCGTCCGGTGACGGCCTCGGGGAAGGGGAGGTCGGTCATGGGCATGGCCCTCCTCGGTGGCCCCGCCGTCCGCTGGTCCAGACCGGACCGGCGGCAAGGGCGGTGTTACAAAAGGTGAACGAGAGATGGCGCGATGGCCCTGTTTCTGCAACGCCTGGACTGGTCGAATGGCACCCTTCGCCCTACCTTTCGCGTAAGATTTCCCAGACACCGTTCACGAGAGGAGCGCGCCATGACCCACATGCGCCCCGCGGCGGTGGCCGGCGCCTTTTATCCGGGCGACGCCGCCACCCTGACCCGCACCGTCGACGATCTGATGGCCGAGGCCCGCGCAGCCACGCCGGCCGAGACGCCCGTGCCCAAGGCGATCATCGCGCCGCACGCGGGCTATATGTTCTCGGGCCCCACGGCGGCGCTGGCCTATGCCCGGCTGGCGCCGCTGAAGGGGCGGGTCAAGCGCGTCGTGCTGCTGGGACCGGCCCATCGCGTGCCGTTCCGCGGCCTCGCCCTGCCCACCGTGGACAGTTTCGAGACGCCGCTCGGCCCGGTGGCCCTGGACACCGACGCCATCAACGACGTGGCCGAGCATGTGCCCGGCGCCGGCTTCTCGGACAAGGCGCACCAGCAGGAGCACAGCCTGGAGGTCCACCTGCCCTTCCTGCGCGCCATCCTGGGGCCGGAGCCCGAGGTGGTGCCGGTGTGCGTCGGCGATGCGAAGGCCGACGAGGTGGCGGCGCTGCTCGACCACCTGTGGGGCGGCGAGGAAACGTTGATCGTCATCTCGACCGACCTGTCGCACTTCCTGGACTATGACACCGCCCGCCGCGTCGACGCCGGCACGGTCGCGGCGGTGGAGCACCTGGACCCCTCGCGCCTGACCCACGAGAACGCCTGCGGCCTGACGCCCATGGCGGGGCTGCTCCTGAGCGCGAAAAAGCGCCGCATGTCCATCGAGACTCTGGACGCGCGGTCCTCGGGCGACACCGCCGGGCCGCGCGACCGGGTGGTGGGATATGCCGCCTGGGCGCTCTATGAACCGCAGGCGCACCGGCCGGAGGCTGCTGATCCGGAAGCGTCGGTGGAGGACATGCTGCGGGACCACGGCGCGACCCTGACCGGCGTCGCCCGCGAGTCCATCCGCCATGCGCTGTCGCACGGGCAGCCGCTGACGGTGGACGTCATGGCCCATGCCGCGCCGCTGCGGGCGAACGGCGCCTGTTTCGTCACGCTGACCACGGGCTCCGGCCACCTGCGGGGTTGCATCGGCAGCCCCCAGGCCTGGCGCCCGCTGGTGCAGGACGTGGCGGAAAACGCCTACCGGGCGGCCTTTCACGATCCGCGCTTCCCGCCGCTTATGGCCGGCGAACTGGCGGACCTGGGGTTGTCGCTGTCGGTGCTGACCCCGGCCATGCCGTTCCCGGTCGACTCGGAAGAGGACCTGATCGCCCGTGTCCGCCCCGGCGTCGACGGGCTGATCCTGGGCGACCGGGGCCAGCGCGGCCTGTTCCTGCCGGCGGTGTGGGAAAGCCTGCCCGATCCCCGCGACTTCGTCCGGCACCTGAAGCAGAAGGCCGGGCTGCCGGCGCACCACTGGTCGCCGACGCTGACGGTGGAGCGGTTCACGGCCAAGTCCGTGAAGGGGTAATGCCTCTCGCGTACTGACAACGGGCGCGGCGTGCGCTAAACCGGCCGGACACGTTCACCCTGCCCAGCCGGAGACCGCGCATGCCGCTTCCCGACCCGAGCCTCGACCTCGCCCGCCTGCTGGAGGACCTGCGTCCCGTGGTCCGTGAAGCGGGGGCGGAGACGCTGAAGGTCTACAACAGCGACTTCGAGGTCTTTCGCAAGGACGACGCCAGCCCCGTCACCGCCGCCGACCGCGCGGCCGAAGCGGTGATCCTCGAGGCTCTGGCCCGCCTGACGCCTGACATCCCGGTGGTGGCGGAGGAACAGGTGGACGCCGGCAACATTCCCGACATCTCCGGCGGCGCCTTCTGGCTGGTGGACCCGCTGGACGGCACCAAGGAATTCGTCAACCGCCGGGACGAGTTCACCGTGAACGTCGGCCTCATCGTCGACGGCGAGCCCGTGCTGGGCCTGGTCTACTGCCCCGTGCTGGACCGCCTGTTCACCGGCTGCGGTCCCGGCACCGCGACGCTGGAGGAAAGCGGCGAGCGGCAGCGCATCTCCGTGCGCGCGCCTGACCCCGACGGGCTGATCGTTCTGTCCAGCCGCAGCCACGCGAACTCGGAGGCATTGAAGGATTACCTGGGCGACAAGCCGGTGAAGCAGGTCATCAACGCCGGATCGTCGCTCAAGTTCTGCCGGGTGGCCGAGGGCGCGGCCGACATCTATCCCCGCTTCGGCCCCACCTGCGAATGGGACACGGCCGCCGCCCATGCGGTGCTGAACGCCGCCGGCGGATCGGTGACGCTGGTGGACGGGGCGCCGTTCCTCTACGCCAAGGACAGGTTCCTCAACCCGCACTTCATTGCCCGCGGAGCCCGCGCGTGAGCCGCATCCGTCCCGCCGCCGACGCCACGCTGGCCGAGGCCGGACGGCTTCTGCGGGATGGCGCGCTGGTGGCCTTCCCGACGGAGACCGTCTATGGCCTGGGCGGCGATGCCACCAGCGAATCGGCGGTGGCGGGCATATTCGAGGCCAAGGGGCGGCCGCGCTTCAATCCGTTGATCGTGCATGTGCCCGACGCCGCCGCTGCCGCGCGTCTGGTGGAGATGGACGACCGGGCGAAGGCGGTGGCGGATGCCTTCTGGCCCGGCCCGCTGACGCTGGTGCTGCCGCGCCGTGCCGACAGCGGCCTATCGCTGCTGGTGTCGGCGGGGCTCGACAGCGTGGCGGTGCGCGTGCCGGCGCATCCGGTGGCGCAAGGGCTTCTGCGTGCGGCGGGGCGCCCAGTGGCGGCACCCTCGGCCAACCGATCGGGCGCCATCAGCCCGACGCGGGCGGCGCATGTGGAGGAAAGCCTGGGCGATCGGGTGGCGCTGATCGTCGACGGCGGGCCGTGTGCGGTCGGGCTGGAGTCGACGGTGCTGGACCTGACGACGCCCACCGCCACCATCCTCCGCCCCGGCGCCATCACGGCCGCCGACCTGGAACCGCTCATCGGACCCGTGGCCGAAAGCGGCGGCGAGGGACAGGAGGCCGACCCCGCCGCGCCCAAAAGCCCCGGCCAACTCCTCAGCCACTACGCCCCCGACCGCCCGGTGCGCCTGAACGCGACGGCGGCCGAGCCCGGCGAGGCACTGATCGGTTTCGGCGGCACGGCGGGCGCGGAGGCGGACCTGTCGTCGGCGGGGGATGTGAAGGAGGCCGCGGCGGCCCTGTTCGCCACCCTGCGCGCCCTGGACCGGCCGCCGTTCACCGGCATCGCGGTGGCGCCCATCCCCGACGAGGGCCTGGGGCGGGCCATCAACGACCGCCTGAAACGGGCGGCGGCGCCTCGGGCTTGATGATGCGGGTGTAGCCAAGCCTTGCCCGCCGCCCGGACAAGGGCTAAATCACCTCCACGACGTTTTTCGCGCTGGAACGAGGGATAAGCCCGTGTCCGATCTTCTGGAACAGGCCGTCACGGCCGAACTGCTGGACCGCATCACCGAGGTCGTCGGGGCGAAGGGCATCCTGACGGCCGAGGACGACATGGCGCCCTTCATGGCCGAGGAGCGCGGGCTGTTCGTCGGCAAGGCGCTCGCCGTGGTCAAGCCCGCCACCGCGCAGGAAGTGGCCGAGGTGGTCAAGCTGTGCGCCGATGAGGGCGTGGGCATCGTGCCCCAGGGCGGCAACACCGGCCTGGTCGGCGGCAACGTGCCGTTCGAGCACGGCCGCGAGATCGTGCTCAACACCTCCCGCCTCAACCGAATCCGCGACATCGACCCGGTGAATTTCACCCTCACGGTGGATGCCGGCGTGGTGCTGGAAACCATCCAGCAGGCCGCCGACGAGGCCAATTGCCTGTTCCCGCTGGCCCTCGGCGCGCAAGGGTCCTGCCAGATCGGCGGCAACATCGCCTCCAACGCCGGCGGGGTGAACGTACTGAAGTACGGCAACACCCGCGAACTGGTGCTGGGGCTGGAGGTGGTGCTGCCCGACGGCACCATCTGGAACAACATGAAGTCGCTGGGCAAGGACAACACCGGCTACGCGCTCAAGCACCTGTTCATCGGCGGCGAGGGGACGCTCGGCATCATCACCGGCGCGGTGCTCAAGCTGTTCCCCAAGCCCGTGGAGCAGCAGACGGCGCTGTGCGCCCTGGACGACGTGCACGACGTGACCCGTGTGCTGTCCCAGGCCCGCGCATTGTCCGGCGATGCCGTGACGGCGTTCGAACTGATCGGCCGGTTCGGCATGGACCTCGCCGACCGCCACCTGGACGGCGTCTCCGATCCGTTCGAGGCGCCGCATCCGTGGTACGTGCTGGTGGAGTTTTCCTCCTCGCGGCCCGACGCCAACCTCCGCGGCGCTTTCGAGACCTTCCTGGAAAGTGCTTTCGAGGACGGCATCATCGCCGACGCCGTCATCGCCGAAAGCCTGGACCAGGGCAAGATGTTCTGGCGCCTGCGCGAAGGTCTGCCGGAAGCCCAGAAGCACGAGGGCGCGTCCATCAAGCACGACGTCAGCGTGCCGGTCTCCCGCGTGCCGGAGTTCCTGGACCGCGCGACCAAGGCCGTGACGGAGGCCATGCCGGGCATCCGCCCGTGTCCCTTCGGCCATGTGGGCGACGGCAACATCCACTACAACCTGACCCAGCCCGAGGGCATGGACCCCAAGGAATACCTGGGTCACTGGGACGCCATGAACCGCATCGTCCACGACATCGTGGTGGACATGGTGGGCTCCATCTCCGCCGAGCACGGCGTCGGCCGCCTGAAGGTGGACGAGATCGTCCACTACAAGCAGGCGGAAGAGATCGAGATGATGCGCCGCATCAAGAAGGCGCTCGACCCCAAGGGCATCATGAATCCGGGCAAGGTGGTGCGGGTGTAACCTCCCGCCTCAGGAAGACGTTGAAGAGGCGTCGGCCCAAGCGGCCGGCGCCTTTTTCACGCCCGGAGGCAAGCCTTGCCCGTGCACCCGGCCACGGAGCCGTCCGCCGCCCCGGACCCGAGACCGCCCGAGCGCCGGCCAACGTGGCAGACGGCGCTGATCGGGCTGTTCGTGCTGGCGATCTTCGCAACGCTTTACGTCGCATCGGCCCTGTTCATCCCCATTGCGCTGGCGGTGCTGTTCCGTCTTCTGCTCATGCCGCCGGTGCGCAAGCTCTCGCGTCTCGGCGTGCCGCGGGCCGCCGGGGCGGGGCTCGTGGTGCTGCTGTTCGTCGCCGCCATCGGCGGCGCGGCGACGTCCCTGGCCGCGCCTGCCTCGGCATGGCTCGACCGGGCGCCCACCAGCATGATCGTCCTGCGCATGCGGCTGGCGGAAATCCGCAAGCCCCTGGACGAGATCCGCGAGGCCACCGAGAGCATGGCCGAGGCGACGCAGGGAGAGGACGAAGGCACGCCCGAGGTCGTCGTCAAGCAGCCGGGGCTGGCGGAAAGCATGCTCACCCAGGCGGGAACGGTGGTCGCCTCGGGTGCGCTGATGCTGGTGCTGCTGTATTTCATGCTGGCCACGGGCGACAGCCTGCTTCGGTCCATGCTGCGGCGGTCCAGGCGGCGGGGAGAGCGCAAGCGCACCGTGGACATCTTCCGACGGGCGGAGCAGGACATATCCGCCTACCTGATTACCATCACGCTCATCAACCTCGCGCTCGGCATCGTCACGGGGCTGGCCATGTGGGCGCTGGGGATGCCGACGCCCATGCTGTGGGGGGCGCTGGCGGCCATCACCAACTTCGTGCCCTTCCTGGGGGCGGCGGCGACGCTGGTCGTGATCGGCGTGGTGTCGCTGCTGACGTTCTCGCAGATCAGCCTGGCGATCATCCCGCCGCTGGTGTTCTTCGGCCTGACGACGCTGGAAGGCCAGTTCGTCACCCCCAGCCTGATCGGCCGCCGCCTGACCATCAGTCCCGTCGCCGTGTTCCTGGCGCTGATGGTCTGGGGGTGGATGTGGGGCATTCCCGGCATGTTGCTGGCCGTGCCCATGCTGGCGACCTTCAAGATCGTCTGCGACAGTGTGCCGCGCCTCAACCACATCGGGGCGCTGCTTGATCGAAGATAGGATATATGGCCCTGGCTCCGGCGCGCCGTGCTGCTAGTCTGACGGCCGGAGAAGGAGGTTTCCCATGCGCCAGTACCATTTCCTCACCTGCGACGTCTTCACCGACACGGCCTTCGGCGGCAACCCCCTGGCCGTGGTGCCCGAGGCCGAGGGGCTGGACGACCGGACCATGCAGACCGTCGCGCGGGAGTTCAACCTGTCGGAGACCATCTTCGTCCTGCCGCCGAAGGACCCGGCGCACACGGCGTCGGTGCGCATCTTCACCCCGGCGCGCGAGCTGCCGTTTGCCGGTCATCCCACCGTCGGCTGCGCCCTGACGCTGGCGGCGCTCGGCCGGGTGGAGCGGGACGAAGACGGACGCGGGGCGCTGACGCTGGAGATGAAGGCGGGGGCGGTGCCTGTGGCTCTTGACCGCGACGGCTCGGGCCGCCCGACGGCCACCTTCACCGCCCCGGGCATCCCCTCGCTCAGCACCGAGGGCCTGCCGCCCGCGCGGGCGATCGCCCGGATGCTGGGCCTGGAGCCGGGCGACGTGGTGACGCGCGAGCCCTTGAGCCCTGCCGTCTGCACCGTCGGCGGCGTCGCCTTCGCCG
Source organism: Caenispirillum salinarum AK4 (assembly GCF_000315795.1). Classification (GTDB taxonomy): domain Bacteria; phylum Pseudomonadota; class Alphaproteobacteria; order Rhodospirillales; family Rhodospirillaceae; genus Caenispirillum; species Caenispirillum salinarum. The sequence continues at coordinate 162,933 of NZ_ANHY01000008.1, forward strand.
TGGTGCCCGTGGCGCCGGACGCGCTGTCGCGCATCCGCCTGAACAGCGCGCTCTACGAAGAGTACAAGCAGGCCGGTGCGCCCGACCCCTATGTGGTCGCCCTGGACGATCCGCAACGGCCGAGCGCGGTGCACGCCCGCATGTTCGCCCCCGCCATGGGTATTCCCGAGGACCCGGCCACGGGCTCCGCCGCGACGGCTCTGGCGGCGTGGCTGGACCGGGTGCAACCGGGCACGGGGCGCGAGACGCTGGCCTGGACCATCATCCAGGGCGCGGACATGGGCCGCCCCAGCACCATTGGCCTGGAACTGGACCGCGAGGACGGCGCCATGACGGCGGTGCGCATCGGTGGCTCGGCGGTGATGATCAGCGACGGGACGCTCGCGCTTCCTTAGATGAACGCATCCACCAGCAGCCGCAGCGCCACCAGCGATGACGACGCCGCCGTCGCCAGGGCGGCGCGGCGGTTGAGCAGGTTGGAGCGGTTGATGCCCGTCGCCAGCCGGTTGAAGTCCTGGTAGTCCAGGTCCTCTTCCTTGGAGACGCGGCGCTGCGGCCGCTGCCCGGCGGCGTACCAGAGCCAGGCGGCCGCCAGGGCGGCGAGGGCGGCGCAGATATCGAGGATGAAAAGCGCGGTGGTCATGGCGAAACCTCAACGCCCTCCACCGCTTCGGCGCTCACCAGAAGCCCGGCGCCGTGGCCGTCGGCGGTGGTGACGAAGCCGCTGACGACCCCCACCACCACCGGCCCCTCGGGCCCGTCCTGCAGCACCGGCGCACCGGACGTGCCGCGCGTGGTGTCGCAGCGGTGCAGGCGCAGGTCGGGCGCGCCGGCCGGCGTCGCCAGCGCGCAATCCTCCGACAGGCTGAGCAGGTGCGGCCGGTTCTGGCTGTAGCCGGCGATCACCGCCGGCAGCCCGTCATCGGGCCGGCGCACGGGAAGCGGCGGGACGGGCAGGGTACCGTCGAGGTGCAGCACGGCCCAGTCCGCCGCCTTCCCCTGCTCGGACAGGGGCGGGGCCTGGATGCGGGCGACGCGGCCGTGGGCGATGAAGTCGCCGCGCCGGTAGCCCGCCACGAAGTGCAGTTCCGACACCGGCAGATATCGGTTGCCCGGCCGCGCCGTCAGGCAGTGGCGCGCCGTCAGAACGCGGTCGGGCGCGATCAGCGTTCCGGTGCAGAACCCGCCCCGCGCCCGGTTCACGCGCCCCAGCGCCGACCACGGCGCCGCCGCGCTGTCCAGCATCACCCGGTCGTCGCCGCCGATGATGCCCGGCAGCAGCGGCCGCCCGGCCTCCGCCGCCGTGGCTGGCGCGGCGGCAAGAAGCGCCAGCAGCATCAGGATCGTGCGCATGATCTCTCCCTCTTTCCCCGGCCCGATCATCGCGGGATGGCGGCCGGGAGGCAAGGGGGCGGCGCGCTGTCGCCGGCCGCAGGCTCGCTCCTACAGGATGCCGAACACCATCAGCAGGACCACCGTCAGCACCACCGAGACGGCCAGCGATCCCAGGCAGCCAAGGCGGTTGGAGAAGAACACGAACATGGTCTACTCCTCTGCCCGGCGCGTCTTGCCGCTGCGGCGGCGCCAGAAGGTTTTCTCGACCTCCACGATCAGGAAGATGCCGACCAGCGCCGCGGCGATGATGGCCCAGTACATCAGCGGCATGGCGGTGCTGCCGAACAGGTACTGCATGGGGCCGGTGTAGGTCCAAAGGACCTGCGCGGCGATCACCAGCCCGGTGGCGATCAGCGCCGGGCGCGACCCCGCCAGCCCCTTGGCCGACAACGACCGGTCGGTCAGCTTGCGGATGTTGAACAGATAGGCGATCTCGCCGGCCACCAGCATGTTCACCGCCGCAGTGCGCGCCAGCTCCGCGTTCCCTTCCGAGCCGCCGCCGGCGTACAGGAAAATGCCGAACACCGCGCCCACCAGCAGCAGCGAGACGAACACCACGCGCCACACCAGGAAGCGCGTCAGGATGGGCTCGTCCGGGTCGCGCGGGGCGCGGGCCATGACGTCGTCCTCCGCCGGCTCGAAGGCCAGCGACAGGCCCAGCGTCACCGCCGTGACCATGTTCACCCAGAGAATCTGCACCGGCGTGATCGGCATGGACATGCCCAGCAGGATCGCCGCCATGATGGACAGCGCCTCGCCGCCGTTGCTGGGCAGCAGGAAGGTTATGGCCTTGCGGATGTTGTCGTAGACCGTCCGGCCTTCCTCCACCGCGTTGGCGATGGAGGCGAAGTTGTCGTCGGCGAGCACCATCTCGCCGGCCTCCTTGGCGGCTTCGGTGCCCTGGATGCCCATGGCGACACCCACGTCGGCGCGCTTCAGCGCCGGTGCGTCGTTGACGCCGTCGCCGGTCATGGCGCACACCGCGCCCTTGGCCTGGATGGCCTGCACCAGGCGCAGCTTGTGCTCCGGCGAGGCGCGGGCGAAGACGTCGACCTCGGGCACCTTGTCCTGCAGCCCTTCGTCGGAGGTGTCGCCGATGTCCTTGCCGGACATGGGATTGTCGGTGTGCTCCAGCCCGATCTGGGCGCCGATGGCAGCGGCGGTCAGTGCGTGGTCGCCGGTGACCATCTTCACATGGATGCCGGCGTCGTGGCAGCGCCGGACGGCATCGATGGCGCTCTGCCGCGGCGGGTCGAGCAGGCCGACCAGCCCCACCAGCACGAGGCCGCTCTCGACCGTGTCCTCGGACAGCGACCCGTCGCCGGCGTCGGGCTTGTCGGCCAGCGCCAGCACGCGGACCCCGCGTGACGACAGGTCGTTGACCCGCTTCTCCCAGCGGTCGCGGTCGATGTCCCTGTCGCCTTCGGCGGTGGCGACCTTGTCGCACATGTCCAGGATCACGTCGGGCGCGCCCTTGACGTGGATGACGCTGCCGCCGCCCTCGGGGTCGCGGTTGAGCGTCGCCATGTACTTGCGTTCGGAATCGAAGGGAATGACGTCCTGCCGCTCGGCCTTCCGGTGCAGGTCCTCCAGGTCCATGCCGGCCTTGGCGGCGGCCACCACAAGGGCGCCTTCCGTCGGATCGCCGGCGATGGTCCATTCGTCGTCCTTCTGCTCCAGCGCCGCCTCGTTGCACAGGGCGCCGGTCGACAGGAAGCGGCGCAGCAGCGGCGCGTCGTCCAGGCTTTCGATCGCCTCGCCCTTCTCGCGCCGCTCCCGGCCGTCCTGCTCCTCGTCGTCGCGGCCGGCGGTGCCTTCCTCCACGAACCGGAAGTCGCCCTCGGGCTTGAAGCCGGTGCCGGACACCTCGACCTCGCCGTCCTCGACCGCGACGATGCGCGCCGTCATCTCGTTGCGGGTCAGCGTGCCGGTCTTGTCGGTGAAGATGGTGGACACGCTGCCCAGCGTCTCCACCGCCGGCAGCCGGCGGATGATGGCGTTGCGCTTGGCCATGCGCTGCACGCCCAGCGCCAGCGTGATGGTCACCAGCGCCGGCAGGCCCTGCGGAATGGCGGCGACGGCCAGGCCGACGCCGGCCAGGAACATCTCCTGCAACCCGCGCCCGTAGACCAGCGCCCCGAAGGCGCCCATGGCACCGGCGATGATGAGGATGATGACGGCCAGGATCTTGGCGAAGTGGTCCAGCTGCCGCATGAGCGGCGTCTGGGTTTCCTCCACTTCCTCCAGCATTTCCGAGATGCGGCCGATCTCGGTGCGCTTGCCGGTTTCGACCACCACCCCCTCGCCGCTGCCCTGGGCGACCATGGTGCCGGCGTGCGCCAGGCTGGAGCGCTCGGCCAGGTCGGTGTCCTCGTCCACCGCGTCGGGGGTCTTGTCCACGGCCTCAGACTCGCCGGTCAAGGCGGCTTCCTGGATGCGCAGGCGGTTGGCATTTAGCAGGCGGATGTCGGCCGGCACCCGGTCGCCCGCCTCGATGGCGACGATGTCGCCGGGGACCACCTCCTCGGCGTCGATCTCGCCCTTGGACCCGCCGCGCTTGACCGTGGCCTTGGGCGAGAGCATGCCCTTGATGCTCTCCAGTGCCTTTTCCGCCTTGCCTTCCTGGTAGAAGCCGATGATGGCGTTGATGATGACCACGCCGAAGATGGCGCCGGCATCGATCCACTGGCCGAGCACCGTGGTCACGATGCCCGCGATGATGAGGATGATGATCAGCACGTTCTGGAATTGCGCCAGCAGCCGCTTCCACCACGGGCGGGCCTCTTCCTGCCGCAGGATGTTGCGGCCATGCTTTTCCAGACGCTGCTTTGCCTCGTCGTCGCCAAGACCCTCGCGCCGGGAGTCCAGCCGCTCCAGGGCGTCGTCGCCGGAGAGGGCGTGCCAGGCCGTGCGCTCGTTGTCCTCCTGCGCGGCATCCTTCATGGGAGTCCGGGTCCTTCCATTCCTGGTCGTGCAGAGTCCTCAGTGCAAGAACCAGGGCCGGCGGTGGAAAGTTGCCGCGCTGCCGCTGCGGCGGTCGTCGCCGATGCGGGGCGGACGGCGCGGCGCCATTGCCCGCCGCCCCCTTTGTTGCGACCATGACGACCCTAATCCACCGGCGGGCGTGCGCGTATGAGGCTGTCCTTCACCGTCTGCAAGCTGGCATGGCGCGACCTGCGCGGCGGCCTCGGCGGCCTGTGGTTCGTGGTGCTGCAGATCGCGCTGGGCGTCGCCATGATGGCGGCCGTGGGGTCGCTGGGCGGCGCGGTGCTCGACAGCCTCACCGCGGTCGGGCGTCAGGCGGCCGGCGGCGACCTGTCCCTGCGCCTGTTCCATGCCCCCGCGATGCCGGATCAACGTCGCCTGCTGGAGGGGCTGGGCACGGTCAGCGAGATCGCGGAGCTGCGCCCGGTGGCGGAAACCGCCGATGGCGGGCGGCGGACGCTGGTGGAACTCAAGGCCGTGGACGATGCCTGGCCGCTCTACGGTAAGGCAGCGGTCACGGGCGCGGCGTCACTCGACCAGGCGCTTGACCGCGATGGCGGCACCTGGGGCGCGGCGGTCGGGCCGGATCTGCTGGAGGCCCTGGACCTTTCGCTCGGGGAGCGTCTGCGGCTGGGCAACCTGGAGGTAACCCTGCGCGCCGTGGTCACGCACGAGCCCGACCGGCTGTTGCGGGCCTTTTCCCTGGGTCCGCGCGTGATCGTCGACAAGGCCGCGCTGGCGGATGCGGGGCTGACCCCGCCCGGCGCGCCCGTCTACTGGTACTACCGGCTGCGGCTGGGCGGTGAAACGGATGCTGGCGCCGCCATCCGCCTGCTGACCGAGCGGCAGCCCGATGCCGGCTGGCGGATCGTCGACGGGCGCCAGGGCGTGCCCGGCGCCGAGCGGACGCTCGACCTCGCGCGCACCCTGTTCCTGCTCATCGCCATGGCGGTCCTGGTGGCAGGAGGCCTGGGGGTTGGCAACGCGGTGCGGGCCCATGTGGAGCGGCGTCTTCCCACGTCGGCGACCCTGAAGGTTCTGGGGGCGCGGCCGCGCCAGGTGTTCGGCATGCTTCTCGCCCAGGTGCTGGGCGCTGCCGTCGTTGCATCGCTGCTGGGATGCGCGGCGGGCGGCGGTGCGGCGGCCTTGGCGCTGCGCCGGGCGCCGGACTGGATCATCCGAACCGCCGCGCCGTGGCAGCCGGAAGCCCTTGCCATGGCGGTGGCGGTGGGCGTGCTGGCAGCGGCGGCCTTCGCCATCCGACCGCTGGCCTGGGCTGCCGGCCATCGTCCGCCGGAGGTATGGCGGAGCGCCCTGGCACCGGCCGCCGGGCGCGGCGGCCGCCGGGCGTGGGCGGCCGCGGTGGCGACCGGGGCTGTGGCGGTGGGCGTGGTGGCCGCCTGGACCGGAATGCCGGTGGCGACGGCGGCCTTCCTTGTCGTGTGCGCGGCGGCGGCGGCCCTTTTCGCGGTGGCGGGGCGCGGGCTGGCGCGGCTGGCCCGGCGCCTGGCGCGGGGGCGGCGCGGAGCGGTGCGGATGGCGCTCATCAACATCGGCCGGCCCGATGCCCCGACGGTGCCGGTAACGGTGGTGCTTGGCCTGTCCCTGGCGCTGGTGACGGCCGTGGGGCTGACGGGACGGGCGGCCCTGCATCACATGGACGCCACGCTGCCCGCCGAGGCGCCGGATGCCGTCGTTCTCTCGGTGCCGCCCGAGGCCGATGCGGCGCTGCAGGCCCGGCTGAAGGACGTGCCGGACGTGCGGCGGGTGGAGACCGCCCCCTTCCTGCACGCCCGGATCAGCCGGCTGAAGGGAGCGCCGGTGGTGGAGACCGACGTGCCGCGCTCCGTCGCCTGGGCGGTGCGGGGTGATAGGGGCCTGAGTTGGCGCCGCCTGCCGCGGTCGGGGACTGAGCTTGCGGCCGGGACGTGGTGGGCCGAGGACCATGCCGGGCCGCTTCTCGCCTCGGTGGATGCGCGGGTGGCGGGCCGGCTGGATCTGGCCGTGGGCGATGCCTTGACGCTTGCCACTCCGTCGGGACCGATGACCGCCACCGTCGCCAACCTGCGCCGCATGGACCTGACGGCCCTCGACCTGGATTTCCCCATCATTCTGTCGCCGCCGGCCGAGCCGCCGCCGCACAGCCGGATCGCCGCCGTGTGGGCGCCGCAGGGCGCGCTCGCGGCGGCGGAGGCCGCTATCGCCGACGTGGCCCCGGACGCACCGGTGCTGCGCATGGCGCCGGTCCTGGAAGCGCTGCGGGGCACAGTGGCGCAGGTGCGGGCGCTGCTGCTCGGGCTGGCCGGTTTTGCGCTGGGGGCGGCGGCGCTGGTGCTGGCGGCGACGGTCCTGGCGAGCGCGCGGGCGCGGCAGCACGATGTCACCATCCTGCGCGCGCTGGGGGTGTCGCAACGGCAGGTGGACCGGGTGCTGGTGCTGGAGTTCGCCATGTTGGGGGCCGCCGTCGGCCTTCTGGCGGTGCCGGTGGGGACGGCTGCCGGCCTGGCCGTGGCCGCCGCTGTCACGACGGCGGGCGATGCCGTCGATGCCGGGCTGCCGCTGGCGGTGGTCGGGTCGACCGTGGTGGTGATGGCGGGGGTCGGCCTGATCCTGGCCCGCCGCCTGCGCCGGGTGCCGCTGGCGGCGGCACTGCGCCGCGTGGCGCAGGAGTAGGAGCCGTTCGGGCGGCCGGGATCGTCCGGGGAGGGCGATGTCTGGCGCGCGCCGGGGCGGCGGTCAGTCGCCGCCTGCGCGCCCCTGATCGTCCTGCTTGACCGTCTCGTCTTTCGGGCGCGTCGGCGTCTTGTTGTCGCAGCCGTCGCCGGTCCAGTCGTCGTGCAGGTACTTCTGCTGCTCGCTGATGCGCTTGACTTCGGCGTCGCTGGGTGGCTCGGGAATGTGCGGGTCGGGCATGATGGCCTCCTGCGGTGGCGATGTCGTCAACCGTATCAAGAGGGTACGCCCGCGGGACGCCATCGGTTGGATGCCCCGAGGCGCTGCCGCCCGTGCGCGGCCCGCCGAAACGACGAAACCCCAAGGTTTCCCTTGGGGTTTCGGTGGTGGGCGTGGCTGGGATTGAACCAGCGACCCCTACGATGTCAATGTCTCGGGGCGATGCGGATAAGGCAACAAAATCAAGAGGAAAGCTGCGAATCAAAACGCCGCGATATCACTACATGCGGCGCAGCCAAGGATAGTTCAGACGGAATATGATGCGTCCGTACCTGCGGGTTTGCCCCGATCTCTGCCGCACTTGCGATCAAAGAACTTTCTGTTGGCTACGCCACATATAATCTGCTGGACGGAAATGGAAGCCGCTTGCGGCCTTGGCGGCAAGCGGCCGGTCCTGCCGGTCAGGCGACACCTGTGGCCTGGCGGGGCGGCAATGGACGGGCCCGGCCGCCATCTACGTTCTAGCGAGGCGGTAGCGGCATGTGGTCTGGTGGGGCGGCAACGGGCGATGCTTGCGGCCGAACCGGCGGCCGCCCCAGAATACGGTCACGCGGCCCCTGTGGTTTGGCCGGGCGGCAACGGGCGATGGTTGCGGCCGAGCCCGCGACGGTCCCAGAATACGGTGATCAGGCGGCCCCTGTGGCTTGGCGGGGCGGCAATGGACGGGACCGATCGCCGTCGGCATCCCGATAATCTCGATTTCGGTGGCGCTATGGACGCAGACGAATTCGCCGCGCGTTATTCTACAGAGAACCATGTCCTGCTAATTGACGGCGCTGTAGTCGGCCGTCCTCCAGTTTCTGACGAGCATGCCATCCTTGTCGCGACGCTCGCTGAACTGACAGGTGCTGCGCTGCGAAACTCGCCTGTCAAGTGCCGCCCCGCTATCGGGACGGGCCTCGTCATCCCTGGCAGTAACCAGGGTCTTGAAAACGACAGCTATCTTTGCCCTGACTTGCAGGTGCAGTGTCTTGGCAGCGGCGGCCAACGTGTCCCTGTGCTCGTTGTCGAGGTGCTTCCGACGGCGGGTATAGATCGCATGATGAGCAGCAAGATACGCGCATACAAGTCGATCGCCTCGATCTCCGATATCGTTGTTCTCAATCCTGACATGATGTCTGCCGTTCATCATCGTCGGCGGAGCGGCATCTGGGCAGTGGCCGTCCTTTTAGGTGGCGGGGCCGCCATTTCTCTTGAAAAGTGGGCAATTAGCATAACGCTACAGCGGATATACGCAGACCTGCATATCTGACCGTCGGCGACAGCGCTCGCTTCAGAGCAGTCGCCTTCAGCATTAAGGCCGCAGTCACCTGCTCCGCGTGCCAGGAGCGGACAGGCGCTTGACGTTACCAGCGGGCAACACGGGGAAGCGCTTGACGCTCACGCAGGACCGTGGAGCCACGACGGCTCTCGGCCATTGCACAGCCGTCAGTGGAATCCTAAATAAGACAGTGCGACGACCGCAGTGCTTCTCCATCGGCGTCGATCCTCAAATCCAATCAATTGAGCCTTCGCTTTCTGGGTTCTTTCCGGAGAGATGAAGTGCGCTTGAACGGAGTGCACTGCGTTGACGTGGAACAAATACACCCTTGAACATATTCCGGGCGCGGTCCGAAATGCTATTACAAGAGCGTTGAGGGAGCCGCCGCTAACGATGAGTGATCGTGTGATTTCTGATGCGAGTGCCATTTACCTGAACTGGAATGGACATGTGCATCACACGGCGTTACTGGCGAGCACCATGCTCGAAGCGACCGTTGCACCTGAAGTCGCTGTGCGAGTTCATAGCGACGTTAGGTGGACCGGAATATGCAATTGCATGGCGCAAATGGACAGGGACGAGAAAGCTGTTATTGCGGCACTCGCCGGCGTGACGCGGGATGAGGCGGAGTATCCATATCAAGGTAACTTCAATCGCCATCTCCGGGCCCTGATCAATAGGCCGACGGTGGCTCCTTTTTTCGAGATTTCTGAACAAGACGACGGAACACACTATAGCGTCAGACCCGCGGGGTTTGACCGGCCGGGCGGGCTTGAGTCGCTTACCATCATTAGAAACAGGCGCGAGCTTCGCCAGGCTCCTCTCCCCTCCCGCGTTGTGATCGCTCTCTTAACCGCGGCCTACGGCAACGCCGATCTCGCACGCGAGGCGTTTAAGGGGCCTGGGCTAGCTCTGAAAGCTGGAGACGCCGCAGTGGCGTTGAATGAGCTTCCGGCCGATTTCCGAAATGATGCATTGCTACTGGCGGCTACTTTCTGTGGCTGGTGAGTATAGGTTCCCGGAGGCTACATGCTCTCTAGCCTCCGGGGCCATTTTTGTTTTCGGCGTGGCGATTAGCCTTGGGGACTAACTTATACACATAAAGGTCCGCAACGAACATGTATTTTAAGTATTTATATTTATCTGGAAACTGCATTATGATTATTAAGTGTTTTTCGGGCGAGGAGCAAGCCATGCCTTTGTAGCCACAGTTGTGGCTACAAAGGCTGCATCTGGGGCTCCGCCCCAGACCCGGTTCCGTTGTGGGGGTACTATGAAAAAGCGCGAGCATATTATTCGATTAAGAACAAGTTCTGAAGAGCTTAACGAAATGCGTCTTCGCGCCGATGCCGCGGGATTATCTCTCTCTGACTATCTCCGAAAGCGTGGGCTGACTTGGCATATTCCGGCAAATGCACGAGCGCTTTCTGGCATTGCGGCAGACCTTGGGCGCATTGGCAACAATTTAAACCAGATCGCCAGGGCCGCGAACCGCGGCGATTTGGACAACCTCCAGGCGGATCATAGAAAAGCTTTGATGATACTCGAGCGCCGAATGCGAGATCTCCGCGCTTTGCTCGTGAATTCATCATGATCAGCAAAGGTGTGCGCGGATCCAGTTTCGCGGGAGTCCTCCGCTATGTTGCCGATCAAAAAGATGCGGAGGTTGTCGGTGAATGGAATCTTGGGACCGAAAATCCGCATCACGCCGCAGCGTTGATGAAACTGACCGCTAATGCATCGCGATGTGAAAGGCCTGTCTATCATGTGTCTATGCGGCCAGATCCTCGCGATCGAGCACTAAGCAACGAAGAGTGGCTTCAAATCTGCGGAATGATGATGAAAAGCCTCGGACTTGAACACCATCAATGCTTCGCAGTGCTCCATGGCGCAGGGTCACAGCGGCATGCGCATGCTATCTTCAATCGTGTCAATGGTGGAAAGGCGGCGCCGCTGCGGCATGATTACGCGCAGCGAGAGCGTACAATGCGACAGATCGAGCACGTCTTCAGACTGCGGCCAGTGGAAGGGCGCTTTTACGACGCCGTCGGTCGTGACCGCAGGCCCGCGGAACGCACGGCTCGAGTTCAGGGACTAGAACCACCGGAACGTCCGCGCCACTCGAAAACTACCGGGGAAGTCAGATGTGAACGGCGCGCGGGTAGGAGTTCCAGAGCTCATCGGATCGTAAGTACGGTAGCAAAAGCAAGCGCGGGAGGTGCGTTCATCAGCGCTATTGCGGAAGAAGACTTGGTTCTTTGCCGAGGGCAAAAGAGCGGGTTTGTTGTGTTCGACACTCGGTCTGGTCGAAGCGTCTCTCTGTCGAGGATTCTGTCCCGCGACGCTCGGGACCAGGTGCTTCCGGGCATTGATCGGAACGCGCTCCCGGCCGCTCGACGGGCGGCTTTTTGGCTTGCGAGTCACCGGTCATCGCAGGAGCGAGTAGAGCAACCTGTCCGCAATCTGGAAGCGGAATTGGCCCGGAGAAGCGTGAAACGCGCTTCGGTCGAGCAGCACCAGGCGCATAGTCAAAACATCGTCTCAGAAGCCACGCAATGGGCATCAGCGGCCCAGTCGGGGGCGCCGCTCGTGGCTGCTTCAGAACGTCGGCATCTAAGAACCGCTCGAACTGCCGTTACGCTGCGGGCAAATCTTCCGGTCGTCGCCAATGGGTATCTAGCGAGGTTGCACGAGCAAATGGCCACCTTGCTCGCAGAATATGCTACCGAGCGGTCGTTCACGCTGCGGATTAGCTTATTGACGAGAATCGAGGAAAAGGAACGCCAGATTGCTCTTGAAAGGGAGCGAGTGGGGCAGAGCAGTTCAGCCGGCGCAGATTCGAGGGATACCAGCAGAGCTGGCTTTCGTGCGAGAACCCGGTGATCGGCCTCCTCGCCCCTCCGGGGCTGCGGGCGGCCCGAGCGCCGCGAATGCCGACGCTGTTGCGTCGGCGGCGCAAGCGCCGGTTTTGGGGGGTAAAAAGGGGGTGGGGCCAAAGGCCCCTGGCTTTGCCATCATATACCACCACGGACCGTGTCTCACTTCGACGGCTTGCCCCTGCGATACCATGTCGATCGCGAAATTCCCAATGCTTCCCAAGGTCTTTCCGCGCTCGCTGAGCCGGCTCGAACGGTTTCAAGATACGATGCCCGGTCAAGCTGACCGTTACGTCGACGCCGTTCCGCTTCAGCGACCCCCTTCAGCTCGCGCCGCCGGTCTCGGTCTATAAGTGCGCGAAGCCCCGCTTGGCGCATCTCATCGCCAGTGATGTTGAGCATAAAAATGATCGTCGCAGCGGAATAGCGGTAGCGTGGATCGATCTTCTGGCCTTCCCACTGTCCTGTCTCGCCTCGTCCTGCGGCTGCTGTTCGCCTCAACACAGCCGACACATGCTGATCGATCTCATGCGACGTCCAGCCCGAGCCGGCCTCGCTCGCAAGGCCTTGGCACTCGCGGCGCAGCATGCTTTGGGGGACGACAAACGACATTGCGAGGCAGGCCAGGAATAGCCAGTCGTTCCGGTGTCCCGGCGGTAATCCGTTGGGCCACCGATGTTGACGAAGGCGGCGGAGGTCTGCGAGAACTGCTTCCCACCAGGTGGTTATGCTCAAAGATTTCTTGGATTTATTGGACAGCTTCCTATCTGTGCGGCGGTTCGTTTTTCTTTTTTTGCGTGAAGAAATCTCTTCTCTCGTAAGGTCAAGAACCTCGAAAGCAAAATCATCAAAAGTGTAGCGGTAGGGCTCCTGATGCTTGGGCCACACAAGCCGAACCGTTTTTCCAGATTTGCCGTTGATGGTTCCGGCAAGTCTAAAAACCCGCGCTGCGTCGAGAGCCCGGCGATCCGCGCCATGAGTTGTCAGAACTGTCGCTAATTTCCGTTGTACCGCGGTCCACCTTTCTAGGGCGGATGCCGGCAAGGGCTCGATGAGCCAGGTGCATAGCAGCCCGCGGCCGGTGAACAGAATATACGACGGCTGGGGTACGCCCTCATCATCTAAACAGAGAAGTACGTACTGGGCAACAGCTTCCGGGGTTGAGTGGGCAAGGGAGGGGACATTGTAATAATCAAGGTCCACATAGCAGGCTTTCAGCGAGGCAATATTTACGACCCTCCTCCACCTATAAAATGCGTTCTGACTCATGAAGATGTCGTGCCGTCCTGCAAGGTTTTCAGCTTCATGATGCAGATCGGCAATCGCCATTAATTTTTCAGACCAGTGATGACCGCCGGTTATTACGGCGGCGCCGCCACGCCCCCCGGCAGGATGAAGTAGTGAGGTATGTTGAGCTGCTCCAATTGAGGACTGATCCGGGCCGTTTAGCTTTCGTGTGATGAACATATAAACTGACTCCGCAAGATATTGAGCCGCAATTGACGGCATCCGCATGGCGTCTGCGGATATCTTCGGAAGTAGTCTTTTTGCTATGTGCGACCAGTGTGCGCGTGTGGGCGTGCCTGAACGTCGCGAAACGAACAGCAGGGCGTCAGTCTGTGCGTTCAGAGGCAGCTTGCTATTCCGGTGGCAGCCTTGTGGCCGGTCTGCCGCGTGGTGGCGCGGCGACAGACCGGCTGTTGCTCAACGGAGCTGCTTTCATGAAACGTAAGATGTGCACTACTTCTGTAAAAACGATCGATTTGCCCCTCGAGTCAGTCACCGGTGTCGCATGGCGTCCGCTTAACGGCGTCGATTTGCAGATTGTGGCGCGCCGAACGGTGTGGACATTTAGCGCCACTCCTTCCAGCCAACTTCCGCCGCCAGTTGCAGAAGCAATCGGCAATATCGTGGCTGGCACTGTTGCAGAGCGGCGCGGCGTCCGACATCCGCGATATTGGGATCTGTTGATTCCTACTACAGCTCCGGAGGATCCAGATGACTTTCCAGTCGACCCGCTCGGCGTAGCTGTTTGGCCTTGGCGGGAGCAACTAAAATCGGCCGGTTGGGACGCGGTCGTGGCGGAAGCTCCGACGCCCTTTGGTCCTGCGATGATAATTGGGTTTCAGCCTTTTTCCCCCCCGAGCTGCTAAATGACTTTCCTGATCCTGGGCTGGAGGCAGAGGATTCTGACGTAGCCTTTCAAACCAGCATGTTCCAAGAGTTGCAGCAGGCGACGATGATGGCTGTCTGGTGGGGCCAGACCTGGAGGCGTTGTCCATCGGCTTGCCCGGCCTGCTGAAGTCCAGCGTGATGCCGTTGCTCCAGGCCCACAGGTCGAGATCCTTCGACACGAACTCGGGGCCGTTATCGACCCAGATCTCCTTGGGCACGCCTCAAACGGCCGTGACGCGCTCCAGCGTCTCGACGTCGTCGGCCACGGTAGGTGTGGCGCACGTCGAGCGCCGGGCACAGTCGGCTGTAGGCATCGACGATCGTCAGGAGGCGGATGCGGCGGCCGTCGAACAACTGGTCGGCCATGAAGTCCATCGCCCACACCTGGTTGGGCGCGGTCGCCACCGGGCGCGTCTCACGCTGCTTTGCGGCGACCTTGCGCTTCGGCGCCCTGGCCCGCAGTTGCAGCCCTTCCAGCCTGTACAGACGATGGACACGCTTGAGGTTCACACCCCAGCCCTCCCGTTACAGCAGGATGTGGATGCGCCGGTAGCCTTAAGCCGCACGCGGGTTTCCGCGATCTCGCGGATGCGTTTGCGGAGGTCAGCCTGCGCGCCGCGGATGGAGCGGTAGTGATAGCTCGACCGCTCAGCCTTGAGGACCGCGCAGGCACGGCGGATGGTGACCCGCCAGGTCTGACGCACATGGTCCACCAGCTCCCGTCGGCGCGCAGGCCTTAGAGCTTTCGCTTGATGACGTCTTGGAGCATCTCCTTGTCGAGCGCCAGGTCGGCGACGATGCGCTTGAGGCGGCCGTCCTCCTCCTCAAGCTGGCGCAGCCGCTTCATCTCCGACGGCATCAGGCCGCCGTACTTCTTGCGCCAGCGGTAGTAGGTCTGCACCGAGATCCCGGCCTTGCGGCAGACCTCCTCAACCGCCGTGCCCTCCTCGGCCTGGCGCAGGATGAACGCGATTTGCGCCTCGCTGAAGTTCGACCTCTCCATCGTCGTCTCCCGGTTGCTCGTCGTCCACGGTAACCGAGAATTTTCTCACCTCAAGTGGTCCAGGAAACCGGGAGGAGGTCATTTGGTTTGGAGCCTGTTGACCAGTTTTCCCGGAGAAAAGATGCCTGCGCCATACCTGATATCTGGCCCGACCTTTCCGGCGTCCTCGAACCCACCTCCAATTAGCGAAAGAATCTCTTGGGCCTCTACATTCGGAAACGCGCTCCAGAGGCAGGCTGCAAGGCCGGCTGCATGTGGTGCGGCAAACGATGTCCCGCTCTCTATTCTATACTTGCGATCGGGAGAAGGGCCTACAACTGCTGCTCCCGGAAAAACGCAGTCTGGCGCGACATAAGATCCCATTCCTGCATAGACGGAGCTTTCCGACCAGCCAATGACGTCGCCTCCACTTCGGTGCCAAACAGTACCGCTTTGATCGTGCGCGCCCACGCCCACAACTAGACTCTCGGGATAATTTGCCGGCGAGATCGTTGGGAAGTCACCTCCAAACGAATTGCCGATCCCCGCGAATACAATGCAGCCCTCTTCCACCAGCGCCCGAATAGCATCGCTCCACTCGTCATGTAGCCCCGGCCAGCCCACTGAAAGGGAGACGATCTTGCACTTTTCCTCATAGAACCATTCGAGTGCCGATTGAATGCTGAATACGGACCCGTTCCATCCATCAAGAGCTTTGGCTATGTACATGTCCGCGTCAGGCGCTATCCCTCGAGCCATTCCGTCAGGCTCACTTCCGCACAACACGGAGAGACAAAAGGTTCCGTGCCAGCCGCTGTCGTATGGGGTGGTATTTCGTCGTTCACCGGTCTGACGGTCGATATCGACGAAAGCGGCAACCCGGGCTTTACTCAGAGCGGGGTGTGAAACATCGGCTCCGCTATCAGCGATGCCAACGCGGATGCCGCTACCACGCCCTGCCGCCCGCCATATGCTTTCCACGTCTAACCACTCGGCTCCCCAGTTCGCCTGCTTTTTCACTTCACCAACAGCGGAGATGTCGGGGACATAAGGAAACGTAAAATTTCGGTTTCCCCAAACCCTCTCGATCTCCACTCCCGGGGTGCCTGAGATTCGCGCCAACTCACCGTCATCCTGAATCCTCAGGGTCTGATGGCCGCCCGTTGTTCGGGGCCGGAAGGAGACAAGTGAGAAAGGAGAAAAAGTTGTTCTTCTAATCCTTACAAGAACCCCAGCCATTTCTTTCCTCCTAAACCAGAATAGCATTGGGTTGTCGTTGACAGTGCCTTCCTCTGCCTTCAACGTTACAAGGTAACCGACAACCTCATCAAGATATCTCGGAGGATTTTGCTATGGCGATCGTAGTTAATCCACAAGACATGTACCTGTCTCCTGAGGGGAAGGTCAAGATTAGCGATCATAATTTATCTAACGGTCTTTTCAAAAACCAGAAAGAGACAATGGAGGCTATTAAAAAATTTGCTTCCTCTGCGGACATGAGCGATATTTCTTTTGATGAAGATGGATCCGTATTGATAAACAACAAGGAGATGGCAGAAAAAGTTAAAGATGCGATCAATAATCCGGTAAGTGGTGTGGCGGCCGGGCAGAGCATCTGTGGGGCCGGTTGTGCTGGACTTTGATAACAGGGACGGATTCGTCCCGCGCGGCAATCCTGACCGTCTCAGGGCTGCCGCGCTGACATCTCGCCGTCTTCATCTTGTTCTTATGGCTACGGAAAGCTGCAACCTGCGGTGCGCGTACTGTTATGAGACATTTGCGCGTGGCCGAATGTCTCGGGACGTTGCAGATGGCGTGGTCAATCTCATTCAGAACCGGGCGGAGGGACTTGATCTGTTGGAGGTCGGCTGGTTCGGTGGCGAACCACTTGCGGCAAGTGATATTGTTATGGATATTTCTGATCGCTTGAAAGTGATTGCACAAGACAATGACTTCAAGGTCATCGGGAATATGTCAACAAATGGATATTTCTTGAACCCAAACATCGTAATGAAACTTGTTAATGCGGGTACGGATTTTTTTCAAGTTTCTCTGGACGGTACAAAGGATCAGCATGATAAGACGCGGAAAATGGCTAATGGGCGGGGCACTTTTTTAAGAGTTTGGAACAACCTTGTATCTTTGCAAGAAACCGATCTTGAGTTTGTCATCGTGCTCCGAATGCATCTTCATCCGAGCAATATAGACGACATTATTGATCTTCATAGTGCGGTGGAAGAGCAATTTGGCTCTGACCCACGGTTCCGGTTTCATTACGTACCAATAGAGAATTATGGAATTGAGGCAAGCAAAGATTTTTCAGTGCTCTCTGTGTCTCGCGCATCTGAAGTAATTGAGCGCCTCAGAGCTGGGCACTGGAATCAAAAACAAGTGGTGCAGGTCCCTAAAAGCAAGTGCTACGTTTGCTATGCTTCTTACGCTAATTCCTTCGTTGTTCGCTCCGATGGCAGACTTCTCAAATGCACGCTTGCCATCGAGGATGACGCAAGTTCAATTGGTAAATTGTTGCCAAACGGAACGATGGAAATAGATGCCGGACGCGTGAAGCACTGGATCCGTGGTCTTTGGACTATGGACGAAGCAACGCTCGCATGCCCAAAGTCCTCCTCGACGAACGGACCTTAAGCCTCGGTAAAGGGGGCGTCCTGCGCGATTAGGAGATCAACGCGGGGCATAGGCGGAGGGTGTTTTCGGGCCAGAACGCGGTAATTCACGGCGTCAACTGTGAGAACTTGCGTGACGGGGGGGGTCATGACCGGACTACGTCGTGCTTTTACGGATCTTGCTAAAAGCCGCAGCCATGCGATGCAGGCCTACTTGGTAGGTACAGTGGCAGGTATAGTTGTGGGCGCGCTTTTCGTAATTGCAGGGTTCGTTCTTGCTATCCTTGGAATATCTGGCGCCGTCGATTTTATTGTAGAGGCGAATACGATAAAATCGAAGCTAACAAATGCGAGTCCAGGGGTTGTATTTGCCACTCTTGGCGCAATTGTTTTGTGGCGGTATAAGCCGCGATCAACGGATACAGTGGAAGTTGACTCCGAGGGATATAAACAAACTACAACTATGTTAAAAGACGAGCCGTCTGTCGCCTTACCTTCAGGGGAATCGTTAACAATTGGACATCCTGTAATAATCCCAGATGACGGATTGGCTGGTGCAATTTCAGAGGCGCTTTCAAAGCAGCGGAGTAAAATTGGTCATCTAGATCTGCAATCACTTACAGGCTTAGAGGCCAGAGAGCGAGGCATACGTAATTTAGATGGATTAGAGGGATGCGCAAATCTCGAAATTCTGAACCTGGAATATAATAATATTTCTGACGTGTCAAATTTGGCGTCGCTGAAGAAATTAAGAGTTCTTTCTCTTAACATGAACCCAATAAGTAATACGGGTCCGCTTTCTGGTCTTGCAAATCTGGAAATTCTGTTTCTGGGGAAATGCGGACTTTCCGACGCTAGATCTTTACTAAACCTGAAAATAATCCATGAATTGTCGATTGTGTACAATGAGATTGAGGACCTTAGCCCGCTCATGATGCGGAGTTCCTGAAAAAAGATTTTAAGATTCTAGTTTACGGCAATCCGTTGTCAGAAAATTCAAAGAACGTCGTTGTTCCGGCGCTTGTCAGGAGAGGAGTGAGGGTGTCTTTATGAATCTCGCAGGAACACTTAATACAGGTGTTTTTTGATCAGAACCCATAGGCGCAGCGGCGACGGCCGATGTGCATGATCTTCTACGGTCGATCGGTGAGGTTGGGCCAGGCGTCACAGCAGAGGGCGACGATCTGGTCGGACGCGGAGAAGATCCTGTTGGACAACCAGTTGTCCCGCAGGAATTGCCAGATGTTCTCGACCAGGTTCAACTCCGGCGCCCGGGGCGGGAGCGGCAAGAGGGCGATGTTGCTGGGCACGGCGAGTCTGCTGGTTGTGTCCCATACGACCCGAACCAGGATGAGGGCAGCGTGGGCGCCGGGGCGCACCTGGTTCGATATCTGTTCGAGATGGCGCTGCATTGCGTGGGTATCGCAGCGGGGCAGCACCAGGGCGGCGCCCACGCTGCGTTCGGGGCAGATGGCGCCGAAGATGTAGGCGGACGAGGTGCGCTGATCATGCGGCGCGGAGGGCCGTGTCCCCGCTTGCCCCATTGTCGCGTAGTCCCGTTTTTCTGGCCGCACCGCGCCTCGTCCTGCCACCGCACTTCTACCGTGGTGCCCGCCGGGAGGTGGGCTCGGTTTTTTCCAGGACAGCGGGGAAAGTTTTTTATATTTCTTCAGTTTGGCTTCGTTCTGAGCGCGGTGGGGGGGGGGCGAAGTCTTTTTCGAAGGCGGAAGGCCCGGATTTCACGGTCGACCGTCGTCTCGTCCACGGAAACGCCGAACTCATCGAACAGCCACTGCGCAAAGGCCTTGAGCCGCCAACGGACGACACCGTATACGGCCGGGATGGGCCCGTGCTCCACCATCCCCTTCAGGGCCCGACGCTGTGCCGCATCGAGCTTCGGCATCCCCTCGCCGCCTTCCGGTCAACCAGCCCTTGCGGCCGCCCGTGTTGAATCGCAGAACCCAGTCTCGCACGATCTGAAGGCCGACCCCGCCGGCCCTCGCTGCCATGCTTCGACTGCCGCCGTCATAGATCAAGGCCTGCGCCAGCAACCGGCGTGTCTGGTTCTCATCGCCCGATGCCCTCGCAAGGTGCCGCAGCGTCGAACCGTCAAAGTCGCTGCGCAAAGGGACCGGAGCCGCCATGACAAGCCTCCCATTGGATTGCCATGGGAATCGCACCAAGCCCCATCTATTTCCTCATGAGGCAGTCTTAGCGCCGTCTGGCATAACGTGAGGGAGTAATATTAGATTAAATTGATACCTCTGTGGCTATAGACGTTAAAATCGGCGTGTAAATGTCTACCTCCAAATCTTTGGCGTCTATAGTGACTATTAAAGAGAACCTCGTGGTCTTGCGCCAGCGCTCAAGTCTCTTGCGTTCCTTCCACCACCCTCCAACAGGGTGCACTGCTAGAACACCAGAACGTGCCAGATCATTCGCATAGCCCGTCCAGATGTCTGAGTGCAACGAGCCGACATGTCTCGCATTGTCACCGATAGCCCATGTGCCTGCTTCGCCAGTTCCTGCGCTAGGCATTCCGAACTCCTCCTCCGCAGCCGCATTTATCCGGGCGCAAAATTCCTCAACGGTTTCGTTTGGCCTCTTGAGCTTGAAGCGCAAGCCATGGGAGGCGTATCGAAGCTTCCGCCCACGAGCAACTTCCGACGGATTTGGCTCAATGAAGTAGGAAAGCGTGACGCGCATCTGGATCTGCGCTGCCCCTAAGGCTTGGAGTGCGTCCGCAGGCCAAGGCAACTTGAAAAGCTTCATTTCGTTTAGGACTGGAGCTGATGAAGTCCGCGCGGTGGAAGCGCGATATGGCTGTATGGTGTCCTGAAGCACAAGCGTGGCGCAGTTCTTCGCACTATTGAGCGCTCTGTTCAGGTTCGGCACGCCAAATCCATATCGGCTTAGAAGTATTCTGTAGTCACTTTTCGTTGGAGCCGCCGGCAGATGCGCTAGCATGGCGTCTGTCCATGAAGCAGAATTGACGAGAAGAGCGCGGATGGTCTCTGGCCAAAGTTCAGGGTAAGCGTTAGCGATATGGGCAGCAAGGCGCGCTGCCTCAGCCGTTGCCGGGCTCGTGGCGTTCATCGTCGTGAAGAAAGGCGGGAATTCTGAACGGCTGCTAAGGACGCTGAGATCGGGAACAGAATATCCTGCACCCCGTCCTACGGCTGCACGGTTGCCGCCTTCCAAGACTACGTCTGGCTTGACCGGCCAAGTCTTGTTCCAAGAAGCGCACCTGCTATCAGGGGACAGGTCGCCTGATGGAGCCACAGGTACATGTCCCGTGAGGTCAGGATCCGTTAAAATCTCTTTTGTTGTGTAAGCGCCAATAGTCAGGACGTTCCATGCCTGCGCTGGCGCTTCGATCTCTGAATCTTCATTCAGTTGGATGTATTGGTGGCCTAGGGGAATGCAGTCCCGCACGTTACCAGCCGAGACGCAAATCAGCCTGCCGGACCCGCCATTTTCTCCGGCGGCCAATTGGTCCAACTCAGACGACCATGCAGTGGGGGCCCCATCATGTGGGGTGTCTTGATCGGTCGTCGAAGCCAAGCAGAATATCCGCTGGACATTCGCTTTCATCGACTCAACCAGTTCTATTGCCGAGCGAGTGACCGCGGCGAGTTGATCGTAAGGATTGACACCTCTTGGGGGGAGAATCTTAACTGATTCGAGTCGGTGTGGCGGCGAAATTGTGGTCGATGCATCCAAGTGCGGCAGAAGATCACCAAAAACTGCCACGCTCGCCATGGGGGTCCCATGACCCAAGGAATCGGTCTCGCCCCAAGATGGGTCGACGGTGTAGCAATCCTCTGCGTCTAGGAACGGCGCGATCAGGGGATGGCCCCGGTTGACGCCAGTGTCAAGGAGGCAGACGCTGGTGGTGCATTTTTCAGGCGGAGGAGCAACGACACGCGAAAGGGCTTCCCGCAGAAAGTCCCCTTGATCCGGCGGATCTAGGTTGTCGAAAAAATCAGCAGTAACTGAAGAACGCCTGACGCGGTCGATGCAAAGCGTTTCCGCCATGAGGCGTGACATCAACTCCGGCGTTGTACTTGTCATTACAACGTCGGCCTCTGGGAAGATCAGGGGAGATGGCCCCGTGACAATGTTGGCTGCTTCGGCTGCTGAGAGGAAGCGGGCAGCGGTGCCTGGCCGAAGCCATACCTCCCACCGTGTCGAGGAACCTTCTTCTGGAAAAGGGGCTGCGGGATCGTCCCAAAGATCCATCAGAACCGCCATGCGAATATCGGCCATGCTCTCGACAAAAGCCCGATTTTTCGGCTTGCCTGTGTCGTAGCTGCCACGCTGTACGTTTTCATTCCGGTAACGTTGGATTGCCACCTCAAGTTTTTTGTGGGAGGCCGCGGGCATAAACACTGTAGCGCGTTCACAATCGGGTGTGGCTCTCGCGCTGAGGAGACGCAGACCGCGCGTTTCTAAGGTTTCGCTCATGAGAGGTTCGTGGGGCCGCCCCGTCACAGCGATGTAGATGCCAGCCTCATCCTGCGGAACATCTGTCCGTAGAGCAGCTTGAGCGACCTCTCCGGAGAGAGCCTCCAACTGCTCTAATAGGTTGTCGGCATGCTGTGTCCGGTTGCCGACCCTCGACGGCTCCCTTTTATTGCCTCCGGTTGACCTGGGTTGAAAGCGGCTCCCATTCTCGGCAGAGACAACGGGAAAAAGGTGCCGAAACTTGTAGTCTGTGGGCATTCCGTTCTCGAATTATCCTAGGCGAAAGGTGGTGTGTCTCGCCCGAAGCGCTGCAAGCAAGTCCGAAGTTTCTGGCGCAACGCGATCTTCAATTACCGCGTCCCGAGCAGCATCCTCGGCCGCCCGAATAATTTCGGCGCTGCTCAGACCGGCGCCAGCCTCAACGACAAGGTCCCACTCTATCGAGTCGAGAGGGAACATTGCCAAGCGCGCTCTGATGGTGTCAATCAAAAGCGTCCCACTTGGAATCTTATACTCCATGATCAGGTGGAAACGGCGAAACAGGGCCTTGTCGAGAAGTTCCGGATGGTTCGTCGTCGCGACAAGAAGGGAATCGTTATGATCCTCATCGAGAAATTGAAGAAATGAGTTCAGTGCCCTCCGCGCCTCACCGACATCGTTTCCCGCGCCACGTTGCGAAGCTAAGGCGTCAAGTTCGTCAAAAAGATAGACACCTTTGGTTTCTGCTATTGCGTCGAATACAAGTCGAAGCTTCGCCGCTGTTTCTCCCATGTACTTTGTGATAACTCCGTGAAGCAGTACGGTGAAAAGCGGTAGCCCTGTCTCTCCGGCCAAAGCCGAGGCCGTCATGGTCTTGCCTGATCCAGGTGGACCAACGAGTAGTAGCTTGTTGCGGGGTGCGAGCCCATGCTCTTGCAACTTCCACCGCTGCCAATGTTCCTTCACAATCCGCCTAAGGCCCGAGTTGGTCTCCGGGTCCAGTATCATGTGAGAGAGGCGCGTTTTTGGGTAAGACGCGGAAACTAGCTGCGCCAGTTCTCCTCGCGGAGCAACGATCGGGACGGTTTTTCCCTTAGCTGCCTTTGTCGAATTTCGACGGCTCGCTTCTTCGGCCAGCGACCGAAGTTGCTCTGCCAGCCGAATATGTCCCTTCCGCTCTTCTGATGCAGCCATTTGCACCGTCAAGGCGACGAAGCGGTCCTCGTCTCCCTGCGCATGGCTCTTGATTAGTCCGAGTAGCTGTTGCGCGCTTGGCATCGTTAGGTCCTCCACGATGCAGTCAATCATAGAACGGGCTAATTGGGAATCGGCTAAGCCCATGCGGCGGGCTGTCGACTATAGGTGGTCCGCCCCGAGAAATGTCCAAGCGGTTAATGCGCCGGACGGCAGGGACGCAGGTCGAGTAGCGGTTTTTGCAGTTTTCGAGGGAAGGCTTGCCAAATCGGGGCAGGCAACAGTGTCAGAGCGGCCAGCGCGAGGTGCAGATTGTGGCCGGCGGCCACAAGGCGGCCGTTGATGGCGTCACCAGCGTGCCCCAGCAGCCGTTTCGATCAAGCCTCCCCTTATTCTTTATGTGGCCAATGTTGGAATTGATGCTCGACCTGCGTTTAAACGCGTGCTTCATGGTCTGCTTCAGGCCTCGCCTCTGTAGTCCTGGCCTCGGTAGCCCTTCTCCACGGACACCAGTTCGGGCGCGACGCCGACAGCGCCGTAGCCTGCGCCACCGTGGCGCGCAGGGCGTTGCCGTCGTAGGGAATTTCTCAAAGGTTTCCGGGGCGATCACCACGCCTTCCCGGCGGGTCGCGGCGACGCCGACCTTGCAGCCGGGCAGAAGAGCGCGCGGAGCAGCAACTCGGAGGCTGTCCGGGCTTTGCCCATAGCAATGCGCCACCCCTGTTGCGCGCAGAGCGTAGAGCTTGTTCTCGAGTCCGGGCACTTGGGCCAGCAGCCGCTCGAGCTCCGGCGATTTTGCGCCTCCGCGTTTCAATAGACGCCCCGAAGAAAGTGCATAGATGCTTCATCTCGCGGCTCGTGCGGCAATACTTCCGGGCATGGGCGTACACAGGGACCTTGAGGGAGGCTTGCTTCGATAGCCGAGTGTAGCTCTGCCGAAGCAGGCCATGCCTCGGTTAGTGGGGTAGGAACGGCGGATCGGGGGCAGGTGGAGGCCGCAAAGCGGCCCGAAGCGGCCCCCGACCCCGACCTCGGTCAAGAAGGTTGGACGGTTATCGTGAGTCTTCGGTAGGTCGAGGTTGCAAGACTTCAAGGACCGATATTACAACGAGCACGGTGACCGAAGACAGGATCATCCTTTAGCAGATCGTCGGGAAGATTTGCGGATGCGGATTTCCTGCGCGACATGATCTCCTTCGCCGCCCCGGCCTCATGGACATCGAGGTGGATAGGCTGTGCGGTGCCGGCCATGGCGAGCGAAACACCGGAGTGCACCAACCACCGCAACGGCTTTCGCCCGCGGACATGGGAGACCAGGGCGGGGAGCGTGGAGTTGCAAATCCCCGGGCTCCGCCGCGGCAGCTACTATTGAAGCCCCGCCGTGCATGGGAGAAGGCTCTCGTCGGGCATGAGCGGGGTCTCCACGCCGCACGTCTCGTGCCTGTGCGAGGCGATCGACGAGTGCGTCGACGCTGTCCTTGCTCCGCCGTTGGAGGCCGACTGGGCCTTCGTCTGGCTCAGCGCCGCCTACATCAAGGGCCGCCGCGGCGGGCGCATTGTCTGCGCGGCGGCCATAGCCGGCGGCAGCGTCAATACCAACTGCCGCCGCGGGGTGCTGGGTCTGTCCGGCGGCCTGTCCAATGCCGAACCCGTCTGGACCGACTTCCTGCGCTTGCTGACCCGGCGCGGACTGTGCGGCGTCCGGCTCATGATCTCCGACGCGCACGAAAGCCTGAAGGCGACGCCACCCCGGCCGCTGCCGCGTCCACTTCATGCGCAACGCCCTGGCCGGTGTGCCGCTCAAGTACCAGGCCATACTGGCGGCACCATTCGCACCGCCTTCGCCCAGGCGACGGAGAAAGAGCCGCGCGAGCAGTGGCGCAAGGTAGCCGACGGCTTGCGCCCCGCTCCCCGGAGGACGTCGCCTTGATGGACGCATGCATGCGGGGTCACGGCGAAGGGGCGACCGATTCGATACGACGACCCTCTGCGTGGCGCCTTTCGCTTCGGACGCAGCGGTCCCCAGGAAGGAGGCAAATTCGCACCGCATCCCCTACCACGATCTTCCAAGAAGCCTATGAGAGGAGTGTGAGGCTGATTTTCGGACTTTCTGATGTCTGTGGAGTGGTTGACTGTCGAACAAGTAGCGGCGGAAGTGGGCGTGGAGCCTGCTGCCGTTTTGGCTGCCTGTGACAGCCGTGAAATCACATATGCGGTGCTCTTCCGCCAAGTCCGGATCAGGCGCAAGGATTTCGAGAAGTATTTGGAGAAGATGACATGCCACGCTACAGAAGCGAACGCGGTGCCCCGCAACTCACCAAGCGCAACGGTTCAGATTACTGGTACATCCAGTGGTACGACCCCAAAAAGCGGAAAGTCAGGTACAAGACCACCGGTTGTGCTTCAGAGGCAGAAGCACAGGATGTCCTCGCACGCTTCCTGAAGCAGGCTCGCGAGGGCGAGAAGGTGGCTTCGCCGGTGCCGGCGCAGAGTCCAGTCACGCTTCAGGCAGTGGGGAGTGATGTCCCCCGGCTCGGAGATTTGCTTCAGAGTTATATAGAGGCGCTCGAGGCTTGCGATGTTCCGTCGACCGCGCAAGCGAAGATCGCCACGACCCACCTGTGCGCATATTTTGGCCCGGATCACGACGCACGAACGATATCCTTTGAAAAGCAAGGAGCTTATGTCAGCCATCGTGACGACACAGGTTATTACGCGAAAGACGGCACGTTTCGCCGCCTTTCACCGGCAACTGTAGCCCGCGAACTGTCGGTCCTTCGAGCGGCTCTGCATGCTGCCGCGCGGGTGAAATGGATTGATTACTTCGAGGAGGTGGCAAGCATCGAGGGTGTTGAAAGCCGCGCTCGCTGGATGTCACGTGAGGAGGCGGCGAAGCTTCTCGAGGCAATGGACAAAAAGCGGACGCAGCACCTGTTTCTCTTCACGCGGCTCATGCTTGAGACGGCGGCTCGGCCTGCTGCGATCCTGGAGCTACCGTTTGACAAAATATCCTTCTCAGGGCCGTACGCCGTGCTTGATTTGCGCGCGATCGGGCAGCGCGAGACGAATAAGCGGCGGGTCGCTGTGCAGATATCTGACCCGACCACGATCGAGATGCTCAAGCATGCGCGGGTGTACAACAAAAGCAACTTCGTAATCGAATGGGCCGGCGCGCCGCTAGAGTCGGTGAAGAAAAGTTTCCGGGCGGCTGTTGTCCGCGCGGGATTGTCCGAAGTTACCCCCTACGTTTTGCGGCACACCGCGGCAACGTGGATGGCCCAGGCTGGCGTCCCGCTTTGGGATATCGCGCACCGCCTGGGGCACAAAGACGAGCGGATGGTGATGGCCGTCTACGCGCATCACCATCCCGATTATCAAGCCAAAGCTCGAGACGCGCTCGGAAAAGCCATGGCCGGCCTGCCCGCCGGCAAGAACCAGGAACACGTAAAGCGAACGAGCCGGCCCCTGCACACCTGGCCGGCCGGGCGGTCTGGCAATAGCACCGCAATTGCACCGCAGTGCGGCGCAAAGGGTGCCGGACAGGAGCCCGATGAAGCGCCCCCGAAACGACGAAACCCCCAGGTTTCCCTGGGGGTTTCGGTGGTGGGCGTGGCTGGGATTGAACCAGCGACCCCTACGATGTCAACGTAGTGCTCTCCCGCTGAGCTACACGCCCGTGTCTTCGGCCGGACCCTTGCGGATCAGGCCCCGGCGGGACCGGTCTCCGACGCCTGCGCGGTGCGCTCCGTCGTCGTGAGGGCGCCTATGTAGCGAACTGAAACAGCCTTGGCAAGACCTTTTTTTGACAGGGCGTTGGCCGCGCACGCCATTCCCGAAATCGCGCACGTCCGCCCCCTTCCGGCTATGGCGGCTTCGCGGCCGGTGCGCTAGTCTAGCGGCCATGACCCGAACCCGTCCCGACGAACCGGCGCCACAGGACCCTCGCAGCGCGCCGGACACGCCATCGAGCCCGGCCTCCGCGCTGTCGGTGCCGGGCGTCGTCGCCGTGGAAATGCCGGCCGACCATCGCCTGCCCATGGTGTTCGCCTCGCCGCACTCGGGCCGCAATTATCCCGACGACCTGCTCGCCGCCTCGCGACTGGACGCCAGCGGGCTGCGACGGTCCGAGGACTGCTTCGTCGACGAGCTGTTCGCCGACGTTCCCGCCATGGGGGCGCCGCTGGTCAAGGCGCTCTACCCGCGCGCCTACCTGGACCCCAACCGCGAGCCGTACGAGCTGGACCCCGCCATGTTCGCCGAACCCCTGCCGGCGCACGTGAACGTCACCAGCGCGCGGGTGGCGGCGGGGCTGGGGACCATCGCCCGCGTGGTGGCGAGCGGGGCGGAGATCTACGCCCGCAAGCTGTCGTTCGCGGAAGCCGAAAAGCGCGTGCAGACGCTCTACCGGCCCTATCACGGGGCGCTGCGGCGGTTGATCGACGAGACGGTCGCGCGGTTCGGCTACTGCATGCTGGTGGACTGCCATTCCATGCCGTCGGGCGGCGGCGATCCCAACCGCCCGCCGCCGCCCGACATGGTGCTGGGCGACTGCTTCGGCATCTCGTGCGCCCGCGTCATGACGGCGGTGGCCGAGGAGCGGCTGACGGCCGCGGGCTATACCGTCACCCGCAACGCCCCCTACGCGGGCGGCTTCACCACGCGCCACTACGGCCGGCCCGAACACGGCGTCCACGCCATGCAGATCGAGATCAACCGCCGCCTCTACATGGACGAGGCCGCCTTCACCCGTCGTCCGGCCATGGAAAGCCTGCGCGAGGACCTGAACCGTCTGGTGGAGGTTCTGGCGGGCATCCGGCCGCAGGATTTACGGCTGCCGGCGGGGCGGTGACGGTCCCGGCCCTGACCCCAAGCGTAAGCAATATATTTTTGTGGTAACCTAAGCCGCCTTTTGCGATCTTCCGGCGCAGAGGGTGAGATAAGGATAGTTGCCATGAAAACAAGATTTGCGCTCTGCGTGCCGGTCGTCCTGCTGGCGCTGACCGGCTGCATGACCGCCGGGCAGCATCGCGACGCCGTGCGGGATGACGCGGGCGATCGCCTGACCGCCGGAACGGTTCAGCGCGAAATCCATGTCGGCATGTCGTCGGCAGAGGTCGTCGAGGTTCTCGGTGCGCCCAACATGGTCACGACCGACGAGCAGCGCCGTGAAGCGTGGGTGTGGGACAAGATCAGTACCGACCGCGCCTATTCGCGCAGCTCCGGCTACGGGACGATGCTGATCATCGGCGGCGCGTCCAACGCGGGCGCCGACAGCACGTCGCAGCGGACGCTGACCGTCATCGTCAAGTTCGACGAGGCCGGCAAGGTGCGCGATTTCGCCTACCGTCAGTCCAGCTTCTGACGTCTCCGGGACACCTCATCATGAAACCGACGTTCCGCAAGCTGCCGGTGCTGGCGGCGATGGTCGCGGCCAGCACCATGCTGGCGGCCTGCCAGCAGTCCATCCCGAAAGAGGCGCTGGACCTGAAGCAGGTCACGGTCGAGAAGCGCCAGCGCCAGACGCGCCATTTCGACACGCTTGAAGAAGAGAAGCTTCTTTCGGCCTCGGCTGCCGTTCTCCAGGACCTGGGGTTCTCCCTGGATGAGTCCGAGACCGACCTTGGGGTTATCGTGGGGTCGAAGGACCGCGACGCCACCGAAGCGGGCCAGGTGGTCGGGGCCGTCGTGGTCGCCGTGCTGTTCGGTGTGGCAACGCCTATCGACGACCGCCAGAAGATCCGGGTTTCGCTCGTGACGCGCCCGCTTCCGGGGGATGGTGAGCGGACGGCGGTGCGCGTCACCTTCCAGCGGATCGTCTGGAATACGCAGAATGTCGTCTCCCGGGCCGAGCCGCTGGACGATCCCGAACTGTACCAGGAGTTCTTCGACAGGCTGTCGCAGTCGGTCTTCCTGGAAGCGCACGAGGTATAAAGCCTGATGAAGAAAGAGATATTCCGCGCCGCCGTCGTTGGCACAGCGGTCCTTGTCCTTGCCGCCTGTCAGACGGACTCCCGGCAGCAGGCGCTGCAGACAAGCGAAAGCCAGGTGGCCCTGCGCGCCATGCAGACGCGGGCGTTCGACACCGCGGACAAGGAACAGACCCTGCGTACGGTGATCGCCACCCTGCAGGACCTCGGCTTCGTGGTCGACAAGGCGGACGACGTGCTGGGCTCCGTCAGCGGAACCAAGGTGGATGGCTACCAGATGCGCATGTCGGTCACCGTGCGGCCGCGCAGCGAAAGCCAGATGCTGGTGCGGGCCAACGCCCAGTACAACATCTACGCCGTCGAGGAGCCGCAGCCCTACCAGCAGTTCTTCGCCGCGCTGGAGAAGGCCATGTTCCTGACCGCGCACCAGGTGGACTGACCGGCACCGCCCAGGCGCCCGATGGTGACGAAAAAAAGGCCGCTCCCACCGGGAGCGGCCTTTTCCGTTCGAGCCAAGCGCTACGGCTTAGTTCTTTTCCTTGTCCACCAGGGCGTTCGCCTTGATCCAGGGCATCATGCCGCGCAGGCGCTCGCCGACTTCCTCGATCTGGTGTTCGGCGTTCAGGCGGCGGGTGGCCTTGAAGCTGGGCTGGCCGGCCTTGCACTCCAGCATCCAGTCACGCACGAAGCGGCCGGACTGAATGTCGTCCAGCACGCGCTTCATCTCGGCCTTGGTCTCGGCCGTCACGATGCGCGGGCCAGTCTTGTAGTCGCCGTATTCCGCGGTGTTGGAGATGGAGTAGCGCATGTTGGCCATGCCGCCCTCGTACATCAGGTCGACGATCAGCTTCACCTCGTGCAGGCACTCGAAGTAGGCCATTTCCGGGGCGTAGCCGGCCTCGACCAGCGTCTCGAAACCGGCCTTGATCAGCTCGGTCAGGCCGCCGCAGAGCACGGCCTGCTCGCCGAACAGGTCGGTCTCGCACTCTTCGCGGAACGACGTCTCGATGATGCCCGAACGGCCGCCGCCGACGGCGCAGGCGTAGGACAGGGCGACTTCCTTGGCGTTGCCCGAGGCATCCTGGGCGATGGCGACCAGGCAGGGCACGCCGCCGCCGCGCACGTATTCCGAACGCACCGTGTGGCCCGGACCCTTCGGCGCGATCATGAACACGTCCAGGTCGGCGCGCGGCTCGATCAGGTTGAAGTGCACGTTCAGGCCGTGGGCGAAGGCGAGCGCGGCACCTTCCTTCATGTTGGCGTGCAGGTCGTCCTTGTAGAGGTCGGCCTGCAGCTCGTCGGGGGTCAGGATCATCACCACGTCGGCCCAGGCGGCGGCCTCGGCCGGGGTCATGACCTTCACGCCCTCGGCCTCGGCCTTCTTGCGGGTGGCGGAGCCCTCGCGCAGGGCGACCGCGACCTCCTTCACGCCGCTGTCGCGCAGGTTCAGCGTGTGGGCGTGGCCCTGCGAGCCGTAGCCCACAATGGCGACCTTCTTGCCCTTGATCAGGTTCACGTCGGCGTCGCGATCGTAGTAAACGCGCATTGTCCTAAATCCTTGGAATCAGTCTGTTGAAGGGACGGGCCGGGTGGCCCTGATCAAATGCTGCCCGTGCCGCGCGCGATGGCGGCGA
This sequence comes from Caenispirillum salinarum AK4, assembly GCF_000315795.1. GTDB lineage: Bacteria > Pseudomonadota > Alphaproteobacteria > Rhodospirillales > Rhodospirillaceae > Caenispirillum > Caenispirillum salinarum. Next base: position 193,384 of record NZ_ANHY01000008.1, read on the forward strand.
CGCCGGTGCGCGAGACGTCCACGAGGCCCAGCGGCTCCATCAGCGCGATGAAGGCGTCGAGCTTGTCGGTCTTGCCGACGATCTCGAAAACAAAGCTTTCGTTGGTGCTGTCGACCACGTTGGCGCGGAAGATGTCGGCGATGCGCAGGGACTCGACGCGCTTTTCGCCGGAGCCGACGACCTTGACCAGCGCCAGCTCGCGCGAGACGGACGGGCCGTCGACGGTCAGGTCGCGCACCTTGTGGACCGGCACCAGGCGGCCCAGCTGCGCCTTGATCTGTTCGATCACCATGGGCGTGCCGCTGGTCACCAGCGTGATGCGCGACAGCTTTTCCGCCGGGTCCACCTCGGCGACGGTCAGGCTTTCGATATTGTAGCCACGGCCGGAAAACAGGCCGATGACGCGGGCCAGAACGCCGGACTCGTTGTCGACCAGGACGGCGATGGTGTGGGTGACGATCTCTTCGACTTCATTGGACACGGGACGTGTCTCCCCCTCAAGGGTCTCGCGGCGGGACCCCGGTCCCGCCGACCGCCTGCGGAAGGCGGCGGCGGGGCCGGGGCGATGCGAGCGTGCGGTGGGTATGGTGGTGGTGATGGTGCGGTCGGTTCCCTTGGATCAGACCAGGACCTTGCCTTCGTCGCCGATGGCGTCGTTGTCCTCGCCGGGCGGGCCCAGCAGGATCTGGTTGTGCGGCGCCCCCGACGGGATCATGGGGAAGCAGTTCTCCGAGGCATCGACGCGGCAGTCGAAGATGACCGGCTTGTCGATCTCGATCATCTCCTTGATCTGCTCGTCAAGCGTCGCGGCGTCGTCGGCCACGATGCCGTGGGCGCCGAAGGCCTCCGCCAGCTTGACGAAGTCGGGCAGGGCCTCGGAGTAGCTTTCCGAGTAGCGGCCGCCGTGCAGCAGCTCCTGCCACTGGCGCACCATGCCCATGTACTGGTTGTTCAGGATGAACACCTTCACGGGCAGGCGGTACTGGATGGCGGTGCCCAGTTCCTGCATGTTCATCATGAAGCTGGCCTCGCCCGAGACGTCGACCACCAGGGCGTCGGGGTGGGCCATCTGCACGCCGATGGCGGCGGGGAAGCCATAGCCCATGGTGCCCAGCCCGCCCGAGGTCATCCACTGGTTGGGACGCTCGAACTTGTAGTGCTGGGCGGCCCACATCTGGTGCTGGCCGACTTCGGTCGTGATGTAGGTCTCGCGGCCCTTGGTCAGTTCGTACAGGCGCTGGATGGCGTACTGCGGCTTGATGATCTTGCCGTCCTGGTTGAACTTCAGGCAGTCGACCGCGCGCCATTCCTCGATCTGCGTCCACCAGTCCTTCAGCGCGCTCGCGTCGGGGCGGATCTGGCGGGCCTTATAGAGCTTGATGAGGTCTTCCAGGGCGTGGGCCACGTCGCCCACCACCGGCACGTCCACCCTGACGTTCTTGTTGATGGACGACGGGTCGATGTCGATCTGGATCTTCTTGCTGCCCGGCGAGAAGGCATCCAGGCGGCCCGTCACGCGGTCGTCGAAGCGCGCGCCGATGCAGATCATGACGTCGCAGTCATGCATGGCCCAGTTGGCCTCGTAGGTGCCGTGCATGCCCAGCATGCCCAGGTGCTGCGGGTCGCTGGCCGGATAGGCACCCAGGCCCATGAGCGTCTGGGTGATGGGATAGCCGGTCATGCGCACCAACTGGGTCAGCAGCTGGCAGGCCGCCGGGCCCGAGTTCACCACGCCGCCGCCGGTGTAGAAGATGGGCTTCTTGGCGTTGGCGATCAGGTCCAGCGCCTCTTCCAGCGCGGCGCGATCGGCCTTGACCTGCGGCTTGTACGTCTTGTGCTTGACGCGGGCGGCGGGCGTGTACTCGCCCTCCTTCATCAGCACGTCCTTGGGCAGGTCGACCACCACCGGGCCGGGGCGGCCGGAGCGCGCGACGTGGAAGGCCTCGTGCATGACGCGGCCCAGGTCGTCGGTCTTCTTCACCAGGTAGTTGTGCTTGGTGCACGGCCGGGTGATGCCGGTGGTGTCGGCCTCCTGGAAGGCGTCGTTGCCGATCAGGTGGGTGGGCACCTGGCCGGTCAGGCAGACGATGGGGATCGAGTCCATCATGGCGTCCAGCAGGCCGGTGACGGCGTTGGTCGCGCCGGGGCCGGACGTCACCAGCACGCAGCCGACCTTGCCGGTGGAGCGTGCATAGCCCTCGGCCGCGTGGACGGCGGCCTGTTCATGGCGCACCAGCACGTGCTTGATCTGGTTCTGCTGGAAAATCGCATCGTAAATGGGAAGTACGGCGCCGCCCGGATAGCCGAAGATTACCTCGACGCCCTGCTCGGCAAGAGCCTTGAGGACCATCTGAGCACCGTTCATGCGATCCATGGACATATTCGCACCTGTATTCCCTATGAAGCACGCGCGGCTCGCGCGCCGCCCGCTCAACACTTTCAAAAAAGCGTCCGCGGAACACCGTGACCGCCTGTCGTCTCTCCGATGGATCGGATGTGCGCTGTCAGGGGTGTCCGACCGGCGCGCCGCGCCTCTCCCCGGACCATTCCGGGGACGATGCACCGTAATGACTCATAATCCGGCGGTCAACAAAAAGCGGCGAACTTTATGAAAGATTTCGGCGGAAAGAGTTTCCGAATATTGCGCGGGGAGAGTCTTGTCGGCATCAAGCTGCCCCCGGAACCACGTCATCTGCCGTTTGGCGTAGTTCCGGGTGAGTTGCTGCGCCCGTTTCAGCGCCGACTCGAGGTCCGTGTCGCCGCGCAGATGGGCCGCCAGTTCCGGCACGCCCAGCGCCTTCATCACCGGCGTGTCGGGCGGCAGGCCGAGATCCAGCAGGCCGCGCACCTCGTCCAGCGCCGGGCCGTGCAGGACCATCTTCTCCAGCCGCAGGTCGCAGCGGGCATAGAGCACGTCGCGCGGCGGGGCGAGCGTGATGACGAAGGGGCGCAGCCGTGGCGGCGGCGGCTCCGGCGGCTGGCGCTGCCACCAGGAGATGGACCGGCCCGACGCGACCCAGACCTCCCACGCCCGTAAGTTTCGCGTGGTATCCGTGGGGGCGAGGCGGGCGGCGGTCTCCGGGTCCTCGGCGGCGAGGCGTGCGTGGAAGGCGTCGTGGCCCAGGCGGTCGAGGTCCGCCCTGGCCTCGGCGCGCACCTCCGCCGGCACCTCGGGTACGGGGGCGAAGCCGTGCAACAGGGCGCGGATATAAAGCCCCGTGCCGCCGCAGACGATGGGCAGCCCGCCGGCGGCATGGACGGCCTCGATCTCCGCCACCGCCATGTCGCGCCAGCGCACCGGCGAGCATACCTCCGATCCCGGCAGCACGCCGTACAGGCGGTGCGGGGCTGCCGCCTCTTCCTCCGCCGAGGGGCGGGCGGTCAGCACGCGTAGCTCGCGGTAGACCTGCATGCTGTCGGCGTTGATGACCGTGCCGCCGAACTCGCGCGCAATGTCCAGCGCCAGCGCCGACTTGCCGCTGGCAGTGGGGCCGGCGACGACGATCAGCGGCGGCGCCGCGGGATCGGAGGAAGGAGGGATATCGTTCATGCGGCTTGCCATACCCTGCGGCGGGTCTTTATACGAGTGTGCGAACGTTTCACGCCCCGCGCCGCCAGGACAAGGACCCGCGCCATGGAAAACGTGCTGACGCTGATCACCGACCCGGCCCGCGGGGGGCTGGACGATAGCACGGTCCAGGCCGCGCGCGAGGTTTTGAAGGGCCTGGGCGCGCAGGTGGGCTCCCCCGACTGGCTGGACGAGGGCATCGCCGTCGACCTGCCCTTCGAGGACGCCGAGCCCGACCACGCCGACGCCTGCGTGCGCAAGGTGGTGGAAGAGGCCGGCGTCGCCGCCGACGTGGTGGCGCAAGCCGCCGGGGACCGGCGCAAGATGCTGCTGGTGGCCGACATGGACTCCACTATCGTCACCGGCGAGACCCTGGACGAACTGGCCGATTTCGCGGGCCTAAAGGACAAGATCGCCGCTATTACCGCGCGCGCGATGAATGGCGAGCTGGACTTCAAGGAGGCCCTGCGCGAGCGCGTCGGGATGCTCAAGGGCCTGTCCGCCGACACGCTGGAGCAGTGCTTCACCCGCGTCGAGTACACGCCGGGCGCGGAGGCGCTGGTGCGCACCATGGCCGCCAATGATGCGCACTGCATCCTGGTCTCGGGCGGGTTCAAGTTCTTCACCACGCGCGTGGCGGCTCACTGCGGCTTCCACATGGACCTGTCCAACGATTTCATCATCGAGGACGGAGCCCTGGCCGGCACCGTGGTGGAGCCGATCCTGGATCGCGACACCAAGCTGCAGACGCTGATCGGGGCGGCGGCCGAGCGCCGGCTGCCGCTGTCGCGCACGCTGGCGGTGGGCGACGGGGCCAACGACCTGGACATGATCAAGGCCGCCGGCCTGGGTGTGGCGTTCCACGCCAAGCCCAGCGTGGCGGCGGAGGCGCGGGTGCGGGTCGACCACGGCGACCTGACGGCGCTGTTGTACGCTCAAGGATACCGACGGTCCGAGTTCGCCGCTTGAGGGGGCGGCGGTCGCGCAGGGGGATGGCCGCATGGCCAAGTCGAAGACGCAGATCATCCATGAAATCGAGCACCTGATCGCCCGCAACGGCGGCAATCCGGCGCAGTGGTATGTGGGCATGGCGAAGGACGGCAAGGCCGAACTAACCAGCCGGCACCGCTTCAAGCCCGGCCGCGACGTCGGCGCCATCCGCACCGCTGCGACGGAGGTGCAGGCCCAGGAGGTGGTTGATTACCTCACCCGCTCCCGCGGCTGCAAGGGCGAGGCCCACACGTTCAACGCCGGCGAATTGCACGTCTACGTCTTCCGCATGAGTTCCGGCACGAAGCCCTGATTTTTCCTGGGGTTGGACGCCCTCTCCGATCTTTCGATGCGATTCCACCACGGGCGGCGGGTTGTTCCGTTCCGGCGCGGGCGCCATCGTCAGTGAAAGGATGATGGTCGCCCCCGGAGGATTGGACCATGCGCGCCCTGACCCGCCTGTCTCGCCTGCCCGTCGTCGCCGCCTTTGCCGCCGCCCTGGGGCTGGCGGCCGTTCTGACGTCCGAGCCCACCATCGCCGAGGGAGACCAGGTCGCCGCCGTCCAGGTGGTGCGTCCCTGGGTGCCGCCCGCCCGCGCCGGCGACGTGAAGGTGCAAGCGGTGATCGGCAACGACGAGGACGGCCCCGTGATCCTGATGGGCGCCGACACCGGCGCGGCAACGGGCGTGACGCTGGTTCACAAGGGCGAGCCGGTCGAGCACGTCATCATCGACCCGCACGACGCGGTCGGTCCCCACGGGTTCTACCTGCTGCTCGACGATGTCAATGGCCCGCTCACAGCAGGCGACAGCATCGAAGTGATCCTGCTGTTCAAGGACCGCGCGCCCCTGCCGGTGCAGGTCGCGGTCGGGGAAGAGGGCGTGGCCGGGTAGGTGCATGGCTCCGGTGGCGGTGGTGCGGTGAAGCCACTAAGACACCAAGGACACCAAGAGGGTGTGCTGACTGATAGAGCGGCGCTTTAGCGGCGGCCGGGTTTTGGAACCCAAGACACCAAGACACCAAGGCAGCGCGCGAAGGCGCGCCATCATCCTTCTACCGGCCGTCGTGGCCCAGTTTGTGGAATTGATGTTGATTAAGGAATCGAGGGAGCGCGAGGGAGCCCGCGGCTCCCTCGCATCTTATTCCGGCGCAGCCGGAAAGCCTTGGTGCCTTGGTGCCTTGGTGTCTTGGTGTTTCACCCGCAACACGTCGACCAATGACGCCGCAGCACCTCATTCAGCACCTCCTCTTGGTGCTCTTCGTGCCTTTGTGGCCTCGCCGCACACCGCCACCGGAGCAGCCACAGAAAAAGGGCGTCAGATCGCTCCGACGCCCTCTGTCTCCAAGCGTGTCGCCCGATCACATATGGATCGTGCGCTTGGCGACGGCGAGCGCCGCTTCCTTGACCGCCTCGCCCAGCGCCGGGTGGCTGTGGCAGGTGCGGGCGATGTCTTCGGCGGAGGCGCCGAATTCCATGCCGACGACCACTTCCTGCAGCAGGTCGCCGCCCTCGGGGCCGACGATGTGGCAGCCCAGCACCGTGTCGGTCTTCTTGTCGGCCAGGATCTTCACGAAGCCGTCAGTCTCGCCGTTGCAGCGGGCGCGGCCGTTGGCGGTGAAGGGGAACTTGCCGACGTTGTATTCGATGCCGGCGTCCTTCAGCTGCTCCTCGGTCTTGCCCACGGCACCGACCTCGGGCCAGGTGTAGACGACCGACGGGATGGCGTCGTAGTTGATGTGCGCGGTCTCGCCTGCGATCAGCTCGGCGACGGCCACGCCCTCGTCCTCGGCCTTGTGGGCCAGCATGGCGCCGCCGATGACGTCACCGATGGCGAAGACGCCCTGAACGTTGGTCTGAAAGTTCTCGTCGACCGTGATGAAGCCGCGGTCGGTCATGTCCACGCCGACCTCGCGCAGGCCGAGGTTTTCCGTGTAGGGGCGGCGGCCGATGGACACCAGCACCACCTCGGCCTCGACCTCCTTGGCGTCGCCGCCCTTGGCGGGCTCGACGGTCAGCTTCACGCCCTTCTTGTTCTTCTCGGCACCCGTGACCTTGGAGCCGAGCATGAACTTCAGGCCCTGCTTGTCCAGGATGCGCTGCATCTGCTTGCGCACCTCGCCGTCCATGGGCGGCAGGATGAAGTCCAGGTATTCGATGACGGTGACTTCTGCGCCCAGGCGGCGGTAGACCGAGCCCAACTCCAGGCCGATGACGCCGGCGCCGATGACGACCATGGACTTCGGCACCTTGGGCAGCTCCAGCGCGCCGGTGGAGGTGACGATCTGCTTCTCGTCGACCTCGACGCCCGGCAGCGGCATGGAGTCAGAGCCCGTGGCGATGACCACGTTCTTGGCCTTGACCTCCTGCTCGCCGTCCTCGCCGACGACCTTGACGGTGTCCGGGGCGGTCAGGGTGCCGTGGCCGACCAGGTGGTCGATCTTGTTCTTCTTGAACAGGAAGGCGACGCCGCCGGTGTTGTCGGCGACGACCTTGTCTTTCCGCTTCATCATGGTGTCGAAGTCCAGGCTCGGCTTCACCTTGATGCCGTGGCCTTCAAAATCGTGCGCGGCCATCTCGTAGAGGTGCGAGGACTGCAGCAGGGCCTTCGACGGAATGCAGCCGACGTTCAGGCAGGTGCCGCCCAGGCTCTTGCGCTTTTCGACCACGGCGACCTTCATGCCCAGCTGGGCCGCGCGGATGGCGCAGACATAGCCGCCGGGGCCGGCGCCGATGACGATGAGATCGTAGGATTTCTCGGACATATTTGGCTTCCCGAAACTCTATGCGTCAGACATGCGAAAGGGCCGGACCTCTGTATGATGGCCCGGCCCCAGCGTGGTCACTTACACATCAAAGAGGAGACGCGCCGGGTCCTCGATGCACTCCTTGACGCGCACCAGGAAGGTCACGGCTTCCTTGCCGTCGATGATGCGGTGGTCGTAGGACAGCGCCAGGTACATCATCGGGCGGGCCTCGATCTTGCCGTCGGGCATGACCATCGGGCGCATCTGCGTCTTGTGCATGCCCAGGATGCCCGACTGCGGCGGGTTGATGATGGGCATGGACATCAGCGAGCCGTAGACGCCGCCGTTGGAGATGGTGAAGGTGCCGCCGGACATCTCGTCCATGCTCAGCTTGCCGTCACGGGCGCGCTTGCCGAAGTCGCCGATGGTGCTTTCGATCTCGGCGAAGCCCATCTTGTCGCAGTCCTTCACCACCGGAACCACCAGGCCCTGCGGCGTGCCGACGGCGATGCCGATGTCGTAGTGGTTCTTGTAGATGATGCTGTCGCCGGAAATCTCGGCGTTGACGGCCGGGATTTCCTGCAGCGCCTGGATGCAGGCCTTGGCGAAGAAGGACATGAAGCCCAGCTTGACGCCGTGCTTCTTCTCGAACTTGTCCTTGTACTGGTTGCGCAGCGCCATCAGGTTCGTCATGTCCACCTCGTTGAAGGTGGTCAGCATGGCGGCGGTGTTCTGCGCTTCCTTCAGGCGCTCCGCGATGCGGCGGCGCAGGCGGGACATCTTGACCTTTTCCTCGTTCGCGGCCGCCTCGCGACCGGGACCCGAGGGCATGGCCGACGCCGGCGCGGCGGCGGCCGGGGCAGCGGCCGGCTTGGCCCCGCCCTGCATGTAGTTGACCACGTCCGCCTTGGTCAGGCGGCCGTCCTTGCCCGAGGCCGGAATCTGCGCCGGGTCGAGGTTGTTTTCCTCAACCAGCTTGCGCACGGCCGGGGCCAGCGGGTGGTCCAGGTTGGCCTTCTGACCGGCCGGAGCCTGGCTTTCCTGCGGCTGCGCCGGCTTGGCCGGCTCGGGCTGCGCCTTCGGCTCCGGCTTTTCCTCGGCCTTGGGAGCCTCTTCCTTCTTCGGCTCTTCCTTCTTGGGCGCCGGAGCGGCGCCTGCGCCCTCGCCCAGCAGGCCCAGGATGGAGCCGACTTCCACGTCCGAGCCTTCCTCGGCCGTGATCTCCTGGATGGTGCCGGCGGCGGGCGCGGGGACCTCCACCGTCACCTTGTCGGTTTCCAGTTCCACCAGCGGCTCGTCGGCATTGACGCTGTCACCGACCTGCTTGAACCACTTCGCGACCGTGGCCTCGGTCACGGACTCGCCCAGGGCGGGCACCTTGATTTCCGTCGCCATGAGTTTCCTCTGACTAATCGTTAACTGCCGTGGCCGCTTACTGGCCGATCTTGCTGAGCTGGGTGACACGCGCGAACGGCACCCACACCTTGTCCAGGTCGCCGGTCAGGGCGTCCTCCACCAGGCCGGTCTGTTCCGCCACGTGGATCTTGAACAGGCCGGTGGCCGGGGAGGCCGAGGCCTTGCGGCCGACGTAGGTCGCCTTGCGGGACTTGTGGCCGTCGATGGACTCCAGCGCGAACTCGATGCGCCGGTCGACGAACTGCCAGTAGCCCATGTTGGCCGGCTCTTCCTGGCACCAGACCACTTCCGCGTTCTTGTAGCGGGACAGCTGGGCGACCAGGGTTTCCTTGGGCCAGGGGTAGAGCTGTTCGATGCGGATGATGGCCACATCGTCCAGTTCCTGGTCCATGCGCGCCTGGAGCAGGTCGTAGTAGACCTTGCCCGAGCACAGCACCACGCGGCGGATCTTGTCGTCGGGCTTCAGGCTCTCGTTCCACTCCGGCATGACGCGGCGGAAGCGCGAGCCGGGGCCGAAGTCCTCCAGCTTGGAGGTGGCCAGCTTGTGGCGCAGCAGCGACTTCGGCGTGAAGACGATCAGCGGCTTGCGGAAGTTGCGGCGGATCTGACGGCGCAGGGCGTGGAAGTAGTTGGCCGGCGTGGTGATGTTGCACACCTGCATGTTGTCTTCCGCGCACTGCTGCAGATACCGCTCAGGCCGGGCCGAGGAGTGCTCGGGACCCTGGCCCTCGTAGCCGTGCGGCAGCAGCATCACCAGGCCCGACATGCGCAGCCACTTGGACTCGCCCGAGCTGATGAACTGGTCGACGATGACCTGGGCACCGTTGGCGAAGTCGCCGAACTGGGCTTCCCACAGCGTCAGGCCGTGCGGCTCCTGCAGGGAGTAGCCGTAGTCGAAGCCCAGCACCGACACCTCGGACAGCGGGCTGTCGATGACCTCATACCGGGCCTGCTCGCCGGGGCGGATGTGGTTCAGCGGCACGAAGGTGCGCTCGCTGTTCTGGTCCACCAGCACGGAATGGCGCTGCGAGAACGTGCCGCGGCCGGCGTCCTGGCCGGACAGGCGCACATGCGCGCCTTCCATCAGCAGCGTGCCGAAGGCCAGCGCCTCGCCCGTGGCCCAGTCGATGCCCTCGCCGGACTCGAACATCTTGGCCTTGGCCTTCATCTGGCGCTGGATCTTGCGGTTGACCTCGAAGCCGTCCTCCTCGGGCGGCGTGGAGAGCGCCTTGCCGACCTCCTTGAGGACCTCGAAGTCCACGTCGGTGGCCTCGGTGCGGTACTCTTCCTCGCCGGTGGCCTGCATCAGGCCCTTCCACTTGCCCTCCAGCCAGTCGGCCTTGTTGGGGCGGTAGTTGGCGGCGGCCTTGAACTCGTCTTCCAGGCGGGCGACGAAGTCGTCGTTGATCTTCTGCGCCTCTTCGGCGCTGACCTTGCCCTCGCTCGCGAGCTTTTCGGCATAGCGGGCGCGGGTGGTCGGCTGCTCGCTGATCTTGCGGTACATCAGCGGCTGGGTGAAGGCCGGCTCGTCGGATTCGTTGTGGCCGTGGCGGCGGTAGCAGATCATGTCGACCACCACGTCGGCCGCGAACTCCTGGCGGAACTCGGCCGCGACGCGGGCGGCGAAGATCACCGCCTCCGGATCGTCACCGTTCACGTGCAGGATCGGCGCCTGGACCATCTTGGCGATGTCCGAGCTGTAGGGGCCCGAACGGCTGTACTGCGGCGCCGTGGTGAAGCCGATCTGGTTGTTGATGATGAAGTGGATCGTGCCGCCGGTGCGGTAGCCTTTCAGCTGCGACAGGCCGAAGCACTCCGCCACGATGCCCTGGCCGGCGAACGCCGCGTCACCGTGCAGCAGGATGCCCAGCACGCGCTTGCGCTCGGTATCGCCCAGTTGCTCCTGCTTGGCGCGCACCTTGCCGAGCACCACGGGGTCCACGACCTCCAGGTGCGACGGGTTGGCCTGCAGCGACAGGTGGACCTTCTTGCCGTCGAACTCGCGGTCGGCCGAGGTGCCCAGGTGGTACTTCACGTCGCCGGAGCCCTGGACGTCGTCCGGGTTGGCGGCGTTGCCCTGGAATTCCGAGAAGATGGCCTGGTAGGGCTTGTGCAGGATGTTGGACAGCACGTTCAGGCGGCCGCGGTGGGCCATGCCGAACACCACTTCCTCGACACCCAGCTGGCTGCCGCGCTTCAGCACCTGCTCGATGGCGGGGATGACGGACTCGCCGCCTTCCAGGCCGAAGCGCTTGGTGCCGGTGTACTTGACCTGCAGGAACTTCTCGAAGCCCTCGGCGTTGGTCAGGCGCTCCAGGATCGTGCGCTTGCCGAGGTCCGTGAAGTCGGCATGGCTGCGCGCGCCCTCGACGCGGCGCTGAATCCAGGCCTTCTGCTCGGGGTCCTGGATGTGCATGAACTCGACACCCACCGACCCGCAGTAGGTGGCCTGAACCACCTCCAGGATCGTGCGCAGGGTGGCCGTTTCCAGCCCCAGCACGTTGTCGATGAAGATTTCCTTGTCCAGGTCCGCGTCGGTGAAGCCGTAGGTGGTGTATTCCAGCTCCGGGTGCGGTTCCGGCTCGATCAGGCCCAGCGGGTCCAGCTTGGCCATCAGGTGGCCGCGGACGCGGTAGGCGCGGATGAGCATCAGCGCGCGGATGCTGTCCAGCGTGCGGGAGCGCACCTCGTCGGTGGACAGGCCGGCGCCGCCCTTCGGCGCTTCTTTCTTCTTCTTGGCGGCCTGGGCGGCCTCCTCGGGATCGACGGCGCCGATCACCTTGGCGCGGCCCTCGGGAGCCCATGCGCCGGCGTGCCGTTCACCGCGCACCGCTTCGGGATCGTCGTGCAGCTCCGCGAAGAAGGTCTGCCAGCTCTGATCGACGGAATTCGGATCGTCGAGCCACCGCTCGTAGAGCTCGGCGATGAAGATGGCGTTCGCGCCAGTGAGGAAAGAAGCTTCCAAAGCTCCGGCTCTCTTGGTTTGGAGGCCGGCGCGGTCACGCCCCCGACCGGGGACAGTGGGCCACGTCGGGACTCCGTGGTTTCCTACCTGCGGGATGCCGCATGCCCCCGCGCGGGCAAAGGCCCGAACGGGGGCATGCGACCCATACGGTCGGCGAAGGGGTCTGTTAGATCAGCCCTTCATCGCCTTGAGCATGGTCGAACCCAGCGCCGCCGGGCTGTCGGCGACCATGATGCCGGCCGACTTCATGGCCTCCATCTTGTCGGCCGCGGTGCCCTTGCCGCCCGAGATGATGGCGCCGGCGTGGCCCATGCGCTTGCCCGGGGGCGCGGTGACACCGGCGATGAAGCCGACGGTCGGCTTCTTCACCTTCTGCGCCTTCAGGAACTCGGCGGCCTCTTCCTCGGCCGAACCACCGATTTCACCAATCATGATGATGCCTTCGGTTTCCGGGTCCTTCAGGAACATGTCCAGGCAGTCGATGAAGTTGGTGCCGTTGACCGGGTCGCCGCCGATGCCGATGCAGGTGCTCTGGCCCAGGCCGGCCGCGGTGGTCTGCGCCACGGCTTCGTAGGTCAGGGTGCCCGAACGGCTGACGACGCCGATCTTGCCGCGCTGGTGGATGTGGCCCGGCATGATGCCGATCTTGCACTCGCCCGGCGTGATGACGCCGGGGCAGTTGGGGCCGACCAGGCGCGTCTTGGAGTTTTCCAGGGCGCGCTTGACCTTCACCATGTCCAGCACCGGAATGCCCTCGGTTATGCACACCGCCAGGTCCATCTCGGCGTCGATGGCCTCCAGGATCGCGTCGGCCGCGAACGGCGGCGGGACGTAGATCACGGTGGCGTTGGCACCGGTGGCTTCCTTGGCGTCGGCCACGGTGTCGAACACCGGCAGGTCCAGGTGCTTGGTGCCGCCCTTGCCGGGGGTGACGCCGCCGACCATCTTGGTGCCGTACGCGATGGCCTGTTCGGAGTGGAAGGTGCCCTGCGAGCCGGTGAAGCCCTGGCAGATGACCTTCGTGTTGCTATCGATCAGAACAGCCATGGTTACTTGGCCTCCTTGACGGCCTTGACGACCTTTTCAGCGGCATCCGCCAGGTTGTCGGCGGCGATGATGGGCAGGCCGCTCTCGCTCATGATCTTCTTGCCCAGCTCGACGTTGGTGCCTTCCAGGCGCACGACCAGCGGCACGTTCAGGCTCACCTCGCGGGCGGCGGCCACGACGCCCTCGGCGATGACGTCACAGCGCATGATGCCGCCGAAGATGTTGACCAGGATGCCCTCGACGTTGGGGTCGGACAGGATGATCTTGAAGGCCGCGGTCACGCGCTCCTTCGTGGCACCGCCGCCGACGTCCAGGAAGTTGGCCGGAGCACCGCCGTACAGCTTGATGATGTCCATGGTGGCCATGGCGAGGCCGGCGCCGTTCACCATGCAGCCGATGGAGCCATCGAGCTTGATGTAGTTCAGGCTGTGCTGGGCGGCCTCGATCTCCGACGGGTCCTCTTCGGACTCGTCACGCATCTCTTCGATGTCCTTGTGACGGTAGAGGGCGTTGTCGTCGAAGTTCATCTTGCAGTCCAGCGGGATCACCTGGCCGTCGCCGGTGACGACGAGCGGGTTGATCTCCAGCATGGAGGCGTCGGTGTCGACGAAGCACTTGTACAGCGCCGTCAGCATTTTGGTGAAGGCGCCGACCTGCTTGCCTTCCAGCTTCAGCGCGAACGCGATGTTGCGGCAGTGGAAGCCGGAAATGCCCGACGCCGGGTCGATCGACTGGGTGACGATCTTTTCCGGGGTCTTGGCGGCCACCTCTTCGATGTCCATGCCACCCTCGGTGGAGGCCATCACGGAGATGCGCGACGTGGCGCGGTCGACCAGCATCGCCAGGTACAGCTCGCGCTGGATGTCGCAGCCCGCCTCGATGTAGACGCGCTTGACTTCCTTGCCGGCGGGGCCGGTCTGGTGCGTGACCAGGGTCTTGCCCAGCATCTGCTTGGCGTTCTCGCCGACCTCGGCGGGCGACTTGACGACGCGCACGCCGCCCTTCTCGCCGGCTTCGGACTCCTTGAAGGTGCCCTTGCCGCGGCCGCCGGCGTGGATCTGGCTCTTGACCACGTAGACGGGGCCGGGCAGCTGCTTGGCCACCGTGATCGCCTCGTCGGCGGTGTAGGCGACGCCGCCGTCCAGAACCGGAACACCGAACTTCTGGAGGATCTGCTTCGCTTGATACTCGTGGATATTCATCTGTACAGGCCTTCCTTACAGATCGCTTAGCCCTGGGGCATCAGCTTCTTGGCCGCCTCGACGAGGCCCTTCACGGCGTTGACCGAGTTCTGGAACATCGCCTTTTCCTCGTCGTTCAGGTCGATCTCCACGACCTTTTCGACGCCGTTCTCGCCGATGATGCAGGGCACGCCGACGTAGAAGCCGTCCAGGCCGTACACGCCGTCACACCAGGCGGCGCAGGGCAGCAGGCGCTTCTTGTCCTTCAGGTAGGCCTCGGCCATCTCGATGGCGGACGCGGCCGGGGCGTAGAAGGCCGAGCCGGTCTTCAGGTGGGCGACGATCTCGGCGCCGCCGTCGCGGGTACGCTGAACGATCTGGTCGAGCTTCTCCTGCGTGGTCCAGCCCATCTTCACCAGGTCGGGCAGCGGAATGCCGGCGACGGTGGAGTAGCGGGTCAGCGGAACCATGGTGTCGCCGTGGCCACCCAGCACGAAGGCCGTGATGTCCTGGACGGAGACGTTGAATTCCTCGTGCAGGAACCAGCGGAAGCGGGCGCTGTCCAGAACGCCGGCCATGCCGACGACCTTGTTGTGCGGCAGCCCGGAGGCTTCGCGCAGGGCCCACACCATGGCGTCCAGCGGGTTGGTGATGCAGATCACGAAGGCGTCGGGGCAGTTTTCCTTGATGCCCTTGCCGACGGCGCTCATCACCTTGGCGTTGGTCTCGATCAGGTCGTCACGGCTCATGCCCGGCTTGCGGGGGACACCGGCGGTCACGATCACGACGTCGGCGCCCTTGATCGCGCTGTAGTCGTTGGCGCCCGTGTACTCGGCGTCGACGCCTTCGACCGGGGTCGACTCGGCGATGTCCAGGCCCTTGCCCTGCGGCGTGCCCTCTGCGATGTCGAACAGGACGACGTCGCCCAGTTCCTTCAGACCGATCAGATGCGCCAGCGTGCCGCCGATGTTGCCGGCGCCGACCAGAGCGATCTTGTTGCGTGCCATGGATGTCCCCTCGTGCTGGAAGAGCGGTTGCGATGCGGGGTACCGCAAGGAAATTGCGGCAACACCAACGGGGGGCATTACCTACCGCGTTTCCGGGCGAAGGACAAGGGGCAAGCCCGCGAGCGGCTGGATATTAGGAGTCCCTGATATTGCGCCGTTCCCGCCGTGTTTCCCAAGGGCTAGGCAGGGCGCGGGCTCCGGCTGTCCACAGGGGGCGTGACGGTTCCATGAAATCCGGCGGAGGGGCGGGGAAGCTCCCCCTTCGGGTAGGTCTCCTGCCCATCCGCGCGCCTATACTGGCGAGCCGAGTCTTGCCCCGGAGCCCCTGATGGACGCCCCTTCCGCGCCGCCTTCCGCCCCCGCCGACACCGCCCGCGATCCGGCGCCGCCCCCGCCGGCGCCTGCCCGCGCCGGTGAAGTTTTCGCCGCCTTCCTCAAGCTGGGGTTGACGGCCTTCGGCGGCCCGGTGGCGCATCTGGGTTACTTCCGCGAGGAGTTCGTGACCCGGCGTCGGTGGCTGGACGATGCAGCCTACGCCGATCTTGTGGCGCTGTGCCAGTTTCTTCCCGGACCGGCCTCCAGCCAGGTCGGGCTGGCGCTGGGGCTGCTCCGGGCGGGGCTGGCGGGCGCGCTGGCGGCGTGGCTGGCCTTCACCCTGCCGTCGGCCGTCGTGATGGTGCTGGCCGCACTTGGCGTGGCGGTCCTGGCCGGGGAGGCGGGGCTGACGCTCGACGCTCTGTCCGGCCTGAAGGCCGCCGCCGTCGCCGTGGTGGCGCTGGCGCTGTGGGGCATGGCGAAGACGCTCACCCCAGATGTCCGCCGGGCCTCGGTCGCCGTCGCCGCGGCTGCGCTCGTGGCTGCCTGGGACTCGCCGCTGGCGCAGATCGCCGCCATCGTCGCCGGCGGTGCGGCCGGGCTGGCGCTGGTCAAGCCCGAGATGCGGACGGACGCCGTTCACCTGCCGGTGCCGGTTTCCCGCCGGTGGGCCGTTGCGGCGCTGGTGGCCTTCTTCGGCCTGCTGGTCGGCCTGCCCCTCGTGGCGGAGGGGCCGCTGGCCGAACTGTTCGATGCCATGTACCGTTCCGGCGCCCTGGTGTTCGGCGGCGGTCACGTGGTGCTGCCGCTGTTGCAGGCCGAGGTGGTGGCGCCGGGATGGGTGGGCGCCGAATCGTTCATGGCCGGCTACGGCGCGGCCCAGGCGGTGCCGGGTCCGCTGTTCACCTTCGCCGCCTACCTGGGGACGGCGGCGGCCGGTGTGGTCGGGGGACTGGTGGCGCTGGCGGGCATCTTCCTGCCGGCCTGGCTGCTGGTGCTCGGCGCGCTGCCCTTCTGGGCCCGGTTGCGCGGCAGCCGGTGGGCGCGGCAGGTGCTGGCGGGCGTGAACGCCGCCGTCGTCGGGCTGTTGGCGGCTGCCTTCTACGACCCCGTCTTCACCGCCGGCGTGCGCGGACCGTTGGACTTCGCCTTGGCGCTGCTGGCGCTGCTGCTGCTGGCCGCGTGGAGGGTGCCGCCGTGGGCGGTGGTCCTGGTCTGCGGCGCCCTTGGAGTCGCGGTGTAGCCGCCACTGATCCTCCGAAAGAGGCAAAACCATAGGGGGGCTTCACGCGTAGGGTTTGCGACGGTCATCCTTGAGTGATCGCAGAATCTGGAGGAGACACCATGCGCAAGAGCACCCTGTTCGCCGCGGCCGCCGCGCTGGCCGTCGGCGCCGTCACCGCCACCGGCGCCCATGCCCAGGACGGTGACGCCGCCAACGGCGAGAAGCTGTCCAAGCGCTGCATCGCCTGTCACACCTTCGAGAAGGGCGGCGCCCGCAAGGTCGGCCCCAACCTGTGGAACATCATGGACCGCGGCGTGGCGGCGTCCGAGGACTTCAACTACTCCGACGGCCTGACGGCCGCCGCCGAGAAAGTGGAAAGCTGGGACGACGAGGCCATGATGGCCTACCTGGAGGACACCACCGCCTGGCTGCGCGAGGTGACCGGCGATTCCGGCGTGCGGTCCAAGATGACCTTCAAGCTGCCGAAGGAAGAAGACCGCCGCGACGTCATCGCCTACATGAAGACCCTGAGCGAGGGCAGCTGACGACGGTGCCTTACGTGCCGATGGTGGGGATGTGAAACACCAAGACACCAAGACACCAAGGCTTTCCGGCTGCGCCGGAATGTTTATGCGAGGGAGCCACGGGCTCCCTCGCGCTCCCTCAATTACTTATTCATCATCATTTCCGGCAGTCCGAGCAGCGGGGCCGACCGGCTGACGTTGGCGCGCCGTCGCGCACTGTCTTTGACGACGGCGGTTCCGTGTCTGCCGATGGTGGGGATGAGAAACTTCAAGGCACCAAGACACCAAGGCTTTCCGGCTGCGCCGGAATTGTTATGCGAGGGAGCCACGAACTCCCTCGCGCTCCCTCGACTACTTTCACCACTTCCCGAAGTCCGGGCAATGCGGCCGACAGAAGTATGATGGCGCGCCGTCGCGCGCTGTCTTGGTGCCTTGGTGCCTTGGTGTTTCAAAAAACACCGACGCCAGCCGCTTAAGCCGCAGCCCCGCCGTCAGCACACCGGCTTGGTGTCCTTCGTGTCTTGGTGGCTATCCCCGCACCCCGCCAGCCACTGATGCATCACGAAAAAAACGGCCGGCCCCTCGCAGGACCGACCGTTCTTCATCTCAGCACGTCGCGCGGCTGTCGCCGCCGGGCTGCGAAGGGATCAGGCAAGCTCGATGCGCTCGGCCTGCGGACCCTTCTGGCCCTGGCTGATGGACAGCTTCACGCGCTGGCCCTCGTTCAGGCCCGCAAGGCCCGAACGCTCCACGGCGCGGATGTGCACGAAGATGTCGCGGCTGCCATCGTCCGGAGTGACGAAGCCGAAGCCCTTCTCAGTGTTGAAGAACTTCACCGTGCCCTCGGCATCGCCGATAATCTCGGGCTTGGGACGGCCGCCGCCGAAGCCGCCGCGACCGCCGCCGAAGCCGCCACGGTCGCCACCGAAGCCGCCGCGGTCGCCGAAGCCGCCGCGATCGCGGTCGCCGAAGCCGCCACGGTCACGGTCGCCGAAGCCGCCGCCAGCGCTCGGCTGGCCCATCTCGATGACGGAGATGACGGAGTCGACCTGCATGCCCTTGTTGCCGGGACGCACGGTGCAGCTGATGACCGAGTTCTCCGGAAGGGCGGACAGGCCGGCGCGCTCCAGAACGGAGACGTGCAGGAAGGCGTCTTCACCGCTCTGCTCCGTCTTCACGAAGCCGAAGCCCTTCGACGCGTTGAACCACTTGACGGTCGCCTGCGTCGGCGTACCCGTGACTTCGTCGTCGTCATACCGCGACCGGCGGCCCATGCCCGACCCACTGTGACCGGGAAAGCCCCCGGAATCTCGATTCCACGCCATGGTGTTCGTATCCAACTCAAAGATGCGCGCGTCCCCTTGCCGACGCGGCCAAATCAAATTCACGCGGGTGGGATGCAACGGACGCGAAAAACCGGCTACCAGTCTTCCGCCGTTGATCCCGGCAGGCCCATCCGGGCCCGCATGGGGGCTTCGGGCGAAAGATCACTGGCGTCGGCAAAGGCGATCACCAGGGACTCGTCGGCCAGAAGGAAGTCCAGAACAGCGCCCAGAACCGCGGGGTCCTGCGCGTTTTCCTTTAGCTCCGCCGGAGCCATGCCGGTCAGGGCGAGGAAACGGTCTATCAGGGTGTCGTCCGACGCGATATACGCCAGGGCCTGAAGCCCCACCGTCGCCGCATCCGGCTGAACCGTCTTCGACAAACGCTGCATGCGTGCCGAAATCCCCTGTAGACCCATCTTCGTCCTGGCCCCGACAAAAACCGGCGCCCACGCATCATATAGCACGGCAAGGGACGCCGCGCATGGGGGAAACATGTATAATTCCGGGCCGCAGTTCATTTTTTGGGGGCGCGCATGGACATCCTTACCGCCTTTGGTCGCGCCGCTACGACCTACGACGCCCAGCGCCGCATTCTGATACCCTGCTTCGACGCCTTCTACAGCGCCGTTCCGGCCATCCTGTCACCCCGGCTTGCGCCCGATTCGGGGCGCGGGCGTCGGGTGCTTGATCTGGGCGCGGGAACCGGCCTGCTGGCGGCCGTGCTGCTGGCGCGCTATCCCGGCCTCGCCGTCACGCTGGTCGACGGCAGCCCGGACATGCTTGAACAGGCGGGCCGGCGATTCGCGGCGCTCGCCGCCGCCGATGGTCCTGCGGCCGGCGCTTCGCCCGCCGTCACCCGCGTCGTCGGCGACTATCGCACACTCGACCTGCGGGCGGGCGGGCCTTGGGACGCCGTCGTCTCGGCGCTGTCCATCCATCAACTGACCGATGCGGAGAAGGAGGCCCTGTACGGCCGCATCCACGACGCCCTGGCGCCGGGTGGTGTCTTCGTCAACGCCGATCAGGTGGCGGCGGCGACGCCTGCGCTGGAAGGGCGCATGGCCCTGGATTGGGAGGACACGGTGCGCGCCGCCGGCCTGCCCGACGCGGAGCTGGCCGCGGCGCGGACGCGCATGCTGCACGACCGCTGCGCCACGGCCGAGGCGCAACTGGACATGCTGCGGCGGGTGGGGTTCCGCGACGTCGACGTGTGGTTCCGGGACCGTCAGTTCTGTGTGTTCTCTGGCACGCGGGCGGAACCGCCGGCGGCCGTTCCGCAGCCGGAGTCGTGGTAGCGCCGGCGTCGGCAGGCGGCCGCTCAGGCCAGCAGGTTCCAGCCGTCCAGCAGGGCGCCGTCTTCGGCCTCGATGCGGTTGAGCAGGACGCTCCCGTGCCCGCCGTCGTCGGCGTGGGTGCCCGATGCGCGGTCGCCGGCATCGATTCGCGACAGCAGGTCCAGGATTTCCTGCGCCCGGCGCAGGGCCTCGAAGGCGCTGCGGTGCAGGTTGGTGGTGGGCGTGCCAAGCGGCGCCGACTCGGCCAGCAGCGTGGCCCGCATGGAGCCGTTTCCGTTCCACGGGGCCAGGCCCTGCCGGTCCTCGCCGCTTTCGGCGGCCGCCCGGCGTGCTGCGGCACGGGCCGCTTCCTGCGCGTCCTGCACCGCGCGCGCGGCGGCGGCCGCGGCCATGGCATCGGCCACCGCCGCATCGGCATCGGCGGCGCTGCGCAGCGCGTCGCGGATGGCGCCGGCCTCCATCTTCACGGCGCGGGCGATGGAGCGGGCGCGTTGCGCGTCGCCGCTGGTGGAGGCGGCCTGAGCTTCCAGCATCATCGCTTCCAGGCGCGTGCGCGACAGGGCAACCCGCTGCGAGGCCATGCCATCCGGTCCGCCGTCGCCGTTGGCGCCCCGTCCGGCCGGTGCGGCGGCGGCGGCCGGCGCGGGGGCGGCACGGCCCGGCGCGGCGGGCGCGCCAAAGCGGTCGGAACCGGCGGACATGCCGCTTCCGTTGGCGAGCCGCGTTGCAGCGATCCTGGTCTGGTCCTGTGTCGCCTCTCCCCGCGGGATCGCAGCGTCCGCAACACGCGGTGGTGCGATGTCCTGGGACGGCGGCACGACCGGGGTGATGAGGTCGGTTTTCATGGGCTTCTTCCCGTGCCGCGGGATGACGGTCTAGTCCACCCCACGCTAGAGTAGCACCATGTGGGTATTGAGTCACCCATCCGGTTCGGCGTCATCTCCGCCGAAGGATCGGCGGCCGATGGCGTCCGTGCCGAACCGATCGCGCACGGTGTCGATGGCCCGTTCAGCCCGCACCGCGCGCGCTTGAGCGGTGTCGAACAGGTCGGGCGGGTCAGCGCGCGCCGGGTCGCACAGGTCGGCCACGCCGATTCCGATCAGCCGGAAGGCGCGTCCGTCCGCTTCCCGCGCCAGCAGGGGGCGCGCATGGCGCCAGATCGTCTCCGCCATCTGGGTGGGATCGGGCAGACGACGGCTGCGGGTCAGGGTCTGGAACCGCGCGGTCTTGAGCTTGAGCACCACGCTCTCGCCTGCCGCGCCGCTTTTCTTGCAGCGTGCCGCCACCTTTTCGCACAGCGGCCACAGCCGGCGTTCCAGATCGGCCAGGCTGGCGATGTCGGTGTCGAACGTAGTCTCGGCGGAGATGCTCTTGGCCTCGCGGTGGGGTGTGACGCGGCGCGGGTCCGTGCCGCGCGCCCGCTGCGCCAGGGCCCGTCCCAACGCCCCGAACTGTTGCGCCAGGCGCGTTTCCGAAACGGCCTGAAGGTCGGCGATGGTCTTGTACCCGGCCTGGAACAGCCGCCGCGCGAAGGCCTCGCCCACGCCGGGAATGTCGCGCACGGGGCGGGGCGCCAAAAAATCCCGCGCCTCGCTCCGGCCGATCACGGCGAATCCCTCGGGCTTGTCCAGGTCCGAGGCCATCTTGGCCAGGAACTTGTTGTAGCTGAGCCCGATGGAGATGCCGATGCCCGCCTCCTCGCGCACACGGGCCTGGATGCGCGCCAGGATCGCCGCCGCCGATTCCCCGAACAGGTCCTCGCATCCCGACAGGTCCAGGAAGGCCTCGTCCAGCGACAGGAACTCCACCAGCGGCGTGTAGGTCTCGAAGATGCCGCGAATCTGCCGGCTGACGGCCGCGTACTTCGGCATGTCGGGGCGCAGCACCACGGCGTCGGGGCACAGGCGCAGGGCCTTGTACATGGGCATGGCGCTGTGCGGGCCGAAGCGCCGCGCGATATAGCAGGCGGTCGCCACGACGCCCCGCTGCCCGCCGCCGATGAGCAGCGGCTTGTCGCGCAGGTCGGGCCGGTCGCGCTTTTCAATGCTGGCGTAGAAGGCATCGCAGTCCACATGCGCGAACGTCAGCGAGAACAGCTCGGGGTGCCGGGCCAGCCGCGTGCTGCCGCACGCCGGACATGCGTCCACGGCGGCGGGAATCTCGGTCAGGCAGGCGCGGCAGAGGGACTGGCTCATGGTGGGCAGTGCCGGCGGCGGACAATGGGCATTGATGGAACAAAGCGCGAAACCGTCCGCGGCGCAAGGGCGGGGATCGCGGCGGCGGCTTCCCGCTGGCCGCCGCGGCCATCCGCTGCCGCAATCCGAACGACGTATATTTTTCACGACCTTTCGGACGAGCCGCGCTTGACCTTGCTTTGACGGGCATTTAACAACGGAAGGTCTCGGTTTGCGGGTGGTCACTGCCGGCCGCCCGCACCGCGACCCACCAACGATGCGTGGAGCCCCGAACGTCCGCAGGGGGGCGCGAACGGGCAGGCGACACATTCGGGCAGACAAGACGCAGCGAAGGACACCACGATCCATGTTCAAGAAGGCTCTTCTCGTCAGCGTTTCCGCCGGTCTTCTCACGGCGTGCGCCAGCAACTGGGACGTCGAGGGGGCGCGCGGCCTGCAGCCGCAGGGTGGCGCGTTCGAGACGGCGCTGTACGAGGGCTATGTCAACCTGGCGGCCGAGGAGCGGGCGGAATACGACTGGGACGACGCCGCCGCTTTCCTGGACAAGGCCCGCGCCGCCGCCGCCGGCCAGACCGTGCTGCCCGACGCCGTTGCCGACCGTGACCTGCCGGCCGGTGCGGTCGACGAGGTCGCGGCCGCCCGTGCCGCGCTGCTGGCCGAGCTGGACGGCGGCGACCGCCAGGCCATGCCCGCCGTCGCAGCCGATGCGCAGACCGCCTATGACTGCTGGGTGCAGGAGCTGGAAGAGAACATCCAGCCCGACCACATCGCCGCCTGCAAGACCCGCTTCGACGCCGCCATGAAGGCTCTGACGGCCGTGGTCGAGGCGCCGGCCGTGGACGGCGACTACACCGTCTACTTCCCGCTGGGCCGCGCGGTGCTGGACGGCGAGGCCCTTGCCACGCTGAACAAGGTCGTCGCCGACTGGCGCGCCGCCAGGCCGGCCCGCATCGTCGTCGCCGGCCACACCGACACCGTCGGCCAGCCCGTGCCGAACCTGCTGCTGTCGCAGAAGCGGGCGGAGGCCGTCGCCGACTACCTGAACGACAAGGGCATCCCCACCGCCGACCTGGCGCTCGAGGCGTATGGCGAGGAACAGCCGGCCGTGGCGACCGGCGACGGCGTCACGGAAATGCGCAACCGCCGCGTGGAAATCACCTTCTCGGGGTCCTGATCGCCGCCACTGCGGTCTTCCGCCTCAAGAAAGACGCCGCCCCGGCTCCGGCCGCGGGCGGCGTTTTCCATGATGGCCGGCGCCGCCTGCGCACGCGATCCCTGGCATCCACGGCCGAAAGCGGTATACTCGCCTGAATCCATGTGGAAATCAGCGCGGCCATGGCAGTCAAGCAGGCATCCTTCTTCGCGCCCGACCTGACGGTAATCGGGACCGTCCATTCCCCCGGCACCCTCGAGATCGAGGGGGCGGTGAAGGGGGACGTCGCGGTGGCCGACCTTGTGGTGGGGCCGCAGGGGCGCCTGAACGCGCGGGTCGGTGCCGGCCGTGTCGCTTCGGCGGGTACGGTCGCGGGGACCATCAAGGCGCGCGCCGTCAACTTCCTGCGCGGCGGCATCTTCCGGGGCGAGGTCGAGTACGAAGCCCTGACCATCGATCCCGACAGCGACGTGGAATGCCGCATGCATCCGGTGGAGGAGGGCAGCCCCCGCATGGCTGTCCTGCCGCCCGTGCCGGAGGCGATGTTCGAGGTGGGCGGCGGCCGCGCGCGGGCGGAAACCCTGGGCGCGGCCTCCGCCTCCCGGATGCGTCGGGTGCCGCCGCCTCCGCCGCCGCCGCCTCGTGCCCCGATAACGTCCGTGGCGCCGCCGCCGCCGCCCGCCAAGCGGCCGCCGCCGCGCCGCGGCCTGCTGTGGGGCGGCACCTTCCTGTCCGCCATGCTGCTGGGTGTGGCCGCCGCCGCCCTGCTGAGCGATCCCATCGGCCGGCAATGGGTGGAGGCGGCCGTGTCCGACGGTCGTGCCTGGGTGGCCCGCGTGGTTGCGCCGGCACCGGAGCCCGAAACCGCGGGATCGGCCGGAGGCGGGGCGGTTCCGCAGACCCCGGCCGCCGCGCCTGGTCCGGAGCAGACCGCGCCCGCGCCGACGCCTGAACCATCCAGCGGTCCCGACGTGCCCGCGCCGCTGCCGGCCGTGCCCGCCAATCCGGCGCCCGCCGCCGAGGCGCCGCCTGCTGCCGAAACACCCGCCGTCGAAATGCCGGCGGTGGGTGGCAACGACGATCCCGCACCGGCGCCGCAGGCCCCGGTGGTGACGGAGTCGCCAGCCCCGGCCGTTCCACTGCCGGAGCGTCCGCCGGCAGCCTTCCGTGCGCCTGCCGTTGGCGATGCCGCACCGGCCGCTCCCGCCGAGCCCGATCCCGTGCCTGCGCCGACGCTGGATGCGGTGGCGCCCGCGCTGGAGCCGCCGGTGCTTGAGGTGCCGCGCGCCGGTGATGCGCCGGGCGTGGACGCTGCGCCCCCTCCGCAGGCCGACACCGCGCCGTCGGCGCCGGAACCGGCCGCGCCGGAAGCCGCAGATCCGGCGGGCACGGCCTCGTCCGCCGAAACCGCGCCGGCCCCTGTGATCGAGGCCGCCGATCCCGCTGCTGCACCCGCGGAGGAAGCCCCGGCTGCGGTCGCCGCACCGTCGCCGGCCGAGCCGGCACCTGCCGCCGCGCCAGAGGCGGCGCCCATGGCCGACTCGGCTGCCGACCCCGCACCGCGCCAGCCGTCTGCCGAGGGCGTGGCGCCGGAACCGGCCGAACCGGGCGAGCCGGTCGAACCGGCTGCCGCCGCGCCCTTGGCGCCTGCGGCTGAGCCGGTGGTCGACGAGGCGTCGCCGGCTCCTCAGCCCGAGCCCAAACCCGCCGCCGCGTCCGAGTCGCAGGCCGCCCCCGATCCGGGCGCGGCCGCGGAGCCCGCTGCCGCGCCCGGGGCAGGTGCTGCCGCCCCGCCCCGCCCGGTCGCCAAGCCCGAGGCGGCCGCGACCGCGGAACCGGCGGTTCCGGCCCGATTGGCCCCGCCCGTGACCGAGCCGGAGCCCGCTCCCGCCGCGCCGCCGTCCGAGCCGGTTGCTCCCGCCGCGCCGGCCCGCCCCGCGGCGGGGATCCCCGCCGACACCGATCCCGACGGGGACGGCTGCGTGTGGGTGGTCCAGTGCACCGAGGACGGGCCGAACGGCGGCAAATGCGTGTCCGTCCGGGAGTGCCGCGAATAGCGGAAGCAGCGCCCGCCGGGCCCTACAGCGACGAGACCAGGTGGCCGCCGTCCACCGGCACGACGGCGCCCGTCATGAAGGCGCTGGCGTCCGAGCACAGCATCAGCAGCGGCGCGTCCAGGTCGCTCATGCGGCCCAGGCGGCGCTGCGGAATGCGCTTTATGAGCTTCTGCCCCGCGTCGGTGGCGAAGAACGCCGCGTTGATGTCGGTCTCGATGTAGCCGGGCGCCAGGGCGTTCACCCGCACGTCGTCGCGCGCCAGCTCCAGCGCCAGGGCCTTGGTCAGGTGGATCAGGCCCGCCTTGCTGGCGGCGTAGGACGCCACCGCGCCCGCCGGCCGCAGCCCGACGATGGAGGCGATGTTGACGATGGACCCGGCGCGGCCTGCGGCTTTCATGCGGGCGGCGGCCTCCGTCGCGACGTGGAAGGCGCCGGTCAGGTTGGTGTCCAGAACCGTCCTCCAGTCCTGCGGCGACGTTTCCAGCGCCGGTGCCGTCTTCGCCAGTCCGGCGTTGTTCACCAGCACGTCCACCACCGCGCCCGTGGCCGCCTCCGCGGCTTCGAAGGCGGCGGTGACGGAGGTCGGGTCGGTGACGTCAAGCGGCACGGCGTGGGCGCGACCGGGCCCGATTTCCTCCACCGCCTCGGCCAGCTTCTCGGTGCGGCGAGCGGCGAGCACGACGGTCGCGCCCGCCGCCGCCAGGACGCCGGCGAAATGCCGGCCTAGGCCGCCCGACGCGCCGGTCACCAGCGCAACTTTGCCGTCCAGTCTCAGGTCCATGCCGATCCTCCCGTTCTTGTTCCTGTTGGTGGGCCGAGCATGGTCCGAAGGCGGGCGGCTGCGCGTCAAGCGGCGAAGTGGCGAATGCCTCGTGCGGTGGAGGTTGCAGCGGATGAGGTGTCCACTGCGTTGAAAGGCGAGACGGATTTTCCGGTTTCCGGCAACCCACCGCATGAAGGAGGACATTCATGGCCGAGGCCAATCAACCCGCCGCAGCCCAGGGCGCCACGGAAGGAACGGCACGCGCCCGCGCGGAGTCCGATGTCGACCGCCTGAAGTCCGACATGGACGCCCTGCGCAAGGACTTCGCGGCCCTGACGGAAAGCCTGAAGGACGTCTCGACTGCGCGTGGCCGGTCCTACGCCGAGCGCGCCCGGGCCACCGCGGACGACTACCAGCACCGGGCGCAGGCGACCGCCGAGGAATACCAGGCGCGCGCCCGTGCCGGCCTGGAACAGGCGCAGGCGACCATAGAGGAACGCCCCATGACCAGTGTCCTGGTCGCGTTCGGCATCGGCCTGCTGCTCGGCAAGATCCTGGACCGGGACTGAGACGCCGCCACGGCCGGTGTCGGCAGGGCCGTGCCCGAGGGGCACGCCCCTGTCGCCGGCCGTGCAGCGGGCGCGGCGGCCCGGGACCGCAGACGTTCCATCAACCAAGAAAAAGGGCAACAGCCCGGTCCGAAGGAGGACGACATGCTTTACTGGGCCCTGATCTTCTTCATCATCGCCATTATCGCGGCGGTGTTCGGGTTCGGCGGGATCGCCTCGGCCTCGGCCGGCATCGCGCAGATCCTGTTCTTCATCTTCCTGGCGCTGCTGGTCGTATCGCTGATCGCCCACTTGATCCGCGGACGGCGGTAGCCGATCGGATAATCCGACAGGGCAGCTTGCGCTTTCAGGAGGTTTTCCGGGTATACTGATGGTTCACGCCCGGGCAGCCGGCTCCGCGCCGCCTGCTTGCGACGTGGAACAACAACGGGTTCGACATGGTTGTAGATGTTGGCCCGACATTCCCGCGAGGACCCCGCCTGATGACCGCGTCGCTCCCCGACGGTTTTATCTCTCTCGTCGAATCCTGCCGTCACGCGGCGCACCGTTACCACGGTGCCGCGCGGGTGGTGGGCGACCCCGGTCTTAGACTCCAATTCAAGCATCTCGCCGCCGCCCGTCACGATCTCGGCGACTCTCTCGGCACCGTCGTCGGTGTCGCGCCCGTTGAGGCTCCGATCACGATGATCGACGAGGGTGGCGCGGTCCCCTTGCCGTGCGGCGACGCACGGACGTTCGGCTCCGGCCCGCGCTCCTGCGTCGACGCCGGCGGTCGCGTGCCCCTTGGCGGCGAGGAGGAGCCTTCGGTCCTGAACCACGGCGAACTTCATGCCCTGGTTCAGGCGCTGCGGCAGAACGACGAGGCCATCCTGGGCGACCTCCGACGGCTGCGCACCGGCGGGGCCGCGGACATCGCGGCCGAGATCGCCGACGCGCTGGACCGCGCCGTCGAAACGCTGCTGGGCGACCTTGAGAAGATGCGCATCCTGGAAGACCTGGCGCGTACTCCGCCGCAGGCCGTCGGCCCCCGCTGACACGCGACGCCAGCGCGACCGGCGCCCCACCTACTCCGAAAGTCTTGCTCCCGCCGAGCCTGCGCGGCACCCTGTCGGCACCGGCCCGTCGTGCCGGACGGAGGGACCACGACCTATGCGAGACACAGATGCCATGGCGGCCCCGAGGGGCGTGCCGGGCCTGGACCTGCGCGCCCGGGGGCTGCTCGCGCCGGCGCTGATTCTGGCCGCCGCCTGCGCCGCCGCCAGCACGTCGGCGGTGGCGGGACTGGCGTGGCCGGCGGTCGCCGGGCCGGCCGTTGCAGCGGTCGGGGCGGTGTGGGCCCTGGTGCGCCGCGCCCGGGCGGCGGAACGGGCGCTGACCACTGCCGCCGCCGAGGTTGGTGCCGCCCGCGCCCGCGTGGAGCAGAGCGCCGACCTTCAGGCCCACATGCTCGATGCCGTGGAGTCGGTGTCGGAAGGCTTCGTGCTGTTCGGGCAGGACGGCCGTTTGATCCTCTGCAACGAGCGCTACCGCCGCGCCTATCCCGTGCTGGCGGACATTCTGGAGCCCGGCATCACCTTCGACGCCCTGCTGCGCGAGGCCGCCCGCCGCGGCGCCCGGGGAACCGACGACGAGGGCCCCCTGGAGACCTGGGTGGAGCGCCGCCTCCGGCGCCACCTGGATTCGCGGGAGCCGGCCGACGTCCGCCTGTCCGACGGCCGGTGGTACCGCATCAGCGAGCACGCTACGGGCTCGGGCGGCGTGGTCAAGGTGCTCATGGACATCTCGGAGTTGAAGCGCCACGAGCAGGACCTTGCCGAATCGACGGCGCTGCTCCAGACGACACTGGAAAGCATCACCCAGGGCATCGCCGTCTTCGACGATGCCCGCCGGTGCGTCACCTGGAACACGGTCTTCCCCCGCCTGACGGCCGCCGATCCCGATGCGCTGCAGGGCCGGGCCTTGTCGGACATCCTGGGGGCGGAACCCCTGGTGCCGCTGGATGCCGCTGCCGAGGCATGCGAGATCACAGCCGGAGAGCGGCGGTTGGAAGTTCTCGTCACGCCCATGCCCACCGGCGGCAGCGTGGCCACGGTGACCGACGTGACTGAGCATCGCCGGCACGAGGCGGTGCTGACGGAACTTGCCACCGGCATATCGCGCCGCCGCGGCGGCGACGGGACGGGGGACTTCTTTCCCGACCTCGCCGACAGCCTGGCGCGCGCCCTCGACGTGGACGGCGCACTGATCGCCGCGCTGGAGGCCGATCGGCTGGTGCCCGTGGCGGCGGTGCGCAATGGCCGTCCGGTGGAAGTGGCGCCCCGCCCGCTGGCAGAGACCGCGTTCCGCGGTCTGTTCCGCCAGGCCACCGGCGCGGGGGGCGGCGAACCGCTGCCCGAAGAGATGCCGGCGCGGCTGGCCGACTGCGCCATGGCGCGGGACCTGGAAGCCGGCGGCACGCTCGTGCGGGTGATCCGCGGTGGCTCCGGCCGCCCCATGGGGCTTGTGGCCGCCGTGCACGGAAGCCCCATCGAGCCCCGTGCCGGCGGGCGGGCGCTGCTGGACATCTTCGCCGCCCGCGCCGCCGCCGAATTGGACCGCCAGCGAGCCCTGGCCGCCCTGCGCGACAGCGAGGCCCGCTACCGCCATCTGGTGGAGCGGGCGCCCTATGGCATCCTCATGACGCGCGGCGACAGGGTGCGCTTTGCCAACGCCGCCGCCCGGGCCGTTCTTTGCGACGACTCGCCGCTCGGCCAGTCGCTCGCGGACCTGCTGGGGGATGAGCCGCCGCCGCCGGTGGAAGAGGGCGCGGGGGCCGGCGTCGAAGCCATGGTGGAGCGGACCTTGCGCGGCGGCGGCCGGGCGGAGCGGCATCTGCTGGTGGGGCGCTACCCGCTGGCGCAGGAAGGGGGCGACGCGACGCTGGTGGTGCTGGCCGACATCACCGACCGGCGCTCGGCCGAACTGGCGCTCCAGCAGGCGCAGAAGCTGGATGCGGTGGGACAACTGGCCGGCGGCATCGCCCACGAGTTCAACAACATGCTGACCGCCATCGGCGGCTTCGCCCGCATGGCCCAGCGCCAGGTGGCCGAGACGGCGCGGGTCGAGTCGTGCCTGGCGGAGGTGGTCAAGGCGTCGGACCGGGCGGCCGCGCTGACCGCGCAGCTTCTGGACTTCAGCCGTCAGCGCGGTGCCGAGCAGGCCGTGGTCATCGACGTTGTGGATACGGTGCGCGAGCTGAAGAGCTTCCTGCGGCCCGTCCTGGGCGAGACCGTGGACCTGTCCATCGTGCCCAGGGTGGACGCCGCGCGGGTGGAGGTCGACCCCGCCCGGTTCACCCAGGCGGTGGTCAACCTGGCGATCAACGGCCGCGACGCCATCGCCGAGGCGGGGGGCGGCGACGGCCGGTTGGACATCGCCATTGACGTGGTGGATGCCTCGCGCGACGGCGGGCTGCGCGACCGGCTGCCGTCGCTGCGCGGGGAGCGGTTCGCGGTGGTCGAGGTGACCGACACCGGCACCGGGCTCGATGCCGAAACGGCGACGCGCATTTTCGAGCCCTTTTTCACCACCAAGCCCCAGGGCAAGGGCACGGGACTCGGTCTGGCCATGGTCTATGCCCTTGCGACCCATGCCGGCGGCGCTGTCGAGGTGGAGGGGCGCCCGGGCCAGGGCGCGCGCTTCCGGCTCTACCTGCCGGCCGTGGAAACGCCGGCGGAAACTGCCGTCTCGGGTGGGGCGGTGTCGGTGGTCGACCTGTGGGGCACCGCGCTGCTGGCCGAGGACGAGGCGCCCGTGCGCGACTACCTGCGGCTGGTGCTGGAGGAGCATGGGATGGAGGTGGTCTCCTGCGCCGACGGCGAGGAAGCCTTGGACGTCTGGCGCTCGGAAGGAGAGGGCATCGACGTGCTGGTCAGCGACATGGTCATGCCGGGCCTCGGCGGACTTGACCTGGTCCGCGCGATGCGGGAGGACAACCCTCATCTGAAAGTGGTACTTGTTTCGGGGTATGCCGCCGAGGCGGAGCACCGGCTGGCCGACCTGGGAGAGGGGGTGACCTTCCTTGCCAAGCCGGTCGACCCCGACCGCCTGCTGACCGCCGTTCGCGCGGCTCTGGACGCCTGACGGCCGGCGGCGGGGCGCGACGCCAAGCAAAAAGACCCGCGACGGCGGGCCAGGAGGGATTGGACGGACGCATGAGCAGCCAGACGCAGACCGCCGGCGGGCCCACGGCCCCATCCGCGGCACCGGCCGGCTTTGACGCCGAGGCCGCGCCGCTTTGTGAACGTGTGGACGACCTCTATCAGCCGGCGGCGCGCCTTCTGGCCGGGCGCCTGCTGGCGCCGTTCCTCGAAGGCCACCACGCCACGCCGACGGAGCTTCTGCACTCGCCGACCCTGCAGAAGCATGTGGAGGGCGATCGCCACTGGCAGGGCGCCCTGCAGCGGGCCGCCGACATTCAGGCCAAGCAGCTGGGCGTCAAGCCGTCGGAGCGGATCGGTACCCTGACAGCCCTGGCCACCAAGGCCCAGAAGCGCACCCGCGCCCGCATCCTCGAGAAGAAACCGCCAGAGGCCAGGCCGGGCGCGTTTTCCGATCAGGTGGCGGCGCTGCGGCAGGCGGCGGGCGACGTGGCCGAGGCGGCCTTCCTGGCCGACAGTGCGCTGACCCAGTATCTCCAGGGCGGGCGCGACTGGGGCGAGAAGGCCGAGCGCATCCTCGTCCTCTGCGAAGCCGAGAGCCTGTCGGCCGAGGCCAAGGCGCGCGTCGACCAGGTGCTGGGCGAGGTGCTGCGCGCCGGGGGCGCCATCCACGACGTCTGCGAGCGCGTCGACCCCATCAACATGGTGCTGGAGGACCTTCTGGTCATGGCGGGCGTCCTGGCGCCCGAGACGCCGCTGCTGGAACCCGATCCGCCGGGTGGAAGGGCGCCGCCGGAGCGAACCCGCATCGACCAGGTGCTGCGTCTGCGCGCAGTGCTGGCCGACGAGGGCATGGAGCAGGCGCGGGCCGGCCTCATGGCGGCCCTGCACCGCGAGCTGGCGCGCCGCGACCGCCTGCTGCCGTCGGTGGCCGGCGACGCCTATGGCGGCGGTCAACTGCTGGCCGAGCTTCAACTCATCAGCCGCCTTGCGCAGGCGCTGAAGCCGGGCGGCCATGCCTTCCTGGGCGGTCATGCCACGGCAGACGCGATCGAGAAGCGGGTTGCCCGCATCGTCTCCACCGGAGCCCTGCAGGACATGCTGGCGGGCAAGACGGTGCTGGAGAAGGTCGAGACCCTGTTCGACATGCAGAAGATGGTCTTCGGCGCCTACGCGCGGAAGATCGTCGAGGAGTACCTGCGCAGCTTCCTGGAGGACCGTGACTTCGCCGGCCGGCTGCTCGACAGTTCCAAGACGCGCCTGCGCAAGCTGCGGTCGGTGGCCGACGTGCAGCGCCGGGTGAAGGAGTCGCTGTTTGCCGCCGAGGAGCGGATGAACTGGGCGACCATGCTGGACCAGGTGCAGTTGACGTTCATCCGCACCAACCACGTCTTCGCGCCCTTCGAGAAGGACAAGCCGCCGCCGCAGAAGGTGCTGGAGACGCTGGACCTCTGCGCCGAGGGAGCCTTCACCGAGGGCGAATGCGTCAAGCGGGCGCGCGCGCACCTGACCCGCTATGCCCAGCGTCCCACCGTCATCCGAGAGTTCCTGTCGGGCGCCAGCGACAGTGCCGAGGGCGCCAAGCGTCTGGCGCTGCTGGGCGAAAAGATGCGCGCGGCCGGCGTGCCTTTCGTCGACGTCACCCGCATGCGCGTCATGGTGGTGGAAGATGAGGAGGCCTCGGCCAGCTACATCCGCATGGTGCTGGGCGATATGGGCGTTTCGCAGATCACCAGCGCCGAAGACGGGCATCAGGCCCTCGACCTGTTCGCCGAGCAGGACGATGCCTTCGACCTCGTCATCTCCGACTGGATGATGCCGCGCATGTCGGGCATCGATCTGTTGAAGCAGGTGCGCAGCACCCATTCCAAGCTGCCGTTCCTGATGGTCACGGCCCTTGCCACGCAGCCGGCGGTGGAGGAGGCCATGGCCCACGACGTGACGGCCTACATCGCCAAGCCCTTCCCGCCCGAGCAGCTGGAGGAAAAGGTGATGGTTCTCATGAACCGCGGCCACCGGGTCCACGAGGGCCGCAAGGGCTGACCTTCGGCAATGGTCGGCACGGGAGAGAGGCTTTGTTAAGGTCCGGGCCTTATGGTTGTGGCAGTTTGATGAAGGACGGCCTGGGGAGACGGATGACGGGACGCGCAATCGCCTGGAGCGCCTTGGCGCTGGCTGCCTGCGCGACGTTGTCCCTGGGCTTGTGGGCGCTGGACCGGGACGGCCGCGCCGAAGCCGTCAAGAACGCCTTCGAACTGACGCGCGCCCGCGTCGCCGTGGCCGACGCCCGCGTCTCCGGCGCGCTGGGCGAGGTGTCGCAGGTTCTGCGCAGCGTCGAGGACTACCTTCGCGTTCTCGACCTGCCGCAGCGCCTGGGGCAGGAAGACCAGCTTTTCATCGCCTCTCGCGCTGCCGACCAGGAAATCACGCGCGAAATGATCGTCGTGTCGTCGGCCGGCGAGATCATCGGCCACTCCGGCATGGCCGTGCCGCCCGTCATCAACGTGTCCGACCGGGACTACTTCCGGAACTTCGCCGACCGGCGGCCCGAGCGGCCCCTGTTCGTCGGGCGCCCCATCACGTCGCGGACGACCGGGAAATGGGTCATCCCGGTGGCGCGGGGCATCTACACGGAGGCCGGTTTCTTTGCCGGCGTCGTGGCTGCTGCCGTGACGCCGACGGACCTGCTGCGCATCCTTCCGGACGCCGGCACGGCGGGCGGCACCGCCGTCCTGGTGCGCGAGGACGGCATCGTCCTGGCGCGTGAGCCGTCCAACGAGGACTACGTGGGGCGCGATGCCTCTGACGCGCCGCTGTTCACCCGCTATCTTCCCGCCGCGCCGGAAGGGTCCTTCGCCACAGTTTCGCCGCTGGACCAGCGGGAACGGCTGGTATCCTATGAATACGATCCCGAGTGGGGCACGGTGACGCTGGTGAGCGTCGGGCGCCCCGAGGTCCTGGCGACGCACGACGACATGACCGGCGCCTATCTCATGATCGGCGGGATGGGCAACGCGTTGATCGTGCTGCTGTTCGCCATGGTCTACCGGCAGACCACGCGCCGGCGGCGGGCGGTGGATGCCCTGGTCGAAAGCCGCGCCGCCCTGGCCCGCCTGAACGAGGAGCTGGAAGCCCGGGTGGTGGAGCGCACGCTGGATCTCCAGCACAGCGAGGCGCGCAGCCGTGCCTTCATGGACGCCGCCCACGACGCGGTCATCGTCACCGACCAGGACGACAACATCCTGGAATTCAACCCGGCGGCCATGCAGGTGTTCGGCTATTCCGACTGGCAGGTGGCCCGCCTGCGGTTCAGTGACCTCGTGCCGGATTACGATCCCGGCCGGCCCGAGGATGCGGTGGCGCGGCACGCCGACGGGCATCTGTTCCCGGCGGAATGCTGGGCCGGCGAACTGGCCGGCGATGCCGAGGCCGGCAGCATGGTGTTCATCATCCGCGACATCTCACGCCGCAAGCGGGCCGAGGCCAAGCTTGTCGAGCTGGCGACGACGGACGGACTGACCGGCGCGTTGAACCGCCGCGCCTTCATGGAGCGCACCACCGAGGCCCATGCCCTGGCGCGCCGGCACGGGCGCCCCTTCTCCCTCGCCATGATCGACGCCGACCACTTCAAGGCGATCAACGACACCCACGGCCACGAAGCCGGCGACGCCGTGCTCAAGGCGCTGGTGGCGGCCATTGGGGGTGAACTGCGCGAAACCGACGCCCTGGGACGACTGGGCGGCGAGGAATTCGCGGCCATGCTGCCGGAAACCGACCACGCGGGGGCCGCGGTCGTGGCGGAACGGGTTCGCCTGGCGGTGTCGGAGACGCAGGTTCCCTACGCGGACACAGTCGTGACCTTCACCGTAAGCCTGGGCGTGGCCACGGCGGATGCCGAGACCGTCGAGACGCTGGAAGGGATTATGAAGCGGGCCGACGATGCGCTTTACGCCGCCAAGAGCCAGGGGCGAAACCGCGTGATGACGGCCAGGCCGCGGCAGGAAACGGCGGTCTGATACCGGACGACACTCGAAAACATACACTTGTTGTCCGGCAAGGCCGACTGGCCGCCGCGCCTTATGGCGCATGAGCCAGCGTAGCGCGTGATCGCAGCCTTGTTGATTTCAATCATCGAGGCGTACGAGTGCCGCAAGTGACGCCATCATGCACGTCAACGTGCGCGTCGGCGTCCGAAGCCTGCGCGCGACACGACCGCCGTCCGTCGCGCAGGCATCACACCACGATGTTCAGGTAGGTTCCGCGCGGGGCGTTGCGGTCAAAGGTGACGCCGTCGATCCGCACGTGGTTGCGGTGGCGCGGCCGGTCGTCGGGCGACTCGCGCTCCTCGATGGAGTCCCAGAAGGCGGAGGTGGAGGCGCGCCGACGGTCGCGGGCCCCCGAAACGGGTGCCCGGCTGGCGGGGCTTCCTCCGACGCGGCCGGGTCCGGCCATGGTTCAAACGTCCTTCCGGTAAAGCAGACGGCGCCAAGCACCGGCGCGGCGTCAGGCGACCGTGTTCACCTGCGTGCCGCGACCCTGCTCGGCGTCCATCAGCGCGCGGGTCTGTGCGACGGACTCGGCCACCGCCTCCACCTGCGCCAGGGCCGACTGGGTGGCCGACTTGACCATCTTCGTCGCCAGCTGGCCCTGGACCTGCTGGCGGATCAGTTCGCCGCGCTCCTCGGCGCGGTTGACCATGTTCAGGCTGTCGATCGACATGGTGCGACTCTCCCCGTAATTCGGCTCAAGGATACGCCCAAAGGCGCACCCTTGCAACCGAACGTGGCGGGCCCGGCCCGATGGCGCGGCCTCAGGCCAGGGCACCGTGGCAGTGCTTGAACTTCTTGCCGGAGCCGCAGGGGCAGGGCTCGTTGCGGGCCACGCGGCCCCAGGTTTCGGGATTCTTGGGGTCGCGGTCGCCCGACTGCATGGCCGGGTGGCTGCGCGGCACGCCCGGCACGCCGCCGCCGCCGACGGCCTGCTGCGGCTCGGCGTGCTCGGCCTGCATGGGTGCCTCGCGCTCCTGCGGGCGAATCTGCTCGGGCTTGCGCTCCGTCTGCAGTTCCACATGCGACAGGGTGGTGGTGACGCGCTCGCGCAGATGGACCAGCATCTTCTGGAACATCTCGAAGGCTTCCGCCTTGTACTCGTTCAGCGGATCGCGCTGGGCGTAGGCGCGCAAGGAAATGCCCTGGCGCAGGTGGTCGAGCCCCAGCAGGTGCTCCTTCCAGACCGTGTCCAGGATCTGCAGCAGGATGGACTTTTCCACCATGCGCCAGATGTCCGGGCCGTAGTTGGCGGCCTTGGCGCGCATGCGCTCGTCGGAGGCCTTGGTCAGGCGCTCGCGCACCTCTTCCTCGGCGATGCCCTCCTCGTCGAACCATTCGGTGATGGGGGCGTCGATGGCCAGCACGCGGAGCGTTTCCTCGTGCAGCAGCTTGGCGTCCCACTGCTCGGGCATGGCCTTGGGCGGGATGGCGCGGTGGACCATCTCCTCGATGACCTCGTGGCGCATGTCGATGACGTCCTGGTGGACGTCTTCGGCCTGCATCAGTTCGCGGCGCTGTTCGTAGATGACCTTGCGCTGGTCGTTCATCACGTCGTCGAACTTGAGCAGGTTCTTGCGGATTTCGAAGTTCCGCGCTTCCACCTTGCTCTGGGCCTTTTCCAGCGCCTTGTTGATCCACGGGTGGACGATGGCTTCGCCTTCCTCCAGACCCAGGCGCTGGAGCATGCCCTCCATGCGCTCGGACCCGAAGACGCGCATCAGGTCGTCTTCCAGCGACAGGAAGAAGCGCGAGGCGCCGGGGTCGCCCTGGCGGCCCGAACGGCCGCGCAACTGGTTGTCGATGCGGCGGCTTTCGTGGCGTTCCGTGCCGATGACGAACAACCCGCCGGCATCCAGCGCGATGTTCTTCTTGTCCTCGATGTCGGCCTTGATGGCGTCGACCTTGGCGTCGTATTCGGGCGTATGGGGCTCCAGCCCCTCGCACTCGCGCCAGACGCGCAGTTCCAGGTTGCCGCCCAGCTGGATGTCGGTGCCGCGGCCGGCCATGTTGGTGGCGATGGTCACCGCGCCGGGAATGCCGGCGTCGCCGACGATCTGGGCTTCCTGATCGTGGAAGCGGGCGTTCAGGACGTTGGGCTTGATCTTCTTGGTGCGGCGCAGGAGGTCCGCCAGGTATTCCGACTTCTCGATGGAGGTCGTACCCACCAGCACCGGCTGCTGGCGCCCGTTGGCCTCGGCGATCAGTTCCACGATGGCGTCGTACTTTTCGCGCGCGGTGCGGTAGACCTCGTCGTCCTGGTCGTCGCGGACGAAGGGCTTGTTGGTGGGGATTTCCACCACTTCCAGCTTGTAGATTTCCGCGAATTCGCCGGCTTCCGTCATGGCCGTGCCGGTCATGCCGGCCAGCTTGGGGTACAGGCGGAAGAAGTTCTGGAAGGTGATGGAGGCCAGCGTCTGGTTCTCGGCCTGGATGGTCACGCCTTCCTTGGCCTCCAGCGCCTGGTGCAGGCCCTCGGAGTAGCGGCGGCCTTCCATCATGCGGCCGGTGAATTCGTCGATGATGACGATCTTGCCGTCCTTGACCACGTAGTCCACATCGCGCGTGAACATCATGTGCGCCTTGAGCGCCTGGTTGGCGTGGTGCAGGAGGCTGACGTTGTCGATGTCGAACAGCCCGCCTTCCTCAAGCAGACCGGCCTCGCGGAGCAGCTGCTCCATGTGCTCGGTGCCGCTCTCGGTGAAGGTGATGGCGCGGGCCTTCTCGTCCTTCTCGTAGTCCTCTTCCGTCAGGCTTGGGATCAGCGCGTTGACGGCGGTGTACATGGCCGACCCGTCTTCCGCCGGGCCCGAGATGATGAGCGGCGTGCGCGCCTCGTCGATGAGGATGGAGTCGACCTCGTCCACGATGGCGAAGTTGAAGGGCCGCTGGACCATGTCCTCCAGGCGGAACTTCATGTTGTCGCGCAGGTAGTCGAAGCCCAGCTCGTTGTTGGTGCCGTAGGTGACGTCGCAGGCATAGGCGGCGCGGCGCTCGGCATCGGACATTTCGTGGACGATGCAATCCACGCTCAGCCCCAGGAAGCGGTAGACCTGGCCCATCCAGTTGGCGTCGCGGCGGGCCAGGTAGTCGTTGACCGTCACCACGTGCACGCCCTCGCCGGACAGGGCGTTGAGGTAGACCGGCAGGGTGGCGACCAGGGTCTTGCCCTCGCCGGTCTTCATCTCGGCGATACGGCCCTGGTGCATGACGATGCCGCCGATGAGCTGCACGTCGAAGTGGCGCATGCCGAGCGAGCGCTTGGCGCCCTCGCGCACCACGGCGAAGGCTTCGGGCAGGATGTCGTCCAGTGTGGCGCCCCCGGCCAGCTTTTCGCGGAATTCAGCGGTCTTGCCGCGCAGGGCGTCGTCGGAGAGCTGTTCGAAGTCGGCTTCGAGCGCGTTGATCTGGTCGACGGTCTTGCGCAGAGACTTGACGATGCGGTCGTTCGCGGTGCCGAAGATCCGCCGGGCGATGGCGCCGATCATGGGGATGGTTACCTCGGACGTAGACTGTAGAAGAGAGGCGGACGCCTTTCCGGACGCTGAAACACATAGAGCGGCCCCGCTTCTGTGTCAACGCAGGTGGGGCGCGCCGCGCCATGCCGGGGCGGACCTTGCGGGCGGGCGTCCGATGTGGTGATCTGTCCACCCTTAATTTCGCCGGAAAGCTGTGGCGGTCTTTGTGCCGCGTTGCGCCGCCTCCGGCGTTGCATAGACGAAAGACACTTTTCACCCAAGGCCCCGAAGGAGCCCGTCCATGGTATTCAAGTCCCTGCGCGCCGCCCTGTTCGCCACCGCCATCGCCCTGCCGGCCGTCGTCGCCGCACCGGCGCCGTCCTTCGCCCAGGACGAAGACCCGGTCGTGGCCCGCGTCGGCGACCAGGAAATCCGCCGCTCGGAACTGCAGGCCATCAAGCAGGGCATGGCCGAGCAGGTGCCGCAGGTCGCCATGATGCCCATGGAGGCGGTCTTCCAGCCGCTGGTGGAGCGCGCCATCGACAGCATGTTGCTGACCCAGGCGGGCCGTGACGCCGGACTGGCCGACAGCGAAGAGGTCCAGAAGCGCCTGGAAGACGCCAAGAGCCGCATCATCCAGCAGGTCTACCTGGAGCAGATGATCGACGAGGAACTGACCGACGCGCGCATCCAGGAAGCCTACGAGCAGTTCAAGCAGCAGACCCCGGAAGAACCCGAGGTGAGCGCCCGCCACATCCTGGTCGAGACCGAGGAGAAGGCGCAGGAAATCATCGACAAGCTGGAAGGCGGTGCCGACTTCGCCGAACTGGCGAAGACCGAGTCCACCGGCCCGTCGGGCGCCAAGGGCGGCGAGCTGGGCTGGTTCAAGAAGGGCGACATGGTCGAGCCCTTCGCAGCCGCCGCCTTCGC
Source organism: Caenispirillum salinarum AK4 (assembly GCF_000315795.1). Lineage (GTDB taxonomy): Bacteria > Pseudomonadota > Alphaproteobacteria > Rhodospirillales > Rhodospirillaceae > Caenispirillum > Caenispirillum salinarum. Next base: position 232,298 of record NZ_ANHY01000008.1, read on the forward strand.
CATGGAGCCGGGCGACATCAGCGAAAGCCCGGTGCAGACCCAGTTCGGCTGGCACGTGATCAAGGTGGAAGACCGCCGCACCGCCGAGGCGCCGCCGCTTGAGCAGGTGGAAGGCCAGCTCCGCCAGCAGCTCGCGCAGACGGTGGTGGCCGAGAAGGTTCAGGCTCTGCGCGAGGACACCGAGGTCGAGATCTACGGCCCCACCGGCAAGACCGAGGGCGACAGCACCGCCGAGTAACGGCATACTGCGCCCCACGCGGACGCAAGACCGGCGGCGGCTTCTGGGTCAGGAGCCGCCGCCGCGCCGTCCGGTCCCTGTTTTCAACCCCCGTTCAGCGAGCCCCGCGTCGATCATGAAGGTGCCCGTTTCTCCCCTGGCTCCCGCCCAGTTCCCCGCCATGCCGGCGATGACCGGCGTGTCCTTCGCCGCCCACGCCTGCGGCATCCGCTACAAGGATCGCGACGACCTGCTGCTGATGGTCCTGCCGGCGGGCACCACGGCGGCGGGCGTGTTCACGCGGTCCAAGTGCCCCTCGGCGCCGGTGGACTGGTGCCGTCAGGCGCTGGAGGACGGCAAGCACCGCGCCCGCGCCGTGCTCATCAACGCCGGCAACGCCAACGCCTTCACCGGCTCGGCGGGCATGGCCTCGGTGGAGCGCACGGTGAAGAAGGCGGCCGAGGTCATCGGCTGCGATCCCAGCCACGTCTTCGTCTCGTCGACCGGCACCATCGGCGAGGACCTGCCCGACGAGCGGATCACGAAGAACCTGGAAACGGTGTTCGCCAAGGCCATGACCGAGGGCGAGGCCGGCCGCGACTGGAAGAGCGCGGCGGCGGCCATCATGACCACCGACACCTTCCCCAAGGGTGCGACCCGCACCGCCGAGATCGACGGCGTGACGGTGACGCTGAACGGCATCGCCAAGGGCTCGGGCATGATCGCGCCGGACATGGCGACGATGCTGTCTTATGTGGTCACTGACGCCGCCATCGGTGCGGACGCCCTGACCGCGGTGCTGCGCAAGGCCACCGACAGGACCTTCAACTGCATCACGGTGGACAGCGACACCTCGACATCGGACACGCTGATGCTGTTCGCGACGGGCTCGGCGGGCAACAAGCCGGTGAAGGACGCCGACGACAAGCGCTTGAAGGGGTTCAAGACGGCGCTGGAGGACCTGCTGCGCGACCTGTCCCACCAGGTGGTGCGCGACGGCGAGGGCGCGTCCAAGTTCGTGGAAATCCGCGTCACGGGGGCGGACGGCAACAAGGCCGCCAGGCGCGTCGGGCTCTCCATCGCCAACTCTCCGCTGGTCAAGACCGCGATCGCCGGCGAGGACGCCAACTGGGGCCGCATCGTCGCCGCCATCGGCAAGGCCGGAGAGAAAGCCGAACGCGACAAGCTCGCGATTTCCGTCGGCGGGGTGACCATCGCTGCCAAGGGCCGTGCCGTGGAAGGCTATGACGAGGCGCCGGTGGCCGCCCACATGAAGGGCACCGACATCCTTATCGAGGTCGACCTGAACATCGGCAAGGGCAAGGCCACGGTCTGGACCTGCGACCTGACCCACGGCTATATCGACATCAACGGGTCCTACCGCTCATGAACAGCCTCCCCGGCCTGGGAGACGAGTCGGACGGCGGCTGCTGGTCGGTGTTTCCGCTGACCACGGCCCGCCTGCGCCTGCGCCCCCTGCGGCTGGAGGACGCGCCGGCGGTGCGGGTCTGTGTCTCCAGCGCATCGGTGGCGACCCGCACCATCGACATCCCCCACCCGCTGCCCGAGGGCGCGGAAATCGTCTTTCTGCGCGAGGTCGTCGACGACCGCTCCGCCGGCAAGGGCGTCGTCTGCGCCGTCGAACGGCCGGAGGACGGCGCGCTCATCGGTGCGTGCGGGCTTCTGCGCATAGACCCGGCGGCCGGCACGGCCGAGGCCGGCTACTGGATGGCCGAGTCCGCCTGGAACCAGGGCTACGCCGGAGAGGCGCTGGCGGCCGTGCTGGCCTATGCCTTCGACGACCTGAAGCTTGCCCGCGTCACCGCCACCGCGCTCGAGGACAACGCGGCCTCGCTGCGCGTGCTGGAGCGTGCCGGCTTCCGCCTTCTGGGGACGGAGGAGCGGCCGTCCCAGGCGCGCGGCGGGCCGTGCGTTGTGCGGCTGGCGGAGATCACCGCGGACGCCTTCGACGCCGGACGACGGGCGCGGCTCAAGACCGTGCTGGTGGCTGCCGTCGCCCTGGTGGATGCCGACAACCGCATCCTCCTGGCCCAGCGGCCGGAGGGCAAAAGCATGGCCGGGCTGTGGGAGTTTCCCGGCGGCAAGGTCGACCCCGGCGAGACGCCCGAACGCGCCCTGATCCGGGAGCTGGACGAGGAACTGGGTATCGACGTGACGGGAAGCTGCCTCGCCCCGCTGACCTTCGCCAGCCACGGCTATGCCGACTTCCATCTGCTGATGCCGCTCTACGTCTGCCGCCAGTGGAAAGGCCGGCCCGAGCCGCGCGAGGGGCAGAAACTGGCCTGGGTCCGTGCCAACCAACTGCGCGACTACCCGATGCCGCCGGCCGACATTCCGCTGATCCCGATCCTGCAGGACTGGCTTTAGAGCGTAGCTCGGCCACGTCCGTGGACGAGCCCCGCGAATAGGGCCGCAAGTGCGACCCCGCGCCGGTCAGGCGCATGAGGTTGCGTGCCGACTGAACGCCAAGTGCCGCGCAGCGGCACGCATGGACTCGCCGAGGCTTGTAAGCCCGCGCCGAAGGCCGCACATTATCCGGCATGACGGACAGGATGCGGACTTCTTCCATGGATGACGTCACCGAGGCCCCGCGCGGGCCCGTGGTGGAGCGCGTGCCCGAGGGTGACGAGCGCCCGCGCATGGTCTGCGACGATTGCGGGTTCATCAATTACGAAAACCCCAAGATCATCGTCGGCGCCGTGGTCACCTGGGGCGACAAGTACCTGCTCGCCCGCCGCGCCATCGAGCCGCGCAAGGGCTTTTGGACCATCCCCGCCGGCTTCATGGAACTGAACGAAAGCGCCGAGGCGGGTGCGGCCCGCGAGGTGATGGAGGAAGCCCAGGCCGAGGTGGAGGTGGGCGCGCTGCTGGGCGTCTACAGCCTGCACCACATCAACCAGGTCCACCTGATCTACCGTGCCGAAATGACCACCCCCGACCACGGCGCCGGCTACGAAAGCCAGGAAGTGGCGCTGGTGGACTGGGCGGACATCCCCTGGTCCGAGTTGGCTTTCCCCTCGGTCCGCTGGGCCCTGGAAGCCCACCACCGCCACCGCGGCGAGACCAACTTCGCACCCGAGACCTGCCCGGAAATCCCGCACCGGATCGAGTAGCGGCCGGGCAGGGTGCTTTTGCGCTGCCCGCAAAGGGAAGTGGTGCGAGGAGCACGGCTCCTCGCGCTCCCGCTTAGGGGCTGCGGCAGGGCCATGGTTTCGCAGCGGCGAAGGATTTTGTAAGCTATTGTAATAGAAGGGAATGCTCGCCCCACCCGCGAAAGAGGCTGTCAGGGCATCGGTACGGGCACCGGAGGGGTGCGGCAGGATGGTTGGGGCCGTATGTGGATTCCTGCTTTCGCAGGAATGACGATCATTTCCATGTTATACAACAATAGCTTAAAAAGATCCGTCGTCCCTGCGAAAGCAGGGGCCGTCCACGCATGGAGGCTCGGAGGCGTCCGCCTCCGGGCGGGGGCGCGCCAGAGGCGTGCCAAGGAGGATCTCGCGGCAGCCCAAGCGGCGCCAGCAGCCGCTCACGCCTCCGCCAGCACCCGGTACACCGCCGTCGCTCGCCGGTCCCGGTCTTCCAGGTCCGTGTTGGTGGGCACGATGTACTCCGCCAGCGTTTCCAGTCCCGACGCCGGGCGGTAGGCGCGGCCGGGATCGGCCATGATGATCACCGCACCCTCGGCCGCCCGTGCCCGCAGCCAGGCGAGCACCTTCTCGGCCATGGGTTTTTCGTAGCAAACGTCGCCGGCGACGATGACGTCCCACAGGCCGGCGGCGGTGGGGCGGGTCTCCAGCACGTCGTCCTCGCGCACCGTCAGCCGCACGCCGTTGGCCTCGGCGTTGAGCGCCATGGCGCGGCGGGCGACGGGGTCGATGTCGGCGGCCTCCACCGATGCCGCGCCGGCCAGCCCGCAGGCGATGCCGATGAGGCCGCTGCCGGCGGCGAAGTCCAGGACCCGGCGGTTCCGCACAAGCCAAGGATTGTCGAGCAGGTAACGCGCGGCGGCCTGTCCGCCGGGCCAAGCGAAGGCCCAGTAGGGCGGCGGCACGTCCAGCGATTCGAGCTGGTGCTGGGTCGCCTGCCACAGCGGCGTCACCTCGGTCGCCAGGTAAAGGCGCACTTCGGGCACCAGGGGCGGGCGCGAGAGCGCCGTCTGCTCCCGGATGAAGGTGTCGTGGCTGCGCGCTTGCGCGAACGTCACGCCGGACCGGCGCCGGTGGCCTGGCCGATGATGATGGCAGCCAGGAACATCCAGCCGAAGTAGCGGTTGGACTTGAACTTGCGCAGGCAGTCGGGGCCGTCGTGGATGTCCACGTCCACCGCCTGCCACAGCAGTTGCCCGCAGGCCAGCAGCGCCAGCGGATAGAACGGCCATCCCAGCCCCGCCAGCCAGCCGGCCAGGATCAGCAGGGTCGACGTCACCGCGTAGGTGAGGAAGAGGAAGGGCACCGTGCGCTCCCCCAGCTTCAGCGCGGCGGACTTCACGCCGATGATGATGTCATCTTCCTTGTCCTGGTGGGCATAGATGGTGTCGTAGCCCAGCGTCCAGAACAGGCCGGCGATGTACATGACCACGGCGGCGGGATGCAACTCCCCCTGCACGGCGGCCCAGCCCATCAGCGCGCCGAAGTTGAAGGTCAGCCCCAGCCACGCCTGCGGCCAGTAGGTGATCCGCTTCATGAACGGATAGGTGCCCACCAGCGCCAGCGACGCGACGCCGAGCAGGATGGTGAAGGTGTTCAGCTGGATCAGAACCATCAGACCGATCAGCAGCTCCAGCCCCAGGAACGCCAGCGCGCCGAAGACCGTGACGGCGCCCGAGGGGATGGGGCGGGCGGCGGTGCGCTCCACCTTGCCGTCGAAGTTGCGGTCGGCGAGGTCGTTGACCGTGCAGCCGGCCCCTCGCATGACGATGGCGCCGATGCCGAACAGCGCCATCAGCCCCCAGTCGGGCCAGCGGCCGGGCGACGCCATGGCGATGCTCCACCAGCAGGGCAGCAGCAGAAGCCATGTGCCGATGGGGCGGTCGAGCCGCATCAGCTTGAGGTAGGGGCGCAGACGCACGGGCGCGAACCGGTCCACCCAGCCGTCCACGGGCATGTCGCCGACGAGAAGTTTGCCATTCGCCATGGGCCGATTCATATACAAGGACCGCCCGCTGCTCAAGCCGGCGGAGTCGCGACCACGCCGAAAGAGGTGCCGTTTTCCATGTCCGAGACGCTCGCCCGCCCGCGCTATCGCCTGTTCGTGGAGGCGGACCTGACCGAAGGCGCCGCCGTCGACCTTCCCCAGGCCCAGGCGCACTATCTGGGCACGGTGATGCGCGCGAAGGACGGCGAGACGGTGGCGCTGTTCAACGGGCGCGACGGCGAATGGCGGGCCGAGATCGCGCGCGTGTCCAAGAAGGCCGCGACGCTGACGGTGGCCGACCGGATGCGGCCGCAGGCACCGGAGCCCGACGTGTGGCTCTGTTTCGCGCCGTTGAAGAAGGACGCGACGGACATGGTGGTGCAAAAGGCCGTGGAGCTTGGCGTCTCGCGCCTTCAGCCGGTGATGACGGCGCGCACCAACGCCTCGCGCTTCAACACCGAGCGCGCGCGGGCCAACGCCATCGAGGCCGCCGAGCAGTGCGAGCGCCTGACGGTGCCGGAGGTGGCGGAGCCCGTCGCCCTGCCCGACCTGCTTGCGGGCTGGCCGGAGCGCGCGCCGGGCCGCCCGCTGTTCATCGCCGACGAGACGGGCCGTGGCACCCCGCTTTCCGACGTGGCGGCGGGGTCCGAAGGGGCCATTGCCGCATTTGTGATCGGGCCGGAGGGCGGTTTCGCCCAATCGGAACTTGACCATCTCCGCAGCCTGGACTTTGTTGTTCCCGTCGGCCTCGGCCCGCGAATTCTGCGGGCGGAGACGGCCGCGCTTGCGGCGCTGACCGTCTGGCAGGCGGTGCGCGGCGACTGGCGATCCGGCGGTCCTGCCTTCCGCTGAAGCGTCGGGCTCATGCGCCGCGTTCCTTCCATCTTCACGCCTTCCCATCGGAGCCCCCGTCCATGTCCGGACCCTCCAAGCCGAACCTGCAACCCGTCACCGGCCGCGACGACCTGGTGGCCTGGCTGGAGAGCGGCTGCAAGCCGGCCGAGGACTGGCGCCTGGGCACCGAGCACGAGAAGTTCTGTTACCGCCTGTCGGACAAGGCCCCGCTGCCCTACGCCGACCCGGCCGGCGGGCCGGGTATCCGCGACATGCTGAAGGGCCTGGAGGCCTATGGCTGGACGCCGGTGACCGAGGGCGAGAACGTCATCGCCATGACGCGCCCCGACGGCAGCTCCATCAGCCTGGAGCCGGGCGGGCAGCTGGAGCTGTCGGGCGCCCCGTTGCGCACCGTGCACGAAACCTGCACCGAGGTCACCACGCACCGCCGCCAGGTGCGCGAGGTGGCCGAAAGCCTGGGTGTGGGGCTCATCGGCCTGGGCTTCGCGCCCACCTGGAAGCGCGACCAGATGCACTGGATGCCCAAGGGCCGCTACGCCATCATGAAGGCGCACATGCCGCGCGTCGGCCAGCTTGGGCTGGACATGATGCTGCGCACCTGCACCGTGCAGGTGAACATGGACTTCGCCAGCGAATCGGACATGGTGAAGAAGTTCCGCGTCGCGGCCGCGCTGCAGCCCGTGGCGACGGCGCTGTGGGCCAATTCGCCGTTCACGGAAGGTCGGCCCAACGGCTATCGCAGCTACCGCGCCCACATCTGGACCGACACCGACAACCAGCGCGCCGGCTTCCCCGAGTTCGCCTTCGAGGACGGATTCGGGTTCGAGCGTTATGTCGACTACCTGCTGGACGTGCCGATGTATTTCGTGGTGCGCGACGGCAAGTTCGTTGACCTGGCCGGCCGCTCCTTCCGCGATTTCATGGAGGGCAAGCTGCCCGAACTGCCTGGCGAGACGCCCACCATGGGCGACTGGGCCGACCATGCCTCCACCGCCTTCCCCGACGTGCGCATGAAGAAATACATGGAAATGCGCGGCGCCGACGGCGGCCCGTGGAGCCGGCTGTGCGCCCTGCCGGCCTTCTGGGCGGGGCTTCTGTACGACACGCAGTCGCTGGATGCCGCCTGGGACATGGTGAAGGACTGGACGGCCGAGGAGCGCGCCGCCCTCCACGCCGGCGTGCCGGGGACCGCGCTAAAGACCCCCTTCCGCGACGGCACCGTGCAGGACCTGGCGCTTGAGGCTCTGCGCATCTGCCGCGACGGCCTGGGCCGCCGCTCCATCCTGTCGGCCGACGGCGCCGACGAAAGCGGCTTCCTGGAACCCCTCCAGCGCATCGCCGAAAGCGGCCAGACGCCGGCCGACGAGCTTCTGGAAGCCTTTGAGAAGCAGTGGAACGGCAGCCTGGAGCCGCTGTGGGCAGCCTACGCCTATTAGGGCGGCGCGAAACGGGGGATGATTCCACCCGTTGATACGGCAAGGACCCGTATCACCGGAAGGATGCGCCCCATGCCCGGCTCCGGCTTTTTCAAGCGCCTGTCGAAAGCCACCTATTCCGCCGCCCGCCTGGCGGCGCGGCCCGTGCGGCATTCCGCCGGCAAGGGCGGCGTGGTGGTTCAGCCTTACCGCGGCTATGGCTCGCGCACGGAAATCTTTCTTATCGGCCGCGTCTTCCGCCAGAGCGGGCGCAACGCCGGCGACGGTGACGAGTCGCTGCGCCGCCATCTGCGCGACATCGGCCGCCGCGTCTCCCGCCGGGGGATCGAGGGCGCGAAGATCGCCGCCTGCTTCAAGGGCGCCTCGCAGGAGGTGGAGACCGACGCCGACGGCTATTTCCGCATCCACCTGCGCCTCGCCGAGCCGGTGGAGGACGGCCGGGAATGGCACGCGGTGCGCCTGACCCTGGAGGAGCCAGAGCCGGTCGAGGCCGAGGCGCAGGTCTTCATCCCGCCCGATCACTGCCGCTATGTGGTCATCAGCGACATTGACGACACCATCATGTACACGGGCGTCGCCAACCGCCTTGGCATGCTGTGGCGCCTGTTCGTCGCCGATGCCGACAGCCGCACTGCCTTTCCCGGCGTCTCCGCCTTCTACCGCGCGCTGCACGACGGGGTCAGCGGGGACGAGAAGAACCCCATGCTCTATGTCTCGCGGGGGCCGTGGGGCATCTACGACATGCTGGACACCTTCTTCCAGGCGCGGAACATTCCCGTGGGGCCGATCCTGTTCCTGCGCGAGTGGGGCCTGCGGTGGAGCAGCCCGCTGCCACGCAAGGCCGTCGACCACAAGCGCCAGCTCATTGATCGCATGCTGGGCCTCTACGACGACCTGCCGGTGATCCTCATCGGCGACAGCGGCCAGCACGACCCCGAGGTCTATCGCCAGATCATCCACGACCACTGCGACCGCATCCTGGCAGTCTACATCCGCAACGTCTCCAAGGACGAGAGCCGGGTCGGCGAGATCGAGGCCATGGCGGAAGAGGCGGTGGAAAAGGGCTCCAGCCTGCTGCTGGCGTCCGACAGCACGGCCATGGCCGAACACGCCTGCGGCCTGGGGCTCATCACCCGCGACGCCGTGGAGTCGGTGCGCCGCCGGGCGCAGTCGGCGCACGAGACGCACGTGGTCCAGGCCGAAACGCCCGAGGACGCCGACGCGGCCGTGGAAGCCGAAGCCGCGCCCGATGCCCCGGAGGAGCCCGCCAACGTGGTGGTGGAGCCCGGCCGGCACCACGCCGGAATGCACCCGCGTGAAGGCGACGAGGCGCGGGCCCCGCGCGCGCCCGCGTCCGGCGCCGGCGCCGGCCACGACTCCCGTAGCGGCCCTTAACCCGAACCGATCGGTCGGGTATTCTGGCGGCGGAATGTCCTGAAGGAGGGTTGCCGCCCATGCGTCTCTACTATTCCCCCGGCTCCTGCGCCCTGGCGCCCCACATCGTCATCGAGGAAACGGGAGCGGATTACGAGCCCGTGCGCATCACGCTGGCCAAGGGCGAGCACATGACCGACGCCTTCGGCGCCATCAACCCGCGCCGCCGGGTGCCGGTGCTGGAACTGGACGACGGGCAGGTCCTGACGGAGACCCACGCCATCATGTGCTACCTGGCCGATTCGCACCCCGACGCCAAGCTGATTCCGACCGATCCGCTGGGGCGGGCACGGGCGCACGAGTGGATGAACTGGCTGGCGTCCACCGTTCATGTCACCTTCGCCACCTTTTTCCGCCCGGAGCGCTTCCTGGGCGAGGGGCAGGCGAAGGAGCCCATGCAGGCGGCGGCACGGCAGCGCTACGACGCCCTGATGCACGAGATCGACGGCCGCCTTCCCGGGGAGGGGTTCGCGCTCGGCGGCTTCTCGGTGGTGGACGCCCACCTGACGGTCTTCCTGCGCTGGGCGGCGCGCATGGACCACGATCCGGCAAGCTATCCGACCTATCAGGCCCTGGTGCGCCGGGTGCAGGACCGGCCGGCAGCGGCGCGGGCGCTGGAGATCGAGGAGTTGCCGCCGCTGTAAGGACCGCTTCCACCAACGACGAACGATCCCGGACAGGCGTGGCGCGTTGATAATAATCCAACGGCCGTTGAAAGGACGGCCCGACGCGCCAAGGGAGACGCCCATGAGGACCCCGTTTCGCCGCACCATCGCGCTCGCCGTACCGCTGATCGCCTTCGCCGGACTGGCGGCGGCCGCGGAGCCCGCCAAGGACACGAAACCGGACGAAAGCTGGATGGGCCAGTCCGCGACTGAGCAGAAGCAGGCGCCGACGGCCGAGCCCCAGGCCGAGACCGTTCAGAACCCCGTCCCCAAGGCGGACCAGGCCGCCACGGCCGCCCCCGCCGACGCCGACGCGCCCGGCGTGACCGAGGAGGAGGTGGAGGAGGTCAACGCGGCCACCGATCGCTTCGTCGACCGCATGATCGCCGCACAGGACGGCGGGTCGGCGCGCCTGGGCGACCTGATGGGCCGTCCGGTTCATGCCGCGGACGGTCAGGCCGTGGGCGATCTGGACGACGTGGTCGGCGACGCCGAGGGCAACCCGCGCCTGTCGCTCGCCTTGAAGGGTGACTGGGTCCCCGCCGGACGTAACACGCTGATCGTCCCCGTCGACGACGTCAGTGTCGACGCCGACGGCCGGGTCGTCGTGCCCTACTCGCGCACCGAACTGGCGGAGATGGCCGGGGACTGACCTCGCGCGTTCGCTATTCAGGCCGCCGCGCCACCAGCCGGGTCGTCCGCGCCTCGCCCTGGTGCAGCGGGCCTTCGTCCAGGTGCGGCGCGGCCTCCTCCAGTTCCAGGATATCCATGCCCTGGAAGTCGGCGGCGAGCGTTTCGGCGTCGAACAGCATGTCGCGCACCGGCGGGCCGCCGCTGGTCAGGCCCAGGTCGCGCTGGGCCGGATGGAAGCCTTCCATGATCAGCAGCCCGCCGGGCTTGAGCGCGGCGTACATGGCGTGGTGCATGTCGCGGCGAAGCTCCGGCGCGAAGTGGATGAACACGGCCACCACGGCGTCGAAGGTGGACACCGGCCAGCGCCAGTCGGTCAGGTCGGCCACCTGGGCGCGGATGTTCACCCGGCGGTCGAGCGCCAGCTTCAGCGCCTTCTGCACCCCCACCGCCGAGCCGTCGACGGTGGTCACGCGCATGCCCTGCTGGGCCAGCCAGACGCCGTTGCGGCCCTCGCCGTCGGCCACCGCCAGCACCTCCATCCCGCGCTCCAGCCGGTGGCGCTGCGACACCAGGAAGGCGTTGGGTTCGGTGCCGTAGGCATGGGCGTGGCCGGCGAACTTGTCGTCCCAGAAGGCGGACATGCGGGGCTCCGTGACGTGGATGGGTGCCCTGGAAGATGGCGCGCCGAAGCCCGTGGCGCAACGCCTGCGGGAACACGGCCGCTGCGCCGGCAGCCCGTCACGCGGCCCGAATGTGGTCGACCACCTCGGCCACACGGCTGTTCAGAAGGTCTGCCTGCTGCGCCAGGCTGTCGGAACTGGCGAGCACCTGCTGGGCCGCCTGCCCGGTTTCCTGCGCGTTCATGTTCACCGTGCCGATGGTGTCGGTCACCTGCTGTGTGCCGCTGGAGACCTCGGCGACGTTGCGGGCGATTTCCTGCGTCGCCTTGTCCTGCTGATCCATGGAGTCGGCCACCTGATGGGTGATGGTGCTGATGCGGTCGATGGTGGTCGTGATCTCGCCGATGGCGGCCACGGCCTCTTCGGTCGCCGATTGCACCCCGCCGATTTGCGTCGCGATTTCCTCGGTGGCCTTGCTGGTCTGGTTGGCGAGGTTCTTCACCTCGTTGGCCACCACGGCGAAGCCCTTGCCCGCCTCGCCGGCGCGGGCGGCTTCGATGGTGGCGTTCAGGGCCAGCAGGTTGGTCTGCTCGGCGATGTCGGTAATCATGGCCACCACCTCGCCGATGCGGTCGGCGGCGGTGGACAGGCTGTTCATGATGTCGCTGGCGCGGGCGGCCTTGTCGACGGCCTCGCGCGAGATATCCGAGCTTTCTTCCACCTGCCGGCTGATCTCGGCGATGGAAGACGACAGTTGCTCGGCCGCCGCGGCGACGGTGTGGACGTTCGCGGCGGCCTGTTCGGCGGCGGCGCTGACCATGCCCGCCTGGTCGCTGGTCTCGCTGGCGGTGTCGGACATGGCCTCGGCGGTGGCGTGCATTTCGCCGACGGCCGAGGTGATTCCGTCCACCACGGCCTGGACGCCCTCGCGCAGTTCGTCGGCCAGACGGTCGAGCAGGGCGCGGCGGTCGGTTTCGGCGCGGGCGGCCTGCGCGGCCTGGTCCCGCTCCATCTCGGCGGCATGCACCAGGGCGTCGCGGAATTCCTCCAGCCGCGCGCCGATGCGGCCGAATTCATCCTTGCGGCCGGCGGTCAGGCGCAGAGGCTCGCTCCCCTTGGCCGAGACCACGGCCACGTCGTGTTCCAGCCCCGACACGACGCCGTTGACCAGCCGCACCAGGATCGTGCCGCCGATGAGCGCCACGGCGGCGCCGACGGCCGTCAGCACGATGACGAGGGTAGTAAGTTGCTCGGCGGCGGCATCGGCGGCGCGGGCATCGCGTGTGGCGGCGGCCAGGGCCTCCGCCTGGACCTCGGCGGCGCGGGCGGCGGCGGTGGCGAGAGCGGCGTTCATGGCCTCGGCCTCCTCGTCGAAGGCCGCCATCCGGGCGTTGCCGGCCTCGCGGCCCTCGGATGCATAGGCCTCGGCCATGGCGCGGCCGGCCTCGTACCAGGGTGCGAGCCCGACCTGCACGTCTTCCAGCGCCGCCGCGACTGCGGGCATGTCGCCGCTGCGCGCCAGATCGATGCCCTTGGCGAGTTGTTGGCGCGCGTCTTCAAGGTGCGCGTCCGCCTCGGCATAGCCCTCGCGGTTGCCGGAGGCGGCGACGTCGGTCAGCCACTGCTGCACCTGGGGTATATCGATGAGCACCCGGTCCACCGCATGCACCAGCGGCGTCACCGTTTCCGCCAGGTGGTGGGCCTGGTGGTCGAGGTCGTTCAGCGCCGGGCGCTGCGCGGATACCGTCCACAGGACGGCGGCCCCCGCCGCGCCGGCCATCAGCATGATGGCCGCCAGCACGGCCAGGACCTTGGACTTGAAGCTCATCGTACTCCCCCTTGTGACGGATCGGGCGTGCGTTCGGCCCGAGTCATTCAACCGTCACTATATCCCTGCGGGGAGAGGGGGCGTACCTGGACGTTGGTTATGTGCTACAGGCTACGACGATGGGCAGGCCGCATACCGACCAAGCCGGCGCGCGCAGCCTTCACCGTGTCGGCCAAACGCTGGGAGTCCTTGGGCAGCGTGCCGGCCAGCGGCAGGGCATTGCTCGCGTGGTTGGAGCGGAAAATCACCGGCCGCGGCGGGGCGAGCAGGCGCAGAAGGGTTTCCAGTTCGTCCAGCACGGCAAGATCGTCCTGGGGCACGAAGGCATCGCCCTGTTTGGCGAAGGTGTCCAGGAAGTCGGTCCGGCGCTCGGGCTCCAGGTACAGCTGCAGGGTCGACAGGAAGTTGGGCGGCGCCTCGTTGATGACCTGGGCCGTGCCCTCGATGTGCTTGCGCCAGTGGGTGCGCCCGCCCAGGCCCAGGATGACGGTGGCGGATGTCTTGATGCCGCAGTCGCGCGCCTTGTTCAGGGCGGTGGCGATGCCGCGCGGGCTCGCTCCCTTGGTGATGCGCTTGAGCATGTCGGCATCGCCCGACTCGACCCCGATGTAGACCAGCGACAGCTTGCGCGCACGCAAGGCGACCAGTTCCTCCGGCGTCTTCTTCAGGATGTTGGCCGGCGTGGCATAGGCCGAGACGCGCGCCAGCCGGGGCAGGTGGGCGTGCAGGATGTCCAGGATGGCGTGCAGGTGGTCGGCCGGCAGCGTCATGGCATCGCCGTCGGCCAGGAAGACGCGGTGCGCCTCCGGCCAGACGGCAGCGGCGCGGCGGACATCGTGCTCCACCTCTTCCAGCGGGCGGACGCTGAAGGTCTTGCTGCGGTACATGGAGCAGAAGCCGCAGCGGTTGAACGAACACCCCAGCGTCGCCTGGACGATCAGGTTATCGCCTTCCGAGGGCGGGCGGTAGAGCGGCATGTCGTAGGCGAGCATGGGGCGGCCTCCGTGTCTGGCCGCTTATTTCGATCCGGGTGATCGAAATGAGCGGCATAGGGTCGCGACTGCGACCCCGCGCCGGTCAGGCGCGTGAGCCTGCGTGGCGCATGAACGCAGCGTCGATGATTGCAATCATCGACGCGTATTAGGTCGTCAGCGCTTCAATAAGCGGCGCGGCGGCGGACCAGCCGTCCAGAAGCTCCGCCCGCCGGCCGTGTTCGTAGTCGGCGAATTCGAAGCCCGGCGAGACCGTGCAGCCCAGCAGCGCCACCTGGCCGCCCTCGGCCAGGCGCGCGCCCTGCCAGACGCCGGCGGGGACGACCACCTGCGGCGACTGGCCGTTGACGATGTCGTGGCCCAGCATCACCGTTTCGGCGCGCCCGTCGGGGTAGAGGTGCAGCATCTCCACCGGGTCGCCCATGTAGAAGTGAAAGACCTCTTCGCTTTTCAGGCGGTGCAGGGCCGAAAAGGTGTCGGGCGTCAGCATATAGTAGATGGCGGTGCCCACCGACCGCGGCCCCTCGTAGACGCCGCCCAGCGCCTCGGCGGAAACCTGCCGTTCGCTGCGCCAGGTCTCGACGAAAAAACCGCCTTCTTCGGGGTGTGGCTCCAGGCCGAGCAGGGCGATGATGCGGCGGGCGTCCAGGTCTTCAGACATTGGTGCTATCCCGAAAGTTCACGAAATCCATGACGTCCAGCGAGGTTGTCCCGGCTGCGTGCTGGGGGATAATGACGGGATAACGACCGAAAAACCAGCCGCTCCGGGGAAAGGCTCACCACGGCATGTCCATCCACGGGATCTCCAGCTCCGCCACGGCCCATGCCCGTCCGCCCGCGGCACCGCTGATGTGGCGCCGGTCCAGGGTGGATTTCACCTATCCGCCGCTGGCGTCCATCGATCCGATGCGCGAGGGGTTGTCGGATGTGCCGGGTGTGGTCGTGGTCTGGGACGGCGCCCGGGCCGGCGCCGACGAACCGGCGGGCCGGTGCCTCTATGTGGGGCAGACGCGCGACTTGGCGGCGGCCGTCGGCCTGCTGCGCGAGGATCCGGCGCTGACGGCCCAGGCGGATGACCTGCGCGTGACCTGGGCCGCCATCGGCATCGCCCACCGGCCGGGCGTCGTCGCCTACCTGCGCGACATGCTGGGCCCGGCGGTGACGGAATGCGGCCTGGACGCCCAGTGGCCCGTGCGGCCCGACGTGCGCCCGGTGCCCGTTCCGCTGCCGTCCTGAGGGCGGGGTGACGCAGGGTCGGGCGCTGAACGAGTTCTACCGCCTTTAATCGGCCTTGCAAGGGCAGCTGACGGCGTGCGGGGGCCCTGCTTCCGCCGGGGCGACGGTTTTAACAAGTCATTGTTATAGCAGGCAAAATACTCGGATTTCCTGCGAAAGTGGGACTCGGTGGGCGGTGCTGCTCACTCGCTGCGCCCTCCTCGGAGGCGGCCTGACCCTTTCCTTCCAGCCTCATCCTCAGCGGGAGTGCCGCGACACCTCGTCTTCGACATGCTGGCCGGCGTGGTTGGGGATGACCCGCATGTATTTCCCCGGCATCGCATCGATCTCGGCGCCGCAGCAAATACAGCGCGTCGGCGTCGCAGAGGGAATCTCCTGTCCCGTGCGGCACTCCGGGCAGGTGACGGCGGTGAAGGACTGCGGCATGGGAAAGGTCTCCGATCGTCGTTGCTGGCTCTGTGCCGAGGAGAACGGAGAAAGCCCCAGATTTGTTCCTGGTTTCCACCTTTCGGGAAGCGCCCACCCCTTTTCCGCCGGTTCAGCCCCGTACAAGTCCCGCCAGTCCGACAAAGGCGGGATAAGCGTGGGTGACCACGTCGACGGGAATGCCGCGCATGTAGGCCCGGAAGCGGCCCTTGGCCTCGAAGGCCTCGCGGAAGGGGCCGGCCTGGAACAGGTCCAGGTAGCGCGGCACGATGCCGCCCATGATCGCCACGCCGCCCAGCGCCCCTGACGAGAGCGCCAGGTTGCCGGCCACCGTGCCCAGCATGGCGAACATCAGGTCAAGCGCCTCGCGCGCCCGCGGGTCCTCGTCGGCGGCGGCGCGGCGGCCCAATTCAGCCGGATCGTCGGTGTCCGGCGTGGCGCCGTCCAGCCCGCATACCGCCTGATAGACGTTCACAAGCCCCGACCCGGAAATCACCCGCTCCGCCGAGACGTGGTCGAAGCGCCGGCGCAGGACGCCCAGCACCTCGGCCTCGCGCGGGGTGCGGGCGGGCATGGTGACATGGCCGCCTTCCGTCGCGACCGGCATGACCTTGCCGCCGCCCAGCGGCACCAGCAACGCAACGCCGAGCCCCGTGCCGGGGCCAAGCACGGCCACCGGCAGCCGCTCCACCGCCGGGCCGCCGCCGACGCGCACCCGGTCGTCCGCACCCAGGTGCGGCACGGCCAGCGCATTGGCGACGAAGTCGTTGACCACCTCCAGCCGATCCAGCTTCAGGCGCCGACGCACGGCATCGACGCTGAAGTCCCAAGGGTTGTTGGTCAGCTTCACGCGGTCACCCAGCACCGGACAGGCGGCACAGAAGGCGCCTCGGTTAACCGGCTGGTGCGCCTCGATCTCGCGCAGGTAGGCTTCGGCGGCCTCTGCCGGTCCGTCGTAGTCGGCGCACAGCAGCGTGCGGGGCGAGAGGGTCGCGCCGGCGTCGTCCACCAGGGCGAAGCGTGCGTTGGTGCCGCCGATATCGGCGATCAACCCGAGGCCCGGCCGCGCGGGCGGTGGGGTGGTGTCGGTGACCGGCGGGGCGGGGGTGTCGTCGTGGGGGGCGGTCATGGTGCGTGATCCGTTAGGGGGCATGTCGCGAGTCGTCTGGCAGCAGTAGTGAATTCTTGCCTTCGAGGGTGTGAAGAAATCGGTGAACGTTCCCCTGACGGGCGCGCGGCAGAATGGCCAGCAGCGGAGGTGGATTCCTGCCTTCGCAGGAATGACGGCTGTTTAAGTTTGTGATTCTCTTTAAAAATCACCGTCACCCCTGCGAAAGCGGGGGTCCATCACCGGCGTTCGCCACCCTGCCGCATATATACTGGAGGCTGTCGGCGTTTTCCCTACACCTTCAAAGCGGGCGTGCGCGCCCGCACGCTCACGCA
The DNA here is from genome assembly GCF_000315795.1 of Caenispirillum salinarum AK4. GTDB lineage: Bacteria > Pseudomonadota > Alphaproteobacteria > Rhodospirillales > Rhodospirillaceae > Caenispirillum > Caenispirillum salinarum. The sequence goes on from NZ_ANHY01000008.1 coordinate 249,240, forward strand.
TTCCCGAAGCCGCCGGGCGGGACGCTGCGGAGGACGGACAGAAAGCGCTCGCGCCACTTGTCCAGAGAACTGTCGTGGACCTTCGCCATCATGGATTCCCAACGCTCGCGCCGTTCCTCCAGCGGCATGGTGATGGCGCGGTTGAGGGCCTCGGCCACGTTATCCTGGTCGTAGGGGTTGACCTGCAACGCGGCGTCCAGTTCCCGCGCCGCTCCGGCGAAGCGCGACAGCACCAGCACGCCCGGTTCGTGCGGGTTCTGGCTGGCGACGTACTCCTTGGCGACCAGGTTCATGCCGTCGCGCAAGGGCGTGACCAGCCCGACGCGGCAGGTGCGGTAGAAACCGGTCAGGGTTTCGCGCGGATAGCCCTTGTTGAGGTAGCGGATGGGCATCCAGTCCAGCTCGCCGTAGACCCCGTTGATGTGGCCGGCCAGCGCCTCCAGCTCCTCGCGGATGTTCTTGTATTCCGGCACCTCGCCGCGCGAGACCGGAGCAATCTGCATGAGCGAGACCTTGCCCTGGTGGGCCGGGAACTTCTCCAGGAAGCGCTCGAAGCTGCGGAAGCGTTCGGGGATGCCCTTGGAATAGTCCAGCCGGTCGACGCCGATGACCAGGTTGCGCTCGCCCATGTGCTTGACCAGCCGCCGCACGGCGGGTTCCTGCATGGCATGGGCGGACGTGCGCTGCATGGTCTCCACCTCGATGCCGATGGGGTAGACCTCTGCCTTCAGCGTGCGGCCGAAGGCGCGCACCATGTTGTCGCCAAGGATCTCGCCGCCCGCCTCGTGCACGATGTACTCGTGGAAGGCGCGCAGGTCGTTGACGGTCTGGAAGCCTACCACGTCGTAGGCGCAAAGCGACCGCGCCAGCCGGTCATGGCTGGGCAGGGCCAGCAGCACCTCCATGGTGGGAAACGGCGTGTGCAGGAAGAAGCCGATGCGGTTCTCCACCCCCAGCCGCCGCAGTTCGCTGGCGAAGGGAATCAGGTGGTAGTCGTGGACCCACAGGTCGTCGTCTTCTCGGATCAGGGGGCGCAGGCGCTCGGCGAAGTGGGTGTTGACGCGCAAATAGCCGGCATAGTCCTGGCGGTTGAAGTCCGCCAAATCCAGACGGTAGTGGAACAGCGGCCACAGGGTGCGGTTGGCGAACCCGTTGTAGTATTCCTGGTGGTCGCGCCGCGACAGGTCCAGGGTGGCGTAGGTGACGGGCTCGACCTCCGTCATGGTCGGCTCGTCCTGCGGCTTGGGCGAGGTCTTGCCGCTCCACCCAAACCAGATGCCGCCGTTTTCCTGCAATGCCTCGCGCAGCGCGACGGCCAGGCCGCCCGCCTGGGCCGGGCCGTCGGTCGGCACGGCCACACGGTTGGACACCACCACCAGTCTCGACAAGGGGTCTTCCTCCTTTTTCGTATCGCCTCACGCCGTCGCTCAGGCCTGCCCGCCCGCCAGTTGTTGCGGCGGCTCCTTCAAGGGGAACGTCTTGCTCTCGCCGGCGTTGAGAGTCGTTTCCGCGCCCCGGACCACGATCGGCATGGGCTCGCGCCAGTCCGGCGCGGCTGTCAATGTCAGGCAGTCGTCCTTGATGGCCACGTCCAGCCACCGTTCCTGATACCGCACGCGCAGGGCCACATCCTTCAGATGGTGCGGCATGACCGGGTCGAAGTGCAGCGCGCCGCCCCGTTCGTCCAGGCCGGTGAAACAGCGCTGGACCAGGTCCACGGTGCCCGCCATGGCGCCCAGGTGAATGCCTTCCGCCGTGGTGCCGCCCTGAATGTCCTCGACGTCGGATTCCAGCGCCGTCTTGAACAGTTCCCACGCCTGTTCGGGATGGCTGCGTGCCATGACCCACGTATGCACGAGGTATGAAAGCGTCGAGCCATGGCTGGTGCGGGCCAGGTAGTAGTCGATGTTGTTCTGCCAGGTCTCGGCCGAGAAGGCGTAGCCCAGGTGCTCCAGCATCTCCTTCATCACCGGTTCCGGGAACAGGTAGAAAAGCATGAGCACGTCTGCCTGCTTGGACAGCTTGTAGCGGTTGGCGGAATCGCCCTCGCTTTCCAGAATGCGGTCCAGGCGGTGGATGTCGCCGTACTTGGCGCGATAGCCCTCCCAGTCGAATTCCTTCAGGTCGCCGTAGCCTTCGAACTGGCTGATGATGTCGCCGTCGTGGAAGGGCACGAACATGCGCCGGCTGATGTCCTCCCACCGTTCGGTCTCGTCGGGCGTGATCTGCAGCTTGGCGCACAGTTCGGCCTTGGTTTCGGGGTCTATGACCTCCAGCAGCTCGTGCGCCGTCATCATCAGCCAGGTGACGAAGACGTTGGTGTAGGCATTGTTGTTCAGGCCCGGCTGGTCGCTGTCGGGATAGGCGTCGTGGTACTCGTCCGGGCCCATGACGTTGTGGATTTCATACCGCTCCCGCGCCGGATTGAACTGGGTCAGCGAGGCGAAAAAGCGGGCGACCTCCAGGATCAGTTCGGCGCCGCGGCTTTCCAGGAACGCCTTGTCGCCGGTGGCGGTGTAGTGCTTCCAGCAGTCGTAGGCCACCGCCAGCGACACGTGACGCTGCACCCAGGTGTTGTCCGGCACCCAGCGCCCGCTGCGGGGATTGAGGTGCATGACCTGGCTTTCCTCGCGCCCGTCGGAGCCCGACTGCCAGGGGTACATGGCGCCCTTCAGGCCGGCGGCGTGGGCGGCCTTGCGCGCCGCGCCCAGGCGGTGGTGGCGGTAGCGGATCATGGCCTTGCCGATGGCGGGCAGCCGGAATTTCAGGAACGGCAGGATGAACATCTCGTCCCAGAAGACGTGGCCGCGATAGGCCTCGCCGTGCCAGCCGCGCGCCGGCACGCCGACGTCCAGGTCGATGCTGTTGGGCGACAGCGTCTGCAGCAGGTGGAAGATGTGCAGCCGCAGGATCATCTGGGTGCGGTCGGCACCGTTGACCTGGATGTCGCAGCGCCGCCACAGGCGGTCCCAGGCGCGGCGGTGGGTCGCCTCCAGGTCGCCCAGGATGGGGGCGCCGTCGATGGACTCGCGGGCGGCCAGGCCGGGCTCGCTGATGGCGACGTCGCGGCCGGTGAAGACGGACGCCACCTTCTCCACCGTCAGCGGGTCCTCGGGGCCGCAGTCGGCCTGGAACACCTGCGAGACGCAGGCCAACTCGCGCTCGATGCGGTGCGGCGCGTCCAGCCGCTGGCCCTTGCGCACGAGGCGTGTGCGGGCGGCCTGGCCGATGCGCAGTTTGCTCTGGTTGGTCTGGGTGACCAGCGCCAGCATCTCCTCGCCGCTTTCCTCGCCGATGAAGGGGGCGGCCTCCAGCGGGTCCAGGTGGCTGTTGGCAAGCTGGCCATAGCGCTTGACGCCGCTGTTGATGACGCGCCCGTCCAGTGCCGACAGAACCTCCACCGAACCCGACCAGTTGCGCGGCTGGATGGTCAGCTCCTGTGCCGCCAGGTGCGGATATTCCATGTGGACGAAGCGGCGCGCCGTGACCTCGGTCTCGCGGTTCTGCTTGTCCTTTAGCGTCAGGTGCACGGCAAGGATTCCGGCGTGCAGGTCCAGCTCCTGCCGAAAGGCGAGGATCTCGCCGGCCATGACGTTGAACCAGTCGCCGCCGTCGATGCGGAAGGTCAGGTAGGCCCAGTTGGGAATGTTGACCAGATCCTCGTTGACGATGTCGCGGCCGGCGATGGGCGTGACGAGCCGGTTGTAGCCGCCCGCGAGGTAGGTGCCGGGATAATGGATCTCGTCCGCCGCCGACCAGGGGAAGGCGCCGCGCGTGACGAAATAGCCGTTGCCCACCGCACACAGGGCCTCGCGCAGGCCCTGCTGTTCGGGCTTGAAGGCGTCGTAGGCGAGCGTCCATTGCGGCATGGGCGGGTCTCCTCTCTTTCCCTCGCGGTGGCGCGGGCCGTGCGATGCGGCGCCGGCGCCCTGCTTCTCGGTGTCTTCGTCTTCGGTCTCTCGTTCGTATCTTGCCGCGGCCGGCCTATTCCCCCGCCAGCCGCTGCAGCAGCATCAGCACCTCTTTCGGGTCGGAAACGCGGAAGGCGGCGGCGGTGCGGCGGTCGGTGGCGTCGTCCTCGGGCTCGCTGACGACCACGCCGAAGCCGCCCCCGACCGTCTGCAGGGCGCGGAAGGCGTCTTCGTCCGTGACGTCGTCGCCCAGGAAGATCGGCGCCACGTCCGGGCGGTCCAGCTTGAGCGCGCGCATGAGCCACAGCACGCATTTGCCCTTGTGCCAGTCGATGTTGGGCTGGAGTTCGAAGACCTTCTTGCCGGTCTTTTCCTTGAGGTCGGGGAAGCTTTCTTCCACCCGGTCCAGCACCTCGCGGAACTTCGGATAGTCGGCGTCCGAGACCAGGCGGTAGTGGGCGGCGATGGAGAACTTCTTGCGCTCCACCAGCGCACCCTTGATGGGGTCCAGGCCCTCGTGAAGGCGGGCCTCGCAGGCGTCCAGCGTTTCCGTCCAGTCGCCCGCCACCGGCGGCTCCAGATGGCCGCCTTCGGGCAGTTCCACGTCGAAGCCGTGGCTGCCGGCGTAGATCAGGCCGTCGATGCCCACCAGCGCCTCCACGTCGGGCCGGTCGCGGCCCGAGACGACGGCCGTGGGAAGGGCGTCGGCCACGCGCTTGACGATGGCGCGGGCGTCGTCGGTCAGCACGGCGTCCTCGGGACGCGGGACGATGCCGGTCAGGGTGCCGTCGTAGTCCAGGAACAGCGCCGGCTTGCGGCCGCCCAGCGCCCGGCGCACGGCGTCGAAATCGCTCAGTGCGTGGGGCACCTCGGAGACGGGCTTGTGGGTGAAGGCGGTTTCGTCAGACACGCTCGAAATCTCCCAGGTCAGAGACGACCACGTCGGCGCCGTGCTCGCGCAGGATGTCGGCGCCGGCGCCGCGGTCGATGCCGATGGTCAGGGCGAAGCCGCCGGCGCGGCCGGCCTCCACGCCGACCGTCGCATCCTCGACGATGGCCGAGTCGGCGGGGGTGGCGTCGACCTGGCGAGCGGCCTCGATGAAGGTGTCGGGCTTGGGTTTGCCGGGAAGTTCCATCTCGGCGGCGACGATGCCGTCCATGATGTAGTCGAACAGGTCCAGCATGCCCGCCTGCTCCAGGATCAGCCGGGCGTTCTTGGACGAGGAGCACAGGGCGGCGCGAATGCCGGCGGCGCGCGTGTCCTCGATGAAGCGCCGCGCGCCGGGGAAGACCGTGACGCCGTTCTCCTCCACCACCTTGCGGAACAGGGCGTTCTTGCGGTTGCCCAGGCCGCAGACGGTTTCCTGCTCGGGGCCGTCGCCGGGGGCGCCGAAGGGCAGGGCGATGCCGCGCGACTCCAGGAACGACCGCACGCCGTCGTAGCGCGGCTTGCCGTCCACATAGGTCATGTAGTCGGTGGCGATGTCGAAGGGCTGGAACGGCTCGCCCGTGCGCGCGGCGCGGTCCTTGAGGTAGGCGTCGAACAGATCCTTCCACGCCGCGGCGTGCAGGTCGGCGGTGCGGGTGACCACGCCGTCCAGGTCGTAGACGATGGCCTTGAGGCCCAGTTGCGTGGGCCGGGGCAGGTCGCTTGGCATCCGTTTGTCCTTCCCTGTTCCGGCGGTTGCGGGCCCTTCTACCTCGAAGGGGGTAACCGATCCGGCTCCCGGACAGCCAATGCCTGAAGATGCTGTCCGGTTCGTGAACAGAATCAAAGCGGTGAAGCCAACTCCCTTTAACCGTAGCAAGATGCGGCGCGAATGAACACCCTGTCGGACCCGGAAAACGGGTTTTATCGAAGGGGATAGCAACGAACAGGCGAACAGGCGGGTATCAGGCTGCCCCGGCGGCTGTGGCCGGGCTGCGCGCTGCGGCAGGATTGGAAACGGCGGGCTGAGCGTGCCTCACAGGCGCTGGAGAATGGCGTCCACGGCCTCTTCGGCCTCGTCGTGGAGGTATTCTTCCATCTTCCGCCGGCGCCAGTCCTCGGCAAAGGCCTTGGCGGTGGCGCGGCGGGCCTCGGTGATGCGGCGGGCGCGCTCGCGCTCCTCGGCCAGTTCCTGGCGGCGCTCCTCGATCTGCTTGCGGATGGCCAGCACGCGCAGGCGCACCGGATCGGGACGCGCCGGGGCGGACTGAAGACCGCTGACAGCCCCCGCACCGGCGCCGGCGGGCGATCCTTCCAGTTCCGCCAGGGCCACCTGGACCTTGCCGCTGTAGTAGTCGGCCCGCTCGGGCGTGCGGGAGTGGTACCAGGCGGCGGCGACGTCCCAATCGCTGGTTTCGGCATGCAGTTCCGTCAGGAACTGGGCCGCGTAGGCGGCGTTGGCGGCGGGGTCCAGGGCTTCCTCCAGGCTGCCGAAGGCATCGCCGTGCCAGTGCAGGTTCACCTGCATGCAGCCCACGTCGATGTTGCGCACGCCGCGCGCCTGAAGCTGCTTCACCTCGGTGATGGCCGCCTGCTTGCTGGGCAGATAGCGCCCCCGCCCCTCGGCCATGACGGTCCAGGGCCAGGCAACTCTTGCCTGGCGTGCCTTGTCCCATCGGCCCGACTCCACCAGCGAAATCGCCGTGAGCAGGTTGTCGGGCATGGTGGCGCGGGTTTCCTCCCGCGTTGTGGCGGCGCGGCAGAGGTCGGCCCCCAGCCCGGCGGGTGCGGCCAGAGGCGCCTGCCCGGGCACGAGCGCGACCGCGGCGGCGAGAACAAGAGCGGCAACGATGCGGGGCAGCAGAGCAGCCATGATCGATCGGGCACCCATGGACGAAACAGAGACGCGGCAAATGATGCCGTTTGAGGTAGGGCGATGCACCCCTCGTGCCACCTTTCCGGCGCCGAATGTGGACGGCGGCAGCCGAAACCCCCGGCGCAAACGTTTGCGCAACGGCTGTGCCAGCAAGCCATGCGTCAGGGTCATGGCGGCTTCGCGTTCGCGGGAACGCTCGTCAAGATTATGTTTTAAAAGGAAAAATTCGAATTTCCTGCTGTCTCACTGACCAGTTTTAAGTCACGCCCATTTTTTAGGCTTGCGCGACGGCGGCCGGACCGTTAGTTTTTGCATTGCAGCAACCGGACGGTCTTTGACAGTCCAACCGTCTGCCTTTCTTGGACGTTTCCTCCCTAGACTTGGGCCGTGGCTTTCGCCACGGCTCTTTTTTTGTCGCGAACAGGTCGTTCCGGGCGGAATGCATGCGCGCCATCCGCCAACGGGCGCGCGGGCGGAGTGGTCAGCGGGCCAGGGGCAGGTCGAAGCGGAATGTGCTGCCCTCGCCTGCCTGCGAAGCCAGACCGATTTGGCCGCCGTGGCGCTCTACGATCTTGCGGCAGAGCGCCAGTCCCATGCCGGTGCCCGAGTAGGCCTCGCGCGGGTGGAGGCGCTGGAACAGCTGGAAGATGCGGTCGTGGTACTCCGGCGCGATGCCGATGCCGTTGTCGGCGACCGCGAACCACACGCGGCCGGCCGCTGCATCGGCCTCGGCGGTGACGGTCACCACCGGCGCGCGGTCGGCGTGGCGATACTTGAGCGCATTGCCGATCAGGTTCTGGAACAGGCTGGTCAACTCGGGCTCGCAGCCCGTCACCGGCGGCGGCGAGTCGGGCAGGCGGATGGTGGCGCCGCTTTCGCTCACTGCGAGGTCCAGGTTCGCGCGCACGGCCGCAAGCAGGGTGCCGGCGTCGACGGGGCCATCCGCCTGGCCGCTGCGGCCGACGCGGGTGTAGGCCAGCAGGTCCAGGATCAGCGCGTCCATGCGCTTGGCCCCGCCGCGGGCATGAGCGATGAATTCGCGTCCGTCCGCGTTCAGCAGATCGGCGCAGCGGCGCTCCAGCAGGTCCAGATAGGCGGTGACCATGCGCAGGGGCTCGCGCAGGTCGTGGCTGGCGACGTAGGCGAACTGCTCCAGCTGCGCATTGACCGACCCCACCTCGGCCAGGGCCTCCTCGGCCCGCTCCTTGGCGGCGACCAGGGCGGATTCGGCGGCGCGGCGCTTGGTGATGTCGGTCTGGATGGAGACAAAGCCGCCGTCCGCGGTGCGTCGGTCGCGGGTTTCCAGCCAGCGCCCGTTCTTGAGCTGAACCTCGAAGGTGCCCTTGAGGGTCCGGCGGTATTCGGCCTTGCGGGCGAGGTAGGCCTCGGCGTCGGCCCCTTCGGGCGTCACGACGCTGCCGCGCATCATGTCGATCTCGCCAAGGGTGCGGAAGTGGACGCCGGGCGCCGCCTCGTCCTCGCTATAGCCGTAGAGGTCGCGGAAGCGCCGGTTGCAGACGGTCAGGCGGCCGTCGCGGTCATAAATGACGAAGGCGTCCCGGATCTCGTCCAGCGCCGACAGCACCAGGTCTATGGCGCCCTGGCGCGCGGCGGCCTCGGCGTCGCGACGGGTGGTGACCTCGACCGCGACCACCAGGCGGCTGCCGTCTTCCTCCGGTGTGCGGCGCGGACGCATCCACCACCAGCGGCGCGGCTCGGCCGAGAACCGGACATCGGCGGGAAGACCGACGGGAAGCGCGGCTGCGGCGGCGGCACGGTCTGCGGGCATCAGGTGGTCGGCAAGGGGCGATGCTGCCGCCCCGCCCAGCAGGCGGCACGCGGCGCTGTTGCGCGCGCGGGCGAGGCCGTGCGCGTCCAGTTCGAAAACGGGATCGTCGTCTTCGGCCGATGCAACGGAAGGGTTGTCCGCCCGGGGCGGAACCGTTGAGTCCGACATCTGGGTACCCCCCGTCACCCCCTTGGGATCGCACGAGCGTGCCGGGGGCGTCCCGTGTCAGCCCGGCCAACCCTCCACCGGCCGATATTCGCCGGCGGGCAGGCCGCGCCAACTCGTCTCCTTGAAGTATGGCAGATCGGTCATGCGCCGCCAAATGGTCTCGTCGGCCACCCCCAGAACGCGGAGCACCACCGCCGTCATGGCGTCGGCGGCGATCGAACTCCCGCTTTCGGCCTTGATCGCGAGCCCCAGCCCCAGGTCCGGCACGAGGCCGCCGTAGACCCCCTGGGCGCCGCGCTTCAGCAAGGCACGCCCCCCGGTGAGGGTCATGGCGTCGGTGTTGAAGGTGGACGGGCCGGCGACAAGCTCGGGATGGGTCGCCCAGGCACGGCAGATGCGGCGGGCAGCAGCGGCGCGGTCGGCGGCGAAATGGTCGTCTGGCGCGGCGAACCGGGCCATAGCGCGTGCCAGGCCGGCCAGCGGCATGGCGGCGGCGGGCAGGGAGCAGCCGTCGATGCCCTGCGGCATGGCGGCCGCCGGCGTGCCGGTCGTCTCGGCGTAGACTTCCAGGATGCGCTGCTGCAACGGATGTTCAGGGCGGGAATAGCCGGCGGTGGGCAGGCCCAGGTGCAGGCAGGTCGCCAGCATGCCGGTGTGTTTGCCCGAGCAGTTGTTGTGCAGCGGGTTGGGCTCGGCGTGGTCGTGGTAGAGGCTCTTGGTCGCGCCCGCGTCGAAAGGCGGATGGGCGCCGCACTCAAGGTCGTCCGTCGACAGCCCGAGCCGCGCAAGCCACGCCGCCACCCGCTCCACATGCATGGGCAGGCCGTTGTGCGAGGCGATGGCAAGCGCCAGTTCCTCGTCGCTCACGGCGAAGGCGTCGGCGGCGCCGCTTTCCAGCAGCGGCAGGGCCTGCAGGGGCTTGAGCGCCGAGCGCGGGAAGACGGTGGCGTCGGCATCGCCCCAGGCATGCAGGACGCGGCCGGCGGCATCGGCGACAACGGCGCTGACGCGGTGGTGGCTCTCGGGATAGCCATTGCGGAACAGGGTAACGGTTTCCGGGGCGGCGGGCGCCGTCCGGTCGGGGGTGCTCATCGGGAAAGGTCCTGACGTTTCTCTTGATCTTGGTCTTGGTGCCACCGGCGCGCCGGCGGAAGGGCGGGACCGTAGCAGGGCCGCTGACGGTGGGAAAGGGCCGTTCCGGCAGGCTCAGCGGCGTCGGCGGGGGACCGCCGGCCACTGGCGGCAGGCCTGATGGCCCCGGGAGCCCATGCGGTCGGCGAGCGTGTCGCGGGCCTCGATCATGCGGTCGATGTCGTCGCTCTCCAGGGCGTCGGTGGCGCGGCGCAGGTCGGCGGCCGAGGCTTCGCAGCGGCGGCGGTGGTGGTCCAGGCGGTCCGAGAAGCGGTGCAGGCCCGTGCGCAACTCCGCCAGGCCCAGGGCGGCGCGCGCGCAGGCTGCGAGTTGACGGTCCGCCAGGGTCCTCAGATGGCGGGCACGGGCGTTGATGGCGTCGAGGTCGCGGACAAGGCGCACGGACGTCAGGTCGATGATCTGGGCCGGCATGGGCGGCGTCCTCCTGTCGGCGTTGCATTGGTCTTTCAACGCCCCGCCCGAGGCTCCGGATCATCGCCGGCGCGGATCGGCCATGCACAGCGGTCATCTTGCCCCGTGGCGGCGGCTCGGCTATGGTGCCGCCTTGGCCGCCAAACAACACGGATTCGACTGTTGTTGGGGGCTCATTCTCGATGCAGTGCATGTAGTTTGTCGGCGTACCCGGGCTCAGGGCCGTGCGCCGTGCAGGGAGGACAGTTCCGTGAGCCAACCGCGACAGGACACGGACCCGCAGAAGGGCACGGCCGCGGCGGACGAGCCGGTGATCCGCCTGGAGGGCATCCGCAAGACCTTCCGCGCCCGATCCGGTCCGGCCACCGTGCTGGACGATATTTCTCTGTCGGTCCGCCAGGGCGAGATTTTCGGGATCATCGGCCGATCCGGTGCCGGCAAGTCGACGCTGGTGCGCTGCATGAACATGCTTGAGCGCCCGACCGCCGGCCGCGTGGTGGTCGCCGGGCAGGACATGACGGCGCTGTCGGAAAAGGCCCTGCGGGGCGCGCGGCATCAGATCGGCATGGTGTTCCAGCACTTCAACCTGCTGAGCGCGCGCACGGTCTACGACAACGTGGCCCTGCCGCTGGAGATCGCCGGCCGCGACCCCGCCCACATCCGCGAAACCGTCGGGCCGCTGCTGGAGATGGTCGGTCTGGGCGACAAGGCCGGCCAGTATCCCGCCCAGCTTTCGGGCGGTCAGAAGCAGCGCGTCGGCATCGCCCGCGCGCTGGCCAACGATCCGGCGGTGCTGCTGTGCGACGAGGCGACCAGCGCGCTCGACCCCGAGACCACCCAGTCCATCCTGGCGCTGCTCAAGGACATCAACGCGCGCCTCGGCCTGACCATCGTGCTCATCACCCACGAGATGGCCGTGGTGAAGGAGATCGCCGACCGTGTGGTGGTGCTGGATCAGGGCCGCGTGGTGGAGGAGGGCAGCGTCTTCGACGTGTTCACCGCCCCGGCCAGCGCCGTGGCGCGAAGCTTCGTCGGCGACCTGCTCAACCACGACCTGCCGGCTCCCGTCGCCGCCCGCCTGGTGGAGGCCCCCGCCGTGGACGAGGACGGCGTGCCGGTGGCGGAGGGCGCCAACCCGCTGTTGCGCATCACCTTCACCGGCCCGGCCGCCAACCGCCCCATCCTGGGCGAGCTGATGGCCGAGGGCCTGCTGGCGAACATCCTGCACGGCTCCATCGACTACATCCAGGGCAAGCCCTTCGGCGTGCTCACCGTTGAGGTGCTCAACGGCGCCGCCGCCATGGCGGACGCGCTGGAGTACCTGCACGCCATCGGCCTGAAAGGGGAGATCATCGGTCATGTCACCGCAGATCATCGCGCTGCTGCTTGAGGCGCTGAAGGAAACAGCCGTCATGGTCGGCGTCTCGGGCGCGCTGGCGGCCGTGTTCGGCATTCCGCTGGGGGTGATCCTGGTGGTCACCGATCGCGGCCACGTCGTGCAGAACCTGGTGGTGAACCGGGTGCTGGGCGCCATTGTGAACGCAGCGCGCTCCACGCCCTTCATCATCCTGATGGTGGCGATCATCCCGCTGACCCGCATGATCGTCGGCACCTCCATCGGCACGGCGGCGGCCATCGTGCCGCTGAGCCTGGCCGCCATACCCTTCGCCGCGCGGCTGGTGGAAACGGCCCTGCGCGAGGTGGATGCCGGACTGATCGAGGCCGCCCAGTCCATGGGCGCGAGTCCCTTGCAGATCATCCGCAAGGTGCTGCTGCCCGAGGCCTGGCCGGGCATCGTGGCGGGCCTGACCATCACGCTGGTCAGCCTGATCGGCTATTCAGCCATGGCGGGCGCGGTCGGCGGCGGCGGCCTGGGCGACCTGGGCATCCGCTATGGCTACCAGCGTTTCCAGCCCGAAGTGATGATCGCCGTCGTGGTGGTGCTGATCGTCATGGTGCAGGCGGTGCAGACGGCCGGCGACATGCTGGCGCGCCGCATGAACAAGCGCAACCTCTCCCGCGAAAGGGGGTGAGGGCGGCGCCGCGCCGCTGACCCGTGATCAGCCGAGAAAGGGCTCGCTCCGGCATGGTGCGGGCCTTTCCTTTGGGTCATCCCTGGCAGAGCTTCCAGGGCCCGACGTCCAGGTGCAGGTGGTCGCGATGGGCGGCATCGGCGTTGGGGCTCAACACCACCTGAAAGACGCCGCAGGCTCCCTGGCTCGCCTCGCGCAGGAAGCGGCCCAGCGGCCCCCTGTCGTCCCAGTGCTCGGCGACGCGCGCGATGCGGCCGTCGGCGAATTCGAAGGCGATGACGTCGATCGCGCGGCCGTGCGCGTGTTCCGACAGCCGCGAGCGGTCGGAGGTGCGGCCGCGGCAGACGTAGCCGCCAACGTGGTGGACCTTCACCAGCGGCTGGCCGACGACACGCTGCGCCAGCGGGTGCAGCACCTGCGTCTCCCACGCCAGAACCGCCGCCGCCAGTCCGCAACTCACCTTCACCGGCCGGTTCAGCGGCACCGCCGCACCTTCGTAGAGCGAGACTGCCGTGGTGATGCCGCAGCCGCGCTGGTTGCGGAAGTCGGTGACGCGGTCAAAGGCGACGTTGGCGGCGACGAGGTTCACCACACAGGCCGGTCCCTCGGTCGGCAGGCCCGACACCGCAGTCGGCGCCGGTGGCGCGGCCGGCCGGCCGCCGCCGCAGGAGGCCAGGCCGAGCGTCAGCACCAGGGCGGCGGCAAGCAGGAAGGGGCGCGGAAGGCAAGGCATGGTCGATCCGGCTCCGGCGTTCGTGGGACACGATCACCTTTTACGGGATCGCGGAGTCGCCGTCGAGGACCGCCGCACATGCGGCTGGCCCGCGGGACGGGCACCGGCTGGATGGGGGAGGGCCGCCGGGTTGGGGATCCCGGCGGCCCGACGACCGGCGAAAGGGCATTGGGGAAAGGGGGGTGCCCTCGTTTTCGTGCCGGTCGCTTTCTCGTTTTCCGTGGGTCGGCACTGGCACATGGCGCGGCGCAGGTCCGGGAAAACGTCGCTAAACTGTTGAAGAACAGGGCCGTTTCGACAACTCCGAAACTGGAGGAAGCGGCGCCGGTTGGCAAGTGGGAAAAAGCGGAATCCCTTGCCACGCCCCTTGGCATCCGGCCTGATCCAAGCGCTTACGCCGCTCTCGATGCAGGCGCGCCATTATAACGGCCGACCACCGTTGTTGTCACACGGAATTATGCGCGCGAAGAAAGTTTTTCTCACATCCCACGCTAGAAGCGCAGGGAGACGCTGAGTGCCCCGAAGCGGTCCAGGTCGTCCTGGCCCTCGTATTCGCGGGAGCGGACCACATGCGTGTACGCCAGGCGGACCTCGCCGATGGTCACAGCGACCCCCGCCTGAAGTTCGCCCACAACCACGTTCTTTTCGACGCTGGCGCTATCGCGGAAGGTGTTGCCGTCCAGAAAGATGTTGCGCGCCACGAGACGCCCGTCGACGCCGGCGAAGACGTACCACCCGAAATCCTGCTGCGGCACGAAGAAGTCCGATCCGGGCAGGGTCGGCCGGATGCGCGGCGGTCCGTAGTCCGCCGGCAGGTCGTCGCCGAAGCGCAGGGTCAGGCCGACGTTGCCGTGGGTGAAGGCGTTGCCCAGCGCGCCGCCCACGTAAGGCGCGGCGTCCACCTCCAGCCCCAGGGCCTCGGACTCCACCCAGCCCCGCCAGGTGCGCTTGTAGGACAGGTTCACGATGGGCTCGTTGTGCAACTGGTTGTCCCAGCCATTGGGGTCGGTGGTGTCGATGAGGTCGTGGACGAACTCCTGCGTGTCGTCCGCCTGCGAGGCCGGCCCCACGATGCCCAGGATAAGTTCCAGGTTGTCCAGCCGCGAACCGGCGTCGTTGGTCAGGCCGATGGTGCCCCAGGTGAACCCGGCCCATGGCCGTTCGTCGGGCTGAGGGCCGGCGACGGTGATGTCCTCGGGCGTGAACATGGTCTGGCCCAGCGCGTACGAGACGCGCAGGTTGCCCTCGTCGGCGAAGAAGGGCAGCGGCCGGGCGGCGTTCTCCACCCAGTCGGGCACCGCGTTCTCTGCCGACAGGTAGGACAGGCGAACGCCGTTGGTGTAGTGCCGGTCGGTGCCGGTGAACAGGTCGTTCTCCAGCTGGAAGGTCAGGATGCCCTTGTCGTCCTTGATCACGCGCGGCGGCACCTCGGTATTGATCCCGCCGGGAATGACGGGCTCGCGCACGGGCGCATCCGGCGCCAGCGGGTCCGGCTTGACGTCGGGACGCGGCGGCACGGGCTGCCCCTGGGCTGCCGCGGGCACGGCGGCCAGCGCGGGCAAGGCGAGCGCGAACAGGGCGATGATGGTGGCGCGCAACGGGGGCTCCTTCTTCAGGCGCGGCGGGGGCGGCGGCGGCCACCATACTGCGGACCGTTCCGGGCCGCCCAGGGGCAACATCGTGAAAAGATCGGGGCAGCCCGGCGGAAGGCTTGAGCCGTCGCCGCCGCCGTGCCACATCGTGATGCACACCGAACGCCGCCGCGCGGCGTCATGCCGGCAGACGGAAAGGACGTATTCTGCATGGCCGAGATCATCAACCTCCGCCACGCCCGCAAGCAACGCGCCCGGGCGGAGAAGGAGCAGCAGGCGGCCGACAACCGCCGCAAGCACGGCCGTACCAAAGCCGAGCGCCGCGCCACCGACGCCGAGCGTGCCCGCGCCGACCGCGACCTGAGCGGCAAGCGGCTGGCGGACCGCGCCGGGCCGGGCGCCGCCGTCCCCCGGAGCGAGGACGATCAGCGGAGCGAGGGCGGTCAGCGGACCAACGACGATCAGCGGGACGACCGCGGTCCGGCCGGGGCCTGATCCACTGTCGGCGGCACGGGCGCGCCCAGGCGGCGGGTACTACCGCCCCCGCGCCGCCTGACGGGCCGCCTTTTCCGCTTTCGCGGCCGCTTTCTTCGGCTTGGGCCAGAAGACGTCGGTGCCGGCGAATGCCTTCCATGCCGACCGTGCGGAGTCCATGAGGGCGGCCTGGCGCGCGTCGTGCCAGCCGGCAGTCAGGCCTGCCGACCATACCTCGCGATTCTCGGCGCCATCCTTGCCGACGATCTCGTGCAGCAGGTCGTGGGCGACGGCGATGTCGTTCAGGTCCCCCAGGTCGTCCTGCAGGGCCTTCAGCGCCTTGACGTAGCCCTTCACCTTCTTCTCGCCCCAGACGTCGCCGAAGAATTCCGACGCATAGCGCAGCTTCTTGATCTGCACCCGCAGGCGGTGGCGCTGGGGGGCGTCCAGCTCGTTGAACCGCTTGCCGCGCTTGAGCACCTTCTTGTGCCGCCCCTGGAGAACCTTGGCCGCGTAGCCGCCGCAGGGCGTGTCGAGCAGGTCCCGCATCGCCGGGTCCTGGGGCCGCAGCCAGGCACCGCCCTCGATCCAGGCGCCGATCTGCAGCATGAGCCCGGTGTAGCGGCGGTCGTCCAGCGCCGCCAGCGCCTTGCGGTAGTGGTCCTTGTTGCGGCGCTGGAACCGCCCGATCAGCGCCGTCAGCCCGTCCTCGTCGGGATGGGCGGAGCGGACGGGGCCGAGAATCTCGTCAATGAACACGTCGGTGTCGCGCGCCGGGCCCAGCTCGCCCGTCAGCCATTTCAGTTCAACCTTCAGGTCCTCGGTCTCCGGGCCGCCGACCACGTCCTTGAACACCGACAGCGCGCTGCGCAGGCGCCGCAGGGCGACGCGCATCTGGTGGACGGCTTCGGCATCGCGCAACTCGCGCAGGGGCGCCTCGTTCTGCAGCAGGTGGCGCTGGCACGAGCGGCAGATGGTCTGGATCGCCTCGGCGACCGACATGTCCGCGGTGACCGGAGCCTCCGGCGCCTTCACCGGCACGCGGTCCAGGCCGCCCACCAGGGCGTAGCCGCGCTCGGACTTGGAGCGGGTGCTGAGCCGCATGGGCGCGGCCTCGTGCAGCGTGCGGGCGATCTCGAACAGGTGGGCCGGGTCGCCGTGCATCAGTTCAAGCTCCACCTCGCACAGCGGCACTGAGCCCGTGTCGGTGACCACCGCGCCCTTGTCCAGCGTCAGCGCCACCTGCCAGGTGCCGTTGCCCAGCGTGTATTCCGTGCGCTTGAAGTCGGTGGTGAACAGCGGCTTCAACTCGTCCAGCACGCCGGGGCGCGAGAACACGTCGGCCAGGCCCGTTTCCATGATGGCATCGGTATCGGGGGTGTCGCCGTCGATGTCGCGTTCCCACTCCTTGCGGGAGAACAGCCCGGCGCCGCCGTTGCCGCCGCGGGCCTTGACGTTCTGAATGCGGCGCTTTCCCGAGTGGCGCACCCGCAGCGACGCGCCGCCATCGAACAGCAGGAAGTCGGGAGTGTCGTAGTAGACGGACTTGAGCGTCTTGCTGGTGGCCCGCCCCTTCCTGGTCTCCTTGAGAAGCGGATGCCGCCGCAGCCGCTCCAGATCGGGTTCGGCCACTTCCAGCTTCAATTCGATCTCGGTGTTGTCGTCGACCATTGGCAGGCCTTGCCTCCTTGACGCTGTGGTCCCGTCGCGGCGCGGCTGTGTCCTACCCCCTTCGAACGATCCGCCCCCGCCGCAGGCTCCCCGAGAGCGAGCGGGAGTGTAACCCGAAGTTCCCGGGGTTCATCGAAATTTTCGGAATGGTGGGATGCTTGCATCGAAAGATGGGGGTGGGTAGGGTATCCACGACTTTCGATGGGGGTGGCAGCGCGCCCCTCGGTCCGAAGGATCGTCGTCGCGCGGCGGCCCGCCCGCGACTCGGCACGCGGGGGATATGCGGGTGACGTGTCTGAAACGAGTTCTGGTGCACTTGGCGGTGGTGGCCACCCTGTCCGCCTGTGCCGAGAAGGACGGTGTATCGCCCTTCGACAGCCTGATCGGCCCCCGCGCCGACTATACGGATCTGGCCTACGCGGCCCTCGCGCGTGGCGACTATCCGGCGGCGGCCCGCCGCGCCGCCCAGGCCCTTGAACGCGATGCCGACAACGCCCGCGCCCTGTTCGCGCAAGGCGTCGCCCTGGAATACACCGATGCCACCGACCAGGCCCGCGCCCTCTATCAGCGGCTTGCGGCCATGCCGGCAGCCGAACAGGCCATGATCGGCGGCGGCTGGACCGGCGCGCGCCAGGACGACCGCAGCATCGCCGCGTTGGCCCGCGCCCGCCTGGAGACGCTCGGCGTGCGCCCGGCCACTCCGCTCATGCCCGTCGAGCCGCCGGCGCCCGCCGCCTCAACCGGCAGCGCCGGGGCGCCCGCCACGGCCGGGCTGTTGACGGGTCCGGATGCCGCTGGGGCTCCGGACCTCGCGCCACCCGCCTCCGACCTGGTGGAGCGGCAGGCGCCGCCCTTGTCGGGGATCGCCCTGCTCAACGCGGCCGAGCGCTTCCGCGTGCTGGAGAAGCTGCTGCAGCAGGACCTCGTCAGCGAATCGGAATACGCCCGGCGCCGCGCGGCCAACATCGGCGCGCTCCTGCCCTACAGCACCGACGCCCGCCCGGCCGAGGGGCTGGGGCAGGCGGTCCCCACCGCCGAGCAGGTGATGATGCGGCTGGAGGCATTGCGCCGCACCCTCGCCGCCGGCGCGCTCACGCCCGAGGAGCACGCGGCGGAGCGCCGCGCCATTCTGGACGCCATTCTGCCCGCCGACCCGGTGACCACCGCACCGCCGCCGGCGCCGCCGCTTTCCATGGCCGACGCGGCAGAGCGGGCGGATGCGCTCCAGCGGCTGCGCGACCTCGGCGTGATCTCGGCCACCGAGTACGCCCGCGAGCGCAAGGCGCTCGAGTCGCAGGCACGCACCGTCTCGCGCAACGGTGCCGGGGCTGCCGACCGCGAAACGCTCATCAACGGCAATACGCCCGATCGCCGGGCGGCTGCCGCGCCGACGCCGCCGCCGTCGCGTCCGGCGCGGGCCGCTGATCCCGCCGGCCGGGTGCTGGTTCCGCAAGGGGATGCCGAGGCCCTGGCGGCCCGTCGTGCCGGCCCCGATGCCCGGGGCCGCATGATGGGGCAGGAGCCGACGGTGACCCTAAATCCCGTCTCCCCCGGGACGGACGCCGCGACTCCGCCACGCGCCGCAGCCACGAACGATGCGAATGGCGCTCCCGCCCCGGGCGGCGGCGTGGTGCTGCATCTCGCGTCCTATCGCGATGCCGAGCAGGCCCGGGAGGGTTGGACCGCCTTGCGCCGGCGCTACCCCGAGGTGCTGTCCGGTCTGGAGGCTCAGCTGGGGCGTGTCGACCTGGGACCCGGGAAGGGCACCTACTGGCGGCTCAATGCCGGCCCCGTCTCATCCGCCCAGCAGGCCGAGGTCCTGTGCGGGCGTCTGGAGGCGCTCGGCCAATACTGCAAGACGGCCTTCCCCGAGGGGTGAGCCCGGTCCGACCGGCCCCGGACAGGCGCGCGGTTTTTGTATCGCATTTTTCCCTTGCGGCGGTTCGGCGGTCCGCCTATATTGCGTCTTCCGGCGGCGGTCATCTCCGCCTCCGGCTTCCGGAACAACGGCCCCACCGCCTCGTGACAGGCAACTGCACGCGGTGCATTGGTGTCTTCTTCGGCCTTCGGGTCGGCCGCCACGGCGGGCCGAAAATTCCGGTTGACAGGGTCCGGGTGGTTCGATAGAAACCCGGCCTTCCGCGGCGGAGCCGACGGCCTTCGGGCCCGGGTGAAGCGGCGGAGAGAAAAGAGAAAAAAGAGGTTGACGACGATCTCTCGCTTCTCTAAAAGACGGCCTCCCCGACGGGCCGGGTTGAACGGAAACCTCCGGTCAGCCAGTCAGGCGGGACGGAATTCTTCGAGGCCTCGGCCTCGCGCT
>NZ_ANHY01000009.1 GCF_000315795.1 Caenispirillum salinarum AK4
ACGCCGATCCTGTTCACCAACCTGGAAACGTCGGAGATGATCAAATACGCCGCCAATACCTTCCTGGCGGCGAAGATCACCTTCATCAACGAGGTCGCCGATCTGTGCGAGAAGGCCGGCGCCGACGTCCACGACGTCGCCAAGGGCATCGGTCTGGACAACCGCATCGGGCGCAAGTTCCTGCACCCCGGCCCGGGCTACGGCGGATCGTGCTTCCCCAAGGACACGCTGGCCCTGGTGCGCACCGCACGCGACCTCGACAGCCCGCTGCGCATCATCGAGACGGTGGTCGACATCAACGCCAAGCGCAAGAAGGCCATGGCCGAGCGCATCATCGCCGCCGCCGGCGGCAGCCTCGCGGGCAAGACGGTCGCCATTCTGGGCCTGGCCTTCAAGCCCAACACCGACGACATGCGCGACGCCCCGGCGCTGGACATCGTCCCCGCGCTTCTGGAGGCCGGCGCGGAAGTGCGGGCCTTCGACCCCGAGAGCATGGACGAGGCGAAAAAGCTGCTGGACGGTATCACCTACTGCGACAATGCCTACGACACCATGGAAGGGGCCGACGTGCTGGCGATCCTGACCGAGTGGAACGAGTTCCGCTCGCTGGACCTGGCGCGGGTGAAGCGCCTGATGGCGGCGCCGGTGATGGTCGACCTGCGCAACATCTACGAGCCCGAGATGATGGCCGACGCCGGCTTCACCTATTCGTCCGTCGGCCGCCCCTGGCCCTACGGCCGCAAGGGCGAGGCCTGATCCTGCCTTGCGGGGCCGCGTCCTGCGGCCCCTTTTCGCGCGTTGAACGAACGGGCGGCGGGCTGTCTGCCGCCGCGCCACCCTTCATCCACCCCGACCGTGGAGGATGTTCCATGTCCGTCAAGACCGTCGCCACCACGCCCTTCGACGGCCAGAAGCCCGGCACCTCGGGCCTGCGCAAGAAGGTGTCCGTCTTCCGGCAGCCGAATTACCTGGAGAATTTCGTCCAGTCCATTTTCGACAGCCTGGAGGGGTTTGCGGGCAAGACGCTGGTGGTCGGCGGGGACGGCCGCTTCTACAACCGCACCGCCGTGCAGACCATCCTGAAGATGGCCGCCGCCAACGGGTTCGGCCGGGCGAAGGTGGGGCAGGGGGGCATCCTGTCCACGCCGGCGGTGTCCTGCGTCATCCGCGAACACCAGGCCTTCGGCGGCATCGTCCTCTCGGCCAGCCACAATCCTGGCGGGCCGGACGAGGACTTCGGGATCAAGTACAACGTCTCCGCCGGCGGGCCGGCGCCCGAGAAGGTGACCAACGCCATCCACGCCCGCACTCAGGAGATCAGCGCGTACCGCATCCTGGACGCCGGCGACGTGGACCTGGACGTGCCAGGCGAGCAGACGCTCGGCGACATGGTGGTGGAGGTCATCGACCCCGTGGCGGACTATGCGGCGCTGATGGAAAAGCTGTTCGACTTCGATGCCATCCGCGCGATGTTCCAGGGCGGCTTCCGCATGCGCTTCGACGCCATGCACGCGGTCACTGGTCCCTATGCCCGCGAGATCCTGGAAAACCGCCTGGGCGCCCCGGCCGGCACGGTGATGAACGGCGAGCCGCTGGAGGACTTCGGCGGTGGTCACCCGGACCCCAACCTGGTCCACGCCAAGGAACTGGTGGAGATCATGTACGGCCCCGACGCGCCCGACCTGGGCGCTGCGTCCGACGGTGACGGCGACCGCAACATGATCCTGGGGCCGCACACCTACGTCACGCCGTCCGACAGCCTGGCGATCCTGACCGCCAATGCGCATCTGGCGCCGGGCTACGCCAAGGGCGTGGCGGGTGTGGCGCGCTCCATGCCCACCAGCCGCGCCGCCGACCGGGTGGCGGAAAAGATGGGCATCGCGGCCTACGAAACGCCGACGGGCTGGAAGTTCTTCGGCAACCTGCTGGACGCCGGCAAGGTGACGCTGTGCGGCGAGGAGAGCTTCGGCACGGGCTCCGACCACGTGCGCGAGAAGGACGGCCTGTGGGCGGTGCTGATGTGGCTCAACGTCCTGGCCGCGCGGAAGGAGGGTGTCGCCGACATCCTGCGGGCCCACTGGGCGGAATACGGCCGCACGTTCTATTCCCGCCACGATTACGAGGGCCTTGAGGGCGCGGCGGCGGAAGACCTGATGAATGCCCTGCGCGGCAAGCTGTCGGGGCTGTCGGGCACCACGCTGGGCGGCCGCACCGTCGCGCTGGCCGACGATTTCGCCTACACCGATCCGGTGGACGGCTCGGTGGCCGAGAAGCAGGGCATTCGCATCGGGTTCGAGGACGGCGCGCGCATCGTCTACCGCCTGTCCGGCACGGGCACCGCCGGCGCGACCCTGCGGGTCTACATCGAGCGGTACGAGCCCGATCCCGCGAAGCACGAGGGTGACACGCAGGAGGCCCTGGCTGACCTGATCGGCCTGTCCAAGGAAATCGCCGACATTCCCGGCAAGGTCGGCCGCGACGCGCCCACCGTCATCACCTGAGCCGCCACAATCCTTCTGCCCGAGTCGAAGCGACTCGCAAAACACCCCCGCCGGCTTCCGGCGGGGGTGTTTTCGGTGCGACTCGGCTTAATCCGGGGCGTTGGAGCGCATCGCCGGATGGCGTGCGACCAAGGCTCTACGACAACCCTTTTCGCGCCCGCCGGCCCAATATTTTGCGATCTGTGGATAAAACTGTGCAAGAACCTGTGCAGAGGGGTCAGGTTTAAGCAAGAGGAGGTAGGCTGGATCGGTGGTAGAGACATATCGAAGGAGGTAAAACCACCGCCTAGACCAAAGAATGCCCCAATGAACTCACTTTTTTGTCACGGCGATGGAACCCACCGTGTTATCAAGGCCTCAGTCACGTTCTTGGGGTTTCGTGTCATGCCGTTCGACTCAGTTCTCTATACAGCCGCCGACATCATGGTCGCCCCCGCCACCGGTCCCGACGGGGCGATCCTTGGATACCGCGTCACCACCATGGGCGGAGACGTCATCGCGGTCGTTCGCCACCGTGAGATCGCCATCGCCATCGCCGATGCGCAGCACCAGGAAGAGCGCCTTTCGCGCCATTTGCACTGAAACTTTTCAGTGACCGCGTCGCGACTGTCGTAGCAGCCGCGGAGCTGCGATCCAAGCCGGACTCGCACTCTTACCACGCATGAACTGCCCTCTCGGGGCTCCTCAACGCCACAGCGCCGACTCACTCCGCCCTTCGCACGAAGGCGGGGACGGGCAGTCGCGGCCCCGGCGGAGGGGCGGCAGGGCGGGCGTACCCGGTTCTCAGCACCATCTGCACCGTGTCCCGCGGCGCCTTCAGAAGGGCCGCCACGCGATCGCGCACGGCTGGTTCCTCCAGCATCTGGCTCATGGGATGCAGGCCGATGCCGTGACGCACGCCCCGCAGGCCAAGCCGCTGATACCGTTGCCCGGCATCGATGAGCGCGGGCGCCGAGGCATCGGGCGTGAACACGACGAACCATCCGGCCCCCTCCTGCGCCTGTCGGGTGGCCAGCGCCGTGCCCTGTTTGCGGAAGCCGGACGACAGCACCGTCGCTGGGGTGAAGACGGCGTGGGCGAGCCATCGAAGCGGCGCCGGCATCTCCATGCTCTCCGGCGTCAGACCCGTGGGCCTGCGGGCTTCCTCGGAGCGGCGCCAGCGGATCCAGTGCGACAGTTCCTCCTGCGCATCGTCCCGGGCGGTCTGGTGGCGCGCGCCCTCGGCCGCCGCCTCGGCCAGCCCGTCGGCCTCGTGGGTGCCGCGGCCGATGAAGCGCACGTCGGGCATGTCGTCGAGCAGGTCCGCGACCACATCATCGGGCAGCGGGTCCGGCCGCAGGCCACGGCGCCGGGTGCGCCGCGCCCAAATGGCTTCAAGGCCTGCCGGGTCGTCGGCGCGCGGGCCGTCCACCACGGAAAGGCGCACCTCGGGCCCGGGCGCGACCTCCACCTCGCGGACCGCCAGCCCCAGCGCCGGTGCGGCGGTTTCCAGCGTTTCGAGAAAGGCGCCGAGCGAAATGACGGCCTCCCGATCCTCGGGGTCCACGGCAGGCAGGCGGCGGTCCGGCGCGATGTCGAGCGTCCAGTGCCGCGCATCCCGCAAGGTGACACGCCAGGGCTGGGCGTTGTGCCCGCTGGGCGCGCGGGCGGCGGTTTCCAGCAGGGACAGACGGGCGTCGTCGAGCCCCAGGGCCCCGGCGTCGGTCGCGGAAGGGGAGGCGGTGGGGAGGCGGGAAGTTGACGGCATGGCGGGCCTCGTCTCGCGGGGTGGCACTGCGTCCGCTCGGTCACGATGCCATCCCTGACCGCGTCCGCCAACAGCGGCGCACGAAAAAGGCCGGCACCCATGAGTGCCGGCCCTGGCCGCGTCGCTCCCGCGGAGCCGAAGGCGTGTGCCGAGCACACGGTACGGCCCCGCGCGTATTCCCGTCAGGCGGCGAGCGCCCGCCGGTCGATCGACTTGTTCCGCCCCGCAACGGACATGGCCGTCCAGATCAGGCAGACCGGCCATGTGATCAGAAGCCCGAATCCCAGGGTGAACGTGCCGACGGCGAGGGTGACGACCAGCATGATGATCGCGCCGAGGATCGTCGCATAGATCATGCCCAGCGGGCCGAACAGCAGGGTCAGCAGCAGCGCCATGCCCATGCTCTTTTTCTGGGACAGCAGGACCTGGGCCCGGATGGCGCGATCGCTCGCGCCCGCATCATTCGACATATCTTCTTTCCCTTCTTCCGCTGTCCCGCGACAGCGTCACGATCTCGTGCCCGCCTTTTCCAGGCGGGCACCAGTAGTGATAAAGGGACAAGAAGAAAAGGGGAATAGGCCGAAGGGCATAAGCGCCTTCGAAGAAAGGACTCCGCTCAGCCGACCGAGAAGCTTTCGCCGCAACCGCAGCGCGCGGTCTCGTTCGGATTGGTGAAGGTGAAGCCGGACCGCAGTTTCCCTTCCTCGTAGTCCATGGTGGAGCCCAGCAGAAACATGAAGGCAGCGGGGTCGATGAAGATCTTCACACCCTTGTCTTCGATCATGTCCTCGAACGGCTTCTTCTCCTCGGCGTATTCCACCACATAGGACATGCCGGAACATCCGGTGGTCTTGACGCCCACGCGCAGGCCCTCCACGGGCTTGTCCGACTTGGCGATCAGGGTCTTCACGCGATCGGCGGCGGCGTCGGTCAGGGTGAGGACCGGAGCGCTCATGCCAACTCTCCTAAAACCAGGGTTCGTTCTCTCGTTGCCCACGATATGGGCCGCAAATCAGAACATATCCAGGGCGATCTTGGCCTCGTCGCTCATGCGCTCGGGCGTCCAGGGCGGCTCCCAGGTCAGTTCGACGTGGACCTTGCCCACGTTGTCGACGGCGGCCACGGCCTCGGCCACCTCGCCCGGCATCTCGCCGGCGACGGGGCAGGCCGGGGCGGTCAGGGTCATGACCACCGAGACGTCGCCGTCGGGCTTGATGTCGACGTTGTAGATCAGGCCCAGGTCATAGATGTTGACCGGGATTTCCGGGTCGTAAACGGTGCGCAGGGCCTCGACGATCTGGTCGTCGGTGGCCGGCTGCGTGCCCTCGGGCAGCTTCTCGCCGGCGTCGGCCGACAGGTCGCCTTCCGGCGGCGGCGGCTCGGGAGCCATCATCGGGGGACGCATCACGCTCATGTCGCTTGCCTCGTTGTCCTGCTGCGGGTCCTGCGGTCGGTTCGGGGTCAGAATGAAGTCGCGGGTCATCCGAAAATCTTGCGCACGCTGCCAAGGCCCTTGATGAGCCGGTCGATGTCGTCACGGGTGTTGTACATGCCCAGCGACGCGCGGCCCATGGCCGGTACGCCGAAGCGCTCCATCACCGGCTGCGCACAGTGGTGGCCGGCGCGGATGCACACGCCGGACTGATCCAGGATGGTGGCGATGTCGTGCGGATGGGCGCAGTCCATGGTGAAGCTCATCACCGCGCACTTGCCCGGCGTGGTGCCGTAGAGCGTCAGCCCCTCCACGCTGGCGAGCTGCTGCTGGGCGTAGTTGAGCAGGGCGTGCTCGTGCGCGGCGATCTTTTCCAGGCCCAGGGCCGAGACGTAGTCCATGGCCGCGCCCAGCGCAATGGCGGCGGAAATGGGCGGGGTGCCGGCCTCGAACTTGGCCGGCAGTTCGGCCCAGGTGGATTTCTCGAAGGTGACGGTGGCGATCATGTCGCCGCCGCCCTGCCAGGGGGGCATGGCGTCGAGCAGGGCTTCCTTGCCGTACAGGATGCCCACGCCGGTGGGGCCGTACAGCTTGTGACCGGAGAAGACATAGAAGTCGCAGTCCAGGTCCTGCACGTCGACGGGGATGTGCACGGCGCCTTGGCAGCCGTCGACCAGCACCCGCGCGCCGACGGCATGGGCGGCCTGGGTGATTTCCTTCACCGGCAGGACGGTCCCCAGTACGTTGGAAACATGCGCCACCGAAACGATCTTGGTGCGCTCGGTCAGCAGGCCCTTGAACGCCTCCAGGTCGAAGGCGCCGTCGTCGGTGATGGGCACGACCTTCAGCACCAGCCCCTTCTCGTCGCGCAGCATCTGCCACGGCACGATGTTGGAGTGATGTTCCAGTTCCGAAATGATGACCTCGTCACCCTCGGACAGGAAACTGCGACCGTAGGTGTTGGCGACCAGGTTGATGGCTTCCGTCGCGCCCTTGGTGAAGACCACCTCGCGGGTGCTCTCGGCGTTGATGAAGCGCCGGGCGATCTCGCGCGAACCCTCGTACAGGCTGGTGGACTTCTCCGACAGCGAGTAGGCGCCGCGGTGGACGTTGGCGTAGTCGTGCGTATAGAGGCTGGTAATCGCGTCTATCACCGCCTTGGGCTTCTGCGCGCTGGCGCCGCTGTCCAGGTAGGTGAGCGGCTTGCCGCGCACGGTCTGGGCCAGGATGGGGAAGTCGGCACGCACGGCCGCCACGTCGAAGCCGGGGGCCTCGGGCGCGATCGTTGCGGTTTCGGTACGGTCGACTGCATTCGCAGTTGTCATGGTTGCTCGTCCCCTAAACCTGTCTCAGCCCAGCGCCGGGTCGATGGTGTCGACCTGGCGGCGCTGCCAGCGATGGATGACCTCCTTGAAGGCCTCGCGGTTGGCCTCGCCGGGAATGCGCTCCACCACGTCGTCCAGGAAGCCCTCGATCAGCAGCATGCGCGCCGTCTCCGGGTCGATCCCGCGCGAGCGCAGGTAGAACAGCGCCACCGGGTCCAGTTCGCCGGTGGTGGCGCCGTGGCTGCACGTGACGTCGTCGGCGTAGATTTCCAGCTCGGGCTTGGTGTCGACCTCGGCCCCGCGCTCCAGCAGCAGCGCCTTGTGGAGCTGGTTGCCGTCGGTCTGCTGGGCCTCGCGGCGGACCAGGATCTTGCCCTGGAAGACGCCCTTGGCCTTGCCCGCCAGCACGCCCTTGTAGATTTCATTGGACGTGCACTCGGGCACGGCATGGTCGATGAAGCTGGTGGTGTCCATGTGCTGCGTGCCGGACGCGCCGTAGGCGCCGTTGAGGCGGCACTCGGCATGCCGGCCGGCCAGTTCCACCCGCAGGTCGTGGCGCGAGAGCTTTCCGCCCACCTGAAGCACGAAGCTGTCGTAGACGCCCTTGGCCTCCACCTTCACCGCCGTCGCCGCCACGTTGTAGGCCCTCTCCGGCAGGTTCTGGAGGATCTGATGGGTGAGCACCGCGTCCTGCGCCACATGGATTTCCGTCACCGCATTGCGCAGGCTCGGGGTGTCCGAGGTGGTGCCGATCCAGCTTTCCAGCACGGTCGCCACCGCACCGTTCTCCAGCACCACCACGTTGCGCGGCTGGTGGGCGGTCGGCTCGTCTTCCGCAGCGCTCACCTGCACGATGTGCAGCGGCTTTTCCAGCGCCGTGCCGGTCTTGACCCGCACGACGAAGCCGTCCTCCAGCGCGCCCTGGTTCAGGGCGGCGAAGGGCAGGTCGGCGGCATCCGCCAGGCGCCCGATGAAGGGCTCCACCGCGTGCGGCTCGGTCTCCAGCAGGGTGGCGAGGGTGGACACGGCGACACCCTTGGGCAGGGTGTCCAAGTCCGACATCTCGGCCGAGAAATGGCCGTTGACGAAGACCAGCACATGGGCGTCCAGTGTCAGTGCATCGCCGGCCGGAATGGTCTCCAGGCCGATTTCGTGCGCCGGGCGGGCCGGACGGAAGGGCACCTTCAGCATCTCGCGCAGGTTGGTGTACTTCCACTGCTCCACCTTCACCGTCGGCGCGCCGTGGGCCTGCCAGAGCTTGGCGCCTTCCTCGCGGGCGTGGCGCACCCAGGCGATTTGGCCGCCGGGCAGGGCGGAGCCGGCGCCGGGCAGGGTGTCGCTCAAGGCGGCGGGGGTGATGGCGTTGGTCTCGGCCATGATGTCTCTCTCGTCCTTCGTCCTCGCGGCGCGCGGCGTGTGCTTACGCGGCCTGCTCGGTGAACTCGGCGTAGCCCTTCTCTTCCAGCTCCAGCGCCAGTTCCTTGCCGCCCGACTTGACGATGCGGCCACCGGCGAAAACGTGCACGTAGTCGGGCACGATGTAGTTGAGCAGGCGCTGGTAGTGGGTGATGACCAGGAAGCCCCGGTCCGGGCTGCGCATGGCGTTCACGCCGTCCGACACCACCTTCAGCGCGTCAATGTCGAGGCCCGAGTCCGTCTCGTCCAGGATGCAGAAGGCGGGCTCCAGCATGGACATCTGCAGGGTCTCGGCGCGCTTCTTCTCGCCGCCGGAATAGCCCATGTTGACCGGGCGCTTGATCATCTCGTCGGGGATGTCCAGTTCCTTCTGCTTGGCGCGCAGCAGCTTGAGGAACTCCATGGGCTCGATCTCGCCCTCGCCACGGGCGCGGCGGCGGGCGTTGATGGCGGCCTTGAGGAACGTCGTGGTGCCGACGCCGGGGATCTCCACCGGGTACTGGAAGGCCAGGAAGATGCCCGCGACGGCGCGCTCGTCCGCCTCCATGTCGGCGATGTCCTTGCCGTTCAGCAGCACCTGGCCGCCGGTGACCTCGTAGCCCTCGCGCCCGGCGACGACGGCCGAGAGGGTCGACTTGCCCGCACCGTTGGGGCCCATCAGGGCGTGAACCTCGCCTGCGTTGATGGTCAGCGAGAGACCCTTGATGATCTCCTTGCCGTCGACGGAGGCGTGCAGGTCCTTGATCTCGATAAGCGGAGCCATATTCTTCATTCCCGTCCGTGTGATTACCCGACGCTGCCTTCGAGCGAAATGTTGACCAGCTTCTGTGCTTCCACGGCGAATTCCATGGGAAGCGTCTGGAGCACGTCCTTGCAGAAGCCGTTGACGATCAGGCCGACGGCCTCTTCCTGGTTGAGCCCGCGCTGCATGCAGTAGAACAGCTGGTCGTCGCTGATGCGGCTGGTGGTCGCCTCGTGCTCCACCTTGGCCGAGGGGTTCTTGCTCTCGATGTAGGGCACCGTGTGGGCGCCGCAGTCGCTGCCGATCAGCAAGGAGTCGCACTGCGTGAAGTTGCGCGCGTTCTCCGCCTTCGGCAGCACGCGCACCAGCCCGCGGTACGTCTGGTCGGCGCGGCCGGCGGAAATACCCTTGGAGATGATCTTCGACGACGTGTTCTTGCCGATGTGGATCATCTTGGTGCCGGTGTCGGCCTGCTGCATGTTGTTGGTGATGGCGACGGAATAGAACTCGCCCACCGAGTTGTCCCCCTGCAGGATGCAGGACGGATACTTCCAGGTGATGGCGGAGCCCGTCTCCACCTGCGTCCACATGACCTTGGAGTTGTTACCCCGGCAGGCGGCGCGCTTGGTCACGAAGTTGTAGACGCCGCCGCGCCCGTCCTCGTCGCCCGGATACCAGTTCTGCACCGTGGAGTACTTGATCTCGGCGTTCTCCAGCGCCACCAGCTCGACCACGGCGGCGTGCAGCTGGTTCTCGTCGCGCTGCGGGGCGGTGCAACCCTCCAGATAGCTGACGTAGCTGTCATCGTCGGCGATGATGAGCGTGCGCTCGAACTGGCCGGTGTTCTTCTGGTTGATGCGGAAGTACGTCGACAGCTCCATGGGGCAGCGCACGCCCTTGGGGATGTAGACGAAGCTGCCGTCGGTGAAGCAGGCCGAGTTCAGGCAGGCGAAATAGTTGTCGCCCTGCGGCACCACGCTGCCCAGGTACTTCTTCACCAGCTCCGGGTGATTCTGGATCGCCTCGGAGATGGAGCAGAAGATGACACCCTTCTCCTCCAGCTTCTTCTTATAGGTCGTGGCGACCGAGACCGAGTCGAACACCGCGTCCACGGCCACGTTGGAGCCCATGTCGGGCACGTCCGGCTGTCCGGCGCCCTCGACACCCGCGAGGATTTCCTGCTCCTTCAGCGGGATGCCCAGCTTCTCGTAGGTTTCCAGAAGCTTGGGATCGACCTCGTCCAGGCTTTTCGGCCCGGCCTTCTGGATGGGCGCTGCGTAGTAATACGCATCCTGATAGTCGATGGGCGGGAACTTGACCTTCTGCCAGCTGGGCTCCTCCAGGGTGAGCCACAGGCGATAGGCCTTCAGGCGCCATTCCAGCATCCATTCCGGCTCGTTTTTCTTGGCCGAAATGAACTTGATGATGTCCTCGTTCAGGCCCTTGGGCGCCGTCTCGACCTCGATGTCGGTCTCGAAGCCGTACTTGTAGCGCTCCATCTCGCGGACGGTCTTGACGGTGGATTCGGTCGCCGCCATGGCTGCTACGTCCCTTCAGAGTTCCAAGTGCTGGCGCGGTTCAAGCGCCGGTGTCGTTCGTCGATCGGGCGGGGCGGGCGGCCTATTGGGCCGGCACCCCGAACATGGGCTGGTCGGCCGCCATGTCGGCCAGGGAGACGGTGGCGAGCGCGCCGCGCACGGCGGTGTTCACCTGCGTCCAGTGGCCGTGCATGGGGCACAGGCTCTCGATCCCGCATTCCTCCTCGGCCTCCTCCACGCAGGAGGTCAGCGCGATGGGGCCCTCCACGGCCTGGATCATGTCCGCCACCGTAATCACGCCGGGCTCGCGCCCCAGCGCATAGCCGCCGCCGGCCCCGCGGACCGAGGTGACCAGCCCGTCGCGCGTGAGCGTCTTCATGATCTTGGACACGGTGGGCAGCGGCACCCCGGTTTCGGCGGCGATCTGCTGCGCCGAGCGAACCGTGCGCTTGCGCGCCATGTCCACCAGAAGCACTACGGCGTAGTCGGTCATGCGGTTGATGCGAAACATGCCGTTCCAGCCTTTCCCGGAGCCCGCCTTGCGGAAGCTCCTTGCATTACGGACTAATTCGGTCCCTTTTTAATAGGACCGCTCGGGTCCCATTTCAAGGGGAAACGCCGGTTCGCGGTTGAGGGTCGCGCCGTATTCCTTATGTTGGGCGCAACGACAGACGCATTCGGAGGATCAGTGGCATGGCGGGGACGCCGCAGGAAACCATCGACGAACTGGCGGAAAACTTCGCGCTGTTCGACGAGATGGAGGACAAATACGGCTACATCGTCGACCTGGGCCGCCAGATGGACGCCCTGCCGGATTCCGAGAAGGGCGACGAGACCAAGGTCACCGGCTGCATGAGCCAGGTGTGGATCAAGCCGACGGTCGACGACGGCGATCCGCCGCGCCTGCATTTCCGCGGCGACTCGGACGCCTTCATCGTGAAGGGCCTGATCGCCATCCTGCTGAAGGTCTATTCCGGCCGCACGGCCGAGGAAATCCTGTCCGTCGACCCGGCCGAGATGATGCACCGGCTGGAACTGGAAAACCACATCAGCCCCAACCGCCGCAATGGTCTGGTCAGCATGGTGGAGACCATTCGCAATTACGCGAAGCGCCTGCGGGAGAAACAGGAGGCGTGAGGCGGGCGGCCGCATTCCGGGGGGCAGGCGGCGTGCGTGAGCGCCTGCTTTCGCAGGGGCGACGGTTTTTTAGGTTTTTGTTATAGAACAAAAATGTATTCGTCATTCCTGCGAAAGCAGGAATCCGTAGACGCTGCAGGCCATCCTGCCGCGCTCTCCGAATGAGAAAAGGGCGCCCGGCCTGAGCCGGACGCCCTTTTTCGTGCCTGGGCCGCGAGACCCGCCGTCAGGCGGCGCGCACGTCGTGCAGGAAGCGCTTGACGATGCCGTTCAGGCTGTCGGCCTGTTCCGACATCTGGTGAGAGGCGTCCAGCACCTGCTGGGCGGCGCTGCCGGCCTCGTGGGCGGCTTCCGTCACGCCGGAGATGTTGCGCGACACCTCCTGCGAGCCGGCGGCGGCCTCCTGGACGTTGCGGCTGATCTCCGACGTCGCGGCGTTCTGCTCTTCCACCGCGCTGGCGATGGCCGACGCCACCTCGTTCACTTCCTCCACCGTGCGCACGATGCCCTCGATGGCGGACACGGCCGACTTGGTCTCGCCCTGGACCTGGGAAATCTGCTGGCTGATCTCTTCGGTCGCGCGGCTGACCTGGCCGGCGAGGTTCTTCACCTCGTTGGCGACCACCGCGAAGCCCTTGCCGGCATCGCCCGCACGCGCGGCCTCGATGGTGGCGTTGAGCGCAAGCAGGTTGGTCTGGTCGGCGATGTCGTTGATCAGGCTGACGACCTCGCCGATGCGTTCGGCCGACTGGGCGAGGCCCGTGACGATCTCGTTGGTGCGGCGCGCCTCGTCGGCGGCCGACCGGCTGATGGCGCTGGAGTGGTTGACCTGACGGCCGATCTCGGAGATCGAGGCCGACAGTTCCTCGGCCGCCGTCGCAACCGTCTGCACGTTGGAGGACGCCTGGTCCGAGGCCGCGGAAACGGCAGTGGCCTGGCGCGTGGTCTCCTCGCCGATGGCCGACATGCTTTCGGCGGTGGCGTTCAGTTCCGTGGCGGCCGAGGCGACCACCTCCAGAAGCTGGTCGATGTCGTTGCCGAAGCTCTTGGTCAGTTCGTCGACGCGGGCGGCGCGGCGCTCGCGGGCCTCGCGCTCCTTGGCCTGATCGGCCGACAGCTGGTCGGCCTTGATCATGCTGTCCTTGAAGACCAGCACGGCGCGGCTCATGTCGCCGATCTCGTCCTTGCGCTCGGTGCCGATCACCTCGACGCTCTTGTTGCCGCCGGTCAGGGCTTCCATGACGCCCGTCAGCCCGCGCACCGGCGTGGTGATGCTGCGCGAGACGTAGGTGGACAGGACCACCATGGCGACCAGCAACAGCGCGGCCACGATGCCGAAGGTGGCGGTCTCGCGCCAGAAGGCGGCGGACACGTCATCCAGGTAAATGCCGGTGGCGATCATCCAGTTCCACTGGGGCACGCCCTTGGCGTAGGACAGCTTTTCGATCGGCTGGTCGCTGCCCGCGCGCGGCCACATGTAGTTGACGTAACCCTGGCCGTTGCTCTTCACCACCTGGATCATGTCCTGGATGAAGGCCTTGCCGTTGGGGTCCGTCAGGTCGGAGACGTTGGTGCCCACCAGCGACTGCGTGGGATGCGACACCATGGTGCCGTCGGTGCGGGTGATGAAGAAATACTCGGAACCGCCGCGATAGCGCATGGCGCCGATGGCCTCGGCGGCGCGGGCCTTGGCCTCGTCCTCGGTCAGCTCGCCGGCCTCGGCCTTGGCCATGTACTCGGTGGCGACACCGTGGGCGGCCTCGATCAGGTCGCGCGTCTGCAGGCGGCGGTCGTCCATCAGCGTGCTGTTCAGGCTGGACAGGCCGACGCCCACCAGCACCACCAGGCCCGCCAGGGCCGTGGCAACGATGAGCAGCAGTTTCTTGCCGATCTTGATATTCTTCATGTCACTCACTCCACGCCGGTTCGTGCCGCGCCCGGCTCCGGCGTCCGTTGTGGCGCGTCCTTCGGCCGCCGGTTTTTTGGCGGTGGACGGTGCCGTGGTTCCCGCAAATCGTTCTTAATTCGAATACAGCAATATGATAATCACCTAATTAGAAGTGCTACTGCTTACCTTGTGAATAGTAAATCGCCCCGAAGCCGGCCAGGAACGTGCGGACGGCTCCGGGGCGGAGGCAACCGGTGTTAATTGCCGAAGTCCAGGAAGGCGTCGATGTCCAGCACCACCATCAGCTCGCCCTCCAGCCGCACGACGCCCGAGGAAATGCCGCGCCAGCGCGGGTCCAGGGTCGACGGGTTGGGTTCGATGCGGCTGACCGGCAGGCTTTGCACGTTGCCCACGCTGTCCACCTGGAGGCTGTAAAGCTCCTGCCCCTGCTCCACGGTGACGCACATGATGTTGCCCTTGCTTTTCTTGGGCGGCAGGCCGAGGCGGGTGCGCACGTCGATGACGGTGACGATGCGGCCGCGCAGGTTGATGGAGCCCGCCACTTCCGGCGGCGCCAGCGGAATGCGCGCGACCTTTTCGGGGATCAGGATGTCCTGGACCCGCTCCACCGCCAGGCCGAACAACTGGTCGGCGACGTAGACCGTCACGAACACCTGTTCGTCGGCCGACTGCATGGCGTTGGCCTGGTGCTGGGCGTCGGTGCTCGCCACGGCTCGGCTCTGGGTCGCCGGGGTCATCTCGGTCATCTCGTGCCTCATCACTCGCAAGCGTCGGCGCGCGCGACCCGGACAGGGCCATGGCCTGTGCCGGCCGGTCCGGGTGGCGCGCCGGTGTCAGCCCCGCGAAAAGGGGGTATCCGGATGAGGGGAGTGTGCCCCTTTTTGCCCCGCGCTTCCAGACATTTTGCGCCGACGGGTCCGCCTTTCGGATGAGGCGTTGGCCGCCCGGTCGCTACTGCCGGGCGGTACCGTCTGCGTCGCAGCCCGCGTCATAGAACAGGTAGCCAGAAACCGCCTCGCCCTGCGGGCCGGACACCCGCTCCAGGCGGCCGCAGTCTATCTCGGGCGGCGTCGCGCGACCGGGCAGGTAAACCGGTTCGCCCTGGTCGGGCAACGGCTCGGCGGTCTGCGGCAGGGCCTCGACGCTGTCGACCTTTCCGCCGCTGGTGGCGACGCAGTCCTGCAGGGTGTCGTCGGCCGTCTTCATCCGCACGCCCACCATGCCCCGGTTCATGGGCCAGGCCTTGAGCACCGACTGCACGGCAGCGTCGGCCTCGTCGACGCAGGTCTGGATGGCGGGCAGCAGGTCGGGCAGCACGCGGCTCCAGTCGCCGACCGGCTTGCCGCCGAAGTCCGCGAAGGGCACGCCGTCGCCAGTAACGGCCGGCGCGGCGAGGGCGGCGCCGAGGGTGCAGCAGCCGTCGACCGTGCCGCCGCCGGGCAGGGCCACCACGGCGCGCGCGTCGTGCAGGTCGC
Organism: Caenispirillum salinarum AK4; assembly: GCF_000315795.1. Lineage (GTDB taxonomy): Bacteria > Pseudomonadota > Alphaproteobacteria > Rhodospirillales > Rhodospirillaceae > Caenispirillum > Caenispirillum salinarum. The sequence goes on from NZ_ANHY01000009.1 coordinate 15,223, forward strand.
CGCGCATGGTGTCGCGGCAGGCCTCCTCGCGCGCGACCACCACGAGGCCGCCGGTGGGCGCGTCGGTCACGCCGTCGCCGCTGGCGGCCTCGCCGCGCCAGACGTGCCAGGCGGGGTCCAGGTGGTCCAGGCTGTCGAGCGTGCCGGTGAAGGTGGTCTTTTCCACCTCTTCCCCGGCCGGTCGCTGAAGCTGCGCCGTTCCGGGACCCATGTCGATGCGCCAGAACGGTTCGTTGCCGCTGCATTGCAGGGCGGTGACGGGCGGCTTGCTGGCGGCGCCGTCGCCGGACTGCGGCGTTCCCGGTGCCTCCTGGGCCGGGGCGGGCGAGCCGGAGGCGGCCACAAGCGCGGCGGCAACGGCGGCGGGCAGGGCTGGGAAGCGGATGCGCGGCACGGTGGTCATGGCGTCTGTCGGCTCCTGCACGTGGGTCGTCACGGAGACAACGGGTCGGCCCCGCCCATGCGTTGCTGTTGCTGTTGTTCGGCCTGGAGCGTGGGCTCGGGTCGCTCCGCCCGGCGCTGGTGGGCGGGCGGCGCGGCGGCCTCGGCCGCGTCCGCCGGGACCGGTGCCACGGTGACGCCGACGCTGACGGTGTGCGCCCCGCCGCCCATCATCACCCCCTTGAGCGGGCTGACGTCGCTGAAATCCCGCCCCCAGGCGACCGTGACATGCTCGCGCGTCGGCAGCTTGTCGTTGGTGGGGTCGACGTCGATCCAGCCGCCGTCGGGCAGGTAGACCGACACCCAGGCGTGGCTGGCGTCCGCGCCTTCCAGCACGCGGTCGATCTCGTCCAGCGAGCGGCTGAGCACGTAGCCCGAGACATAGCGTGCGGGCAGGCCCAGCGCTCGCAGGCAGGCGATCTGCAGATGGGCGAAGTCCTGGCAGACGCCGCGCCGCTCCGCCAGCACCTCGGCCAGCGGCGTGGCGACGGTGGTGGCGGCGGGATCATAGGAAAAGTCGGCATGGATGCGCGCCGTCAGGTCCAGCACCGCCTCCAGCAGCGGCCGGTCCGGCGGGAAGCTCTCGGCCGCCAGGTCCCGCACCTCCGCCGGCAGGGGCACGTTGGGGCTGGCGAAGGTGTACTGGCAGGCGTCCAGCAGGTCGCGGCGGCGGGTGTCGCGCACCATATCGCGCACGCTTTCCCAGGGCGGCGTGCCGTCGGGGTCGGGCAGACGCGGCGGCGCGACGGTCACCAGGCTGTCGGCGACGGCGCGCAGTTCATCGTGCGTTTCCTCCAGCGTGAAATAGCACGCCGCGTTGCCGAAGTAGTCGCGCCGCTCCGTCATGGTGCTGGGGCGGGGCGTGACCGACAGCCTGTGGCGGTGGACCTGCTGGGTCGCCAGGTTGCGCGGACGCAGGTGGGCCAGGTGGTGGCTGATGGTCACCGGCTGCGAATAGTCGTAGCGCGTTTCGTGGGTGACGCGATAGGTCACCGCCGCGCGCGGATCGGCCGCCGCCGCCGCGGCGGCCCGGGCGGCATCCGAGGTCGCGGCATCGGAGGCCGCCGCATCCGACGGCGCGGCGCCGGGTGGTGCGCCGGTGGCCGTCGCGGAGGCGGCCGCCCTGGTCGGCGTCTTTTTTTCGTCGGCCCCGCTCATGCGCCGCGCTCCTTGGTCGCCAGCAGTTCCACGAAGGCCGACGGCGGTTCGGACACTTCGGCGGCATGGACGAAATACTGCCGCGTCAGCGTCTCGGAAAAGTCCCACAGGCCCGACCGCATGGTGCCGATCAGGTCGCCCAGCCGCACCTCGCCCGGCGCGGCGTCGTCCTCCAGGGTCAGGACCGACAGGTCCAGCGTGCGCACGCCGGTGAGCAGGCTCATGATGATGCGCTGTTCGGGCGTGAACATGCGGTCGGGGCGGTAGGCGGACAGGGCGTCGCAATGCTCCATCAGGCGCGCAAGCTGGAAACCGAGCGAGCGGGGATTGCTCTCGTCGCTCAGCAGCAGGTCGGCCACCGGCATCACCTGCGGCGCCGCCAGATAGCGTGCGCGGTAGGTCATGATGCTGTCGGACACGTCCAGCACCAGGTCCAGCGCCGGACCCAACTCGCCGTCCGGGGCCAGCAGCAGGGTGGAGGCCAGGTCCAGGGCGTGCAGGGCGCGTTCCAGGCGGCGGCCGATGTCCATGAAGCGCCAGCCGGGGCCGCGCGTCATGTTCTCGCTGGCCAGCCCCGACAGCGCCGACAGCAGCATGATGGTTTCGTTGAGCGCCGCCAGAGCGTCGTCGGGGTCCACGTTCTCGCCGGGGCCGAGCGCCAGCAGGCGGTCGTCCAGACGATTGATGCCGCGCCAGGTGTCCAGCGACAGGCGGTCGCGCACGATGGTGGCCGTGCGCTGCATGTTGTGGATGGTGCCGCGCAGCCCGATGAAGGCGGCGTCGTCCATGTTGCGGATCAGCAGCTCGCGGACCCGCTCGTCCTGGGCCTCGTGGTCGGCACGGGGGTCGTCGAGGCCGATGTGCCCCATCACCGCGAACAGGCCCAGCACGGTTTCCAGTTCCGGGTCGCCGCCGCCGGCTGCGCCCTCGGCGGTGCGGCTGATGGCGGCGCGCAGCAGGCGGGTGGTGTCCTCGCACCGCTCCAGGTAGCGGCCGAGCCAGAAGGTGTTGTCGGCCACGCGCGAGGGCAGGTCGCGGCTGCCGCGCACCGTCTTGGCGGGCGCGGCGCGGCTGGACAGCAGGGACACGGCGGGCACGGGCTCGTCCGACAGCACCCATGTGTCCTTCGATCCGCCGCCTTCCTGCATGGACACCGACAGCGAGCCCGGCGCGGCGGTGCGGGTGAGGCCGCCGGGCAGCACCTCGGGCCCGTTGCGGGTCAGCACCACATGGGCGCGCACCGTGACGGCGCGGGTTTCCAGCCGGTCGCCGGTCCAGGCCGGCGCGGTCGACAGGGTGACGCTTTCCTGCGCCACCCAGCGGATGGGGTCGGCCTTGATGCGGTCGGCCAGTTTGGCGCGCTCGGCCTTCGACAGGCGCCCGGCGTTCACCACCGGCGCCTGCACGCTGAACGCCGGGCGGATGGCGAGGCGGTGGAGGTTTTCCAGCACATAGGCCAGCTCGCGCTCTTGGCCGCACCACCAGGACGCCACGCCGGGCAGCTTCAACGGCTCCCCCAGCAGGTGCCTGCACAGGCCCGGCAGGAACGGCATGAAAGCCGGGCTTTCCACCAGGCCCGATCCCAGGCCGTTGGCGACCGCGACCGTGCCGGCCTGCACCGCACCGACCAGACCGGGCACGCCAAGGGTGGAGTCTCCGCGCAGGTCCAGCGGATCGCAGAACCCGCCGTCGGTGCGGCGCAGGATGACGTCGACGGGCTTCAGGCCTTCCATGGTCTTGAGGTAGACGCGGTTCTCGCGCACCGTCAGGTCCTCGCCCTCCACCAGCGTCAGGCCCATGTAGCGCGCCAGGTAGGCGTGCTCGAAATAGGTTTCGTTGTAGGGGCCGGGGGTCAGCAGCACCACGCGCGGGTTGTCGGGATTGCGCGGCGCCATGCCGATGAGCGCGTCGCGCGCCTTGAGGAACCAGCCCGCCAGCCGGTGAACGTTGGTGCCGCGATAGAAGTCGGGCAGCACGCGGCTGACGATGATGCGGTTTTCCAGGGCGTAGCCGGCGCCGGAGGGGGCTTCCGTGCGGTCGCCCAGCACCCACCATCCGCCGTCGGGGCTGCGGGCCAGGTCGGCGGCGTAGAACTGCAGCGGCCGGACGGCACTCGCGCCCGATCCCACGCCGGCACCGTGCAGGGGGCGCAGGAAGCCGGGATTGCCGAACACCAGCGCCGGCGGCAGCTTGCCGTCGGTCAGCAGGCGCTGCGGGCCGTAGAGGTCGGCCAGGATGAGCGTCAGAAGCGTCGCGCGCTGCTTGAGCGCCGCCTCGATGCCCGCCCATTCCTTGCCGTCCATGAGCAGCGGCAGCGGGTCGAGCTGCCAGGGGCGGTCCATGCCCTCGGGGTCGCCGTAGACGTTGTAGGTGACCCCGTTGTCGCGGATCAGCCGCTGGCCGCGGTCCCAGCGGGCCCGCATCTCGGGGCGCGACAGGTCCGACAGGTTTTCGGCGAAGTCCCGCCAGTGGGGGCGCAGGGCGCCGTCGGCGCCGGTCATCTCGTCGAAGCCGCCGCGGCTCGGCGCATAGGCCAGGTGGGAGAAGCCGGGCAGCATCCCCTGTCCGCCGCGCATCCGGCGCCCGGTGTTCTCCAGTAGGGGCATGATCTGAGCGTCCTCCGCGCGGGCCCGGCCCCGATGATCCGGGACGATGACACCCATCATCCCGGCTGCGGGTTACCCCGCAGTTAAGCGCATATCCAGCGTGCAAGGGAAGTCGGGATTATGCTCCGCCGGCGGAACGGAGACCGGCCCCGCCGTATGCCCGATGGGAAAGAAGCGTGCCAGCCGCCGCGCCTCCGCCTCGTAGTGGTTGACGGGGGCGGTATCGTAGTTGCGTCCGCCCGGGTGCGCCACGTGATAGGTGCAGCCGCCCAGCGAGCGGCCGTTCCACGCATCCACCAGGTCGAAGGTGAGCGGTGCGTGGACGTCGATGGTCGGATGCATGCAGGCCGCCGGCCGCCATGCGCGGAACCGCACGCCGGCCACGTATTCGCCCGGGGTTCCGGTGGGCTGAAGCGGCACGCGGCGGCCGTTGCAGGCGATGACGTGACGGTCGGGGCGCAGGTTGCGGACCTTGACCTGCACGCGCTCCACCGAACTGTCGACATAGCGCACCGTGCCGCCCACACCCGGTTCCTCGCCGAGCACCAGCCAGGGTTCGAGGGCGTTGCGGATCTCGATCTCCACACCGTCGTGGACCACATGGCCGTGGCGCGGGAAGCGGAACTCCACGTGCGGCGCGAACCATTCGGGGTCGAAGTCGAAGCCCGCCCGCCCCAGGTCGGCAAGCACGTCGCGGAAGTCCTGCTCCACATAATGCGGCAGCATGAAGCGGTCGTGCAGGGCGGTGCCCCAGCGCACCAGCGGGCGCTCGTAGGGCGTGTCCCAGAACCAGGCGATAAGCGCGCGCAACAGCAGTTGCTGGGCCAGGCTCATGCGGGCGTGGGGCGGCATTTCGAAGGACCGGAACTCCACCAGACCGAGACGCCCGGTCGCGCTGTCGGGCGAGAACAGCTTGTCGATGCAGATTTCGGATCGATGCGTGTTGCCGGTGGAGTCCGTCAGGATGTCCCGCAGCGCCCGGTCGACGATCCACGGCGCCGGATCGCTGCCGCGCTTGGGCAGTTGCGACAGGGCGATGCTCATCTCATAGACGCTGGCGTCGCGGGCCTCGTCGATGCGCGGCGCCTGGCTGGTCGGGCCGATGAACAGGCCCGAGAACAGGTACGACAGGCTGGGATGGGTCTGCCAATAGCGGATCAGGCTGCCCAGCACGTCCGGCCGGCGCAGGAAGGGGCTGTCGGCCGGCGTGGCGCCGCCGACGACGATGTGGTTGCCGCCGCCGGTGCCGCTGGCGCGGCCGTCCACCAGGAATTTCTCCGTTTCCAGCCGCGCCTGGCGGGCGTCCTCGTAGAGGCCTTCGGTGATGGCGACGGCCTCCGCCCAACTGGCGGCGGGATGGATGTTGACCTCGATGACGCCGGGATCGGGCGTGACCGAGATGCCCACAAGCCGCGGGTCCTTGGGCGGCGGGTAGCCCTCGATGGTGACCTTCAGCCCCGTCTCGCGCGCCGCCGCCTCCACCTGCGACACAAGCTCCACGTAATCGTCGGCGCTTTCGGTCGGCGGCATGAAGACGTGCAGCCGCCCGTCGCGCGGCTCGATGGCCAGCGCGGTGCGCACCGGCCCGGCGCCGAGCCCCGCGCCGCTGCCGGCCCGCGTCAGGCGCTGCGGGACCTGCGGCGGCACCACCGGGGCAGCGGCGCCCTGGATGCGCGGCTGGTTCAACTGGCGCGGCTCCGGCAGGTCGCCGCGCGGGGTGAAGGGGTCCATCTCCACCACGTAGGGGAACCGGCTGGCCGGCACGTAGGGCAGGGCGTCGAGCGGCATGCGCAGGCCGAGCGGCCCGTCTCCGGGATGGAGCAGCATGGCGCCCTTGCGGAAGCGCCACACCTCCGTCTGCCAGCGCGGCGCCTCGGCCGCCGCTTGCGCGCGCTGGACGGGCAGGGCGTAGCCGACCGGCGCATCAAGCCCGCGCGCGAAGACGCGGGCGAGGCGGGCGCGTTCCTCGGCGTCTTTCAGCTTGCTGTCGAAGGGGTCAACGTTGTCGGGCAGGCGGGCCTCGCGCTCCAGGAAGTGGATGGGGTCCTCATACGCCTCCTGGATGGCGGCGGGGTCCAGGTTGAGGGTGTCGGCGACAGCCTCCATCAGGCGCCTGGCGTCCTCAACCGTATGGCCAGGGTGTTCGCCTTCCTGGGCGTATGTCTCCAGGTTCGGCCAGAGCGGTTTGCCGTCCTTGCGCCAGTACAGGTGGAAGGCCCAGCGCGGCAGGCTTTCGCCGGGATACCACTTGCCCTGGCCGTAGAGCAGCATCCCGCCCGGCGCGAAGCGGTCGCGCAGGCGGCGGATGAGGTCGCCGGCATAGAGCCGCTTGGTCGGGCCGACGGCGGCGGTGTTCCACTCCGGCGCGTCCATGTCGGATGCGGCGATGAAAGTGGGCTCGCCGCCCATGGTCAGGCGCACGTCGCCGGCGGTCAGGCGCTCGTCCACCGCGCGGCCGAGGCTGAGAATTTCCTGCCATTGCTCGTCGGTGTAGGGCCTGGTGACGCGGGGCGTTTCGTGGATGCGGGTGACCGACATCTCGAACCCGAACTCCACCTCCGCCTCGTCGACGGCGCCGGAGATGGGCGCGGCAGAGGGCGGGTCGGGCGTGGCGGCCAGCGGAATGTGCCCTTCGCCCGCCAGCAGGCCGGAGGTGGGGTCGAGGCCGATCCACCCCGCGCCGGGCAGGTAGACCTCCGCCCAGGCGTGCAGATCGGTGAAGTCATGGTCGGTGCCGGCGGGGCCGTCAAGCGGCTTTTCGTCCGCGACAAGCTGGATCAGATAGCCCGAGACGAACCGCGCGGCGAAGCCAAGATGGCGCAAGATCTGCACCAGCAGCCATCCCGAGTCGCGGCACGAGCCCGAGCCCAGCAACAGGGTTTCCTCGCAGGTCTGCACGCCGGGCTCCATGCGCACCAGGTACTTGATGCGGTGCTGGAGCTTCTGGTTCAGGTCCACCAGGAAATTGGTGGTCTGTGCCGCCTCGCGCGGGACGGCGGCCAGCAGGTCGCGCAAGAGCGGCCCCGGCTCCTCGCAGCGGCGGAAGGGGGCGAGTTCCTCGGCCAGCACGGGGTCGTAGTCGAACGGCCAGTGCTCTGCCTGGGGTTCCAGGAAGAAGTCGAAGGGGTTCACCGTCTCCATCTGGGCGACCACGTCGACGTCGATGGTGAAGGCGCGGACCTTCTCGGGGAGCACCACGCGGGCGAGCCAGTTGGACTGCGGGTCCTGCTGCCAGTTGAGGAAGTGCGTGCCCTCGCCGATCTTCAGCGCGTAGGACAGGATTTTCGCGCGGCTGTGCGGCGCCGGCCGCAAGCGGATGATCTGCGGCGACAGGGTGACGGGGCGGTCGTAGTGGTACGAGGTGCGGTGGCGCAGCGCGACGCGAATGCTCATGACCCTGGCGACTCCCCGGTCTGCCCATGGAAAGGTCAAGCCTGCCCGATGCTTAACGGTTGGGCAATGGGGAAAGGGTGTCCACCCCCAGCTCCGCGACCGACCGGCAGCCAATGAGGCCGAGCGTCAAGTCCATCTCCGCCAGCAGGTTTTCCAACACCGCGCGCACCCCGGCCTCGCCGTCCAGTGCCAGTCCGTATACGTAGGGGCGGCCCACCAGCACCGCCCGCGCGCCCAGGCACAGCGCCTTCAGCACATCCGCGCCGGTGCGCACGCCGCTGTCGAACAGCACCGGCGCGCGGCCGTCGACCGCCGCGACCACCTCGGGCAACGCATCCAGCGCCGCCACGCCGCCGTCCACTTGGCGGCCGCCGTGGTTGGAGACGATCAGGCCATCCACGCCCAGGTCCATGGCGCGGCGGGCGTCGCCCTCGTGCAGCACGCCCTTCAGCAGGATCGGCAGGCGGGTCATCTGGCGCAGGCGCGGGATGTCGTCCCATGTCAGGTTGGGCCGGGAGTAGACGGCGATGAACTTGCGCACCGCCTCCAGCGCCTCGCCCGAGCGCAGGGCCTGAAGCGGCGCCGTCGGCCACGCCCGCAGAAGCTCCAGCACGCTGCCGAGCGCCCCCAGCCCGGCGGCCGGGCGTTCAGCGGTGGCCGCTTCGGCCGGAAGCGCGCGGAACACCGGGTCGCTGATGTAGTTGGCGATGCCGCGCGCCCGCAGGAAGGGCAGATATCCCAGGTCGAGGTCGCGCGGGCGCCAGCCGAGGAGGGTGGTGTCCAGCGTCAGCACGATCGCCTCGTAGCCCGCCTTCTCGGCCCGCTGCACGAAGCTTTCCGCCAGGTCGTCGCGCACCGACCAGTAAAGCTGGAACCAGCGCGGCGCGTTCCTTCCGCCGGCCTCGGCAATGGCTTCCATGGGGCGGCTGGCCTGGCTGGAGGCGATCAGGGGCAGGCCCAGCGATGCCGCCGCCCGCGCCGCCGCAAGGTCGGCCTCGCGGTGCGCCATCTCCAGCACGCCGATGGGCGCGACCAACAGGGGAGCGGGGAGGCGGCGGCCGAACAGTTCCACCGACAGGTCGCGGGTGGAGACGTCGCGCAGCATCCGCGGCACCAGCCGCCAGCGGTCGAAGGCGGCCCGGTTGGCGGCCATGGTGCGCTCCGCTCCCGCACCGCCCGCCACATAGGCCCCGGCGCGGGCCGACATCTTGCGCAGGGCCGCCTGCTCCAGCCTGTCGGGATCGACGGGCACGCGCGGGCGCCGCCCGGCCATGCCGGCGAGGTAGATGGAGGCCTGGCGCTTGCGGCCAGGGGACGTGGTCATGGCGCCTCCCGCGTGCGTGTCCTTCGACTGTAGGCAACGCGCCGGCACAGCAAAAGGGCCGGAGGCGCACCCGCCACCGGCCCCGTCTCCATGCCCTTTGGGCCGCTCAGCCCTTGAACAGGTCCTTGTGCTTTTCGCGCAGCGCGGCCTTCTGCACCTTGCCCATGGTGTTGCGCGGCAGTTCCGGCACGAAGTAGGCCGCCTTGGGCACCTTGTAGTTGGCCATCTTTTCCTTCACGCGGCCCAGCACGGCGTCCGCGGTCAGGTCCGAGCCCTCGCGCTTGACGATGACCGCCACGCCCACTTCGCCGAAGTCGGGATGGGGCACGCCGACGATGGCGCTTTCCACTACCCCGTCGATGTCGTCGATGAGGCTTTCGATCTCCTTCGGGTAGACGTTGTAGCCGCCCGAGATGATCATGTCCTTGGCGCGGCCGACGATGTGGATGTAGCCGCGGTCGTCCACCTTGCCCTGGTCGCCGGTCTTGAACCAGCCGTCCTCGGTGAACTCTTCCGCCGTCTTTTCGGGCAGCTTCCAGTAGCCCTTCATGACGTTGGCGCCGCGCACCTGGATGTTGCCCACCTCGTTGGCCGGCAGGGGCGCGTTCTCGTCATCGACGACGCGCGCCTCCACCCCCGGCAGCGCCATGCCGACGGAGCCCGGCACCCGGTCGCCGTCATAGGGGTTGGAGGTGTTCATGCCCGTCTCGGTCATGCCGTAGCGCTCCAGGATCATGTGCCCGGTACGCTGGCTGAACTCGCGGTGCGTCTCGGCCAGCAGCGGCGCGGAGCCGGAGACGAACAGGCGGATGTTGCGGGTCTGGTCCTTGCCGAAGTGGGGCAGGGCGAGCAGGCGCGTGTAGAACGTGGGCACACCCATGAAGACGGTGGCGCGCGGCAACAGCTCCATCACCTTTTCGCGGTCGTAGCCCGGCATCCAGATCATGCGCGCGCCCGACAGCAGCACGCAGTGGCAGGCCACGAACAGGCCGTGGGCATGGAAGATGGGCAGCGCGTGCAGCAGCACATCGTCGGCCGTGAAGCGCCAGCTTTGCACCAGCGCCAGGCCGTTGGCTCCCAGGTTGCGGTGCGTGAGCATCGCCCCCTTGGGCTTGCCCGTGGTGCCCGAGGTATACAGCATCGCCGCCAGGTCGTCGGGCGCGCAGTCGACGGTGTCGAAATCGGCCGAGGCGCTTTCGGCGTGATCGGTGAAGCTGCCCGAGCCGTCACCGGCCAGGGTGAAGACGTTGGCCGTGCCGTGCTTGGCCGCGATGGTTTTGGCGGTGGCCTCGAAGTCCGGCCGGCAGACGAAGGCCGACGGTTCGGCGTTGCCGATCAGGAAATCGACCTCGTCCTCGCGGTAGGCGGTGTTCATGGGCAGGAACACGAATCCGGCGCGCAGGCAGGCCAGGTAGAGGAACAGCGCCTGCGGCGACTTTTCCACCTGCACCGCCACGCGATCGCCGCGCTTGACCCCCATGTCCGTCAGGAAGCGCGCGTAGCGGCCGGCGCTGGCGTGCGCGTCGGCGTAGGACCACTTGTCGCCTTCCGGCGTCTCCAGAAGAAGCTCGTTGGGGTCCTTGGGAAAGCGGCTCTCGATCAGGCGGTAGAGCGACTGCTCGGCATCCGCCGGCGCGGCCGGGGCTTCGGTGGGTTTGGAGACGGCGGTCATGGACGGTTCCCTGTGTCGGTCATTTCATTGTCGGTGCGTTTGTATACAAAACGCTTGTCCAATGAATAAACCGAAACACCCATGGAAGGCAAACGCCGCATTCCGCCGCGCGCGTACTGGCGTACTGGTCGTGCTGGCAAGGCGCGCGCGTCAGCCCTCGCGGACCGGCCACGGCCGGCGGGGCGGCGTGCCGCCGGTTCGGCGGCTGGGCTCTGTCTCTCGCGCGGTGCGGGCCATAGAGCGTTCGGCGGCGGTTTCCGCAGGGGCGGCCGTCCGCCCGCGGCCGACCGGGGGCGTGCGCCGCGCCGCGTCTTGCAGGACCGCCAGCAAAGTCGCCGGCTTCAGGGTGCGCCAGAGGAACAAGGGCCGTCTCCCGTCCGGTGGGGCCTTGGCGGATTTCCCTTGCGGGGCCGCTCTCCAGGCACTATACGGAAAGGAGCTGCGAAAGAAAATGAGAATTAGTCTCAGACTGCAGCGCTCGGGTATTCGCCTCAGCCGGGATCGCGCCATGTACGTCTGCATCTGCAACGGCCTGACCGACAAGGACTTCACCCGCGCCGCCCGCGCCGGCGCCACCACCGTGGGCCAGGCCTTCGGCGTGCTGGGCGAGCGGCCGCAGTGCGGCAAGTGCTTCGGCTGCGCCCGCCAGTGCATCGCGGAAGCGCGGCTGGACATGGCGCAGGAAAACATACAGGAAGCGGCGGAGTAGCGGCATCCGCCGGCGGTTCCCGCGTTGCGGGTGGTGTTTCGGCTTGTTCCTCCCTCAGGGCGTGTGCATGATCGGGTGTCCGGCGGAAAAGGCCGAGGCGCCGGCTCCGCCATTGCCAGACTCCGGACCCTGAGGAGGATGCTGCATGAAGGGGAACAAGGCGATCATCGCCCAGCTCAACCGAATCCTGCGCAACGAGCTGACCGCCATCAACCAGTACTTCCTGCACGCCCGCATGATGCAGGACTGGGGCTACGCCGACCTGGGCAAGCACGAATACGACGAATCCATCGAGGAGATGGTCCACGCCGACAAGCTGATCAAGCGCATCCTCTTCCTGGAGGGCCTGCCCAACCTGCAGGACCTGGGCAAGCTGCTGATCGGCGAGGACGTGCCCGAGATCATCAAGAACGACCTGACGCTCGAGCGCACCAACCGCGACATGATCGTCGAGGCCATCGCCGCCTGCGAGGCGGAGCAGGACTACGTCAGCCGCTCCATCCTCACCGAAATCCTGGACGACACCGAAGAACACATCGACTACCTGGAAACCCAGCAGGGCCTGATCGACCAGGTGGGCCTGCAGAACTATCTGCAGACCGCCATGGGATCGGTGGACGGCGACTGACAGCCGGGTCCGTTCCAACCGTTGCAGACGGGGCCGCGCCACGACAGGGTACGAGGCGCGGCCCTTTGGCGTTATAGTCGCCCCCACGACACATCCGTTCCGTTTCCATTCAGGAGAAACCACCGTGCAGCTCCAGCACCCCTACCTGCTGTTCCTCGGCGATGCCCACGACGATCTGGCGGCCAAGACCGCCGCCGGCGTGTACCAATGGCGGCCGGACTGGTGCGTCGGCCAGTTGCGCCTGCCGGGATGCCAGACCACGCTGGGCCTGCCCGACATGACCCTGGAAGAGGGCCGCAAGGCCGGCGCCCGCACCCTGGTGGTGGGCGTGGCCAACCGCGGCGGCGTCATTTCCGACACCTGGCAGGAAACCTTCGTCAATGCGCTGGCCCAGGGCTACGACATCGCCGCCGGCCTGCACCAGCGCCTGTCCGACGTGCCCGCCGTGCGCGAGGCCGCCGAGGAGCATGGCCGCCTGCTGGCCGACGTGCGCCACCCGCGCGAGCGCTTCGGCGTGGGCACCGGCGAGCCGCGCTCCGGCCGCCGCCTGCTGGCCGTCGGCACCGATTGTTCCGTCGGCAAGATGTACGCCACGCTGGCCATCGAGGCCGAGATGAAGAAGCGCGGCATGAAGGTCGACTTCCGCGCCACCGGCCAGACCGGCATCTTCATTGCCGGCACCGGCGTGTCGGTGGATGCCGTGGTGGCCGACTTCATTTCCGGTGCGGTGGAAAGCCTGGCCCCGGCCAACGAGCCCAACCACTGGGACATCATCGAGGGCCAGGGCTCGCTGTTCCATCCCAGCTTCGCCGGCGTGTCGCTCGGCCTGCTGCATGGCGCCCAGGCCGACAGCCTGGTGCTGTGCCACGAGCCCGAGCGCGCCCACATGCGCGGCCTGCCGCAGCAGCCGCTGCCGGAAATCCGCGAGTGCATGGAACTGAACCTGCGCTGCGCCCACCTGACCAATCCCAAGGCCAAGTTCGTCGGCATCTGCCTGAACACCAAGCGCATGGATGACGCCCAGGCCGACCGGGTGCTCAAGGAGACGCAGGACCGTTACGGCCTGCCCGCCTGCGATCCCGTGCGCACGGGCGTGGCGGCCATCGTGGACAAGCTGGGCTGACCCCATGACCACGCTCACGGTTCTCAAGGAAACCTGGCCCATCGCCGGCAGCTTCACCATCTCGCGCGGCTCCAAGACCGCCGCCGAGGTGGTGGTGGCGCAGGTGGAGCGGGGCGGCGTGATCGGGCGCGGCGAATGCGTGCCCTACGCCCGCTATGGCGAGAGCGTCGACGGCGTGGCGGCGGCGCTGGAGGCCCTTCGCGACGACCTGGCGCGGCCCGGCTTCGACCGCGCCGCCCTGCGGGCCCAAGTGCCCGCGGGCGCCGCCCGCAACGCGCTGGACTGCGCCCTGTGGGACCTGGAGGCCAAGGAAAGCGGCGTGCCGGCCTGGAAGACGGCCGGCGTGCCCGAGCCCGCACCCGTTGTCACCGCCCAGACCGTCAGCCTGGGCACGCCCGACGAGATGCGCGCAAGCGCCGCGAAGCTCGCCGACCGGCCGCTCCTCAAGCTGAAGGTCGGGGCCGAGCAGGTGGTGGAACGGGTGCGCGCCGTGCGCGAGGCGGCGCCGAACGCCGCCATGATCGTCGACGCCAACGAGGCCTGGACGCCCGCCATGCTGGCCGAGACCTCCGCCGCCATGGCCGAGCTGAAGGTAGACCTGATCGAGCAGCCCCTGCCGGCCGGGGCCGACGAGGCGCTGGAGGGGTTCGACAGCCCGGTGCCGCTGTGCGCCGATGAAAGCGCGCACACGGCCGAGGGGCTGGAGGCGCTGGCGGCGCGCTACCAGTTGGTCAACATCAAGCTGGACAAGACCGGCGGCCTGACCGAGGCCCTGGAGATGGCGCGCAAGGCGCAATCTCTTGGGCTCGTGATCATGGTCGGCTGCATGGTGGGCACCTCGCTCGCCATGGCGCCGGCGGTGGTGCTGGCCGGGATGGCGCGGTTCGTCGACCTGGACGGTCCGCTGATCCTGGCGCAGGACCGCGACGGCGGCATCACCTTCGACAAGGGCATCCTGCATCCGCCGATGGGGCGCCTCTGGGGCTGAGGCGACGGCATTTTTCTTGAAACTTTCGGCGTAGCGTTCTATCCCGAGACCGAGGTGTTGGGGGAAATAGAACGATGCGGGACGATTCCATTCAGACGGGCGGTGTTGAAACCGGCGGCGCACCTCTGCGCAGCCGGCAATCCGCCCGCGCCGACAGCGCCCTGGCCCGCCTGTCCCGGGACGTCACCGGCGCGCTGCTCCACGATCTGGCGGTGCCTACCGGGCACTCGCCGCTGGTGCAGCGCCGCCGCGCCGGACTGATCGTCTCGCGCGTGCGCTGGGTGGCGGCGGTGTTCGCCATCCTCACGCCGCTGTGGATCGGCGTCGACCTGACCATTTTCCCCGAGCCGCTGGCGTGGTGGCTGGCCGGTCTTCGCGTGATGGCCTCGGCCGCCTTCGCCGCCGTGGCGCTCGGCTTCCGCAACACCGAAAGCATGCGCACGGCCAACCTGGCCCTGGGTGCGCTGCTGGCGGTGCCGACGGTCTTCTTCCTGATATCCGACCCCCTGGTCTCGGGCTACGAGATCACCGGCTATGCCCAGGCGCTGGCGGCCGGCTATGCCTTCCTGCCCTTCGTGATGGTCGCCGGCCTGTCGGTGTTCCCGATCACCGCGTCCGAGGGGGCGATCTTCTCGGCGCCCCTGATCCTGGCGACCATCGGCATCGTGCTCGGCGACTTCGAACTGCTGCCCTTCCGCACCTACCTGGGCGCGCTGTGGCTGCTCGGGCTCATCGCCGTGGTGGCGACGCTGGCGGGGATGAGCCAGCTGCACTTCATGATGCAGCTGGTCAACCAGGCCAGCCACGACGCCCTGACCCAGGTCTACACCCGCCGCGTCGGCGAGGAGCTGCTGGACAGCCAGTTCTCCACCGCCGCCCGCTCGGGCGTGCCGCTGGCGCTGGCCTTCCTGGACCTGGACAACTTCAAGATGGTCAACGACCGTTACGGCCACGAGGAAGGCGACAACACCCTGCGCAAGGCCACCGAGCAGATCCGCAAGGTGGTGCGCCGGGGCGACATCGTCATCCGCTGGGGCGGCGAGGAGTTCCTGGTGGTCATGCCGGGCACGGACGGCCCCGGTGCCCGCGTCGCCATCGAGCGGCTGCGCGCCGAAGGCCTGGGCACCCGCCCGGACGGCGCCCGCCAGACTGCCTCCATCGGCGTGGCCGAGCGCCTGTCCGACAACACCACCGACTGGGGTGATCTGGTCGAACGGGCCGACCAGCGCATGTACGTCGCCAAGAAGGGCGGCCGCGACCGTGTCGTCACTATCGGCGACGAGATGTTCCAGTAAGCGAAAACGTCCGAGGGGGCCGAAACACAGCCCCCTCGCGCTTTGCCAGCCGACCCTATTTGTAGGCCTGCCGGTAGAGGTGCTCCACCTGCTCGGCGGACGCGACCGCCGGGGCGCCCGGTACCGGGGCGAGGGCGGCGTTCGCCATGCGGCCGAGGGCGTCCATGTATTCCTCCTCGTCGATGCCGAAGGCGCGCGGGCTGGGAACCTCCAGTTCGGCACACAGGCGGCGCAGGAAGCCCACCAGCTTGGCGCCGGCCATGTCGTCTTCATCATCTTCAGTGGCGATGCCCATGGCGCGGGCGGCCAGCGCGTAGCGTTCCGGCGCCATGGCGAGGCCGAAGCTGGCGACGGCCGGCAGCAGCATGGCGCTGCCGATGCCCTGCGGGACGCGGAAGAACAGGCTCATGGCGCGGCTCATGCCGTCGGTCAGGCCAGACGAGACGTCGGAGAACGCCATGCCGGCCTCCATGGCGCCCAGCATCATGTCCTCGCGCGCCTTGGCGTCGCGGGGCTCGCGCACGACCTTGGGCAGGGCGCGGCCGATCAGCCGCAGGGCCGACAGCGCCAGCGCGTCCGACAGGGTGGAGGCGCTGCGGCTGACGTAGGCTTCCAGCGCGTGGGTGAGGGCGTTCAGGCCGGCATCGATGGTCTGGCGGCGCGGCAGGTCCAGCGTCAGTTCGTAATCCACCACCGCGCCCTCGGGCACGCAGGCGAGGCCGGAAAGCAGCAGGTGCTCACCGCTCGCCTCCTCGGTGACGGCGCAGAAGCGGCTGGCCTCCGAGCCCGTTCCGGCGGTGGTGGGCACGCACAGCAGCGGCAGCACGCGCATGTCGGCCAGATGGTCGGGCAGGGCGTGGTCCCGCAGCGATCCGCCGCCGCAATAGAGCACGTTCATGGCCTTGGCGGTATCCATGACGCTGCCGCCGCCGAAGGCGACGATGCCGTCGAAATCGCCCGCCTTGAGCATCTCCAACCCCTTGGCGACGACGCCGTCGGTGGGGGTGGACACGGTGTCGGCGAACACCTGGACGCAGCGCCCGCTGTCGCGCAGGGTCTGAAGCGCGGCGTTGAACATGGGAGTCTCGGCCAGAGCGGCGTCGGTAACCAGCAGCGGCCGGTCGACGCGCATGCGGCCCAGCACCTCGGCAATACGCCCGGCAGTGCCGCCGCCGACCAGCATGAAACGGGGGCAGGTGAGCAGGTTGGTCATGGCGCCCTCCTTGGACCAGTCGTTTCCTCGACCGGGAGGGCCGCCCCGTCTTCACGCGAGGGCTTCGGCCAAGCCCCGGTACTTGTGCCAGTGTAAGGGCGAATGCGGCGCGCCAGCCCTGCGAAAAAGGCATACCCCGAGTGGGGTTGGGCGATGGAACCGAGGTGGGGGCTGGCGACCTGCGCCGCTTCCCGGTATCAAGACGGGGAAGCGGCGATGACCAAGCATCGCGGCATTGAGGCGTGGCAGTTGCAGGACATCCGCGAGGCGGACGCCGGCGAATTCGCGGCGGATGAGGAGATGGCCGCGATTTTCTCCAGGTACGACGACGCGGCCCCCGCCCCGGTCAAGCGGCGGGTCCGTCGTCGCCGTTGCCGGCGAACCGCCGCCGCTGGATCGACGGATCATCCTTCAGCGCCTGCCGCGCATCCCACAGCGCCACAGCCGTCTGGAGGTTCAACCAGTACTCCGGGCTCGTGCCCAGCACTTCCGCAAAGCGCACGGCCGTGTCCGGCGTGATGGACGCGCGGCCGTGGATGACCGAGCTGATGTGCTTGCGCGTCAGCCCGGTCGCGGCGGCGAAATCCGTCTGCGTGATGCCCTTGGGCTTCAGATAGTATTCCGCCAACAGGTAACCTGGTTCCCGAGGGCGGCGGCGACGGATGTAGGGGCCTTCCATGGCGTCTCTCTTGGTCGGCGTCTCAGTGGTAGTCTTCATAGTTCAGGTCGGTGACGTCCTGATCTTCAAAGCGAAAGGTCAGGACGTAGTTTCCTGTGACGTGAATGGAATAGCTGCCCTTCCTGTTCCCCTTCAAAGGGTGAAAATCAGGCGCTGCGGCAAGGTCTTCCGGCTCGGTGGCGCCGTCCAGCATGTCCAACAGGTCGATAAGCTTGTTGTGAAACCGCTTGTCGATGCGCCGGGTCGTACCATTCTCAAAAAGATCCACAAGGCCCTTGTGGCGAATTTTCCGAAGCATGATCGTTCATGGCCTGGAAATGGGTTCAATAAGAATGGGTTCCGCCGCAGGTCCGCGGTGGGATATGTAACCTACCCGGTTACACGCCGCATCGTCAAGACCCCACAGAAAACCCCCGCCACCTTGCGGTGACGGGGGTTTCTCAAGCCTTTCGCACCACCCGAAGGCGGCGCGGGCAGGGGCTGGCGGTTTACGCCTGCTCCTCGCCCTCTTCGGCTTCGGCGGCGGCCATCTCGGCTTCCTCGGCCTCGACGGATTCCGGCGTGTTGTCGAAGCCGAGGACCTCGTCCTCGATGTCCACGTCGGCTTCCACCAGATCGGCGGCGTTGACCTGGTTCTCGCCCTCTTCCTGAGAGCGGGCCACGGTCACCGGCACGTTGAGGGTCACCTCGGCGTGCAGCATCACCGGCACCTCGTAGCGGCCCAGCGACTTGATCGGCTGGTGCATTTCCACCATGCCGCGCTCGATGCTGTAGCCCTGCTCCTTGATGGCGTCCGCGACGTCGCGGGCGGTCACGGAGCCGTAGAGCTGGCCACCCTCACCGGCCTGACGGACCATGATGAGGTTGAGGTCCTTCATGCGCTCGGCCACGTCCAGAGCTTCCTTGCGGCGCTCCAGGTTGCGGGCCTCGATCTGCGCCTTCTGGCTCTCGAAGTACTGCTTGTTCTTCTCGGAAGCGCGCAGCGCCTTGCCCTGGGGCAGCAGGTAGTTGCGGGCGTAGCCGGGCTTCACCTTCACGGTGTCGCCCATCTGGCCCAGCTTCACGATGCGCTCGAGCAGAATGACTTCGGTCATGTCGATGTCCTCCTGACCCGGCTTATTTCAGAACGTACGGCAGCAGGGCCAGGAAGCGGGCGCGCTTGATGGCCTGGGCCAGCTTGCGCTGCTTCTTGGTCGAGACAGCCGTGATGCGGGACGGGACGATCTTGCCGCGCTCGGACACGAAGCGCTGCAGCAGCTTCACGTCCTTGTAGTCGATCTTCGGCGCGTTGGCACCGGAGAACGGACAGGTCTTGCGACGGCGGAAGAACGGACGACGGGCAGCCATGCTTACGCTCCTTCGGCTCGGTTCTCGGTGCGGCGCTCGCCACGCTCGCCACGGTCGCCGCGGTCACCACCACGGTCGCCGCGATCACCACGCTCGCCGCGGTCACGGCCACGGCCGCCACGCGGGCCACGGTCGCGGTCGCCGCGCTCGTTGCGGGTCTGCAGGATGGCCGACGGGCCTTCCTCCAGCTCCTCGACGCGCACCACCATGTGACGCAGGATGTCCTCGTTCAGGCGCATCAGGCGTTCCATCTCGTGGACAGCCGGAGCCGGGGCGTCGACGTTCAGCAGAACGTAGTGACCCTTGCGGTTCTTCTTGATGCGGTAGGAGAGGTTGCGCAGGCCCCAGTACTCCTTCTTGGAGACCGAGCCGCCACCCTGGCCGAGGATGTTGGCCAGTTCGTCCGCCAGCTGCTCCACCTGAGAGGCGGAGATGTCCTGGCGCGCGATCAGGACGGTTTCATACAAAGGCATAGTCTATAAGACCCCTTATGGCTTGTCTCATCCCGCACGGCCACCACGGCCGACGGGCATAGCCGGGACCTCGCCGGCACAGGGCCGACGCGGTGACCCGGCAAGGGACACTTTCGTGAAGGCGCGTAAGATAACGGCTCGCGGTCAGGATGCAAGGACTTTCACCGGCTCCGGCGCGTTTGTCCCCTGCTTTGGCTTGACACGGGCGCGCGGCCTGCGCACTTTCGCCCGAATTCGCGCCCGCCAGGGCGCCGAACGGTTGTACAACACGGTGGAGGAAGACGCACCATGGCGCGCGCACTGGTGTTCCCCGGCCAGGGATCGCAGGCCGTCGGAATGGGCAAGGATCTGGCGGAGGCGTTTCAGGCCGCCCGCGAGGTCTTCGAGGAGGTCGACGAGGCCCTCTCGCAGAATCTGTCCAAGCTGATGTTCGAGGGGCCGGAAAGCGACCTGACCCTGACCGAGAACGCCCAGCCGGCGCTCATGGCCGTCAGCCTGGCCGTGGTCCGCGTGTTGGAGCGCGAGGGCGGCATGGACGTGGCGAAGGTCGCCGCCGTCGTCGCCGGCCACTCGCTCGGCGAATACTCCGCCCTGTGCGCCGCCGGGGCGCTGGAGGTGGGCGACACCGCCCGACTCCTCAAGACCCGCGGGCAGGCCATGCAGAAGGCCGTGCCGGTGGGCGAGGGCGCCATGGCCGCCCTGCTGGGCCTGGACATCGACGACGCCCGCGCCGTCGCGGAAGAAGCCGCGCAGGGCGATGTGGTCACCGCCGCCAACGACAATGCGCCCGGCCAGGTGGTCGTCTCCGGCCACAAGGCGGCCGTCGAGCGCGCCATCGAGATCGCCAAGGAGAAGGGCGCGAAGAAGGCGGTGCTGCTGCCCGTCTCCGCCCCCTTCCATTGCCCGCTGATGCGCCCGGCCGCCGACGCCATGGCGCAGGCGCTGGCGAACGTCGACATCCGCGCCCCGCGCGTGCCGCTGGTGCCCAACGTCACCACCCAGCCGACCACCGATCCCTCGGCCATCCGTGAGCTTCTGGTGGAGCAGGTGACCGGCGCGGTGCGCTGGCGCGAGAGCGTGCTGGCCATGAAGGGCATGGGCGTCGAGGAGCTGGTGGAACTGGGCTGCGGCAAGGTGCTGACCGGGCTGGCCCGGCGCATCGATCGCTCGCTGTCGGCCACCGCCGTCAACGGCCCGGCCGACATCGAGGCCTTCCTCAAGACCATCGGCTGAGCGCGCTCGCGCCACCGGCCTCATAATAAGGAAAGGGACTGAAACGGCATGTTCGACCTGACCGAGAAGACCGTCCTGGTCACCGGCGCCTCGGGCGGCATCGGCGCGGAGATCGCCAAGACCCTGCACGCGCGCGGCGCCGTCGTCGGCCTGTCCGGCACCCGGAAGGAGGCGCTGGACGCCCTGGCGGTCACCCTGGGCGACCGCGTCCACGTTCTGCCCTGCAACCTGGGCTCGGCCGAGGACGTGGAGCAGCTGATCCCCGCCGCGACCGAGGCCATGGGCGGCATCGACATCCTGGTCAACAACGCCGGCCTGACCCGCGACGGCCTCATCCTGCGCATGAAGGACGAGGACTGGGACCAGGTGATCGCTGTCAACCTGTCGGCTGCCTTCCGCCTGTGCCGCGCCGTCGCCAAGCCCATGATGAAGAAGCGCGCCGGGCGCATCATCAACATCACCTCCATCGTCGGCCACACCGGCAACCCGGGGCAGGCCAATTATTGCGCGTCCAAGGGCGGCATGACGGCCATGTCCAAGTCGCTGGCGCAGGAACTGGCCAGCCGCGGCATCACGGTCAACTGCGTGGCGCCGGGCTTCATCGAGACGGCCATGACCGACAAGCTGTCCGACGACCAGAAGGCGAAGCTAAACGCCGGCATCCCCGCCGGTCGCATGGGCACGCCCGAGGACATCGCCGCCGCCGTGGTGTTCCTCGCGAGCGACGAATCCGCCTACATCACCGGCCAGACCTTGCACGTCAACGGCGGCATGGCGATGATCTGACACCTGTTTCGGCCGCGGCTGCGCTTGACTCCCGGTTCGGGCGCGTTACGTGTGGTCAAGGCCGGACAAGTGTGCTACCAAACGCCGATCCCCGGCTTGTTTCCGGGTATTTGGCGTACCCGATCGTACCGACACACAACACTTTGTGAATTTGAGGATTGACGACATGAGCGACGTCGCCGAGCGCGTTAAGAAGATCGTTGTGGAACACCTCGGTGTCGAGGAGTCCAAGGTCACCGAAAACGCCTCCTTCATCGACGATCTGGGCGCCGACAGCCTGGACACCGTCGAGCTGGTCATGGCCTTCGAGGAAGAGTTCGGCGTCGAGATTCCCGACGACGCGGCCGAGAAGATCCTGACCGTCAAGGACGCGATCGAGTTCATCGAGAAGAACTCGAAGTAAGGGCGGGCGCGCTGCCGCGATACGGTCCGGCGGCGCCACCCTCCTTGAGGCCCTGGCGCACCGCGCGGGGCCGTTTCAGAGGTAGATATCGAGAGAGCCATGAGACGAGTTGTCGTCACCGGCGTCGGCCTTATCACGCCGCTGGGTAGCGGCGTCGAGGGCAACTGGACGCGCCTGATCAACGGCGAGAGCGGCATCCGCGCCATCGAGAGATTCGATGTGTCGGATCTTCCGGCCAAGATCGCCGGACAGGTGCCGACCGACGAAAACGAGCCCTACAGGTTCAACGCCGACGATGTCGTGCCCGCGCGCGACCGCCGTCGCATGGACCCCTTCATTGTCTTCGGCATGGCTGCCGCCATCCAGGCCATCGAGGATGCCGGCTGGACGCCGGAGGACGAGGACGAGCGCGAGCGCACCGGTGTCATCATCGGGTCGGGCATCGGCGGCCTGGGCAGCATCGCCAACGCCGAGGACACGCTTTCGGGCGGTGGTCCGCGCAAGCTGAGCCCGTTCTTCATTCCGTCCTCGCTGATCAACCTCGTCTCGGGCCACGTGTCCATCAAGTACGGCTTCAAGGGGCCGAACCACTCGGTGGTCACCGCCTGCTCGACCGGCGCCCACGCCATCGGCGACGCCAGCCGCATCATCAAGTACGGCGATGCCGACGTGATGATCGCCGGCGGCGCCGAAGCGGCCATCTGCCGCCTGGGCATCGGCGGGTTTGCCGCCGCCCGCGCCCTGTCGACAGGCTTCAACGACACGCCGGAAAAGGGCTCGCGCCCCTACGACAAGGACCGCGACGGCTTCGTCATGGGCGAGGGCGCCGGTGTCCTGGTGCTGGAGGAGTACGAGCACGCCAAGGCCCGTGGCGCCAAGATCTACGCCGAGGTGCTGGGCTACGGCATGTCCGGCGACGCCTACCACATCACGGCCCCGGCCGAGGATGGCAACGGCGGCTTCCGCGCCATGCGCAACGCGCTCAAGGACGCCAAGCTCGACCCCAGCCAGATCGACTACGTCAACGCCCACGGCACCTCCACGCCGCTGGGTGACGAGATCGAGCTGGGGGCGGTGAAGCGCCTGTTCGGCGACCACGCCTACAAGCTGTCGATGTCGTCCACCAAGTCGGCCATCGGCCACCTGCTGGGCGCGGCCGGTGCGGTGGAAGCCATCTACTCCATGCTGGCGCTGCAAAACCAGATCGTGCCGCCGACGCTGAACCTCGACAATCCGTCGGAGTCCTGCGACATCGACCTGGTGCCGCACAAGGCCAAGGAACGCGAGGTCACCTACGCGCTGTCCAACAGCTTCGGCTTCGGCGGCACCAATGCCTCGCTGGTGATGGGTCGCGCTCCGTCCTGACGACGGCTTCGCGAGGCCCTCGTGCCAAGCACTCTGCCGACGGGGCGGGCGAGTTGGATCGTCCGCCCCGTTCGCGTCTTCACCTGACCGCAGTCCGCCGAGGATCGGCCACCGATGAAACGCGTTCTTCTTGCCCTCGTTCTTCTCGTCATCCTGGCCGGCGCGGGGCTCGCCTACGGCCTCTACTGGTTCGCCGGCGAAACCTTCACGGCCCGGGGCCCGCTGGAGGAGCCGGTGATCGTGGAGGTCCCCAAGGGCTCGGGCCTCGCCCGCATCACCGAGAATCTGGCGGATGCCGGCGTCATCGCCGACCGTGACGTCTCCAAGCTGATCTTCAAGCTCAAGGTCCGCGAGAGCGGCAAGGCCGCCAGCCTGCACGCCGGCGAGTTCCAGTTCGAACCCGGCGTCTCCATGGCCGAGGTGACGGAGATCCTGGCCTCGGGCAAGGTCGTGGCGCGGTTCCTGACGGTGGCGGAAGGCCTGACGTCGCCCGAGGTCATGGCGCTGGTGAGCAAGGCCGAGGCGCTGACGGGTGCCGTTCCCGACC
Source organism: Caenispirillum salinarum AK4 (assembly GCF_000315795.1). GTDB lineage: Bacteria > Pseudomonadota > Alphaproteobacteria > Rhodospirillales > Rhodospirillaceae > Caenispirillum > Caenispirillum salinarum. Next base: position 38,606 of record NZ_ANHY01000009.1, read on the forward strand.
CGCCGCCGCCCACGGGGACGCTCCTGCCCGAGACCTATCACTACACCCGGGGCGACAGCCGCGCCGACGTGGTGGCGCGCATGGAACAATCCATGGACAAGGCGCTGGAGGACCTGTGGCCGACCCGCGCCGAGGACCTGCCCATCGACACGCCGGAGGAGGCCGTCATCCTGGCCTCCATCGTCGAGAAGGAAACAGCGCTGGCATCGGAGCGCCCGCGGGTGGCGGCGGTGTTCGTCAACCGCCTGCGGCGCGGCATGCGCCTGCAGTCGGACCCTACCGTCATCTACGGCCTGGACCCCGAGGACGGCGATCTCGGGCGGCCGCTGCGCAAGTCCGAGCTTGAGAGGGAAACGGCCTACAACACCTATGTCATCGGCGGCCTGCCGCCCGGACCGATCGCCAATCCGGGGCGGGAGTCCCTGGCGGCGGTGCTGAACCCGGCGGAGACGGATGACCTGTACTTCGTCGCCGACGGCACGGGTGGCCACGCCTTCGCCAAGACCCTGCGCGAGCACAATCGCAACGTCGCCAACTGGCGGCGCATCGAGCGCCAGCGGGCGGGCGAATAGCAGTTTTTCCCGCAGGCCTAAACGTTACGGTATCAATCCCATTGCCAGTGGCGGCGGATTGCGGCATGATTCCCGTCAAAAGTGCGGCACGCACCAGCGAACGAGAGAGCGGGAGCATCCGGAAATGCGCAAGGTCCTGATGAGCATGGCGCTCACGGGCCTGATCCTGGGGGTGGCGCTGAGCACCCAGGTCGGGCTGTTCGTCGTCCAGCCGCGCCCCGCCGAGGCGGCGGGGGCCGCTGGCGGTTTGACGCCGGTGTCGGCGGAGCGTGCGAAGCCGGCCGAGACGCCGGCGGGCATGGTTTACCTAATGACGCGGGCCGCGGACATGCGTTTCCTCGACAGTCCCGACGCCATCTGTCGCCGCCAGTTCGATCGCGACAACGACGCCTGCCGGGGCCTCGTGCAGGGCTGGGTGATGCGCGAAAGCCGCGTGCTGGCAACGCTTCCCTATTCGGAAGCCCTGTGGCGCATGGCGAGCGGCGGCGGGTGAAAACGTCGAGATAATCTCGACGTTTTATCGACGTTCTGAGTGCGGGCTGCGCGAGCATCCGGTCATCCGGGCCGCGGTGGACGCCTTTAGACCTGCGATCGGATCATCCGCCCTTCGCCGGCATCCGCCGGGTGATGGCGTCCACCAATCCATCGGGCAGCGCGCCGGCCAGCCAGCTGCCCATGTAGGTGGGCAGGGGGAAGGCGATGCGGCCCCGGTCGCGGGCCAGCTTCCGGCGGATGATGCGGGCGGCCTTCTCGCCGGACATGAAGAACGGCATGGGGAAGTCGTTGGCGGCCGTGATGCGGCTTTCCACGAAGCCGGGGCAGATGACCGACACCCGCACCCCTTCCGGCCCCAGCCAGCCGCGCAGGGCCTCGCCCCAGGTCTTCACGGCTGCCTTGCTGGCGCAGTAGGCCGGTGCGCCGGGGAAGCCGCGAAAAGCGGCCATGCTGCTCACCAGCGCGATCTGACCCGCCCGGCGTTCGCGGAAGCGGGGGATGAGGGGCAGCACGGTGTTCATTACGCCGTCGACGTTTACCGCCATGATCCGCCGCGTCTGTTCGGCGCTCTCGCCCATCAGCCCGCCCTGGCCGCCGGATGCCGTGCCGGCGGAGATGCCGGCGTTGGCCACCACCAGGTCCAGCGGGCGGACCGCGTCGGTCTCCAGCACGAACGCTTCCATGGCGTCGCGGTCGGCGACGTCGACGATCCGCCCTTCGGCCTCCGCGCCCTTGGCCCGGCAGGCATCCACCGCGTCGTCCAGGCGCGCAGGGTCGCGGCCGGTCAGCGTCAGCCGCACGCCCGGCGCCGCGTACTCCAGCGCCAGCGCCCGGCCGATGCCCGACGAGCCGCCGGTGATGAGGATGTGGCGGGGAGTGGGGGCGCGGGTCATGGGTGGCGGGACTCCTCGTCGGTTTCGGCGGGCAGGCTGTCGTCGTCGAGCACGGCGCGCAGCATGACCTCCAGCGGCGGCAGGTCGCCGGTCACCGTGCGCCAGAGGATCTCCGGGTCCACCGAGTGGTACTCGTGGATGAGCACGTGGCGGATTTCCGCCAGGTCCTGCCACGGCACGCGGGGGTGGGCGGCACGCACCGGTTCCGGCACGCGGGCGGCGGCCTCGCCGATGATTTCCAGGTTCCGCGCCACGGCGTCGATGGTCCTGGTGTCGGCGACGAAATCGTCTTCCGTCAGGCCGGCGATGTAGTGGCGGCAGCGGTCGATGGCCTCCAGCATGTCGTCCAGGCGCACGCGCCAGTCCTTGTAGCTCATGTCAGAGGACCCTCACCGATTCGGTCAGCACGCGCTCGCGGATGCGGGGCTTGAGGTTGGCGGGCGTGACCAGATCCACGGGGCGCTGCAGAATGCCCTCCAGCAGGTGCTTCAGTTCCACGAACTCCAGCATGCCGTCCGGGCGGCCGGGCTGGAACTCCACCAGCAGGTCCACGTCGCTCTCGCGCCGGGCGGCGTTGCGCACCACCGAACCGAACAGCGACAGCCGCGCGATGCCGAATCGCTCCAACTCGTGCAGGTGGCGCTTGAGGTGCCAGAGGACCTCCTCGCGCCGGGCGGGGTTGGACTTGCGCAGCCGGGCCGCATAGCGCTTGAGGGCGCCGGCGCGGTCGCGCGGGACGGTGACGGTCAGCTCTGTCATTTCGGTGTCGTCGGAGCCGGTGCGCCGGGGACGTGGATGGCGGTGGCGGGGGGTGCGGCTCTTGCGGTGGGATGCTCTGCTCATGATGCCAGTCTACGCCGGCGCCGGCGGTGTGGGGAAGGGCCATGCGCGGGTTGTTGCACGGGCCGCGCGGGGCTATAACCGGCGGACGAACGAGGACCGAAAGGACGTTATCCGTGCCCATCGCCAGCATGACAGGCTTCGCCCGCGCCGAAGGGGCTGACCCCACGCGGTCCGGCACCACCTGCATCTGGGAGGTGCGCAGCGTCAACGGCAAGGGGCTGGAGACCCGCTGGCGCATCCCGCCCGGCTACGACGGGCTGGAGATCGCGGTGCGGGAGACCGTGGCGAAGCGGCTCAAGCGCGGCAACGTCTCGGTCACCCTGACGGTCTCCAGAGGCGACGAGCAGCCGTCCTACCGCGTCAACGAGGCGCTGCTCGACCAGATCATGGACGCCGCCCGCCGCTGGCAGATCAAGACCGGCGATGTCGCGGGCGTGCAGATGCCGCGCCTGGACGGCCTGCTGGCGCTCAAGGGCGTGCTGGAGCAGGTCGGCGAGGCGGAACCGGACGCCCAGGCCCGAGAGGCCCGGGATGCCGCCCTCATCGTCATCCTGGACGACGCCCTGGTGAAACTGGCCCAGGCCCGCGCCGACGAGGGCGCGCGCATGGAGGCCGTTCTGGTCGAGCATCTGGATGCCATCGCCGACCTGGTGGAGCAGGCCGCCGGCACCGCCGCCCTGCGGCCGGAGGCCGTGAAGGCGCGGCTGCGGGAACAGGTGGCGGCGCTGGTCGACGCGCAGACGCAGCTCTCCGAGGACCGCCTGGCGCAGGAACTGGCGCTGCTGGCGGTCAAAGGCGACGTGCGCGAGGAACTGGACCGCCTGCGCGCCCACATCGCCCAGGCCCGCGAACTGATCGCCGAGGACAAGGGGCCGGTGGGCCGGCGGCTGGACTTCCTGTGCCAGGAGTTCAACCGCGAGGCCAACACGCTGTGCTCCAAGGCCCAGGACGTGGCGCTGACGCGCATCGGCCTGGACCTGAAAGCCGTCATCGACCAGTTCCGCGAGCAGGTCCAGAACATCGAGTGAGAGAACGGCCGCCAAGGCCTCCGAGGGGGAAGCAATCATGTCCGTCGTCGCGTCGTCGCCTTCATCGTCCTCCCAGTCCACCGCCTGCGCCGTCGACCAGGGCGCGGGCGCCGGCGGCGGCCAGCCGTCGGGCGGCATCCGGCGCCGCGGGCTGATGCTGGTGCTGTCCTCGCCGTCGGGCGCGGGCAAGACCACCATCTCGCGGTCCATGCTGGAGCGGGACGACAACATCGCCATGTCCGTTTCGGTCACCACCCGCCCGCCCCGCCCGGGCGAGGAGGACGGCCGCGACTACCACTTCATCGGCGTGGAAACCTACAAGCGCATGGTCGACCGGCAGGAACTGCTGGAGCACGCGCGGGTCTTCGACAACTTCTACGGCACGCCCAAGGGGCCGGTCATGGACAGCCTGGCCGGGGGGCGCGACGTGCTGTTCGACATCGACTGGCAGGGCACGCAGCAACTGGCCGCCAACGCCCGCCAGGACCTGGTGAGCATCTTCATCCTGCCGCCCTCGGTCGACGAACTGGAGCGCCGCCTGCGCGGCCGCGCCCAGGACAGCGACGAGGTGGTGCGCAAGCGCATGGCCAAGGCCGCCGACGAGATGAGCCACTGGCCGGAATACGACTATGTGGTGGTGAACAACGACGTGGAGCAGTCCATCGCCAGCGTCACCGCCATCCTTCATGCCGAGCGCCTGAAGCGCACCCGGCAGGTGGGGCTGGCGGAGTTCGTCAACGGCATGCGTGGCGCTGAGGCCGAGTGATCGCTCCCGGTGCCGGTGGCCTTCTTGAAGGCATCGGCACCGGGAGCATCGCCATGACCGGGCGCAAGCCCGCACCCCGCACCGTGACCGTCACCCCGACCGAGGAGCAGGCGGCATTCGTCGACGCCTTCGCCCGACGCGCCGCCATTCGTCCGGCCGGTGTGCCGTAGCGCCACCGTCCCACCGCAAATGGCGCTTTTCATCTGCCGTCCGGCGTCCTAGGTGGAGGGCATCGTCCCATTCACCGTTCACTGGAGGCCCGCCCGATGGAATACCTGCACACCATGGTCCGCGTCAGCGATCTGGATGCCTCGCTGGACTTCTACTGCGACAAGCTCGGCATGGTCGAGGTCACGCGGAAGGAGAGCGAGCAGGGCCGCTTCACTCTGGTGTTCCTGGCGGCGCCGCAGGACCTGCAGGAGGCCGACCGCGAGAAGGCCAAGGGCGAGGCCGCCGCCAGCGCCGTCAGCTTCAACACCCCCATGATCGAGCTGACCTACAACTGGGACCCCGAGGAGTACACCGGCGGCCGCAACTTCGGTCACCTGGCCTTCCGTGTCGACGACATCTACGGCACCTGCCAGAAGCTCCGGGATGGCGGCGTGACCATCAACCGCCCGCCGCGCGACGGCCGCATGGCCTTCGTCCGCTCGCCGGACGGCATCTCCATCGAACTGTTGCAGAACGGCGAGGCCAAGGCCCCCGCGGAGCCCTGGGCGAGCATGGAGAACACCGGCTCCTGGTAAGCTGCACCACCGCCGGGCCGGCGGCCCTCTGACGCGGCTGGCCCGGCCTATTCCGCGGCGACGCGCGGGGCACGGTCGGTGCCTGCGGCGGCATCGCCCGCAGCCGGCTTGTCCAGCAGCAGGGCCGTGTCCAGGTCGAAGGCATCGGCAAGCCTGCCGGCCAAAGCTTCCAGCTCGGCGATGCTGGCGATGCGGCCGAACTCCTGGGCGTCGCGGCACAGGCGGGCGTGCCGCGCCACGTCGGCCATCATGTCCTTGGCGCAGGTCGTATCCCGCATGAGCCGGCCCTGAAGGTGCGCTTCCTCGGCCGCGCGGGTCAGACGGGCAAGGTCGCGGGCGTTGGCGTCGTCCATGACCATGCCGCGGGCGTAGCGCCCGTTGATGTCACCGATCAACCCGACGATGAGGCCCGCCAGCGCCCGCACCCGATGGGCGCTCAGGGCCCGCCGGCAGGCCTGCTGGTCGCCGGCAACGGCGTCCGCGTCCTTGCGCTTGAGCGCCTTGGCCTCCAGAACGTTGACCGGCGTGATGGTCGGCGCCTGCGGCCCTGGACGGGGGACGGCGCGGCGTTCCGGCCCGACATAGCTGGACGTGACGACGAAGGGTTTGCGCGCGTGGATCAGGTTGTGCAGCCGCTGGTCCAGATAGCCCTCCGACCACGGATGGATCAGCAGATCGTCGGCGCCGCTGTCGACGCCCCGGCGCACGGTGTCCGGCGCCGCTTCCGACAGCACGGCGATGATGGGCGTGAAGGGGTCGACTCGGCTCATGCCCGTGCGGATCCGCCGGAAGTAGGCGCCGGCGTCGCCGCCCGGCAGGTCCATGGCGGCAATGATGATGTCGGGCTTTACCCGCTCCGCCACCTCTTCCAGGTCCTGCACCGTCTCCGCCCATTCGGTGTCGCGGAAGCCCATGTAGTACAGGCTGGACCGCAGCACCTGCAGGCGCGGCTTGCGCGCGTCCGCAACGACGGCGGTGACGTTGTTGAAGAAATACGTGTGAGCCATGGCGCCTTACCCCTCTTCCGGCGCCGCCACCCGTCTCCCCCGGGACGACCGCGCCGCATACCCTTTCGGCGTTAAATCGTAAGACTCATAAGACGCTCGGTGCAGGTATAGGGTCGAGGTGTAAAAAAGGATACCGGCAGCGCAAAGGTGTGTTGCGCTGCCTCAAAGGCAGCGCGCCAGCGCGCAGAAATCCTCGACCGACAGTTCTTCCGCCCGTGCGGTCGGGGCGAGGCCGGCGCGGGCGCACGGGGCCTCGCCGTCGCCGCCGGCCAGTGTTTTCAGGCTGGCGCGCAGCATCTTGCGGCGCTGCCCGAAGGCGGCCGCCGTCACCTTTTCCAGCGTGGCGAAATCGGCGTCGCACAGGGGCTGGCTGCGCGGCGTCAGGTTGACCACCGTCGAGACGACCTTGGGAGGCGGCGTGAAGGCGCGCGGGTTGATGTCGAACACCGGTTCCACATGGCACAGCCATTGGGTGATGACGGACAGGCGACCGTAGTCCTTGGTGCGCGGCTTCGCCACCAGTCGGTCCACCACCTCCTTCTGGAACATCAGCGTCATGCCGGCCAGGGTGTCCAGGCGCTTGAGCCAGCCCAGCAGCAGGGGGGTGGCGACATTGTAGGGCAGGTTGGCGACGATCCGCCGGGGGCCGTCGCCCAGGGCCGTGACGTCCACTTCCAGCGCGTCGGCCTCGATGACCTCCAGCCGCCCGGGCCAGCGCTCTGCGATCTCGGCCAGGGCGGGCAGGGCGCGGGGGTCGCGCTCGATGGCGATGACCTTGCGGGCACCGGCGTAGAGCAGGGCGCGGGTCAGGCCGCCGGGGCCGGGTCCGATCTCGACCACCGTGCCGTCGTCGATGGCTCCGGCAGCGCGGGCGATGCGGCCGGTCAGGTTGAGGTCCAGAAGGAAGTTCTGCCCCAGGCTTTTGCGCGCCGCCAGGTCGTGGCGGGCGATGACGTCGCGCAAGGGCGGCAGGCCGTCGGCGGCCAGGGCTTCGCCCGGAGCGGCGTCGTGCAGGGTGGTCTGGCTGCGGGTCATGCGGGCGTTTCCCGGCGCAGGGCGGCCATCTCGCCGGCCATGCGCAGGGCGGCGCACAGGCTGGTGTCGTCGGCGGCACCGGTGCCCGCGATATCGAAGGCCGTGCCGTGATCGGGCGAGGTGCGCACGAAGGGCAGGCCCAGCGTCACGTTGACGCCGCCGGCGAAATCGATGGTCTTGAGCGGGATCAGGGCGTGGTCGTGGGTCATGCACAGCGCTGCGTCATAGCGCGTGCGGGCGGCTTCGTGGAACAGGGTGTCGGCGGGCGCCGGGCCGAAGGCGTCGATCCCCAGGGCGCGCAGGTCGGCGACGGCGGGGGCGATGATGTCGATCTCCTCGCGCCCCATGACGCCGCCCTCGCCGGCGTGCGGGTTGAGCGCGGCGACGGCCAGCCGCGGGCGCGCGATGGCGAAGTTCCGGCGCAGTCCGTCGGCGGTGAGGCGGCCGATCTCCACGATGGTCTCGCGGCGCAGGGAGTCCACGGCCTCGCGCAGGGACAGGTGGACGGTGACCGGCACGACGCGCAGGCCAGGACAGGCCAGCATCATCACCGGGGTTGCGCCGCCCGCCAGTTCGCCCAGGAACTCCGTATGGCCGGGGTGCCTGAAACCGGCCTGCTTGAGCACCGCCTTGTTGATGGGGTTGGTCACCACGCCGCCGGCACGGCCTTCGGTCGTGAGGGTGACCGCCCGCTCGATGGCGGCGACCACGGCGGGGCCGTTGGCGGGATCGGGCTGGCCCGGTTCCACGGCGGCGGGCACGTCCTGGCGCAGCACGGGCAGGGCGTCGGGAAAGACGGCCAGGGCCTCTTCGGGCGCGGCGATCTCGCGCACGGCCACCGGCACGCCCAGCCGGGCCGCCAGGGCTTCCAGGCGCTCGGGGCTGTCGATGACGAAGAACGGCGGCAGCCGGCGCGCCCCCGACGCGGCACCGGAGCGCCGGGCGTACGCGGTCAGGGTGATGTCGCCGCCGATGCCCGCCGGCTCGCCCATGGTCACCGCCAGCGGTGGCGCGGGCAGGGGCGTGGGCTCGGTCATGTCGGCCTCCCGGGGGTTGGAGCGGGGCGCCCGGCGCCGCCGCCGCGCATCAGAGTCGAACGTCAACGATGGCGGCGCGGCGCAGGTCGCGCAGGCGGCGCTGGGACAGCGATTCCACCTTCTCCTGCTTGATCTGCTGACGGACCGCCTCGCGGTCGGGCAGGCCGCCGGAGCCCCCGCGGTCGCAGATCATCGCGACCACTTCGCCGCCGGCGACGGGCACCGATCGGCTGGCCTGCTCCTCGGGCAGGTTGGAGACGGCGGCGGCGACCGCCTCGGGCAGGTCGCCGAGCGTCACCGAGCCCACGCGGCCCGAGCCCGGCGTGCCGATGTCTTCGGCCAGCGCCACGAATTCCTCGCACGAGCGCGTCGCCTGGGCGCGTTCGGTCAGGGCGGCGCGGCGTTCCTCGGGCATGGCGTTGGCGCCCGTGTCGGGCAGCATGATCTGCGCCAGCTCCAGCCCCTGCCGCGCCGGGGCCTGCGCGCCGGCGACACGCTTGCCGCGCACCAGCAGGATGGTGTAGCCGGCGGCGGTGCGGATGGGCGGCGTGATGCGGTTTTCCGGCGTCTCGGCGATGGCCTGCCGCAGCTCGGGCTCCAGCGTCGGCAGGGGGATCCAGCCCATGTCGCCGCCCCGCGCCGCCGAGGGATCGCGGCTGAACTGCTGGGCCAGCGCCCGGAAGTTGGCGCCCGAGGCGATCTGCTGGGCCAGCCGCTCGGCCGCCTGGCGCACCTCGGCCTCGCGCGTCGGGTCCTCGACGGGCAGGTAGATCTGGGCCAGCAGGGCTTCGGGCTTGCCCTGGGCTTCCTTCAACTGCTCCAGCCGCGCGTCGACTTCGGCCTCGCTGACGGTCACGCGCCCGGCGAGGGAGGACTGCACCACCTTGATCCAGGCGATCTCCGCCCGGACCTGGCGCTCGAAGGTGCCGAAGGGGATGCCGGCCTGGGTCATCTGCTGCCGGAGCGCCCCGGGCGCCAGGTTGTTCTGGGCCTCCACCTGGCGGATGCCCTCGGCCATGTCCGATTCAGAGACCTCGATCCCCAGGCGCTCGGCCTCCTGCATGCGCAGGGCCTCGCCGATCAGCCCCTGGAGGACCTGCGGCAGCAGGCGCTGCCGGGTTTCCTGGCTGTCGGGCAGGTTCGACGTCGCGATGATGAAATCCATGCGCGTGATGATGTCGCGCAGGGATACCGCGTCCTGGTTCACCACCGCGGCGATGCGCTGGATGTCCTGGGCGGCCGCCGGCGAGGCCGACAGGGGCAGGGCGCCCGGCGCCAGGGGCGTGGCGGACAGCAGCAGCGCGGCAGCAAGGCCGGCGGCGGCGATCCGGCGGGCGCGGTGGCGCGGCGCGGGCGCGGCGGAGCGGGGGCTGGCGGTGTGGATGCTCATGTGCTGTCTCGATACCATCGTGCGTGCATGCGGGCGTGGCGCGGGCGGGGCGGCCTACTGCTCGTCCTGAAGCTAGTTGGAGCCGATGTTCACTTCGCCCAGGGTCTTGAAGACGACGCGGAACAGGGCGGAGAACCCGCCCTCATAGTCGCGGTCGGCGGTGTAGTCCCGCGTCATCGTGGCCTGGAGGGAGAAGCACTCGTCGTCATAGAGGGCTCCGGCGTACCAGTTGATGGGCTCTTCCTCGTCGTCGAGGTTCCACCGGGTTCCGGCGAACAGGGTCCAGTACCGGCTGAAGCGGCTGTGCGCGCCGACCGTGATTTCCTCGCGGTCGCCGAACTGGTCGTCGACCGTGGTCTCGCCGACGGCCTGGAGGTAGTTGGCCGACAACCGCAGGACCGGAAGACCGCCCGAGGCCGTGATTTCGGTCAGCTTGGGCTCAAACTCCTCGCGGTCGAGGCGGAACCGGGTCGAGGCGTCGAAATAGGACGAAATGTTGACCGTCGCACGGCCCACGTAGTCGGAAAACTCGTCGTCCAGCCCGGATTCAGGGCCGAAGAAGCCGTCATCGTACATGTGCCAGCTCTGGCCGAACAGGACCGAGGCCGAACTGCCGTCGGGCCAGTAGCCGGCCCAGCGCATGCCGTAGTTGGCGCGCGGGCCGTTCTCGACGCGGTCCCAGCCGGTAAAGCGGTTGCGCGAGAACAGGTTGGTGGCGTCGAACTCGAAGTCTCGGCTGTCCTCGTTGGGGATCTCTTCCTTGTTCTGGCCGCGCGGGCTGATGTAGACGGAGGCCACCGGCTCCAGCACTTCGCGGAACCAGCCGTTGTCGCGGGTGAACGGAAACCGCCAGCTTGCGCCCACCGTCGGGATGACGCGCGCCACGGTGCCGGAATCGACGGTGCGGAAGGCGGCCTCTTCGGCGGTGTCGACGATGTAGGCGTCGGCGCGCAGGGCTGCCGACAGTTCGGTGACGTCGCCCAGCGAGCCGTAGTGGATGTAGTTCCACGAGCCTTCCGCCGCCACGCGCGTGGTGTCGGTGCCTTCGCTGCGGGTCAGCGACAGGCCGCTGGCGTCGAAGGTCCAGTAGACGCCGGCATCGGTGGGGGCGCTGGAGTGGCTGTAGGTCAGTTCGGGCAGCACCCGCGGCACGCGGCCGGGGTCGGTGCCGACGCGCAGTTCCTGGAAATAGAACCCGCGCGCCCGGGCATAGGTGCGGCGCCGGAAGCCCTCGACGTAGGCTTCGTTCACCAGCCAGGCATCGGTGCCGTAATCGTACTTGCGCATGTAGGTGTCGTCGGACGCCAGGTTGACGTCGATGCCGCCCCGCCAGGTGGGGTCGAAATACCATTCCAGGTTGGCGCGCAGGTGGTTGCGGATACGGTCGTTGCCGTCGACGTTGGTGTCGGGATCGACGTTGTTGTCCTGGGTGATGCTGCCCTGCACCTCCATCTTGCCCGACGTGTAGAGCCCGCGGTACTGCGCCTCCAGCACCGGCCCCTGAAGGTCGGTCCAGCGCACCGCGCTCAGGAGGTCCTGGCTGTCGTCGATGACCAGGTAGTAGGGCACGGTGACCTCGGTCCCCAGGTCCTTCGACGTCCCGTAGGACGGCGGCAGGAAGCCGCTCTTGCGCTTCACGGTGGGGTCGGGGTGCGACAGGTACGGCGTGTAGAACACGGGCAGCCCCGCCGCCTCCAGCCAGACGTCGCGGTAGTACACCGTCTTGTCGGCCTCGTCGTGCGTCACGCGCCGGGCACGCAGGCGCCACAGCGGCGCCGCGTCGGGGTCCTCGCACGGGTCGCAGGCCGTGTAGATGGCCAGGCGCATGGTGCTGACCTCGTTCTCGCGGGTCATCAGCTCGCCCGACGCCCGCGAGCGGTCGGCCAGCAGAAGCGTCGCCTCCCGCGCGAAGCCCGACTTCATGTCGCCGGTCAACTCGGTGTAGTCGAAGAAATAGACGGTGCCGTCGGTCTCCACCAGGCTGACGTTGCCCTCGGCGGTGACGCGATCGGCCACGGTGTCGTAGCGGACCGTGTCGGCGCGCAGCACGCGGCCCTCGTAGACCATCTCGACGCCCCCGGTGGCCGTGATGACCTCCTCGGTTTCGTCGTAGCTGAGTTCGTCGGCGACGACGGAGGCGCGCGGCTGCCCTTCCTCGGTCGGCGGAACGGCCGGTGGCGTGTAGGGCCGCGGCAGGTTGCGGAGCTGCTGCTGCGGAATGTCCGGCCCCAGCGCGCGCAGGGGCGCCAGCCGGTCGGGCGGGATCTCGGGGCTGACCAAAGGCCCGCCGCCTTCGGTGATGCGCTCGGAGACCGGCTCGCCCAGTTCGCCCGGCGGGTCGGCCGTCACGGCCGCCGGCGCCGGCTCCGGCGGTGCCGTGTCTTGAGTCGCCTGCACCTGGGCCGTCTCCCACAGCGGCGGCGAGGGCGTCCAGCCCGGCCCCACCGCCGCGCTCGCCGGTGCGGCGCCGAGCGGAAGGGCGGCGACGGCCAGCGACAGGCTGAGCGCCGCCGCCGAGGAAGAAAGCATGAGATGCCGGCGCTTCATGATGGTCCTCCGGCCGTGGTCGCGCGTGGGACGGGCGGCGCCTTTCCTCCCGAGGAGGCGCGCGCCAAGATGCCCAGCGCGATGAGCCCCGGGACGATGGCGGCCACGTAGATCAGGGGAATGAGTGTGAGGGAATCGCTCGCCAGGTTGACGGCGGCCAGCCCGAACGACTGGGCAAGGATCATGGCTGAGACGCCGCCGATGACGCGGCGGCCCTGGCCGTGACGGTTGAACGGGCCGGTCAGCATGGTGGCCAGCGCGATCAACGCGAAGCTGATGTTGAGCAGCGGTGAGGCGAGGCGCTGGTGCGCCTCCACGCGGAACTTGCGCGTTTCGCTTTCGTTGCTGGCGGTGGTCGTGAGCAACTCCAACAGCGGCCGTTCGCGCGCATCGCGGTAGCGCGGGCCGGCATCACCACCAAGACTGCCCAGCTCCATGACGTGGCGGTCGAAGTACAGCAGCGACAACTGCCCCGTGCCCGGCGTGACCTCCTGCCGGTTGCCGTTTTCCATGAGGATGCGCGGTGGGCCGCTGTCCGGTTGGACCAGGGCCCCGCGCTCGGCCATCACGGTCACCGGGGCCGCGACATCGCGCTTGTCGTGGATCAGAAGCCCGATCAGCGTGTCGTCCGGCCCGGTGTCGCGGACGTAAACGGTCAGGTTTTCCTCCAGTTCGTTGAAGGCGCCGGCTTCCAGCACCAGCCCGGCGACGTCGTTGCGCACCTTCCACCGGGTTTCGCGGAAGGTCTCCACCGACAGCGGCGCCACATACAGCGTCAGGCCATATGTGACGAGCATCAGGACGAAGGCCAGCAGCAGCGCCGGCCGGGCCAGTCCGAAAGGACCAAGGCCGACGGCGCGCATCACCACCAGCTCGCGGTCGCCGTTGAGGCGGTTGTAGGTGAACAGGATCACGGCGAACAGGGCGATCGGCAGCACGATGACCAGGAAGCTGGGCATCAGCAGCATGGTCATCGATATGAAGGTGCCCATGCCCAGGCCCTTGCTGATGATCGTTTCGATCAGCCGAAGGGACTGGGTCAGCCACAGAATGACGGCCAGCCCCGCCGCCACCAGCAGCGTGCCCGTCGTCAACTGTCGCAGGATGTAGCGCGTGATCATTCGCATGGCGGCGGATTATAGGGGGATGAAGGTGCGGGAAACCAGCGCGAAATATCCCCCGCGGCCCGGTCGCGGCCACGACTGCCGCGCGGCCCCTTCTCCGTCTGGTGAGGGGTATTCAGCCACTGCCTTCCGAGGGAGACGTGCACGTCTTGTGCGCGAGCAATTGGGCGGGCCGGGGACTGTTCCCGCGCCGATGTTCGGCTATAGTGGGAACAGGGTGCGGGCCGGGGGTGCGCACCATTTGCCGCTGCCGAATGATCCGGGGGACGTCATGTCGAGCCAGGACCACTTCCCGCCTGCCGCCCCAGTGGATGAGGACGATCCTCCCGCCGGCGGCACGGCTTTCCGTCCGCGCCGCTCCGACGCGGCATCGCCGGACGGCGGCCTTCATGACGCAAGCCATCATGCCGGGGATCATGCGGCACCGGACGATCCTGCGCCGTCGCGCCGCCGGCGCGGCTCGCGAACCGCCGGCGGCGGGCCTCCGGTGGAGCGGCGGCGGCGATCCCGGCGCCATCGGGGACGGGTGCATCGCAAGTCGGTTCTGGCGCTGGCCGGGGTGGTGGCGGTGATCGGTGCCGTGATCGGCGTCGGCGGCGGGTTCGGCATGGTCTGGCTGATGCGCGACAGCCCGTTCGCCGCTGTGGTGTCGCCCGCGGAGCAGGCGGCGCGCAGCGAGTTCATGGCGGCCTGCGTCAAAACGCTGCCGTCCATCGACTGCGGCTGCCTTTATGACGATGCCCGGCCGGCGTTCGTGCCGGAGTACCGCGCCGCGGTGCTGCGCCTGATCGACGAGCGCCGCGACCTGCCGGTGCGGCTCCAGCGCATCCGGTCGGAAAAGCTGCTGGGGCCGGACCTGGCGAAGACGGTCTGGGAGGCGGCCTACCGCTGCTCCGACGGCTGAGGCGCGGAAACGGCGGGGCGGCGCAGCAGCCGCACCAGGGTCACGGCCGCCAGGAAGACGATCAAGGCGCCCAACTGGTGCAGCACGCCCAGCGAGAGCGGGACGACCGCCAGAAGCGTGGCGATGCCCAGCGCCATCTGGCCCACGGCCAGGGCGCCCAGCACGGCGGCCGCGGTGCGGGCGCGGCGGGGCAGGGCGGCGCCGGTCCGCCAGGCCCAGGCGGCCAGGCCCAAAGCGAAGGCGACCAGCGCCGTCGCCAGGACGCGGTGCTGGAACTGCACGGTGGTGATGTTGTCCAGGTGGTTGACCCACCACGGCGCGTGCATGAGCAGCCCGTCGGGCACCAGGTCGCCGTCCATCAGCGGAAAGGTGTTGTAGGTCAGTCCGGCGTCCAGTCCCGCCACCAGCGCGCCGGACAGGATGACGACGAACACGTAGATCAGGAACGCCCGCGCGCCTGCCGCCAGCCGGCGGGCCGGGGGCGGCAGGGCGTGGCCCGGCTCCTCCAGCCACAGGTCCAGGGCCAGACGCCACAGCAGGCCCAGGATCAGCACGGCGAGGCCCAGGTGCGCAGCGAGCTTGACGGGGCTGACCATAGGCTGGTCGACAAGGCCGCTCTGCACCATGATCCAGCCCACCAGCCCCTGCATGCCGCCCAGCACGAACAGCCCGCCCAGCTTCAGGCCGAGGCGCGCGTCGATGGCGCCCTTGACCAGGAACACCAGGAAGGGCACCGCGAAGGCGACACCGATGATGCGGCCCCACAGGCGGTGCAGGTACTCCAGCCAGAAGATGCCCTTGAACGCCTCCAGGCTCATCCCCGCGTTCTGCAGCAGGTATTGCGGGGACTGGCGATAGGCGTCGAAGGTCGCCTGCCACTCGGCCTGGGACAGCGGCGGCAGGATGGTGAACACCTGCCACTCCACCATGGACAGGCCGGAGTCCGTCAGCCGCGTCGCCGCGCCCAGGCAGGCCATGAAGACGACCATGCCGCTCAAAGTGAACAGCCAGGCGGCCAGCGCGCGGCGGCGGGGCGAGGGGACGGCGGCGGTTCCCGGCGCGCCGGACGACGCGACGCCCCGGGGCAGGGCGACGGAGGGCGAGGACGACGGCATGCGGCGGTGGACCTCCCTGTTTCACCGATCTGTTTTCCAGGATGATGCGGCGGCGGCGGCGCGGCTTCAAGGTTAAAGCCGCAGCAGCGGAGTGGGACTTGACTGCCCGCCGAAGGCCCGTTTGCCGCGAAACCGTTTGCCGCGCGGCGGATGCGGCGTTACAACACGGCCTCGACGCTTATTCCTTACAGCCCCGGCCGGCATTTTGATGAACGAGTCCAGCAAGCCCGAAGCCCCGCTGTCGGCGGCCACGCCCATGGTCCCCGACCTGTCGGTGGTCGTGCCCGTCAAGAACGAGGCGGAAAACATCCTTCCCCTCATCACCGAGATCGACGCGGCCCTGAACGGCTTCATCGACTTCGAGATCGTCTATGTGGACGACGGCTCCGACGACGAGACGCCGGCCCGGCTGCGCGAGGCCAAGGACAAGTTCCCCAGCCTGCGCGTCGTGCGCCACCGGCGCAGTTGCGGCCAGAGCCAGGCCGTCGCCAGCGGCGTCAAGCATGCCCGCGCGCCCTGGATCGCGACCCTGGACGGCGATGGCCAGAACGACCCGGCCGACATCCCCGCCATGATCCGCCGCCGCGACCAGGAAGCCGCTGCGTCGGCCACCGACGCGGCGCTGGTGATGATCGCCGGTCACCGCCAGAAGCGGCAGGACACCTTCATCCGCCGCCTGTCGTCCAAGGTCGCCAACGGCGTGCGGTCGTTCATGCTCAAGGACAGCACGCCGGACAGCGGCTGCGGCCTGAAGCTGTTCGCCCGCCAGACCTTCCTGGACATGCCGCGCTTCGACCACATGCACCGCTTCCTGCCGGCGCTGATGATTCGCGCCGGCGGCAAGGTGGTCAGCGTGCGCGTCAACCACCGCCCGCGGGAGCGGGGCGTGTCCAAGTACGGCGTCTGGAACCGCCTTTGGGTGGGGATCGTCGATCTGTTCGGCGTCGCCTGGCTGCGCAGCCGTGCCCGCATCCCCGCCATCGAGCACCACGACTGATCCCGGCTCCGTGACCTCCGACCCGTCCGCCGCATCCCGCGATGACGCCGCGCCTGTCGAGGACGCCGACGCGCTCGACAGCCCCGGCGCCGAGGCGTCGTCGGGCACGAAGGGGCTGCTCAAGGGGCTGGTGATGATCGCCGGCCTGGTCGCCGTCGGCTACGCCGCACGGGCGCTTGGCCTTGTGGACCTTCTGGACCCGGCGTGGCTGGACGAGGAGGTGCGCGGTCGCGGCTTCTATGGCGAACTGGTCTTCGTCGCCGTCGGCGCGGCCTTGACCGGCATCGGTCTGCCGCGCCAGCTTGTCGCCTTCGGCGGCGGCTATGTCTTCGGCCTGTGGGAAGGCATTGGGTTCGCCCTTCTTGCGCAGATGATCGGCTGCATGGCCGCCTTCTGGTACGCGCGCCTGTTCGGCCGGTCCTTCGTGCGCCACCGCTTCGGCCGGCGCATCGGGAAGGTGGACGCCTTCCTGCGCGGCAATCCGTTCACCATGACGCTGCTGATCCGATTCCTGCCGGTGGGCAGCAATGTCGTCACCAACCTGGCCGCCGGCGTGACCAGCGTGGGCGCCGGGCCGTTCCTGGCGGGCTCGCTGCTCGGCTACCTGCCGCAGACGGCCATCTTCGCCCTGCTGGGGACCGGCATCCACGTCGATCCGGAATGGCGCATCACCCTGTCGGTGGCACTGTTCGTGGTCTCGGGCGTGATCGGCGTGTGGCTCTACCGCCGCATCCGCCGCCAGCGCCGGCGCGCCCGCGCGGCCTGAAGCGTTTATGGTGCACCGCCGGTCCTTCGGCGGAAATCCTTCATCGGACGGTCATGCGGCGCGGGCTTGACAGGCCTTCGCCACCGGATTACCTGTTTTGGCACTCACGGCGGGGGAGTGCTAACAGCCGAGTCGGCACCGGCGCCCTCCCGCCCCGCATTTTTCGTTCGTCTCTTTGACTCAATCATCGGGACCATTCCCCACGAGGAGGAATTCCATGAAGTTTCGGCCGCTGCACGACCGTGTCCTGGTCAAGCGCAAGGAAAGCGAAGAGAAGACCGCCGGGGGCATCATCATCCCCGACACGGCCAAGGAAAAGCCGCAGCAGGGTGAAGTGATTGCCGTCGGCCCCGGCGCCCGTGGCGAGGACGGCCAGATCGTCGCGCTGGACGTCAAGGTCGGCGACAACGTCCTGTTCGGCAAGTGGTCGGGCACCGAGGTCACCATCGAGGGTGAGGATCTCCTCATCATGAAGGAGACCGACATCATGGGCATCGTCGAGTAAGGACCCGTGCCGGTGCGGGGAATGACGCCGCACCGCCATCCTGATCTCCGATCCCATCGATCGACCCCAAGCATTCAAGAAGAGGTTTCAAGCCAATGGCTGCCAAGGAAGTGAAGTTCGGCATCGACGCCCGCAACCGCATGCTGCGCGGCGTGGACATCCTGGCCGACGCCGTGAAGGTCACCCTGGGCCCCAAGGGCCGCAACGTGGTGCTGGAGAAGTCTTTCGGCGCCCCGCGCGTCACCAAGGACGGCGTCTCGGTCGCCAAGGAAATCGAACTGTCCGACAAGTTCGAGAACATGGGCGCCCAGATGGTCAAGGAAGTCGCTTCCAAGACCGCCGACATCGCCGGTGACGGCACCACCACCGCCACCGTGCTGGCGCAGTCCATCGTCCGCGAGGGCGCCAAGTCGGTGGCCGCCGGCATGAACCCGATGGACCTGAAGCGCGGCATCGACCTGGCCGTGTCCAAGGTCGTCGAGGACATCGCGGGCCGCACCCGCAAGATCGGCACCTCGGGCGAGGTCGCGCAGGTCGGCACCATCTCCGCCAACGGCGACACCGACATCGGTGACATGATCGCCAAGGCCATGGAGCGCGTCGGCAACGAGGGCGTCATCACGGTCGAGGAGGCCAAGGGCCTGGAGACCGAGCTGGACGTCGTCGAGGGCATGCAGTTCGACCGCGGCTACCTGTCGCCGTATTTCGTGACCAACGCCGAGAAGATGGTCGCCGAGCTGGACAACCCCTACATCCTGATCCACGAGAAGAAGCTGACCAGCCTGCAGCCGCTGCTGCCGGTGCTGGAGTCCGTGGTGCAGTCCAGCCGTCCGCTGCTGATCATCGCCGAGGACATCGAGGGCGAGGCCCTGGCCACCCTGGTGGTCAACAAGCTGCGCGGCGGCCTGAAGGTCGCGGCCGTGAAGGCGCCGGGCTTCGGCGACCGTCGCAAGGCCATGCTGCAGGACATCGCCGTGCTGACCGGCGGCGAGGTCATCAGCGAGGATCTCGGCATCAAGCTCGAGAACACCACGCTCGACATGCTGGGCCAGGCCAAGAACGTCAACATCACCAAGGAAGACACCACCATCGTGGACGGTGTCGGCTCCAAGGACGACATTGACGCGCGCGTCAACCAGATCAAGGCGCAGATCGAGGAGACCACCTCGGACTACGACCGCGAGAAGCTCCAGGAGCGTCTGGC
>NZ_ANHY01000010.1 GCF_000315795.1 Caenispirillum salinarum AK4
GAGGTCGAGGTGAAGGAGAAGAAGGACCGCGTGGACGACGCCCTGCACGCCACCCGCGCGGCCGTCGAGGAAGGCATCGTCGCCGGCGGCGGCGTGGCGCTCCTGTATGCCGTCAAGGCGCTGGAAGGCCTGACCCCCGCCAACGACGACCAGAAGGTCGGCATCGAGATCGTCCGCCGCGCCCTGCAGGCGCCGGTGCGTCAGATCGCCATCAACGCCGGTCACGACGGCTCGGTGGTCGCCGGCAAGCTGCTGGAATCCAGCGACACCAACTGGGGCTTCAACGCCCAGACCGGCGAATACGTCGACCTGGTGAAAGCCGGCGTCGTCGACCCGACCAAGGTGGTCCGCACCGCGCTGCAGGACGCGTCCTCGGTCGCCGGCCTGCTCATCACCACCGAGGCGATGGTGGCCGAGAAGCCCGAGAAGAAGTCCGGCGGCGCCGGCATGGGCGACATGGGCATGGGCGGCATGGACTTCTAAGTCCGGCTGCTCCCTAAGCCTGAACACGCGGCGGGGCCGTCTCTGAAAGGAGGCGGCCCCGCTTCCGTTCCAGTGGCCGGCGCGCGAGCCGCCGAAACGGCAACCAACCGGACGGGCCCCTGCGCGTTTCCCTCCGTCAGCAACAGGAGAGACCGCTTCGCCCATGCCCGCCTTTCCCATCGATCCGGCGCCCGACGCATCGCTCGCGTTCCTGCGCGAGGGCTATGCCTTCATTTCAAACCGCTGCCGCAGGCTGGGGTCGGACGCCTTTCACACCCGCCTGCTCGGCCGCCCCGTCACCTGCGCTTCGGGCGCCGAGGCGGCCCAAATGTTCTACGAGCCCCGCCGCTTCACCCGCAATGGCGCCATGCCCAAAAGCGCCCTGAAGCTTCTGCAGGACGAAGGCAGCGTCGCCACCCTGGACGACGAGGCCCACCGCGTGCGCAAGGCCATGTTCCTCTCGCTGCTCGGCCCTGACCGTGCCCCCGAGGTGGCCCGCCTGGCGACCGAGGCCCTGCGCGAAAGTCTGGCGGCCTGGAGCCTCCAGCGCGATGAGCGGGTCCGCCTGCATTCCGCTTTGCACGCCATTCTCTGCCGCGCCGCCTGCGCCTGGGCGGCGGTGCCGGCGGATGCCGCGCGCATCGACCGCCTGACGCACGAACTGGCGGCCATGATCAACAACGCCGGCGCCTTCGGCCCACGCAACTGGCAGGCCCGCCTGCGCCGGAAGGAGGCGGAACGCTTTATGGCCGGCCTGGTGGAGGACGTCCGCGCCGGCCGCCGTCATCCGCCCGAGGACAGCCCCCTGGCCGTCATCGCCCGCCACCGCGACGCCGACGGCCGCGCCATGACGCCCGAGGTCTGCGCGGTGGAAATGCTCAACATCCTGCGTCCCGCCGATGCCATCGCACGGTTCCTGGCCTTCGGCGTCCTCGCCATGCACCGGCACCCCGCCGCCCGCGATGCCCTGCGCGCCGAGGCGACGCCGGGACCCCGCACCCATGCCTTCGTGCAGGAGGTGCGGCGGTTCTATCCCTTCTTCCCCGCCGTCGGCGGCAAGGCGCGCGAGGCGTTCTCCTGGCGGGGGCATGATTTTTCGGCGGGCGACTGGGTGATCCTGGACCTCTACGGCACCGACCACGACGCCCGCCTGTGGCCCGAGCCCGAGGCGTTCCGCCCCGAGCGGTTCCTGAACCGCGAGCCTGACGCCTATGCGCTCATTCCCCAGGGGGGCGGCGACCACGCCGTCAACCATCGCTGTCCCGGAGAGTGGGTGACCATCGAAACCATGACCGCCATGCTGCACGTGCTGGCGACGGAAGTGGCATACGACGTGCCCGATCAGGACCTGGGCATCTCCTTGCGCCGGATGCCCGCCCTGCCCGCCGACGGCATGGTCATCACCAACGTGCGGATGCGGACATGACGGAGCACGACCGCGCGCAAGCGCCGGCCCAGGTGCGCCGCCCCCGGCTCAGCGCCCCGCCGGTTTCCCCGGCACCGCCGCCACGCCGTCGAGCCAGAAGTCGCACAGCGCGCTGATCTTGGCGACCAGTTCATCCATGTCCAGCGGCTTGGTGACGTAGGCGTTGGCATGGGCGCGATAGCTTTCCTCCACGTCCATGCGGCTTTCCGAGGTGGTCAGCACCACCACCGGCAGCGCCTTCAGGGCCGCGTCCCCCTTGATCTCCATCAGCGTCGCGCGACCGTCCTTTCGCGGCATGTTGAGGTCGAGCAGAACCAGATGCGGGCGCGGCGCTTCCGTATAGGGCGGATGGCGGCGCAGGAAGGCCATGGCGTCGTCGCCGTCGCGCACCCATTCCAGGCTGACGGGGCGCCCGGCATCGGCGAAGGCCTCCTGCGTCAGGCGCGCGTCGGCGGGGTTGTCCTCCACCAGCAGAACGACGAAAGGCCCCTCGTCACCGACGGAAGCGCTCATGAAACATCCTCCTCGAGAACCCGGACCCGGGCCGCATCGGCACCGGCCGGAGGCTGTGATGATGATGATGATACCACGGCCGCCCCCGGGGACGGCAGGGAGACCATCGCCAGCCGCTCCGCCGCGGGACTGGCGGGATCGGGCAGCGTGAAGCGGATGGCGGTGCCCGTCTCGCCGTCGCTTTCCGCCCAGATGCGACCGCCGTGACGCTCCACGATGCGGCGGCTGATGGCGAGGCCGATGCCCGTGCCTTCGTAGGCCCCGCGCGTGTGCAGGCGCCGGAACAGCACGAACAGGCTTTTAAGGTGCGCCTGCGCGATGCCGATGCCGTTGTCGGACACGTGCACCTGCCAGAGGTCGCCGGCCCGCACCGCGCCGACGGATATGCGCAGCGGCCGCTCCGGGTGCCGGAACTTGACGGCGTTGCCGATCAGGTGATGCAGCACCAGCGCCAGCTGGCGGCGGTCGCAGGCCACCTCCGGCAGCGGGCCGATGCTCAGGGATGCGCCGGCCTCGGCGACCTCGCGGCTCATGGCGTCGCGCACCTGGGCCACCACGGCGCCCAGGTCCACGGGGTCGCGGCCCGGCGGGGTGACGTCGACGGCGCTGTAGTCCATGAGGTCGCGGAACAGCGCCTTCATGTGCTCCGCCCCCTGCACGACGAACTCGATGTAGCTGTCGGCCTCGGAGTCCAGCTTCTCGCCGTAGCGCCGCCGCAGAAGCTGGGCGAAGCCGGCCATGGCGCGCAGGGGCTCCTGCAGGTCGTGGGCGGCCAGCGAGGCGAAGTGCTTGAGTTCGGCGTTGGAGCGCTGCAGTTCCTCCACCGTCGCCCGCAGGCGGCTTTCGGCCTCCTTGCGCTCGGTGATGTCCTCCTTGACCGCGACGAAGCGGATGATGCGCCCGCGCCCGTCGCGCACCGGGGCGATGGCGGCGTGCTCCCACCACAGGCTGCCGTCCTTGCGGCGATTGAGAAGCTCGCCGCGCCAGACCCGCCCGGCCAGCAGCGTCGACCACAGGCTTTCGTAGTCGTCCCGCCGCATGTGGCCGGAGCGCAGGATGCGCGGCGTCTTGCCGATCACCTCCGGCGCCGAATAGCCGCTGGCCTCGGTGAACTTGGGGTTGACGTAGAGCAGCCGGCCCTGGGTGTCGGTGATCATGACGCTGGCCGCCGACTGCTCGACGGCGCTGGACAGTTGCCGCACCTCGGCCTGGGCGGCGTTGCGCTCGTGGTCGCCGGCCGCCAGCAGCAGGCCGGTGAGCGTCACCATGCCGATGAACACCTGAAGGCTGACAAAGCCGTCCGTGCCGGCGTCCTGGAAGTATCCCGCCCCGGCCGCGGCATGAAAGGCCGCCACCAGCGACAGGCCGCTGCCCACCAGCGCCGCGCCGCCGATGCCGAACCGCAGGGCGCCCCAGATGACGAAGGGCAGCAGCGCCCAAGACACCGCATGGCTGTCCAGCCGCACCCCCACCACATCGCCGTAGACCACCGCCGCCCCGGCCCCGGCGCACAGCAGCAGCACGGCCCCCTCCCCCACCTGGGCGACGCCCGGCGGGTCGTGGCGGGCGGCGTTCAGGGCAAGCAGCGCGGGGGCGACCAGCAGCATCCCGGTGGCATCCCCCACCGCCCAGCCGATGGCGACGTCGCGGAAGGCGGTCCATGTCACCTGCCCCATCTCCGCCACCATGGCCGCGCCGTACAGGCCGTGGGCGGCGCCGCCGACGATGGCGGCCAGCAGCAGAACCAGGACGGCGTTCATGGACGAAAACGGTGACTCGCCGCGCGGCCCGACCGGTCCCGCCAGGCGCGAGACCATCCACCAGCCGATCAGTGCCTCACCAGCGGCACCCAGGCCGGACAGGACCTTGAAGAGAAGCGGCCCGCCGGGTCCGAAGGCGACGACGGCCGCCCCGAGGAACACGCCGACGGCCATGCGCGGCCCCTTGAGCAGCAACGCCGCCAGGGCCACGCCGGTGGGCGGCCAAACAGGCGCGGCGACACCCTCCACGGTGACGAAGGCCAGCCCGGCCCAGGCCGCCAGGGCGTAGAGCACCGCCGTCGCGCCGATGAGGGCGACCTGACGTGTCCACGACTGATGACTGGCGTCCGTCACCCGCTCCCCCCCAGCCGGCTCGCGCGCATGTTGCGGCGGCACGGGAACCATGCCGCAGCAGCAGTGTCCGCCATTCGCGCGGCGACTGCAAGCGGCAGGGGAGTGACGGTTCAGTCCATGGAAACGCGCCCGCGCGCCTGCTTGATGGAGCCGCGCTTTTTCTTGGACTGGATGCGGCGTTCCTTCGCACCCTTGCTGGGGCGGGTCGGGCGGCGCTTGCGGGGAACGTGGAGGGCATCGCGCACCAGACCGGCCAGGCGCTCGCGGGCATCGGCGCGGTTGCGCTCCTGGCTGCGGTGGGCGCGGGCGTCGATGATGATGACGCCCTCCTGCGTCGCCCGGTGCCCGGCCAGCCGCAACAGCCGGTCCAGCACGCCCGGAGGCAGGGCGCTCGAGTGCACGGCGTCCCACCGAAGCTGCACGGCGGTGGACACCTTGTTGACGTTCTGGCCGCCCGGCCCGGAGGCGCGGACGAAGTTTTCCTCCAGTTCGTCCTCGGGGATGGCGATGTTGCGCGTAATCGTCAGCATGGGGCGGAGCTTATACCGAGCGACGCACAAAATCACACAGTTGTCGCTCGGCAAGGCCGACCGGCCGCCGCGCCTTATGGCGCGTGAGGCTGCGTGCCGACTGAACGCAGCGTTGATGATTACAATCATCAACGCGCACTAGAAGCGGAAGCGGCCCTGTCCACGGGCGGGCGCGCGGCCTATGCTGCCGGCGGTTGACCTGGGATTCGCAAGGAGCCTCCGCCCATGACCGCCCCGCCGCTGCTCAGCTTTGACGACTTCCACGAGGGCCAGGTGTTCGACCTGGGCCGCCGCGCCCTGTCGGCCGAGGAGATCAAGGCCTTCGCGCGGGACTGGGACCCCCAGCCCTTCCACACCGACGAGGCGGCGGCGGCGGCGAGCAGCTTTGACGGCCTGTGCGCCAGCGGCTGGCACACGGGCTGCGTCTTCATGCGGATGCTGGTGGACGGGCTGCTCTCGCGCTGCAAGAGCATGGGCTCACCGGGCCTGGACGAGGTGCGCTGGCTGGCCCCCGTGCGGCCGGGGCAGGAACTGGTGGGCCGCGTGACCATCGGCGCCTGCAAGGCGTCTCGCAGCAAGCCCGACCGGGGGTTCATCTCCCTGACGGGCGAGCTTGCGGACGCGGAGACGGGGGCGGTGGTCTACCGGATGGTGGCGCCGGTGATGGTGGGGCGGTGAGGTAGGACCGCGCCTCAAGCCCCGTGTCCGCAGAGAAATTTCTGGCCGGCAGCAGATGGACCCGTTGCACCTGCTCCGCAGCGCTCTTCCCGTATCCGGCGCCGGAATCTGGACACCCTTAACAACAGCCACCAAGAGGGTCCAACGACAGTCGTGAGCAGTCCCGCCGCAAGATTATGCGTAATCCTCAAAATCCAGATCAGACAAGCTGATACTCCTCAGCACTCTCATAATGTCGTGAACCTCCTTAAGCTTCCTTTGAGTAACGACCTTCCTTCTTTTTAATTCGTACTTTGTAGAATAAACTTTTTTTGTCGTATCAAAAAAGTATACACCTCTAGAATTCATAGCCTTAAAGAATGGCCGATCCATTAAATTTTTCGGGTCCGGCAGCCATCCCAGACGAATGGACTCATATGCAAGAAGCCAAACCCAGTCGGCATCAACCCGCTCCGGCCTGAAAGCTTCAACCCAGTCACCCTCCGGCAAGGGTCTTTGACATAACCCCCTCTTTTTCATATCCAAAAGTAAGAGCGCGGTAACGCTGGAGCATTTTTCTGAGATGCCGTCGCATATTTCCTTTGAACGCAGCGGGACATGAAGTCCCCGAAGCGAATAGATGAGCCAAATTAATTCATACATATTATCGTTGATAAGTGCACGCTCTGCCAGACGGGTAAATCTCTGTCCCACTCTTTTCCTGGATATTCTCTTGGTATGGTGGTCGATGTTAAGAAGAAGAGAGCATATTCTGTCCATTGAAACCGGAGAAACAACCGCAGCTTTTAGCAGAAACGATTCTATTTCTTCAGGATCAGGAGTCCTATGTATCCTGTTCTCCAGAATAGAGATAGTATACCCTACAACGGATTCGCTGCGGTTATCGGCTTGCAATTTAAGAGAAAGCGCCAAGAACTCTTTTAATCTTGACCCCTTTAATGTTCCCGGTCGGTGAGACAGGAAAGCAGATAGCTCTGATTTCCACTCTAGCTGGTGAGAAGAGATTACACGCTCGACGGAAGTTTTAGTCCCGTTAATTTCAAGGCCATAACCCCGGTATGCAGACGATATAGAAGCCAATACGCGCTCAGCATGCTCCAACGTTTCCAGGCCGACAAACCAATCATCCTGAAGACGATCCGCAAAATTAAATGCAACATCTGGGCAAATCTTTGTAAAATCATCATCGATTCTAGCAGATATTATCTCTGCAATTACCCGAGACGTCTCTGGGCCTATCGGAATACCAACTGTCTGATTTCGGTTGCAGGCTCTAACAATTCCATCGAGCCGGTCTGCAAGAGATCCTGAGTACAGATTAATATTTTGTTTGACTTTTTCCTTGCCGTACGCAGCCCATGAAATAGAATGAGTGTAAATAGTAGGATAGAAGCGATTTATGTCAGTTTTAACGATCCAGTCTGAAGTTCCTTGTATAAAGCTCTTTTTCACAGCATGAGCAGCAAAATTGATGGTGTCCAAAGCGCTAGAAAAATTTCCACTGAACTGTAGCCTATCGAGGGAATAGCGCCGACGCGAAAGCCATTTGAGAATTATTTTCCAATTCCGAGCGATCTCTAAGCTAAGCACTGCTTGAGGAACTGGGTGCGTAAGGTATATACTCCTTCTCTCATATCCACGCTTTGGCTTCGATATTAACTCGCTTTCCGTATCCGTCAGCTTGTACGAGTAACTTTTTGATTTGAACTTTTTGCCAAATGGTGTCTGCACTTTTCCCGGCGTTTTGCGCGAGAAAACACCAAGTCTCTCCCATTCTAGAAGAATGTCGTGGACGTGCTCACCGAATGGCCGTGACGTGAACGCCGGCGGCAGTTCGCGCGGTAAGTAGCCTCGCGCAACTAGCGCCTTCAGTCGAACTTCCGGATTCATGTGTCCTCACAACTACTTGACACTCCGTGCTTACGGTAGTTGAAGGGGGCTTCATAGACAATCCCGGATTGACCCTCTCACCGCACCGGCACCACCCCCGTCCACACCGGCCAGTCCCGATCCGCGCCAGGGTCGCCCGGCGGGCCGCTGCGGCTCTTGAGGCCCACCTCCACCAGCGGCACCTCGGCAATCGCCGTGGCCGCCGCTTCCTTCGCGTTCAACGGCCGGACCAAGGCGCCGCGGCCCGGCTCCACCTTGTCGATGAAGGGCGGGACCACCGCGTATTTTTCCTCGTCCGAGAGCAGGCGGCCCCGGCCGTAGAGCATCACGCAGCGGTAGTTCATGCTGTGGGCGAAGGCGGATTTCGCCAGGACCAACCCGTCCTCCAGCGTCACCGCAATCGACAACCGCTCGCCGCGCGCGATGGCCTTCATCAGGCCGCTCTTGTGGCCGCCGTGGAGGTAAATCGCCTCGCCGATGCGCCAGTAGTTGGTCGGATGCACCCGCGCCTGCCCCGCCTCGTCCACATAGGCCGCGTGGCAGACGAAGCCCTCGTCCAGGACGGCGTGCACGGCCTCCTTGTCGTAGGTCATGCGGTCCTTGCGGCGCGCCGTCGTGGCGGGCGAGCGGGCATAGGCGGGGCGTTCGGCGCCGGCACAAGCGGCGCCGCGGGGGTCCATCTTCCGGGGCATGTCACAGGTCCAGTCCGAGTGGGCGCGCCGGCGCCTCCTCCCATGCGGGAATACGGCGCCAGCGCCTCAACGGAAACAAGACTGCCGTGACAAGCGGACCCTTTGAAGGGCCGGATTATGCCGCGTGTATGGGGCCACTCGCCGCCGCGGCCGCCGCCGGGCGCCGCACGCCGGCGCGCAGGAAGGCGGGCTCGATGGCGTTGGCGAGCTGCTTGATGCGCAAGCCCATGCTGCGCGCATCCACCCCGGCAAAGCCCAGGATCAGACCCTGCTCGCGGCGGTCCTCGGCCAGGTACATCTGCGACAGCGGCGTCACGTTGATGCCGGCGGCGCGGGCGCGCTCAACCAGGTCGGCGTCCGCCACGCCCTCGGCCGTGCGGGCGATGAGCTGCAGCCCGCCCGAGGCCGGTTGCAGGTCCAGCATGCCGGCCAGGTGCTCGCGCCCGGCTTCCAGCATGGCCGTCTGGCGCTCGGCATAGAGCGAGCGCATGCGCCGGATGTGGGCGGTGAAGTGGCCTTCCTCCATGAAGTCCGACACCACCGACTGGTGGAACACCTGCAACAGCCCGTTGGCGACGATGCGCGCGCGGGTCACGTCCTGCACGAACTGCTCGGGCACCACCATGTAGCCCAGCCGCAGGTCGGGGAACAGGACCTTGGAGAAGGTGCCGACGTAGAACACCCGCCGGCCGCCGTCCAGCCCCTGCAGGGCCGTCAGCGGGCGGCCGCAGTAGCGGTATTCGCTGTCGTAGTCGTCCTCGATGATCCAGGCGTCGTTGCGCCGCGCCCAGTCCAGCAGGGCGAGGCGCCGGGCGACGCTCATCACCGGCCCGGTGGGGTACTGGCGCGAGGGCGTGATGTAGGCCAGCCGCGCGTGCGGGGCGCGGTCCTCGCCGGCGGCCACGTCCAGGCCCTCGCCGTCGACGGGCACCGGCACCAGGTCCAGACCCGCCCCCCGGAAGGCGCCGCGCGCCCCCAGGTATCCCGGGTCCTCGATCCACGCCTTGTCGCCGGGGTCGGCCAGGATGCGGGCGCAGAGGTCGAGGGCGGCCTGCGCGCCGTTGGTGATGATGACCTGCTCGGGCGAACACACCACGCCGCGCGCCGTCGCCAGATAGCTCGCCACCGCCCGGCGCAGGGGCTCGTATCCCGCCGCGGGGCCGTAGTTGCCGATGGCGGTCTCGCGCAGGCGCAGACGTTTGCTCGTCAGCCGCTGCCAGAGGGCGTGCGGAAAGGCGTCCAGCGCCGGAGTGCCGGGACGGAAGTAGGTGGCGGCGCGGCCAGGGTCGGTGACGATGCGCGCCGTCGACAGTATCTGCCCGCGCCGCGACAGGCCGGGGCCACCCTCCTCCGGTTCCGGCGGGGCGCTGGCCTTGGGGTTGTCGCAGCAGGCCTCCACCAGCGTTTCGCAGATGGTGTCGGTGACGTAGGAGCCCGAACCGACGCGCCCCTCGATGAAGCCTTCCGCGTAGAGCTGGTCGAAGGCCGCCGCCACCGTGTTGCGCGACACGCCCAGTTCCTGCGCCAGAACGCGGGTCGACGGCAGACGCGCCTTGGCCGGCAGCTGGCCGCCCAGAATCGCGCGGCGGATGTGCAGATAAACCTGACGGTAGAGCGGCGGGGCCTCGGGCCCGTCCTGAAGGTTGACGGGGCCGATCACCGCGCCCGAAGGGGCCTTACCCATGAGTGGACTCCTGCCGTGGGGGCGCAACGCGCCATCATTGGCCCGATCTTACGGGTGTCAAATGGTCCGCCTTAAGGGCCATTGACCCGCACATCATGGAGCCACTGCCACCGCAAAGCCAGTGTCAATGCGTCAGGCGGCCCCCTCAGGACGGCGAGTCGGAGGGGTCCGGCAGGGGCAATCCGGCCAGCGGCTTGATCTGGTTCAGGATGATGGAGGACCGCAGATTGCCCACGTTGGGCAGGGCCATCAGCCGGTGCATCACGATGTCGCTGAAGCTTTTCAGGTCCGGCGCGGCCACCCGCAGCAGGTAGTCGGCGTCCCCGGTGGTCAGGGCGCACTCCAACACCTCCGGCAGGCCCAGCACCGCGTCCTGGAAGGCCTGCACGGCCTCCTCGCCATGCTCCTTCAGCGACACGGTGACCAGCGCGATCACGTCCAACCCGATGGCCGCAGGGTCCAGCCGCGCCAGATAGCCGCGCACCAGCCCGGCCTGCTCCAGCCGCGCGATGCGGCGCGAGCATTGCGACGGCGACAGGTTCACACGCTCCGATAGGGCGACGTTGGAGATGCGCGCGTCCTCCTGCAGGGCCGCCAGGATCCTGATGTCATAGCCGTCGAGGCCCTCGATGCCGGCTTTCTTCATCATCCTGCTCCCGCGTGCACGGTTCGATCACCAATGTGCGATCTGAACGACAACGACGCAAGGACAGTGCACGCTGCTTGCGATATACTGCGAGGAAACAAAAATGAATGGCAGGCATGGACGGCGGCAACCCGGGCGGTCCGGGGGGCGTCGTTGACGCAAGGACACGGAGGTTCAGTCCCATGGTATTCGAACACGCCCACTTCGACGACCACGAGCGCGTGGTTTTCGTCCGCGACGAGGACAGCGGCCTGAAGGCCATCATCGCCGTCCACTCGACCGTCCTCGGCCCCACCATCGGCGGCTGCCGCGTGCGCGCCTATGCCGACAGCGACGAGGCCCTGACCGACGTGCTGAAGCTGTCGCGCGGCATGACCTACAAGGCCGCCATGGCGGACCTGCCCTTCGGCGGCGCCAAGTCGGTGATCCTCCACGACCCCCGCACGCCCAAAAGCCGCGCCATGCTGCTGGCCATGGGCCGCGCCATCAACAACCTGGGCGGCATGTACACCACCGCCGAGGACATGGGCATGGAGGAAGACGACCTGCGCATCATGCGCCGGACCACGCCCTACGTCGCCGGCCTGCCCGAGGACGGCCTGGGTGTCAGCCCCGGGCCTCTGACCGCCCTTGGCGTCTACCACGGCCTGCGCGCCGCCGCCCGCCACAAGCTCGGCAAGAACTCTCTGCGCGACGTGCATGTGTCGGTGCAGGGCGCCGGCCACGTGGGCGGCCCGCTGATCGAGAGCCTGGCAGCCGACGGCGCCCGCATCACCGTCGCCGATCCCGATGCCGGCCTGGCCGCGCGCATGAAGGCCGATTTCGGTGCCGAGGTGGTTGAGCCCGACGCCATCTACGACGTCAAGGCCGACATCTTCGCCCCCTGCGCCATCGGCGGCACGCTGAACGCCGCGACGGTCGCGCGCCTGGACGTCGGTTGCGTCGCCGGCAGCGCCAACAACCAGCTGGGCGACGACGACGCCGGCCGCATGATGCACGAGAAGGGCATCCTCTATGCCCCGGATTACGTCATCAACGCCGGCGGCCTCATCAAGGTCAGCCTGGACGTCATGGGCATGCGCCACGGCCGGAACCTGGGCGAGGACGCGGTGAAGGAGAAGGTCGTGCGCATCGAGGATCGCACGGCGGAAATCTTCAGCCTGGCGTCCAAACGCGGAATGCGTCCCGAGGAAGCCGCCGACCACCTGGCCCGCGAGCGCATCGGCAAGGGCAAGAGCGCCTGGGCGGCGTAATCACGCTAACTCCGGTCCCTCCGCATCACGGGATAGCCGCCGCAGGCATGGATGGCGAGCGCCACATCCTCGGCCCGGCAGCGCAGGGCGCCGACGTTCACCCGGACCTCGGCGCCCTTCTTCCTGCGGCGGCCGCGCCCCTGGGGATGGAGGGCGACGGCGAAGAAGGCGCGCATACCCCGCCCCCGCAACTCCACCGTCCGCACGTCGGCCCAGGAAATGCGGCGGCCGACGCGGCGGTCGAGGATGCCTTGCTCGTCCACCGTCAGAACCGGGCCGGCGCGCATGAAAAAGCGGGCCGCCGTAAGGCCGAGCCCGCTCGCCAGAATGACCGCAACGATGGCCGAGGCCGCCGCCCCGGTGCCGGCGCCCATGCCGGTGGTCTCGCGCAGCACCTCCGCCGCCTCACCCTCGGCCACGAACAGCAGCGCAAACGCGCCGCCCACCGCCGCCGTCACGGCAAGGCTGGCAAGGGTGAGAACCAGCAGCTTCAGCCGGTCGTATGGGAAGGTGTAGCTCATGACGCCTGCCACCCGTATCAGGATGTTGCGCTGCACCTACAGGTAGAGCACAACGACGCTCGGCTTACGACTCTTTTTTAGTTCAAAACCGCCGGAAGGTGGCAGGCGTCCGGAAGACTCTCCACCTTCAGGTGATCGGCCGCCGCCGCACGGCGCGCTTCCGGCGCACAGTCCTCAACCGAGAGGCGAACGTCATGCGGTCAATGCTGTCATGCCGGAATTTTTTGCGCCGCGAAGGACCGACTCGACTATGGTGGCGTTCTAGACACGGTGGCGCCGCGCAACGGGGCGTGGCACGCCAGGAGCCCGAGGCCGATGAAAGGATACCGCCGCATTGCGATGGTCCTGCTCGCCGCCGGCAGCCTTTCAATGGCGGCCGGCGCGGGCTCTGGCGCGGCCCTCGCGCAGGCCGCCGAGGCACCGTCAGCCGCGCTTACACTGGGCGGCCTGACTCTGGAAAACGGCGGCGGCCCGCTGAACCTCGCAGAGGATGCGCCGTCCCTGTCGCTCGGCCTCGCGCCCAGCCAGGACACCCTGCCGCTCTCCGCCCGCCCCCGCGCCCTGGCCGGCTCGGGCACGGAGATCGCCGACAACGCTGGCAGCCTCGGCACGCGCCTGACGATCGGGCAGCCCCTGGGCCTGGACTTCCTGGGCGGCAGCGTCGACTGGCAGGCCGCCGCGACGCTGGAGCAGGCCCCGCAAGGCGGCGACGCCTACGGGCTGAGCCTGTCCCTCGGCTCCATGGCGGAGTCGCCCGCCGCTCCGCCCTCGGACCTCCGGATCGGCCTCACCTATGGCCGCGAGCCGGAACTGGACGAGCACGGGGTTGTCCTCGACTTCTCCTATAGCTTTTAGCGATACCTCCCATCCGAAGGTCGTTATTGCGGTCGCGAAAGGACGGGCGTAGCCTTTTCGCATGTGCGGAAGACGGGTGCGGAGAGGGCCCATGCGCTATCGCGATGCCACCGACGCCGACGGCGATGCCGTAGCCGCCATCATCGAGGCGGTATTCGGCGAGTATGACGGCTGCACCTTCAACCGGGCGGCGGAGTTTCCCGACCTGGATCATGTCGCCAGCGCCTTCGCCGACCACGAGGGCGGTTTCTGGCTCGCCGAGGACGATGCCGGACGCGCCGTCGGCTGCATCGGCATCACCCGCACCGCGGATCCCGACACCTTCGAACTGCACCGCCTCTACGTCCTGCCGCACGCCCGCGGCACCGGCGCCAGCGCGCGCCTGCTGGCCCAGGCCATCCGCCACGCCCGCGAGCACGGCGCCCACCGCATCATCCTGTGGACCGACACGCGCTTCCACGCCGGCCAGCGCTTCTACGAGCGCCACGGCTTCGTGCGCCTGCCCGGCACCCGCGTGCTGGACGACGAAAGCATGAGCCAGGAATACCGCTACGTCCTCAGCCTGGACGCGGCCTGTCCGGCGGGGTCTGCTCTTTCCGCATCTCGATCATCGCGAAGTCCCAGCGCGGATGCGGGGTGCGGATGGCCGTTGCGCTCCATCCATGGGCGGCATAGAACCGCCGCGCCCCGGCATTAGGCTCCGCCACGTGCAGCCGCGCCACATCGTGCCCGCGGCCGAAGATCTCCCGCTCCGCCACCGCCAGCAGCAGCCGCCCGACGCCGCGCCCCTGCGCTTCCGGTGCCACGAACAGCTCCTGCAGCAGGTCGCCCTCGGTCAGCACCACGCCCAGGGCGCCGCCGCCGTCCGACCGCCTCGCCATCCAGCCACCCAGAAACGTCAGCCGGGCCGAGATGAAACCCGCCGGATCGCGCCGCGCCGCCTCGGCCACAGCCGGGCAGAAGGCGCCGTAGGTCTCGATCACCGTCCGCGCCACCAGCGAGCGGACGGCATCCACGTCCTCGGGCCGGACCGCGCGCAGTTCCACCGTCGCCATCCCCGCCGCCGGATCACATGGCGCCGGCCATGACCTTCCACCAGCGTTTGGCATCGCGCGCGGTCCAGGGGCCGCCGTGGCCGGAGAACAGCACCGTCCCGGCGGGCACTTTCTCCAGGAACCGGGTGATGGAGCGGACCAGGGTCGCCTGATCACCCCCGGGGAAGTCGGTGCGCCCGACGCCGCCCTGGAACAGCGTGTCGCCCGTCAGCGCGAAGCCGGGGAAGACGAAGCACACCCCGCCCGGCGTGTGGCCCGGAGTCGCCACCGTCGCGACCCTGGCGCCGCAGACGTCATGCTCCGGCTCGCCGCTGAACCAGGACACCTCCGGCACCTCCAGCGCCCGGCCGAGCAGCATCTGCCCCCACTGGCCGGCGTTGTCGAGGATCGGCCGCTCGTTGTCCTGCGCGATGACCGGCGCCCCCGTCTCCGCCGCCACGTGGGCGAGCGCGGCGATATGGTCCGGGTGGCCGTGGGTGAGCAGGATGGCGTCCACCGTATCCGCCCCGCCGTTCTCGGTCACCCGTGCGACGATCCGGTCCGCCGCGTCGCCCGGATCGACGATCACCTGCCGGCCCGTCGGGACGTGCTTCACTACATAGCAGTTCTGGTAGTACGGCGGCTCGCTGACGACGACGTGAACCTCGTAATCACCGATGACGGCGGGGCTTTCGAACGGCTGCATGGGCGCATGTTCCTTCCGGTTGTCCAGGCGCGGCGCAGCATAGACGAAGCCGCCCCGCCTTGACAGCCCGCCGCGCCCGTGGCACCACCATCGGCATCATGACCACGACCACGCTCGACCCCATCCTGCGCCCCGTCACGCCGCCGCCGGGCGGCCGCTGACCCATGCGCACCTGAAGCGGGCCGCTTCCGCCGCCCGTCCCTGCACCCGTGATCGAGCGTGCATTCCATGACCCACGAGATATCCTCTTCGCGCCACACCGGCGCGGCCCTCATCGCCATGAGCGCCCTGCTTTGGTCCACGGCCGGGCTGGTCTCCACCGGCCTGTTCGAGCATGTCCACCCCCTGACCGTCGGCTTCTGGCGCGTGGCGCTGGCCGTCCCCACCCTGCTGATCCTCGCCCGCGCCGCCGCCCGCTGGAGGCCGATCACCCGCCGCGCCGCCGGTCTGCTGGCGCTGATCGGCCTGACCCAGGCGGGATACCAGGGGTTCTACTTCCTGGGGGTTTCCGAACTGGGCGCCGGCCGGGCGACGCTTGTGGCACTCTGCGGCGCACCGGTGCTGATCTCGGTGCTCGGCGCGGCTGTGCTGAAGGATCGCCCCGGCCGGCTGGAGTGGGCCGCCGTGCCCGTCGCGGTGGCCGGCGCGGCCCTTCTGATCGGCGCCCCCGCGCCGGGGGTGGAGGGGTCTGTGCTGGGATACGCCGCCGCCGGGGCCGCCGCGCTGTCCTACGCCGTCTTCGCCCTGACGGCGCGGGAGCTGGCGGGGCTCTACCACCCCTTCCAGATCACCGCCATCGGGTTCGCCGTCGCCGCCCTGACGCTTCTGCCTCTGGCCGCCGGAGCCGGCCTGGTGCCGGCGCAGGGCTGGGGAACGCTGGCCTATCTGGGACTGGTGCCGACCGCGCTGGCCTACGCGCTGTTCTTCTTCGGCATGAGGACGGTGACCGCCACGGCCTCGGGCGTGCTGGTGCTGCTGGAACCCGCCGGCGCGGCCGTCCTCGCCGCCCTGCTGCTGGGGGAACGGTACGGGGCGCTGGGGCTGGTCGGCGGCGCGCTGCTGCTGGGGGCGGTGCTGATGGTGAACTTGGCGAAGAGGTGAGGCACTTCAGGGGACCTCGACCCCTCATGCGCCCCCGCATGGTGGCAACACTTCAGGGGACCTCGGTCCCCTGAACCCCTGATTGGGAGGCGCAGCCTCCCAACCCCTCCAGTTTTTTGAAAGTTGGAGCGGTGCTGGCGGCTGATGGCGTGCGTGGGCCCCTGCTTTCGCAGGGGCGACGTATTTTGTATGTTATTGATTTACCACACAAAGATGATCGTCATTCCTGCGAAAGCAGGAATCTACCTACGGCGCCAACCACCTGCCCGGCTCCCACTCAGCAAAAAACTGAGGGGTTCGGGGAGCTGCGCTCCCCGATCGGGCCCACGGGCGGAAGCCCGTTCGGCGTCAGCCGAGAAACAGACCGGCGGAAGCCCGTTCGGCGTCAGCCGAGAAACAGACCGGCGGAAGCCCGCTCGGCGTCAGCCGAAGAGCCGGTCAAATCAGCGGCCGCCCCGCGCCATCCCCGAAGTTCTCCACCACGTAATCGATATCCTTGTCGCCGCGCCCGGAGACGTTGACCAGGATGCATTCCCCGGCCGGGCGGTCCTTGGCGAGCTTCATGGCGTGGGCGAGCGCGTGGGCGCTTTCCAGGGCCGGGATGACGCCCTCGTACCGGCCGAGCGCGTAGAAGGCGTTCAGGGTTTCCTCGTCCGACACGGCGGCGTAGGAGACCCGGCCGCTTTCGTGCAGGAAGCTGTGCTCCGGCCCCACGCCCGGGTAGTCCAGGCCCGAGGCGATGGAGTGCACGGGGGCCGGGTTGCCCTCGGCGTCCTTCAGCATCAGGCACTTGAAGCCGTGGATGATGCCTTCCTCGCCGTAGGAGATGGTGGCGGCGTGCTGGCCCAGTTCCGTGCCGGTGCCGTGGGGCTCGACGCCGTGCAGGGCGACGTCCTCGTCATCGATGAAGCCGGCGAAGATGCCCATGGCGTTGGACCCGCCACCGACGCAGGCCACCACATGGTCGGGCAGCGCGCGGCCGGTGATCTCGGCGAACTGCTCGCGCGCCTCGAAGCCCATGACCGACTGGAAGTCGCGCACCATCATGGGGAACGGGTGCGGCCCCACCACGCTGCCGATGGCGTACATGGTGGTTTCGGGGTCCTTCAGGTAGGACATGAAGGCAGAGTCGACGGCCTCCTTCAGCGTCCGGCCGCCGAAGCCGACGGGGACGATGGTGGCGCCCAGCAGCTTCATGCGGGTGACGTTGGGGTGTTCCTTGGCGATGTCCACCTCGCCCATGTGGATCTCGCACTCCATGCCGAAGTACGCCGCCGCCGTCGCCAGCGCCACGCCGTGCTGGCCGGCGCCCGTTTCGGCGATGAGCTTTGTCTTGCCCATGTGCTTGGCGAGCAGTGCTTCGCCCATGCAGTGGTTGAGCTTGTGCGCGCCGGTGTGGTTGAGGTCCTCGCGCTTGAGGTAGATGGCGGCCCCGCCCAGCTTCTCCGACAGGTTCCCGGCATAGGCCACCGGGGTCGGCCGCCCCTGGAAGTGCTTGCGGATGTGCTTGAGTTCATTGATGAACGGCGCCGACCGCGAGATGCGCAGGTAGGCATCGCGGATGGCGGCCATGTGGGGCTCCAGCTCGGGTGGGATGAAGCTCCCGCCGAACTTGCCGAAGAAGCCCTCTTGGTCGGGGTACTTGCGCAGGTGACTCACGATGATGTCCCTCCCGGTGGTGCGGTCATGGCGTTGGGGGATGAGACACTAGCGGGGTTACGAAAGCGTGAAAAGCGGGCGGTGGTGGGGTGGGAGATTTGGGGGTGGGGCGGTGATGACGTAATGCGGTGGTGGGAATGATGACGTAAAGCTGTTCGACTCCGTTCCGCTCGCCCAGGCTCAAATGATTAGCCGCTTAGCCCCCTGACATTCGTCAGGGTTGCAACGGTATCGGCGAACTCTTAGCATCCGACAACTCAAAGGGGCGCACTGACGCGGATTGATCAAAAAGGACCGGAAGTTTGAGCAATCAAGGTCTTGAGCGCGGTGCCGACCCGCTGATTTTGCACTTCGATGTCTCTGAGCATGCACTTCCGACCCAAGCCTATGAGAAAGGCCTCAGTAGTATTCTGGCCATAGCCGAGAACCTCGGTGAACGGCTTTTTTCCGACCAATTTTCCATTGAGGTTTTTAGCTATCCCGATGAGCCGGGTGGGTTCATCAGCAAAACCAAAATTAAGGCCTCTTTGAAATGGGCGGCCAAAATCGCCAGCGGCATAGCAGTTGCGATTACGATATACGAGTCAGATACGGCCAAAAACGTCGTGAAAAACCTTACGGGTTATGACTTAAAACCAGAACACACAGTTGAAGAAATCGAGACGCTTTTTGAAAAATTGATAGAGTCTATTTTATACACAGAAACCTATCGCCTTGATAGAAAGCTTCCAGATGCCATAAATATCGATAAATCTATCAAAGCCAAAAGTGACTTCTATAAATCGCTCATCCAAAATTCTAAGATCCGTGCGATCGGCTTTGACAGAAGTCATGACTTCCCAATTGGTCGAGACAAATTCCCACATCACCTATCGAAAGACCGAATTAGAGAAATCGAACCCGAAAAAGAACTGGTAGAGGGTATCATTATCTCTCCTGTCACTGTAGATCGTGACAACTCCTGGACCTTCCTCGACAAAAAATCTGGTAAAATCATAAGGGCAAAGATGAGGGATGATGAATTCAAGAAGGAATTCCTCGGCGGCAAGCATCCTCTCAAAGAATCAGTTTCTGATGACACCTTTCTAGTGAATGTCGTTTACAGGATGCAAGAACGGAATGGCGAGCCAGAGATCAGGGAAACGTTAATCTCTGATGTGTTCAGCATGAATGGAAAAGAGATTAAAGAAAGTAAAACCGCGAACGATGGCGGAGAAAAGCAGTCTCCTGACCTACCTCTTTTCGAACATGCGCGCTTTACAGACAAGCGGAGTCGAAGAACCACCTAGTTGAACCCCACGGTTTCTTTCAACCTTCTTAATTATTACTCCACCAACAACGCATCCACCGTCGTATCCAGCGCCGCCGCAAGCTTGCGGTAGGCGTCCACGCTGCCGACCTTCTTCCCCGCCTCGATCTCCGAGACGTACCCCGGCTGCATCCCCGCACGCTCCGCCAGGGCGCGCAGGGTCAGGCCCCGGTATTCACGCCAGACGCGGACGGGGTGCGCTTCGTCCATGATAATCCGGCGGGCGTGCTCTATGGGCAGCGCCTCGCCGCCAGAAGCCTCGCGGGCTGCAAGGATGTCCTCCAGGTCTTCTATCCGCGCCAGAAGCGCGTCGTAGTCCTGGCGCGGCACCATGTCGTTGTGGGCGGGCTCAGTCATAGGCTTCCTTCCTGTGCCGGACGCGCTTGACCACCATCACCCTGATCTCGCCGTCCTCGACGGCGAAGATCACGCGGTAGTCGCCGACGCGCAGACGGTAGAGGTCCGATCCCTGCAAGCTCTTGACGTTGTTCGCCAAGGCGGCCGGGTCCGTCGCGTACTGGTCGATCTTGGTCAGGATCGCCGCGCGAATTCGGGCTGGAAAGGCGCGCATGTCCTTGATCGCCTTCGTGTCGATCCGAACCCGCACGCCTGCCCTCCTCCCCGTCAGGCGTATACGTTCTCAAATTGAGAACAAGTCGTCAAGCG
Organism: Caenispirillum salinarum AK4; assembly: GCF_000315795.1. GTDB lineage: Bacteria > Pseudomonadota > Alphaproteobacteria > Rhodospirillales > Rhodospirillaceae > Caenispirillum > Caenispirillum salinarum. The sequence continues at coordinate 19,761 of NZ_ANHY01000010.1, forward strand.
GCCTCAAACCCGCACAATCTTCCCCGGGTTCATGATGTTCTCCGGGTCCAGCGCGCGCTTGATGCTCGCCATCACGTCCAGCATGTCCGGTCCGTGCTCCGCCTCCAGGTAGGCCATCTTGCCGTGGCCGACGCCGTGTTCGCCCGTGCAGGTGCCGTCCATCGCCAGCGCCCGCTCCACGATGCGGGCGTTCAGGCGTTTGGCCTCGGCGATTTCCTCTGCATTATCAGGGTCGAAGACGAACAGCACGTGGAAGTTCCCGTCCCCCACATGCCCCACGATGGGCGTGAACATCGTCGTGCCGTCCAGGTCCGCCTTGGTCTCCACAATGCAGTCCGCCAGGCGCGAGATCGGCACGCACACATCCGACGAGAACGCCTTGCACCCCGGACGCATGGAAATCCCCGCATAGTACGCATTGTGACGAGCGTGCCACAGCCGGCTCCGCTCCTCCTCCGATCGCGCCCACTGGAAGTCCGTCCCGCCGAACTCCGACGCGATGGACTGCACCATCTCCACCTGCTCCCGCACGCCGGTCTCGGAGCCGTGGAACTCGAAGAACAGCGTCGGCACCTCGGCGTAGTCGGTCTTGGAGTAGGCGTTCACCGCCGCGATCTGGGCTTCGTCCAGGAATTCGATCCGCGCGATGGGAACGCCGGCCTGGATGGTGGTGATGACGGTGTTCACCGCCTCCGCCACGCCGGGGAAGGGGCAGACGGCGGCCATCACGGCCTCGGGGATGCCGTGGAGGCGGAGCGTTACCTCCGTCACCACGCCCAGCGTGCCCTCCGACCCCACGAACAGGCGCGTCAGGTCATAGCCCGCCGAGGACTTGCGCGCCCGGCGGCTGGTGCGGATCACCCGGCCGTCGGCCAGCACCACCGTCAGGCCCAGCACCGCCTCGCGCATGGTGCCATAGCGCACCGCGTTGGTGCCGCTCGCCCGCGTGCTCGCCATGCCGCCGATGCTGGCGTCCGCGCCCGGATCGATGGGGAAGAAGAGCCCTGTGTCGCGCAGGTACTCGTTGAGCTGCTTGCGCGTCACGCCGGCCTGGACGGTGACGTCCATATCCTCCGCCCGGACCGCCAGAACCTCTTTCATCTGGCTGACGTCGATGCACACCCCGCCCTGAAGGGCTGCCACATGCCCCTCCAGCGAGGTGCCCGTGCCGAAGGGAATGACCGGCACCTTGCGCGCCGCGCAGGCCTTCACCACCGCCGCGACCTCTTCCGTCGTGCGGCAGAAGGCCACCGCGTCGGGGGCGGCGGGGGTGTGGTAGCTCTCGTCCCGCCCGTGCTGCTCGCGAACCGCCGAGGCGGTGGACAGGCGCTCGCCCAGCAGGCCCTCCAGCTCGGAAATCAGCTCGGGCGGCGCGGCGCGCAGGGGAACGGCGGTGTCGAGAGCGGTCATGGGGAAGGTCCTTGGCGATTGTTGTCGAGGCCACCAAGACACAAAGGACACCAAGAGGGCGGAGTCAAGCGGGACCGCCTTGCGGCGGTGTCATGCGAGGGGGATGCGATCCCCCTCGCGCTCCCGCGTTTCGTTGGGGCGGGAGGGGGCTCGAAGCGTTTTCGCAAGGTGTTTGGCAGCGGATGCATTTATGGCGGCGACGGCATCGCCGGACGCTTCGGGTGCGCCGCAGGATGGCTTGCACCGTATGTGGATTCCCGCTTTCGCGGGAATGACGAGTATTTTATCCCCTGCAAAAGCAGGACCCCCCACACCGCCAGCCGCCCCGCCGCAGCCCACGCACCGGGAGCGCGAGGCGCCGTCGCGCCTCGCATCACCCCATCGCGGCGCAGCCGCGAAGCCCTCGCACCCTTTCGCCTCACCGCAAGTCCGCTTCCACCACCTCATGCCCCGTATGTGCGATGAACCGGCGCAGGTCCTTGGGGGCGATGACCGTTGTGGCTGCGTTGTCCAGCGGGTGATAGCCGCAGCGGGGTTCGGTCATCATCTCGGCATCCAGCACCACGGTCACGCGCGCCTCGCGGTCGTTCATCAGCGAGAACGGCGTCACCGAGCCCGGCGTCACCCCCAGCACCTCCAGCAGCAGGTCCGGCTTGCCGAAGGACAGGCGTTTGGAGCCGATCTTGCCCGGCAGGGTCTTCAGGTCGATGTCCCGGTCACTGGGGCAGGTGACCAGCCACAACTGTTTCTTCGCGTCCTTGAGGAACAGGTTCTTGCAGTGGCGGGCGGGGATGTCGTCCCACACGCCGTTGCCTTCCTCGACGGTGAAGACGGGCTCGTGCTCGTGGGTTTCATGCTCGATCCCCAGGTCTTCGAGCAGGCGCATCAGGTCATCGCGGGTGGCGTGCGGGTTCACGGGCGTCGGTCCTTCGGCTTTTGCGCTGGTCTGTTCGCAGCGCATGGTGCAGGCTGCCGAAACACCTCGTCAAGAAGCCGGAACACGTCATGAGCATCTGGGGGAAGATCATCGGCGGTGCCGCCGGCCTGGTCATGGGCGGGCCGCTGGGCGCCCTTGTGGGCGCGGCCGTCGGCCATGCCGCCTATGACCGCAACCAGCCCTCCGCCGAGGGGGAGAAGGAAAAGAGCCGCCTGTTCCACGGTGACCCGCTGTCGGGCGTGAAGGACCGGGCGCGGCAGGTGGCCTTCACGGTGGCCGTGGTGACGCTGGGCGCGAAGATGGCCAAGGCCGACGGCCATGTCAGCCGTGCCGAGGTGGACGCCTTCAAGCGCGTCTTCAACATTCCACCCGGCGATGTGGCGACGGTCGGCCGCCTGTTCGACCAGGCCAAGCAGTCGGCCGACGGCTTCGAGATCTACGCCCGGCAGGTGGCGTTTCTGTTCAAGGACAGCCCGCAGGTGTTGGAGGAGTTGCTGGGCGCGCTGTTCCTCATCGCCCAGGCCGACGGCGAGGTGAACGCGGCGGAGCTGGCGTTCCTGGAGAAAGTGGCGCAGATCTTCGGCCTGCCGCCGCGGGCCTTCGAACGCGCCCGCGCCACCCACCGCGCCGGGGAAGGCGCGCGCGCCCGCACCACGGCGTTCGATGATCCCTACGCCGTGCTCGGCTGCGCGCGCACAGCCCCGACCGACGAGATCAAGGCCACCCACCGGCGGCTCCTGCGCGAGAACCACCCCGACGTTCTGGTCTCGCAAGGCCTGCCGCAGGAGTTCCTGGAAATGGCCGAGGACAAGATGAAGGCCGTCAACGCCGCCTGGGACCAGATCCAGCGCGAACGCGGGTTGAAATGATCCGCGCCCGGCGCCTCGGCGTTACCGGTCATTCGCATTGATGGAGAGACGCTCATGCGCATCCGCATCACGACGCTCGCCGCGTCCGCCGCCGCTGCTCTGGTGCTGGCGGCCTGCTCCCCCGGCGCCCACCAGCAGGCCGAGGTGCGCGGCACCGCCGGCCCGCCGGGCAGCATCGAGACCCGCGACACCTGGGCGCCCGGCTACCAGTACGACGTGGACGAAGGCAAGTACTATCGCATCAGGCCCGCAGACGGCGACCGACAGGTCCAGTAGCGCGGGCGGAAAACGCCGCCGGATGACCCCGCCGGAGAGCGGACGGCCGCTCCCCGACGGGGCGCGACCTCAGTTGTCGCCGCCGGACGAGCCGCCGCTGGCATGGTCGCCCATGCCGCCGTCCTGCGCCGCGTCACTGACCGAGCCACCGAAGTCCCGGCCGCTCTGCCCGTGGGCGTCAGGCATGCCGCCGCCCTTGCCGCCGCTGGCGTGGTCGCCGATGCCGCCGTCCTGCGCGGCTTCGCTGACAGAGGCGCCGAAGTCCCGGCCGTCCTGGCCATGCCGGTCCGGCATGCCTTCAGCCCAGGCGGCACCGGCCGTCAGGCCGAGGCAGAACGCGGCAGCGGCGGTCATGGTCGCGAAACGCTTCGTCATGTGAAACCTCCCTTGATCGCTGGTCTTCCGACGGGTCCATCCCGTCAGAACAATGGTAATGACGGACACCGCCCGCCGAGCCTGCGATGAGGGTTTAGGCCCCTCGTCGGCCCCTGGGCACGAAAGGCGCAGACTGCGCCGAAATATCGATGCCCGGTCGCCCAAGCGGCCCCACCGCCCTCGCCTGAATGTCACTCGACACGTCGCGGCGCGCCGCGCACCGTGTGGGCGGTTCGTTCGCCTGTTCCTCCAGCCGTGAAAGTCTTTCCCGTGCCGACGCGCGACCTGCTGCTCGGCCTCATGGTGGTATTGCTGTGGGGCTTCAACATCGTCACCGCCAAGTGGGGCGTGGCGGCCATTCCGCCGCTGTTCTTCACGGCGCTGCGGTTTGCCTGCGTGGCCGCGCTGGTGGTGCCGTTCTTTCCCCTGCCCCGCAGCGCATGGCGGCCGATCCTCATCCTGTCGGTGACCTTCGGCACCGGCGGCTTCGGGCTGATGTTCACGTCATTCACGCTGCTGGAGGGCTCCACGGCGGCCATCGTGCAACAGCTGGTGGTGCCGTTCTCCGTCATCGTCGGCATCGTCGCGCTGGGGGAGCGGCCGGGCTGGCGGCGGCTGTCGGGCATCGGCCTGGCGCTGGCGGGCATCGTGCTGATCGCCGGCGAGCCCGGCCGCGCGCCGCTGGCCGGCGTGCTGCTCATGGCGGCGTCGGCGGCGTCGACGGCGATCGGCAATCTCTACCTCAAGAAGCTGACCATGCTGCCGCCGCTGGGCGTGGTGGGCTGGATGTCGCTGCTGGCCGTGCCGCAACTGGCGATCCTGTCGCTGCTGCTGGAGGAGAACCAGCTTGGTTCGCTGGCCGGGGCGGACACGCGCATCTGGCTGTCGCTGCTCTACACGGTGATCGCCGCCTCCATCATCGCCCACAGCCTTTGGGCGGGGCTGGTGCGCCGGCATGAGCTGAGCCGTATCGTCCCCTTCGCGCTGCTGGCGCCGGTGACGAGCGTGCTGTGCGCGACCCTCTTCCTGGGAGAACCGTTGACGCCGCTGAAGGTGGTCGGCGGCCTGGTGACCATGGCCGGCGTCGCCGTCATCCAGCTGCGCCAGGCCTCCCGCGCCCCCGCCCGTCCCGCCGTCGAAACGCCCGCCGAAACCGCCACGCCCGGCGGCGCGCCCTGAAGGAGCCTCCATGCCCGCTCGCGACATCCTGCTGGCACTCCTGGTCCAGGCCATCTGGGGTCTGAACATCGTGGTCGCCAAGGCCGGGGTGGAGGCCCTGCCGCCGCTGTTTTTCACCACGTTGCGCTTCGCCCTGGTGGCGGCGCTGGTGCTGCCGTTCTTCCGTATTCCCTGGCACGCCATGAAGGGGCTGGCGCTCTTGTCGTTCACCTTCGGCACCCTGCACTTCGGCCTGCTGTTCACAGGCCTGAGCGGCATGGGGGCGGCGGCGGCGGCCATCGTCATCCAGCTCGGCCCGCCGTTTGCGGTGCTGCTGGGGGTGCTGATGTTCAAGGAAAAGCTGGGACCCAAGCGGATCATCGGCACCGTGCTGGCGTTCTCCGGCGTCGTGCTTCTGGCCGGCGAGCCGACGGTGCCGAGCCTGGTGCCGCTGGTCATCATGGTGTTCGCGGCCTTCGGCTGGGCGCTTTCGAACGTCGTCGTCAAGCGCCTGCCCGAGGTGAACCCGGTGCTCATGACCGGCTGGCTGAGCGCCATGGCGGTGCCGCAGGTGGGCTTGCTGTCGCTGCTGCTGGAGGACGGGCAGATCCCGGCGCTTCTCTCTGCCGACTGGCGGGGCTGGGGGGCGATCGTCTACACTGCCGCCGGCGCGTCGATCGTCGCCCATTCGCTGTGGTACGGGCTGGTGCGCCGGCACGAGATGGGACAGGTGGCGCCCTTCGGCCTGCTGGCGCCGGTCATCGGCATCGTGGCGGCGGTCCTGCTGCTGGGCGAGCCGCTGACGTGGCAGAAGCTGGCCGGCGGGACCGTCACCATGGTCGGCGTCGCGATCATTCAGTTGCGGTGGGCGCGCCTGCGCAAGCGTCCGCCCGAGGAAGTGGGGAGCCCGACGTAACCATGCTCAAGCCAGTCCGCCATGCGCGGTCGCCCAACCACGGCCCGCGCGAGAAGACGCAGCCCGTGGACATGCTGGTGCTGCACTACACCGGCATGAAAAGCGCGCAGGAGGCCCTGCAGCGCCTGTGCGACGAGGCCAGCTCCGTCTCCGCCCATTACCTGATCGAGGAGGACGGCACCGTCCACGCCCTGGTGCCGGAGAACCGCCGCGCCTGGCACGCCGGGGTGTCCAGCTGGCGCGGGCGCACCGACGTCAACAGCCGCTCCATCGGGATCGAACTGGTCAACCCCGGCCACGAGTTCGGCTACCGCCCCTTCCCCGAGCCGCAGATGACCGCCCTGATCGCGCTGTGCCAGGCGGTGCTGGCGCGCCACCCCATCCCGGCGCGCAACGTGGTCGGCCATGCCGACGTCGCCCCCCTGCGGAAGGAAGACCCCGGCGAGTTGTTCGACTGGAAGCGCCTGGCCGCCGAGGGCATCGGCCTGTGGCCGGCCGACGTGGAGGCCTTCCCCACCGAGCAGCCGCCGTCCATCGCCGCGGTGCAGGAGGAACTGACCGCCATCGGCTATGCCGCCCCGCGCTCGGGCGCGCTGGACGAGGCCACCGCCAAGGCGCTGACCGCCTTCCAGCGCCACTTCCGTCCGGCGGACCTGTCAGGCGTGCCCGACGCCGAGACCTGGGCCATGCTCAAGGCCGTACGGACCGCCGCCGACGCCGACCGCGCCCACCAGCTCGACGGCTGACCGGCGGCGGGGCTTGGTCCTTGACGGGCCGGCCTCATGCTCTATTTTCCGTTGCGCGTCAGTCGGCTGGATGGCCGCTTCGGGTGTCGTTTACGACGGCCCGGGGAGGAAAGTCCGGGCTCCACGGAAGGACGGTGCCGGATAACGTCCGGCGGGGGCGACCCCAGGGAAAGTGCCACAGAAAGCAAACCGCCCGCGCCGGCGGGGCCTCGTGCCCTGGCTCGCGCGGGTAAGGGTGAAAGGGTGCGGTAAGAGCGCACCGCGGGCCCGGCGACGGGACCGGCACGGTAAACCCCACCGGGAGCAAGACCAAGAGTACGGCACGCGCCACAGCCGTGGCGCACGGTGCGTTCCGAGCCGCCGTAGTGGTAGGTTGCTAGAGGCGTCCGGCAACGGGCGTCCCAGATGAATGGCCATCCATCGCCCCTCGCGGGCGGGGACAGAACCCGGCTTACAGGCCGACTGACGCTTTATCCCGCCCTTATGGTCCCACATGGGACGGCATGGGTCGACCTCGCCCTTCGCCCATCCACCGGCCATACACGGTCTCCCACAATTTTTCCACATGCGCGTCCGGTGCATGGCGGGCATGGGTCAGCCATGGGACGGTATGGGACACTGCCGTGGGACGGCATGGGACAGACCCTGAAACCAGCGGTTTTCCAGGCTTTATGGGAGACCTTCGACGCCTGCGGGATGACTGGCCGGGCCGTTTCAGGGCCGGCGACCCATACCGTACCCAAATCGCCGCCCACCACTTTCCCACAGATTTATCCACAGGAACATCTGCCGAACAGTATTTGGACAGACTTTTCCGACTCGTTGGAAACTCTTGTGTTGACGCGGGAGTCCGACCTGTGGACAACTACTTTCGGCCCTGTCAGTGAAACCGGTCACACCCCTAGGTACAGGGGCTTGTGGTTACTCCCCGCGTGTCGTTGACACCCATGATTTCCCATGCGATACCATGAAGGACCAATGGGCGATCGCTTGCGATTCCGACACGCCCAGGCGTCGGGGAACCGCTTCGGTCACAACGGGGAAATCACGGGGGGCGCGCGATGCTCGCGCTGTTCACGGGCACCCACACGAACAAGGTCGACAAGAAGGGCCGCGTCAGCGTTCCGGCGCCCTTCCGCGCGACCTTGTCCGCGCAGGGGTTCGAGGGCGCCTGGCTGTTCCCCAACTTCACCGGCGCCCAGTGCATCGAGGGTTGCGGCGCCGAGTTCATGAAAAAGCTGGCCGCGAAGATCGAGGAAAGCGCTGACCCGTTTTCCGAGACCGAGGACGACTACACGTCGCTGGTCTTTGCGGAAAGCCAGCAGGTCGCCTTCGATCCCGAAGGCCGGATCATCATTCCCAAGGCATTCATGGAATTCGCCGGCATCACCGAGCGGGCGTCCTTCGTCGGCACCGCCAACCGCTTCCAGATCTGGGAGCCCGAGGCACGCGAGGCCTACATGGCCGAAAAGCGCGCCGCCCGCGCCAAGACGCCGCCGCGCCTGTCCGCCCGACCGACCGAGGGAGGCATGGCATGAGCGCACCCGCCCCCCACATCCCGGTCCTGCTGAACGAGGTCGTGAACGGCCTGCAGCCCCGCGACGGCGGCGTCATCGTCGACGGCACCTTCGGCGCCGGCGGCTACACGCGCGCCATCCTGAACGCCGCCGACTGCCGCGTCGTCGGCATCGACCGCGATCCCACGGCACAACGCCACGCCGAGGCCGTGACGGCGGACCACCCCGGCCGCTTCACGCTGATCCCCGGGCGCTTCGGCGAGATGGCCGCCCTGCTGCCGGCCAACGGCTTTCCCGATCCGGTGGACGGCGTGGTGCTGGACATCGGCGTGTCCTCCATGCAGATCGACGAGGCCGAGCGCGGGTTCTCCTTCGCCAAGGACGGCCCGCTCGACATGCGCATGGAAAAGTCCGGCCGCACCGCCGCCGACGTGGTGAACGAGGAAGAGGAAGGGCCGCTCGCCGACCTGATCTATCTTTACGGCGAGGAGCGCCACTCGCGCCGTGTCGCCCGCGCCATCGTCCAGGCGCGCCAGGAAAAGCCGTTCACCCGCACGGGCGAACTGGCCGACGTCATCCGCCGCGTCGTGCGCAAGAGCAAGGACGGCATCGACCCCGCCACGCGGACCTTCCAGGCCCTGCGCATCGTCGTGAACGACGAACTGGGCGAGCTGGAACGCGGCCTGGATGCCGCCGAGCGCCTGCTGAAGCCCGGCGGTCGGCTGGCCGTCGTCACCTTCCACTCGCTGGAGGACCGCGTGGTCAAGCGGTTCATCCGCGAGCGCAGCGGGCGCGCGGGCGGCGTCTCCCGGCACCTGCCGGACGCCGGCGCCGCAGGGCCCGCGCCCACCTTCAAGGACATCACCCGCAAGGCCGTCGGGCCGTCGGCGGAGGAGGCCCGCGCCAACCCGCGCGCCCGTTCCGCGAAGCTGCGGGTGGCGGAGCGCACCGAGGCTCCGGCCCCCTTCGGCAGCCATGCCGCGGGAGGTGCGTCATGATCCGTCCCGCCGCCATCCTGTGGGGCACGCTGGCGCTGGGCGTCGGCACCGGCCTGTTCGTGCTGAAGGTCGAGGTGCAGGCGCTGGAGGACAAGCTGACGCGCCTCAACGCCCAGATCCGCAGCGACCGCGCCGCCGTCCACGTGCTGGAGGCCGAGTGGAGCTACCTCAACGACCCGGCCCGCCTGCGCGACCAGGCGCAGCGGCTGCTGGGCATGAGCCCGTTCGCGCCCAGCCAGGTGAATTCCATTGCGCAGCTGCCACTGCGTCCTGCCCCGCCGCCGCCCGAGGCCGCGCCCGAACCGGAGACGGCCCCGGTTCCCGGCGGTCCCGCCGGGCCCATGGTCCGCGTGCCGGCGGCGCCGGCGGCCGAGGAACTGGCGAGCGCACCGGTTCACGGGGGGACGGATCAATGACGCTCAACGCCCTGCGCCGCCTGGTCAAGAAGGACGCCGGCCCGTTCCTCTATCCCGGCGAAGAGATCCGGCCCAGCAAGCGAGCCTCGCGCGTGTCGCTGCACGGCACGCAGAAGCGCCATGTGGAGATGGGCCGCACGCGGCTGGTGGTCGCCGCCGGCCTGTTCGCCTGCGCCTTCTCGCTGGTGGGCTTCCGGCTGGTGGACCTGATGCTGCTGGACGGCGGCGAGCCGCCCGTCACCACCGCCCGCCGCGCCGCCACCGCCGAGTTCGAGGAAAGCCGCGCCGACATCGTCGACCGCAACGGCGTCCTTCTGGCGACCAACCTGCCGACGGTGAACCTCTACGCCCACCCCTACAAGATCGGCGATCCTGCCACCGCGGCGCGCCGGATCGTGGAGGTCCTGCCCGACCTGTCCTTCGACGACGTGCACCGCAAGCTGGCATCGGGGTCCAAGTTCGTCTACCTGGACCGCAACCTGACGCCGCGCGAAAAGCTGGAAATCAATGCCCTGGGCATCGTCGGCGTGGATTTCGAGGACGCCGAGCGCCGCGTCTATCCGCAGGGTGCGCTGGCCTCGCACGTGGTCGGCGCGACCGACCTGGACAACAACGGCATCGCGGGGCTGGAAGCCTCGCTGAACGAGACGCTGTCCCAGGGCGGCGAGCCGGTGCGCGTGGCGCTGGACGTGCGCGTGCAGCACGCGGTGCGCGAGGAACTGGCCTACGCCATGGCCAAGTTCCGGGCCGTCGGCGCCACCGGCATCGTGCTGGACAGCAAGACGGGCGAGCTGATCTCCATGGTCTCCCTGCCCGACTACGACCCCGAGCACATCGGCGACGCCACCGAGGACCAGCGCTTCAACCGCGCGACGCTGGGCGTCTACGAAATGGGCTCCACCTTCAAACTGTTCAACACGGCCATGGCCCTGGACAGCGGCCGCATCGGTCCCTCCGACCAGTACGACGTGGAGAACCCCATCCGCGTCGCCCGGTTCACCATCCGCGACCACCACCCCGAAAAGGGCGACATGTCGGTGGCCGACATCCTGGTGAACTCGTCCAACATCGGCTCGGTGCGCATGGTGATGGAGTTGGGCACCGAGGCGCAGCAGAAGTTCCTGGACGAGCTGGGCCTGCTGGACCCGGTGTCGCTGGAACTGCCCGAGAACGGCAAGCCGCTGGTGCCGAGCCCGTGGCGCGAGGTCAACACCATGACCATCAGCTTCGGCCACGGCATCGCCGTGACGCCCGTCCACATGGCGCGGGCCACCGCCGCCATGGTCAACGGCGGCGCGCTGACGCCGGTGACGCTGCTCAAGCGCGAGGCGGATGAAGTTCCCCCCGGCCGTGCCGTGATTTCGCCGCAGACGTCGCAGAGGATGCGCGAGCTGATGCGGATGGTCGTCACGGACGGCACGGCCGGCAAGGCCGACGTTCCGGGCTATCGCGTCGGCGGCAAGACGGGGACGGCCGACAAGGTGTCGGCGGCCGGCGGCTACGCCCACCGCGCCGTGCGCACCAGCTTCGCCGGGGCCTTCCCCATGGACAACCCGCGTTACGTGCTACTGGTCGTGCTCGACGAACCCCAATCCACCAAGGACACCTACGGTTTCATCACCTCGGGCTGGAACGCCGCCCCGACGGCGGGCCGCATCGTCGCCCGCATCGCGCCGACGCTGGGCGTCTTCCCCAGCTTCGTGCCGCAGGGCCCGGTCGTCCGCCCCGAACGCCGCCCCATGGACCTCATCCAGGCCGCCGCCGCAAGGGGGACCGATGCGATCGCTGACTGATCTCATCCGCGCCTCCGGGGCCGCCATCGCCGCCGGAGAAGACCGCGCCGAAGCCGTGACGGTTTCCGGGCTCACCGCCGACAGCCGGGCGGTCGGGCCCGGTGCCGTCTTCGCCGCCCTGCCGGGGGCGAAGGCCGACGGCCGCGCCTTCATCGCCCAGGCGGTGCAAAGCGGCGCCGTCGCCGTGCTCGCCCCCACCGGCACGACGCTGCCCGAGGGCGTGGGCGCGGACACGGTGCTGCTGACCCACGATGCGCCGCGGCTCGCCTTCAGCCTCATGGCCGCGGCCTTCCACGGCCGCCAGCCGGAAACGGTGGCCGCCGTGACGGGCACCAACGGCAAGACGTCCACGGCCAACTTCGCCCGGCAGCTCTGGGCCGCGCTGGGGATGCAGGCCGCGAGCCTGGGGACGCTGGGCGTCATCGGCCCCGACTGGACCATCGAGGGCAAGCTGACCACGCCCGACCCGAAACGGCTGCACGCCCTGCTGGCCGAGATCGCCGACCGCGGCGTCACGCACCTGTGCATGGAGGCCTCCAGCCACGGCCTCGACCAGCACCGGCTGTCCGGCGTGATGGTCGCCGCCGGCGGCTTCACCAACCTGTCGCGCGACCACCTGGACTACCATGGCACCATGGAGGCCTACCTGGCCGCCAAGGCCAAGCTGTTCGGCGAGGTGATGCACGAGGGCGGCGCGGCGGTGCTGAACGCCGACATTCCCGAGTTCGCGACCCTCAAGGCCACCGCCGAGGCGCGCGGCCTGCGGGTCATCGACTACGGCCGCGAGGCCGCCGCCATAAAGCTCCTGGATATCGCGCGCACCGCGCACGGCCAGCGCCTGACGCTGGCGCTGGACGGCGCCGATCCGCTGACGGTGGAACTGCCGCTGGCCGGCACGTTCCAGGTGGAAAACGCGCTGTGCGCGCTGGGCCTCGTCATCGGCTGCGGGGCGGAAGCGGAGCGCGCGGCGCGGGCGCTGGAAACGCTGTCGGGCGTGGCCGGGCGGCTGCAACTGGTGGCGACACGCGCGAACGGCGCTGCCGTCTACGTCGACTACGCCCACACCCCCGACGCCCTGGAAACGGTGCTGGAGGCCCTGCGCCCGCATGCGGCCGGCCGGCTGGTCTGCGTCTTCGGCGCGGGCGGCGACCGCGACCCCGGCAAGCGCCCGCTCATGGGGCAGGCCGTGGCGAAGCTGGCCGACGTCGCCATCGTCACCGACGACAACCCCCGCACCGAGGACCCCGCCGCCATCCGCTCCGCCGTCATGCAGGGCTGCCCGGAGGGGCTCGACGTGGGCGACCGCCGCGCCGCGATTGCGGAGGGCGTGCGCCAGCTCGGCCCCGGCGACGTGCTGCTGGTGGCCGGCAAGGGGCACGAGACCGGGCAGACGGTGGGCACGGTGGTTCATCCCTTCGACGACGCGGCCGAGGCCCGTGCCGCCGTCGAGGCTGCCGACGGGAGGGTCGCATGACCGACGCCACGAACACGCCCCTGCCTCCTTCCGCCCGTCCGGCGCTGTGGACTGCCGCCGAGGCGGCCGCCGCCAGCGGCGGCAAGGCCTCGGGTGACTGGACCTGCACCGGCGTCTCCATCGACAGCCGCACGGTCGGTGCCGGCGACCTGTTCATCGCCATCGCCGGCCCCACCCACGACGGACACGCCTTCGTCGCCGACGCCCTGGCGAAGGGTGCGGTCGCCGCCATGGTCCATGCGGTGCCCGAAGGCTTCAGCCAGCCGGAAAAGCTGCTGGTGGTCGACGACACCTTCGCCGGCCTTCAGGCGCTGGGCCGGGCGGCGCGGGAACGGCTGACCGGCAAGGTCATCGCCGTCACCGGCAGCGTCGGCAAGACCGGCACCAAGGAAATGCTCGCGCTGGCCTGCGCGCGGCTCGGCGGCGGCGCCGTTCACGCCACGCAGGGAAACCTGAACAACCACTGGGGCCTGCCGCTCACCCTGGCCCGGTGCCCGCGCGACGCGGCCTGGTGCATCCTGGAAATGGGCATGAACCATGCCGAGGAAATCCGGCCCCTGAGCCGCCTCGCCAAGCCCCACGTGGCCGTCATCACGGCGGTGGAGGCCGTGCACCTGGAGCACTTCGACAGCGTGGAGGGCATCGCCCGCGCCAAGGCCGAGATCATGGACGGCGTGGTGGAGGGCGGCACGGCCGTCCTGCCCCGCGACAACCCGCACCATTCCCTGCTGCTGGCAACGGCGGAGCGCCTGGACCTGCGCACCACCAGCTTCGGCGCACACATCCACGCCAGCGCCCGCCTGCTTCACACCAACACCACCGACACCGGCCTGCGCGTGCTGGCGGACTTCTACGGCGCCAACCTGGAATACACGGTGGGCGCCACCGGCCGCCACTGGGCGATCAACAGCCTGGCGGTGCTGGCCGCCATCCGTGCGGCGGGCGGTGACGCGGCCGAAGCGGCTCTCGCGCTGAGCGCGATGACGCCGCCCAAAGGTCGCGGCAAACGTCAATCCATTTCTTTGCCGGAAAGCCGCGGCGGAGGGCTTCTCACGATCATCGATGAGAGTTACAACGCCTCGCCCGTGTCGATGCGGGCAGCCCTGACGGTGCTGGACGGCATGACGCCCGGGCGCGGCGGACGCCGCGTCGCGGTGCTCGGCGACATGCTGGAACTGGGCGGCGAGAGCGACGCGCTTCACGCCGGCCTGGCCGACGCCGTTTCGGGCTCGCGCATCGACCGCGTCCATACCTGCGGCACCCACATGGCGCATCTCGCGTCCGCCCTGCCCCAAGACCGGCGCGGCCGCCACGCCGACGACAGCACCGCCCTGGCCCAGCTGGTGGCGGCGGATGTGCGGGGCGGCGACGTGGTGATGGTCAAGGGCTCGCTGGGCAGCCGCATGGCGACCGTGCTGGAGGCACTGCTGGCGCTGGATGCCGACGGCAAGGGTGGCGGAACCGATCACGACGACACGGGCAACGGGTAAAGAGAGAGCTAGGGGAAAGACCTCGGGACCATGCTGTATTTCCTGTCCCAACTGTCCGGCGAACTGGGCGCGCTGAACCTCTTCCGGTACCTGACCTTCCGGGCCGGCGGCGCTGTCGTGACGTCGTTGATCGTGGCCTTCATCGTCGGGCCCATGCTGATCCGCTGGCTGCGGAAGAAGCAGCGCGAGGGCCAGCCCATCCGCGACGACGGGCCCGAAAGCCACCTTTTGACCAAGAAGGGCACGCCCACCATGGGCGGCCTGATGATCCTGTTCGCCACCCTGGTCTCCACCCTTTTGTGGGCGGACCTGACCAACGTGTTCGTCTGGGCCGTGCTGCTGGTCACCGTCGGCTACGGCCTGCTGGGGTTCGCCGACGACTACCTGAAGGTCACCAAGCGCAACACCAAGGGCGTGTCGGGCAAGGGCAAGCTGGCCGCGCAGTTCGGCATCGCGCTGGTCGCCGCGCTGCTCATCAGCTACGGCACCACGGGCAACCTGGACAACCACCTTGCCATGCCGTTCCTCAAGAACGTGCTTCTGGACATGGGCCTGCTGTACGTGCCCTTCGCCATGCTGGTGATGGTGGGCAGTTCCAACGCCGTCAACCTGACCGACGGACTGGACGGCCTGGCCATCGTGCCGGTGATGATCGCGTCGGGCGTCTTCATGCTGATCAGCTACCTGGTCGGCAACGCCATTTTCGCCGACTACCTGCAGATCCATCATGTGATCGGCACCGGCGAGCTTGCCATCCTGTGCGCCGCCCTGGTCGGCGCCGGCATGGGCTTTTTGTGGTTCAACGCGCCCCCGGCCATGATCTTCATGGGCGACACGGGCTCGCTGGCTCTCGGTGGTGCCCTTGGCGCCATCGCGGTGGCCACCAAGCATGAGATCGTTCTTGCGATCGTTGGTGGCCTGTTCGTGCTGGAGACCGTGAGCGTCATCGTTCAGGTCGCCAGCTTTAAACTGACCGGAAAGCGGGTCTTCCGCATGGCTCCGCTCCACCACCACTTCGAGAAAAAAGGGTGGGCGGAAAGCACGGTGGTCATCCGCTTCTGGATCATTGCCGGCATCCTGGCGATCGCCGGTCTGAGCACCCTGAAACTCCGCTGACGGAGTGTCCGGGGAAGGTACGAGAGAGAAGAAGAGAGAGACCGCCCGGCGATCCCCACGGCACAAAAAAGGGGGACGCCGGGCGGGCGAGATCGAAGAGGAACACCGGGCGCGCACGCGCCGGGACAGGACCTTCAGGGGGATTTGAAACGGTGACCATGGTGATCCCGCACTACGCCGGCCGCACGGTGGCGGTCCTCGGCCTCGGCAAGACCGGGCTGACGGCGGCGCGTGCGCTGTCCATGGGCGGCGCCCGCGTCAAGTGCTGGGACGACACCGCCGACCGCCGGGCCGAGGCCGAGGCCGCCGGCTTCACCTGCGTCGAGCCCACGCCCCGGTCCTGGAGCGACATCGTTGCCTGCGTCTGGAGCCCCGGCATTCCCCACACCTTCCCGAAGCCGCACCCGGCCAAGGCGATCCTCGAGGCCAAGGGCATCGCGCCGGTCTGCGACATCGAGCTTCTGCTGAACCGCTGCGCCGACGCCTTCACAGTCGCCATCACCGGCACCAACGGCAAGTCCACCACGACCGCCCTGATCGGCCACATCCTGGCGTGCGCCGGCCATCGGGTGGAAGTGGGCGGCAACCTGGGCACGCCGGTTCTGGAACTCGCGCCCCTGCCCTTCCACGGCACCTATGTGCTGGAGATGTCGAGCTACCAGCTCGAGCTGACGCCGTCGCTGTCGCCGGACGTGGCCTTGCTGCTCAACATCACGCCCGACCATTTGGCCCGCCACGGCGGCATGGACGGCTATGTCGCGGCGAAGGAGCGGATTTTCGCCAACCAGTGGCAGCCCGCCGTCGCCGTCATCGGCCAGGACGACAAGCACTGCCGCGCCATGACGCGCCGCGTTGCCCACGCCTGCAACGCCGACGTGATCCCCGTGCGCGCCGACGGCGAGGAACCGGGCGGCATCTTCACGCTGGACGGCGTGCTGTTCGACGCGACGGAGCGGGGCGGGCCGCGCGAGGTCTGCGACCTGCGGACCATACCCGCCCTGCCAGGCGCCCACAACTGGCAGAACGCCTGCGCCGCCTATGCCGCCTGCCGGGCGCGGGGCGTGCATCCGCAGACCATCGTCGCCGCCATGCGCACCTTCCCCGGCCTCGCCCACCGCCAGGAGACGGTGGCGATGATCGACGGCGTGCGCTTCGTCAACGACAGCAAGGCGACCAACGCCGAAGCGGCCGAAAAGGCGCTGACCTGCTACGGCGCCGTCTACTGGATCGCCGGCGGCCAGGCCAAGGAAGGCGGCATCGACGCGCTGAAACCCCACTTCAAGCGCATCCGCCACGCCTTCCTCATCGGCGAGGCGGCCGCGGAATTCGCCACGGTGCTGAAGGCCGAGGGCGTGCCCGTCACCATGGCCGGCACCCTGGATGAGGCCGTTCCCGCCGCCGCCGTGCGCGCCGCCCGCGACGACGTGCGCGACCCGGTCGTCCTGCTGTCGCCGGCCTGTGCGTCGTGGGACCAGTTCAAGAGCTTCGAGCACCGGGGCGACACCTTCCGCGCCCTGGTCGCGCGCATGGAGGCGCGCGGCGCCGCCGCCGGTGGAGGCGCCGCATGACGACCATCTCCATCTCGCGCACCGACACGAGCATTCTCGGCCGCTGGTGGTGGACGGTCGATCGCCTGATGCTGGCCGCCGTGGTGGCGCTGATCGGCATCGGCGTGTTCCTGGTCATGGCCGCCGGCCCCGCCGCCGCCGGGCGCATCGGCGTCGACCCCTTCCACTTCGTCAGCCGGCAGGCGGTGTTCCTGCCCATGGCGCTCGCGGTCATGCTGTTCGTCTCGCTGCTGGACCCGCGCACGGTGCGGCGCCTGGCCGTGCTGGGCTTTGCCGGCACGGTGGTGGCGCTGGCGGCGACGCTGGTGGTCGGCACCGAAATCAAGGGCGCGGCCCGGTGGATTCACCTGGGCCCCCTGTCGGTGCAGCCGTCGGAGTTCGTGAAACCATTCTTCGCCGTCACCGCCGCCTGGATGTTCGCCGCCGCGCGCGAGCATGAAGGCTTCCCCGGCCAGTGGATCAGCATCGGCCTGTACGCCGTGGTGGCGGCCCTGCTGCTGGCCCAGCCGGACGTCGGCATGACGCTGGTGGTTTCCAGCGTCTGGGCGGCGCAGTTCTTCCTGGCCGGCCTGCCCATGGTGCTGGTGGTGCTGTTCGCCGCCGCCGGCCTGGGCGCGGCGGTGGGCGCCTACTTCCTGTTCGACCACGTCAAAAGCCGCGTCGACCGCTTCCTGGACCCGGCCAGCGGCGACACCTACCAGATCGACAAGGCGATGGAAGCCTTCCGCGACGGCGGCCTGTTCGGCCGCGGCCCCGGCGAGGGCCGGGTGAAGGAGCTGCTGCCCGACGCCCACACCGACTTCATCTTCGCCGTCGCCGGGGAAGAGTTCGGCCTGCTGCTGTGCCTGGTGATCGTCGCCCTGTTCGCCTTCATCGTGCTGCGCGGCATCTCGCGCGCCATGCAGGAGGACAACCTGTTCGTCCTGCTGGCCGTCGGCGGTCTGGTCTGCCAGTTCGGCCTGCAGGCGCTCATCAACATGGCGTCCAGCCTGCACCTGATGCCCACCAAGGGGATGACGCTGCCCTTCGTGTCCTACGGCGGCTCGTCGACGCTGGCTCTGGCGCTGGCCTTCGGGATGCTGCTGGCGCTCACCCGGCGTCGCCCCGCCGGACAGGGAGGCTTCTGATGGCCAGGATCGTCCTTACCGCCGGCGGCACCGGCGGCCACGTCTTCCCCGCCGAGGCCCTGGCCGCGACCCTGCTGGAGCGCGGCCACGACCTGACGCTGGTCACCGACGCCCGCGGCGCCGAATACGGCGGCGTGCTGGGCCAGTTGAAGACCGTGCGCGTGCGCGCCGGGCAGGTCGCCGGGCGCGGCCGCCTGGGGCAGATGGCGGGCCTGTTCGACATCCTGCGCGGCGCCTGGGAGGCCCGGAGGATCCTGGCCGGCATGAACCCGGCCGTGGTGGTGGGCTTTGGCGGCTATGCCTCGATCCCGGCCATGGCGGCGGCGTCCATGCTGCACCTGCCGACCATCATCCACGAGCAGAACGGCGTGCTGGGCCGCGCCAACCGGATGCTCGCGAAAAAGGTTACCGCCGTCGCCACCAGCTTCGAGGACGTGCGCCGTCTGCCGCCCGGCGTGGCGCACGAGCGCGTCGGCATGCCGGTGCGTCAGGCCATCGTCGATGTGCGCGACACCCCCTACCCCGACACCGGGCCCGACGCCCGCCTGCGCGTGCTGGTGCTGGGCGGCAGCCAGGGCGCGCGCGTGCTGTCGGACATCGTACCCGGTGCGCTGGCCGCGCTGCCCGAGGGCCTGCGCCGTCGGCTGGAGGTCACGCAGCAGTGCCGGCCCGAGGACCTGGACCGGGTGCGCGGCGCCTATGACGAGGCCGACCTGGGTCATGTGGCGCTGTCGGATTTCTTCTCCGACGTGCCGCAGCGGCTGGCCGAGGCGCATCTGGTGATCGCCCGCGCCGGCGCCTCCACGGTGGCCGAGGCCATGGTGGTGGGACGCCCCGCGATCCTGGTGCCCCTGCCCCACGCCATCGACGATCACCAGACGGCCAATGCCCAGGCACTGGACGCCGCCGGGGGCGGCTGGCTGATCCCGCAGGACCGCTTCACGGTGGAGCTTCTGGCCGCCCGCCTGACGGACCTGTTCGAGATGCCGGCCACGCTGCGCGCCGCCGCCGGGGCCGCGCGCGCCGTGGGCGTGCCCGACGCCGCCGCCCGCCTGGCCGACCTGGTGGAGGCCACGATGCGCAAGCCCGCCGGTGGAGCCGGCGCGGCCGAGGCCGAGACGACAGAAAAGACCGTGACCAAGGAGACCGCCCAATGAGGGCCATGCCGCTCGACATCGGACCCATCCACTTCGTCGGCATCGGCGGCATCGGCATGTCCGGCATCGCCGAAATCCTGGCGAACCTGGGATACCGCGTGCAGGGCTCCGACATGGCGGAAAACGCCAACGTGCAGCGCCTGCGCGGCCTGGGCGTCACGGTCAACATCGGCCATTCGGCGGAAAACCTGGGCGACGCGCAGGTGGTGGTGATTTCCTCCGCCGTCAAAAGCGACAACCCCGAGGTTCAGGCCGCCCGCGCCAACCTCATCCCCGTGGTGCGCCGCGCCGAGATGCTGGCCGAGCTGATGCGCCTGAAGTGGGCCATCGCCGTCGGCGGCACCCACGGCAAGACGACCACCACCAGCATGGTCGCCAACATGCTGGACGGCGCGGGCATGGACCCCACCGTCATCAACGGCGGCATCATCAACGCCTACAAGACCAACGCGCGCCTCGGCGACGGCGAGTGGATGGTGGTGGAGGCCGACGAGAGCGACGGCACCTTCACCAAGCTGCCGGCGGTGATCGCCATCGTCACCAACATCGACCCCGAGCACATGGACCACTACGGGTCCTTCGACAAGCTGCGGGAAGCCTTTCAGACCTTCATCACCAACATCCCGTTCTATGGCCTGGCGGTGCTGTGCATCGACCACCCGGAGGTCCAGGCCATGATCCCGCGCGTTTCCGACCGGCGCGTGGTGACCTACGGCTTCAGCCCGCAGGCCGACATCCGGGCGGTGAACGTGCGCATCGGCGTCGGCGGCGCGCGGTTCGACGTGGTGGTGACGGACCGCGTCTCGGGCACGTCGCGCACCATCGGCGACCTGCGCCTGCCCATGTTCGGCGAGCACAACGTGGTCAACAGCCTCGCCCCCATCGCCATCGCGGTGGAGATGGGTGTTGCCGACGACGTCATCCGCCAGTCCATGGCGCAGTTCTCGGGCGTCAAGCGCCGCTTCACCAAGACCGGCGAGGCCGGCGGCGTGACCGTCATCGACGACTACGGCCACCACCCGGTTGAGATCGCCGCCGTGCTGCGCGCCGCCCGCGCCGCAACGACCGGCAACGTCATCGCCGTCATGCAGCCGCACCGCTACACGCGGCTGAAAAGCCTGTTCGAGGACTTCTGCACCTGCTTCAACGACGCCGACACGGTGATCGTCGCCGACGTCCACGCCGCCGGAGAGCAGCCCATCGAGGGGGCCGACCGCGACGCGCTGGTGGACGGCCTGCGCCAGCGCGGCCACCGCGGCGCCATTCCGCTCAACGGCCCCGACCACCTGGCCGAGACGGTCAAGCGCGTGGCACGCAAGGGCGACATCGTCGTCTGCCTGGGCGCGGGCAGCATCACCAACTGGGCGCACGCCCTGCCGGCGCAACTGGCCGAGCTTTATGGTCCGGAGGGCGCCGCCGAATGACCCTCGACCCGCGCCGGACCGCCGCCACCGCCGTTCCCGACACCGCCCTCGCCCGCCGCCTGGGCGATGGGCTGGCGCGCGTGCGCGGCCGGGTGAGCGCGGGCGCGGACCTGGCCCGCATCACCTGGTTCCGCGTCGGCGGCCCGGCGGAGTTGATGATCCGCCCCGTCGACGTCGACGACCTGGCCGTGGTGCTGGCCGCCAAGCCGGCCGACGTGCCGCTGACGGTGATCGGCGTGGGGTCGAACCTGCTGGTGCGCGACGGCGGCATTCCCGGCATCACCGTGCGCCTCGGCCGGGGCTTCGCCGAGATCGAGGCCGAGGACGGCTGCTTCATCCGCGCCGGCGCCGCCGCACTGGACGCGAACGTCGCCAAGGTCGCCCGCGACCACGGCATCGCGGGCCTTGAGTTCCTGACCGGCGTGCCCGGCACTATGGGCGGCGCGCTGCGCATGAACGCCGGCGCCTACGGCCGCGAGATCAAGGACGTGCTGGTGACCGCCGAGGCGCTCGACCCGGCGGGGCGGCTGCACACCCTGCGGCCCGAGGACATGGACCTGTCCTACCGCCATTGCGGCGTGCCCGAGGACTGGGTGTTCGTCGCCGCCACCCTGAAGGGCGAGCCCGGCGACCCCGACGCCATCGCGGCCCGGCTCGACGAAATCCGCAGCCAGCGGGAGGACAGCCAGCCCATCCGCACCCGCACGGGCGGCTCCACCTTCGCCAACCCGGACGGCCACAGCGCCTGGAAGCTGGTGGACGCCGCCGGCTGCCGGGGACTGACCATCGGCGGCGCGCAGGTGAGCGAAAAACACACCAACTTCCTCATCAACACCGGCACGGCCACCGCCGCCGACCTGGAAGCCCTGGGCGAGGAAGTCCGCAAGCGCGTCAGGGAAACCTCCGGCGTGGAGTTGCGCTGGGAAATCCGCCGCGTCGGCGTGCCCGCCGACCACCCGGACGCCGTCGCCGCCACCGACACCTCCGAGACGGGAGACGACGCATGACGAGCCCGCTTACCCGCCGCGTCACCGTGCTCATGGGCGGCTTCTCGGCCGAGCGCGAGGTGTCGCTCAACTCGGGCGCCGCCGCCGCCAAGGCGCTGAAGGACTACGGCTACCAGAACGTCGCCGTCATCGACGTGCCGCGCGACGTGCCGGCCTTCGTCTCGGCGCTGGCGGAGACCAAGCCCGACGTGGTGCTGAACGCGCTGCACGGCCGCTTCGGCGAGGACGGCGCCATCCAGGGCATCCTCGACATCATGGGCATCCCCTACAGCCACTCGGGCCGGCTTTCCAGCGCGATCGCCATGGACAAGCCCACCGCCAAGCTGCTGTTCGAGCGCGCGGGCATCCCGGTCGCCGCCGACCGGGTGGTGACGCGCGCCGAAATGCTGGCCGAGGGCGACCCGCTGCCGCGCCCCTACGTCATCAAGCCGCTGAACGAAGGCTCGTCGGTCGGTGTCCACATCGTGCAGGAAGGCGACAACTTCCGCCCCTTCGTGGAAGAGGACTGGCCCTTCGGCGAGAACGTCATGGTGGAAGCCTTCATCCCCGGCCGCGAACTGACGGTGGCCGTCATGGGCGACCGGCCGCTGGGGGTGACGGAAATCTTCACCGACCGGGGCTTCTACGACTACGACGCCAAGTACGCCGCCGGCGGCTCCACCCACCAGTGCCCGGCCGACATTCCGCCCGCGCTGGCGGAGGAAGCCATGGCGCTGTCGGTCAAGGCGCACGAGGCGCTGGGCTGCCGGGGCGTGTCGCGCACCGACCTGCGCTACGACGGCGAGACCCTGTACATCCTGGAAGTGAACACCCAACCCGGCATGACCGGCACCTCGCTCGTGCCCGAGCAGGCGGCCCATGCCGGCATTTCCTTCCCCGAGCTGTGTCACTGGATGGTGGAGACGGCGCGATGCGACTCTTGAGCCTCGCCATTCCCTTCCCGCCCTTGCCGGGCCTGACCGGCCGCACCGCCCGCGCCAGGGCCGCCGGCCGCCGCGCGCCGCTGCGCCGCCGCATGCCGGACCCCAAGCTCGCCGCCCTGGCCGTCGGGCTGGTGGCGCTGTCGGGCAGCGGTGCCTGGGCCGTCGGCTCCGGCGTTCTGGACCAGAAGCTCGCCCATGCCTCCAGCGGCATCGTCAGCGCCTCGGCCAAGGCCGGGCTGGCGGTGCAGAGCCTGGAAGTGGAAGGTCGCAACCGAACCTCGGGCGCGGCCATCCTGCGGGCGCTGAACGTGACACGGGGCGATCCCATCCTCGCCCTCGACATGCAGGCGGCGCGCGAGGCCGTTGAAAGCCTCCCTTGGGTCAAGGAAGCCGTGGTCTCCCGCCGCCTGCCCGGCACGCTGCACGTCGACATCACCGAACGCCATCCCATCGCGCTCTGGCAGCGCGCGCCGGGCGACTTCGTGTTGACCGACGGCACCGGCACGCCGATCGCCATCGACGACCTCTCGCGCTGGGGCCACCTGCCGGTGATCGTCGGCACCGGCGCGCCCGAGACGGCCGCCGACCTGTTCCGCCTGCTCAACACCGAACCCGCCATGGCGACCCGCGTGAAGGCCGCCACCCGCCTTGGCGACCGGCGCTGGAACCTGCTGCTCGACGATTTCGAGGCCGGCATAACGGTCAAGCTGCCCGAGCACGGCGCGGAAGCGGCCTGGAACCGCCTCGCCCGCATCGAGCGCGAGCACGGCATCCTGCGCAACGACTTGGCCGCCATCGACCTGCGCATGAGCGACCGCATGATCGTGCGGCTCAACGGCGACGGCATCCCGCCGGGCGACGCCATGAAGGGCGGCCCGGACCTGGACCGCTCGCTGCCGCTGGCGCCCGACGCCGGAACGGAGGCCTGAGCATGACCGCCATCACAGCCAACCGATTGACTCACAAGGGATAAGACGAAGGTGTCCAAGGCCAAGCGCACCGGGCTGATCGCTGCCCTCGATGTCGGGACCACGAAGGTCGCCTGCTTCATCGCCCATGCGGACGATGACGGGGGCCTGCGCGTGCTCGGCGTCGGGCATCATCGTTCCCGCGGGATGCGCGCCGGCCAGGTCGCCAACATGGAGGAACTCGAAGCCTCCATCCGCGCGGCCGTCGACGCCGCCGAGCAGATGGCCAACCAGCGCGTCCAGCGCGTGCTGGTCAACGTCACCGGCGGCAGCCCCCGATCCGAGCAGGTGGAGGTCGACGTCTCCGTCGCCGGCCATGAGATCCGCGACAAGGACGTGCGCCGCATCCTGGAGGCCGGGCAGCACCACGAGATCGGCGAGGAACGCGAACTGATCCACTGCGTGCCCGTCGGCTACACCATCGACGGCACGCCGGGCATCGTCGACCCGCGCGGCATGTACGGCGACCGCCTGGGCGTCACCATCCACCTGATTTCCGCCGCCATCGGCGCCTCGCGCAACCTGGCGACGGTGGTGGAGCGCAGCCACCTGGAGATCGAGGCGCGCGTGGTCAGCCCCTATGCCTCGGGCCTCGCCTGCGCGGTGGACGACGAGAAGGAAATGGGCGTCACCGTCATCGACATGGGCGGCGGCACCACCACCGTTTCCGTCTTCCAGGACGGCCACATCCTGCACGTCGGATCTGTGCCCGTGGGCGGCAACCACGTCACCAACGACATCGCCAAGGTGCTGTCCACTCCGGTCTCCAACGCGGAACGGCTGAAGACGGTCTACGGCAGCGTCATCTCCACCCCCGCCGACGACCGCGATCTTCTGAAGGTGCCGCTGGTCGGCGAGGAGGACGACACCACCCCCAACGAGGTGCCGCGCAGCCAGCTGGTCCACATCATCCGCCCGCGCGTGGAAGAGACGCTGGAGCTGGTGCGCCGCCACCTGGACGCCGCGGGGCTGCTGCATCAGGTCGGCCCGCGCTGCGTCATCACCGGCGGGGCGAGTCAGATCGCGGGCCTGCGCGACCTGGCGGAAAGCATTCTGGAAAAGCAGGTCCGCCTCGGCCGGCCGCTTCGCATCAAGGGCCTGCCGGAGAGTGTCTCCGGCCCGGCCTTCTCCACCGTTGCCGGCCTGGTGCGCTATGCCGCGCAGGACCACGTGGAGACGCCTGACCAGAGGGACGCCGACGACGACCGCGCGGCCTCCGGCAAGGGCAAGGGAAAGAGCAAGACCAAGGGCAGCAAGGGCAAGGGCAAGGCCGAAACGGCCACCGGCCTCGGCCGCATCACACAGTGGTTTCGGGAGAACTTCTGATGTCTGGACACAGCGACTGGCGAATGATGGACGAGCACGGCCGCGTGATCGGCCCGGACGGTCTCCCGATCGTGTGGGAGAAGCGGGCCGAACCCGCAGAGGCACCCGGCGGCGCCGCGGCGCGCGAGGTGCGGGCCCTGGCGGCCACCGTGGCCGGGGCCGAGGCCCTGCACGTGCTGCTCTACGGCGCACCCGCCGAAGAGTCCGACGGTGCGGCCGACAAGACTCCCGAAGTAATGGAACACGCCGAAGGTGGTAGCCCGGAACCGGAAGTGTCCTCGCAACCAGCGGAACCGGCTGATAAGAATCAGGAATTGGGTCTTGCGGACGATGTTCTGGACGTGACGCCCTCGAGCATGGCGCCCCGCCCGGAAAACCGTGAGAGTCCAGCAGCAAGCGACGTCCTGACCGATCAGGAACGGAACCTGCTGGACTCCCTTTCGAGTCCACTCGAAAGGGCAGATTTGGATGCCGAGAGGGGAACTGACAGCGAACATCCCGAAGATTTTGCGACTCGGGAAAAAACTTCGCTGAACAAAGAAGAAAATCCTGCTATTCCTACCGATGTTCAGACGCACACGGAGGCTAACATGCCGATCAATTTCCATGCGCCCGATGGGCCCGGAGCGCAGCTGAAGCCCCGCATCACCGTGGTGGGTGTCGGCGGCGCCGGCGGAAACGCCGTCAACAACATGATCACCAGCGGTCTGGAAGGTGTCGACTTCGTCGTCGCCAACACCGACGCGCAGGCGCTGGCCCACGCCCGCACCGACCGCCGCATCCAGCTCGGCCAGGACGTGACGCAGGGCCTGGGCGCCGGCGCCCGCCCCGACGTCGGCATGGCCGCGGCGGAAGAGACCTACGAGACCATCGCCAAGGAGATGGAAGGCTCGAACATGGTGTTCATCACCGCCGGCATGGGCGGTGGCACGGGCACCGGCGCGGCGCCGGTCATCAGCCGCATCGCGCGCGACATGGGCATCCTGACCGTCGGCGTCGTGACCAAGCCCTTCCAGTTCGAGGGCGTGCACCGCATGCGCCTGGCCGAACAGGGCATCGAGGAGCTGGCGCAGTACGTCGACACGCTCATCATCATCCCCAACCAGAACCTGTTCCGCGTCGCCAACGAGCGCACGACCTTCGCAGACGCCTTCAAGATGGCCGACGATGTGCTGAACTCGGGCGTGCGCTCGGTCACCGACCTGATGGTGATGCCGGGCCTCATCAACCTTGACTTCGCCGACGTCCGCACCGTCATGTCCGGCATGGGCCGCGCCATGATGGGCACCGGCGAGGCCGACGGCGAAAGCCGCGCCATCCAGGCCGCCGAGGCCGCCATCGCCAACCCGCTGCTGGAAGACACCTGCATGAAGGGCGCCGGCGGCGTGCTGATCAACATCACCGGCGGCCCCGACATCACCCTGTTCGAGGTCGACGAGGCCGCGAACCGCATCAAGGACGAAGTGGAAAGCCCCGACGCGCACATCATCTTCGGCTCCTGCTTCGACGAGGGCATGGAAGGCAAGATGCGCGTCTCGGTCGTCGCCACCGGCATCGCCGCCGAGGCCGTCATGGCCCATCCGCGCAGCACCGGCATGAGCGCCGGCGGCATGGGTGCGCCCCGCCCGGCCCCGCTGAGCGTCAGCAGCCCCTCCGCCGCCGAGAAGCCGGCCCAGCCGCAGCGCCAGCAGCCGGCCGCCACCGAGGAAGACGCCGAGCCCATGACGGCCCGCCTGCAGCGCGCCGCCGAGGCGCTGGACGTCGGCCGCGAGCGCGAGGCCGCCCCGGCCGGGCAGCACCAGCCGCAGCCGGTGGAGGCCCGCGCCGAACACCAGCACCAGCAGGAGCACCGCGCCACCGGCACCGACGGCGCGCCCGCGCCGACCGGCTTCAGCCAGCCGCGCTTCCCGCAGCCGCGCGAGAGCTTCATCCCGCGTCCGCCGGTCAGCCCGAACGGCGGCCACGACACCGGCCGTCCGTCCGAGCCGGCACCGGAAAGCCGCGGCTATCAGGCCCAGCCGCAGCCGCACTCGCGCGAGGCCGCCCCGGCGCCGCAGCAGCGTCCGCAGCCCCAGCAGCCGGCCGCCCCGCGCGCCGTTTCGCCGGCGCCGCGTCCGCAGCCGCTGGCGAGCCCGCAGCGTCCCGCCACCGGCGGCGGGTCCGGCCAGTCCGAGGAGCCCCGCGGCCTGGCCGGCGGCCTGCTCGCCCGCATGACCGGCCTGGCCCGGCGCCATGCCGCGCCGCAGGCCCAGGAGCCCGAGGTCCGCACCAGCGCGCCCCAGGCCCGCCGGACCGAGCCGCAGCGCGAGGAGCCGGCGGCCCGCGACCAGCAGCACCAGCCGGCGCAGCAGCCCGAGGGCAACCGCGCCCGTGACGACCAGTACCGCCTGGCCGTCGACCCCGATGACCGGGTCCAGACCTCGTCCCAGGAAGACGACGAGCTGGAAATCCCGGCCTTCCTGCGCCGTCAGGCCAACTGATCTGACGCAGCGCACCGGCAGCCTCTGCCGGACGTCTGAACAAAAACTCATACCGGTCCGTCTTCTGGCGGACCGGTTTTTTTCTTGCACGGCCTCCACGAAGACTAGAGGCGCGCATCTTTCTTTTCTACCGTTGCGCGGCCGGGAGCCCTTCCCGGCGCGGGTCGCCCAGCCGCCTTCCGCCCTTCGATCATGGAGCCGAATTCCCCCTGCGGGCGTCCCCGCGGCGCCGGCTGATGCGCCTGAAACGCCGGTAACATTCTGCAACAAACATTGATTTGAGACCTGGGCAGGCGCGGGGTACAAACGCACCATCGCGAGAGAGCGAGCAGAAGCCCCCAGGGGCGTCGGCAGTCCCCGATAAAGAGTGGACGCCACGATCCGACAAAAAGGGGGCGATCGCGGAAGAGGAAGTAGAAATGTTCGTCGAAAAATCCCAGGCCGAGTTCAAGGCTGGCGCCACCGCCGCCTACGTGCCCCAGCGCACCCTCAAGACGTCCATTTCCTGCACCGGCGTCGCCCTGCACACGGGCGCCAAGGTGACCATGACCCTGCGCCCGGCCGAGCCCGACACGGGCATCGTGTTCCGCCGCACCGACATCGCCGGCCGCGGCGCCGAGATCCCGGCGCGGTGGGATCATGTCGCCGATAGCCGCCTGTGCACCGTCATCGCCAATGCCGACGGCGTCACCGTCGCCACCATCGAACACCTGATGGCCGCCCTGGCCGGCATGGGGATCGACAACGTGGTGGTGGAGCTGAACGGCCCGGAAGTTCCCGTCATGGACGGCTCCTCCGCGCCGTTTGTCTTCCTGATCGAATGCGCCGGGGTGCTGGCCCAGGCCGCGCCGCGCAAGGCGATCCGGGTTCTCAAGCCGGTCAGCCGCAGCAACGGGCAGACGGTGGCTTCCTTCACGCCGGCCCACGATGGGCTGACGCTGGACTTCGAGATCGATTTCGCGGCCAAGGCCATCGGCCGCCAGCGCGAGGCCTTCCTGCTGACGCCGGCCACCTTCAAGGCTGAAATCGCGCGCGCCCGCACCTTCGGCATGCTGGAAGACATTCCCAGAATGCGCGAAGCGGGCCTCGGCCTCGGCGGGTCGCTGGACAATGCGGTGGTTGTGAACGGCGACCAGATCCTCAACGAGGACGGCCTGCGCTTCGACACGGAATTCGTGCGCCACAAGATCCTGGATGCCGTTGGCGACCTGGCGCTGGCCGGGCATCCCATCGTCGGCCACTATCACGGCGTGCGCTCCAGCCATGCGCACAACAACGTCCTGCTGCGCGCCCTGCTGAACGATCCCGCGGCCTGGACGCTGGAGCCCCTGCGCCCCGGCGTGCACGCCCCGGCCGGCAGCGCCGCCGCCGAGGCCGAACAGCGCCTGAGCGCCTGAGGCGCGCACCCCGGCAAAGCGCATCTTTTCCTCTTCCCCAACGTCGCCGCGCCCCGTCGCGGCGACGTTTTTCTTTGCGGAAGAACCGGCCGGACACTAACTGCTGACACTGCCGCCGCCGGTGCTGTATAGTGCGCCAGCCGTCGAACAGCCTGCGAACATTCACGAGCCGAGATGACCGCGTTCCTCCCCTCCGCCTCCGCCGTCCTGCGCCGCACCGCCCTGGCCGCGGCGCTTGCCGCCGCGCTGGCCGCCTGCTCCTCCAACGATGAACCGGAGCCCTATGTGGAGCGGCCGGTGGAGGAGTTGTACAACGAGGCCATGGACAGCCTGGACTCGGGCAACTTCAAGCAGGCCGCCCAGGCCTTCGACGAGGTGGAGCGCCAGCATCCCTATTCCTCGTGGGCGACGCGCGCGCAGTTGATGTCGGCCTATTCCTATTACGAGGACGAGGCCTACGACGACGCCATCATCGCGCTCGACCGCTTCATCCAGCTGCACCCCGGCAACGAGGACGTGCCCTACGCCTACTATCTGAAGGCGCTGAGCTATTACGAGCAGATCAGCTCCGTCGGGCGCGACCAGAAGATGACCCAGTTGGCCGCCAGCGCGCTGCAGGACGTCATCAACCGCTTCCCCGACACCCGTTATGCCCGCGACGCCAAGCTGAAGCTTGACCTGACCGTGGACCACATGGCGGGCAAGGAAATGCACGTCGGCCGCTACTATCTGCGGCAGAAGCAGTACCTTGCGGCCGTGAACCGGTTCCGCGAGGTGGTCGAGAACTACCAGACCACCACCCACGTCCCCGAAGCCCTCTACCGTCTGGTGGAGGCCTACACCCTGCTCGGCATGGACGGAGAAGCGCAGAAGGCGGCCGCGGTGCTCGGCCACAACTACCCCGGCAGCGAGTGGTACCAGGACGCCTACGCCGTGGCCCAGGGCGGCGAGCCCGTGACCGACACGGCGCAGGACGGCTGGATGCCCGAACTTCCGAAGATCTGGTAACGGGAACGGCGGCGCCTCCATGCTTGTCAGCCTGTCGATCCGAGACGTCGTCCTGATCGACCGCCTGGACCTCCACTTCGAGGGAGGCTTGAGCGTCCTCACCGGCGAGACCGGTGCCGGCAAGTCCATCCTGCTGGACAGCCTGGGGCTTGCGCTGGGCGACCGGGCCGACAGCGGCCTCGTCCGCCACGGCTCGGACCAGGCTGTGGTGACGGCCGTCTTCGACCTGCCGCCCGGCCACCCGGCACGCGACATCCTCGGCGAACAGGGCCTGGACGCCGGCGAGGACGTGCTGACGGTCCGCCGGGTCGTCACCAGGGACGGCCGCTCGCGCGCCTTCGCCGACGACCAGCCGGTCTCCGTCGGCCTGCTGCGCAAGCTGGGCGACACGCTGGTGGAAATCCACGGCCAGTTCGACACCCATGGCCTGCTGAACCCCGCCACGCACCTGGGCATCCTCGATGCCTACGGCGGCCTGGAGAAGCAGGCCGCCGCCGTCAAGCGCGCCTGGACCGGCTGGCGCGCCAAGGCCGCCGAGCGCGCCCAGGCCGAGGCCGACCTCGCCAAGGACCGCGAGGAGGAAGAGGCCCTGCGCCATTCCGTGGAGGAACTGCGCGCGCTGAACCCCAAGCCCGGCGAGGAAGCGGAGCTTGCGGAAAAGCGGGGGCAGCTCATGCACGGCGAGCAGATCGCCGAGAGCCTCAACGGCGCGCTGAATGCGGTTTCGCAGGACTGCGACGTGGAGGCCGCCTTCCGCCACGCCCAGCGGTCGCTGCAACGGGTGCTCGACAAGGCTGAAAGCACGGTGCAGCCCATCCTGGACGCGCTCGACCGCGCCGCCATCGAGGCGTCGGAGGCGCTCAACCAGTTGGAACGCGCGGTGGGCGAGATCGACCTGGACCCGCGCCATCTGGAGCAGGTGGAGGAACGCCTGTTCGACATGCGCGCGCTCGCCCGCAAGCATTCCTGCGAGCCCGACGACCTGCCCGCCGTGGCGGAGCGCTTCGAGAAACGGCTTGCGGCGCTGGAAGGCGGCGGGTCGGACATCGCCCGCCTGCTGCGCGAGGAACAGGCCGCCCGCCAGACCTATGTGGAGGCCGCCCGCGCGTTGTCGAAGGGCCGCGCCGCCGCCGCCGGCACGCTCGACCGCAAGGTCAAGGCGGAGCTGGCGCCGCTCAAGCTGGACAAGGCGGCCTTCGTCACGCGCGTGGAGGAACGGCCGGAGGAGGACTGGTCCTCGGACGGGCTGGACCGCGTCGCCTTCCTGGTCGCCACCAACCCCGGCGCGCCGCCGGGGCCGCTCAACAAGATCGCCTCGGGCGGCGAACTGTCGCGGTTTACCTTGGCGCTGAAGGTGATCCTGGCCGCCATCGGGCCGGTGCCGTCGCTCATCTTCGACGAGGTCGACGCCGGCATCGGCGGCGCCACCGCCGCCGCCGTGGGCGAGCGGCTGGAGCGCCTCGCGGCCGAGCTTCAGGTGCTGGTGGTCACCCACAGCCCGCAGGTGGCCGCGCGCGGCCAGCACCACTTCCGCGTCGCCAAGTTCGAGACCAAGGGCCGCGTCTCCACCACCGTCACCCGTCTTGACCAGCCCGAGCGCCGCGAGGAAGTGGCGCGCATGCTGGCCGGCGAGCGCGTGACGGAAGAGGCCCGCGCCGCCGCCGACAGCCTTCTCACCGCCACGACGACTGCCTGATGCCGACCGAGACCGACACCGCCGCCGCCCTGCGCACCAAGCCCGTCCCCGAGCTGACGCGGGAGGAGGCGGAAACCGAGCTTGCCGCGCTGGCCGCAGTCCTGGCGGAGCATGACCGGCTGTACCACACCGAGGACGCGCCCGAGGTTTCCGACGCCGAATACGACGCGCTGAAGGCCCGCAACGCCGACATCGAGAAGCGGTTCCCGGCTCTGGTGCGGGCCGACAGCCCGTCGCAGCGGGTGGGCGCGGCGCCGGCGGCTGGGTTCTCCAAGGTGCGCCACCGCGTGCCCATGCTGTCGCTGGACAACGTGTTCTCGGAAGACGAACTGCGGGACTTCCTGGCCGGTCTCCGCCGCTTTCTCAAGCTGGACGACGACGCGGACCTGGAGATCGTCGCCGAGCCCAAGATCGACGGCCTGTCCTTCAACGCGCGCTACGAGAACGGCGTCTTCGTCCAGGCCGCCACCCGCGGCGACGGGCAGGAGGGCGAGGACATCACCGCCAACATGCGCACCATCGCCGACCTGCCCGACCGCCTGACCGGCGACGCGCCTGAGGTTCTGGAGGTGCGCGGCGAGGTCTACATGAGCCGCGACGCCTTCTTCGCCCTGAACGAACGGCAGGAGGCCGCCGGCGCCAAGGTCTTCGCCAACCCGCGCAATGCCGCCGCCGGATCGCTCCGGCAGCTCGACCCGAAGGTCACGGCCTCGCGTCCGCTGGCGCTGTTCGCCTATTCCTGGGGCGAGGTCGTGGGATACGAGGCCGACACCCACTGGGGCTATCTGGAGCAGCTTCATGCCTGGGGGCTGCCGACCAACCCCGAGGCGCGGTTGTGCCGAAACGTCGATGACTTGATGACACTTTATCAAGAAATCTTCGAGAAAAGGCCGACGTTGCCCTACGACATCGACGGCATCGTCTACAAGGTCAACCGCATCGACTGGCAGAAGCGCCTGGGCTTCGTCAGCCGCAGCCCGCGCTGGGCCGTGGCGCACAAGTTCCCGGCCGAGCAGGCCCAGACGGTGCTGGAGGCCATCGAGATCCAGGTCGGCCGCACCGGCGCGCTGACGCCCGTCGCCCACCTGACGCCGGTGACCGTCGGCGGCGTGGTGGTCAGCCGCGCCACGCTGCACAACGAGGACGAGATCGCGCGGAAGGACGTGCGCGTCGGCGACACGGTGCGCATCCAGCGCGCCGGCGACGTCATCCCCCAGGTGCTGGGCGTGGTGGAGGGCACCGAACGCGGACCGGAGCCCTACGTCTTCCCCGACCACTGCCCCGTCTGCGGCAGCCAGGCCATCCGCGAGGAAGGCGAGGCCGTGCGCCGCTGCACCGGCGGCCTGATCTGCGCGGCGCAGGCCAAGGAGCGCCTGAAACACTTCGTCAGCCGTGACGCCTTCGACATTGAGGGCATGGGCGCGAAGAACGTCGAGTTGTTCTTCGAAAAGGAGTTCATCCGCGCCCCCGCCGACATCTTCAAGCTGCACGAGTTGGAGCAGCCGGGCCAAAAGCGCATCTCCAGCCTGCCCGGCTTCGGTGAAAAATCGGCGCAAAAGCTGTTCGCCGCGATCGAGGAGCGCAAGCGGATCAGTCTGGATCGCTTCATCTATGCACTCGGCATCCGTCAGGTGGGCCAGGCCACCGCGCGGCTTCTGGCCCAGAGCTACCACACGCTGGACGCCCTGCGCGAGGCCATGATCGCGGCGGCGGATAAGGAGTCCGACGCCCACAAGGACCTGGTGAACATCGAGGGCATCGGCGAAAGCATGGCCGACGACATCACCGGCTTCTTCACCGAGGAGCACAACCAGCAGGTCCTTGACGACCTTCTGGCGGTGGGTCTGGAGGTCCAGCCTTTCGAGGGCCGGGTTTCCACCGACAGCCCCATCGCCGGCAAGACGGTGGTCTTCACCGGCGCCCTGGAAACCATGAGCCGCGGCGAAGCCAAGGCCCGCGCCCAATCGCTCGGCGCCAAGGTGGCGGGCTCCGTCTCCAAGAAGACCGACCTGGTGGTCGCCGGCCCCGGCGCGGGCTCCAAGCTGAAGCAGGCGCAGGAACTCGGCGTGGAGACCATGACGGAAGAGGAATACCTGGCGTATATTGGGAGCTGATCCCGCCGGCCGAGGACCCGCCATGGAAGACCTGCCGTACCGCGAGGAGTTCGTCAGGGCCGTCGAAATCCTGGCGCAGGCGAACCGTGAACTCGGTCCCGACAGCGGGAAGATGCCCATCATCGTGGGTGGCGCGGCGGTCGAGTTCTACACCTCCGGCGCTTTCGACACGGGCGATATCGATCTTGTCGCCGCGTGGCCTTCATCTGCCCCGAGGACCTGATCGCCGACCGCCTGGGCCAATATGCCTGCCATCCCGCCAGCATGATGTCACGGCTGGACCAGGCCATTGCCGTCTGGGAAAACCTGTCCGATACTGTGGATCTCGATTATCTGGACAAGCAGATATGCCGCCAAGCGCCGGGTTTGTCTCTCGAATGGCTTGAGCAGGAAGCCTTGAAGGCTCGAAGACACACGCCATGACCACCGTCGACTTCTTTACCTTCGGCCGCGAAATGCGGGCGCGGTTCGAGCGCCAGGGCCTGACGGACGAGGATGTGAAGCGGATGCGCACGCCCGATGAAGCGCGCACCGAAAGCAAACGAGTGCTTCTGGCCTCTATTCGCGCCAACGCGGAAGCACGCGGCCTGAAGCAGTGGTGAGCGGCTGACCGCCCTCCCCTATTCCGCCTCAAGCAGCGGCGGGGCCTCGCCTTTGGGGTCCTGGATGCTTTGCAGGTAGGCGACCAGTTCCACCAGCCGGCCCAGCACGATCTGGCGGCGGGCCTCGTCGGGCATGGGCAGGTCCTCGTAGGTGCCCTCGATCATGTAGCGCTGGCCCCACACCGGCATAAGGCGCTCGCCGTGGGCTTCCAGGCTGGCGCGGCCGTCGATCATGCGGAAGACCTCGATCACCGGAAAGCGGCCCTCGTTGGCCTCGGCCAGCTTGGTCAGGTCGGGGAAGCGCTGGCCCACATAGTTCGCCACCGGCCCGTCGCCCGCCGCGGACTCGCCGTGGCAGGGGGCGCAACTGTTCATGTATTCCAGCCGGCCCGCATCAAGCGCCGAGCCAGGTCCTGCGTCCTGCGCGGCGGCGGGCGGTGCCAGGGCCAGCACAATCAGGCCGGCGGCGGCGGTCGTGCGGCGGATGGCGGGTCGCGGGATCATGGTGGTGCCCTCCCCTGATCGGTCCTTTTCATACGCCTCGATGATTGAAATCATCGAGGCTGCGTTCACGCGCCACGCAGGCTCACGCGCCATAAGGCGCGGCGGCCAGTCGGCCTTGCCGGACGACAAGTGTATGTTTTCGAGTGTCGTACGGTATCATGCTCCCGCGAAGCACCGCCGCCCATCAATAACGCGCATGGCGAAGGCGTGTCCTCCGTCCGGCGGGCGCGGCCTTGCCTTTCGGTGGCAGGTGGGGCAGGCTGTTCAATATTTTCACCGCGCGCTCATGATCTTGAGCGCCCAGCCGCCGCAAGGTGCCCCATGAGCCGTTTCGCCGACGCCCAGGAAGCCCGCGACTTCCTTGCCGCCAACCCGGACATTCGCCGCGTCCACCTGCTGTTCACCGACATGACGGGCGTCTTCCGCGGCAAGGCGATCCAGGCGCACGAGTTGGAGGCGGCCTACCGCACGGGCCGTCCGCTGCCCACCTCCACGCTCGCCATGACGGTGCGCGGGGTCGACGTGGAAGACGCCGGCCTGCTGTGGGAGATCGGCGACCGCGACTGCACGCTGCGCCCCGTGGCGGGCACGCTGGTGCGCTGCCCGTGGATGGCGACGCCGACGGCGCAGGTTCTCATGGCGGTGGACCCCGACAGCCTGCCGGCCTACCACGCCGACCCGCGCGGCCTGCTCGCCCGGGTGGTAGACGGCATGGCGGCGGACGGGCTGCACCCGGTCATGGCGGTGGAGCTGGAGTTCTACCTGTTCGACGCCGACCGCGCCCCCGGCGCCCCGCTGGAACCCGCGCGCGGCCAGTTGTCCGGCGTTCGCCCGACCCATTCGGAAATCTGCCACACCACGGCCATCGAGGACATGGCCCCCTTCCTGGACGAGGTCTACGACGCCGCCGAGGCGCAGGGTATCGCCGCCGAAACCGCCATCAGCGAGTTCGCCGCCGGCCAGTACGAGGTCACCCTGCACCACCGCACCGACCCCATGCGGGCGGTGGACGAAGGCGTCATGCTCAAGCGCCTGGTGAAGGCGGTCGCCCAGCGTCACGGCATGGTGGCGACCTTCATGGCCAAGCCCCTGACCCATGAAGCCGGCAGCGGCATGCACCTGCACGTCAGCCTGTGCGACGCAGCGGGCCGCAACGTCTTTGCGGGAGCGGAGCCGGAAGGCAATCCGCCCCTGCGCCACGCGGTCGCGGGCCTTCTGGACACCATGGCCGACGCCACGCTGGTCTTCGCGCCGGGTGCCAACAGCTACCGCCGGTTCCAGCCGGGCTCCTACGCGCCGGTGACGCGCACCTGGGGCCTCGACAACCGGACCGTGGCGGTGCGGGTGACGGCCGGAGACCCGGAAACCCGCCACATCGAGCACCGCGTCGCGGGCGCCGACGCCAACCCCTACCTTGCCGCCGCCGCCGTGCTGGCGGGGCTGCGCCACGGTCTGAAGGAAGGCCTCGCCCCGCCGCCGGCGGTGGATGGCAACGGCTACGACCAGCCGGGTGCGCCGCTGCCGACCTCGTGGGCCGACGCCGTGGCGCTGTTCGAGCAGTCGGCGGTTCTGCGGCGCGCCTTCGGGGACGATTTCGTGCGCATGTTCGCCTGCGTGAAGGCGCAGGAGTGCAACACCTTCAACACCGAGGTCTCCGACCGCGACCTGACCTGGTACTTGCGCGATGCCTGAGGGGGGAGACGCTGGCGCGCGGAACCTGTCACGTCGGCGGAAGGCGTTGACCCTACGCACAAACGGGCGCATCTTATGCGCATGGTTCATGCGCATGAAAGGTCTGCGCCATGCCCTATGACGGCAACGCGCCCAAGAAGGCGGTCAACCTGAGCATCAACGCCGACCTGCTTCGCGAGGCGCGGGCCCTGGGGCTGAACCTGTCCCGCACCCTGGAAGAGACGCTGGAGCAGGCCGTGAAGGCGGAACGGCTGCGTAAGCGGCAGGAAGAGCTGCGCCCTATTTATGAAAGCCAGAACGCCCACTTCGCACGGGTTGGGTATATCTCGGACGAGTGGAACAACCTCTAGCAAGATGCGGCAGTTCGACGTCTTCAGAAATCCCGGCCGGAGTGCGCGCGATATTCCCTATCTTGTCGTGGTGCAATCAAGTGCTCACAGACATTGGGCGCAACGTGTCGTAGTTCCGCTCGTGTTGACGAGCCCCGCCCTCATCCTTGAAAAGCGTGTCCAGCCCGTCTTGAGGGTGGAGGGGAAAGACGTGTTTCTGAACGCTTTGGACATCACGAACATCCCGAGCGGCGCCCTCCGGGACCACGTGACCAACCTCTCCGACCAGGCCGAGGCCATCATCGCGGCCATCGACGAGGTCATCACGCGCGCCTACGACTGATCGGGGCACCTTCGGCGTCCAGGCGGCGTTTCCTCCGAACCCCGACCATTCGGCCGGGGCGCCAAGAGGAAGCGAACGGAGGCCGATCATGGCGAAGCATCAGATCGAACCCTGCCCCGCCTGCGGCGGCGAGATGCGGCCCGTCGGCGAGAGCCAGGACATCCAGGGCTCCCCGGCGACGGTGGAGAGCCCCTCGGACACCGCCGTCACCACCCAGACCTGGAAATGCACCGACTGCGGGGCGACCGTCGAGCACACGGTGGACGCCGAAACGGTCGACGACACCGGCATCACCGACAGCGAGTTGCGGGACCGCGGGATGCCCTGAGCCGCGGCGCCCGCCCCTACTCCGCCGCCCACCGCCGCGCCCGGTCCGGTGCGTCCAGCACCGCGCGGGCGACGGAGCGCACCTCCTCGCGCACGGCGCCGGTCTTGGGCGCATCGGCGAGCGTCGTGAACCAGTGCTCCGGCGGGTTGCGGCCGCGCCGGTGCGCCCACCACAGTTCGCGCAGCAGGCTCTCGGCCGGCGCCGGCAGGACCTCGGGAATCGGACGGCCGTTGAGGGTCGCCCAAACGCCCGACCAGCAGCGCGCCACAGCCCAGGGATTATAGCCGCCACCGCCCAGGACGATGACCCGCGGCGCCAGCCCCTTGAGCACCGACACCGCCTGCCAGTATCCCCGGTTCGACAGCGACAGCCGCGCCTGCGGGTCGTCCTCCAGCCCGTCGCAACCGCATTGGATCATGATGGCCGCCGGCATCAGGCGCTCGGCCAGCGGCACCACAGCGTGCTCGATCAGGTAATCCAGTTCGCTGTCGTTGAAGCCGCGCGGCACCGGCAGGTTGCGCGCCGCCCCGCCGGCACGGTCCTCCACCGGGCCCGTGCGCGGCCAGCGGTTGGCTTCGTGGATGGAGATGGTGAATACCCGGTCGTCGTCGTGAAAGGCATCCTGCACGCCGTCGCCGTGGTGGGCGTCCAGGTCGACGTACAGCACCGGCGCCACACCCAGGTCCAGAAGCCGCAGCAGGCCCAGGACCGGATCGTTGAAGTAGCAGAACCCGCTCGCCCGGTCGGGCCGCCCGTGGTGGGTGCCGCCCGGCGGATGGTGAACGATACCCCCATCCTTCACCAGATCGGCGGCCAGGATCGAGCCGCCGCAGGCCGTGGCGGGACGGCGGAACACTTCCGTGTAGATGGGATTGTTGTTGATGCCGATATTGTGCCGCGCCTTCACGTCGGCCGGAGCGTCCTGATCCTCCTCCGCCCGCTTCAGGGCGGCAACGTAGGCGGGATCGTGAAACCGCGCCAGTTGCTCCGGCGTCGCCATCGGACTGTCCACGTACTGCGCGTCGGGCAGCCAGTCCAGCGCCCGGCACAGGTCGACCACCGTCGAGACGCGCGGGATGGACAGCGGGTGCGTGGTCCCGTAGCGGGACTTGCGGTAGATCTCGTTGGCGATGAGCAGCGGCGGGCGCGGCATGGCGTCGGTATGGGTCATCATGCCGCGAAGATGGGCTTCGCCGGCCGCCGGCGCAACGGCCGCGGGATGACGGCTACCGCAGGGCCGTCTGCAGGTATTCGCCGACGATCACCTGGCCGGACCGGTCCGGGCCCTGGATCAGCCCGGCGCGGCGCAGCAGGCGGTCGTGGTGGGCCACGGCCCGCTCCAGCGGTCCGCCCTGGGTGAACAGGAAGCGCTGCTCGGCCGAGCGCAGGATGCGGATGTGCGCTAGGCTTTCGGCGAAGGCACGGGTGGAGACGCCTTCGCGGGCGGCCATGACGGCCTCCGCCTCGCCGGCGTTCTCGCGCCAGTACTCCACGGCGCGGTCCCAGGCCCGCACCAGGGCGGCCACGGCCTCGTCCCGGTCTTCCGCCCAGGCCGGGGCGACGGCGACCACGTCCACCACCTCGCCCTCGATGTCGGCCGACGAGAAAATGGTGCGCAGACGCCCGGTGCGGGCAAGCTCCAGCGCCACCGGCGGATAGGTGGCGACCGCGTCCACCCGCCCGGCGCGCACGGCATCGGCCATGTCGGCCTGGGGCATCTGCACCACCTGGACATCGGCGAAGGACAGTCCCGCGGTTTCCAGCGCGCGGGACAGCAGG
The DNA here is from genome assembly GCF_000315795.1 of Caenispirillum salinarum AK4. GTDB lineage: Bacteria > Pseudomonadota > Alphaproteobacteria > Rhodospirillales > Rhodospirillaceae > Caenispirillum > Caenispirillum salinarum. The sequence goes on from NZ_ANHY01000010.1 coordinate 59,024, forward strand.
AACATGGTGGCCGTCCCGTCCTCCACGGCGACGCGCCGGCCGCGCAGGTCGGCGGGCGAGCGCAGGGGCGGCACCGCCATCAGCACGTCGGCGCCGTCGGAATAGTCGGCGGCCAGAACCACGCGCGGGCAGCGGTCGGGGAGTTCGTCGCAGGTGCGCAGGACCTCGGTCAGCGTCACCGTCATGGCGTCGGCCTCGCCGGCCACGAAGGCCGCCCTCACCCCGCCCAGGTCGGGCCGCTCCACGAAGTCGACCTTCAGGCCCTCCTCGGCCAGATAGCCGCGTTCCCGCGCCAGGTAGAGAAATTCGTAGCCCGGCCAGGGATTGATGGCCAGGCGCAGGACGTCGCCGTCGTCGCCCGAATCGCAGCCGGCCAGCGCAGCGGCGCCGATGCCGGACAGCAGCACCGCCGCCACGGCCGCCAGACGCCGCGCGCCCCTGCGCGCCGCCCGTTCCGCCCATGCAGACATGATCCCCCGCACCTCTACCGCTGTTGCCACCCACACGGCGGAAGCCTACCACTTTCCGGCGTGCGGGACATCCTTTTGCTCTCGCCTTAGGTCGCATGACCGAAGGCAGGGGACACGCGGGACAGGGCGTGGCGCAGGGCTGGCACCACACCGTTCGCCATGGGATCGCCATGGGCGACCACCAGCTGCTGGGGGTTCCGGGCGACGGCGGCGTTCAGGCTGGCGGCCAGGGCCTCGTCATCGGCAACGAGCAGCCGCAGCCACGCGGCGCTGCCCACCCGTCCGCTGGCGCCGGCCCCGTTGAGGCGGCTCCAGGCGCGCAGGAACCAGGGCTGCCGCGCCCCGACCCGCGCAGCCAGATCGGTGACGATCAGGGTGCCGCTGGGGCGGTGGAGGAACCAGACCTCGGACAGGCGCGGCATGCCGGCGATGGGCAAAGTGGCGAGCACCGGGTCCCAGGGCGGGGGCTGGCGGCCGAGACGGGCGTCGAAGAACAGGTCACGGCGCTTGTCCTCCAGCCCCGGCGCGGCCCACAGACGGGCGCTCGGCCAGGCCTCTTTCCAGTCGCCGGCGAACAGGTGATGGAAACGGTTGGGACAGACGATGTGCGCCGGCCACCCCAGCCAGTCCACGGCCTCGCGCAGGGGCCGGTCCAGGCGCGGCGGGTTGATGACCACCAACCCGCCGTCGGGCAGGCGCACCAGCGTCCCGCGCGAGGACACCGGAAGCCCCATGGTGCGGAACCGGCGCTCCACGGTCCACAGGCCGTCCGCCAGGGGTTCGGGCAGGCCGCTCACTGCCGCGCCCCGCCGGCCTCAGCCGCCCTCGCGGAAGGAGGGATAGAGCTTCATGCCGCCGTCGATGACCAGCGTGGCGCCGGTGATGTAGTCGCTGTCGTCGGACGCCAGCCAGACCACGGCCTCGGCCACGTCCTCGGGCTCGCCGATGCGCTGGTAGGGAATCATGCCCATCAGCTTCTCGCGGCCTTCCTCGGACTGCCAGACGTCCTCGTTGATGGCGGTCTTGATGGCGCCGGGGGCCAGGGTGTTGACGCGGATCTTGCGGGGTGCGAACTCCTGGGCGATGCTCTCCGCCAGCAGGTGCACGCCCCCCTTGGCGGCGGCGTAGTTCACATGGCCGGCCCAGGGGATGAACTGGTGGACGCTGGACATGCAGATGACCTTCCCGGCGGCCTTGGACACGCCTTCGCGCACGCCCTGCGCGCACATGACCTTCAGGCATTCCCGCGCACACAGGAACTGGCCCGTCAGGTTGACGGAGATCACCGCCTGCCAGTCCTTCAGGCTCATGTCCAGGAAGTCGGCGTCCTTCTGGATGCCCGAATTGCTGAGCAGAATGTCGACCGTGCCGAATTCGGACCGCGTGCGGGAGACGATCTCCGTCACGTCGCCCTCTTCCGCCACGTTGCCCTGAAGGACCTGCGCGCGCCCGCCGGCCTGCTCGATGGCGTGGGCGGCCTCCTCGCCGCCCTCCCTGTTGCCGTGGTAGACGACGGTCACCGCCGCCCCTTCCCGCCCCAGCGCGATGGCGGATGCCTTGCCGATGCCGGAACTGCCGCCGGTGACGATGGCGGCCTGGTCACGAAGCCTGTCGCTCATGGCGGGTCATCCTTCCGAAAAGGCGACGGTGGACAGCAGAGCCAGCTCCGCCTGCCGGCTGTCGAGCCGGGTGTGCTGGCAGACGATGGGCAGATCGCTCTCGATGATGCTGGCGAACCCCAGGCCCTTGGGGATTTCGGGGTTCTCGAAGCTGTTGAAGCGCACATGCACCGTCCGCCGCGCCGGCACCTCCACGCCGTAGGGGCCGACGGGGTCGCGGTCCTCGAAGAACAGGGTGATGCGCACCGCGGCCGGGGCATCGTTGGCGTTGAGGATGCACACCGTCTCGTGGCTCTCGAACTCCGGCCCCTCGCCGGTGGAGCCGGGCGGGATGAAGCCTTCCGCGATGGCCCAGCGCCGCTTGCCGATGGGGCCGGCCGGGGCGGCATCGGGGTTGGGCCGGATGGGATGGTCGACGCCGCCGGCCATCAGTCGTCACCCCCGCCCTGCGGCGTTTCCTGGCCGTAGCCGGAGCCTTCACCGTCGCCCTCGCCCCACTGCTTGCGCTCCTCGGCGGTCTGGCCGCCGGTGCCGCCGGCATAGAGGCGGATGTCGGTGAAGTAGAGACGCTCTTCCTCGGGCGTGGAGATGTTGGCCTTGCGGTCGTCGAAGAACACCTCGAACAGCAGGCCGTCGATCATGGTGTCGCCGGACTGGCGGAAGACGATATCGGTCTGTTCCACCATGGGCTGGCCGTCGACCCAGACGCGGGCGATGCCGTCCGGCTTGCCGGGTTCGTTCAGCACCACTTCCTGCTCCACCGTGTGCCAGCGCCCGGTGTCCCACATCCAGCGGTCGGAGCCGACGGAGAGGCCGTAGCGCGCATCGGCGCCGCCGTTGACGATGTATTCCACCAGTTCGCCCTGGCCGTCCTCGCGCCAGGCGGTGCGCAGGGTGAAGCCGCCCGACTCCTGTTCGTTCGCGCCGGTGGTGGCCGACCCGCCGTAGAGGCCCGGCAGACGGCCGCCGTTGGTGAAGCCGAAGGCGTCGGGGAAACGGACCTTGTAGTGCAGGCAGGCGCGATCCGCGCCGCCCTCGAACATGGGTGCGAGGAACCCGCCGCCGGCGCGCGGCGCGACGTCGCCGGCCGTGCCGGTGGGGTTCTGCGGGAACTTGACGCGGATGACGGGCTGGTCGGCGGGGTCGAGCGGATCGCCCTCGGGCTCGGTCACCACCGCCAGCGTCTCGCCCAGCGCCCAGGCCTGCGAGGGATTGAAGGCCTGCTTGATGGCCTCCTCCACCGGCTTGTCGGCCTCGGGCACCGGGTGGGCGACCTGCTCATAGCGCGTGGAGCACGGCGTCAGGCCGCTCTGCGGGTCGGTGGCGCGCAGGTTGGTGATGGGGTAGTCGGTGCTTTCGGGATAACTGGTCGCCGCACCGGCGGTGGCGGCGGGAAGGGCCACGGTCGCGGCGGCGGCGGCAAGAACGAGTCGACGGCGCATGAACCTCTCCGGCTTGGATGTCTCGTTGCCGGAGAAACGGCCCATGCGCCGCCGGTGTTGCCGGGTCAGCCGATCCGCTCCAGTCCACACCAGCGCGCGATGAACAGCGCCAGCACGCGGGAAACCGTCGCCATGCTCTCCAGGCCGACGCTTTCATCGATGCCGTGGATGCTGTCGGCTTCCGGGCCGTAGCAGGTGGCGGGCGTGTCGCCGTAGAGGACGAAGAACCGCGCGTCCGTGGTGGCGGTCGACGCCAAGTGCTCGATGGGCGAGCCTGCCACCGCCTCGTGGACGGCCGCCAGTTCCTTCATCATGGGCCAGTCGGGGTCCATCACCGCGCCCTCGGCCTGGAAGCCGCGGTAGGAGATGGTCACGCCCATGCCCTCGGGCGCGTGCTGGCGGATGGCGGCCTCCACCTCGGCCTTCACCTGGTCCATGTCGGCGCCGGGGAAGAAGCCGACGCGCAGGTCGAAGCGACAGGTGGCCGGCACCGAAGACGGCCAGTCGCCGCCCTGAATGCGGCCCAGGTTGAAGTTGATGGGGTGCGCGTGACCCTCATAGGCCGGATGGCGGTGCGTCGGTTCGTTCCAGCGCGCCTCAAGCTCCTTCAGCCCGCGCAGGATGGGATGCACGGCCTCGATGGCGTTGGAGCCCGCCGAGGTGTCCAGCACGTGCGCCGGCTTGCCCGCCAGGTCCACCGTGAACCACATGACGCCCAGCTGCGCCGTCATCAGGCTGTGGTTGAAGGGTTCGGGGATGATGGCGGCGTCGGCGCGGTAGCCGCGATGCAGGCACGACAGCGCCCCGTTACCGGTGCATTCCTCCTCGATCACGCTTTGCAGGAACACATCCGCCGCCGGGCGATAGCCCAGCCGCGCCAGCGCCCGCATGGCCGCCACATAGGCGACGATGCCCGCCTTCATGTCGCCCGAGCCGCGCCCGTAGAGCCGCCCGTCGCGCACCACTGGATGGAACGGCGGGTTGCTCCAGGCGGCCTCGTTCCCCACCGGCACCACGTCGATGTGGCCGTTGAGGATCAGCGACCGTCCCTTGGCTCCACCGGCCGGACGGCTGATGCCGACGACGTTCTCCCGCCCCGAATAGTCCACCAGCGGCGGCGAGAATCCCGGCAGGTGGGAGATCGCGTTCAGGTCCACCTCGAAGCGGTCCACCGTCAGGCCCAGCGATCCGAAGACGCCCGCCATGATGTCCTGCGCACCGCCCTCGTTGCCGAGCGTGGAGGGCTCGCGCACAAGATCCTTCAGAAGCTCCACCGCCTCGGCCTGTTCGGCATCGGCGGCGGCCAGGATGTCGGCGTCGGTGGGCAGCGTGTCGGCGGTGGGGGTGTCGGTCATGGTCAGGCGATGCGCTCCGGCGAAAGAGTGTCCTTGGTGATGCCGCGCTCGGCGATGTGGTCCGGCACGGGCTTGCCCTGGGCGAGCGCAGCGGACAGCGCGCCCATGGCGGCACAGGTCTGGATGCCGTACCCGCCCTGCCCGGCCAGCCAGAAGAAGCCCGGCTCGGCGGCGCGGAAGCCCACCACCGGCACGCCGTCGTCGACAAAGCTGCGCAGGCCCGCCCACTTGTGGTCGATGGTGCGGACATCGATGTTCAGCGCCGTCATCAGGCGGTCGATGGCGATGGCGACATCCATCTCCTCTGGCTGAACGTCGTGGGGCGGGACGGGTGTTGCGTCCGCCGGGCTGACCAGCAGCTTACCCGCATCCGGTTTGCAGTAGAAGTTTTCTTCCGCATCCAGCGTCATGGGCCAGCCGCTCGGGTCCATGCCCTCGGGCACGGAAACGAGGCACGCCGTCCGCCGCTTGGGCTGGATGCCGATGGGCGTGATGCCGGCCAGCTTGGCGACCTCGTCGGCCCAGGCCCCGGCGGCGTTGATGACCACCGGCGCGGTAAAGGCGCGGCCGTCGCGGCAGGTGACGGTCCAGTCGCCCGAGGCGCCGTCGCGGGCCAGGCCTTCCACCTCCGCGTGGGTCTCCACCACGCCGCCCTCGCGCTTCATCAGGCGCAGGAAGCCCTGGTGCAGGGCGTCCACGTCCAGGTCCTTGGCGCCCTCTTCCAGAAGCGCGCCCACGAGCCCCTCGCGGCGGAGCAACGGCTGCATGGCGCAGGCTTCATCGATGGAGATTTCCTTGAGCGGCGCCCCGGCGGCGCGGCCTTCCTCGGCGCACTTCTCCAGCGCCGCCTCCTGGCCCTCGGGGCAGAAGAACAGCACGCCGCGGTCGACGATGAGCGGATGCTCGCTCATGCCCTCCGGCGGGTTCTCGAAGAAGGCGCGGGAGGCGATGGACAACGCCCGGATGGCGCGCGGCCCGTAGTTTTCCGTAAAAAGCGCGGCGGAGCGGCCGGTGGAGTGGTATCCGGGCTGGGCCTCGCGCTCCAGCACCACCACCCGCTTGCCGTCGCGGGCGAGGAAATATCCCGCCGAGGCCCCGGCGATGCCGCCGCCGATGATGATGAAGTCGGTGTTGGTCATGTAACGGTCCCCCGGTGACTCTTTGCGTTCTGGCGCGGAGCGCCAGAACTTGCGTTCAAGCGCCACGCAGGCTCACGCGCCTGACCGGCGCGGGGTCGCAGTCGCGACCCTATTCGCGGTTCCCGTCCACAGGCGTGGCCGGAAACCGCTCCGCATTAAAAACTCACGGCATCGGCGCCCTTGAGCGCCAGCATCTCGCGGGCCTCGGCCGGCGTCGCCACCTCCAGCGACAGTGCCTCCAGCAGCCCGCGCACGTGGCGTACCTGAGCGGCGTTGTCCGGCGCAAGAACTCCCTTGCCGAGAGACAAGTTGTCCTCCAGCCCGACGCGCACGTTGCCGCCCATCACGGCCCCCATGGTCGCCAGGCCCATCTGGTGGCGTCCGCCGCCCAGCACGCTGAAACGATAGTCCTCGCCGAACAGCTTGTCGGCGACGGATTTCATGTGCGTCAGGTTGTCCGGGTCCGGCCCGATACCGCCCAGGATGCCGAAAATGAATTGCAGGAAGAACGGCGGCTTCACCAGCCCCTTGTCGACGAAATGCGCCAGCGTATACAGGTGCCCGACGTCGTAGCACTCGAACTCGAACCGCGTGCCGCAGCCCTCGCCCAGGTCCTTCAGGATGCGTTCGATGTCGCCGAAGGTGTTGCGGAAGATGAAGTCCTTGGAGCCTTCCAGGAACGGCTTTTCCCAGTCGTGCTTCCAGTCGGTGTAGCGCTCCGCCAGCGGGTGCAGAGCGAAGTTCATGCTGCCCATGTTCAGCGAGCACATCTCCGGCTGGGCGCGAAGCGCGGCCTGCATCCGGTCCTGCACCGTCATGCCCTGGCCGCCGCCGGTGGTGATGTTCACCACGGCATCCGTCTGCTGCTTGATGCGCGGCAGGAAGCGCATGAAGACGTCGGGGTCCGGCGTCGGGCGGCCGGTTTCCGGGTCGCGGGCGTGCAGGTGCAGGATGGACGCGCCGGCCTCCGCCGCCGCCACCGCCTGCTCGGCGATTTCGTCGGGCGTGATGGGCAGATGCGGGCTCATGGTGGGGGTGTGGATGGAGCCCGTCACCGCGCAGGTGATGACGACCTTGCCGCGCCCCTTCTTCCGGGGTCGTTCCGGCGCCGCCGTGGGGATGGACGTTTCCGCGAATGCCATTGTGTTCAGTACCTTCCGGCCAGTTCCTTGCGGAGCGCGACAAGGCTGTCCCGCAGGCGCTCCAGCAGGGTGTCGACCTCTTTGTCCGTGATGGTGAGCGGCGGGGTGACCATGATGTGGTCGCCCGACTGCCCGCCGCGCGTGCGGCGGAAATAGACGATGAGGCCCTTTTCGTAGGCGATTTCAACCAGCCGCGCCGCCGCGTTCAGCTCCGGCGGCAGGACGCGCATGGTCTCGCGGTCGGCCACGAACTCCACGGCCTGCAACAGCCCGAGGCCGCGCACGTCGCCGATGAAGGGGAATTCCTCCTTCAGCGCCCGCAGGCCCGCCATCTGCCGCGCGCCCATGATGCGGGCGTTGGCGGACAGGTCCCGTTCCACCACCTCGCGCACCACGGCGCGGCCGGCGGCGCAGGCGATGGGATTGCCCGCATACGTATGACCGTGGGCATAGCCGCCCGCGTCCAGCACCTTCGCCACCATGCGGCTGGGCGCGATCATGGCGCCCAGCGGCGCATAGCCGGCGGCGAAGCCCTTGGACATGGCGATGAGGTCCGGCACCACCTTCCAGTGCTCCGACGCCAGGAAGGCGCCGGTGCGGCCGACGCCGGTCATCACCTCGTCGTGGATGAGCAGGATGCCGTACTTGTCGCAGATTTCGCGGATGCGCGCGTGGTAGGGCGCGCCCGGCACCACCGCGCCGGTCGACGCCCCGCCGACGGGCTCCACGATGAAGGCCATCACCGTATCCGGCCCCTCGCGCAGGATCGCCTCTTCCAGCATGTCGGCGTGGCGGAGCGCGTAGGCGTCTTCATCCTCAGTCCCGCCGTCCAGGTAGTGGCGCGGCGTGGCGATCTTGGGCATGGGGCGCATCATGGGGTCGAAGGGGGCCGACAGCGGCGTGTAGCCCGTCACCGCCAGCGCGCCGAGCGTGGAGCCGTGATAGCTGGGATGCCGGCTGATGACCTTGTAGCGGGTGCCCTGCCCCGTCGCGATCATGTACTGGCGGGCGAACTTCAGGCAGCTCTCCACCGCCTCGGACCCACCGGAGACGAAGAACACCCGGTCCAGGCCGGCAGGCATGAGGTCGACGATCTCGGCCGCCAGCCCTTCCGCCGCCTCCGACTGGAATTGCAGCCGGTAGGCGAAGGTGGCGCGCTCCATCTGCTCGCGCATGGCCTTCAGCACGCGCGGGTTGGAATGCCCGACATTGCAGACCATGGCGCCAGAGGCGGCGTCCATGTAGGTCTTGCCGTCCTGGCCGTGCATCCAGATGCCCTCGGCCCGGTCGATGAAGGGCCGCGTGCCGTGGGCCTGGTAGAACAGGTAGCTGTCCGCCGGCGCCTGATGCGCGGCGCGCTTGATGCCGGGGGGAAGGGTGTCGACGCCGGTGGTCATGTTCGGGCGGTCTTTCGTCGTCAGGGGGATCAGTGGTGGACGTGGCCGGTGTCGTCGAGGATCACCGCGTCCTCGCTGCGCAGATGCAGCGTCACGCGGTCGCCCTCGCGGGCGGGGTGCTGGTCGATGGGGTTGATGACCTGGAGCTTCTGGCCGCCGGCTTCCACAAAGTAGCGGGCGTTCAGGCCCTGGTAGTCCACGTTGGTCACCACGCCCTCGAAGGTGTTCATGGGGCCGCCCCGGCTTTCCGGCGCGCGGCCGATGCACAGGCGTTCGGCGCGGATGACGATCTGTACCGCCTCTCCCTTGCGGAACCGGCCGTTGGACGCGATGGACAGGCGGATGGGCATCGCCCCGCCCTCGCCCGGCTTGACGGCCAGGGTGACGAGGCCGTCCGTCACATCCTCCACCGTCGCGCCCAGGAAGTTGGAGTTGCCCAGGAACGACGCCACGAAGCGGCTGGTGGGGCGGTTGTAGACGTCTTCCGGCGTGCCGATCTGCTCCATCTGGCCGTCGGACATGACGACCACCTTGTCGGACATGGCCAGCGCCTCCCCCTGGTCGTGGGTGACGAAGACGGTGGCGATGCCAAGCTCGCGCTGGATGCGCTTCAGCTCCACCCGCATGTCCTCGCGCAGGTTGGCGTCCAGCGCCGACAGGGGCTCGTCCAGAAGCAGCACGTCGGGTTCGATGACGATGGCGCGGGCCAGCGCGATGCGCTGCTGCTGGCCGCCCGAGAGCTGGCCGGGGAAGCGGTCCTCCACATGCGGCAGGCGGACCATCTGAAGCGCCCGGCGCACTTTCTCCCGCGCGTCGGTCTTGTTGAGCTTGCGGTACTTCAGCCCGAAGGCGACGTTGTCGGCGATGCTCATGTGCGGGAACAGGGCGTAGTTCTGGAACACCACCCCCAGGTTCCGCTTGTGGATGGGCACCTCGTTCACGCGCCGGCCCTTGATGGCGATCTCGCCGGCCGTGATGCTCTCCAGCCCCGCAATCATGCGCAGCGTCGTGGTCTTGCCGCAGCCGGACGGGCCGAGCAGCGTGACGAAGCTGCCTTCGGGGATGTCCAGCGTCATGTCGCGGACGGCCTGGAAGCTGCCGTAGTTCTTTTCCACGTCGGTCAGGCGGACGGCGATGTCGCGGGTCTCGGCCATGGGGCGGGTCCTCAAAGCGCGGTACGAAAGAAAGAGAGAGCGGCGGGCCGTCGCCCAGAGGGCAAGGGGCGATGGCGACGGCCCGCCGGGACCGAGAAAGGGCTTAGTAGCCCTTCTCGATGCGGCCGAACATCTTCGACCATTCCTGCTCGTGCCCGTTCCAGTAGGCGGGCTTGGCGAACGTCAGGCCGTCCAGCGTGCCGGTCGGGTCGAAGGCAGGCAGCTTGGGGATCTTCTCGCCCAGGTCCACCTTGTTGGGGTCCAGCGACGGCGGGTAGTTCTGGCCTTCCGCCACCGCGATGGCCACTTCCGGCTCCAGCATGAAGTTGACCAGTTCCTCGGTCGCCGCCATGGGGCTGCCCTTCAGAACCATCAGGCATTCCTGCCAGGCGAACCCGTTCTTGGGATCGTGGTAGCCGATGTTCTCGCCCTGCTGCTGGAGCGCGGCGACGCGGCCCGACCAGGCTTCCGTCAGGTAGATTTCGCCGGACGCCAGCAGGTTCATCAGCTCGGCACCCGAGGTCCAGTACTTCAGCAGTCCCTCGCGGTGCTCGCGCAGGGCCTCCCACACGGCGTCCATGTCCTGGATGTTGTTGGGGTCCTGGCCGGTCTTCAGCGCGCCGTACCAGATGCGCGTGCGCCAGTCGTTCCAGCCGCCGATCTTGCCGGCGTACTTGTCCGACCACAGGATGGCCGCGCCCAGTTCCTTCACCTCTTCGTCCGAGACATGGTCGCGGTTGTAGGCGATGCCGGTGGTGCCGTAGTCGTAGGGCACGGCCGACAGGGTGCCGTTGGTGACCTCGCGGTAGGGCGCCTGGAGGGCCGGCATCACCAGCTTGAGGTTGGGGATGTTGTCCTCGTTCAGCGTCACGCCGTAGCCGAGATCGGTGTAACGCGCGTAGTCGAAGACGCCGGACGCGTGGAACAGGTTGTACTCGCCCGGCTGGCCCGCCTTCACGCGGGTCAGGAACTCGTCGCCCGAGGCAAAGGTGCCTTCCACGACCTCGTTGCCGGTCTTCTGTTCGTAGGGGTTGAAGGCGTGCTTGCGGAAGGCTTCCGACACCACGCCGCCCCAGCCGTCGAAGCGCACCTGGACCGGATCGGCGGCCGCGGCGGCCATGGCCTGGCGGCCGGCGGCGGTCAGGCCGGTGCCCATCACGCCGGTGGCGATGCCCGCCACGCCCAGAAGCCCGAAGAAGCCGCGGCGGGAGATATCGCCGTCGCGGTACCGCTGCAACAGCCGTTCATAGCGCTTGGTGTCGTCCATGGGTTCCTAGCCTCTCTGTCCTGTAGTGTTGTTTTGGCGGTTCTTGTTGTTGTCCTTGGTAACACCGGGCGACGCCTGAAATCGTACAGTTGTCGCCCGGCAAGGCCGACCGGCCGCCGCGCCTTATGGCGCGTGAGCCTGCGTGGCGAGTGAACGCAGCGCCGACGATTTCAATCGGCGGCGCGTAAACCAGCCTCAGCCCCGCCCGCCCCGCGCGAACCAGCGGGCAAGGCCGCCGGCGATGAGGGGCAGGGATACGGTCAGCACGATCATGACGGTGCCGAGCGCGTTGATTTCCGGGCTGATGGAGTTGCGCAGCATGGCGAAGATCTGGGTGGGCACGGTCTCGGTGCCGCCCGACTTCCAGAACAGCGTCGCCGTCACGTCGTCGAAGCTGATGGTGAAGGCGAACAGCATCCCCGCAAACACCGCCGGCATGAGCAGCGGCAGGGTGACGCGGAAGAACGTCTCCCACGCATTGGCCCCCAGCGACTTCGCGGCTTCCTCGTAGACCGGCTTGATGGCCGTCAGCCGCGCCTGCACCACCAGCACCACAAACGGCAGCGTGATGAGAACGTGGCCCATGAGCAGCAGCAGGAAGCTCTTGGGAATGCTCAGCCAGCGCAGGAACAGCAGCAACGCCACGCCCAGCACCACCTCGGGCACCAGGATGGGCGTGATGAGGGCGGTGTTGATGAGCCCCTTGCCGGGGAAGTCGTAGCGCACCATCGCCAGGCTGGCCGCGATGCCGATGGAGGTGGAGATGATCGCCGTCAGGAAGCCCAGCACCAGCGAGGTCTGGAAGGCCGAGACGATGGCGTCGTTGGCCCACAGCGCCTCGAACCAGCGGAAGGAGAAGCCCTCCAGCGGGAAGGTGCCGAAGCGGCTGGAGTTGAAGCTCAGCAGCACCACCACGGCGATCGGCGCAAACATGAACACATAGACCAGGATCGACGCCAGCCGGATCAGGCTCCAGCCCGAGGGCCGGGGAATGCGCACGCCCGGCCGGCGGCGGGTGGCGACGCCCCCCCCGGCGGCGGCGGCGCGTTCTGCAGCCTCGGAGGCGACGGGGGTGGCGCGGCTTTGCGTGGTCGTCGTCATGGTCGTCACCCGAAGCTCTTGGAAATCTGGTTGAGGCCCATGAGGCGGCCGTAGACGGTGACAACGGTCCCCAGCACCACCAGCAGCACGATCGAAAGCGCGGCACCCAGCGGCCAGTTGAGCTGGATGATGATCGCCTCGAAGATCAGGTTGGCGAACATGGCGTTGGTCGGGCCGCCCAGGATCAGCGGGGTGATGTAGGTGCCCGCGCCCAGTACGAAGCACAGCAGGCTGCCCGCCGCCAGGCCCGGCATGGAGAGCGGCAGCGTCACCTTCAGGAAGGCCCCGAAGGGCGTCGCGCCAAGCGTCCGGGCGGCGGCCACCAGGTTGCCGTCGATGCCCGACAGGCTGACGTAGACGTTCAGGATCATGAACGGCAGCAGGTAGTGCATCAGGCCCAGGATGACCGAGGGCTCGTTATAGAGCAGCTGCAGGGGCTCGTTCACGATGCCCAGCTGCATCAGCACGTAGTTCACCGCGCCACCGGTGCCCAGGATGTTGATCCACGACAGGGTGCGGATGATGTAGCTGATCCAGAACGGCAGCATCAGCAGCAGAAGCAGCAGCGCCTTGTTCTTCATGCGCGTGTTGGCGATGAAGTAGGCCGGGATATACCCGACAACGGCGCACAGGATCGTGGTGATCAACGCCACGCGCACCGTGTAGAACAGGATGTCGTGATAGAAGGCGTCGGTGAAGAACTCCACCCAGTTGTCCAGGTGGAAGCCGCCCATGTCGGCGCCGGTGGCCGTCCTCAGCCAGAAGCTGTAGACGACGATGAACCCCAGCGGCGCGACCAGGAGGAAACTCAAGGTCCCCAGCGCGGGGGACAGCAGCAGCCACGGCCGCCTGCTTTCTGCCAACGTGCTCACGGGTGCGGACCCTTCGTGCCAGCCTGTTCCTGTTCGGGCGACGCGGGACGGTGTCCGCCTCTCCGCTCCGGCGATGTGGGCCGGGCGGTGGTCGCCTGTTCGTTGAGGAGAAGTCTACGCACGGGACTCGACATTTCACGAATAGATAATGACAATCCATCCCATAGCCTGACGGAATGGAGCGTCGCGTGCCCGACACACCTGAAACCGCCGCCCCGTCTTCCGGCGATGCCCACGACCGCCTGGCGGCGCTGGAGCGGTTCGCGCGGGAGCTGGACTGGAACCTGTTGCGCACCTTCATGGTGATCGTGCAGGAGGGCGGCATCACGCGGGCCGCCGACCGCATGCTGCTCAAGCAGCCCACCGTCTCCAACCGCCTGAAGCGGCTGGAGGAACAGCTCGGCCGCAAGCTGATCGAGCGGGGATCGGGCGCCTTCCGCGTCACCGCCCACGGCGACCTGCTCTACCGCGAATGCGTGGAGATCCACGGCAACATTTCGCGGCTCAGCGTGCTGCTGCGCGACATCCGGGAGGAGATTTCCGGCCATGTCTCCATCGCCATGGCAAGCCATGTGGTCAGCCCGCTGCTGGACGACGTGCTGGCGGATTTCCACGACCGCCACCCGCGCGTGACGTTCTCCATCGACGTCGACACCTCCATCGCCGTGGCGCAGGCCGTGCAGCACAAGCGGGCGAGCCTGGGGGTCTGCCTGGTCTACGACCGCCTCCCGGGGATGCGCTACGAGTCGATCTTCCGCGAGCACTTCCAGTTCTTCTGTGGCCGCCGCAACCCGCTGTTCGGCCGCACCGACCTGACGGTCGCCGACCTGCGCGACCAGCCGCTGGTCAGCTTCAAGACCGACCAGCTTTCCGGCGTGCTGCGCCCTGTCGCCCTTCTGCGCACGCAGGAGCGCATCGAGGGCCGAGTGGTGGGCACCTCGTCGAACCTGGAGGAAGTGCGGCGGATGATCCTGGCGGGGCTGGGCATCGGCCCGCTCCCCATGCATGTGGTGGAGCCCGACGTGGCGGCCGGGCGCCTCTGGCCCCTGCCGCCCTATGACACGCCGCCGACGGTGGACGTTCACATGGTCACCAACCCGGCGACCCAGCTCAACCGTGCGGAAGCAGCCTTCGTGGAGGCCATGCGCGAGAAGATCGCCGCCACACCGGCCCGGGCGCGCATCTATCCCTACCCGCTGCCGGGAAGGCCCAAAAAGGGGTGACCCGACGTCAGCCGCCGCCGCCGTCCTCCGCCCGCACCACACCGTCCAGCGTATGCAGCACCCCGTCTGGGCGGAAGGCGAAGAACACAAAGGCGAACGTCACGTCATAGGGCACGTCGCGACCATCGCGCGACACCAGCACGGTGCCGACGTCGCGCCCCTCCGCCACGCGCGCGGCGTCCAGGGCGGAGGCCTGGCCGGCGCGCCAGGTGATGAGATGACCGCCGTCCGTCTCCACCCGGCCGCGCTCGCGCACCAGCGGCAGCGTCCAGGCCTCGTCGTCGAGCGCCACGACGCGCATCATGGGCTCCACCCCGCCCGGCGTCTCGCCGGAGTACAGGAAGGGCCGCGCCGCCGTATCGTAGCCGGCATAGGGGTTGCGGCCGTAGTCGCGCGCGGCCGGATCGGTCGGCACCAGAACCGGCGCGTCCGCCGGGGCGCGCTCCTGGAACTCGGCCCAGCTTTCCAGGCGGCTCGGCAGGACATCCAGCTCGGTGCCCGTCAGCGCGCCGACGATGCCCTCGCCGGTGAACTGCTGCCACCAGGTTTCCGTCTGGCGGTCGTACATGACGAGGTCGGAGTGCCGCAGCTTGCCCGTGGTGCCGAACTCCAGCACCCGGTCGCCGACGCGCCGGTCGAAGACGATGGCGGCGTTGCACAAGGGGCAGTAGGTCACCGCCACCGGAACGCCGCCGACCGTGTCGTTGACGATCTCGTGCCAGTGCAGGATGCGCAGCGGGTAGGCCCGCGTCTCGCCGTTCACCGTCAGGCCGATGACGGGCTCGCGCGGGGACAGGTCGGTGATCGCCGACGCCGGCTTGAACCGCGGGTCGTCGATGCTGGGGATGCCGTCGCGCGGCGGCCCGCCGGACATGATCTCGTCCAGCGGCACGGCGGCGTTGGAGAAGTCGGTGGCGGGAAACTCGCGCTCCCACGCGCGGGGGACCTCGGCGGCGGCCAGGGGCAGCGCGGCCACCAGCAGCAGGACGGCGAGCAGGACGGGCATGGCGGCACCTCCGTTGCTGATCCACTCACCGTGCCACGTCGGACCCCCGCGTGGCAGGGGTCGCGCTCCGGGCTCGCGGGATCGTGACCGCGTCCGCGGATGATGCTACAAGACACAAGGACTATCCGGACCCTGCCCATGCCCCTGCCCGCCCTACTCCGCCCTGCCGCCCTTGCCTGCGCCCTGTTCCTGGGCAGCGGCGCGCCGGCCGGCGGGGTAACGCCCGAGGGCGAAATCCGCATCGGCGTGCTGGCCTTCCGCGGGGCCGAGCAGGCGGTGGAGACCTGGACCCCCACCGTCACCGCCCTCGCCCGCGCCCTGCCGCGGCACGACGTCGTCCTGGTGCCGCTGGACCTGAACGAGATGCGCGAGGCGGTGGCCGAGGCGCAGGTGGATTTCGTCGCCACCAACCCCGGGCACTACGTGGAGTTGGAGGCCGCCCACGGCATCACGCGCATCGCCACGCTGGAAACCACCGATCGGGGCACGCCGCGCGCCGCGGTGGGATCGGTCATCTTCACCCGCGCCGACAACCCGGCCATCCGCACGCTCGGCGACCTGAAGGGCACCGTGTTCGAAGCCGTGGACGAGCGTGCCTTCGGCGGCTTCCAGATCGCGTGGCGCGAAATGAAGGCCGCCGGCGTCGACCCCTTCGACGACCTGGACCTTCTGCGCTTCACCGGCTTTCCGCTGGACTCCATCGTCCTGCACGTGCGCGACGGCCTGGCCGACGCCGGCACGGTCCGCGCCTGCCTGATGGAGGAGATGGCGGCCGAGGGCAAGATCGACATGGCCGACTTCCGCATCCTCAATTCGCAGCCGGTGGCGGACTTTCCCTGCGCCCTGTCGTCGCGGCTGTACCCCGACTGGCCCTTTGCCAAGCTGCGTCACACGGACCGGGCGCTTGCCAAGCGCGTCGCCATCTCCCTGCTCCGCGAGGGGCTGGAGGCGTCGCCGGCCGACCGCGCGCCGCAATGGACGGTGCCGCTGAACTACCAGCCGGTCCACGACCTCTACTTCGACCTGCGGCTCGGTCCCTTTGCCATGGAGCCCGGCGACGTGCTGGCGGACATGGCGGCGGAGTACTGGGAATGGCCGGCGGCCCTGGCGATCCTGCTGCTGTTGGCGGCGGCAGCCCATGTGCGGACCGAGCATATGGTCACCCGCCGCACCGCCGAGCTTCACGCCGAAATGGAGGAACGCCGCCGCGCCCAGGAAGAGGCCCAGTTGCGCCTGGCGGAACTGGCGCACGTCTCGCGCCAGTCCACCATGGGCGAACTGGCCGCCGGCCTGGCGCACGAGATCAACCAGCCGCTGGCCGCCATCACCAACTACGCCAACGGATGCATCCGGCGCATGGAGCAGCAGGGCGCACGGCCACACGATACCGCCGAAGGGGCGCTCGCCCTGCGCACGGAGAACGCGGAAATCCTGGCCGCCATCCGCCAGATCGTCGCACAGGCGCAGCGCGCCGCGGGCATCATCCAGAACATCCGGGCCTTCCTGCGCAAGGGAGAGGCCGCCCGCACGCCCATCGACATGAACCGCATCCTGCGCGACGCCGCCGCCCTGCTGGCGGTGGAGGCGCGGCACAACGGCGTCACGCTGCGCCTGGACCTGGGGGAAACGCTGCCCGACGTGCTGGCCGACCGGGTACAACTGGAACAGGTGGTGGTCAACCTCATGCGCAACGCCATCGATGCGCTGAAGCAGGTTCCGGAAAAGGAACGCCGCCTGGACCTGCGCTCGGCGGTGGAGGAGGACGGCGCGACCGTTCTGGTGTCGGTGCGCGACACGGGACCCGGCCTGCCGCCCGAAGTGCGCGGCCACCTGTTCGAGCCGTTCTTTACCACCAAGGCCACCGGCATGGGTCTCGGCCTGTCCATCAGCCAGAACATCGTGGAGAACCACGGCGGCCGGATCGGCATCGACAGCGACCCGGCGGGCACGGGAACCACCGTCGCCTTCACCCTGCCGGCGTGGCCGCCGGCGGCAGGCGGATAGGTTTTCCGGCGTGCCTGGGTCCCTGCTTTCGCAGGGACGACGGGCATCTTTTAAGTTATTATCTTAGATAATAACTTTTCCGTCATTCCTGCGAGAGCAGGAATCCACGTCCGCTGCTAACCATCCTGCCGCGCTGCCTCCGGTGCACGTCCACCGATGTCCCGACAGCCTTGAAAGCGGGAATCCACAACCCCCGCCAAACACCAGCGCCTCGGTCACCAAAGGCGCCGCCGCCGGTGCTTCCGCCGCCGCCTCGGCAGGTGCCAGCGGCTGCGGTGGCGCTCCCGCTCCCGCCGCTCGCATTCCCGGTTGGCGAGCCACGCCAGGCCGGCGGCGGCAAGCAGGCCGACGAAGATGCTTGTCTTGTGCTTCTGCCAGAATAGGTAGGTGCTGAACCGGCGCACGTAGGCCTCGCTGGTGTTGTGCACCCGGCCGCGGCCCACCGGACGGAACAGGCCCTGGTGACGGCCGCCGCCGCCGCGCGGCACGTCGGTCACCTGCAGGTCGCCGAAGACCTTCGCGCCCACCAGGTCGGACAGGCCGGGGAACAGGTGGCGCGTCAGGGTCATCAGCCGCGCCCCGCCGCCCACCGACAGAACCCGCGTCCGGTGCGTCGCCGCGTGCAGGATGGCGTCGGCCACCAGGTCGGCGTCGTAGACCGGCGGCGGGTTCGTCGGCTCGCGGGTTAGGTGCGCGGCGGCGTGGTCCTTGTAAGGGGTGTCGATGCTGGTCGGCTTTATGAGCGTGACCGAGATCGGAGCCCCCTCGCGCAGAAGCTCCATGCGCAGGCCGTCGGTGAAACCCTTGACGGCGTGCTTGGCGGCCGCGTAGGGCACCTGCAGCGGAATCGCCCGGTCCGACAGCACGCTGCCGACGTTGACGATCACCCCGCCTTCCTGCCGCCGCATGACACGCGCCGCCGCCAGGCTGCCGTGCACGACGCCCCAGAAATCGGTCTCGAAGATGCGGCGCTGCTCGGCCAGTGGAATGTCGGCGAGCGTGCCGTAGGCGGAAATGCCGGCGTTGTTCACCCAGGTGTCGACGCGGCCGAAGGTGTCCACCGCCGTGGCCTCCAGGTGGCGCACCTGATCCTCGTTGCCGACGTCGCAGACCACCGCCCTGGCCTCGTGACCCTTGTTGCGCAGCACCTCGGCGATGCGCTCCAGCGGCTCGCGGTTGCGGGCGGCGAGCACCAGCCGCGCCCCGGCGTCGGCGGCCCGCATGGCGGTGGCGAGCCCGATGCCGCTGGTCGCGCCCGTGATGACCATGACCTGGGCGCGCAGCGGGCGGAGACGGATGCGGCCCATGGTCATGCCGGACCTCCCGCACCCAGATTGTTGGCGCCGGGTCCCGCCGACAGCGTCGGGTCGAACACCACCCGCAGGCAGTCGTCGGTCTTGTGCTTGAACATGCCGTAGCCCTCGGCCCCGCGGTCCAGCGGCCAGCGGTGGGTCATCAGATACGACGGGTCGAGCCGGCCCTCGCGGATATGCTCGAACAGCGTCGGCACGTACCGCTGGCCGTGCTGCTGGCCGCCGCGCATGGTCAGCGCCTTGTTCATCAGCGCCCCCATGGGGAACGTGTCGACGAACCCGCCGTAGACGCCGATGACGCTGACGGTTCCGCCCTTGCGGCAGGCACGCACGGCCTGGCGCAGCACGGTCGCACGCCCGGTCTCCAGCCGCAGGGCCTGCTTGGCGCGGTCGTAGAGGTAGCCGGGGCCGGTGCCGTGCGCCTCCAGCCCGACGGCGTCGATGCAGCGGTCGGGGCCGCGCCCGCCGGTCATGTCCATCAGGGCGTCGTGAACATCCACCTTCTCATAGTTGACAATCTCCGCGCCGGCGTGGGCATGGGCCTTCTTCAGGCGGTCGGGGAAGCGGTCGATGGCGATGACGCGCTCGGCCCCCATGATCCGTGCGGCCGTCATGGCCATGAGCCCGACACCGCCGGCACCCCACACGGCCACCACGTCGCCATCCTGAACGTCGGCCAGGTCGGCGGCCATCCAGCCCGTCGGCACGGCATCGGAGACGAACACCGCCGTCTCGTCCGACACGCCGTCGGGCACCTTGAACACGTTGGTCTCCGCATAGGGCACGCGGATATACTCCGCGTGGCTCCCGGCATAGCCGCCGAAGGCATGGCTGTAGCCGAAGATGCCCGCGCCGGCATGGCCGTAGACGGTTTCCTCCATTCCCGGCGTGGCGTTGGAGTTGTCGCACAGGGAATAGAGCTGGTTGTCGCAGAACCAGCAGTGGCCGCATCCGATGATGGAGATGACGATGACGCGGTCGCCCTTGGTAAGCTTCGATACGCCGGCGCCGGTCTCCACCACCTCCCCTAGGAACTCGTGCCCCAGGACGTCGCCCGAGCGCATGGCGGGCACGTAGCCGTCCAGCAGGTGCAGGTCGGACCCGCACACCGACGACAGTTTCACCTTCACGATGACGTCGCCGGGGTCGAGGATTATCGGGTCGTCTATCGTCTCGACCCGCAGGTCGTTGATGCCGTTCCAGCACAGGGCGCGCATGGCGGTCTCCTGGTGTTGAGCGTGTGTCGGGGACGGCGGTTGCCAGGCGGCTGTAGAGTCCTGCTTTCGCAGGAATGACGGGTATTCAGGAAACCTGCGAAAGCAGGGGTCCACCTCCGTCCGTTACCATCATGCAGACTCACCGGCTGCCGTGCGGGCGGGGCTGGGAGCTGGTGACGTGGCCCGTCTCAAGGATCTGCTTCAGCCGCCGCAGGTCGTCGTGGGCCTGGCGGTCGGGCTCCTCGCCCATCAGCCTGGCGACCATCGCACCCAGCTTGCCGCCCGGCGCGTCGTAGGTGACTTCCAGATGCACCTCCGTGCCGCGCCCGCCGGGCGCGTCGGCGAAGGTGACGGAGCCTTCGTTGACGATGTCCGCGCCCGGCCGGGCGCGCCAGCCGATGTGCTGGTTCTCGCGGATGTCCACCAGGTCGGCGTCCCACTCCATCGCCGTGTGCAGCGGCCCGCGCACCACCCAGTGGTGGGCGTCCGGGCCGATCTCGCGCACGTCCTCCACATGCGCCATGAAACGCGGGAAGTGGGTGGGATCGCGCCAGTAGGCGAAGACCTCGGGCCGCGGCTTGCCGATGGTGATGGAGCGCCTGACCGTCAGCGGCGCGCGCGGGATGACGTGGGTGGGCGGCTTTCCGGTCTTGTTGCGCCAGGTCTGGTAGGCCCAGGCCCCGCCCAGCGCCGCGCCCACCAGCCCCAGCGTGCCCATGCGCCGCAGGGCCAGGGCGGCGATGACGCCGACGGCCAGTGATCCGGGCGTGAACAGGTCGGCGGCGAGGTCGTCCTTGCTGGACCGCGAACGCTGGTAGGCCATGACACTCTCTCCCATGACGGTTCAGGCGGCGATTGCCACCGCAGAACGTCAGGCGGAAAGAGCCCGTTCAGGGCGCGGAAGTGGCAGGGTCCCGGCGCGGGAATCCGTGCCTACTTGTTCAACTCCTGCATCGCCTCGTCCAGCCCGCCCAGGGTGAGCGGGTACATGCGGCCTTCCATGATCTGGTTGATCATCTGGATGGAGTGCGTGTAGGGCCAGAACCGCTGGTCCGAGGGGTTCAGCCACACCGCATGCGGCCAGACCTGGAGCATCCGGCGCAGCCAGACCTCGCCGGCCTCGTCGTTCCAGTGCTCCACCGCGCCGCCGGGATAGGCGATCTCGTAGGGGCTCATGGAGGCATCGCCGACGAAGATCAGCTTGTAGTCCGAGCCGTAGGTGTGCAGCACGTCCCAGGTGGGAATGCGGTCGGCGTGGCGGCGGGTGTTGTCGCGCCAGACGTATTCGTAGACGCAGTTGTGGAAGTAGTAGTGCTCCAGGTGCTTGAACTCGCTGCGCACCGCCGAGAACAGCTCCTCGCAGGTCTTCACGTGGTCGTCCATGGACCCGCCGATATCGAGGAACAGCAGCACCTTCACCGTGTTGTGGCGCTCGGGCACCATCTTGATGTCGAGCATCCCGCCGTGATGGGCGGTGGAGCGGATGGTGTCGTCCAGGTCCAGTTCGGTCGCCGCACCCTCGCGCGCGAAACGGCGCAGGCGACGCAACGCGACCTTGATATTGCGCGTGCCCAGTTCCACCGTGTCGTCCAGGTTCTTGAACTCGCGCTTGTCCCAGACCTTGACCGCGCGCCGGTGGCGGCTTTCGTGCTGGCCGATGCGCACGCCTTCCGGGTTGTAGCCGTAGGCGCCGAACGGGCTGGTGCCCGCCGTGCCGATCCATTTCGATCCGCCCTGGTGGCGCTTTTTCTGCTCCTCCAGCCGCTGTTTCAGCGTTTCCATCAGCTTGTCGAAGCCGCCCAGCGCCTCGATCTGCTTCTTTTCCTCCTCGGACAGGAACTTCTCGGCCAGCTTGCGCAGCCATTCCTCGGGGATGTCGGCGGTGATCTCGTCAGGATTGGTGGGTTCCTCCAGCCCCTTGAAGACATGGCCGAACACCCGGTCGAAGCGGTCCAGGTGGCGTTCGTCCTTCACCAGCGTCGCGCGCGCCAGGAAGTAGAAGTCATCCACCGAAAAATCCGCGCAGCCCTTTTCCACCGCTTCCAGCAGCAGAAGGTACTCGTTCAGGCTGACCGGGACGCCGGCCTTGCGCAGCTCGTAAAACAGGGTGACGAACATGGGGCTCCGAAAATCAGGGACATCAGAACGGCAGGCGGGCGGCCTGCTGCTGGTCGCGCGACATGGACTTGTAGACCGCCACCGCGTTCTCCCGCGCGTTGGGCACGCCCAGCTTGTGGGCCTGGGCGTAGAGGCGGAAGGCCTTGGGCAGGTCCTTGGCGACCGCCACGCCGTTGGCGCGCATCCAGGCCAGAAGCTCGACGGCGTCGCCCTGGTCCGCTTCCGCGCGGCGCTCCACCTCCGCCACGTGCTCGGGCCGGGCGTCGTTCTGGGCGATGGCGGTCACCACCTCCTCCCACGGCGGCGGAGGCGGCGGCGGTTCTTCCTCGTAGACGATCTGCGGCGGCTCGAACCCCGGCGGCGGGGGCGGCGGGGGCGCGGCGGGACCCAGAAGCCGCACGCCGTCCTTGTTCAGCACGTAGCCGGGGAGTTCGCCGGCGTTCTCGCGCTTGAGGCTGTCGCGGAACAGATCGTCCAGCGTGGGGGCGAGGATCGCCTCTTCCTCGGCCTTCTGCGCGGCGTCCTGCACGCGGGCCTCGGCGGCGACGGGAACGGACGGCAGCACGGCACCCGCCGCCAGCGACAGGATCGCCGTCGTCGTGATGGTCCGAAAGAGCGCACTTGCCTTGCACATGGTCGGTCGCCTTTTCGCTCCGCGCCGGTCGCCGGTCAGGGCGCCGCCGTCAGCGCCCTTCCCGCTTGGCCAGGAAGGCCAGCCGCTGCAGAAGGTGGACGTCCTGCTCGTTCTTGAGCAGCGCCCCGTGCAGCGGCGGCAGCAGGGTCTTCACGTCCTTGGCCCGCAGGGCTTCCGGCGAGATGTCGTCGGCCATCAGCAGCTTCAGCCAGTCCAGAAGCTCGCTGGTCGACGGCTTCTTCTTCAGCCCCGGCACGTCCCGCAGGTCGTAGAACAGGCTCATGGCCTCGCGCACCAGGCGGGACTTGATGTCGGGGAAGTGGACCTGGACGATGTCGGCCATCGTGTCCTCGTCCGGGAAGCGGATATAGTGAAAGAAACAGCGGCGCAGGAAGGCGTCGGGCAGTTCTTTTTCATTGTTCGACGTGATGATGACGATGGGGCGCGTCCTGGCCGAGACCATCTCCCCGGTCTCATGCACGTAGAATTCCATGCGGTCGAGTTCCAGCAGCAGGTCGTTGGGGAACTCGATGTCGGCCTTGTCGATCTCGTCGATCAACAGCACGCAGCCGCCGTCGGTGGTGAAGGCCTCCCACAGCTTGCCGGGCTTGATGTAGTTGCGGATGTCGTGCACCCGGTCGTCGCCCAGCTGGCTGTCGCGCAGGCGGCTGACGGCGTCGTATTCATACAGGCCGTGCTGCGCCTTGGTGGTGGACTTCACGTGCCAGGAGATCAGCGGCAGGCCCAGCGACGCGGCCACTTCCTGCGCCAGCACCGTCTTGCCCGTGCCGGGCTCTCCCTTCACCAGAAGGGGGCGTTGCAGGGTCACGGTGGCGTTGACCGCGACCTTCAGGTCCTCGGTGGCGACGTACCGCTCGGTGCCGGAGAACTTCATGGGATACCTTGCGCTGTTTCACCCTGGGGTCGAACGAGTTGCGACCAAAGTCGCTTATAGCATCATGCCGCCGATGGAGCGGCACCCCACCCTTTTACCCGTTGCGGCGGCGCAATGCGAGTCTTCGGCGGTTGCGAAGGCGCGCCGGCCGGGGCATGATCCGCGCCGCTTCCCCTGCCCGCCGTGAAGGATGCCCGCCGCCATGCCCCGTCGCGCCGCCGCCGCCCTGATGCTCTGCCTGCTCGCCCTGCCGCTCGCCGCCTGCGAGCCCAGCAAGGCCGACCTGCTGGACAAGGCCGAGGGCGTCACCACCAAGCAGGGCCTGCGCGACGCGCTCGGCCAACCCGACGACATCGCCAAGCTGGGTCCCATCGAAACCTGGACATATCACGCCGACAACGGCGCGGTGACGTTCCTGATTGCCGGCGATGCGGTGACCCTGAAGACCGCCGGCGGCACCGCCCAGTAGCAGCCGCTAATCCCCCAGCAGCACGCGCTTCGCCTCGTTGACCTTGGCGGCCATCCAGCTTGATCCGCCGTGATCGGGATGCGCGCTCGCCATGACGCGGCGATAGGCGCGCTTGATCTCGTCGGCCGTCGCCCCCTCCTCCAGTTCCAGGATGCGCAGGGCCTCCGCCCGGGTCATGGCCCCGTCGGCAGAGCCCGCCGCGCTGCGGTCGCCGCCGCCATGGTGGCCCGCAGCCTCTGCCCGGTCGCGCCAGTCGGGGTCGTGGCGGTCGAGCCAGGCTTCATAGACGCGCGCACTGTCGGGATCACCGCGCACCTGGCGCCACAGGTCCAGGCGCTCCACCGGGTCGAGGTCGTCGAGCTGGCGGCCGGCGAAGGGCCCCGTCAGCACCTCGCCGCTCATCTGGCCGGAGGCGTGGTGGAGCGTCATGCGCAGATGATCGGTGGCGACCTCCGACGTGCCGGGGCCGGTCTGCCGCCCCTGCCCGCCACCGGGCATGCCGAAGCCGAAGCCGCCGGACCCGCTGCCCGGCGTGTGGAAGCCCGACGGCCCGCCGAACAGGCCCATGCGGCGCATGATCTGGCCCATCATCAGCAGGCGGAAGATGCGCCCGGCCCACGGCGCCATGCCGGCCAGCGCCGCCAGCGCCCAGCCGAGGCGCCCCGTCGCCGCCAGGCCGACGATGACCATCAGCACCAGCACCACGCCGGCACGTTTCAGGCCCTTGGCGACCTGCGCCGGGCTCGCATTGACGAACCACTGCCCGATGAGCATGAAGGCGACGATCAGTCCGACGCCCAGGATGACGGCCCCCAGAAGCATGATGCCCGCGCCCTCAGCCGCCCATCTGGTGGGTGAGTTGCAGCACCGCCCGGTTGCCGCTGGACTTGCCGTAGTCGGCCAGCGCCTTGCGCCCGCCGGCGGCGAAGACGGCCACCGCGCTCAGCAGGTCATGCAGCTCCTTGGGGCTGTTGGCGTCGAACCGGCAGCAGGCCCCGCCCGACAGCTTGGCGACCTGCTGGAAGACCTGCTGGGCCTGCCGGTCGTCGCCCTCGTGGAACATGAAGGCCGGCAACCCGTTCAGCCCCATTTCGCCGGCCAGGTGGCAGAGCGTGTCCGGGTTCTCCTCCAGGCAATCGCCGACGAAGACCAGCGCCGCCACCTTCTGCTTGCGGGTCTCGTTCAGGGCATGGCGCAGCACGCGCTCGATCTGGGTGTGGCCGCCGATGCAGGACACCTTCTTCATGCGGCGGAGAAGATCATCGCCGTCGGTCAGCCATTGGGTGGCGCGGAATTCCCCGAAGCCGCGGTAGAACGCCACCTGCATCTCCAACCCGCCCAGGCCGGCGGCGACGGAGAACATCTCCATCTGAAGCTTGGACGCCTGGGCCCAGGTCGGCTGGCGGCTGGCCGTGGCATCCAGCGCGAACAGAAGCCGCCCCTTCCGGCCGGCCTCCGGGCGCGGCGCGGGCGTTGCCGCAACCTTGTTCAGGAAGGCGTCGACGTCCGATCCGGTGGAGCGCGGCGCCGGCGTGTTCTTGTCCTGGCTCATGAGCAATCCGCTTCCTCAAGTCTTCCAGGGAGATAGGAGGGCGGCGCCCGTTTTTCCAGATTGCCGGGCGGGGTAATCGTGGGGCCTGGGTCCGAAGGTTATTTTAAACCACCAAGACACCAAGGCACCAAGACAGCGCGCGAAGGCGCCATCTTTATTCCGGTTGCCACTGTCGCCGGGTATTCGACATGGTAATGAATAAGGAAACGAGGGAGCACGAGGGAGCCCGTGGCTCCCTCTTATTCACATTCCGGCGCAGCCGGAAAACCTTGGTGTCTTGGTGTCTTGGTGGTTCACCAAGAATCACGCACTCCGCTGCGCCAGTTGCTTGATGTTGATGGCGTCCAGAAGGGCGCGGAGTTCCTGGCGGGCGGCGACGTGGCTCATGCTCATTTCCACCTCGATGCCCGAATGCCTGAGATCGAGAAGCGTCAGGCCCTGCAGAAACAGCTCGCGATAGATGACGCGCTCGCCCAGGCCCGGCGCGGTGCGGAAGCCGATGCGCGTGGAAAGCTGGCCGACCAGGTCTTCCATCTGCCGTTTGATGCGGCTGTCCAGGTGGGACAGACGGTTGCGGATGACGATCCAGTCGACCGAGCCGCCATCCTTCAGCGCCCGGTTCTTGCGCGTCTCCCAGATGCTTTCGGCATAGTGGCTGGGACCCGCGATCTTCATGGTGTTGGGATCGACGCGGGCGATGACGTCCAGGTCGATGAAGCTGTCGTTCAGCGGCGTGATCAGCGTGTCGGCGAAGACGTGGCCGGCGCGGGACAGGTAGTTGTCGGACCCCGCCGTGTCGATGACCATCACGTCGCAGGTCTTGGTGTGCTGGTTCACGGCGCGCAGCAGGGTGCGCAGGTCCTTGTCCTTGTCCTCGCTGACCTTGATGGGCACGTGGGCCGGGCGCGGCAGGTCGACGTTGAGCTGCTCGCACAGGCGCTCGCGGTTTTCCACGTAGCGGGTCAGCGTGCCCTGACGGGCGTCCAGGTCGATGGTGCCGACGCGCAAGCCCTCGTACAGCAGGCTGACGATCAGGTGCATGGCGATGGTGGACTTGCCCGTGCCGCCCTTCTCGTTGCCGAGAACGATGACATGGCAGCCCTCCGCGCCCTGGTTCCAGTTGCGGCGTGCCGCGCTGGGAGCGTCTGCGTTCATGCGATGGCTCTCCCCCTGCCCTTCCATCCGGCCGAACCCGGTCACGCCGCGTCGTCCGCCGCGATCCAGACCGCCGTGTCGTGGAACACGGCGCCGCCGGCTGGCGGCGGCACGTCGGCGCTGGTCAGCGTGTTGATGCCCTCGCCCCCCGCGAAATCGGCGTTGGGCCAGATACTTTCCACAACCAATACACCACGGGGCAGCCCGTCGAAAAGCACCGCATGAAGCCGCACCCGGCCGCGCCCGTTGCCGATGGCCACCGCCCGCCCGTCGGTGATGCCGTGAGCGGCGGCGTCGTCGGGGTGGATCATCACCGTCGGGCGCTTTTCCTGCTTGCGACTGGTGGGCGTTTCCGTGAACGAGGAATTGAGGAAGTTCCGCGCCGGCGCCGCCACCAGACGGAAGGGCCGGTCATCGTCCACCTCGTCGATGATCGCAACATGGTCGGGCGCGCTGGGCAGCATGGCGCCCAGCGGGCCGAGCGCCTTCCAGTCCGGGTGGAAGTGGAAGCGGCCGTCGGCCTGCGGGAAGCCGCTGTGGAAGCAACCGCCGTCGCCGTGGTCGTTGCGCGACGAGACGTCGATTCCACCTGCCGCCCAGACCTCTTCCGCGCCGGGCCAGTCGCTGCGGCGGAGCGTCTCGTCGATCAGGTCCCACGCGCTCATGTGCATGGCCGGATGATCGGCGCCCAGGCGCTTCATCAGTTCGTTGAGGACCCAGTGGTTCTCGCGGGTCTCGCCGGGGCCGTCGATGATCTTGCGGCCGACCTGCAGCCACGTGTGGCCGCCGGCCTTGTAGAGGTCGTCATGCTCCAGGAACATGGTGGCGGGCAGCACCACATCGGCGTGGCGGGCGGTTTCCGTCATGATCTGCTCGTGCACGCAGACGAACAGGTCCTCGCGCGAAAAGCCCTCGCGGACCTTGCGGTGCTCGGGCGCGACCACGACGGGGTTGGTGTTCTGGATGAGCATGGCGTGCACGCCCGGACCGTCGCCGAGCGCATCGCGCTCGCCCGTCAGGATGGGGCCGATGCGACACATGTCCAGGCCGCGCACGGACGGGTCCGCGTGGTCGGACGCCATCACCAGCGACTGGTCCACGTGGAAGCCGCCGGAGTAGCTGTAGAGCCCGCCGCCGCCGCGCACGCTCCAAGCGCCGGTCACGGCCGGCAGGCAGGTGGCGGCGTGCATGGCCGCCGCGCCGTTGCGCTGGCGGGTGAAGCCGTAGCCGAAGCGGATGTAGGCCCGCTTCGTCGAGCCGTAGAGCCGCGCAAACGCCTCGATCTCTTCCGCCGGAATGCCGGTAATCCGTTCCGCCCACTCCGGCGTGCGGTCCTTCAGGTGGGCTTCGGTCGCCGCGCCGAAGTCGGTCATGCGGGCGAGGTAATCGCGGTCCGCCATCCCGTCGCGCAGCAGCACGTGCATCACGGCACACGCCAGCGCGCCGTCGGTGCCGGGGCGAAGCATCAGGTGCTGGTCGGCCTGCTTGGCCGTAGCATTGCGGTAGGGGTCCACCACCACGACCTTGGCGCCGTGCGCCTTCCGCGCCTTGGCGACGTGGGTCATCACCTGCACCTGGGTGTGCACGGCGTTGGTGCCCCAGAGCACGATCACTTCCGCGTCGGCGATCTCCAGCGAGGACGTGCCCGTCTTCTCGCCCACGCCCGCGAACCAGCCGGGGTCGGCCGTGCCGGTGCAGATGCTGCCGGTCTGGCGCGAATAGCCCAGAACATGCGTCAGCCGGTCGATGCCATCGCGCTGGATCAGCCCCATGGTGCCGGCGTAGTGGTAGGGCCAGACGCTTTCCTTGCCGTGCTTCGCCTCGGCGGCCTGGAAGGCTTCCGCCACCGTATCCAGCGCGTCATCCCACGAGCATTCCTCGAACCGGCCCGCGCCCTTGGGCCCGACGCGGCGCAGGGGCCTGGTCAGGCGGTCGGGGTTGTGCACGCGCTCGGCGTAGCGGGCGACCTTGGCGCAGACGACACCGTCGGTGAAGGGATGCTCCTTCGCGCCGTGCACGCGGCCGATGCGGTCGGAGCCGAGACGCTCCACCGACAGGGCACAGGCCGAGGGACAATCGTGGGGGCAGACGGAATACGCGAGGTCTGCGGAAGTCATGAACACCGATTTTTCACACGTTGGTCCTGTGCCGACTGTAGCGGGGATACCCGCCGCTGCCCACCGAAACCTTCGAGTCGCGGACCATGCGGCCAAGGCCGGCGTTGCGGCTTGAGCGGATTTGCGTTATCTGAGCCCCTGTTTCTCGCCCGGGCGGTGGTCGCCCTGGGTCGTGCCGGTCGCCTTTCAGCGACGCCTGGCCGAAGAAAGGATCTTTTCACCGATGAACCGCCTTGTCCTGCCCATCGCGGCGATGACCGCCGTCGTGGTCGCGTCCAACGTCCTGGTCCAGTACCCCATCAACGACTGGCTGACCTGGGGCGCGCTGACGTATCCGTTCGCCTTCCTCATCACCGACCTGACCAACCGTGCCGCCGGAGCCCCCGCCGCGCGGCGGGTGGTGACGATCGGCTTCCTGATCGCCGTCGTCATGTCCGCCTTCCTGGCGACGCCGCGCATTGCCGCCGCGTCGGGCGCGGCCTTCCTGACGGCGCAGCTTCTGGACGTCTACCTGTTCGACCGCCTGCGCAACGTGGGCAAGTGGTGGACCGCGCCGCTTTTGTCTTCCTCGGTGGGCTCGGCGCTGGACACCGCCGTCTTCTTCGCCGGCGCGTTTGCCTTCACGGCCGTGCCGTGGGTCACGCTGGGCCTGGGCGACTACGCCGTTAAGCTGGGGCTGGCGCTGCTGATGCTGATCCCCTTCCGTCTGGCGATCAGAACGGTCCTGGCGAAGCCCGCCTGAGACCGCATATAAAGGGGGCGGCCTTCTTCCGGAGGCCGCCCTTTTTGTGTCCGGTTTCAAGAGGATGGGAGCATGACGGAGCGCGTGGACTGCGTGGTGATCGGCGCCGGCGTCGTCGGCCTTGCGATTGCCCGCACGCTGGCGATGGCAGGGCGCGAGGTGATCGTGCTGGAGGCGGAGGACGCCATCGGCACCATCACCTCCAGCCGCAACAGCGAGGTCATCCACGCCGGCGTCTACTACCCCACCGGCAGCCTGAAGGCGCGCATGTGCGTGCGCGGCAACCGCATGCTGCACGCCTACTGCGACGCCCGCGCCGTGCCCTACGTCAACTGCACCAAGCTGATCGTCGCCACCGAGCCCGACGAGGTCGACGGCCTGAAGGGCATCCAGGTCAAGGCCGGCGAGAACGGCTGCCGGCTGGACTGGATGTCCGGCGCCGACGCCCGCGCGCTGGAACCAGCCCTGCGGTGCGAGGCCGCGCTGCACTCCCCCACCACCAGCATCATCGACAGCCACGCGCTGATGGTTTCCCTTCAGGGGGAGCTTGAGGACGCCGGCGGCATGGTCGCCTTCCTCTCGCCGGTGCTCGGCGGCCTGGCGATGGACGGCGGCCGGGTGCGGCTGAACGTGGGCGGGGCCGAACCCATGACGCTCGACGCCGCCACCGTCGTCAACTGCGCCGGCCTGGGCGCGCAAGAGGTCTCGCGGCGGATCGAGGGGTTGAACCGCGCTTCGGTCCCGCCCCTGCACTATTGCAAGGGCAACTACTTCACCATGACCGGCAAGGCGCCCTTCGAGCGCCTGATCTATCCCATGCCGACGGCCGCCAGCCTGGGGCTGCACTACACCCGCGACCTGGCCGGCCAGGGCCGGTTCGGCCCGGACGTCGAATGGATCGAGACGCTGGACTACAGCGTCGACGAGCAGCGGGCCGAGATGTTCTACGGCGCCATCCGCCGCTATTGGCCGGACCTCAAGGACGGTCAGCTGGCGGCCAGCTATTCCGGCATCCGCCCCAAGATCCAGGCAAAGGGAGAGCCGGCCCACGACTTCGACATCCAGGGCCCGGCACGCACGGGTCTTGCGGGGTATATGGCTCTTTACGGAATAGAAAGCCCGGGACTGACATCCTGCCTGGCAATCGCGGATTACGTGTCGGAGATGCTCTCGTGACCACCTGGCGGACGGCGGCGGCCCTGGCGGCCCTGGCTTTCGGACTGGCCTGCGCGCCGCTGGCGGCATCGGCGCAGGCACCCGAGGACATCATCATGCCGCAGCGCTCCTTCCCGCCGCAGCGGCCGGACACGCCGCTGGTCGAGGTGATCGAGGTTCCCGACTGGCGCGGCCGCGCCCGCGACATGATCGCCACGCTGGCGGAATACGGCCACGGCCGGGCGCCCGCCTTCACGCTGATGATGCGCGGACAGCCCGACCTTCTGTTCCAGACGCAGAAGGACGACGCCCTGGCGGAGCTTCTGCGCGCGCCGTCGGCGCTGGAGGACCTCGTGGGCGACGGCCCGCCGCCGGTCGGCAGCATGGACCGCCAGTTCGCCCGCACGCTGGACGCCATCGTCGCCGACAATCTCTACTGCGGCACAACGCCGCCGCTGACGGAGGAGCAGATCGCCGAGGCCGAGGATTTCGGCCTGCCGGTCTTTTCCATCGAGCGCTGCACCGACGCCATGACCGTGCAGCAGGCCCGCCGCTGGACGGAGGAGCACGGTGTCGTCTCGCACGTCACCACCGACGAACGCCTGAACAGCGTGCCCACCGGCCGGCTGCGCGATGCCAATCCCGAGATGGTCCAGGCCGCCGGCGAGGCGCAGAACGTGCTGTTCGTGCTGCACAACCGCCGCTATCCGGCCAAGGTGGACTGGCTGAACGCCCTGCGCGGCACCAACCACGACATGCTGGTGATCGCGCCGTTCTACAAGGGCGACACACCGCTGTCGGCCGACGAGGTGTATTCGCTCAAGTTCAAGAAGATGGGCAGTCCCCGCCTCGTCATCGCCCGCCTGCCCCTGACGGAGGCGCGCGACACGGCCTGGTACTGGAAGGAAAGCTGGAAGGTGGGCACCCCCGCCTTCATCAAGGCGCGCGGGCCCGAGCCCGGCACCTACATCGTCGACTTCGCCGACCCCGACTGGCGCGCCATCGTGGGCGAAACCTTCGCCGGGCTCATGGATTTGGGCTTCGACGGCATCATGCTCGACGGCCTGGAGGCGGTGGACGCCCTGACGGAAGACGGGCTGCTCAACTGAGGACGGTGGTGGGGTCCATCCGCTCGTGCAGGATGCGCACGATGATGATGCCATCCTCATCATCTTCCATTGTGTAAATGAGGACGTGACTCGCGCCTTTCGTCCGGCCCGTTACCAGTCGCACCGGATACATCGCCAGTCGAGGGCTGATATTGTCGGGGCTCGTCGAGCCGATCGGATCGGGACTTGCAGCAACAGCAAGGCAGGCGGCCATTATGTAGTCGCGGTATCTGGTTGCCTGCTGTCGACCGAACTCCCGTGTCGTATGGCGGAATATCGCCCGAAGATCCACCACGGCTTCCGGTGTGAAACGGTAGCCGCCGGCGGATGCCGTCACTCGCCATACTCCTCGCGCATGACGTCATCGAAGATTTCCTCGACGGACTTTGTGCTGAACCGACCGGCTCGCACGTCGGCAAGGCCCTTCTCAACCTCCTGACGCAGAATCTCCATCCGGCGATCGTACTCTGCCTTGCGCTCCCGCAGCTGCCGGATCGCGTCGCTGACGACGGCGCTGTCGTCCCCGTAATCCCCCCGGGCGACCTGCTCGCGGACGAATTCGGCAAGGCGGTCCGGCAGTTCGACGGTTACAGTCGCCATGAGCGATCTCCTGAAAATCACGGGGAAGAGATGAGCCCGGCCGCCCTTGCCGTCAAGAACGGCGTGCCGGGCTACACCTTCCCCTTGGTCTCCGATTTCGAATAGTTGCTGAAGTGCCCCTCCCTGGCGGCGGCCGCGCGGCCGCTGGCGAGGATGCGGCCCGACTTCATCTGCGGGGCGGGCGTCGACAGCAGGCGGTCCAGGGCCCCGCTCCCGCAGGACGGGCACGACGGCGTCTCTCCCGAGCGCACGAGCGTCTCGAAGGCGGCATCGCAGGCGGTGCAGCGGTAGGAATAAAGCGGCATGGGTCCCCTCACGTCAGGACGGTGTCACAGCGTGTTCCGGGGGCAGGAGTAATCCTACCACGCCCCATGCCGCCGCGACAGCCCTCAGCGGCCGGGCTTCTGCTTCTGCCCCTGGTCGGCGTCGCGCTCGCGTTCCTCCACCAGTTCCTCGTGAGCGGCGTCCTGGATGGCCGGGTAGTCCTGCTCCAGCGCCGGCGTGGCCTGGATCAGTTCGCCGATCACCTGTTCGGCGCGGCCTTCGTCCAGCGTCAGCCGGTGGGTCTTGGACAGGAACTCGTCGATGGGCAGGTCTTTCTCCGCCTGCTTGACCTCGTCCATGTCCATGCGCGCGCGCAGAAGCTGCTTGATCCAGTGCTTGAGTGTCGCCTGTTCCGGGGTCATGCCGTTCAGCCTCCCTGTGTCGTGTCAAATCAGCGGCATTAGAACAACGCGGTCGTCTCGGCGAAGGCCGCCTTGTATTCGTCCTCCAGCCGCGCAACCAGCTCCCCGGCGTGGGGAACGTCGCGGATAGAAGCGACGCCGTGGCCCGCCGACCAGATGTCGCGCCATGCCTTGGCCTCGCCGGCCATGTCCAGGTCCTTCTTGGGCGGCAGGTTCTGGGGGTCGAGGCCCGCGCGGATAAGGCTCTCGCGCAGGAAGTTGGCGTTCACGCCAGAGACCGAGTCCGTGTAGACGATATCGGCGACCTGGGCGTCGTGGATCATCTGCTTGTAGTCCTCCACGGCGCGGCTTTCGGCCGTGGCGATGAAGCGGGTGCCCATGTAGGCCAGGTCGGCCCCCATCATGCGCGCGGCTGCGACATGCCGGCCGGTGGAGATTGAGCCAGCCAGGATGATGGTGCCGGAAAAGAACGATCGCACTTCCTCGATCAGCGCAAAGGGGCTGGCGGTGCCGGCATGGCCGCCGGCGCCGGCACACACCAGGATCAGCCCGTCGACGCCCGCCTGCGCGGCCTTCTTTGCGTGGCGCAGCGTGATGACGTCGTGGAAGACCTTGCCGCCGTGGGCGTGGACCTTCTCCACCAGGTCGGGCACGGCGCCCAGCGAGGTGATGACCAGCGGCACCTTGCGCCGGGACACGACGTCCAGGTCGGCCTCCAGGCGCGGGTTGGTCTTGTGGACGATCAGGTTGACGCCATAGGACGCGCAGGCGCCGTGCGCGGCGCGGGCGGCCTCGATCTCGTCGATCCAGGCCTCGAAGCTTTCGGTGGAGCGGGCGTTCAGCGCCGGAAAGGTGCCGATCATGCCGGCCTTGCAGGTCTCGATCACCAGTTCGGGGCCGGAAACCAGGAACATGGGGGCGGCGATGGCAGGCAGGCGGAGGTTTTCGCGCAGGGGCGCCGGAATAGGCATGGACGGATGAACTCCTGTTGGATCGGTCAGGCGTTGACTTCCTCTGTTGCGGCGCCGCGCCCGGACCCTCCACCCCTGGCAGCTTGCGCCTGTCCGTGCTGGCGCCGTAACGTCAAAAAATACAACACAATCAACACGCCATGGGAAGGATACGCACCATGCTCCCCGATTCCCCGACGTCCTGGGCCGACGCCCGCGCCCGTTTTCGGTGGGATATCCCGGCCCGGACGAACATCGGAGTCGATGTCTGCGACCGCCATTGCACCGCGCCCGACGGGGCCGAACGGCCCGCGATCATCGTCGAGGACGCCGACGGCACCGTCACCACGACCAGCTTCGGAGACCTCAAGGACCAGTCGGACCGCCTCGCGGTGGCACTGGCCGCGCGCGGCGTGCAGCGAGGCGACCGCGTGGCGGTGCTTCTGCCGCAGTCGGTGGAGACCGCCGTGGCGCACATCGCCGCCTACAAGCTGGGATGCGTCGCGGTGCCGCTGTTCGTGCTGTTCGGGGAAGACGCACTGGAATACCGCCTGGCCGACTCCGGCGCCCGCGCGGTGGTGACCGATGCCGCCAACGTGGGGCGGGTGCTGGACCTCAAGGCTCGCCTGCCGGACCTGTCCTGCGTGCTGACCGCCGGCGGCGCCACCGGCGCGGCGGAAGACCTGCACGCCGCCATGGACGCCGCCGACCCGTCAGGTTTCAGCCCCGCCGACACCGCGGCCGACGACCCGGCCGTCATCATCTACACCAGCGGCACCACCGGAAAACCCAAGGGCGCCCTGCACGCCCACCGGGTTCTGCGCGGCCACCTGCCGGGCGTGGAAATGCCGCACGAGTTGTTCCCCAAGGAGGGCGACCTGTTCTGGACGCCCGCCGACTGGGCCTGGATCGGCGGCCTGCTGGACGTGCTGCTGCCCGCCCTGTTCCACGGCGTGCCGGTGCTGGCGCATCGCGCCCGCAAGTTCGATGCCGAGGAGGCCTTCTGCCTCATGGCCCGCCACAAGGTGCGCAACGTGTTCATGCCGCCGACGGCGCTGAAGATGCTGCGGCAGGTCAAGGACCCCGCCCGCTTCGGCGTGCGCCTGCGCTCCATCGGATCGGGCGGAGAGACGCTGGGGCGGGAGTTGCTGGACTGGGGCCGCGACGCCTTGGGCCTGACCATCAACGAGTTCTACGGCCAGACCGAGTGCAATCTGGTGCTGGGCAACTGCGCGGGGCTCGGCGAGGTGCGCGAGGGCAGCATGGGCCGCGCCATTCCCGGCCACACCGTCGCCATCATCGACGACACGGGCACCGAACTGCCGGCGGGCTCGGACGGGCACATCGCTGTGAAGGCGCCCGACCCGGTGATGTTCCTGGGCTACTGGAACAAGCCGGAGGCGACGGCGGAGAAGTTCATCGGCGACTGGCTGGTGACCGGCGACACCGGCCGCATGGACGATGACGGCTGGTTCTGGTTCCTGGGACGCGCCGACGACGTCATCACCACGGCCGGCTACCGCGTCGGCCCCGGCGAGGTGGAGGACGCCCTGATCCGCCATCCGGCCGTGCGGCTGGCCGCGGCCGTCGGCGTTCCGGACCCCGACCGGACGGAGATCGTCAAGGCTTTCATCGTGCCGGCGGACACCGCGGTCCTGGACGATCCGGACCGGCAGGAGGCGCTGGCGGCCGAAATCCAGGAGTTCGTTAAAACCCGCATGGCGCGGCACGCCTACCCACGGCGCATCGAGTTCGTCGCCGACCTGCCCATGACGACGACGGGCAAAATTCAGCGCAAGGTGCTGCGCGAGCACGGCTAACCCCTCGGCATCACGGGTGCAAACGGCGCCGCGCCAGGCCTGCCCCGGCGCGGCGCCATGCTGGCCGGCGGCTGCTCAGATGCTGAACGGCAGCTTCTCGACCCCGGTCACCACGAAGCCCTCGCTTTCGGGATGC
The DNA here is from genome assembly GCF_000315795.1 of Caenispirillum salinarum AK4. Classification (GTDB taxonomy): domain Bacteria; phylum Pseudomonadota; class Alphaproteobacteria; order Rhodospirillales; family Rhodospirillaceae; genus Caenispirillum; species Caenispirillum salinarum. The sequence continues at coordinate 94,883 of NZ_ANHY01000010.1, forward strand.
TGCTCCAGAACCTTGGCACGGGCTTCATCCGCTGTGTCGGCGACCACTTCCACGTTACGTTCTTCCGCCCATTTTTCGTCGTAGACGTCATAGGGGCGGTTTTCCTTCAGCGCGTCGCGGGCGTTGGCGTTGTAGATCGCCACGGAAAACTTGCAGCAGCCCTGGCGCGGAACATTGAGCGGATCGGCGTGTTCGGTCATGGGTATCTCTCACCTTCGGTCGCATCGGTCGGTCTGGGCGGTGGTCGTCCCACCTACATAGATATCGACGCCCTTGGACCCGGCAGCGGTTGCGTCACCGGCTTCCTCAACCACATCAAAAATAAGGTGTTTACAAAAGGGCCGGCCTCTGCTAGCTCTTCAACTGAGACGCATTCTCATTTGCAGATTTTTTGCCCGGGGCGCCCCAGGCCCGGGCCGTTCCACGGACGATCGATAACGCTATCGGGAGCATAGTGACCATGACGCACCGCCTTCGCGGCCTCGGCCGCCTCACCGTCGCCGCCTTTGCCCTGGCCGCCCCGTCGGCCCTGTTCGCCGCCGACGCCGATGCCGCCGAAGTCAACCTGTACTCGGCCCGCAAGGAAGAGCTGATCCGCCCCATGCTCGACATCTTCACCAAGGAGACGGGCATCGAGGTCAACGTGCTGACCGCCAAGGCCGACCAGCTGGTGGAGCGCATCAAGGCCGAGGGCGAGAACAGCCCCGCCGACGTGCTGCTGACGGTCGACGCCGGCAACCTGGTCCGCGCCAAGGAGGCCGGCATCCTGGACACCGTCGAGTCCGAGGACCTGACCAGCCACATTCCGGCGCACTTCCGTGACGAGGAGAACCAGTGGTTCGGCCTGTCCCAGCGCGCCCGCGTGATCTTCTACGCCGAGGACCGCGTCGATCCGGCCGAACTGTCCACCTACGAGGCGCTGGCCGACGAGAAGTGGAACGACCGCATCTGCATCCGCTCCTCGGGCAACATCTACAACCAGTCGCTGATGGCCAGCCTGATCTCGCACCACGGCCAGGAAAAGGCCGCCGAGTGGGCCGAAGGCATGGTCGAGAACATGGCGCGCAAGCCGCAGGGCGGCGACCGTGACCAGATCAAGGCCGTGGCCGCCGGCGAGTGCGACATCGCCGTGACCAACACCTACTACGTCGTCGGCATGCTGCAGTCCAGCGACGAGAACGAACTGGCCGCCGCCGAGGCCGTCAACGTCTTCTACCCCAACCAGGACAGCACCGGTGCCCACGTCAACATCTCCGGCGGCGGCGTCGTGAAGGGCGCGCCGAACCGTGACGAGGCCGTGACCCTGCTGGAGTGGCTGGCCAGCGAGACGGCCCAGGAGATGTACGCCGAGGTCAACGGCGAGTACCCGGTGCGCCCGGGCGTCGAGTGGTCGGAAATCCTGCAGGCCTGGGGCACCTTCAAGGCCGACGACCTGCCCATGTCCACGCTGGGCGAGCTGAACGCCGAGGCCGTCAAGACCTTCGACCAGGCTGGCTGGCGCTAACACCGCACCACCGCCAAAGGCTTACCGCACGGCCTTATGCCTTTGGATAGCGCCACACGGTCATGTTGTGGCGCAACGCGGCGAAGTGCTAGACCTCGCGCCAGCGAGGCATTCTCTGCACCTCTCGCACCTCTCGACCCCCGGCACCCCGGTGCCGGGGGTTCTTTTTGCGCAAACGCGACCAGTTGCCGCTGCTGTAAAGCCCCCCGACATGCGCCGATGGGTGCAGAGCGGCCGTCGACGGGCGCCGTCGGCGCAGGCCAACGGCGGCACGGCGGCGGCTCAGCCTTTCGCGCCGGGGCGTGCCGCGGCGGTCCTGATGTCGGAATTCCTGACACCGAAGTCCGCCGTCGCCACGACCAGCCGCGCCTTTCCGCTTGGCCCGCCGCTTGCTCCTCCTCTGCCACCAGCCACGACGGAGGGAGCGGAGTCGCCATGCGGACGAGCGCCATCGGGAGGACCCGGACCACCACCAGCACCACCGCCGCCATCGCCTGCGCCCTGGCCCTTGGTGCCGTGTTCCTGGGCTCCACGGGCGGCGTGCCGCAAGCCGCCGCCGCCACCGGGGCGGCGCAGCGCGCTTTCGACCGCGCGGTGCAGCACCATCATGGCGAGGGCGCCGCGAAGAACCTGGCACGCGCGCAGCGGCTTTATTGCCAGGCCGGGCGCAGCGGCCACGCGGAGGCCGCGTTCACCATCGGCTGGATGTTCCTCAACGGCCGCGAGACGGCTCAGAGCGACGCTCAGGGCGCCGCCTGGATGGCCGCTGCCAAGCGCGCGGGCCATCCGACGGCCGGCAACGTGCTCAAGATGCTGGGCGGGGTGGAGACGGCGCGCGTGCGCCACTGCCCGACACCGCGAAGCGACACGGCCGTCGCCGGCGCCGGCGCCGGAGCGGGCGGCGGGGCGCGAGCCATCGAGACCTCCCGCCTGCCGCTGCGGCCACCGCCGGAAATCGACGCCCTGGCGCGTCGGGTCGCGGCCGAATACGAGGTGGCGCCCGAGTTGGTGCTGGCGGTGATCGCCGTGGAAAGCGCGTGGCGGCCGCACGTCGTCTCCCACGCCGGCGCCCAGGGCCTCATGCAGCTCATCCCGGAAACGGCCGCGCGATTCGGCGTCAGCGACCCCTTCGACCCCGAGCAGAACGTGCGCGGCGGCACCCGCTACCTGCGCTGGCTGCTGTCCCTGTTCCGCGGCGACGTGACGCGCGCCCTGGCCGCCTACAACGCCGGGGAACGGGCGGTTCTGCGGTACGGCGGCATTCCGCCCTACGAGGAGACCCAGAACTACGTGGTCAAGGTGCGGCGCTACTACCAGGCGGCGCGCCACCCCTACGACGCCGCCCTGGTCGGCCCGGACGTGCGCCTGCAGATTGCCCAGACGAACTGATCTTTGGGCGAGGTCGTACGCTTTCGGCAAGCTTTTTCAACAGGCGTACCTGGGGTATATACGTCCGGAACCACGACAAAATTGTGACGCGACGAAAGTATTACGGTGGTCTGTGACGGCGTGGTGTTTCAGGAAAGTCACAGGTGACGCAGTTTTCTCACTTGCTCATCCACTTTCCCGTTGACCGGGCTCACCCGAAAGTCCCTAATACCCAAGTCGCAGGTAGCTCGGGACCACCCAGGTTCCGCCGGTTTCACCCCCAACAGAATGTTCGGCCATGACGATCCATCGCACTGCTTCCGCTTTTGACGCATCCTCCGCAAACGTTTGCGCCGAGGTGTTCGCGGCCAATGATGATGACATCTGGCCGATGGACGACACCGCAGAGGCCCTGCGCCACCTGGGCCGGGATATTCTGGACGAGCCGGTGCCCGAGTTCCTGCTGAAGGCGCTGGAAGGCTGACGCCGCGCGCGTCACACCAGCGTCACAGCCGCCCGATTCCGGGCCTGAACGATCCAGGGGGAGCGCCGCGCGCTCCCTTTGTCGTGTCAGGCGACAGGCATCCGACTCGATCCCCGGCTCAACGAAGGCCCCGCCGCGCGTGTTGGTGTTCAGAGACGACACCGACACCACCGCAAAGGAGGCAGCCTCATGGCACAGGATGAGTCCGACCGCCGCCCGCCCGATCGCCGGCCACCGCCGGAAAACCGGGCCGACCGCGATCCGCCGCCCTCGCCGCGCGATCCGCACGCCCCCCATGCCGACACCAGCGACGTTTCCGCCGCCACCGACACCGGCCCGGGGCCGGCCCACCATCCGCCGCCGCCGACCGACGACTCCGGCCCGCCCACGCCGCGCGGAGCCCACGGGCCGCACGCCGGCCGCCCGGCCGGAGAGGCGAGCCGCGGCGCTGTCAGCGGCACGGTGAAGGCCGTCTATATCCTGTATTTCGTCGGCGTGTTCGTTGCGCTGGCGGTGATCATCGGGGCGTTGATCGCCTTCTTCAAGCGTCAGCCCTCCACCCGCGTGGAGCAGACCCACTACGATTTCCAGATCCGCACCTTCATCGGCAGCGTCGTGGCCTGGATCGTGGGCGCCGTCGTCCTGTACCTGGGGCCGGCCTTCATGCCGTTCGCCTGGGCGATCATGCTGCTGTGGGCCTTCTGGATCGTCATCCGGTCGGCCAAGGGCCTGAGCTGGGCCGGGCGCGGCGAACCGGTGCAGGACCCTGACAACTGGCTGTTCGGCGGCGGCGGCACCCAGCGCGCCGGCGACGTCGACCGTCGCCCGCCGCCGTAAACCGGTGGGCGGCGCAGCCCGCGCGCGGCAGCCCGAAGGCCGCCGTCGCGCCGGCGCCGTCAGGCGGTCGCCAGGGCCGCCTTGCGCCGCTCCACCACCTCGTCGGCGGTGCGGCCCTGCACCTCCTGCAGGCGTTCGAAGCGCCAGTGGAAGGTGCCCACACCCATGGTGACGCTGCGCAGTTCCACGATCAGGTCGTGCATCTCCGCCTGGGGCACGCAGGCGGTCACGGTGTCCCAGTTCTCCCAGCCGTCGCGGCGGTCGAATCCCAGGATCTGCCCGCGCCGGCTGGAGAGCGCCCGCTGCGCCTTGGAGGTGTACTCGTTGGGCACGTTGACCTCCACCGTCAGCATGGGCTCCAGCAGCAGCGGGTCGCACTGGGGCAGGCCCTCGCGCATGGCGATCTGGCCGGCGGTCTTGAAGGCCGCCTCGGAACTGTCGACCACGTGATAGCTGCCGTCGAACAGCTCCACCGCCACATCCACCACGGGGAAGCCCAGCGGACCGCGCTGCAGGTAGTCGCGCACCCCCTGCTCCACCGCCGGGATGTACTGGCGCGGCACCACGCCGCCGGTGATGGAATCCTTGAAGGCGAAGCCCTCGCCGCGCGGCAGCGGCCTGATGCGCACATGAACGTCGCCGAACTGGCCGTGGCCGCCGGTCTGGCGCTTGTGCCGGCCCTGCACCTGGGCGGTGCCGCGAATGGTCTCCTTGTAGGGCACCTGCGGCTGCGTCGTCTCCACCTCAACGTGATAGACCCGCGCCAGCCGCGCCAGAGCCACCTGCAAGTGGATGTCCCCCTGCCCCCACAGCAGAAGTTCGCCGGTGTCCTCGTCGTGGGCGACGGACAGGCTCGGGTCCTCCAGCGCCAGGTCCTGCAGCGCGCCCGACAGCTTGACGTCGTCGCCCTGCTTGGCCGGACGCAGCGCCAGGGCGAACAGCGGCGGCAGCGGCTGCGGCCAGGGATGGGCGGCTTCCTTCGCCGGAGCGTCACCGATCAGCGCGCCGGTGGGTACCGCATCCAGCCGCCCCAGCGCCGCCACGCCGCCGGCCTCGACCGCGTCCGACTTGCGCGTCTCGCCGCCGAACAGGGTGAACAGTCCCGTCACCTTGCCGCCGGACGCCGGCTCGCACGCCGTCTTGAGCGCCATGCCGTCCTTGATCGTTCCTGACCATACGCGCACGTACGACAACATGCCGGCGTGGGCGGCGTGCACGGTCTTGAAGACGGTCGCCAGCGGCTTGCCCGCGGCGGACTCCAGGTCCAGGCCAAGGCGCATCGCCGCCTGTTCGTGGCCCGGCACCTCGTGCCGCAGGGCCTTGAGCAGGCGGCGCACGCCTTCGTTCTTGTCGGCGGAGCCGAAGAAGACGGGGACGATCTTGTCGTCCTCCAGGTCGCGGGCGAGGTCGGCGTAGATTTCCTCGCGCGGGGGGACCACGTCTTCCAGCACCTTTTCCATCAGGTCGTCGTTGAAGTCCGCCAGGCTTTCCAGCAACTCCTGCCGCGCGACCTCCTCGATCTCCTTGGCGCTGTCGGGAATCTTGATGAGGTCGGAGGCCTGGCCCGGCTGGTATTTGTAGGCGCGCTCGGACACCAGGTCGATGTAGCCGATGACGTCCTCGCCCTCCTGGATGGGCACCTCGCGCAGCACCAGCGGCCGCGCGGAGTGGGCCTGCAGGGCCTCAAGCGCCGCGCGGACGTCGACGTTGTGGTGGTCCACCTTGTTGATGAAGACCATGTGCGGAATGTCGTGGTCGTCCAGCAGCTTGAGCACCGGGGCGACCATCACCGCGCGCTCGGGCTCGGGGTCGACCACCACCACGGCCACGTCGGCCACAAGGGCCGGGCCGATGGTTTCCTGCGCGAATTCGTTGGACCCGGGGCAGTCGAGGAAGGTCCAGGGCTCGTCCAGCCAGGCGCAGGAGGCCACGTTGACCTCCACGCTCATGTCCCGGTCGCGCGCCTCGGGGCTGGCGTCGCCGACGGTGTTCTTGTCCTTGATGGTGCCCTGCCGGTGCGTGGCGCCGGCTGCATTGAGAATGCTTTCGAGAAGCGTCGTCTTGCCGCCCATGTAAGGCCCCACGAGGGCCGCCACGCGGGGCGTTGATGCCTTGCCGGCCATGGCACCGTCTCCTTCTCTCCGTTCATCCGGGAGCCTTCATGGTCCCACCGGATCAAGCGGGGCGGCAACACAATTCGACGGCCGATGAAGGACATGACCGGCGCCCGAAAACGAACCGCCCGCCGCCCCGAATCGGAGCGGCGGGCGGCAGGCCGGGCCGGTGGCGCCAAGCGCCGCGTCAGCGGGTTTCCACGGTCAGGTCGAGGGCACCGCCGCGACCGCCCGAAGCCATCACCTCGCGCATGGACAGGCCGCGGGGATTGTCCAGCGACACGTCAAGCTCGGTCTTTTCCGTCAGGAAGGCGCCGATGCCTTCGGCCAGGGCCCCGGCGTCCTCACGCCCGACGACGGCAGCCGCACCCATGGCCGCGACCATGCCCAGCATGGCCGCCTGCTGTTCCGCCGCGCGCGGGCCGCCGGCGTCCTGGCGGATTGCCTCGTGCACCCACCCGGTGTGGGAGACCGTCAAGCGGAAGTCCGTGGCAACGGCGCCCATCGCGGCGTTGATCAGCGCCTCGCGCTGCGCGTCGGCCGGCACGTCGGTGACCGCCGCCGGGTCCAGCTCATAGCCGGTGCCGGCGGCCGACATCTCGATAAAGCCAAGGCCGTCGGCGTCGAACCGCATGGTTTCCAGCGCGAAGGCGCCGTCGTCATAGGTGCTGACGGCGCGGCCCGAGATGGCGAAGGGCTCCTCGGCCGCCGGCCCCAGCACGTCGGCCAGCCGGGCCAGTTGCGCCGATCCCATGTTCTGGCGCTGGTCGATGGCCAGATCATCAAGGATGAAGGTACCCGCCATGACCACGTCGCCCACGTGCACCGGGTCCTCCAGCGCAAAGCGGCCCAGACGGAAGATCTCCACGCCGTCCTCCACGGCCGAGACATCGGCCACCTCGAAGGCGCCGTAACGGGTGACCGCCATGATGTCTTCCTCGTCGGCCCCGCGCAGGGCGGCGGCGACCGCATCGGCCACTTCCACGCCCTCCACCGAGAAACGGCCCAGGCTGGCGGCGTTGTCCCGCTTGGCGAAGGCGCCATCAGTCAGCCCGAACCGCCCGACCGTGCCGTCGGCCACGTCGGAGATGCTCAGGCCGCCCAGGCTGAGCGTGTCGCCGTCTTCTGCCGCGGAAAGATCGCCGATGTCCACCGACTCCACCGACAATGCGCGCAGGGCCTCCACCGGATCGCTGTAGCCGCCGGCCTCGCCCCGCAGGGTGCGGGTCAGGCGCTCGAAGTCGGGATGCGAGAGACCGCGGACGCTCAGGGTCTCGGCCGTGACCGTGAGGTCGTCTTCCGAAAGCGCCAGATCCGCCATGTCCACGGCGTCCACGCGATCGGCATCCCCCGACGCAGAAGCCGCACCGCCGCGCAGGGTCGCGCCGTCGGCCAGCGTCATGGTGAAGCCGTCGACGCTGACCGAGCCCAAGGGCGACGCGGAAAGACCGTCGACCGTCAGCGTCGCGCCCGGCGGCAGTTGCGCCCGCACGTCCTCCAGCGCCTGCTCGGCGTGCGCCGTCGCCACGCTGCCGGCGTAAATCCAGCCGCCGCCCGCCACCACGGCAAGCACCGCCGCGCCGATCCCGATCCCCACGCCCTTGTTCATGATGTCGTCCCTCCTGTGCGGCGCGCCAACAGCCCCTCGGGCGCGAAAACGGTGAGCACTGTGTTTCATCGCCGCCAGCAAGTCCATGAAAAGTTTGGCGACACCCGACGGTCCGCGCCGCGCTGGACAACCCGGCCCGCAATGGACCAGTCTGGCGTCACCGCAACGCTCAGGCCGCCCGCCCCAACGCCATGCCCGACGCCGTCCTGCCCCGCCGCTTCATCTTCCTGCGCCACGGCCGGTCGGCCTGGAACGCGCGGGGTCTGGTCGCCGGGCAGGAGGACGTGCCGCTGGACGACCAGGGGCGGGCCGAGGCCGAGGCGGCGGCCGACGTGATGGCGGACGTGCCGCTGTCGGGCGCCTGGTGCAGCCCCCTCAGCCGCTGTCGCGATACCCTGGCACCGCTGCTCCGCCGCCGGCCGGACCTGCCGGTGACCGTCGTGCCCGACCTGATGGAGCGGCACTGGGGCGTTTACCAGAACGGCCCCGTGAAGGCCCGTCCGCCCCGGGCCGAAACGCCCCGGGGCGGCGAGCCGGCGGCGGCCTTCCACGCCCGCGCCCTGGCCGCCATCGCTTCGGCCGGGACAGAGCACGTCGGGGCGCCGCCGCCGCTGATCGTGGCGCACGCGGGCATCTTCCGCTGCCTGATGGACCACCTGGGCCTGCCGGGCGCGGACGCCACGGTCGCCAACGCCATGCCCCTTCTGATCGAGCCGGCCGCACCGGCGCCCCGCCGCGTCCGGCCGCTGCATCCGCCCGTTTCCGCCCCCGTCGAGAGGTAATCCGTGCCCGAAGCCACGCTCTATTTCGCCTACGGCTCCAACCTCAACGCCGAGGACTGGGGACGCTGGTGCGCCGCCCGCCCCGGCACCGCCGATCCGGCCTGCATGACGCCGGTGGGCGCCGCCATGCTGCCCGACCATGAACTGGCGTTCTCCCGCCATTCCACGGGGCGGAAGGGTGGCGTGCTCGACATCCGCCCGCGCTCCGGCCATGCGGTGGAGGGCGTGCTGATGGCCGTATCCCCGGCGGGGTGGGAGCTTCTGGACATCAAGGAAGGCGTCGGCTTCGCCTACGAGCGCATTCCCGTCCGGGTGCGGGACCACGGCGGCCTGTGGCGCGACGTCACCACCTATCGCGTCCTGCCCGAGGAAGCCCGGCCGCACGTCCCGCTCCACGAGCACTATGTCTCCGTCTGCGCCGAGGGATTGCGCCGCCACGGCCTGAGCCCGGCCCGCCTTCTGGACGCCGCCGCCGGCCGCCCGGCCCGCTCCGCCGCCGACGGCCTGTTCATCCCCGACGGCCTGCGCGAGGCGCTGGACCGCGCGCTCACCGATGCCGAGCGCCAGACGCTGACTGCCGCGACGGCGGGCGCGTCCGTTCACGACAGCGGCGCCCTTGGGCCCGGCGATGGACAGGCGGCCGGTGCCTTCCTGCCGAGCGAGGCGCTGGAGGACCTGGTGGCCCGCATCGATCCGCTGGCCGGCTCCGGCCCCTACCGCTTCGCCCGCGACCTGCTGACCGTCACCACCGGCGACGGTGCCTCCGCCCGCGCCTGGGCCTATGTGGTGCCTCAGATCACGTAGCCGATGAACCGTCCCGCCGCGAGGGCCGTCGGCCAGCACAGCAGGGACACCGCCGCGAGCAGCTTCTCCAGCCCCGGCCGTCCGCCTCCCCGTCGGCGCAGGGCGAGCGCCGCCAGGGCATTGGCTGCGCCCAGCACCACCAGCGCCATCTTGGCCTGGAACAGGCCGAGGGAGGCATAGTCCCGCGCCTGCACGGAAAACAGCAGAAGCCCCGTGACGATGGCCGTTGCCAGCCCGACCGCCGCCACGGGAGCCAGAAGGCGCTCCACATCCCGTCGCGCCACCGCCGGCCACAGGCCCAGCAGCTTCAGGTCCAGCGGCACCACCGCTCCGACCAGAAGCGCGAGCCCGAGAACGTGACCGGCGTTCACGGCCGGATACGTCCAGCGGGAAAAGCGCAGGTGCGTGGCGATGCCGGACGCCTCCAGCGCCGCCAGGACCGTGTCCAACACCGGGCGCGGACGTCAGTCGCGTTCCGGATAGAGCACGTGTTCCGTGCCGTCGATGATGACCCGCTCGGCCTTGATGACCTTGCGGTCGGCGTCGGCGGCAGTCTCGCCGATGACCGTCATCTCGACACCCTCCACCAGTTTTTCGGGCGTCAGGCCGGCGCGGTCGTTGCGCCAGGGCTGGCCGACCTCCACCAGCCAGGCGGTGCCGGCGACGTCGAGCGTCACCTCGCCGTGCGGATTGCCGAGCTTTACGGCGGTGATGGTGCCGGTCAGGCGGGTGTTTTCGCCCTCGGTCCAGCGCCAGCCGTGATGCGCCGTGGCGGCGGCGGGCATGGCGGCGGCCAGGACGGCGGCGGCGAGCAGGGTGCGGGCCAGGCGCATGGCATTGTCCTCCATAAGCGGCGTGACCACGTTGATGTGTTGTCGGCCATGCCCGGCCTCAACGCCTGCCCACCGACCGGAGGCACCGCCCATGCCGCTGCCCGCCATCCGCGCCCTGGTTCCGATGCTCTGCCTGATGGTGCTGGCCGCCTGCTCGCCCGGCCGCACGGTTGAGGCCGTCGACCTGCTGACCGACCTGGCCGACCCGCCGCCGCTGCCCGAGGCGCTGGCGGCGGTGGAGCGGCAGGAGATCGCCGGCCCCGCCGACCTGTACCGCGCGACAGATGTCGCGCCCGAGGCCGCCCTGGTGGTCGTGCCCGGTGCGGCGGAGGAAGGCCGCCGCGATCCCCGGCTGGTGCGGTTCGCCGCCACGCTGGCGGATGCGGGGTTCCTGGTGTTGGTTCCGGGTCTGGCGGGCGACGATCCCCTGCGCCTCTCGGCCGGCGACGCCGATGCGGTCGCCCGCGGGGTACAGCGCCTGACCGGGACGGCGGCGGTGGCCGAGGTGGGGCTGGTCGGCATCTCCTACGCCGCCGGGCCGGCCCTGCTGGCCGCCCTGCGGCCGGCGGTGCGCGAGCATGTCGGGTTCGTGCTGGTGATCGGTGGCTATCACGACATCACCGCCGCCATCACCTACATGACCACCGGCGCCTACCGCGTCGCTCCGGGCGCCGGCTGGCGGACGGGGCCGGTGGACCGCCAGGCCAAGTGGCGTTTCCTGTTGGCCAACGCCGGGCGCGTCGGCGCGGGCACCGATGACGCCGAGACTTTGCGCGCCATCGCCCGCCGTCGCCTCGCCGCGCCCGGTGCCGGGGTTGCGGCGCTGACGCAGGCCCTGGGGCCGGAGGCGCGGGCGGTGTGGCGGCTGCTGTCCAACGACGATCCCGACCGGGTGCCGGCTCTTATCGACGCCCTGCCGGACGCGCTGCGCACCGAGATCCGGGCGCTGGACCTGTCGCGCCGCGACCTGGACCGATTGACGGCCGAGGTAATCCTGATCCACGGCCGCGATGATCCCATGGTGCCGTGGACCGAAAGCCGCGCCCTGGCCGAGCGCATCGGGCCGGATCAGGCGCGGCTGTACGTGGTCGACGGCCTGTACCACGTCGACATGGGTGACCTGAGCGCCGGCGACGGCCTCGCGCTGCTGCGGGCGGCCTACCGCCTGCTGAAGGCGCGGGACGAAGCGCCGGCGCCGAGCGCGCCCGCCCCTGCCCGTTCCGTCACCTCGGCAGGGCGAACACGACGTCGCGGCGGACTTCCGCGCCGGTCGCGGTGTCGCGCATGACCAGCGTCATGTCCGAGACGTCGGCGTCCGGTCCGGGCACGGTGACGAACACCTTGCGCGAGACGTGCCGGCCGCCCTCCACCGCAAGCTCCACGCCCTCGCCCTCGCCCGAAGCATCCAGCGTCTCGATGCGGGCGCTGGGGTTGCCGGCGACCTCCAGCGCGAAACGGCGGTCCTGCTCCCGCTTGTTGAGGATCTTCAGGTCGTAGGCATTGCGGATGGACCCATCGGACAGGCGCACGTAAAGCGGGCTGCGCTCCTGGATGAGGGCCACCTCCAGGTCGCTGCGCATGAGGAACGTGCCCAGCACGCCCACGCAGATCACGCCGATCACGGCGGCGAAGGCGATGGTCCGGGGCCGCACGATGCGGCTGGGCTCGGCCCGGCCGACACGGCGGGCGCGGGCGTTCGCCAGGGAGTCGAACGCGATGAGGCCGCGGTCGAGGCCGACCTTGTCCATCATCGTGTCGCAGGCGTCGATGCACAGGCCGCAGTTGATGCAGTCGGCGTTGACGCCCTCGCGAATGTCGATGCCCATCGGGCACACCTGGACGCACTGCTGGCAGCTCACGCAATCGCCGAAGCCGGCGGCGCGGCGCTCCTCCCAGGTCTGCGACTTGCGCTTGGCCGCGCGGGCGTCGCCCCGGTCGTCGCGGTAGGTCACGACCAGGCTGTGCTCATCCAGCATGCAGGACTGCAGGCGCGGCCACGGGCACATGTAGTTGCAGAACTGCTCCCGCGCGAAGCCGGCCAGCAGATAGGTGGTCCCGCCCAGGATCAGGACCGTCGTCCACATCCACAGGCCCGCGTCCAGCGTCAGGTAGTCCATCAGCGCCGCCGGGGCGTCGGTGAAATAGAAGCTGAAGGTCGCGCCGAACGCCGCCGCCACGGCGATCCACGTCATGTGCTTGCCGCCGCGCCGCAAGAGCTTGCGGGTGCTCCACGGGGCGGCATCCATCTTCATGCGGGCGGCGCGGTCGCCTTCCCACATCTTCTCGATGCGGACGAAGATGTCGGTAAAGACCGTCTGCGGGCACGAGAACCCGCACCACACGCGCCCGGCCACGGAGGCGGTCATGAACAGCGCCACCGTGCCCAGCACAAGGGCCACGGCCATGTAGACGATGTCCTGCGGCCAGATGTTCATGTCGAACAGGAAGCCGCGCTTGTTGGCGATGTCCAGCAGAACCGCCTGGTCGGGAAGATCACCCGGCCGGTCCCACCGCAGCCACGGCACGATGAAGAAGACGGCCGCCAGCGTCCACCCGATGGCATCCTTCCACCGCCGGAACCGGCCGCGCACCGCCTTGGGATGAATCTTCTCGCGTGCCGCGTAAAGGGCGCCCGACGCCTCGGCCATCATCTGCTCCGCAAAATATGCAAATCATAGTCATATTATAGTGCGTGGCGGCGGCGGGCGACACCATGATTCTGAAGGCGGAGGATGTCTGGGGCATCGGCTGGCTCTGGCGCGTGGTCCGGCAACGCGGCTCTGGCTCTTTGGAGAACGACCGGTTATGCAGGAAGATGACCGGAAAAGACGAAGAGGACCCGTCCCCATGACCACCGCCCTCTCCTACCCCGACGCGCTGATCCGCAAGGTTCTTCAAGGCACTAAGACCATCGCCATGGTCGGTGCCAGCACCAACTGGAACCGGCCCAGCTACTTCGTCATGAAGTACCTGCAGGAAAAGGGCTATCGCGTCATCCCGGTCAACCCGGGTGCCGCCGGGCAGGAGCTGCTGGGCGAGGCCGTCTATCCCGATCTCAAATCCATCCCCGAGCCGGTGGACATGGTCGACATCTTCCGCCGGCCCGACCACGTGCCGCCCATCGTGGAAGAGGCCATCGAGATCGGCGCCAAGTCGGTCTGGATGCAGTTGGGCGTCGTCAACGAGGAAGCGGCAGCGCGGGCCGAGGCTGCCGGGCTGACGGTCATCATGGACCGCTGCCCCAAGATCGAGTTCGGGCGCCTGGGCGGCGAGTTGTCGTGGCAGGGGGTGAACTCCGGCATCGTGTCATCGAAGCCCCGCCGCGCCCCCGCCAGCGGCGCGCCCGCACAAAAGGCCGACACTGCCCAGGGTCCGCAGCGGGAGTACGGCTTCGAAACCCGCGCCATCCATGCCGGCTCGGCTCCCGATCCGACCACCGGCGCGCGCACGACGCCCATCTACCAGACCACGTCCTATGTGTTCGACGATGCCGACCACGCCGCCAACCTGTTCAACCTGCACACCTTCGGCTACATCTACTCGCGCCTGACCAATCCCACCGTCAGCGTGCTGGAGGAGCGCGTCGCCAGCCTGGAAGGCGGTCGGGCGGCGCTCTGCTGCGCTTCCGGCCATGCCGCGCAGTTCCTCACCTTCTTCACCCTGCTGGAGCCGGGCGACGAATTCGTCGCCTCGCGGAACCTCTACGGCGGGTCCATCACGCAGTTCGGGCTGTCGTTCAAGAAGCTGGGCTGGAACTGCCACTTCGTCGACCCGACGGACCCCGAGAACTTCAGGAAGGCCCTGACGCCCAAGTGCAAGGCCATCTTCCTTGAGGCGCTGGCCAACCCCGGCGGCATCGTGGTGGACGTGGAGGCCGTGGCGAAGATCGCCGACGAGGCCGGGATCCCGCTCATCGTCGACAACACCATGGCGACCCCCTACCTGATGCGCCCGATCGAATACGGCGCCGACCTGGTGGTGCACTCCACCACCAAGTTCCTGGGCGGCCACGGCAACGCGGTCGGCGGCGCGATCGTGGAAAGCGGCACGTTCGACTGGGCGCGCAACGACAAGTTCCCCTCGCTGGCGAAGCCCGAGCCCGCCTACCACGGCCTGACCTTCTACGAGACCTTCGGCGACTTCGCCTTCACCACCAAGGCCCGCGCCGTGGCCCTGCGCGATTTCGGCCCCGCGCTGTCGCCGCAGAACGCCTTCCTGACCATCACGGGCATCGAGACCCTGCACATCCGCATGCAGCGCCACTGCGAGAACGCCCAGAAGGTCGCGGAATTCCTGGAGAACCACCCGCAGGTGGCGTGGGTCAGCTATCCGGGCCTCGGCTCCAGTCCGTTCAAGGGGCTGGTGGAGAAGTACCTGCCCAAGGGCTGCGGCGCAGTGTTCACCTTCGGCGTGAAGGGCGGATACGAGGTCGGCCGCCGCGTGGTGGAGGGGACGGAGGTGTTCAGCCACCTCGCCAACATCGGCGACACGCGCTCGCTGATCCTGCACCCGGCGTCGACCACCCACCGGCAGTTGACGGAAGAGCAGCAGATCGCCGCCGGCGCCGGCCCGGACACCATTCGCCTCTCCATCGGCCTGGAGACGGTCGACGACCTGATCGCCGACCTGGACGCGGCGCTGACCGCGGCGGCGTGAGCCTGAGCGGCCGGATCAATGCAGGTCCGGCAGATAGAACGTGGTGAAGGGCGTGCGGTAATGGACGGCGGCGGCGAAGCTGTCGCGCAGCAGCGTCGCCAGCGCCGGCTGGCGGGCCATCTGCTCGGCGATGGTTTCCGCCAGCCGCCGCGCCTCGTCCACCAGGTCCCGTTCGCACTGCCCGTCCTCGGTGGTGAAGGCGGTGTCGAGAAGCTCGTCGATGGCGGCGTGGCAGCGGGCGACGGGTTCGCGGGCGGTGTCCAGGCTCCGGCAGCGCGCCATGAGCGCCTCGACCTTCAGGCGGCGGAACTCGTGGCGGTAGTCACGGTAGCTCCCCATGCAGGGCCTCCCTGTTGGCCGCGCGCCCGGCCGGGCGAGCGGAACGGATACGGGAGTCATTTCACGCGGCAGTCGTGTCCACGGTCAATTACCCCTGATGGCGAGGCTTCCACAGGCCTGGAAACGCAGGTGTCTCAAGGTCTTCGCGGTCGAAGGAGGTAGGGACGCGGGCGGCGGAAAGAGGCACCGCCCGCGTCGAACGGAGTCGCGATCGCGCTATTCCGCCACGTCGATGACCAGCAGCAGGTCCTTGGCCTCCACCTGCGAGCCGGCGCCGGCCTCGATCTTTTCCACCGTGCCCGAGACCTCGGCGTGCAGGCTTGTTTCCATCTTCATGGCCTCCAGCGTCACCAGCAGGTCGCCAGGCGCCACCTTCTGCCCGGCCGAGACCGCGACGGTGGACACCAGCCCCGGCATGGGCGCGGCCAAGTGGCCGGGGTTGTTTTCGTCGGCCTTGGGCCGGGCGGTGGCATCGCCCTTTCCAGCCTCCTTCACCCGCACGGTGCGCGGCTGACCGTTCAGTTCGAAGAACACCAGGCGCGAGCCGTCCTCGTGCAGGTCGCCGACGGCCTGGCAGCGGATGACCAGCGTCTTGCCGGGCTCCAGCGTGACCGACACCTCCTGCCCCGGCTGCATGCCGTAGAAGAACACTTCCGTCGGCAGCACGCTGGTATCGCCGAACTCTTCCCGATGGGCGGCGAAGGTTTCATAGACCTGCGGGTACATCAGGCGCGAGGCCAGGTCGGCCTCCGTCGCGCCCTCTTCCAGCTTGGCGCGCTCGGCGTCCAGGTCGCCGGGCGGAAGCTCCGCACCCGGTCGGTCGTGGCGCGGGGCCTCGTCCTTCAGGACCTTTTTCTGAAGCTCCTTGGGGAAGCCGCCCGGCGGGTGGCCCAGGTCGCCGCGGAACAGCGAGATCACGCTGTCGGGGAAGCTGATGTCCTTCTCGGGGCTGAGCACGTCCTCGCGCGTCAGACCGCCGGTGACCATGGTCAGCGCCATGTCGCCGACGACCTTGGAGGTGGGCGTGACCTTCACGATGTCGCCGAACATCTCGTTGACCTCGGCATAGGCGCGGGAGACCTCGGGCCAGCGGTCGTCGCCGATGCCAAGCGACCGCGCCTGTTCGCGCAGGTTGGTGTACTGGCCGCCCGGCATCTCGTGCCGGTAGACGTCGGACGTGCCCGACCGGATGTCGCTCTCGAACGGCCAGTAGAGGCGGCGCGCCTGCTCCCAGTAGGTGCTCATCTGGCGCAGCACGGGCGCCGGCAGGCCGGTGTCGCGCGTCTGCCCCCGGAAGCAGGCGGCCAGCGAGCCCAGGTTTGGCTGGCTGGTCAGGCCCGACATGCTGTCGATGGCGGCATCCAGCGCATCCACCCCGGCCTCCGCCGCCGCCAGCAGCGACGCCGCGCCAAAGCCCGAGGTATCGTGCATGTGGAAGTGGATGGGGATGCCGACCTCTTCCTTCAGCGTCGACACCAGCTTGCGCGCGGCGAAGGGCTTGCAGACGCCGGCCATGTCCTTGATGCCCAGGACATGGGCGCCCATGCGCTCCAGTTCCTTGGCGATGTCGACGTAGTATTTCAGGTCGTACTTGTGGCGGGCGGGGTCGTCGATGTCGCCGGTGTAGCAGACGGCGGCCTCGCAGATCTTGCCCGTTTCGCGCACCGCATCCATGGCGACGCCCATGTTCTCCGTCCAGTTCAGGCTGTCGAAGACGCGGAAGACGTCGATGCCGTTGTCCGCCGCCTGATGGACGAAGTGCCGCACCACGTTGTCGGGATAGTTGGTGTAGCCGACGGCATTGGAGGCGCGCAGCAGCATCTGCAGCAGGATATTGGGCACCAGCCGGCGGATTTCCCGCAGGCGCTCCCACGGGTCTTCCTGAAGGAAGCGCATGGAGACGTCAAACGTCGCCCCGCCCCAGCATTCCAGGCTGAACAGTTGCGGCAGGCCGCGCGCGTAAAGGGGGGCGGCGTCCATCATCTCGAAGCTGCGCATGCGCGTCGCCAGAAGGGACTGGTGGGCGTCGCGCAAGGTGGTGTCGGTGACCAGCAGGCGGGTTTCCGCCTTCATCCACTCCGCGAATTTCTCCGGCCCCAGCTCATCAAGCAGCTGCTTGGTGCCGGCGGGCGGCTCCTGCGGCAGGTCTGGGCCGGGCACCGGCGCGTGGGGTTGCGGCGGGATGGTGTCGGGCAGCTTGCGGCCCTTCATCTCGGTGTTGCCGTTGACGATCACCTCGCCGATGAACTTGAGCAGCTTGGTCGCGCGGTCGCGGCGGGCGGGATGCTCCAGAAGCTCGGGCGTCTCGTCGATGAAGCGCGTCGTCACCTCGCCGGCCAGGAAGGTCGGGTGCATGACCACCGCTTCCAGGAACGGCAGGTTGGTCGCCACGCCCCGGATGCGGAACTCCCGCAGCGCGCGGTCCATGCGCTTGGCGGCCTCCACCGGCGTCGGTCCCCAGGCGGTGACCTTCTCCAGCAGGCTGTCGTAATACCGGGTGATGACGGCACCGGAGTAGGCCGTGCCGCCGTCCAGCCGGATGCCGAAGCCCGTCGCCCCGCGATAGGCGGTGATGCGGCCGTAGTCGGGGATGAAGTTCTGGTCCGGGTCCTCGGTCGTCACGCGACACTGGAGCGCATGGCCGTTCAGGCGGATGCCGTCCTGCGCCGGCACGCCGCTGTCCTCGACTTCACCAATGCGGGCGCCTTGCGCGATGAGGATCTGGGCCTTGACGATGTCGATGCCGGTGACCTGCTCGGTCACTGTGTGCTCCACCTGGACGCGCGGGTTGACCTCGATGAAGTAGAAGGCGCCGGTGTCGGCGTCCATCAGGAACTCCACCGTGCCGGCGCCGGAGTAGCCGCAATGCTGCACCAGCCGCAGGCCGGCGGCGCACAGGTCCTGCCGCTGGTCGGGCGACAGGTAGGGCGCGGGCGCGCGCTCCACCACCTTCTGATTGCGGCGCTGGACGGAGCAATCGCGCTCGAACAGGTGGACGATGGTGCCGTGGGTGTCGCCCAGCACCTGCACCTCCACATGGCGCGCGCGGCGGACGAGCTTTTCCAGGTACACCTCGTCGTTGCCGAAGGCCGCCTTGGCCTCGCGCTTGGCCTCGGTGACGCGGCGGGGAAGCTCATCCGCGCTTTCCACCACGCGCATGCCGCGGCCGCCGCCGCCCCAACTGGCCTTGAGCATGAGCGGGTAGCCGACGGCCTCGGCCAGCTTGGCGCATTCGTCCATGTCGTCGGGCAGCGCGGGCGTGGCGGGGACGACGGGGACGCCGGCCTCTTCCGCCAGGGTGCGGGCGGAAACCTTGTTGCCCAGTCGGCGCATGACGTCCGGGTCGGGCCCGATGAAGGTGATGCCCGCGGCCGCACAAGCCTCGGCGAAGTCGGGATTCTCCGACAGGAAGCCGTAGCCGGGATGGATTGCGTCCACCTTGGCTTCCTTGGCGATGCGCAGGATGTCGTCGATGTCCAGATAGGCCAGCACGGGCCCCTTGCCCTCGCCCACCAGATAGCTTTCGTCGGCCTTGAAGCGGTGCAGGCCCAGGCGGTCCTCATGGGCATAGATGGCGACGGTGCCGATGCCAAGTTCGGTGGCGGCGCGGAAGACGCGGATGGCGATCTCGCCGCGGTTGGCGACCAGCAGGCGCTTGAAGGGCCGGCGTGCGGCGGAAGCGTCGGTCATGAAGCGTCGGTCCTTGCGTCTGGGGTGGGGACGGACGGCACGGCGGGACACCGCGCCACCGTCGTTCGATTGTCGGGCTTTGTAGCACATCTGGCCCCGTCCCGGCTGCGTCAAGTGGCGCCTGCGACCAAGGGCGGACCGCCTCTGGCTCCAAAGGCGCACGACCATGACAAAATTCCGGGTTCCTCTCGCGCTCATGAAGAGTCACACTGCGTCGCGGGAAAGGTGTGGGGGAAGCGAACAGGTGAACAGGCGCGGCACCCGTTTTCATCTCGGGGCCGAACGACGCTGGCTCATGCTGCTGGTCGCGGCGGTGCTGGCGCCACTGGCGGCCTTCCAGGCGCTGCACATGAGCGAGCAGCGGGCGATTCTGGAATCGCACGAACACGTCTCGCTCGACGGCATCGCCCGCCACATCGGCGACCGGCTGGAGCTGGAGCTGACCACCGCCGCGCGCCTGCTGGAAAGCCTGTCCACCCTGCCGCAGCTGTCCACCCCCTATGCCGAGGGCTGCACCAGCGCCCTGGTCGGCATCCATGCGGGCCAGCCGCATTACACCAACTTCTCCGTCGTCGACGCCACGCGCCACGTCGTGTGCAGTTCCGGCCCCCTGCCCGAGCCGGTGGACGTCAGCGGATCGGCGAACATTCAGGCCGCCTTCGCCACCGGCGGGCTGGGGCTGAGCGACTTCAAGATGGGCCTGCTGACCGGGAAGCCGGTCATCGTCCTGTCCCACCCCCTGTTCGGCCCGCGCAAGGATGCGGCCGGCCTGGACCCGGCGGTGGAGGCCGTGCTGACGCCAGGGCCGGTGATCGGCACGCTGAACACCGGCCTCAGCCTGGACTGGCTGCAGCACGTTCTGGAACGTCGCCCCCTGCCCGAGGGCGCGCGGGTGACGGTCATGGCGCGCGACGGACTCGTGCTGGCGTCATCGGACCCCGAGCGACCGCCGGGCTTTCGCGTCTCGCTGGCGGACCTGCGGCTTGCCAACACCGCCCTCGCCCTCAAGACCCACCCCAGCCCGGACCATGAAGCCGCAGGGCACCGTGGCGAGGATTTCCTGTCGGTGCACCGGGTCGGCGGCCTGCCCAGCGGCGCCATGGTGACGGTGGAACGCTCCGCCGCCGCCGCGCTCGGCTCGGTCGACCGGCTGGCACAGTGGTGGCTGCTGGCCTTCGCCGTGCTGGCGGCGGCATCGCTCGGGACCGTCTACCTGATCGTCAACCACCTGGTGCTCAAGCGCCTGGACCACCTGTCGGACATCGCGCGCGGCTACGCGCGCGGCAACTACGACGGTCAGGCGGATGTCTGGGGCGACAACAGCGGCCTGTCGGCGCTCGGCCGCGACCTGGACGGCATGGCCGCCGACCTGGGCACGCGCGAGCGGTCCCTGCGCAACGCGCTGGAAGACATGACCCGGGCGCGGGCCGAGACGGCGCGCTTCGCCTACATCGCCGCCCATGACCTGCAGGAGCCCCTGCGCGCCATCGGCGGCTTCACGCGCCTTCTGGAAAAGCGCCTCGGCCCCATCGTGGCGGAGGACGAGACGGCGCAGGGCTACATGGGCCGGATTGTCGCCGCCGCCGAGCGCATGCGGATCATGTTCAAGGAACTGATGGACTACGCGGTGATGGACAGCGGTGAACGCCGCCGCGAGTCCGTGGACATGGAAACCATCGCCCGCCGCGCCGCCAGGCACCATCCCGACGCCGACATCCGCATCGGGCGGCTTCCCGTGGTGGCGGGCGATCGGCGCCAGTTGCAGCGGCTGATGGACCAGTTGATGGAGAACGCCGCCACCCACGGCCGCGAGGCCGATGACGGAAAGCCGCCGATGATCGCTGTTTCCGCCCTGCGCCGCGGCGCGGCGTGGGAAATCTCGGTGCGGGACGATGGGCCGGGCATTCCGCCACGCGACAGGGAAAGCGTTTTCCACCTGTTCAAGACGTTGAAAGGACGCGATAATTCCCCCGCCGGCAGCGGCGTCGGCCTGCCCATGGCCCGCCGCATCGCCGAGTTGCACGGCGGCCGCATGTGGATCTCCGCCGACACCGAACGGGGCTGCGACGTCCGTTTCACCCTGTGCGCCCGCCCACCCGCAGACGGCTCCGCCCCCGGCAGCGGCGCCGAGGCGGGTTCGACCTCTCAAGACGGAGTTGCCGCCGCATGAACGCCCAGCCCCTGTTCCTTCTGGTCGAGGACAACCGGGACGATGCCGAATTGACCCGCGAGGCCCTGAAGGAAGCCGATCCGAGGGTGACCCTGGAATGGGCGCGCGACGGCGAGGAGTGTCTGGAATACCTGCGCGGCGACAAGCCCGAGCCCGACCTGATCCTGCTGGACCTGAACATGCCGCGCATGGACGGGCGAGAAGCCCTGCGCGAGATCAAGGGTAACGAGGCGTGGCGCCACATCCCGGTGGTCATTCTGACCACGTCGGAGGCCGAGGCGGACGTGATGGAAAGCTACCGGCACTTCGCCAATGCCTACATGGTCAAGCCCATCACCATCGACGACCTGATCGACATCATGACGCAGCTGTCCACCTTCTGGCTCAACAGCTTCCTCCGCCGCCCGGCCGCCATCTGACGCAAGCCCCGCCTCAGCGCGTCAGCGCCGCGAACAGCGTCGGCAGTTTTTCGGGCAGGCGCTGGACGTGGTCCACCACCGTATAGGCGTTGCCGCCGAAGATGCGGGCGACGTACTGGTCGGCTGCGGGGTCCAGGCTGAGGCAGTAGGGCGCGACCCCCAGCGCCCGCAGGTCCTCCGACGCCTTGCGGGCGTCGTGGCGCAGGTATTGCGGGTCGCGCTCGTCGATGTCGGCGGGCTCGCCGTCCGTCAGCACCAGCAGCAGCTTGTGCTTTTCCGGGCGGCGGCGCAGGTGCTCGCCGGCATGGCGCATGGCGGCACCCATGCGGGTGGAGAGCCCCCCGCGCATCCCTGCGAGCCGGCTCTTGGCCTCGACCTCGAAGGACTGGTCGAAATCCTTGAAGCGGGTGTAGCGCACATCGTGCCGGCCGTCGGAGGCGAAGCCGTGGATGGCGAAGGGGTCGCCGATGCCCTCCACCGCCGTCGCCACAAGAGCGCAGGCCTCGCGCGTCAGGTCCAGCACCGTGCGGCCGTCTTCGCCCTCGCCCTGCCCTTCTCCGCGCACCCGGTCGTTGGTGGATTCCGACAGGTCCAGCAGCACCAGCGCGCACAGGTCGCGGCGGTTGATGACCCAGCGCTGGGTGATGCGCGGATCGGGATCGCGGCCGAGCCGCAGCATCACCATGGCATCCACGGCGGCGTTGATGTCGAGATCATCCCCGTCCTCCAGCCGGCGCTGGCGCACGATTCCCTGGGGCCGCAGGCGGTCGACGATCTGGCGGATGCGGTGGGTCACCCCCTTGTGCGCCGTCAACACGGCGTCGATGGTCGCCGGGTCGCCACGCGGCTGGCGGCGTTCGTACACCGTCGTCCAGTTGGGCCGGTAGAGCTGCACCTGGTAGTCCCATTCCGGGTAGTGCACCGGGTCGGAGACGGGCTCGCGGCCCTCCCGCTCGTTCCACGAGACGCCGTCGTCCTCGTAGGGGTACAGCTCGCCGTCGAGCGTCCAGATTTCCTGGGCGTCGTCGCCGGCGGTTTCGGTGTCCACCTCGTTGATGAACTCCATCAGCCCGACGCGCCGCCGCACCTGCTCCGGCCGCTCGGGCATCCAGGCGGTTGCGTCCCGCCAATCCACGGCGTCGGTGGCCCAGAGGAACCGGTTGTCGTCGCGATACGGAATGCGCAGGGTCTCCAGGATGCGCAGCGACGGCAGGGCCTTGCGCGCGGTCAGCAGGTCGAACAGCGCCACCGCCAACTCTTGCGACAGATCCGGCGTCTGAACCCCGGCGGCGTGGAAGCGGGCGGCGATGGCGTCCACCTCCGCATCGTCCGTGCGCGCCTCCGGGTCGAGCAGCGCCGCCGCCAGGCGCTCCAGCAGCGGCATGGTCTCGTGATCCGGGAGCGGGATGCCGGCGTCGGGCATGAGCGACAGCCACAGGCGCCGCAGGCCCGGAAACTCGCGTGCCGCCGCCGCCTCCACCCGCGCGTCCTCGAAAAAACCGACCAGGAACCGCGCCGCCGGAGCCAACTCGCGGCCGGGCGGCGGGGCCGGCGTGTGGACGATCTGCGCGGCCATGTGCGCGGCCATGGCGCGGTAGACGTCGATGCCGGACACGCCGTTCAGGGCATCCACCGCGTCGGGCAGGTGCAGGGCGCGGTCCGCGATGAAGGGGCGGAAGCCGGGCGTATCCGCCGCCGCCGGGCGCAGGAAGAAGGCGCGTGCCCAGAAGGCCATGAGATAGAAATTCAGCCTGCGCTGGCTGTCGACGAACAGCGTCCCGCGCCGCTCCGCCTGCAAGACCGCCTTGCTGTCCTCGCTTTGCAGCCCGAAGTAGGCCGCCTGCCGCGTCAGGTCACGGCCGTAGGCCTCCGCGCCGAAGTCCGCCCAGCGGCGCAGGCCGGAAAGGGTCAGCTTCCCCAGCAGCTCGTTCAGGTTCCCCAGCATGGGCCGCAGCCCGCGCGGCGCCTTGGCGGACAGGCGGTGGAGCAGCGCCAGATAGCCGCGCAGAAGGTCGGCATCCGCCATGCGCGCCGCCGCCGAGGGCAGCGTGGCGAAGACCAGCGTCAGAACCTCTCCCGACGTCATGGAGGACAGCTTCATGACCGCCGTCACGCAGTCGGGCACCACGTCCTCGCCGCATTCGCGCGCCACCTGGGGCGTGGCCTCCAGGTAGGTGGCGACGAGGTCCGGCCCGCGCCCCAGGCCGGCCAAGGCCCGCGCCCCGTCCAGCCAGGCGGCCAGCCCGGCGGGGGAGAAGATGCGCGATGCCTCGTGCACCGTGGCATCCAGGGTGTCCGCCAGGCCAGGGGCGGCGGCGCGCAGGTCTTCCAGGTCGGCGGCGGTCATGACGGGCCTCGCGTTCTCAGCCGAAGACGGTGTCGATGGCGGAATCGAGCGTGTCCAGCATGTCCGGGTCGTCCGTCAGCGGACGCACCAGCGTCATGCGGCAGGCATCCGATGCCGGAATGCCGCGCGTGATGAGCTGCCCGGCGTGGACCAGCAGGCGGGTCGACATGCCCTCGTCCAGCCCGTGGCCCTTGAGGTTGCGGCTGCGCTGCGCCACCTGGACCAGCTTGCGCGCCACCTCGGCCTCCACCCCCGACTCATGGGCGACAATCTCCGCCTCCACGTCGGCCGGCGGGTAGTCGAAAACCATGGCCCCGAAGCGCTGCTTGGTGGACTGCTTCAGGTCCTTCATCAGGCTCTGGTAGCCGGGATTGTAGCTTATGACCATCTGGAAGTCGGGATGCGCCGTCACCTGCTCGCCCCGCTTTTCCAGCGGCAGGACGCGGCGGTGGTCGGTGAGCGCGTGGATGACGACCATGGTGTCCTGGCGGGCCTCCACCACCTCGTCCAGGTAGCAGATGGCGCCGATGCGGGCGGCGATG
The DNA here is from genome assembly GCF_000315795.1 of Caenispirillum salinarum AK4. Taxonomy (GTDB): domain Bacteria; phylum Pseudomonadota; class Alphaproteobacteria; order Rhodospirillales; family Rhodospirillaceae; genus Caenispirillum; species Caenispirillum salinarum. Next base: position 119,381 of record NZ_ANHY01000010.1, read on the forward strand.
GTCAGCGGCCCGTCCTGCCAACGGGTGCCGTCGGCATCCAGCAGGAAGCGGCCGACCAGGTCGGATGCCGTCATGTCCTCGTTGCAGGCGACCGTGATAAGCGGCTTGCCCAGCTTCCAGGCCATGTACTCCACGAACCGCGTCTTGCCGCAGCCGGTGGGACCTTTCAGCATCACCGGCATCCGTGCGGCATAGGCGGCTTCGTAGACATCCGTTTCCGCATCGACGGCGCGGTAATAGGGTTCCTCCGCCAGCATGTATTGCTGGGTGGTGGCGAGGTCTGTCACGGGGGCGTTCATCGCGGACCCTCCTGGTGAACCGTCTGGGAAGACCGCGCGAAGCCGGAGCCCCGCGCGGCCGCCGCTCACGCCTTGATGGGGGCGCGGTGGACCAGCATGTTGGCGCCCTGGCTCTGGCGGATGTTGTCGTAGCCGATGAGGCGGACGTGGTTGCCGGGATTGGCCGCCTTGCAAGCCTCGATCTCGGCCAGGATGGCGTTGACGTCGGTCTCGCCGAACATGGGCAGCTTCCACATGTACCAGTAGTTGCTGGAGGCGAACTTGGGCTCCGTGTGCTCGATGGCCGGGTTCCAGCCCTTGGCGACGATGTACTCGATCTGCTTGCGGATCTGCTCTGCCGTCATCGGCGGCAGGTAGGAGAAGGTGCCGAGCTTGCGGCTGGCGGGATCGGACAGGCGGGAGGGGTAATCCTGAACGGCGCTGGTCATGGGTGAAGTCTCCGAAACTCTTAGGGGGCTGGAATTGGATCAGCGGTGCGCCACGTCGAGCTTGTCGACGGTGTCGAACTCGAACTTGATCTCCTTCCAGGTCTCCATGGCGGTCTTCAGCTCGGGGCTGGCTTGCGCGGCGGCGGTCAGGATTTCCTTGCCCTCGCGCTCCAGATTGCGGCCCTCGTTGCGGGCCTGGACGCAGGCCTCCAGCGCCACGCGGTTGGCGGCGGCGCCGGCGGCATTGCCCCAGGGGTGACCGAGCGTGCCGCCGCCGAACTGCAGCACCGCGTCGTCGCCGAAGATCGACACCAGCGCCGGCATGTGCCAGACGTGGATGCCGCCCGAGGCCACCGGCAGCACGCCGGGCATCTGGCCCCAGTCCTGGTCGAAGAAAATGCCGCGCGAGCGGTCCTCGAACACGTAGCGGTCGCGCATCTGGTCGATCCAGCCCAGCGTCGCCTCGCGGTCGCCCTCCAGCTTGCCGACGACCGTGCCCGAGTGCAGGTGGTCGCCGCCCAGCAGGCGGAGCATCTTGGCCAGGATGCGGAAGTTGATGCCGTGGCGCGGGTTGCGGTCGATGACGCCGTGCATGGCGCGGTGGACGTGCAGCAGCAGGCCGTTGTCGCGGCACCAGCGCGCCAGGCTGGAATGCGCCGCCCAGCCGACCGTCAGGTAGTCGCTCATGATGATCGGCGTGCCGATCTCCTTGGCGTACTCGGCGCGCTTGAACATTTCCTCGATGTTGGGCGCCGTGACGTTCAGGTAGTGGCCCTTGCGCTCGCCGGTCTCCTTCTCGGCCTTCTCGATGGCCTCCTGGCAGAAGTCGAAACGGTCGCGCCAGCGCATGAAGGGCTGGGAGTTGACGTTCTCGTCATCCTTGGTGAAATCCAGGCCGCCGCGCAGGCATTCATAGACCGCCCGGCCGTAGTTCTTGGCGGACAGGCCCAGCTTCGGCTTGATGGTGCAGCCCAGCAGCGGACGGCCGTACTTGTCCATCTTGTCGCGCTCCACCTGGATGCCGTGCGGTGGACCGTCGCAGGTGGTGACGAACCACAGCGGAAAGCGCACGTCCTCCAGCCGCAGCGCCCGCACGGCCTTGAAGCCGAACACGTTGCCCACCAGCGAGGTGAACACGTTCACCACCGAACCTTCCTCGAACAGCCCCATGGGATAGGCGATGAAGGCATAGAAGGCCTCGTCGTCGCCGGGAACGTCCTCCAACGCATAGGCCCGGCCCTTGTAGTATTCCAGGTCGGTCAGCAGGTCGGTCCAGACCGTCGTCCAGGTGCCCGTGGAGCTTTCGGCGGCGACGGCGGCGGCAGCTTCCTCGCGCGGGACGCCCGGCTGCGGGGTGATCTTGAAGACCGCCAGGAAATCGCTTTCCTTGGGGATGTAATGCGGCTCCCAGTACGTCTCGCGGTACTGCTTGACGCCGGCGGTGAACATCTTGCCCATGGTTTCACTCCCTGTGATGGCGCCGCGGAGCCTCGGCGCCCCGTCGTTGATGGCTTCGACGGTACGGGAGCTGGTCTATAAAGAAAAATTAGATGTTTTGAGCTTTGCGATAAGCTTGGGCTTATAGGGCGCCCGCGCCGCCCAGCCGCTCCGCCAGGAAATCAACGAAGGCGCGGGTCTTGGGGGAAAGGTGGCGGCCCGGCGGGTAGACGGCGAACAGGGTGCGTGGCTCGCCCTGGTGGTCGGGCAGCACCCGCGCGAGCCGCCCGGCCGCGATGTCATCCTCCACCAGCATGGCCGGAATCAGCGTGATGCCCATGCACGCCAGCAGCGCGTCGCGCAGGACGAGGCTGGAATCCGCCTTCATCACGCCGGGCACCTGCACCGGCCTTGTTCCTTCGGGTCCGTTCAGAACCCAGACGTCCGGCCGCTCGACCTGGCTGTAGAGAAGACAGCGATGGCCCGGCAGGTCGCCCGGCGCCGTGGGGTGGCCGTGTGCGTCCAGATAAGCCGGTGCGGCACACAAGATGCGGCGCACGGTCGCCAGCCGCCGCGCGATCAGGGAAGAATCCGGCAGTTCGGCCCGGATGCGCAGGGCCACGTCGAAGCCTTCCTCCACCACGTCGACCACGCGATCGGTCATCACCACGTCTACCCGCACGTCGGGATAGCGCGCCATGAAGTCGGGCAGCATGGGAGAGACATGGCGCAGACCGAAGGACATGGGCGCGTTCACCCGCAGCACGCCGCGCGGTGCCCCCTGCAGCGCCGAGACGGCGGCCTCGGCCTCGTCGATGTCGTCAAGGATGCGGACGCAGCGCGCATGGTAGGCCCGTCCGGCCTCGGTGATGCTGAGCCGCCGCGTGGTGCGGCTGAGCAGAGAGGCGCCGAGCTGGCGCTCCAGTTCCGACACATGCTTGCTGACGGCGGCGCTCGACAGGCCCAGGTCGCGGGCGGCGCCGACGAAGCTGCCACGCTCCACGACGCGGCGGAAGGTGCGCATGAGGGCCAGCTTGTCCACGAGCAGCGCTCCATTCGTAACGGTTGGTGAATAGTATTATCACGAAGCTCCTGATTATCCACGGCGGGTTTAGGTGGCAGTGTTCCGGCATGGAAGAAACACCCCCCAAAGGAGCCTTCGGATGCCCCGCCCGCTCGACATCCTGCTGACGGCCGCCGCCCCGGCGGTCTGGGGCAGCACCTATCTGGTCACCACCGAATTTTTGCCCGACGGCTACCCGCTGACGGTCGCCACCTTGCGCGCCCTGCCGGCGGGACTGCTGTTGCTGCTGTTGGTGCGGCGCCTGCCGCGCGGCGTCTGGATCGGCCGCGTGCTGATGCTGGGGGCGCTGAATTTTTCGGTCTTCTGGTGGATGCTGTTCGTCGCCGCCTATCGCCTTCCCGGCGGCGTCGCGGCCACGGTCGGCGCGCTTCAGGCGCTGGTGGTCATCGTCCTCGCCCGCCTGCTGCTGGGCGCGCCGATCCGTGTGCCTTCGGTCCTGGCCGCCGTGGCGGGAGTGGGCGGCGTCGCCATGCTGATCCTGGGCCCGGCCGCCGCGCTGGACCCGCTGGGGATCGCCGCGGCCCTGGCCGGAGCCGTCTCCATGGCCGGGGGAACGGTCCTCAGCCGTCGCTGGCAGCCGCCGGTCTCTCCGCTGACCTTCACCGCCTGGCAGTTGACTGCCGGCGGCCTGCTCCTGCTGCCGGCAGCGCTGCTTCTGGAGCCGGCCCTACCGCCGCTGACGGCCGCCAACGGCCTGGGGCTGGCATACCTGGGCCTGATCGGCGGGGCGCTGACCTACCTGCTGTGGTTCCGCGGCATTCCGCGCATCGAACCCGCCGCCATCGCGCCCCTGGGCTTTCTCAGCCCCCTGACGGCGGTGGTGCTGGGCTGGCTGGTGCTGGAGCAGACGCTGACACCCGTCCAGGCGACCGGCATGGCGGTGGTTCTCGGCAGCGTCTGGCTTGCCCAGCGCGCCCAGCGCCCGCCACCCGCCGCCGCGCTGGCAACCGCCTCCCGCTGACACGTAACCGCTTGCAACACCCCCGCAATCTGGAGGTCCCCATGACCAAGGTTCTCGTTCTCTATTACTCGGCCTACGGCCACATCGCGACGATGGCCCGGGCCGCCGCCGACGGGGCCCGCACCGCGGGCGCCGACGTGACGGTGTTGCGCGTGCCCGAAACCCTGGACGAGGCAACACGGGCCGCCGCCGGCATCATTCCCGACCCGGAGCCCGTCGCGGTGCCGGCCGACCTGCCGGACTACGATGCCATCCTGTTCGGCACGCCGACACACTTCGGCACCATGGCGGGACAGATGAAGGCCTTCCTGGACAGCCTTGGCGGCCTGTGGGCCCGGAACGCCCTGGTGGGCAAGGCGGCCGGCGTCTTCACGTCGAGCCAGAGCCAGCACGGCGGGCAGGAGCACACGCTCTTGTCCACCCAGGCGGCCCTGCTGCACCTGGGCATGGTGATCGTCGGCCTGCCCTATACCTTCACCGGGCAGACGCGCATGGACGAGATCACCGGCGGATCACCCTATGGCGCGACGACCCTGGCCGGCGGCGCCGACGGCGGATCACGCACGCCGTCGGCGACCGAACTGGACGGCGCGCGCTTTCAAGGGCGCCATGTGGCGGAGATCGCCGCGGCCCTGGCAACGGGCCGTCCCGCCCGCAGCCCCGTTCCGGCCTGAGCGCTTACGGCTCCAGCGTGGCGTGCTGGGTCTGGACGCTGGCGTCGCGGATCAGGCCCAGTGCCACGTCGATGTCGGTGTCCATGCCCGTGCGGTTCTCGCGCGCGCAAGCCTCGCGGAGGGTTTCGCGTTCCGCCTCGGCGTCGAGGGGCACCGTCTCCCAGCGCGCTTCCACCGCCTCGGCCACCGGCGTGCCGATGCTGGCCGTCATGGCCGTGGCGGGGATGAAGCCGCCGGCGTCCGCGTCCTCCAGCGGCTCCGCCACGCCCGACAGGCAGAGCGACGGCATGACGCCCAGGCCCTGGATAGCGTAGCCGGCGGGGCTGTGGAAGCGCGACCAGGTCAGCTTCAACTCCCCCTGGTTGGGCAGGCGGACGATGGTCTGCACCGTGCCCTTGCCGTAGCTGTTGGTGCCCACCAGCATGGCCCGGCCGCTGTCCTTGAGCGCGGCGGCCAGGATTTCCGACGACGAGGCCGAGCGCCCGTCCACCAGCACCACCAGCGGGCGGCCCTTCAGCAGATCGCCGGGACCGGCGGTATAGGCCTGCAGGCTGCCGGGGTGCCGGCCGCGGGTGGAGACGATGGGACCGCCTTCGAGGAACAGATCCGCCACGCCATAGGCCTGGTCCAGCAGCCCGCCCGGATTGCCGCGCAAATCGAGCACCGCGCCGGCCAGCCGGGGATCGGCCGCCAGAGCATCCGCGACCGCGTCACGGACCGAGGCCGTGGTGGCGATGTTGAAGCGACGCACCCGCACCACCGCCACGCCATCGCGCACCTCGGCCTCCACCGAGGGCGGCACCACCTTGTCGCGCACGATCGTGACGTTCCGCGCCGGCCCGTCGGCACGGACGACGGTCAGGGCGACCTCCGTATGGCGCGGCCCGCGCAGGCGGCGGCTCATTTCGGCCAGTTCCAGGTCAGCCAGCGCAGCGCCGTCGGCGTGGGTGATCAGGTCGCCGGGGCGCAGAAGGCCATCCGACGGACCTTCGGCCATGACCTCCTTGATGCGGATCGGCCCGCCGTCGCGCACGTAGCGCACGCCGATACCGGAAAAGCCGTTGCGACGGGAGCGCTGCTTCTCCGCGTCGCCGGGAGAATCATAGCGGCTGTGGGCGTCCATGCCTTCCAGCGCGGCGTCCATGATGGCTTCATGGATCGCCTCCAGATCGGCCGCCGCCAAGGCTGTGCTGTGGTGGCGCATCTCGCGGGCGACCACGGCCACCATGCCGGCCCAGGTGCGGGCGATCTCGTCCTCCGGCAGCGGTGCGCCCAGAACCTCGAGCCCGTCGACGCTCAGCAGCGCCGCCCCGTCCTTGACCGCCACCGATACGGCGGGGTCGATTGTCGACAGCCCGTCGAGCCCGGCCACCGCGAGTTCGGGGATGGAGCGCGGCTCGATGGCGCGGTCGTGGATGGCCTGGAAGCCCCGGCGCAGCAGGGTCGCCGTCTGGCCGAAATCGGCGTCTTCGGTGGCGAAAGGCGCCACCGGAGCCGGCGTGGCCGCGGCCGGTGCGGCCGGTGCGGCGGCGGTGGCGGGCACACCGGTGGGCAGAACGGCAGCCAGCCCCAGGGCCAGCCCCGCGAACAGGGACGATCGGACCATTTTCGCTCTACTCTCCTCGGGAGGGGCGCCGTCGCGCGCCCTCGCGTTGGCCTAGCTCTTGTGGCTAGTTTCCTCCCTCGAAGGGTACAGAGGATGATCCCGAAAGTTCAACACGCCGCTGCAAAAAGTAACCGTTTGGCGAGCTTCCCCGAACGGGGACGCGCGTTGGTTTCCAGGGGCGGGATCAGCCCTTGCGCACCCTGTATGGCAGCCATGTTACATTGCAGCGCAGCATAAGCCAAAGGAGACCTTCGTATGACTCACGCCGCCACCGCCCGCCGTCTGGACCTCGACGCCCGGCGCCGGGAATTTCCTGCGCTGGCGGACGGCTTCGTGTTCCTGGACAACGCCGGCGGATCGGCGGTGCTGAAGCGGGTGGCGGACCGCGTTGCCGAGTACATGCTGACCACCAGCGTGCAGCTCGGTGCCTCGTACCGGCCCTCGGCGGATGCGGCGGAGAAGGTGTCGGCGGCGCAGGCGGCGGTGGGGCGGCTGCTCAACGCGCCGCACACCGACGAGGTGGTCATGGGCGGCTCGACGACGCTGCTGCTGCACCTGCTCGGCGAGGCGCTGGAGCCGTCGGTGCGGCCGGGCGACGAGATCATCGTCACCGACATCGACCACGAGGCCAACGTCGGCCCCTGGCGCCGGCTGGAAAGGGCGGGTGCGGTGATCCGCGAGTGGCGGGTGAACCGCGACAGCATGGACCTGGAGCTTGAGGACCTGGACGCCCTGCTCTCCGACCGCACCACCTGGGTGGCGGTGACACACTGCTCCAACATCCTGGGCACCGTCGTGCCGGTGGCGGAGGTGGCTCGGCGGGTCCATGCCGCCGGCGCGCGGCTTTGCGTGGACGGCGTCGGCTACGCGCCGCACCGGCTGGTGGACGTGCAGGCGAGCGGCGCGGACGTCTACGTGCTCAGCTTCTACAAGACCTTCGGGCCCCACTACGCGGCCATGTGGGCGGACCGCGACCTGCTGGAGGCCCTGCCCGGCCTCAACCACTATTTCATCACCGACACGCCCGGGAAGCTGCAGCCCGGCAGCGTGAACTACGAGCTGGTTCACGGCTGCGGCGGCATTGTCGACTACCTGACGGACACGGGCCGCGCACTCGGGGCTGAGGGAGACGATCGCGCGCTGATGGCGGCCGCCTTCGACGCCTTCACGGCCCACGAGGACGCGCTGTCGGAGCGGCTGCTGTCGTACCTGCGCGACCGGCCCGACGTGCGGATCATCGGGCGGTCCCGCGTCGGCAACGGCGATCGTGTGCCGACCATCAGCTTCACGGTCGGCGGGCGTCCCTCGGAGGACATCGTGCGCCAGGTGGAACGCCACGGCATCGGCATCCGTTTCGGCGACTTCTATGCCAAGCGCCTGATCCCGGCGCTGGACGCGGACCGCAACGGCGGTGTCGTGCGCGTCTCCATGGCCCACTACAACACCGGCGACGAGATCGACCGGCTTATCGGCGTGCTGGACGACGCAATGAAATGACCGGGGGCCGCAGGTTTCGCGCAACCGGGGGTCCCCGCTGACGTTGTGGAGGCATCGACATCTTCAGCAGAGAGGGGGCCTCCGCCGATGTTGGACGACGACCGGACCGGGACGCCGGCCGCGCACCCTGCCGAGCCGGCGCACGCCGACCGCGATTCCCTCCGTGCCCGCTATGCTGCGGTCCGCAAACGGACGGAGGACCTGGCCGCCCGCCTGTCCCCGGAGGACATGCAGGTGCAGCCCCGCACCGAGTGCAGCCCCACCAAATGGCACATCGCGCACGTGACCTGGTTCTTCGAGACCTTCATCCTGCGCGAGGTCTTTCCCAGGCGGAAGCCCTTCCACCCGGATTTCCCCTTTCTCTTCAACAGCTATTACTGGGGTGCCGGACCCCGCCAGCCGCGCCCGGAACGGGGCCTGCTGACCCGCCCGCCGCTGGATGACGTGTATGCGTACCGTCGCGCCATCGACGCGGACATGGACCGCCTCCTCGCCATTGCCGAGCCCGACACGCTGGCCGCCATGCTGCCGGTGCTGGAGATCGGTCTGGCGCACGAGGAGCAGCACCAGGAACTGATCCTGATGGACATCCTGGACCTGTTCTCGCGTAATCCCCTGCGGCCCGCCTACCGCCCGGCCGAGGCCGCGCCGGCTGCCTCCGGGGCGGCGGCGGCGCTGCGCTGGCACGAGCATCCCGGCGGCATCGTCGGCATCGGCCACGGAGCGCCGGGCTTCGCCTTCGACAACGAGGGACCGCGCCACGACGCCCTGCTGCGCCCGTTCCGCATTGCGTCGCGCTGCGTCACCAACGGCGAGTGGCTCGCCTTCATGCAGGACGGCGGCTACGAGCGTCCCGACCTGTGGCTCATGGACGGCTGGGGCACCGTGCAGGCGGAAGGCTGGCAGGCGCCGGAGTACTGGGTGCGCGACGGTGACGGCGGCGGCGGCTGGTTGCAGTACGGGCTGACGGGCACCGGCCCCATCGACCCGGCCGCGCCGGTGGTACATATCTCCTTCTACGAGGCCGACGCCTACGCCCGCTGGGCCGGCGCCCGCCTGCCGACGGAAGAGGAATGGGAAGCCGTCGCCGCCGGCCTGCCGGTCGAGGGGCATTTCCTCGTCCACCCCGCCCGCGATGCGCTGACGCCCCGCCCCGCCCCCGCGGCCGTCGGGCCGGTGCAGATGTTCGGCGACGTGTGGGAGTGGACGGGCAGCCCCTACCGCCCCTACCCCGGGTACCGCCCCCCCGCCGGAACGCTGGGCGAGTACAACGGCAAGTTCATGAGCAGCCAGATGGTCCTGCGCGGCGGATGCTGCGCCACCCCCGCCGGCCATCTGCGCCCGACCTACCGCAACTTCTTCTATCCGCACGAACGCTGGGCCTTCAGCGGCGTGCGCCTGGCGGAGGACTGTTGATGCCGCGCGAGACCCGCGACACCGTAAGCCCGACAGTGCCCGACATTCCCGAGGTACTGGCGGACTTCATCGACTACGGCCACGACGCCGACACCTTTCAGCACGACGTCATTACGGGCCTGGGCGCGGCGCGCAAGGCGATCCCGCCCAAGTACTTCTACGACGAGCGCGGCTCGCGCCTGTTCGACGCCATCTGCGCGTTGCCGGAATACTACCCGACGCGGACCGAGGTGGCGCTGCTGCGCGCCCACGCCGCCGAAATCGCCGCCCTGCTGGGCTCCGACGCCTGTCTGGTGGAGTTCGGCTGCGGATCGCTGACCAAGGTGCGCGTGCTGCTCGACGCCGCCCCGGACCTGGGCGGCTTCATCCCCATCGACATCTCGCGCGAGCACCTGCTGGCGAGCGCCGTGTCGCTGGCCGCGGACCATCCGGGCGTGGAGGTGGCCGCCGTCTGCGCCGACTTCACCCAGCCCATCACCCTGCCGCCGGCGGCGGCGCGGCGGCGGCGGGTGGGTTTCTTCCCCGGCTCCACCATCGGCAATTTCGAGCCTCGCGACGCGCTGGCGTTCCTGCGCACCGCCGCGCGCCAACTGGGAACCGGCGGTGGCATGGTGATCGGCGTCGACCTGGTGAAGGACGCCGAGGTGCTGCGCGCCGCCTACAACGACTCCCGGGGCGTGACGGCGGCCTTCAACCTGAACCTGCTCAGCCGCATCAACCGGGAACTGTCCGGCAGCTTCGAGCCGCGCCATTTCCGCCACGAGGCCGTGTGGAACGCCGACGACAGCCGGATCGAGATGCACCTGATCAGCCGCCGTGCCCAGCGGGTGCACGCCTGCGGCCGGTCCTTCGCCTTCGCCGAGGCGGAAACCATCCACACCGAGAACAGCTACAAGTACACGGTGGAGGGCTTCAAGGCCCTGGCCGAACAGGCCGGCTTCGCCCACCGCAGAGTCTGGATGGACGGCGACGGCCTGTTCAGCCTGCATTACCTGGACGTGGCTTAACCCTTCTGCGGGATGATGGCGTAGGTGCTGGAGACGTGGCCGGCCGGCGCGTCCTCGCCGTCGGCGCGGATGGTGACGTCGCCGAACGCCATGGTGCGGCCCAGCTTCAGGAGACGCGCCTCGGCGATGACGTCGCGCTCGGCGATGGCGCGCATGAAGCTGGTGGTCTGGGTGACGGTGGTCATGGGCCGGAACTCCCCGAAGGCGCCCGAGATCAGGAACACCATGGAGGTGTCGGCCAGCGCCATGATCGCCTGGCCGCACACCGTGCCGCCGACGCGGGTCAGCCGCTCGCTGAAGGGCATTCGGACCACCGCCCGGTCGGCGCCGGCGTGTTCGATGGTCAGGTTCAGGTCCTGGACCCAGGGCGCGAACAGGCTGGTCTTCATTTCTTCCGTCTGCTCGCGGGTAAGGCCGGTCATGGACGTCTCCCTGTCTTGATGTTGGTTCGCCCTCCGGTTTAACAGAGCGGCGCGCCATGTAAACAGGGTCGCGGCCCGGGACGAAGCCGCATCAGTCCCGCCAGCGCGGCAGGGCCTCCAGTTCCTGTTCCGTCAGCGTGGTGACGAAGGCGTCTCCGGTCGTGCTCATGGAGGCCTTGGACAGCGGCAGGACCACCGGATCGCCCAGGTCCAGCAGGCCGTCGGTCTCCACCGCCAGGGCCCGCGCCCGGCCGTCGCGACCGGCCAGAACGCCCTCCACCTCGCCGAGGGGACGGCCGAGGGACCCCACCACTGGCATCCCGCGCACCACTGCAATCAGGCTTTCGCCGCGGCCGTAGTCCGCCGGCAGCGCCCAGTCGTCGGGCCAGGTGATGCCGTTGTCGGCCTGCTCCACCAGCCGCAGGTCGGTGGCGTCCAGCCCCTCGGCCGTCTGGGCGAGAAGTGGCACAGGAAGCAGCAGCAGGGCGGCGGCAAGCAGGCGGCAACGGGTCATGACGGCCTCCTCGGGCGGTTCGGCGTGCCTGCAAGTAACTTCGACAACCCGGCGGGCGTTGCCCGAAGGCCCGTCCATGCACCATGTTGAGCCGGAAAGCCTTTTCATCTTCAGGAGACCCGATCCTTGACCGACCGTGCCGCCGCGACCCCGCCGACTCCACCGCGCGACGTGGAAACCCGCAGCTATCACGACGGCCGCTTCACCACCGAGGACCCCTACGCCTGGATGCGTCCGCCGGGCGCCATGGCCTACCTGAAGGACCCCTCGGTGATCTCGCCGGCCATGATGGAGCACCTGAAGGCCGAAAACGCCTTCACCGAGGCCTGGATGGCGACCAATGCGCCGCTGCGGGATACGCTGGTGGCGGAGATGCGCGGGCGCATCGCGGAAGACGACGACAGCGTGCCCCTCAAGGACGGCGCCTTCGAATACTGGCGCCGGTTCGAGGCGGGGCGCGATTATCCGGTCTTCGTCCGCCGCCCCGTCGACGGCGGCCCGGAGCAGGTAGTGCTCGACGCCAATGCCGAGGCCGCGGAGGCACCGTTCTTCTCGCTGGGCAGCCTGGACCGCAGTCCCGACCAGCGCCTGCTGGCGTGGTGCGCCGACCTGGCGGGGCACGAGTTCTACACCCTGCACATCCGCGACATCGAAACCGGCCGCGATCTGGAGCGCATCGAGAACGTACGCCCCGGCGTCGCCTGGGACGAGGCCGGCGAGACGGTCACCTATGTCCCGCTGGACGCCGACCACAAGACGCGCCGCGTGCTGCGCCACCGCCTCGGCACGTCGGTCTCCGACGACGTGGTGGTGTTCGAGGGCGACGGCGAGAGCTTTCTGTCCGCCGATGCCACGGCCTCGCGCGCGTTGATCCTCATCAGCGCGCACACCCACGGCAGCGACGAAATCCGCCTGCTCAAGGCCGATGGGCAGGACAGCGCGCCCGTGCTGGTGCGCCCCCGCGAGGACGGCGTGCGCTACGAGGTGGAGCACGACGCCCCGCGCGACCGCCTGGTCATCCGCACCGACCTGGACGCCGAGGACTACCGCATCTGCACCGCCGATCCGGCCAGCCCCGGCACGTGGCACGACCTTGTGCCGCACCGGCCGGGCCGCTACATCGGCGGGCTGTCGCTGTTCCGCCGCCACATGGTCCGGCGCGAGGTGGTGGAGTGCGTCCCCCGCCAGGTCATCACCGACCTGGAGACGGGCGACGAGCGCGTCGTCACCTGGGACGAGCCGCTGTACGACATGACCACCGCCGGCGCGCCGGAATACGACACCGCGACGGCGCGCTTCCACGCCTCCTCGCCGCGCCGTCCCGACCACGCCGTCGACCTGGACCTCGAGAGCGGCGCGCAGACGGTCCGCAAGGTGCAGGTCATTCCTTCGGGGCACGACCCGGACGCCTATGTGGTGGACCTGGAGTGGGCGACGGCGCCGGACGGAGAGCGGGTGCCCGTGACCCTGCTGCGCCACCGCGACACGGTGCCGGAAAACGCGCCGGTGCTGCTGTACGGCTACGGCGCCTACGGCATCACCGACACCGACGACTTCCGCGCGGGACCGCTGAGCCTGGTCGATCGGGGCGCCATCTGGGCCGTCGCCCACGTTCGCGGCGGTCGCAAGCGCGGCGGCGCCTGGTACCGTCACGGCAAGCTGGAGCACAAGACCAATACCTTTGCCGACTTCATCGCCGTGGCCGATCATCTGGTGGCGCGCGGCCTGACCCGGCCCGGCCGCATCGTCGCCATGGGCGGCTCGGCCGGCGGAATGCTGATGGGCGCGGTAGCGAACCGGCGGCCCGACCTGTTCGCCGGCATTCTGGCAATCGTGCCCTTCGTGGACGTGCTGAACACCATGCTGTCGCCCGACCTGCCGCTCACCCCGCCGGAGTGGAGCGAGTGGGGCAATCCGGTGGAGGACGCCGAGGCCTTCCAGCGGATGCGCGACTATTCGCCCTACGACAACGTCCGCCCGCAGGCCTATCCAGACATGCTGGTGACCGCCGGCCTGTTCGACCCGCGCGTCACCTTCTGGGAGCCCGCCAAGTGGGTCGCCCGCCTGCGCGAGACCGCCACCAACAGCCCGACCATCCTGCTGCACACCGAGATGGAAGCCGGCCACGGCGGCAAGAGCGGCCGCTTCAAGGCGTTGGAGGAACGCGCCATGCTCTGGGCCTTCGCCCTGGAACGCCTGGGGCTGGCGGACGCGCAGCCTGCGCGGTAGGACCAGCCGGAACGGACAAGGCGCCGGAGAAATCGTCTCCGGCGCCTTGTTTCCTGCGTCAACGCTGGGCGGTCTGCCAGGTGTCCGGCACGAAGACGTCGGCGTTGGACGGCGGCAGCGGATCGCGGCCCAGCACACGGTCGGCCAGCTTTTCCGCCAGCATGATCGTCGGGGCGTTCAGGTTGCCGTTGGTGACCGTCGGCATGATGGAGCTGTCGATCACGCGCAGTCCCTCCATGCCGTGCACGCGGCCGTCGGGGTCCACCACGGCGTCTGCGTCCGTGCCCATGCGGCAGGAGCCGGCGGGGTGGTAGGCCGTTTCCGCCGTCTCTGCCACCCAGTCGTCGATCTCGTCGTCGCGCACCACGTCGGGGCCCGGCGAGACCTCGGCGCCGCGGTAGGGCGCGAAGGCCGGTTGCTCGAAGATTTCCCGCGTGAAGCGCAGGCCGGCGCGGAAGCCCTGCTTGTCGGCCTCGTTGTTCAGGTAGTTGAACACCATGCGCGGCGGCGCGGCGGGATCGGCCGAACGCAGCGTCACTTCACCGCGGGCCTTGGGCTTGTTGTGCCCCAGGTGAACCTGGAAGCCGTGCCCCTTGACGGCGCTGGAGCCGTCGTAGGCGATGGCGCCAGGCAGGAAATGGTACTGGATGTCCGGCCACTTCAGCCCGGCGCGGCTGCGGATGTAGCCGTTGGCCTCGAAGTGGTTGGTCGCGCCCAGGCCGGTCTTCGTCAGCAGCCATCGCGCACCGATGCGCGCCCGCCCGATAGGGCCGAGCCAGCCGTTCAGGGTGATCGGCTGCGTGCAGCGCTGCTGCACCCAGACCTCCAGGTGGTCCTGAAGGTTCTTGCCCACACCGGCCAAGTCGTGGACGACCTCGATCCCGTGCTCGCGCAGGTGCGCCGCCGGGCCGACGCCCGACAGCATGAGCAGCTTGGGCGAGTTGAAGGCGCTGGCCGACAGGATCACCTCTTTCCGCGCGCGCACGGTGACGGTCTTTTCCCCCTGCCGGTATTCCACGCCGACGGCCTTGCGGCCCTCGAACAGGATGCGCGTGGTCAGGGCGTGCATGCGCAGGGACAGGTTCGGCCGCGACAGCACCGGCTTGAGGTAGGCGTTGGCCGTCGACGACCGCACGCCGTCGCGCACACTCATGTCCATGCGGCCGAAGCCTTCCTGGCGGCGGCCGTTGTAGTCGGCCGTCTCGCCGTAGCCGGCCTGCTTGCCGGCCTCGATGAAGGCGCGGTAGAGCGGGTTCTTCATGCCGTTGCCGTTGCCGACCCCCACCGGGCCGCCGGTGCCGCGATAGGCGTCGGCGCCGTAGACGCAGTCCTCGGCGCGCTGGAAATAGGGCAGCACGTCGGCATAGGACCAGCCTGTGGCGCCCAGCTCCGCCCATTCCTCGAAGTCCCCGGCGCAGCCGCGCACATAGGCCATGCCGTTGATCGACGACGACCCGCCGATCACCTTGCCGCGGGCCTGGTGGATGCGCCGGCCCTTGAGGCCGGGCTCGGGCTCGCTGTGGAACTCCCAGTCGAACTTCGGCATGTTCAGCGGGATCGAGAAGGCGGACGGCATCTGGATGAAGATGGAGTTGTCCTTGCCGCCGAACTCCAGCAGAAGCACCTGGTTGCCGCTCTCGGCGCTCAGGCGGTCGGCGAGCACGCAGCCCGCCGAACCCGCGCCGACGATCACGTAGTCGAAGGTCTCGGTCATCGGTACAACCACTCTCTGAAATCAGTACGGCGCGTCGACGTCGCCGAGCGACACGTAGACGCTCTTGGCCTGGCTGTAGTGCTCGATGGCGGCATGGCCGTTCTCGCGCCCCAGGCCCGACTGCTTGACGCCGCCGAACGGCATCTCGATGGGCGTGATGTTGTAGTCGTTGATCCAGCAGGTGCCGGCTTCAAGCTGCGCCACCACGCGGTGGCCGCGCGCCAGGTCGCGGGTGAAGACGCCGGCCGACAGGCCGTAGTCGGTGGCGTTGGCGCGGCCGATCACCTCGTCCTCGGTGTCGAAGGTCAACACGCTCATGACGGGGCCGAAGATTTCCTCGCACACGATGCCCATCTCGTCGCCGCAGTCGGCGAAGACGGTGGGGGCGATGAAGACGCCGGCCTCGCAGCCCGGCACCTCGACACGGTGGCCGCCGGTGACCAGCGTCGCGCCTTGGGCGCGACCGGCCTCCAGATAGCCCATGACCTTCTCCCCGTGCTCGGCCGAGATCATGGGGCCGACGTGGGTGGCCGGATCGCGCGGGTCGCCGATCACCATCTTTTCCGTCCGCGCCTTCAGTTTTTCCAGGAAGGCGTCGCGCACGTCGCGGTGCACGAAGACGCGGGTGCCGTTGGAGCAGATTTCGCCCTGGCTGTAGAAGTTGCCCATCATGGCGCCGCCGACCGCGTTGTCCAGGTTGGCGTCGTCGAAGACGATGAGCGGCGACTTGCCGCCCAGCTCCATGGTGACGTGCTTGAGGGTGCCGGCGGCGTCGGCCATCACCTTCTTGCCCGTGCCCACCTCGCCGGTCAGCGAGACCTTGGCGATGCCGGGGTGCCGGGTCAGCGCCCGCCCGGTCTCGGCGAAGCCCTGCACCACGTTGAACACGCCCGGCGGCAGGCCGGCCTCAGTGTAGATTTCCGCCAGCTTGAGCGCGGTCAGCGGCGTCATTTCCGCCGGCTTGAAGATCATGGCGTTGCCGCAGGCCAGAGCCGGAGCACTTTTCCAGCAGGCGATCTGGATGGGATAGTTCCAGGCGCCGATGCCTGCGCAGATGCCAAGGGGCTCACGCCGGGTATAGGCGAAGGCGCTCTGCCCCAGCGGAATGTGCTCGCCGGTCAGGGTCGCGGCCATGCCGGCATAGTACTCCACCGCGTCGGCGCCGGTGACGATGTCGACCACCGTGGTTTCCTGGATGGGACGGCCGGTGTCCAGCGTCTCCAGTTCGGCCAGTTCATCGTTGCGCTCGCGCAGGATGCGGGCGGCGCGGTTCAGGATGCGGCCGCGCTCGGCGCCCGTCATGGCCGACCAGACACGGAAGCCCTCGCGCGCGGCCTCCACCGCCCGGTCCACGTCGGCGGCGCCGGCGGCCTGGATGGTCGCCAACACCTCGCCGGTGGCGGGATTGCGGGTTTCGAAGGTCTCGCCGGAGGTGGCGTCCACGTACTGGCCGCCGATGTACAGCTTCTGCTGATCCGTCATGTCTCGTCCGTTTCGGTTTGCTGTGAGTCGGGAAAGCGGCGGGCGGGCTCTCAAGCCGCCACGCACCGCGTCTCCAGGTAGAAATGCAGCACCTGCAGCACCCGCCGGCGCGCGGCGGACACGTCCAGTCCGCCGGGCGACAGGGCGGCCCGCATCCAGATGCCGTCGATCAGGCTGCCGAGAACCTCGGTCACTTCCTCCAGGTCGGCCTCGGAGAAGCCGACCGGGCGCAGGGCGGCCCGCAGGTTGGATCGCAGCCGGCGGATATAGAGTTGCTGCAGCCGCTCCAGTTCCTCGTCGTGGGGCACCTGCGCCCAGAACGCGAGCCACGAGGCGACCACCTCTGGCACGCTCTGCGTTTCATCGAAGTTGGCCAGCACCACGGCCTCGACGCGCTCCACGGGCGTTTTCGCTTCGGCCAGCCGCGCGACCACCATGCGCCGCAGGTCGGTCAAAAGGCTGCGCATGGTCGCGGCCAGAAGTTCATGCTTGCCGCCGAAATAGTGCGCGATGATGCCGGAAGACATGCCGGCCTTCCTGGCGATCCGCGCCACGGTCGCATCCGCATAGCCATTTTCATGAATGGCGGAAATGGTTGCATCGATAAGCTGTTTACGCCTCAGGGGCTGCATCCCGACTTTCGGCATGGTCTCTCACTTCAGGGGCAGGCGCATTTTCTGTTGACAGAACGCACTCTGGCGTTTTTTTATTGAACAGTCAATCAAGAAAACCGGCCGCCGCGGCGCCGGCCTCCTCGACGCAGGAGGCACCGCCCCAAGCACCAAGCGGCGCCGCAAGAGGGTTCGCATCCGTCGCATCCCGTGACCCGGCCGCCGCCCGGCGGCCCGTGCGCGGACCCTCGGCCGACCGGTCCGGCTTCACGCCACGCATCGCCCCGCCCCTGTTCCGGCCGGGGCGCACGACCGGACAGAGGAGTTGAGTTTCCGGCCCGCCGCCGTCGCGCCTCCAGGGTGAGGCGGACGCGCGTCAAAGGCGGTGGGCCCTCGACAACCCAAGGAGACGAGTTTGACCATGACGACCAACACCGCCCGCCGCGCCACCACCCTAACCGGGACCCTGCTGGCTGCGGCCGCCACGGCCACCATCGCCGCCGCGCCGGCGCAGGCCGCCGATCCGGCCGAGTGCAAGCAGGTGACCTTCTCCGACGTCGGCTGGACCGACATCACCGCCACCACCGCGACGGCATCGGTCATCCTGGAGGCGCTGGGCTACGAGCCGGAGACCGAGCTTCTGTCGGTGCCGGTCACCTACGCCAGCATGGCCAACGAGGAGGTGGACGTGTTCCTGGGCAACTGGATGCCCACCATGGAAGGCGACATCCGCCCCTATCTGGAAGACGGCACGGTGGAAACGCTGGACGCCAACCTGGAAGGTGCGAAGTACACCCTGGCCGTGCCGGAGTACGTCTACGAAGGCGGCCTGCAGTCCTTCCAGGACATCGCCAAGTTCGAGGACAAGCTGGACGGCAAGATCTACGGCATCGAGCCGGGCAACGACGGCAACCGCCTGATCCAGGACATGATCGACAACGACACCTTTGGCCTGGGCGACTTCGAGCTGGTGGAAAGCTCCGAGCAGGGCATGCTGTCGCAGGTCAACCGCGCCACCAGGCGCGACGACTGGGTGGTGTTCCTGGGCTGGGAGCCGCACCCGATGAACGCCAACATCGACATGAAGTACCTGTCGGGCGGTGACGACATCTTCGGCCCCAACTACGGCGGCGCCACCGTCTACACCAACGTCCGCGAAGGCTTCATGGACGAGTGCCCGAACCTGGGCAAGCTGATCGACAACATGACCTTCTCGCTGTCCATGGAAAACGAGATCATGTCGTCCATCATCAACGAAAACATGAAGCCCGAAGCCGCCGCCACCGCATGGCTGAAGGACAACACCGAAGCCGCCCTGGCCTGGCTGGACGGCGTGACCACGGCTGACGGCGGCGACGCCGAGGCCGCCCTGAAGGAGTCGCTGGCCGAGTAAGCCGGGCGCCCTTCAGGAGCCGCCGCGCCGCTCCCCGACCCCCTCGCCGGCGCGGCGGCTCCCCTTTTTTTGAACAACGTGACATTCGGACATGGACTGGCTGACCGACTCCAAGATCCCGCTCGGCGCGTGGATGAGCGATTTCGTGGACTGGCTCAACGAGCACGCCGCGATCGTCTTCTACACGATTTCCGACGTCCTGGGCTTCCTCATCGAGGGGTTCATGGACATCCTGCTGTGGTTCAACCCGCTGGTGCTGATCGCGCTGGTCGCCGGCCTCGCCTGGGGCCTGCACCGCAAGTGGCAGTTGGTGGCGCTGATCGTGCTGTCGTTCCTGCTGATCGTGAACCTGGGCTACTGGGAAGCGACCATGGAGACGCTGGCGCTGGTCCTGTTCGCCACCGCGCTGTGCATGCTGATCGGCGTGCCGCTGGGCATCGCCGCGGCCCACCGCAACTGGCTGTACCAGGTGATCCGTCCCATCCTGGACCTGATGCAGACCATCCCCACGTTCGTCTACCTGATCCCGACGCTGATCCTGTTCGGGCTGGGCGTGGTGCCGGGGCTGATCTCCACCGTCATCTTCGCCATTGCGGCGCCGGTGCGCCTGACGTACCTGGGCGTGTCCTCGACGCCGACACAACTGATCGAGGCCGGCGAGAGCTTCGGCGCGACGCGCAGCCAGATGCTGTGGAAGATCGAGCTGCCGCACGCCATGCCGACCATCATGGCCGGCCTGACCCAGTGCATCATGCTGTCGCTGTCCATGGTGGTGATCGCCGCGCTGGTGGGCGCCGACGGCCTGGGCAAGCCCGTGGTCCGCGCGCTGAACACGGTGAACATCGCCCAGGGCTTCGAAGCGGGGCTGTCCATCGTGATCCTCGCCATCATCCTCGACCGTGTCTGCAAGCAGCCCGAGCGAAAGGCCGCCCGATGACCGACACCGCCGTTTCCTTCCGCCACATCGACGTCGTCTTCGGCAAGAAGCCGGCGCCCGCCATCAAGCTGATGGACGAAGGCCGCAGCCGCGCCGAAATCCAGGAAAAGACCGGCCACGTGGTCGGCGTGTCCGATGCCACGCTGGACGTCCGCCAGGGCGAGATCTGCGTGCTCATGGGCCTGTCGGGCTCGGGCAAGTCGACGCTCCTGCGCTGCGTCAACGGCCTGAACCGGCCCACGCGCGGCGAGCTGATCGTCAACGTCAACGGCGAGTCCGTCGACGTCGCCTCCTGCGACGTGAAGACGCTGCGGCGCCTGCGCACCAAGGGCATCGCCATGGTGTTCCAGCAGTTCGCCCTGCTGCCCTGGCGCACCGTGGCCGAGAACGTCGGCTTCGGGCTGGAAGTCCAGGGCATCTCGAAGAAGGAGCGCGACCGCATCGTCGACGAGCGCCTGGCGATGGTCGGCCTGTCCGAATGGCGCGATGCCTTCGCCCATGAACTGTCCGGCGGCATGCAGCAGCGCGTCGGCCTGGCCCGCGCCTTCGCCCAGGATGCGCCGATCCTGTTGATGGACGAGCCGTTCTCGGCGCTGGACCCGCTGATCCGCAACAAACTGCAGGACGAGCTTCTTGTGCTGCAGAAAGAGCTTCAGAAGACCATCATCTTCGTCAGCCACGACCTGGACGAGGCCATGAAGCTGGGCAGCCGCATCGCCATCATGGAAAGCGGCAAGGTGGTGCAGTACGGCACGCCCGAGGACATCGCCCTGCATCCGGCGGACGCCTACGTGGCGGACTTCGTCGCCCACATGAACCCGGTCAACGTGCTCAAGGCGTCCTCGGTGATGACGCCGCTGGCCGACGCGCCGCGCGCCGAGGGCGGGGCCGTGGTGGCCGAGCCGGAGACCGACACCCGCGTCACCATGGACGCGGCCGGCCACGCCGTCTCCGCCGAGAGCGCCGCGCACGAGGCCTCGCCGGTCGTGCCCTACGAGCAGGCCGCCGCCGACCCGCAGGCGCTGGCGGAAGGCACGGTCGTCACCGCGCCGGCCGACATCACCCTGCGCGAGGCCATGGAAATCCGCCGCGCCACCGCCGCGCCCCTGGTGGTGGAAGAAGACGGCCGTGCCGTCGGCGTGCTGGGCAACAAGGAACTGTACGCCGCCGTCCTGGGCGAGCCCGCTGCCGGCTCGCAGCCCGAGGCCGCCCCGGCCCCACGCGACTCCTCGGCCGCCTGACCGGCCTCTTCCTTCAGGGCGCCGTTCATTCGAACGGCGCCCTTTTTCATCCGGACATGATCGAACCGTCATGGTGGTGTAACAGGAACCGGCTAAACTCGTGACCGACGAGAAGACCGGAGGATCGCAGACCCGTGACCACGCCCCAGGAGCGCCGCGCCCGCATCGCCGAACAGGTGCGCCAGGCGGGTTTCGCCAGCATCGACAGCCTGGCGACCCATTTCGCCGTGACGGAACAGACCATCCGCCGCGACGTCAACGCGCTGTGCGACCAGGGCGTGCTGCGGCGCCGCCACGGCGGGGTGGAATTGCCGATCGAGCGGGAGAACCTGCCCTACGACAACCGCAAGGTCCTGAACCTGGCGGAAAAGCGCGCCATCGCGGCGATGGTGGCGGCGCGCATCCCCGACGGCGCGTCGCTGTTCTTCTCCATCGGCACGACGCCGGAACTGGTGGCCCAGGCCCTGTGCGACCACGCCCACCTGCGCGTTTTCACCAACAACCTGAACGTCGCCGCCGCCTGCTGCGGCAATCCGACCTTTGAGGTCACCATCGTCGGCGGGCGTCTGCGCAACCGCTACCGCGACGTGGTGGGGCATGACGTCAACCAGTTCTTCTCGCAGTACAAGGTGGACTTCGGCGTCTTCGGCGTCGGCGGCATAGATTCCGAGGGCGGCCTGCTGGACTTCGCCGAGGAGGAGGTGCGCGCCCGCGAGGCCATCCTGGCCAACAGCCGGCGGTCCATCCTGATCGCCGACCACACCAAGTTCGGCCGCAATGCCGTGGTGCGCGGCGGGTCCATCACGGACGTCGACCTGTTCTGCACGAACCGCCCCCTGCCGCCCGGGATGGCGGAACGGCTGCAGGCGGCGGGGGTGGAGGTGCTGCTGGCCGAGGTCCCCGCGGCCCTGTCGTGAGTCCCCGTTCGAGCCCCCGCCCCATCATTGACAACCGTTGCGAGGGCACCCTACCGTTCTCCCCATGGCGCCCCGGTGCGACGGGACCGCGCAGCGCGGCGCCACGCAGAGGGGGAGACCTGATGACTTTGCGATTTGCCGCCGCCCGGCGCGGCGCCGCTGCCGCACTGATTGCCGGCTGCCTTGCCGCCACCGCGCCCGACGTCCTGGCCGCCGACAGCGCCGAGGACCTGTTCAAGCAGGCCTTGACCATCAACCAGGACGCGATGGAGGTGGAGGGCCCCGAGGCCCGGGTCCTGATGCTGCGGGACGTCGATGCCCTGCTGGACTTGATCGTCACCCGTCATCCCGACAGCCGCCTCGCCCAGATGCTGGCGGAGGGCAAGGCCATCGGCCGCTTCAGCCGCGCCGACGTCCGCGCCCGCCTGGCCGACGCCGAGGCGGCGCTGTCGCCGGCGATGCGTGACGCCCTGGGCGCCGTCGCCGCGGGTCCGGCGCCTCAACCCGCCGCGACCCCGGCACCGGCGGCGGGAACCGGTGACTGGCCGCAGCCGCTCCAGGCCGCGCTGCTCCAGGCGCTGGGCGCCGACCATGCCATGGACCGGCCGATCACCGAGCTGCTCCGCATCTTCAGCGGGGACGCGCCGGTGCACGTCGGCGCACCCCCTCAGGTGGAGCGCGGCACCGGCGGCCGGCTGACCGTGGCGCTCGACGCGGTAACGCTCGGCGCCGGCACGGACAGTGCGGCAGAGGTGGAGTTCATCCGCATCACGCTGGCGCCCGAAGGCGACCGCCATCTTGCCGCCTCGGTCACCATGGCGCCGACCGTGCGCTTCGACGGCGGCATGATCGCCATGGACGCGCCCCGCGTCGAGGGGGTGTTCAACACCGACCTCAACGTCTACAGCCGCTACGTCGCGGAAGCGAAGAACCTGCGCGCCTTCGAAACGGTGACCGACGCCGGCGGCGCCGGCCATCCGGTGGAAGTGATGCGGCTTGACTCCCTCGCCGTCACGCAGGACCTGGACGACAGCCAGCCGACGGTGACCGGCACCGGCGGCTTCGTCGCCGAAGGGTTGGTGGCCGTGCCCGAGGGCCCGATCGACAGCGCGGCGGAGCGCTTCACGCTGGACCGGGCCGCCTTGACGATGGATCTGGCCGGCCTCGACTGGAACAGCTACATGGCCATCTCGGACATGGCCGCCATGGCGGGTGTGACCGGCGAGGACCCGTCCGACGAGGCCGTCGCGGCCCTGTTCGCCGCCATGGACTGGGCCAGCGCCGGCGTTGACCTGTCGCTGGAGGGCGCGACCGTCACCAGCAACGGCACCCTCATCGCCCGCAGCGACGCGCTCGCGCTGAGCCTCTCGGCCGACAACGCCGGCGGAACGGGCGACGTGCTGCTCAACCTGTCCGGCCGCGGCATCGGCCCGACGGACGCCGGCTGGGCCATGGCGCGCGCCGAAGAGGAGAGCCTCTCCGCCCTTCCGGTCGGCGCCGTGCCCACGGACGCGCACCTGAGCCTGCGGCTGCGCTCGGTGCCTTACAGCGGGCTGCTGCAGGCGGCGCAACAGGACACCGCCGCAGCCCGCAGGCGTGCCGCCGAACAGGCCGTCGCCGCGGCCGCGCCGGAGGTCGTGCTGGAGGATCTGCGCCTCGACGCGCCCGAGGCTCGTCTGACCGGCTCGGGCACGGTGACCGACATCAGCCTGACGGGGATGCCGCCGACGGCCTCCGGCACCTTCGAACTGGCCGGCCTGGACATGCTGATCGGGCACCTCAACGGCTTGGCGCCCACCCGGCCGGACCTGGAGAAGTTGCTGCCGGTGCTGGTGGTCCTGAAGGGCCTGGGACGTGCAGAGGCGCCGGGCGCCGACACCCTGGTCTATGACCTGACCTTCAGCCCCGCGACCGGCCGGACCATCAACGGAGTCCCGCTTGGGGCGCTGGGGGCCGGCAACCGCTGACCGCCCCGACGAACCGCGGCGCGCCTGAGAGAACCGGTGGCCGCGGCGGCGGGCGGTCCCGACGCGGCGGCTATACCCAAGCGGGGCGAATGGTCTATCATCGGCCAAAACGAAAACCGTCAGGGAGACGCCGCCATGTCCGTCCAGGCCTACCACCAGAGCCTCGAAACCAAGGGCTACGACGCGCCCGTGGAAAAGACCTGGACGCCGCACCGGCTGAACGACACCCACACCCACGACGTGGACCTCTACCTCTACATCCTCGACGGCGAGATGACCGTTTCCGGTCCCGGCTATTCCACCGTCTGCCGCCCCGGCGACACCATCGAGGTGCCGGGCAGCCAGGACCATGTGGAACAGGTGGGCGACCAGGGCGTGCGCTTCCTGGTCGCGACACGCCCCGCCGGCGCCTGAGACCCTTCGCGGCGAAAGCTGTCGACGGCCGGGCGGCTTCGCGCTATGCAGGCGCCATGACCTCCGACAGCGATCTCGACATCTTCCTGGTGACCCTGCCGGGCCTGGAAGACACCCTGCGCGCCGAAGCCGTGGAACAGGGGTTCCGCGCGCCCCGGGTCGTCCCCGGCGGCGTCACTGTGCGCGGCGGCTGGGCGGCCGTGTGGCGCGCCAACCTGGTCCTGCGCGGCGCCAGCCGCGTGCTGGCCCGCGTGGGGTCCTTCCGCGCCTTCCATCTGGCGCAACTGGACAAGCGCGCCCGCCGCTTTCCCTGGGCGGACGTGCTGCGACCCGACGTTCCGGTGCGGGTGGAGGCCGCCTGCAAAGGCTCGCGCATCTACCATGCCGGCGCCGCCGCACAGCGCATCACGCACGCGATGCAGGCGGAACTGGGCGTCCCCGTCTCGGCCGAGGCGGCGGTGGTCGTGAAGGCGCGCATCGAAAACGACGTCTGCACCATCAGCATCGACACCTCCGGCGAGCCCCTGCACCGCCGCGGCCACAAGGAAGCCGTCAGCAAGGCGCCCCTGCGCGAAACCATGGCCGCGATGTTCCTGCGTCAGTGCGGCTTTGGCAGCACCATGCCGGTGGTGGACCCCATGTGCGGCTCGGGCACCTTCATCCTGGAGGCCGCGGAGATCGCCGCCGGGCTGGTGCCGGGCCGGTCCCGCGCCTTCGCCTTCGAGCAGTTGGCGACGTTCGATCCCGCCGCCTGGGCCGACATGCGCGCCACGGCCGGGGCGCCGAAAGCGCCGCCCGCGGAACCCCGTTTCTTCGGCAGCGACCGCGACGCCGGGGCCGTGCGCATGAGCCGCGAGAATGCCGGGCGCGCGGGCGTGTCCGCCTGGACCGACTTCCGCGAACGGGCCGTCAGCGACGTCGCGCCGCCGGAGACAACCGGGCCGGGGCTGGTGATGGTCAATCCGCCCTATGGCGCCCGCATCGGCGACCGCAAGACGCTGACGCCCCTGTACCGGGCGCTGGGGCGCACGCTGCGGGAGCGCTTCGCCGGCTGGCGGGTCGGCCTTCTGACCAGCGACGAGACCCTGGCGCGCGCCACCGATCTCCCGCTCGAGCCGGCCGGGCCGCCGGTGCCGCACGGCGGCATCCGGGTGACCCTCTACCGCAGCCCGCCGCTGGCCTGACCCGCGGCGCCCTTTCCGCTCCTACCTGCGGCAGCGGCTGGGCGGCATGCCGTAGGCGCGCTTGAAGGCCGTCGCGAAGTTGGCCGGCGACGTGTAGCCGGCCCGGAAGGCGGCCTCCGTCACCGATCCCTCGCCCCGCTCCAGGAACCGGCGGGCCTGGTCGAGGCGCAGGCGCCGCAGGTAGTCCCACACGGGCAGTCCCAGCCGCTCGCGGAACAGGCGCTGCAACGTGCTGACGCTGACGCAGGCGGCGGCGGCGACCTCGGCCAGGGTCATCTCGTCCTCCAGATGCGCCGCCATGTACTGCTGTGCCGCCCGCAGCCGCGCCTCCGCGCGGGGCGGAGCCTTTGGCGTTGGCGCCTCTCCGCCCGTCGCCGCCAGGCCGAACACGCGGGCCAGCAGTTCGAAAGCGCGCGCCTCCTGCATCAGGCCGCAGCACGGAGCGCCTCCGGGCAGATCGGCCAGCATCACGCCGGCCAGCCGCGCCAGGTCGGGCGACACCGGCACGGCGAGCAAGGCGCCGTGGGTCCGCTCCAGGCGCTGGGCGAGCCCGGCGGCGCCGGCGTCGAGGCCCGCCTCGCCCAGCCAGCCGGGCGGGATCGTGATACCCACCTTGCGCAGATGCTCGCCGCGAATCCCGCGCCGTTCGAAGACGTCGGGCTCCGTCATGGAATAGATGACCGCCGTCGGCATGGGCTGCCCCGCCACGTCGGGGCGGGCTCCCACCTCATGCGCGCGGTCGCCAAGGGAAATCGCCGCCCGGCCGGTCAGGAACAGGGTCACCGTGATGCCGGGCCGCCCCACCGCGCGTGTGGTCAGGTCATGCAGGTCGACG
Organism: Caenispirillum salinarum AK4; assembly: GCF_000315795.1. GTDB lineage: Bacteria > Pseudomonadota > Alphaproteobacteria > Rhodospirillales > Rhodospirillaceae > Caenispirillum > Caenispirillum salinarum. Next base: position 145,650 of record NZ_ANHY01000010.1, read on the forward strand.
GCGTCCGACATGTGCAGGCCCAGGCCGCTGCGCAGGCCGCGGCGGGTGAACAGGCCGCGCAGGGCCGGGTCCGACGGCCGCAGGTCCGGGGCCACCAGATGGACGTCGGGCTGCCGCGCGAGGGCGGCGATGTCCTGCCACGACACCGCGCCGTCCGCTGCATTTTGATCGGCGTGCAAACGCATTTGACCGCTCCGCAAAAGCCGCGATGCCCGCAAAGCCCTATACAGGATACCGGCTTCAAGGCACTCTGCGCTTCCGAATTGAGAGTGACTTGCATTATTAACACGAGAGCGGTACGCGGTCGAGCCGACACTGCGGGAGCGGTTCGCGCGGCGAGGGATGAGAAAGATGATGATCGACACGAGACGCACGGCCCGGCGGCGGCTTGCCGCCCTGCTCACCACCACCGCCCTGGCGTCCGGCGGCCTGTCTGCCGCGGCGTCGGCGCAGGAGACGGCGGCGGCGGACGTGACCCTGAACCCGGTCACCGTCGAGGACGCCGTGCCGGCGCCGGCGCAGCCGATCCGCCTGGGGCCTGAGGACATCGAGCGGGAGCAGCCGCAGACGCTGCGCGACCTGTTCTCGGATCAGCCGGCGGTCGCGGTATCGGGCGGCAGCATCGCAGCGCAAAAGCTTTACGTCCACGGCATCGGCCAGAGCAAGCTGAACGTCACCATTGACGGCGCGCGCCAGCACAACAACGTGTGGCACCACAACGGCAACCTGTTCCTCGACCCCAGCCTTCTCAAGGCGGTGGAGGTCAACCCGGGCGTCGCCCCGGCTGACGCCGGGTTCGGCGCGGTCGGCGGGTCGGTCGCTTTCGAGACGAAGGACGCCGCCGACCTGCTGATGCCCGGCGCCTCCGTCGGGGGCCGCGTCACGACCACCTACGACACCAACCCCGACGCAATCCGCGGCACGGTCGCGGGCTATGGCGCCGCCCAGGGCTTCGACGTGCTGGGCATCGTCACGCGCGAGCACGGCGACAACTACGAGAACGGAAACGGCACCGAGGAGACGGGCACCGGCACGAACCTGGTCAACGTGCTGGGCAAGGTCGGGTACGAGTCGCCGGACGGGCACGCCGTGAAGGTCACCGCCGAATACCTCAACGACGACACCATCCGCCGCCTGCGCCCGAACATGGGCTTCGTCACCGCCGACCTGAACCGCAACGACCTGACGCGCACAACGCTGACGGCCGAATACTCCACCACGGCCCCGACGGCGCTGTTCGACCCCGAGGTCAAGCTCTACTACAACGTCTATGAACTGAACCGCCCGAACGAAAGCGGCTACACGCGGCCGTCCGGCGACTTCAATTCCGAGGTCGAGACCATCGGTGGCACGGTGCAGAACACCTTCCAGGTGCCACTCGGCAGCCTGACGGTCGGCGCCGACTTCGCTCATGACGACATGACCGTGGAACGCTTCCACTTCCCCACCGACGTGTCGGAGGAGATCCTTCAGGCCGGCCTTTTCGCCCAGGCGCGGCTGGTGCCGGTGGACCGGCTGGCGGTCTCGGCGGGCCTGCGCGGCGACGTGCAGCGGTACGAAGCGGTGGACGGCCAGACCTTCGAGAACGCCGGCCTCAGCCCCAACCTCTCGGCCGAGTACCAGGCGACCGACTGGCTCGCGCTGTTCGGCGGCTACAGCTACGTCTGGGGCGGGCTCGAGCCGTCGGAGACGGCCCTGTTCCACGCCCGCGACTACACCTACGCGCAGGACCTGGAGCCGACCCGGGCCCACAACCTTCGGGCCGGCCTGCGGACGGAGCACCAGGGCTTCGCCTTCGAGGGCGCATACTTCCAGACCCTCATGCGCGACGTCATGGACTGGAACTATGGCACGACGACCCGCATCAACGGCGAGGACCTGGAAAGCCGGGGCTTCGACCTGATCGCCTCCTACACCGGCGCCGCCGGGGCGGTCAGCGCCAAGTACACCCACACCGACATCACCTACGGCGACCGTATCGCCCTGCCCAACGACTACAACATGGGCACGGCCATCGGCGACGTGCTGACGGTCAGCGGCCACTATGCCTTTGATCCGCTTGACCTGCAGGTGGGCGCCTCGGCCGAACACGCCTTCGCCTTCGAGCACGAGGACCTCCAGGCCAACGGCTTCGACGACCTGGACAGCTACACCGTCGTCGACCTGTTCGCCGAATGGAGCCCGGATGCCCTGTCGCCCCATGTGACCCTGCGGGCCGAGGCCAACAACGTCTTCGACGAAGCCTACGTCAGCCGGGCGTCGTTCGGCGAAACGGCGCGCGTGACGCCCGTCCTCGACCCCGGCCGGTCGTTCCTGCTGTCGTCGACCATCCGCTTCTGACATTCACCGATCGGCGGTCCGGCCGGCGTTCAGCCGCCCGGGCCGCCCCATTTCCATGCGAGGGCCAAGACATGACACGGACCCTGGGTCTCTTTCTGGCGGCGGCGGTCGTCCTGCTCGCGGCGCTCCCGGCCACGGCGTCGGCACAGAGCCGCACGGTCGTCGACGTGGCCGGGCGGACGGTCACCCTGCCGGAGCAGGTGGACCGCATCGTCCTTGGCGAGGGGCGCCTCGTCTCGGCCATTGCCATCCTCGACCGCGAGGCGCCGCTGCGCCGGGTGGTGGGAATGATGGGCGACTTCGCCGTGCTCGACCCGGACGGCTACGCGCTCTGGCGCGAGGCCTATCCCGAGATCGAGGGGATCGAGGCCGTCGGGCAGGTGTCGCCCGACAGCTTCAGCGTCGAGAAGACCATTGCCCTCGACCCCGACCTGGTGGTGTTCGGGCTCGCCGGCCACGGCCCCGGCACCGATCATACGACCGTGCTGGCGCAGCTGGAGGCGGCCGGCATTCCCGTCATCTTCACCGACTTCTTCCTCGACCCGCTGACGAACACGCCGCCCAGCATGGCGTTGCTGGGCGAGGCGCTCGGCCGGCACGACGAAGCCGCCGCCTTCCTGAAGGCGAACGAGGCCGCGCGGGAGCGCATCCTGACGGCGCTGGAGGGCGTGACGGAACGGCCGGACGTCTTTCTGGAGAACCGTGTGGGACTTGGGCTCGACTGCTGCGCCAGCGTCGGTCACGGCGTGCTGGCGACCATGATCGAGGCCGCCGGCGGCCGGAACATGGCCCAGCCGCTGATCCCAGGCCGCACGGGCATCGTCAGCATCGAGTACCTGCTGACCAACCAGCCCGACGTCTACATCGGCACCGCCATCGGCAGCCGCGCCGCCGACGGCCATGCCGCCGGACGCATCGTCCTCGGCCCCGGCGTTCCCGCCGACCTGGCACGCCAGAGCTTCGCCGACGCCCTGGACCGGACCGGCGTGCGCGACCTGGATGCCGTGCGGACCGGCCGCGCCCATGCCGTCTGGCACCACTTCTTCCACGGACCCTTCAACGTGGTCGCCCTGCACCTGCTCGCCAAGTGGATTCACCCCGAGGTCTTCGCCGACCTGGACCCGACGGAGACCCTGGAGGCCGTCATGCTGCGCTTCCAGCCGGTGGCCCTGCACGGAACCTACTGGACCGACGCGCCATGAGCGTGGCCGCGACCTCGGCGTTGGGACGCGCCTACGCCCGCCGCACCCGGGGACGGACGCTGACCCTGATCGGACTGGCGGCGGCCCTGGCGGGGTCGCTGCTGCTCGACCTTGCGACCGGCGCGTCGGACATGCCGCTCGGGACCGTGCTGGCCGGGCTGTGGGACCCGGCGGCGGCCGAGGTGGGCGTGCGCGTCATCCTGTGGGACGTGCGCCTGCCGCAGGCGCTGATGGCGGTTCTTGTCGGCGCCGCGCTCGGCCTGGCGGGCGCGGAAATGCAGACCGTGCTCGCCAATCCGCTGGCGAGCCCCTTCACGCTCGGCATCTCCAACGCCGCCACGCTGGGCGCGGCGATCGCCATCGTCGCCGGCTTCCATATTCCCGTCGTCGGCCCCGAGTGGACGGTGGCCGTGACCGCTTTCGCCTTCGCCATGGCGGCGACCGTGGTCGTGCAGGCACTTGCCCGCACGCAGGGCCTCGACGGCGGAGGCGAGAGCCTGATCCTGTTCGGCATTGCCATGGTCTTCGTGCTCAACGCCCTTTTGTGGCTGGTGCAGTTCCTGGCCTCGGCCGATGCCCTGCAGCAGATCGTGTTCTGGACCATGGGCAGCCTGGGCCGCTCCACCTGGAGTACGGTCGGCCTGCTGGCCGCCGTGGTGGCCCTGTGTTTTCCCTGGGCCATGCGGCACGTCTGGGCCATGACCGCCCTGCGCGCCGGCGAGGAGCATGCCCGGGCGCTGGGCATCGCCGTCGGGCGCATGCGGGTCCTTGTGCTTCTGCGGGTGAGCCTGCTGGCCGGGGTGGCGCTGTCGTTCGTCGGGACCATCAGCTTCATCGGTCTCGTCGGTCCGCACATCGCCCGGCTGGCGCTCGGCGAGGATCACCGATTCTATCTTCCCGGCGCGGCCCTGGGCGGTGCCCTGGTGCTGTCGCTGTCGTCGGTGGTGAGCAAGAGCCTGGTGCCGGGCCTGGTGCTGCCGGTGGGCATCGTCACGGCGCTGGTCGGCATCCCCGCCTTCGTGGCCCTGATCCTCCTCCAGAGGCGCCGGCCATGACGGAGGGGCTGCACATCGCGGACATCGTCGCCGGATACGGCCGCCGGCGCGTGATCGACGGCCTGACCCTGCCGCCGGTGCCGCCCGGCACCGTCGTCGGGCTCATCGGAGCCAACGGCTCGGGAAAGTCGACGCTGCTCAAGACACTGGCTGGACTGATCGGCGGGACCGGGCACACGCGGCTCGGCGACCACGACCTGCGCCGACTGTCGCCGGCCCTGCGAGCCCGCCTTGTCGGCTATCTGCCCCAGACGGTGATGCGCCCGAGTTCGCTGGCGGTCTACGAGGTCCTGCTGAGCGCCTTGCGGGCCACCTGGCCGGAACTGACCCGAGCCCGCGCCGACCAGCGCATCGAGGCCGTCCTTGCCGACATGGCCGTCACCGACCTGGCCATGCGGCCGCTCGGCGCCCTGTCGGGCGGGCAGCGGCAGATGATCGGCCTGGCGCAGGTGCTGGTGCGGGCGCCGCGGCTGATGCTGCTCGACGAACCCACCAGCGCGCTGGACCTGCGCTGGCAGCTCTCCGTCCTGGAGCGTGTGCGCGGCGAGGCGCGCGATCGTCGGGCCATCGCCCTGGTCGCGATCCACGACATCAACCTTGCGTTGCGGTTCTGCGACCGCGTGGTCGTGCTCGGCGAGGGGCTGATCGCCGCCGGCCCACCCGCCGAAGCGCTGACGCCGGCCGTGCTCCGCCGGGCCTTCGGCGTGACCGCCCGCATCGAGACCTGTTCCCACGGCCGGCCCATCGTCGTGACCGACGGCGTGGCCGCCGGCGCCATCAGAGATCAAGAGGACATTCCATGACGCAGGAGACCTTCACCGCCGCGGCGCGCGCCGAAACCCCGGCGGCCGCCCGCTACCTCGGGCAGTTGAGCAAGCACTTCGCCCACAAGATCAGGGTGGATTACGCGGCCGATGCCACGCCGCCGGAAGGGCTGGCGCACTTCCCCTGGGGCACCTGCCGGATGCGGGCCGAGGGCGGTGCCCTGGCCGTGGAGGCGACGGCCGACACGTCGGACGGGCTGGAGCGCATCAAGCACGTCGTCGACGACCACCTGCGCCGCTTCGCGTGGCGGGAAAAGCTGGTACTGCACTGGGACTGAGGCGGCGCTCCGGGCGACCGGGGCAAGGGTCCGCCCCGGCCGCTTTTCTCCCCTCGCCCCTCGCCCTACCGCAACGCGAAGACGACCGGAACGGCGATCTCAAGCGTCTCGCCGGCCACTCCCGGCGGCATGGCCGGCAGGGGAGACGCGCGGCGGATCATCTTCTCCACCTCGTCATCCAGGGCGCTGTGGCCGGAGCCCCGCTCGATGCGGTGGCTGAGCACGGCACCCTGGCGATCGATGACGAAGCGCAGCACCACCGTCCCCTCCTGGCGGCGCAGACGGGCACGGCGGGGATATTCCTTGTGGCGCTCCAGCCAGGTCTGGATGAGGGCGATGTAGTCCCGGCGCTCTCCCGGTGTCCCGCCGCCTGTCCGGGCCTCCGCCGTGCCCTGCGCGGCCGTCGACCCGGCACCCGACACGCCGCCCTCGCCCACCGGCTGGCTGGCCGGCGCGGGAACGGGCGCCGGAGCCTCGGCCGGGGCCGGCGGCGCGGCGGGCGCCGGAGCCGGCTCGGGACGGGCCGGCGGCTGCG